>CAYNAU010000002.1:33932-658919 GCA_964395715.1 uncultured Porticoccus sp. | reverse complement strand
TATTTGGCTCCGCCTGCTGGGCTCGAACCAGCGACCCAATGATTAACAGTCATTTGCTCTACCAACTGAGCTAAGGCGGAATGGTCTCGTTGAGAGGCGCGTATCTTATAGATCGCATATGGGGGAGTCAAGCCCTGCTCCCGGGGCCGTTTTAGGCTGTTTTGTCGCGTATAATACGGTGTTTTGTCGAGCATATACGGAGAGCCCTGAGTGGCGAAAGCGTTTACGGTTAAAAGCGCCTATCAACCGGCAGGCGATCAGCCCGAAGCCATTAAAAAGCTGGTAAAAGGCCTCGAAGCGGGGCTGGCCGCTCAGACGCTGCTGGGTGTGACCGGGTCTGGCAAAACCTTCACTATTGCGAATGTGATTAGTCAGGTCCAGAGGCCGACAATCGTTCTGGCCCATAACAAAACCCTGGCTGCTCAGTTGTACGGTGAGTTCCGAGAATTTTTTCCGGACAATGCCGTGGAATACTTTGTCTCTTATTACGATTACTACCAGCCTGAGGCCTATGTGCCTTCCTCCGATACCTTTATTGAAAAAGACGCTTCGATTAACCAGCACATTGAGCAAATGCGCTTGTCGGCGACCAAGGCGTTGATGGAGCGCAAGGATGTCATCGTGGTGGCCACTGTATCTGCTATCTACGGCCTCGGGGATCCCGAATCTTATCTGAAGATGGTATTGCACCTGGTCCGGGGTGACCGGGTCGATCAACGGGCTATCCTGCGCCGTCTGGCTGAATTGCAATACAGCCGCAATGACTCGGTCTTTCAGCGGGCCACGTATCGTGTGCGCGGCGATGTGATCGATATCTACCCGGCAGACTCAGACAATGAAGCGGTGCGGGTAGAGCTGTTTGATGATGAGGTGGAAAACATTTCGTTATTTGACCCGTTAACCGGAGAGGTTTTCGGTAGAGTGCCCAGGGTGACCGTGTATCCCAAATCCCACTATGTGACCCCAAGACATACCATTCTTGAGGCTATTGAAGCGATCAAGGTGGAGTTGGCCGAGCGACTTGAACAGTTGCGCTCGGTGAACAAGCTAGTGGAAGAACAGCGCCTGCGGGAGCGCACCCGCTACGATCTGGAAATGATGCAGGAATTGGGTTACTGCACGGGTATCGAGAATTATTCCCGCTACCTCTCCGGTAGGGAGCCGGGGGAAGCGCCTCCCACCCTGTACGATTATTTACCTGCCGACGCGCTGCTGGTGGTAGATGAGTCCCATGTGACGATTCCCCAGTTAGGTGGTATGTACAGGGGGGACCGGTCTCGCAAGGAAACCTTGGTGGAATACGGGTTTCGCCTGCCTTCGGCACTGGATAATCGCCCCATGCGCTTTGATGAGTGGGAGCGCCTGGCACCGCAAACCATCTTTGTGTCGGCAACGCCCGGCAAGTACGAAGCGGAAAAAGCGGGACAGGTTGTGGAGCAGGTGGTCAGGCCGACGGGACTGGTTGACCCCCAGATTATGGTGCGCCCGGCCAGTTCTCAGGTGGATGATGTGCTGTCCGAGATCAACCTCTGCGTCGGCAACGGCGAACGCGTATTGATCACGGTGCTCACCAAGCGCATGGCGGAAGATCTGACCGAATACCTGGATGAGCACGGCGTGCGGGTGCGGTATCTGCACTCGGATATAGAGACGGTTGAGCGGGTGGAAATCATCCGCGACCTGCGTCTCGGTGAATTTGATGTGCTGGTGGGCATCAATCTTCTGCGTGAGGGCCTGGACATGCCGGAAGTGGCGCTGGTAGCCATTTTTGATGCAGATAAAGAGGGCTTCCTGCGATCGGAACAATCGCTGATACAGACCATTGGCCGAGCGGCCCGAAACGTCAATGGTCGTGCCATTCTATACGCCGACAAAATTACCGGCTCCATGCAGCGCGCCATGGATGAAACAGAGCGCCGCCGGGAAAAGCAGATGGCGTTTAACCGCGAACATCATGTGACGCCCCAGGGTATTCAAAAGTCGGTGGCCGATATCATGGAGGGGGCCCGGAGTATTCCCGGAAAGGGTGGTCGCAAGGTGGCCGAACGATCTGGAAAGTATCAAGCAGAGGACGATCTTGCTGGCGGTTCCGGCGATATCTGGCATCAGATAGATGTACTTGAAAAACAGATGTTCGAATGTGCCAAAAATTTGGAATTTGAAGAGGCCGCCCGGCTGCGCGACAGGGCTCACAAATTGAAGCAGCAGGTGGACGGGGTGCCCTAAACCCCCTTCACGTTATGTCATCCAGGAGTTCCTCCTGACAAAGGTCAGTTTCTTCAGCATGGCGCCGTTTTTATTCCCCTCCTAGACTTTGAGTTAGGAGTACAGGGGGCTTGTCATGATTTTTCATGATAGAAATGATGCGGGCAGAAAGCTGGCTAGGTTGTTGAAAGACCGCTATGGCGGAGAGGAGGGCGTGGTGTATGCCCTGCCACGGGGAGGGGTGCCGCTCGCGGTGGTAGTGGCAAGAGAGCTCGAAATGCCGCTTGATCTGGTGATACCCAGAAAAATTGGCCATCCAGGCAATCCCGAATACGCCGTTTGTGCGATTACGGAAGCGGGCGAACTATTCTGTAGTGAATCCGAACGGGAATATATTGACCAGGATTGGCTGCAGCGCCGGGTAAGCGAAGAGGTGGAAGAAGCCCTGCGGCGCCGGGAATGCTACCTGGCTGGCAGGCAAGCGCCTCCTGTAAGGGGCAAAACGGCGGTTGTGGTCGATGATGGAATTGCCACCGGTTTGACCATGCGTGCGGCAATCAGCGATGTCAAGGCGCGCCGACCTGCACGCATCGTGGTAGCCATCCCGGTGATACCTGCCGATACTTTTGCGTGGTTACAGACTGAAGTCGATGATGTGGTTGCCATTCTGGTTGAGCGCGCCTACCTGGGTTCAGTCGGCAGTTACTACATGAATTTTCCGCAACTGGAGGATTGTGAAGTGGTAGAAATGATGTCGGAAAGCCCCGGATGATGCCGTTACCCGAATCTCAGACCGAGCCACTGGCTCAACGCATCTTTTCCCGAATTCATCATCTCGGCGAGGGCTTGGTTCATGCCGGCCGCTTTCTGAACCATCGTATCGACACAGGCTTGATGACAGAGATTGGAGAAGAGTTTGCACGGCAATTAGCGCATCGTGGAATTGGTGGCATCACCCTTGTGGTGACGGCCGAAACCAGCGGTATAGCGCCGGCATTGGTAACAGCGCAGGCACTGGGTGTTCCGATGGTCTTCGCCAGAAAACAGCGCCCATCGACCATGGTGGGTGATTGTTATTCCGTAACCGTTCCCAGTCATACCAAGGGGAGACGGGTTGAGCTGAGTATTTGTGCCGACTACCTGTCAGCTAGGGATAAAGTGGTCTTGATCGATGATTTTCTAGGCAGCGGTCAGACGGTCAGGGGCATGTTACAGCTCCTGGCTGAGAGTGGCTGCCAGGTTGGCGCACTGGGCTTTGTGCTGGAAAAAGTCTACGAAAAGGGTCGGCAGGCGATTGCTGGAAAAGGCATTCCGATCATTACATTGGCACCGCTGGACCTGGTTGAAAAGCATCTTGTGCTGGGAGCAACGGGTGATTAGAGGTAGCTTGATCGCCAGGTGCAACGTTCAGTGAAGAGATAAACCCGGTAAGCAAAAAGCCCACCTTGAAGGTGGGCTTATCAATATGCGATGTTTCAGCGTTAATCTGCGGCACAGGTACCGGCAAACCGCATTTGCTGGCCGCTGTGTCCCAAGTCCCGACTAAAACCGGACTCTCCGATTCCGGTGGACCACTCAAAAGCACCGCTGCCAAAACGGTAGGAAAAGATCATACCTTCATTTTTAGCCATGACCGCAAAGTTGTTATTGATCTGCGGCTTCAGGTCGTGATGTTCAGTTTTGTTGCCACTGCTGTTAGTGATGGTCAGCACATCGCCACTGATGCTGAATTTAAACGTTTCGCCATTGGCGTCAACAGAAGCCCCGGCACCGGTTCGATAGATGCTGGCAATTGTGCAGGTATAACTGTCGCCATCTGCAGCCTGCACATTAGCTGTCATCAGCAGCAGGACGGCTATAGCTGAAACAATTAATTTATTCATCTGAGTGCCTTTATTCTGTTTACGGACGTTGGTTTCGATCACCAAGTGTTACACGGTAGACCCGCCGCGATCAAAATAGTTGCAGATTAGCGGCGACCATAGGTCTTGAGCTTGTGGGTGAAAAAACCACAGACGTAATAGTCACCCTGAAGTTTGGTTTTTTCGATAATCTCGTTGCTGTCCGTATGCGCGTAAAGACGGCAGCTGACATCAATGGTGTTGTTGGTGAAGGCGGTATCCTTTTTGGTGTTCTGTAACTGTGTTCGCTCGGTTTGCTGCCAGTAATAAATGGTCATATCCCCCTTGCTGGACTGCCCATCCGGTTCCCCGAACATTTTTACCAACTGGCTGATAGGTTTGCCCTCAACCGTTTGAAGAGCAGTTTTTTCTGCGGAAGTGGCACAGCCCGCCAGGAACAAACACAGTGTAAGGGTGGCTATTAGTATTCTCGGCATGGGGGGTTCCTCATTATCTGTCATTTTGAGCAGGGCGCAGTGTAACCCTGCTGGCAATTTTTGTGCACCCGGCTTGGCTGCAAACAGCAGGCAAAAAAAAGCCCACCGTTGGGGTGGGCTTTCTTGTTTGGTAGGCACGAGTGGATTCGAACCACCGACCCCCACCATGTCAAGGTGGTGCTCTAACCAACTGAGCTACGTGCCTGCTGTCTTGAAGCTCTGCGAAGAGGCGCGTAATTTACCAGCCGACCTGCAGCATGACAAGCCCGAATCGCGGCTTTTCGGGCGGGATAACGGTTTGATTCTCAATGTGATGGCGGTAGAATGGCCGGCTCACTCTTTTGGCGCTGCAATGCAGCATAAACCATGTGGCCTTTGGTAGGGGTCACCACTGGAAAGGATCGCACAATGCCTGTAATTACCCTTCCTGACGGCAGTCAACGCACCTATTCAAAACCTGTTTCCATTCACGAGATAGCCGCCGATATCGGCCCGGGCCTGGCCAAAGCGGCCCTGGCGGGCAAGATAGATGAGCAGCTGCTGGACACGTCTCATGTCATTGAGCAGGATGCTGAGCTGGCCATTATCACCGAGCGCTCGGATGAAGGGTTGGAAATCATTCGTCACTCCACTGCCCATTTGCTGGCGCAGGCGGTGAAACAACTGTTTCCTGAGGCACAGGTCACCATTGGCCCTGTGATTGAAAACGGTTTCTATTACGACTTCGCCTACGAGCGCCCCTTTACGCCGGAAGATCTGGAGGCTATTGAGGCAAAAATGACCGAGCTGTCAGAGGCAGACAGCGACGTGGAGCGTCGCGTACTTTCCCGGGACGATGCGGTGAGCTATTTCCGGGGCCTCGGAGAGGCCTACAAGGCAGAGATCATTGAGAGCATTCCCAGTAATGAAGAGTTGTCCCTTTATCGCCAGGGCGATTTTGAAGATCTCTGTCGTGGCCCCCACGTGCCGTCCACGGGCAAGCTGAAGTATTTCAAGTTGATGAAAGTCGCCGGGGCCTACTGGCGAGGTGACTCAAACAACGAAATGCTGCAACGTATTTATGGCACTGCCTGGACCAGCAAAAAAGAGCTGAAAGCTTACCTACATCGTTTGGAAGAAGCCGAAAAACGGGATCACCGCAAGCTGGCCAAGAAGTTTGACCTGTTCCACCTGCAGGAAGAGGCGCCAGGAATGGTGTTCTGGCATCCCAAGGGGTGGAGCGTCTACACCCAGATTGAAAGCTACATGCGTGATGTGCAGATTCGCAACGGCTACCGGGAAATTAAAACGCCGCAGGTGGTCGATCGCACGTTATGGGAACGTTCCGGGCACTGGGACAAGTTTCGCGACAACATGTTTACGGTTGAATCCGAGGCCAGGGACTACGCGGTTAAACCCATGAACTGCCCCTGTCACATCCAGGTCTTTAATCAGGGGCTGAAAAGCTACCGTGATCTGCCGCTGCGACTGGCGGAATTCGGTTCCTGTCACCGAAATGAAGCCTCAGGCACGCTGCAGGGCCTGATGCGGGTTCGTGGTTTCGTCCAGGATGATGCCCATATTTTCTGTGCCGAATCACAGATTCAGAGCGAAGTTTCGGTGTTCACCGATTTGTTGTTCGAGGTCTACAAAGACTTCGGTTTCGAGGATGTGATTATTCGCCTCTCCACCCGACCGGAGCAGCGCGTCGGCAGTGATGACGTCTGGGATAAAGCCGAGAAAGCACTGGCGGACGCGCTGGTTGCCAAAGGGCTGAATTACGAGTTATTGCCTGGAGAAGGCGCCTTTTACGGGCCAAAAATTGAATTTTCCCTAAAAGACTGTCTGGAACGCGTCTGGCAGTGCGGTACTATTCAGGTGGATTTTTCCATGCCCGGCCGCCTGGATGCCCAATATGTCTCGGAAGACGGCTCCCGGCAGGTGCCGGTGATGTTGCACCGAGCCATCCTCGGTTCCTTCGAGCGTTTTATCGGTATTTTGATTGAACACTATGAAGGTGCCTTTCCCACCTGGCTGGCTCCCTGCCAGGCGGTGGTGATGAATATCACCGATTCCCAGGCTGAATATGTGTCTGGCGTGGTGGATGCCTTGAAAAACAAGGGGTTCCGGGTTGAAAATGACTTGAGAAACGAAAAGATCGGCTTTAAAATCCGCGAGCACACAATTCAGAAGACTCCCTATCTACTGGTAATCGGTGATCGGGAGGTAGAAACGCAGACCGTGGCAGTACGTACCCGGAGCGGTGAAGACCTCGGCACTATGCAGGTTTCAGCCTTTGCAGAGCTTCTCGCCCAAGACGTCAAACGCCGCGGTCGCGTTCGTTTACAAGACTGAAGTCGGAGATTGGATTATCAAGAAAAACTATGGCAAGGGGACAGCAAAACGGTCTCGAATGAATGAAGAGATCGATGTTCTCGAAGTGCGTTTGATCAATGCCGAAGGCGAACAGGCTGGCATTGTCAGTATTGAAGAAGCCTTGAGTGCAGCGACGGCAGCCGGCTTGGATCTGGTAGAAATTTCACCCGATGCCGAGCCGCCGGTCTGCAAGGTCATGGACTACGGCAAAAAGCTGTTCGAAGCTAAAAAGCAGCAGGCTGCGCAGCGCAAGAAGCAGAAGCAGACTCAGGTTAAGGAAATGAAGTTTCGTCCGGGAACGGACATTGGGGATTACCAGATCAAGTTACGTAACCTGATCCGGTTCCTCGAAAATGGGGACAAGGCCAAGATAACCCTGAGGTTTCGAGGTCGTGAGATGGCTCACCAGGAACTCGGTATGGAAATGCTCAAACGCATTGAGCAGGACCTTGAGGAACTGGGAACCGTTGAACAGTTCCCCAAAATGGAAGGGCGTCAACTCACTATGGTGATTGCCCCCAAGAGCAGGAAGAAGTAATCCGTAAGCAGTGGTTCATCCCACAATTAATACCTACGGCACTACCCGCGTTCAGCCTTTGGCAGACTGTCCGGGAGTGACTTCTCCATATTAGTAACCCGTCATAAAACGGAGAACCAAAATGCCAAAAGCAAAAGCCCATAGCGGTGCGGCCAAGCGCTTCAAGAAAACCAGCGCTGGCTACAAGCACAAGCACGCTAACAGAAGTCATATCCTCACAAAAATGTCCCAGAAGCGTAAGCGTCATCTGCGGGGCACCAGCACCATGAACGGTTCTGATGCACCACTGGTCGATCGCATGCTGCGTTCCTGATTAGCTGATTTATTTGAGAGGATATTGATATGCCACGTGTAAAACGAGGTGTCACCGCACACCGTCGCCACAAGAAAATCCTGAAGGCAGCAAAAGGTTACTACGGCGCTCGCAGCCGGGTATTTCGTGTTGCCAAACAGGCAGTAACCAAAGCTGGCCAGTACGCCTACCGTGACCGTCGCGTCAAGAAACGTACTTTTCGCGCTCTTTGGATTACCCGTATCAACGCTCAGTCCCGTGTTGAGGGTATGAGTTACAGCCGCCTGATTGCTGGCCTGAAAAGAGCCAACATCGAACTTGATCGTCGTGTTTTGGCGGATCTGGCTGTTCACGATAAGGCTGCTTTTGCCGCTGTTGTAGAACAGGCGAAGGCTGCCCTGGCTTAATATTCACTATCGGTACGCCGGTAGTGAATACCGCCAATTGAAAAGGGAAAGGGCCGCCGCTCTTTCCCTTTTTTTATTACTAATAACTCCTTGTAAAGGTTGTGACTATGGAAAATCTGGAGCTTCTGGCCAGCGAGGCACAGCAGGCCATTGATCAGGCAGATGGCCTTGCCGCGCTCGACCAGGTGCGGGTGGAGTTTCTGGGTAAGAAGGGCAAGTTGACCGATCTCCTGAAGGGGTTGGGCAAGTTGTCTGCTGAAGACCGCCCGGCCGCGGGTGCCAGAATTAACGAAGTCAAACAACACCTACAAGTGCAGATCAACGTGCGCCGGGACAGCCTGGAAAATGCTGCCGTAGAGGAGCAACTGGCCAAGGAGTCGGTGGACGTTACCTTGCCGGGCCGCGGTGAGGAAAGTGGTGGTCTGCATCTCATCACCCACACGATGGAACGCATAGAATCCTTCTTCACCCAAGTGGGTTACAAGGTGGAAGAGGGACCTGAAATTGAAGACGACTACCATAATTTTGAGGCCCTAAATATTCCTGCCCATCACCCGGCGCGGGCTATGCATGATACCTTCTACGTCTCCGAGAACACGGTGTTGAGAACCCATACTTCGCCGGTACAGATTCGCACCATGGAAACCCAGGCGCCCCCGATTCGCATCATCTGTCCTGGTCGCGTCTATCGCTGTGATTCCGATCTGACCCATACCCCTATGTTTCACCAGGTGGAAGGGCTAGTAGTGGATCGTGATGTCAGCATGGCTGATCTCAAGGGGACCATTGATCAGTTTCTCAAAGCTTTCTTCGAGGCGGATCTTCCTGTGCGTTTCCGGCCCTCCTATTTTCCCTTTACTGAGCCCTCTGCCGAGGTAGACATCCAGTGTACGAATTGTCGTGGGGCAGGTTGCCGTATTTGTAAGAATACGGGCTGGCTGGAAGTGATGGGTTGCGGCATGGTTCACCCCAATGTGTTTGCCCACTGCAAGATTGATGCAGAAGAATTTTCTGGATTTGCTTTTGGCATGGGTGTGGAGCGTCTCGCCATGTTGCGCTATGGCGTCAACGACTTGCGGCTGTTTTTTGAGAATGATCTGCAATTCTTGAATCAGTTTTAAAAACAATTAGATACATTGTTTCCTAAAGTAAACAACAGATTTGGTGAGTAATGAAATTCAGTGAATCCTGGTTAAGGGAATGGGTTAACCCTGCAATTGAAACCACAGAGCTGGTGGCCCAGTTAACCATGGCCGGCCTCGAAGTGGATGCGGTAGAACCGGTGGCGCCAGCCTTCAGTGGTGTGGTGGTTGGCGAAATTATTGCGGTTGAACCTCACCCGAACGCGGACAAGCTCAGAGTCTGCCAGGTGGCCGGTGGCGACAGCGGCCCGGTTCAGGTTGTCTGTGGTGCCCCCAATGCCCGAGCCGGGCTAAAAGTTCCGTTTGCCACAGTTGGCGCCCAGCTTCCCAACGATATGAAAATTCGCAAGGCCAAACTGCGTGATGTGGAATCGTTTGGCATGCTCTGCGGTGAAGATGAGCTGGGGCTGGGTGAGAATGGCGAGGGCTTGCTTGAGTTGCCAGCCGCTGCTCCGGTGGGCGCTGATTTGCGAGATTACCTCAGCCTCAACGATCAGCTGATCGAAGTGGATTTGACGCCCAATCGCGGCGACTGTCTGAGCTTGCGTGGCCTGGCCCGTGAGGCAGGCGTGTTGAACTCACAGCCGCCAACCTCGCCGGAGCTTACCCCTATACCGGCATCCATCGAGGATGTATTCCCGGTTGAGCTTCAGGCACCAGCCTCCTGTCCCCGTTATGTGGGACGGGTTATTCGCGGTGTTGACGTGAAGGCGGAATCCCCGCTGTGGCTGCAGGAAAAATTGCGTCGAAGTGGTCTGCGCAGTATTGACCCGGTGGTGGATGTCACTAACTACGTGATGCTGGAACTGGGCCAGCCGATGCACGCTTTCGATCTGTCCACGCTGCAAGGTGGCATCGTGGTGCGTATGGCCAAACAGGGCGAGAAGCTCAAATTGCTGGATGGCTCCGAGGCCACACTGAACAGCGATACGCTGTTAATTGCTGACCGTGAAAAACCCCTGGCGATCGCTGGTATCATGGGTGGCGAAGATTCATCCGTGAATTCGCAAACCGTGGATATCTTTCTCGAAAGTGCCTACTTTGACCCGATAGCCATTGCCGGTCGCCCTAGAAATTATGGCTTACACACGGACTCCTCACATCGCTTTGAACGTGGCGTAGATCCGCAGTTACAGGCTGCGGCCATTGAGCGGGCAACGGCCCTGTTAGTTGATATTGTTGGGGGACAGCCAGGTCCCGTTGTCTCAGAAGCATCGCCAGCACATCTGCCGAAAACGCCAGAGGTGGTTCTCACCAGTGCCAAGTTAAAGCAGCAGCTTGCCCTTGATCTTGAGGCTGGTGTGGTGCGTGAAATACTGGAGCTTCTCGGACTGGATGTGATCGCTGAAAATGAGCAGGGCTGGAAATGTGTTGTCCCCAGCTGGCGTTTTGATATCTCCATTGAGATGGACCTGATTGAGGAGATTGCTCGGATCTACGGCTATAACCGGCTGCCGACGACCACGATCAGCGCCCATTTGCCAATTGCGGGTAGCGACGAAAAAAATATCTCGCTGTCATTGCTGCGGCAACAGTTGACTGCGAGGGGCTACCGGGAGGCCATCAGCTACTGTTTTGTTGATCCCGAGGTGCAGAAACATCTCGCGCCGGGTCAGGAGAATGTGGCGCTGGCCAACCCCATAGCCAGCGATATGTCTGTTATGCGTACCACTCTGTGGTCGGGTTTGTTGCCTGCGGTGCGTCGCAACCTCAATCGCCAGCAGAGCAGAGTGAGAATTTTTGAGACCGGTTTGCGCTTTGTACCGGAGGATGGCCAGTTGCAACAACAGCCGATGATTGCTGGCGCTATTACCGGAGCGCGTGAGCCGGAACGCTGGTCAAACAGCCACGACAGTGTGGATTTCTTTGATATCAAGGCCGATGTAGATGCCCTGTTGCAGCAGGCAGGCAGTTACGGTGAATATCGCTACGTTGCCGAAGAAAACCATCCGGCACTTCACCCTGGGCAGGCGGCAAGGGTGGAGCGGGAAGGCCGTCTTGTCGGTTATGTGGGGCGGATACACCCCCGGGTGCAGAAGGGGTTGGACCTTTCACAGCCGGTCTACGTATTCGAACTGCTGAGTGCTGAGGTGCTCGCCGGGCAGTTACCGGCATTCAGCGGGATCAGTAAATTCCCTGAGGTACGGCGGGACCTGGCGTTGATTGTTGGCCAAGATGTGTCCGCTGAAGCGCTTTCGATGGCCGTTCGTCAGAATGCAGGCAGTTACCTTATTGACTTAAAGATATTTGATGTCTATCAAGGAAAAGGCATTGAAAACAATAGAAAAAGTGTTGGTTTGGGCTTGACGTTCAGGGACAGTTCCCGCACCCTTACCGAAGAAGAAATAAATGGGGCTGTTGAAAGCGTGGTTAATGCCATGAAAGAGCAGTTTTCGGCAAGTCTCAGGGGATAGGAATCATGGTGGCACTGACAAAAGCTGAATTGGCAGAAATGCTTTTTGAGGATCTGGGTCTTAACAAGCGGGAAGCGAAAGAAATTGTTGAATCTTTTTTTGAAGAGATTCGCACCGCGTTGGAAAGCAATGAGCAGGTTAAATTATCCGGGTTTGGTAATTTTGAGTTACGTGACAAGAAAACCCGCCCTGGTCGCAACCCGAAAACCGGAGAGGAAATCCCCATTTCAGCACGTCGTGTGGTGACGTTTAAACCGGGACAAAAACTCAAAGCGAGAGTGGAAAGCTATGCTGGAACCGAGCAATAACGATCAGTTGCCGCCCATCCCCGGCAAGCGCTATTTCACCATCGGTGAAGTCAGCGATCTCTGTGATGTCAAACCTCACGTTCTCCGTTACTGGGAACAGGAGTTTCCAAACCTCAGCCCGGTGAAACGACGGGGAAATCGTCGTTACTACCAGCGTCAGGACGTTATCCTAATCCGCCAGATCCGCTCGTTGCTCTATGATCAGGGCTTCACCATTGGCGGTGCCCGCCAGCGTATGAACGGTGATGATGCCCGTGTTGAGGCAACGCAGGTACGCCAGTTGATTGACCAGACTGTTGGTGAACTGGAAGAGCTGTTAGGCGTTCTGAAAGCCTGATTTTATTCTTGAATTGTCAGGCGCATTCGGTATCATGTGCGCCTCCTTGAGCACCCATACTCATTCGGGGCGTAGCGCAGCCTGGTAGCGCACCACACTGGGGGTGTGGTGGTCGTCGGTTCAAATCCGGCCGCCCCGACCAAATTTCCTTATCTCTCCTGAATTTATGGCTGGCTTCGCATCAGAAGCGGACCAACTTGGTGCGTTGTGGTGCACCAGCACCTACCCCTTATTCTTCACCGTATATTCCTAAAAAATTAAATCTATAAAAATCATCGAGTTATGTTCTCCCTGTTTTGGCATGAAACTCGCTGTGGTTACTGAATAATCAATTTTCAGACACCGGGGAGTTTTTTCAATGTCGCAATTCGATCTGATCGTTATCGGCAGTGGTCCAGCGGGACAACGCGCAGCTGTTCAGGCAGCAAAGCTGGACAAACGAGTGGCTATTATCGAAAAGAATGTTCGTGTCGGTGGCGTCTCTGTTCACACGGGTACGATTCCCAGTAAAACAGTGCGTGAGGCTGTGCTCTATCTGAGTGGCTGGAAACAACGAAGCTTTTATGGCATGGGGCACCGGGAACGCAGACATGTCACCCCTGAAGATGTGATGCACCGGGTCGACGTGACCCTCGATCATCAGGTTGAGGTAATGTGTGATCAGCTGGAACGCAACGGTGTGGAGATCATCAACGGCTGTGCGGAGTTTGTTGACCAGCACACCCTGAAGGTTGAACAGCCGGGTGGCGAGATCTTACAACTGTCGTTTCAGCACGTGCTTTTGGCGGTCGGCACCAAGCCTCACCGCCCGGAGAATATCCCTTTTAACGGCGAAACCATTCTCGACAGTGACGAAATCCTTCGTTTCAAGCAAATGCCCCGTAGCCTCACCGTGGTAGGTGGTGGTGTTATCGGCATGGAGTACGCCACCATATTCTCTGCGCTGGATGTTCAGGTAACGCTGGTGGAGGAGCGATCCCAGGTACTGGCTTTTCTGGACAGCGAAATCATTGATGAATTTCAGCATCAGATTCGCGATCAGGGTATGGTCTTGAGGCTGGACGAAGTCGTCGAGGGCATTTCGGTGATTAATGGCAAGGTTATTACTACGTTAAACAGCAGTAAGAAAATTCAGTCAGATATGCTGCTATATGCCGCTGGCCGGTCCGGGGCGACAGATTCACTGCGACTGGACAAAGCCGGTTTAACGGCCGATACCAGAGGCCGAATCAAGGTAAATGAGTTTTTCCAGACAGATGTTCCCAATATCTATGCCGCGGGGGATGTCATTGGCTTCCCCAGTCTGGCAGCCACCTCTATGGTGCAGGGCCGATTGGCGGCTTGTCATATGTTTGGTCATGAATACCGCAACCAGCTGGAATACTTTCCCTACGGTATCTACTCCGTGCCGGAAATCAGTATGGTGGGTGCCACAGAAGCTGAATTAAAGGAACGCGGTGTCGCCTATGAGACAGGGGTGGCGCGTTTCCGTGAGGTCGCCCGTGGGCAGATACTGGGTTTGCGTCAGGGTCTGTTGAAATTGCTGTTTTCCCTGGACGATCACAAATTGCTGGGCGTTCATATCGTCGGCGAGGGTTCAACAGAACTGGTTCATATCGGCCAGGCCGTGATCACTCTCGGAGGCACTCTCGAGTATTTTATCGATGCCGCATTTAACTATCCGACGTTGGCCGAAGCCTACAAAGTCGCGGCGCTGAATGCCTGGAACAAAATGATGCCATACCACCTGGAGGCGCCAACCTCCCAGGTGGTGCCCATCAACAAAGACCCCCAAAAAGGCTCGGTGAGTTAACCAGTTGCCGAAGGGACAGCGCGTGTGATTCGCATCAGACATTGCACAAGGGTTTATAGAGGCCATGGGTTGAATGTGATAACGTTTTACGTCACAGAAGCTTCGTAACAATCAGGGAGTTCTGTGCAAACCCATAATATGGATCTAGTCTGATATGACCTCAAATGTAGTAACCAGGGCCGTGATTCCTGTGGCCGGCCTGGGCACGCGCATGTTGCCCGCCACAAAAGCCATTCCCAAAGAAATGTTGCCCGTTGTTGATAAACCGCTCATACAGTACGTGGTTAATGAAGCCATTGCTGCGGGTATCACGGAAATTGTACTGGTAACGCATGCCAGTAAAAATTCCATTGAAAACCATTTTGATAGCAGTTTTGAGCTGGAGGCCCAACTGGAAGCAAGGGTAAAACGGCAACTGCTGGATGAGGTGCGCTCTATTGTGCCCCAGGAGGTCACCGTCATTTCGGTGCGACAACCATATGCCAAAGGTCTTGGAGACGCCATCAGTTGTGCACGGCCGGTGGTGGGTGACCAGCCTTTCGTTATCCTGTTGCCGGATGTATTGGTTGACCAGTACCGTTCAGATCTTCATAAGGACAATCTGGCGGCCATGGTGCAAAACTATCAGAATACTGGCCACAGCCAGATTATGGTTGAGGCCGTACCCTGGGAAGTGGTTAACAAGTACGGTGTGGTGGACTGTAAAGGCATCGACTTGATGGCAGGGGGTGTGGCTCGCATTATCCAAATGGTTGAAAAGCCTGATGCCCAAAAAGCCCCTTCCAACATGGCTGTGGTGGGTCGCTATGTAGTTTCTCCGGCAATCTGGGAGTTACTGGCCAAAACCCCCACGGGCGTCGGCGGAGAAGTTCAGCTAACCGATGCGCTGGAGGAGTTGCTGAAACAGGAAGAGGTTGAAGCCTATCGTATTGTTGGCTGCAGCCATGACTGTGGCAGCAAACTTGGCTATATGCAGGCCAATATTGCCTATGCACTGCGACACAAGGATATTGGTGCAGGAGTCAGAGACTACCTGAAGAGCCAGGACCACGAGGCAAGTGTGCTGTCCATGGACGATTCCCGCCAGTAATTTCACAGATACGGCCCACGCAGAACAGCGGGCTTTGCATATTTGGACACTATGAAAATCAGTTGTTTTAAAGCCTACGATATTCGGGGCAAACTCAAAGAAGAGCTCTCGACGGAAACGGTCTATCGTATTGGCAGAGCCTATGCCCGCTGGCTTCAACCGGAGACAGTAGTGGTGGGTGGCGATATCCGAACATCAAGTCCGGCTTTGAAAAGCGCCCTCGCCAATGGCCTTCGCGACGAGGGTGTCGACGTGCTGGATATCGGCCTTTGCGGTACGGAAGAAATCTATTTTGCGACAGCCCATCTCAACGTGTCGGGCGGCATTATGGTCACTGCCAGTCATAACCCGATCGATTACAACGGCATGAAGCTGGTTCGGGAAGGCGCTCGTCCCATCAGTGCCGATACCGGTCTGAAAGACATACAAGCATTGGCCGAGGAAGGTGAATTCCTGCCGACACCCCTGGACAAAAAGGGAAGCTACCGGCGTATCAGCTGTTCCGATGACTATATCGAGCACCTGTTGAGTTACGTGAATATGCAACAATTAAGGCCGCTGAAAATTGTTGTGAATGCGGGCAATGGCGCTGCCGGGCCTGTTTTGGATGCCCTTGAAAATCATTTGCCCTTTGAGTTGATAAAGGTCAACCACGAACCCGACGGTACTTTCCCGAATGGTATCCCTAACCCGTTACTGGACGAGTGCCGACATCATACCGGTGACATGGTGAAATCCACAGGTGCTGATCTCGGGTTGGCCTGGGACGGGGATTTCGATCGCTGTTTTCTGTTTGATGAAACCGGTGCGTTCATTGAGGGTTATTACATTGTCGGCTTGCTGGCCGAAGCATTCCTTCGCAAGCACCCCGGCGAAAATATCATTCACGACCCTCGGCTGATCTGGAATACCCAGTCCATCTGCCGGGAGTTTTCCGGCAATGCGATTGAGACCAAATGTGGTCATGCCTTTATCAAGCAGACCATGCGTGAAGAGAACGCGGTTTATGGTGGGGAAATGAGTGCCCATCACTATTTCCGTGATTTTTCCTACTGTGACAGTGGCATGATTCCCTGGTTGTTGGTCGCGGAACTGTTGTCCACAAGCGGACAGACTCTTTCCCAGATGGTGGCTCACAGAATGTCTGAATATCCCTGTTCCGGGGAGATTAACCGCAGCGTTGATGATGCTGCCCGGCTGATGGCAACTCTTAAAGCCCGTTTCTCTGATCAGGTCGCCCAGGTGGAAGAGCTGGATGGTCTCAGTATGGCCTTTACAGACTGGCGCTTTAACCTGCGCAGCAGCAACACGGAACCGGTAGTGAGACTGAATGTTGAAGCAACCGACTCACAGCTGATGCAGCAAAAGACCCGCGAGTTACTGGATCTGATCAGCAGCGAATAACGTATCGGCCCTTAACGGATTGACTAGACTGTCAGGGACGGCAGCTTAAATTTGTATCAGGGGTCATGTCATGCAAGACAAAACCGTTTTGGTGACCGGCGGCAGTGGCTTTATCGGCAGCCGCTTCTGCCACGCTGCCGTTCAGAAAGGTCTCAGGGTAATCGTGTTGAGCCGCAACCCCGACAAGGCTCGTTCGCGGTTGCCGTCGGTCAGCATCATTCAGGACCTCACAGACATTCCCCAGGACCAACCGGTCAATTTTATCGTTAACCTGGCGGGCGAGCCGTTGGTGTCCGGTCGTTGGAATGAAGCCCGTAAACAGGCCTTTCTGGACAGCCGTGTTGGTATCACTGATCAGCTCTACGATTATTTCAAACAGCTTAAAACACCGCCCGAGGTGATGGTGAGTGGCTCTGCAGTGGGCTATTACGGGCCCCACCGGGACAAGGTGCTAGACGAAGCCGGAAAACACCATGACAGCTTCTCCCACCGATTGTGCTCTGCCTGGGAGTACAGCGCTTCCCGCTTTGAATTGCTGGGAACCAGGGTTTGTTACCTGCGCACTGGTATTGTGCTGGGGTTGGGTGATGGGGCGCTTGCGAGGATGCTGCCACCTTTCCGATTAGGATTGGGTGGGCGGTTGGGCTCCGGCGCCCAGTGGATGCCCTGGGTACATATCAATGACGAGGTGGCGATTATTTTTCACTGCCTGAAACGCAGTGATCTCCACGGTAGTGTGAATGCCGTGTCGCCCAACCCGGTGACCAACCAACAATTCACACGGGCATTGGGCAAGGCATTACGTCGCCCAGCGATTTTTCCGATGCCGGCGCTGGTGGCAAAAATACTGTTTGGGGAAATGGCCAGTGAGCTGTTACTGACTGGTCAGCGTGCCGTGCCGAGAAAACTGCTGGAGTCGGGTTACCATTTTCGTTTTCCCGAATTGAGCTTGGCGCTTTCAGAGATTCTCGGTAACGGGGAATCTGAAGGTTAACGTAAGGGCTGCGATGCCAGGGGGTGATAGGTGACGCCGCCATCAGTGAACTCTGTTTCAAACAGCGTTACAGATTCAGTTGTCATCATGATGGGCGGGGCAATATCTACTGTAGACCAATGTCCCCGGTGAATTTTCCCCAGGGTGATATGTGGCCTGAAATCCCTCTGTTTCAACGTAAAGCCCCGGGTTTTGAGCGCTTTAGCCACCTGCTGATACAGTTGTTTTAACGGGATGCTCTCCGAAGGCAATGCCACGATGTTTCGTCCCCGTTCATCTGGAAAACGCTGCAGGGAACACAGTGCTATCTCAAATGCTGCGGCATCAAGCCTGTCGACGACTTCAATGGCCCTGCGGGTCTGCTCTTCTGTGTGGTGTCCGAGAAACACCAGTGTGAGGTGCCGGTTTGCCGCGGTGATCCAGCGGGCATGGGGATGAGAGACACAGTAGGGGTCCAGCTGTTTGCCGGTCTCCCCCGCTACCGGCAAGGCGATAAACAGACGTCGGAAACCGGCAGGCGCCACGTCCTTCAGTCACCTCGGTAAATACAGCCGGAGGTGCAGGTCTCCCGAATCTCCACTTGGCTCAGTAAGGGCAGCGAAGGTTTCAGTTCCCGCCAAATCCAGCGGGCGATATTTTCACTGGTGGGATTTTCCAGCCCGGTGATCTCGTTCAGGTAGCGGTGGTCAAGGCGGTCGTAGAGCGGTTTGAAATAGTCTTTGAGCGCGCCAAAATCCATTACCCAGCCGGAGTCTTTACCGACCTCGCCGCTGAGATAGAGTCGGACATGATAGGAATGACCATGCAAGCGGCCACATTTATGCCCCTCCGGTACATTGGGTAAAAGGTGTGCAGCTTCAAAGGTGAATTCCTTGAAAATTTCCATGATTATTCCGGTCTGAATAGCAGGGTGCCTATGTTAGTTTGCCCGTCTCGAGCTGTATAGCAGATAGGGCTCTGAAATGTTTGACACGGACCGATAATTCGGTAGAATGCGCCTCTCTTTCGAGGGGTGGTTAGCTCAGTTGGGAGAGCGACGGCCTTACAAGCCGTAGGTCACAGGTTCGACCCCTGTACCACCCACCAATTTAATTGAAAGGTTTCGCGGACCGGTAGTTCAGCTGGTTAGAATGCCGGCCTGTCACGCCGGAGGTCGCGGGTTCGAGTCCCGTCCGGTCCGCCATTATTTAGAAAAACCGCCCAATCTGGGCGGTTTTTTTACGCAAAAGCTTTGCCGGGACGAGAACCCGCGAAGCGGGTCGACCGATTTGCAGAGCAAATCAGGGCGCCGGAGCGACGACGGCGGGGTTTACCCCGAGCACCCCTAGGGTGTGAGTCAGTCCCGTCCGGTCCGCCATTATTTAAAAAGCCACCTTCAGGGTGGCTTTTTTTATGTCTGTTTCACCGCAAGGAAAGGTTAGAGCTTTTCTTTGACCCTATGCCATTCACGCCAGACCTGTTGCGCCGTAAATGTTTTTAAGCACTGGGCTTCCGGGCCTTTGTACTGTTGATAGCTGCAGGAGCGCTTGTAGCAAGGCACACATTCAAACCCCTGCGCGGTGAGGTGCACAGAGTGCTTGCCGTAGGCGCCTATCAAAGCGGCGTCTGTGGGCCCGTAGAGGGTCACCATAGGCACGTCGAGTGCTGCGGCTATGTGAGCTAGCCCGGTGTCCACACAGATGGCCCCGGATGAGTGTGATAACACCGAGGCGATGTCCGTTAGTGATAGACGTGGCAAGATGGTGGCGTGATCATAACCCTCAGCCAGAAGTTCGGCTTGCTGGCGCTCCCACTCCGCGCCCCAGGGAAGCAGGACATCAAATCCTTCTGAGCCGGCCAGTTCGATTAATTGACGCCAGTGCTCATTGACCCAGCATTTATTGTCCCAACTGGCATTGTGAACAAAGACCAGGTAGGGCCGACGGGGCAGTTCAACGCTCGGTGATGGCCAAGTGTCATATTTTGCACCACCACCTGTCAGCAGAAAGTCAGGTTCGGTGTCTGGCAATTCATAACCCAGAACCTGGGAAAAGAGCTGTCGCCAGCGATCAATCGCCAACTGATTTTTGGCGATGGCATAGGTCTTGTTATAGGCAAACTGTGCACCGAACTCCCGCACGGAGGATCGGTCCGGTCCGCACTTTAATCCCCTGGTCAGCCAGGTCACCAGAGAACTTTTGAGGTTGCTCTGGGCATCAATAACGACGTCGTAATCAATCTGCCGCAACTCTTTGGTAAAGCGACTCAACTCGCCACCAAACAAGAAATTGAAGAAATTTTTACGCCAGCGGCGGTGAGCCGTTTTTATGGTGTTGCGCACTGCGGGGTGCCAGGTGGGAATTTCGGCAAAGGCTTCATCAACCGCCCAGTCAAACTGAATGCCGGGAATTGCTTGCTGTGCGTCAGTGAGTGCAGGCAGTGCCTGCACGAGGTCGCCCATGGAGCTTAATTTTACGATGAGTACTTGCATCAATGATCAACTGTGTTCGGCTTGTGGTGCAGAAAGCTGTGGGTGGCAAGGCTGTTCATGCAGCAGGAAAGATGGCTTGACGAGCATTGCATAACCCGGCGTTTCGATATCAGCGGTTATGAAAAGATTTTTTTCAATTTGGCGCTTAGGCCGTGAAAGAAACTGTGTTTTCCCAACGCAGCTTTACTCACCAGATAATTCATCTGGATAGATCGGCGTTCGCCCACCACCGGTTTATGACCGTGCCAGCAATTGTCTGTCACCTTAAAAGCCATCATGGTGCCTGCCTTTGGGGCAATTTCCTCAACGTAGTCTTCGATGTCGGTGCCATTGCGCAACACACGTAAATAACCGCCTTCATTGGCCCAATCTTTATTGAAGTAGAAAAGTACGGTAATGATTTTGGTCTTGGAGTCGGTGTGAATACGACCATCTTTCTGACGCATGACACCCCTCACCGTGAACATGGTAGGTGAGTCAGATAAATCCACATTAAATTTGGCTTCAATGGCAGAGCGGAATCGATCGCTGTTGAGTTCGTTGATGAGCGCCTCGAAACCGGGACCACTCTCGACTTCCGAGACGGGTATGCTGCCCGGGTGCTGTATTACCGGAAAATCTGACAATATCTTCTGCAACGGCTCTTCCTCGAAAGCGTCCGTCAGCACCAGGTAAGGGTATGGGTCGTTTTTCAGAGCAGTTTCCTGCAGGGCAGAATATCTAAGCATATCAGGATGATAAAACCGGTCGGTGGCGGGTGTGCAATGCTAGCATAATCGGGAGATAGCACCCAAGCGGGCAGAACCACCTGACTGATATAAATCAAGGCTTGTGATTGAGCCTTCCTTAGTAGCCGGCAGCGCCTTTTTTTACTACTCAAATCGTGGCGGGTTCAGTAGCATGGGCAGCACGGGGTTTTCGACCATCTATAATCCAACATAATCAGGGAGATGGATCGCACGAATGAATCATCAACAACTGCGTGAAAAGCTTTACCAGATCATCTTTGGCACAGACACGCCCCTTGGGCAGCGCTTTGATATCTTCCTTATTTATGCCATTTTGATCAGTGTGCTGGCGGTGATTCTGACCACTGTAGATGCCCTGAATAGCCGCTATGCTACCACCTTCTTCGTCATCGAATGGGTCTTTACCGGCCTTTTTACCATTGAATACGCATTGCGCATATTCTGCTCTCCCAACAGACCCAAATACCTGTTCAGTTTCTACGGCATCATAGACCTGGTTTCCATCATTCCCTCCTACCTGGCGCTGATGATTACCGGCGCCCATTACCTGATGATTATTCGTCTGGTGAGGGTGTTGCGGATTTTCCGGGTGCTGAAGCTGGTGCGATACCTGTCTGAAGCCGATGTTTTGATGCGTTCTCTCCACCAGGCCAGGCGTAAGATTTTTGTGTTCTTTAGTGCGGTACTGGTACTCAGTACGTTGTTCGGCTGTCTGATGTATGTTGTCGAGGGCCCTGACAACGGTTTTAGCAGCATCCCCATCAGTATTTACTGGACCATTGTCACCATAACCACCGTGGGTTATGGAGATATCACACCACATACCGTGATCGGTCAGCTGATTTCCACCCTGGCAATGTTGACCGGTTACTCCATTATTGCCATTCCTACCGGCATCATCACTGCCGAGCTGGCCAACGAAATACAGCGCGAGAAGTCCCTGTACCCCTGTCCCAATTGCGTCAAGGCTGGCCATGACCGCGATGCGATACATTGCAAATGGTGTGGCGCGAGCCTCGGTACTCTGGAAGAACGCCATCCGCCCACCAAGGAACTCTAGCCAGTGAATCACTGGTATCTGGGCGCAGTGCAGAGCCTCTCCTCTGGTCTGGAACAATTGTCGGAGTTCTGGCTGTTGCTGTATGTGCTGATGGAGATCATCGGCATTTTCTTTGCGCTGGAATCTATCTTTAAATCTCGAACCTCCCAGGGGGCGATTGCCTGGGCACTGGGTCTGGTCTTCCTGCCTCCACTGGTGGTGCCTATTTATCTGTTGTTCGGGCAACGGCGCTTTTATGGCTATGTTGAAGCGCGGCGCAAGGGTGACCTGGAAATCCAGCGTATCGCCCAGCGATTGCTGGCAGAAATGTCCCAGCATTTCAGTCTGCCGGGCGAATTGCCCGCAGGCATGCAACTGCTGGAAAAGCTGGCTCTGATGCCGTTTACCCAGGGCAATCAGGTTAGTCTGCTAATTAATGGAGACCGTATCTTCAGAGAGATTTTTTCAGCCATAGACCGGGCAGAAGATTACATTCTGGTGCAGTTTTACATTGTGCGCGACGACCGGCTGGGGAGAAAGCTTCTCGAGCGCCTGGCCAAAAAGGCACAGCAGGGTGTCAGGGTTTATTTTTTGTACGATGCCATTGGCAGCTTCAGTCTCAGCCGCCGTTTTTTGCGGCAATGTCGCAAATCAGGCATTGATATTCAGTCATTCCACACCTGGCGCTGGTTCCGGCGACGCCGCTTTCAGGTCAATTTTCGCAATCATCGCAAGATCGTGGTAGTGGACGGCCATGAAGCCTATGTGGGGGGCGCCAATATCGGTGATGAGTACTGCAATGCCCATCGCCGCCTGTCGCCCTGGCGCGATACCCACTTGAAACTGGAAGGCCCTGCTGTGCAGGGCGTTCAGCTTTCATTTATGGAAGATTGGCACTGGGCCACCGGGGAGGTGCCGGCAATGAACTGGCACCCGGCCGGGGTTGATAGTGACAAGCGGGTGCTGGTCTTGCCTACGGGCCCCGCTGATCTCCAGGAGTCCTGCCAGTTGATGTTTCTGCATGCGATTAACAGTGCCACTCAACGCCTGTGGATTGTCAGCCCTTACTTCGTGCCCGATGAATCTATTATCAAGGCCCTTAAACTGGCCGTGCTCCGGGGGGTGGATGTTAAAGTGATGCTGCCCGGTATAACGGACAACCGCGTGGTGCAATTATCGTCCTATGCGGTGCTTATGAGTCTGCGTTTTTCAGGCGTAAAGACATACCAGTACCGTAGGGGATTTTTACACCAGAAGGTTGTGCTGGTGGATGATGATCGTGCGTATGTGGGAACAGCAAATTTTGATAACCGCTCCTTCCAATTAAATTTTGAAATCACCGTCATGATCAGAGACAAGGTGTTTGCGGGGCAGGTTGAGCAGATGTTGGAAAACGACTTTCTTGGCTGCGAGGAATTGAGTGCTGCCGAACTGGAACAGCGCAGCTTGCTGTTCAGGGCGACGATCAAGCTTGCACAATTATTTTCACCGATTCAGTAGTTGTGCAAAAAAATAGAGTACGATAGCGACTCTGCCAATTTGGATGGAAAGCCCTATGTCACTGTTTTCTGAACTGTTAGGTGATTGCTCCCCGTACATCTACAACCTGGTCTACGATATCGATGTCCGGATGCTGTTTATCGAGTGCCTGGATGATCCGTCTGATGAAGAACCGTCACTGCGTATCGTGTTTCCGGAGGTGACGGCATACTCCGAGAATAATCAGCCAGATGCCATGGACGATGAGCTGATGGATGACCTGGTAAGTATTGATTGGACCAATGAAAATCAGGTGACGATCTTGACGTGCAAAAAGGAAATTGTTCTTGATCTGACCGGAACACCGTTTACTGAAGAAATCGGTTAATTCCAGGCAGAGTCTTACTCTTCAGAGGCCTCTTCGTCCTCTGGACCAAACACTTCTTCGCGCCAGTTGGGGCCAACATTGTGCTCAATGTATTCGCGGATGAGCTGACGAACCTTCTGGGATGGTGTAACATCCTCCTGCGAACAAAGCCTCTCAAAGGTTGCTTTCTTTTTCGGATCGATCAGTAACGTCAATCGGGCTGTACGGTTTTCCATAGGTGTGATCCACCGGTATCATTATTCTGTATGTTAATTGTGTTAACATTCTTCTGACAGGGTGTGATCGTAATTTGTCTGCGTGTTAATCTCAACCCTTTATTTCACACAAGCTGCGCAATCAATATGGCTCATCGAGCACACCTGTTTTCCCTTAAGCTTGGTCATGGCTTGCGCACTGCGCTGGCGACCGAACCTTACACAAAAACCCGCTTGCTCAGTGATGCCATGGCTGGCATCACCGTGGGGATTATCGCGATTCCCTTGGCAATGGCATTGGCGATTGCCAGTGGGGTTGCCCCTCAGTACGGTCTCTACACTGCCATTATAGCTGGCTTGCTCATCCCTTTGGCCGGCGGTTCCCGTTACAGCGTCTCCGGCCCCACGGCTGCATTTGTGGTTATTCTTTATCCCGTCGCTCAGCGGTATGGACTGTCCGGGTTGCTGGTGGCCACCGTCCTTGCAGGCTGCATGATGGTGATTATGGCCTTGTTGCGACTGGGACGCTATATCGAATATATCCCCGAGTCAGTGACTCTGGGGTTTACAGGGGGTATTGCGGTAGTGATTGCCACCCTGCAGTTAAAGGATCTTCTAGGGCTGCAGGGCATGGTAATGCCCTCTCACTTTACCGACAAGGTTGTGGCGTTGTATCGCGCCGCACCCGAGTTCTCGTCCTGGGCCGTTGTGGTGGGGTCGCTGACGCTGGCAGTAATGTTGCTCTGGCCGCGCCTGAAAACACTGGTGCCGCCGCATTTGCCGGCGGTAGTGCTAGGGGGAACGGCGGCCTATTTGCTCAGCAGTCAGGGTGCAGAAATTGCTACCATCGGCTCCACGTTTCATTATGTGCTGGCGGATGGCGTTGCCGGACAGGGCATTCCACCTGCATTGCCGGAATTCCAGTGGCCCTGGTTGCGCAACCAGCCCGGTGAATCAGTTTTGAAATGGGATTGGCACGTGGCTCAGGATCTGCTCACAGCAGGATTTGCCATTGCCATGTTGGGGGCAATTGAGTCCCTGCTGTGTGCGGTGGTGCTGGACCGCGCTACCGGTACAAAACACAGTGCCAACAGCGAGTTGCTGGGGCAAGGCCTGGGCAACATCATCGCGCCTTTTTTTGGCGGTATTACCGCAACCGCAGCCATTGCACGCTCTGCTGCCAACTTGCGTGCGGGGGCGCAGACACCGATTGCAGCAGTGGTCCACGCCCTGGTGGTGTTATCGGCATTGCTCTTTCTTGCGCCGCTGTTGGCCTATCTGCCGATGGCTAGTATGGCGGCTTTGCTGGTGGTGGTGGCTTGGAAGATGAGTGAGGCGCCCCGTATTGTACACCTGCTGAAAACGGCGCCCCGTAGTGATATTGCCGTGTTTCTGGTGTGTTTCTCCCTGACAGTGTTGTTCGACATGGTGATTGCGATTTCCACAGGCATCGTGTTGGCATCTCTGCTGTTTATGAAAGAGATCGCAGAGATGACCCGAGTCAGTGATATAAGCCGCAACAGCAAAGTAGTGGATCGAGCTATTCCTGAGAACTGGTCGGTATTGAAAATAAATGGCCCGTTGTTCTTTGCTGCGGCGGAGCGCCTTTTTGCCGAATTGGCTCAGCAGTGTACTGATCGCGAGGGCGTGGTGTTGTATCTCGACGGTGTATCGATTCTCGACTCAGGTGGCGTTGCAGAATTGTATAAATTTCTGGAGAGCTGTCGGGCAGAAGGTACTGTGGTGTACTTGGCGGATCTGCAATTTCAGCCGATGAAAACTCTTTCCAGAGCAGGTTTCAGCCCGGACGGGATGCACTGTCGGGTTTTTCCCACACTGGCAGAGGCCCTGGATAATATGCCGGATGGCACAAGCTATAACAGTGCAACGAGCCAGATGGTCTGATAGGGCTGTAGTAGAAATCTTGCCTCTGTATCACCGCTGTCAATTTCCAACCCACCGATCAGGTCCCGCCAGTGTCCGCTGGGTGTGAGGTTGATGTCGGCAACGACAATGTCCATAGGTTGGTCAGTGATATTGCTGATCGAGTAAATACTCTGATGGGCGTCGTGGTTTTCCCGCCAGAAAGCAAAAATTCCATCACCCAGGTGCAACACAGTCTGCTGAGCATTGGGGTGGAAGGCGGGCTGTTTGCGGCGAATGGCAATAAGCTGTTTCAACATCTGGTAAATCCGGGAGTGATGACTGTCTGCCGAAAGCAGTTCGAGCAGCTCGTCCACTTCCCAGTTGTGGCGATTAATCGCCCGGTTGTTATTGGTGTTTTTCAGCTTCTCGTAGTCGTTACCGGTGGCCAGCAAGCTGTGAATATAGAATGCCGGTATGCCCTCCAGCGCAAGCATAATGGCATGGGCGCAGATAAAACGCCGTTCTTGCCATTGGTCGGGTCCGTGGGCCAGGGTTCCCTGCAGGGCGTCAAACAGGCTGATGTTGATTTCATAGGGCCGGTTGACATTATTGGCCAGGGCTCGCCAGGAAATATAGCCGCCAAAGTCTTCCATGGCGCTGATTAACTCATCGATCTCACTGTCTTCCAGCAGGCCTTCGGCCGGCCTCAGGCCGATGCCATCGTGGGAGGCGATAAAATTCAGGTACGCCGTGCCGGGGATGGCCTGCGGCATACTCATGATCCAGGTTTTCAGGTAATGGCAGTCACCGCTGACGAGGGTGTGTAGCAGCAGAGGCGGCAACGAAAAGTTGTAGATTATGTGGGCTTCGTTGGCGTTACCGAAATAGGTCAGGTTCTCCCGCACTGGAATGTTGGTCTCGGTGATGATGATGGCATCCGGGGAATGGTGCTCGATCAGCGTTCTCAGCAGGCGGACAATTTCATGGGTCTGCGGAAGGTTGATGCAGCTGGTGCCCAACTCCTTCCACAGAAAGGCGATGGCGTCCAGTCGGAATATCTTCACCCCGAAGTCGAGGTAAAGCCGGATAATCCGGGTGAATTCCAGCAGCACATCAGTGTTGGCAAAATTGAGGTCGGGCTGGTCGTGGCTGAAGGTACACCAGATATGTTCTGTTCCATCTGGTGTGTGAACTTCCCTCAACAGCGGGCTGGTGCGGGGGCGAACCACCTCGGAGAGATCCAGTTCAGGGGACACGCTGATAAAGTAGTCCTTGCCCGGGGCCTCACCCTGCCTCAGTTGTTCAAACCAGCGGCTTCTGGCAGAACAGTGGTTGATCACCAGGTCAGACATCAGTTTGAAGCTGTTTGAGATACGCTGAATATCGCTCCACTCGCCAAACAGGTCCCCAACCTGGGTATATTCCATGACGGCAAAACCGTCGTCGGAGCTGTAGGGAAAAAACGGCAGGATATGAACAATACTGATGCTGTCACTCAGTTGTTCAGAGAGAAATCCGTGCAGAGTCTGCAGTGGTTTTTCACCTTCCCGGACCAGGCTGTTGCCATAGGTGATGACCGCGACATCGCTTTCATCCCAGCAGCTTTTGTGGGGTTCCGGTACCTCAATGTGATCATCCAGGCCCATGGCGGAGAGTAACTGATGGGCCAGGTCGTTATTGTCCAGGTGGTCGTAAACCTGATCGAGATGGTTAACCACCCGGCCATGCAGCTCCGTGTAACTCCCCGGTGGATTCATCTTCGCGTTTACCTCTTGCTGAACTCTTCCATATCCAGGGAGACCTCGCGCACGAAATCTTCCGGCAGGTCCGGCAGGGCGCTGCAGACACGGGTCCAGCTGGGTATGAACGGTGTTTCCATGGGGTTTTCCAGAAAATGCAGACCTGCTTTCATGATGTTCTCTGCAAACAGTTCTACCGCCAGTTCTTCGGCGTGGATATCCAGGCTCAGACCATTCATAACGGCATCATTGTGGAAGGTTTCAATCAGATCCAGTGCGATGCGGTAATAGGTGGCCTTGATGGTGCGGAAAGTTTCCACCGAGAACACTACACCGTTGGTGGCCAGTTTGCGATACATGGCCTTGCTGATATCGATGGACATTTTTGACAGACCGCTGCTGGCATCTTCAGCAGATAGATCCTGATGCTTGTGATCGTAATGGTCGGCAATGTCCACCTGGCAGATGCGGTTGGTGGAGTAATTACGTTTCATCTCCGAGAGAATGCCAACCTCCAGTCCCCAGTCACTGGGAATGCGGATATCGTTGATAACATCGGTACGCAGTGAAAATTCTCCTGCCAGCGGGTAGCGGAAACTGTCCAGGTACTCGATAAATTCATCGCCGCCAAAGACTTTTTTCAGTGCCCGCAACAGGGGCGTGACCAGCAGCCGGCAGACCCGGCCATTGATAGTGCCGTTGGCAATGCGCGAGTAATAGCCCTTACAGAATTGATAGTTGAAATTGGGGTTGGCCACCGGGTAGATCAGCCGGGCGAGCAATTCGCGGTTGTAGGTAAGAATATCGCAATCGTGCAGTGCGACCGATTTGAACTTGCCGGACGCCATCACGTAACCCAGGCAGAACCAGACATTGCGGCCTTTGCCAAGTTCGGAGGGCTCAAGGTTCTCCCCTTGCAGTTGGGCGTCGATGGCCTGAAGCCTGGGGCCGTCGTTCCATAACACTTTGTGGGGCTGTGGCAGGCGGGAGAAGAATTCCAGTGCATGCCGGTACTGACTTTCGTCGGCGCGATCCAGCCCGATCACAATTTCAGACAGGTAGGGCACTTTGGCCAGTTCATCGACGATATTGGAAAGTGCCGGGCCTTCCAGTTCTGAATAGAGACAGGGCAGCACCAGTGCCATGGGCCTGGTGCGGGAAAATTTGAGGAGCTCTGTTTCAATATCGTCAATACTGCGGTGGGAAAGGTTGTGGAGGGTCGTCACCACGCCGTTCTGGTAAAAATCGCCCATAATCGTTTATCGCCTTTTATATCATTCGGTGTTCTTCAAAAAAGTTACAGATACACTCGTTCCAACCCGCTGGTCCGAATCGTTGACTCACTTTCAACTGTTCTATTTCTGATGCCGGTGGTGAATGTACCGGGGAGCGGATCATAAAGGGGTGTTCTGCCATGGCCAGCATTTGCAAGTCATTATCGCTGTCGCCGAGGGCGATGATTTCAACGGATTGTTCCAGCTGTTCCTGAAAGTAATTACGCAACCACTGTATGGCTTTGCCCTTGTCGGTGCGACCGGAAACATGCACAAAGCGCCCGCCGCGAACAACCCGCAATTCATGCTGGCTCAGCGCCTCGGTAAACTGTTGCAAGGCGGTTTCTGAATCTTCCCACAACAGGGGTTCGGTAAAGTCACGTTGCCGCGCCCGGCCACATTCCTGTTCAGACAGTCCGGTGCAGGCCTGCAGTTGTGCAATAGTCATGTCGCTGAAGCCGGTGAAGGACAGGTTCATTTCTTGGCGAAGCTTGGCTAACAGAGGTAGGAAATCCTGCCGCGGTTTCCCCATGGGGACAAGCCGGTAATCAGTGCCTTCCGGCAAATAGATGCCTCCGCCATTTTCGGCAATAAAAGGCTGGTGATTGTGCAGTGTGGTTCTGATGGCAATGATTTCAGCGGCGGTTTTGCTGCTGTTGAGAATTAGGGGGATCTGGTGGTCTGCCAGCAGGGCGAGGGCGGGTTGTGCCGCATCAAACTGGTAACTGTAGTGATCCAGTAATGTGCCATCCAGATCGGAAATGACGATCAACTGCTTATCGCTGTTCATGGCCCCATTGTTATATAGCCCGGCGCTCAGGTCCAATTTGAAAGTCACTTCACTGGCCTGATGGCTGGGAAATCCTCTATGGTGGGGTTTTTTGTTTCAAGTCGCTTGGAGTGGCAGGCGGATATCCACCTGTAAGCCGCCACTATGACGGTTGGACAGTGTCAGAATGCCTCCCATGCTGCTGATAATGTTCTGGGTAATGGACAGTCCCAGACCGACACCCCCTGTCCCCGGGTTGCGGGACTGTTCCAGGCGATAGAATGGCTGCAAAACAGCCTGTATTTGATCTTCAGGAATACCCGGGCCCGAATCGGTGATGGAAACCACGAAGTACTCGTCCTCGCACTTCAACGCCAGGTGAGCTGAACCCGTGTACTTAATGGCATTGTCGATGACATTTTGCAGTCCCCGGCGCAGTACACTGGCCCGGCACGGCATGGATACTGGTCCACAGCAGCTCTCATCGCTGATTTGAAAGCCCTCGTCGCGCAGATCGTCACAGAGGCTTTCTATAAGAGCTGTGATGTTGACCATTCTGACGGGTTCGCTGGATTCATAACCACGGACGTAGGCCAGCACAGATTCAATCATCTGTTTCATGTCGCTTACTACCCGCATCAGCCCCTCGCGCTCCTGATCGTTGCTGAGCATTTCTGCGCGCAGTTGCAGGCGCGTCGCCGCTGAACGAAGGTCGTGTGAAATGGCGGCCAGCATCTCAGTTTGGCCGTGCACCAACCGCGACAGGCGATTTTGCATACGATTGAAAGCGTGGGCGGCACGAGCCACTTCCGGGGGACCTTTCTCGTCCATGGGTGGACTGTCGAGGTTGACGCCAATGGTATCAGCGGCCTTGGCCAGACGCTCCAGAGGTGAGGTTGCCTTGTTGATAAGAAACCAGGCCAGCAATAAGGTCAGCAGTGCTACCAGCAGAAAATAGGGCAGCATACGGTCGGTCAGCAAGGAGCCTCCCTCGGGCAGAATGGCATGAAAAATGATTTCTTCACTGTCCGGGAAATTCACAAAGACCAGAACGTCAAAGCCGCTGGTGCGGAGTTCTTTCAGGGCAAATTGAGGCAGGGCAAGACTGCGCACGCAGAGTTGTGCATCAAGTCCGGGAATGTCTCGAAAGGACAGGTTGATACGCTCGGACATATGTTGCGAAAACTCGTTTTCCTGGCAGGCGGCCTGATCGATGGAAACCACGCTGGGAAACGTTGCCAGAAACTGTGTTTCGGCAGCGGCCAGAATCTCCTCCCGATCCGGTTGGGGAAAACTGTTGGCCAGATTGACAATACCGACAATCCGATCGGCCATATCTGTGGCCTCGGTGAGCAAAATGTTGCGTTCCCGGTTCTTTTCATACAGCCAGAGGCTGGCGGCCTGAAACAACACAAACACCGCACAGAGAATCAGCATGGCTCGGGCTTTGAGTGAAAGCGTGGGAATGCGGATCACGACTTTTCGACAGTGCAGGTAAAGATGTAGCCCGTGCCCCAGGCCGTTTTGATGATTTCCGGGTTTTTGCCATTATCGCCCAGTTTGCGCCGCAGGCGGCTGACATGAATGTCGATACTGCGGTCAAAGGGTGCGCTATTGCGGCCTTTGGTCAGATCCAGTAGACGATCGCGGGATAATGGCACACCCGGGTTCTGCACAAAAGCCAGCAGCAGGGCGGTCTCGCTGGTTGATAGCGGAGTCGCGGTAGATTGTTCGTCGTAGATTTCCATATGTGCCGGCACAAACCGCCAGTTGGCAAAATGGATGGTATTGGCGGTCTGAGTGGGCTCACTGCGCGTGCGGCGCAGCACGGCCTTGATTCTGGCGATCAACTCACGGCCGCCGAAGGGTTTGACGATATAGTCGTCCGCGCCCAGTTCCAGCCCTACTACCCGATCAATTTCTCCATCCTTGGCGGTCAGCATGATGATAGGCGGCATGCCCGGGTCTGAACGTAACTGTCGGCACAATTCGAAGCCATCGCGCTTGGGTAACATTACGTCCAGCAAAATCAGGTCGGGTTTATGTTCAGCCAGGTGGGCCATCATGTCATCCCCGTCGGCTGCGACAGTTGCGCCGTATCCCTCGGACGTCAATAACTGGGAAACCAGTTCCCGTATGTCCTCGTTATCGTCGACGATCAGGATGTTGGGTGATGCCAAGAGACTATTTGTGTTCATCGCTTCAGCTGACCGTATCCGTTGTAATTATTGTCCTTAACAGCAGGTGCTGTTGTTACCTTACACCAGAAAACCCGGTAGTACACGACAGGTATCTGGCGACACACTTTTTTACATTTTTCGTAATACTTTTCTGCAGCGGGGGTGAGAAAGTAACCCTATAACTATAACAAGTGGTGATCCTGTGCTGACTGTACTGAAAACCATAACTGCGCGTGGCTTTGTTGCGCTGATCCTGACAGGGCTGCTGATATCCAAGGGGCATGCAGCGGAAACCCTGACGGCTGAGATGTTGCTGTCGTCCTGCAAAAACGTTGGTAATCAATCGGCTACAGAAGCGACGCAGATATGCCATGGCTACATTCGGGGTTACCTGGATGCGGTGGGCGATCTGACGTTGACACAGCAGGCAGACGAGTCTTTCGAGCAGCGGGCACTGAAGACCCGTGCCAGGGGGCAAATGATGCAGGATGGTGTGATGTTTCGCAGTCCGTACTGTTTGCCTGCAGACCTCTCGGTCAGCGAAGTTATTAACAAACTTGAACAGGAAAAGGCCTCATTCGGGGCCAATGCCCCGGCGGCGGAACTGTTGTCGAGCGCATTAAAGAAACACTTTACCTGTCCCTGAGGGCGGTATTTCAAATGGGGGCGCGTGCATTGCTAATGCCATCAGTATTGAGTTCAGGGTGGCGGTCATGAAACACAGTTTCAGTCTGTTTTTCCTTCTGGCGTTACTCTGGCTGGGAAATTCGGGTCACTACACACCCCTGCTTCTGGGAATCGGTGTGCTCTCCTGTCTTTTTGTTATGTGGGTTGCCCAACGTATGAACCTGGTCGACCACGAGTCACAGCCCCTGCACCTGGGCTGGGGCATCTTCACTTATTTGGCCTGGCTGACCGCCAAGGTGGTCAGTAGTAATGTGGCCGTGGTGAGCCATATCTGGCGGGGCAATGGTTCCATCAGCCCCAGTGTCGCCCGTCTGCCATTGGGGCAGTCATCCGATATGGGAAGGGTGATTTACGCCAACTCCATTACATTGACACCGGGCACTGTCGCCATGGATATGGATGATGGCAGTGTGGTGGTGCACGCCCTTACCGAGGCAGGGATTCGGGAACTGGAAGAGGGAGAGATGAACCGCCGGGTGACGGGGCTGGAGGGGTAGATGCTAGCTGCAGCTGCAGTGGCCCTGTTGGCGGTCATGGTGATGGCGCTGGTTCGCGCCATGCTGGGTCCCACCATCTATGACCGGATACTGGCAGTCAATGTCTTTGGTACCAAAACGGTATTACTGATTGCCGTGGTGGGTTTCCTGTTTGGCAGACCGGATTTTCTTGATATCGCCCTGGTGTATGCGCTGATTAACTTTATTAGCGTGATCGGTGTCCTCCGCTACTTCGAATACAGTGGTAGCAGGCAGAAAGGTGCCAAGCCATGATGGCGGTATTGGCTGAGTGGCTGAGTGTGCCCCTGCTGGCCGTGGGTATTTTCCTGGTTGTGTCAGGGGGGGTGGGCTTACTGCGTTTCCCCGATATCTTCTGCCGTATGCATGCTGCGGGCGTCACCGAAACCCTGGCCTCGGGATTGATTCTGCTGGGGCTGATGCTGCTGGCTGGTTGGGGCCTTGCAGCCTTCAAATTATTGCTGATTCTGCTGTTTCTTCTGATCACCAGTCCCACGGCCAGTCACGCACTGGCCAAGGCGGCTCTCCACGGGGGCATGAAAGTGCACCCCGACAAAAAAGAAACATTCTGATACAAGAATAAGAGGAGTGTTGGCATAGAACTGTTACTCGATATTGCGCTGCTGTTCCTGCTGGCCATTACCGCGTTGGCGATTGCCCGGCTGCGCGACCTGTTTGCCGTAGTGATGCTGGCGGGCATCTACGGGCTGCTCTCGGCCAGTTTTTTTGTGGCAGTGGATGCCGTTGACGTGGCCTTCACCGAAGCAGCTGTCGGGGCAGGGGTATTTCCGTTGCTGATGCTGACGGCTCTGGCCCTGGTAGGGCGCCATGAACAGACAGCCGGACGCAGACCGTTGCTGTCATTGCTGCTGGTCTCCGTCACGGGCGCCATGCTGGTGCTTGGCACCCTCGATATGCCGGCGTTTGGTTCTGCCGACGCTCCGGCACACCGGCATGTGGCTGTTCGTTATATCGAAACATCTCCTGCGGAGATCGGTATCCCCAATATGGTGACCTCAGTTCTGGCGGACTACCGGGCGTACGACACGCTGGGTGAAGTCGTTGTGATTTTTACTGCGGCCATGGGGGTGCTGGGTCTCCTCTCATCGGCCAGTAGTAAAACCGGAACTGTGCAGGCGACCATGCATGAGCACCGGGTGCTCAGAGTGGTCAGCAAAATGCTGATTCCGCTGATTCTGCTGTTCGCACTCTACGTACAATTCCACGGCGAGTACGGGCCCGGAGGGGGCTTCCAGGCGGGTGTGATCTTTGCTGCCGGCATCATTCTGTACGCCATGCTGTTTGGCCTGTCGAACACGCGGAAAATTATCCGGCCGGAGCTGTTGCAGGTGCTGGCGGCCTGTGGCGTGTTGCTCTATGGCAGTGTGGGCGTGGTTAGCCTGCTGAGCGGCGGCAATTTTCTCGATTACAGCCACCTGCTGGCAGATCCGCTGGCGGGGCGTCATGTGGGCATCATTGTGATTGAGCTGGGCGTGGGAATAACCGTGGCTGCGGCGATGATCCTCATTTTCTATGCCTTTGCCAATATGACTGTGACGGATGAGGATTCCACCCCATGTTGATGGAACTCTACAACTACTGGGTAGTAATCCTGCTGATGATGACGGGTTTTTATATCGTCATCGTGCAGGGCAACCTGATCAAGAAGCTGATCGGGCTCAACCTGTTTCAGACGTCCGTCTTCATTTTCTATATCAGTGTTGGCAAGGTGGCGGGCGGTAGCGCACCAATTCAGGCCGAAGGTGTTGATGTCTACTCCAATCCACTGCCGCATGTGTTGATCCTGACAGCCATTGTGGTGGGTATTTCCACTACGGCGTTGGCGTTGGCGTTGGTGATCCGCATTCGCAATGCCTACGGCACCGTGGAAGAGGAAGAACTGCAGAAGAGGGACTTGCAGTGTTGACGCATTTGCCGATACTGCAGGTGGTGGTGCCGTTGCTGGCAGCGCCCGCGTGTCTGTTACTCGACCGCGCGCGCCTGGCCTGGCTTTTCGCGCTGATGGCCAGCACGATTTCCCTGGTGATCAGTGCCCTGTTGCTTTACCAGGTGTACCAGCACGGCACACTTGTGTATGCGCTCGGGGGCTGGGATGCCCCTTGGGGAATTGAATACCGCATAGATATGTTGGCGGCCTACGTGTTGCTGGTTGTCAGCGGTATAGCGACGCTGGTCATCGCGGCGATGGGGCAGGGCATCTCGCTGGAAATTCCCCAGGAGCGGCAGCCGGTTTTCTACGTGATTTATCTCCTGTGTCTGGCGGGCCTGTTAGGGATTGTGGCCACCGGTGACATTTTTAACGTATTTGTTTTTCTGGAAATATCTTCTCTGGCAACCTATGCCCTGATTGCCCATGGCCAGGATCGGCGTGCCCTGTGGGCGTCATACCAGTACCTGATTGTAGGCACGATTGGCGCGACATTTATTCTGATTGGTATCGGCTTTCTCTACAGTCTGACCGGTACCCTGAACATGCAGGACCTGGCCCAGCGGATTCCTGAAACGGACAGTGTCCGCACGGCATACACGGCGTTTGCCTTCCTGGTGGTGGGTATCTGCCTGAAACTGGCGCTGTTCCCCCTGCACCTGTGGTTGCCCAATGCCTACGCGTACGCCCCGTCACTGGTGACTGCGTTCCTGGCGGCCACGGCCACCAAGGTGGCGGTTTACCTGCTGATCCGGGTGCACTTTTCCGTGTTTGGCGAACACTTTGTATCGTCGGTGCTGCCGTTGCACAACATTCTTATCACGCTGGGGCTGATCGGTGTTTTTGTTGCGTCCCTGGTGGCGATATTCCAGACCAACATCAAACGGCTGTTTGCCTATTCGAGCATCGCGCAGATCGGTTACATGATCGTGGGTATCGGATTCGGTACAGCGGTCGGTGTGCAGGCCACTCTGCTGCACCTGTTCAACCATGCACTGATGAAAGGCGCCCTGTTCATGGCCCTGGCGGCCGTGGTTTACCGACTGGGCAGTGCCGATATTTCTGCTTTCCGGGGTCTCGGGCGACGGATGCCCTGGACCATGGCGGCAATTGTTATCGGCGGGTTGAGCCTGATCGGCATGCCCCTGACAGTGGGCTTTGTCAGCAAATGGTACCTGGTACTTGCCGCCATTGAAGCGGATATGTGGCCAATAGCCCTGCTGATCCTGGCAGGCTCCATTCTTGCCGTGGTGTATGTCTGGCGCCTGGTGGAAACGGCGTATTTCCAGCGTGGGGATGAACCCCTACCCGAGGTGCAGGGCACCGTCACCGAACGTGAGGCTCCGGCGGCATTGCTGATTACCACCTGGCTGCTGGTGCTGGTCAATATTTATCTCGGTATCGATACCCGCCTGACGGTGGGCACCAGTGGTGCAGTGGCAAATGCATTGCTGGGAGGTGGCCCGTGAACCTGTCGGTGATCGGCCTGATGCAGGCGGTTTTAGTAATTCCGCTGCTGGCGGCAGCTGGTGTTGCCCTGACGGGAATGCGTCCGAACCTGAGGGAAGCAATTTCTCTGGTGGGCGGCGCGTTACTGTTTGCAGCAGTGTGGCTGCTGTACCAGTCTGTTATGGCGGGTGATCGCAGTGGCTGGACACTGCTGGAGCTGCTGCCGGGCTTGACCATTTCATTCCGTCTCGAGCCACTGGGCCTGCTTTTCTGTCTGATCGCCAGTTTCCTGTGGATGGTGACGGTTCTCTATGCCATCGGTTACATGCGCGGCCATGGTGAGTCAAATCAGACGCGCTTTTATGCGTTATTTGCCGTCGCCATCGCTTCTGTCGGTGGCATCGCGCTGGCCGATAACCTGTTAACACTTTTTATCTTTTACGAAATCCTCACCCTCAGCACCTACCCGCTGGTTACCCATGCGGGCACCGATAAGGCGCGACGGGGAGGACGGACGTATCTAGGCCTTTTGCTGGGTACCTCCATCGTGTGCTTTTTGCCCGCCATTATTGGCACCTGGGCCGTAGCCGGGACACTGACATTTAAAGAGGGCGGCATTTTTGGTGACGACATCACCCCAATACTGCTGTCGCTATTGCTCGTACTCTTTGTGTTTGGTATCGGTAAGGCCGCAGTGATGCCTTTCCACCGCTGGTTGCCTGCGGCAATGGTTGCACCTACCCCCGTAAGCGCCTTGTTGCACGCGGTGGCGGTGGTAAAAGCCGGGGTCTTTGCCCTGGTGAAGGTGGGTGTTTTTATTTTCGGCCTGGATACCCTGGGTAATCTCGCTGTGACGGAATGGCTGCTTTACCTGGTGGCCTTCGGGGTGCTGGCGGCCTCTCTGGTGGCCATGCGACAGGATAATCTCAAAGCGCGGCTGGCGTATTCCACTATCAGCCAACTCGGCTATATCAGTCTCGGCGTGCTGCTTGCCACCAGCGCCGGTCTGCTGGGTAGTGCGCTGCATATCGCCATGCACGCATTCGGGAAAATCACGCTGTTTTTCTGTGCTGGCGCCATCCTGGTGGCCAGCCACAAATCCGAGATCAGTGATATGCGTGGACTGGGTCGCGCCATGCCGCTGACCATGGCGGCCTTTTTCATTGCCAGCCTGAGCATTATCGGTTTGCCGCCGGCGGGTGGCTCCTGGAGCAAGTGGTACCTGATTCTGGGAACCCTAGAAGCGGGACAATGGCTGTTGATGGGCGTATTGATGCTCAGTTCACTGCTGAATATCGCCTACCTGTTGCCGATTCCCCTCAAAGCCTTTTTTGCCACCGATAGCACCGGCAGTGTTGGCAACGGGGGCACAGGCATTCAGGAGGCGCCGCTTACTTCGTTGCTGGCGATACTGATCACCACGCTGATGTGCCTGCTGTTGTTTTTCTACCCGCAGCCACTTTATGACCTGGCGCGAAGCATTGGATAGGGGGCAGCCGTGACGACCGAGAAACAACATTTTTTCGACAAGCCCGGTAACGTGCGCCTTGTCCTGCGTGCTCTGTTTGCCTGCTGCATTCTGCTGCTGGGGCTGGATTTCGTGATTCACCGCCATATCTATCATTCCTGGGAAAATCTTTGGGGCTTTTACGCCCTCTACGGGTTTGTGGGCTGTGTGCTGCTGGTGCTGGTGGCCAAATGGATGCGCACCTTCCTGATGCGGGACGAGGATTACTACCTGCGCCGGGAACAGGCCGCGGACCGGGACGAACAACAGCGGGGAGGGCACACTGATGATGCCCATTGAGCTGCCTCCTTTCCTGTTCTTCTATCTCGCCGGGGCTCTGGCGCTATTGTTGAACGGCGCGCCGCGAGCCGTACTGATGCTGTTGATTCCTGTGGTCAGTGCCGCCAACCTGTGGCTGACCCCGGCGGGTAGTTACTGGCAGGTCCCCTTCCTCGACTTCCAACTTATCATTCACCAGATGGACAGGCTCAGCATCCTGTTTGGGTACCTGTTTCACATTGCTGCGCTGATCGCCATTATTTACTCCCTGCACGTGCGGGACCGGATGCAGCAGGGCGCGGCCTTATTTTATGCAGGCAGTGCCCTGGGCGCTGTTTTCGCCGGTGACCTGCTTACCCTGTTTGTGTTCTGGGAGTTGCTGGCCCTGACCTCGGTATTTCTGGTCTGGGCACGCCGTTCCGAGCGTTCCTACCGGGCCGGCATGCGCTACCTGATTATTCAGGTGTTGTCCGGCCTGCTGTTACTGGGTGGCATCATTCTCTACAGCCGTCAGGCCGATTCCCTGTCGTTCGTTGAAATCGGCTTGCAGGGCGTGCATGGCTGGCTGATCTTCCTGGCGTTTGGTATCAAGTGTGCCTTCCCGTTCTTCCACAACTGGTTGACGGATGCCTATCCCGAATCTACGCCCACCGGGACGGTATTCCTCAGTGCCTTCACCACCAAGGTGGCGATTTATGCACTGGCCAGGGGTTATCCGGGTACCGAGCTGCTGGTTTATATCGGTGCGGCCATGACCTGTTTCCCGATTTTCTACGCAGTGATTGAGAATGACCTGCGCCGGGTATTGGCTTACAGCCTGATTAACCAGCTCGGCTTTATGGTGGTGGGTGTGGGTATTGGTACGGCACTGTCCATCAACGGCGCGGTGGCCCACGCCTTTACCGACGTGATCTTCAAGGGCCTGCTGTTTATGTCCATGGGGGCGGTGCTTCACATGACCGGGCGGATCAATGGATCGGAGCTCGGCGGGCTGTACAAGAGCATGCCAAAAACGACGGTGCTCTGTATTATCGGTGCCGCCTCCATTTCTGCGTTCCCGCTGTTCAGCGGCTTTGTCAGCAAATCCATGGTGATGAGTGCGGCGCTGGAAAATGATTACCCGTGGATCTGGTTGATGCTGTTGTTTGCCTCCGCCGGGGTATTCCACCATGCGGGCATCAAGATTCCCTATTTTGCCTTCTTTGCGCACGACTCAGGCATTCGCACCTCGGAGCCACCGGTGAACATGCTGCTGGCCATGACCATTGCCGCGGCACTGTGCATCACCATTGGCGTGTTCCCGGAAGTGCTCTATCAACTGCTGCCCTACGACACCGGCTACAACCCCTACGATGCCACTCACGTGCTGGCCCAGACCCAGCTGCTGTGCTTCTCGGCGCTGGCATTTGTCTGGCTCAACCTGAGGCATATGTACCCGCCGGAACTGCCATCGGTGAACCTGGATGCCGAGTGGACTTATCGTCGCCTGGCGCCCGCCGCCCTGGCGCGGGTAACTGGCGCAGTCATTGCCGTTAACAGTGCCCTTCGATCCACTGTCAAAACCCTGTTTGACTGGGTGGTGGATTACATTACTCGGCATCATGGTCCTCAGGGCATCCTTGCCCGCACCTGGCCCACCGGTAGTGTGGTGACCTGGGTGGTGGTGCTGTTGGTCCTCTACCTGACCCTCAGCCTGTATTAAAAAACCCGTTTGGGCGCGGCAGTTCTGGTCTTTGCACTTTGATTTGGCTTTTATTGCCTGCTCCTTGAAGGTGTCACCAAGTGTAAAAGGAGTGTAACGGACAAGCGGTAGGCAGATTGATGGAAATATCCTGCAGATAGTCAATACTGATACGACGGCTGCTTTGTGTGGAGTAGATATTCCCAGTGGTTGGAAATTGTCATTTATCGTGTCGCGAAACGAGGGTTTAACCGTGAAGAATCAAGTGAGCAAGCTCTGCTATGGTGTGTTGGTGTGCCTTTTACTGGGCTTTTCCGGTAATTCCCTCGCGCAAAAAGATACCAATATAGGCTCCTCCTACAAGTGGACTGATGAATATCGATTCTATGAACTGATTCTGGCTGAAGGTATTCCGTTGACCGTATTTCTGGTTAACGGCAGTCAGGTGAAGGGCGAGCTCGTTCTGCACACAATGGAGACCCTGATCCTGGATGTGACATTAGGGAGCGAAGGTGATAAGCCGCCTGTGACCGTCGTTGAGCAACTGATTTATAAACATGCCATTACCCATGTGGTGCCGGAAGCAGAAATCGGTGATGTAAAACGAGAGGGAGGTTCCGGAGGGTGGGATATTATAGACAATCAAAAAAAATAAAATTGCTGGGTTGAGGGATGCTCTGTGAGACTTATGGAAACACGCTATATAAGGTGGCTATAAGATTATGGTCATGGAGTCCATGAGCCATCCAAGTGCTATGTATAACTGTACTGTCTGACCCGATCAGGCTAATCGATCAATCGGGCTGAGAACACCCTTGCCCCCACGATTAACCACATGCGTATAGATCTCAGTGGTTGAAATGTCTGAGTGTCCCAGTAACTCCTGAATTGTGCGTAAATCGTAGCCCGACTCCAGTAAATGAGTCGCGAAGCTGTGTCTAAAACTATGTGCTCTTGCAGGCTTGTTCATCCCGGCGTCTCGCACCGCCTTGCGTATGTGTTTGGTTAGTGCTGTGGGGTGTAGATGATGACGCCTCAGATCACCCGAACGTGGATCACGCCCGATCTTGGTGGAGGGAAACAGGTACTGCCATGCAGTTTCTTTAGCCGCGCTTGGGTATTTTCTCGCTAATGCATCGGGAAGATAAACGTCACCGTACCCATCGGCAATATCCTGTGCATGAAGTTGTTGCACCTTAGTTATCTGAAGTTTCAATTGCGGTATCAAACGTTGCGGAAGCATAGTGGATCTGTCTTTATCACCTTTTCCGCTTCGGACAATAATGTTGCAACTCCCAAAATCTACATCTTTAACCCGCAGCGATAACAATTCCGCACTTCTCAATCCAGAACCGTAAAGCAGTTCAATCATGAGTCTTGGTGTTCCTTTCAGTTGGTTGATAATCGCGGTCACTTCCTCCCTGCTGTAAACAACAGGTAAGCGCCGATGCACCTTGGCAGGTTGGAATTCGAGGAGAGCCATATCCAACCCCATGAAGCGCTTATAAAGAAATATCAGTGCATTTAATGCGATTCGCTGAGTTCCAGCGGAGCATGACCTATTGACAGCCAGGTGGCTAAGAAACTGCTCTACAGCAGCCTGACCCAAATCTTTGGGGTGACGTTTTTCATGGAAATAAATATAACGCTTAACCCAATGAATATAGGTTTGTTCAGTGCGATACGATAACCCGGCCTGACGGATGCTGAGACGTAGCTGATCAAGGAACCGGACAGGCTGTGCAGGAATTGTGTGTCTAATATCATCCATGAATAAAACCCCTATTACTGTACGTATAAACAGTAATAGGGAAGGGTAAGCCTGTCAAATTCCCTTTTTCAGAAGCCGCGGTCTTTATAACATCTTTGGTGTTTTGCTAACCCATTGATTTTTATGGTGAGTGAGTTATATTCAATGGGCCAAAGGATTTGTCTTTCAACACAGGAGGTGGCTTGTTTTGTCCCCAGCTGATTCCCCATCAAAATCACTTGAATCCCTTGCTACTAAAGACATTCAGCCTGATCAGGGCGTTGAGTGTTTCTGTGTTATAAGGCCAAAGTGTTATAAAGCCTTAGGCTTTTGAATTTACTGTTAGCTGTACAAGGAATATCGAGCATATGAATAAATTTTTGACAGTTGTTTGTTTTATGTTTTTGGTTGGTTGCGCAAATAATTCCCAAATCACCAATTACGAAAGTAAAGGTAATCTTGCGGCCACTAATCCGCTTGCGTGCGTAAGTTCCACGTCTGTTGGTCCAGAAAGCACCGCAGCTGATATTGCTGCTGGTGCAAAAGATTGCGCTGAGTCGTCCAAATACAATGAAGCAGCAGAACTCATCATGGTAGCAAGTGCCTATGCGTACTTTGATACACAAAGGGTAGCTGACAAAACCGCACATGGTGCGCTGAATGCACTCTTCGCAAAAGAGTTTGGCTCTCTACCAGAGGCCAAGAGGAGTGAGCTGTTTTCTAGCATCGACGCACTTGATAGCAATGATCTAAGGAAAAGCGAAATTTGCACATACCTTATTTCAGCACCACCGCCGTCCTATTTTCCCGACTACATGATTGCACACAGCATGGGGGCATTTACGGGCTCTACCAAAGAGCCATTAATTAAGAACTTTAATCCTAGTGGGGCCTGGTCTAAATCCATGGTATTCGTCAAGTGCAGCAGCTAACAAGTAAAGGCACAGGACGTCAAAACCGCCTCTTCGCTCTGGTTTTGCCGCCCGTGCTTTAGGCGTTAGCTGTACAAGGAAGTTATGAGCATCGAATATAAAATTAATCATCCAATTAGCACAGATCAATTTATATCGTTACTAGCGGAATCAACGCTAGGCGAACGCCGTCCTATTCAAGATCATGAGTGCATGGCGGGGATGATCTCAAATAGTAATCTCACAGTCACAGCCTGGGATTCGGAGAAATTGGTTGGTATTTCTCGCTGTATGACCGACTTTCATTATGCGTGCTATTTGTCTGATTTGGCTGTTTCCAAAAACTATCAAAAGTTAGGTGTTGGCAAACAACTTCAAATACTGACCCAGCAACAGCTTGGGCCTCGCTGTAAGTTAATCCTTATTGCCGCGCCGGCAGCCAATTCATATTATGAGCACATTGGTTTTACAAATAACGAACGTTGTTGGGTTCTTGAGCGTGATGCCATCATTCACAGCTAACAATCCGCTCAAATACGTTCCGGCCACAAAGAACGTGGCCTCCACCGGACTCGCTGACGCTCGCCGTTTAGCGGGGCGTTATATGCACTAGGAAACGAGCTTTGAAAAAATATTTAACATTTGCATTACTATTCACAAGTGCTTTTAGTTTTGCTCAAGAAGCTGTACTTCCCTATTGGGAGACATTTCTTAGTAATAAAGATTTCACAAGAGGTGATTTTGTAAAGCTATCTAAGCAAGCAGAGGTAGAGTTACAGCTTATAGAGTTATACCTAGATGTCTGCCAAGAAAATTTAGCTTTACCAGCCAATGAAAATGACAAACTTAAAGCGCACCTAAAAAATGTTGGCTCAGAAATATTTACTTACAATGGTTCAATTAAACCAGAAGAATTAAAGGGCTATATAAATCGCCCACATGAGTACTACTTAAGCCAAAAACAAACCGTACCCAAAGACATGGCTAATGCTCCAAAAGAACAAATACAAAGCTTTTGTGGTGGTGTCCGCAAAGAGGCGATGGCTTTATCAATTAAAACGGCACCACCAAAATAATGGCACGTGCATATAACAAGCGCCGGCACACTCGCGCAATAAATTGCGCTGGACTTCCGTTGCTTCGCAACTTCAGCCTGTGCGGCGGGCGTTAGGCAGCATCAAGAATGAAGCTAATTGCGATTTCGACCTATATTGCACTGATGTTTGTCCCAGTAGCTATACTGCTGCCCGATGAGCTAGCAACTGAGTCTTTGGTATTTGAAAGCATTTACCGGCTCGGTTCTATGGCACTGCTAGTTCACTATGTTTCAATGCTTTGGGCCATGTGGAAAGAAAGACATTGGAGCTATGTTTTAGGCTCTCTTTTGTTCTTCTTTATTCCTACATTTATTTACTATTTTTCGGTTTATTCCAAGCCCAATGTTAGTGCCTAACAAGTGGCTGTTATCACCCCTTCGGGGCTGGGACGGCCTTACCGCTGCTGCGCAGCTTCAAATCCGCCCCAAAGCCGAGCGTTAGGTGGCCAAATGCCGAACTATGACTGGACTTGTAGTGTTTGTAGCTCACCGAATCAGGCGGGCAGTGACAGCTGTACAGCGTGTAACTCGCCCGCAGAAATATCTGGTCTGGAAGTAGAGTCTCTTCAGTCTGGCGTTTCAAGTGTAAGCGAGTATCTCTGCGCCAGGTTCAGGACTTATATACAGAATCCCTATGCCAAAGATATGTTCAAAACGACTATCCTGTTTGGCCTTATGTTTGGTCTGGCTGGTTTGAGCATATGGCTAGAAATTACAGTACTAGTTTGGGTAACAGCGGTGTTTTCAGTTTACGTAATGGTATTTTTTGTACGGGTGTGGTGGCGAGTGGTTAAACACTTATTGTTCGGCAAGCCCTACGAGCGTGTCTAGCCACCTAACAAGTCAAGGCAGCAGGGACGCCGCAACCGCTACGCGGTTTCACCGCCCCTGCTTGAAGCGTTAGCAGCCTATGAAACCAATTTTCACTATTGAGAGAGTGCCTGCTTGGCTTATATATGCCCTCACTTTTGCCCTTGCCATTCAGTTGTCTTTAAATGTTTCATTGCTTCTCCTTTTACCTGAGACGACAGGTGATGGTAAAAGTACGTTACTCCACACTCGTACTGGGACTTTTGATGGTTTCTCATGTCGCAAGGAAAAGGCAAAACATATACGAAGGGTAGTCCTAACAATAAACTCAAATATCGGTACTCATATAGATGTCAGAATCCCAAAGGTTGAAGATTGTAATCTTCTATCCAAAAGAATTCGTGATATCGACCAAAAAGAATTTTCTTTAACCAAGATACGTTTTGGTTGGTATTTTGACAACGCTGAGTTGCTAATTGGTGATCAGGAATTTCTTGCTTATAAGGATTTTGTAAAAAGCTATAGAGAAATGATGTATGTTTCCCCTTTTTTCTTTGTAATAGCGATATTTATTTGTTTTTTAAAATACAAGCGTATTTACCATTACAAAGGGCTTAGAATTTGAATGCAGCCGCTAACAATAAAAGGCAGCGGATAAACCGCTGCTTTAGGCGTTAGGAGAAGGCATGCTCAACTTTCGGTTTATTCTGCCAATTTTCATACTGCTATCTCTTATAGGATGCACTACTGCCGAGATAGAGAAGTACGTATACAAAGAAAGCAATCATGGCCCCGAAATAACTACAGAAGAAACTTACTGGAACGAAGTTATTTATAAAAAGGGCAATTATGAATTCTTCCCTCGTTTTTATTCCCTGACTCGCTCCTATTCAGCTCCTTCTTCACGGCTGATAATTTATTCATCATTAGAAACAGAAATTCATCTAAAAAAAATCATCCTTGAATCTGCTGAAGGCACATACAGTGATGAAATTTCCTTCGAGAGAGTAATCACACTGGATAACTTTGATGAAGAGCGAAACTCAAATTTCGTTGGGTTACCGCTGTTTGATCAAAACAATACAAATCTGTCTAAATACTGGGAAGAAGGGGACATCAGAGTCACATTAAGCTATGCAGATAACTCTGACAAAAACGAAGTAATAATTTTCGAATTTAAACTTTGGAAAGGCAGAGAAGTTGTCTGGCCTACTTAAAATTCCTAACAAGTGGCTTATGGCATGGGACTCCGCTTCGCTACACCCCATAGCCAAGCGTTATATTTTAAGAGAGCATCATGGATAAACGAGCAATATTGAAAGCTCTGCTGGTGTCTGGTCTACTTACGACTATTATCCTTGCAATTCTAGGGGGGTACTCATCGACCACAACGCCCGATGGTATTACCACCCACCACTACACACTTAGCTGGTTTGGTACTTGGCTCTTCTTGCTTGGCATTTTTGTTGTCCCATCTACATTCATTGTTGGGTTTCCACTTTCACTTGCCCTTCATAAGCTTCGGTTATTCAACATTTACTGCGTTTCATTGGCTGGCACGGTCGGGGCTATCTCGGTCGTGGCTGTTTTGTTCTCGAAATATCCGCCTGCTCCAATGCAAATGCTTTATTACGGCCTGGGTGGCTTAGTGGCATCAGCCACAGCTTTTATCTCGTACAAAAATATAACAAAAAGCTCAAGCAAGGACGCCGCAAGCGGCGCCGCCTAGCTTGGCGTTAGGCTTCATATGAATCGACTTCTTTCCATAGCCTTTGCATCTTTGCTATTACTCCTACAAGGGTGTGCAGTGGGAAAAGGAATTTCGCACGTTCCCGATAGAGAGTCGGCTACTTGTAATGATGTTACGTGGTATAACCCCCTGGAAAGATCGATATCTGGTTGGTCTGTGCCGTATTATATAATTCCCTTCTGGTATCAACGCTGGGATCATTCTAATGAGAATTTGAAAGTAGACCTGTACTTTAAAATTGAAAATGACAATAAGGATCGGCTATCTCAAAATGATCTTTACTTGCAGCGTGCTAATTCCGAAGAAATCATTAAACCGCTTTCTGTCAAGATGACCAGTAGTATTAGTCATAAAACATCGTACTTCTTGGTTTACCAGTCCGAATTCCCAATTCCTGCTGGGGAGCTAGAAGAGTTTGAGGTTATTTTTAAACGAGAAATTTACGGTTGTGATATTAAATCCATTAAGTACAAGAGTTCGGAGTATGATTTTAATGGAACGGTTCTATAAAAGCCTAACAAATCAAACCAGCAAGGGCCTTCGGCCGGGACTCGCTGACGCTCGCCCCTGTTTGAGGCGTTAAATCGCCCGTGCACGCTCCGCCGCTATCGGCCCTTTCAGCCGAAAAAACCGACAAGGATCAGTTGGTCATGTTATCAGTGGCTTGCGCGCTAAATATATTCCTATGACCATAAGTGCGATGCCGAGTCCGCGACGGGCTGAGAGTGGAGATACTGGCGTGGCAAACCATCCAAAGTGGTCGATCAGAGCAGAGGCAACAATCTGGCCGAGAAGCACTAAAAAAATCGCATTGCCAATGCCAATCTTTGGTGCAATCCAAGTAATGGATAGGATGTAAGAAGCGACGAAAATACCGCCCATAAAATAATGAAGTGGTGTGACCACGAACAGGCTAGCCTCGGGAAGCGATCTGCTTAGCGTGAACACTAGACTGACTATTAATGCCACGCCCAGAAGGATGCTGGAAGCCGCCACAGGATTACCCAGTCGGACGCCTAGCCCGCTGTTGAGTGCCGCCATGATTGGTATGCCAATTCCTGCGGCCACCATGACGACACTCATCCCGAAGGGCGCATTGCTCATTGATCTGTGCTTTCAGTATCACTGCTCAAGGTAGGCCTCTTGCGTCTGTATTCCTCTACGGGGAGACCGCCAATACCCCAGTTCTCCATTTCGACTTCATCGATAACAACCGTCGTGGTTGCCGGAGATTTTTGGAGTACCTCAACAAGCAGATTAGTTACTCCTTTAATCAGAGCCGCTTTCTGAGATTCTGTTACGCCTTCACGGGTGACCTTGATGTTAACGTAGGGCATTGTGTTCTCCTTTTTTGTCAATGAGTTGAAACACCTTGGCGATAATGTGCCAGCGACCTTCGGAACGCACGAGCGACAGCATGTCTACGAAGTCGCGCTCGCCGATGGAACAGCGAACACGGGCAAAGGCAGTGTTGTCTCCCGCAAGTTCAATGGCATCCACGACATCTCGACGCTGCTCATTGCGCGACGCTGGTGAGCAGCGTTGCGCAATTACCTCGCGGTATGCGGGCATATTGCGGTGGAGCAATGGCGCCTCGTCAGCCGTGGCATATATTGCCTGGGGATGAAAAACCGTATCAAACTTTTCAATGTCGCAGTAATAGAGTGTGTCGAAGTACTGGCCGAGCAACTCGTGAATTTCGGAAAAAGCACTCATGGAGTCTCCCCTATAGGTAACAGCCCTTCCGCTCTAAGCGCCTTGACAGTGCTCGGATGTGAGCGAAGTCGCGCCCAGAATGCATAAGTGGATGGCCACGGGCTTAGGGAGAGACCGATGAACTGAGACCAGTTGAGAATTACGAACGCATAGAAGTCCGCTACACTGAGTTGCCCTCCAAGCAGATTAGCGCGTGTATGCGAGAGTCGAGCTTCAATAAGATCGATCCGCTTAGCGATTTTTGTTTCTGCTGCCTGCCGCTCTTCTGTTGCCAACTCGCCGCCAGCAAAAAAAGGGCTAAACGCCTTGTGTAACTCCGAGGATAGGTATGCGAGTAATTCCCGTAGTCGCGTGCGTTCGAAGGAGCCTTCTTGCGGTGCCAGGCCTTTTGCTGGAACGAGGTCAGCTAGATATTCGAGAATCGCTGGATTCTCGGTCAGTACCAGGCCGGGCTCCAGTTCCAGGGCGGGCACGTAACCGTTCGGATTGATGTCGGCATAGTTCCGCCCAGTCTCTGTGACGCCTTGCGCGGTATCCGTTCGCTCAAGAGAGAAGGCAATATCCAGTTCATTGAGGACTATGTGCGACGCCAAGGAGCAAGCGCCGGGTTTGTAGTAAAGCTTCATGCGTTGTTATTCCTCATGTTTAGTGGTCGACACGAACATGATATCTACAGGGAACGTAATTACTAGAAGTAACCGGTCATTTGCAGGTAGAATTGGGTTACCTCAAGGAAACTTGGTTACTCCTATGGCACTGAAAGTTCGTCTTAACAAAAGCCCGGCGCCACCCGAGCCTTGCATGCTTACTGAGTGCATGGCGGTGATAGCAGGTGCTTGGGCACCCAATGTAATTTGGTGCTTGCGTGTCGGGCCTCGGCGATTCAACGAGCTGAAAATCGACATTCCGCCAGTTTCAGCAAAAGTGCTCTCAACCCGGCTAACAGAGTTGGCAGAACGCGGAGTCGTCCAGCGTCACGTCCGGGACACATCACCCCCTTCAGTTGAGTACGAATTGACCGAGCTTGGTCAGGAACTGATCCCTGCACTGGATGAGATCGTTAAGGTTGGTCACAAACTGAAGGCAAAGGGCCACCTTCCCGTTAAAGGCTAGTTAATTTACCGAAGCTTTTTCAGTCTTGAGGCGAGGGGGCGGCCAGGAAAATGAGCCGTAGGCTTCATCATGAAGATGGTGTTCAGTAGAGTCTAGCGCTGCTTAACAAAGCCATTTAATTCGCTCCCTTCGGTCGCCGGATGCACGTTTCTCGCACCGTTTATGACAGCGTTAGGCAGCTAAACAACTTCAAGCCCCAAATAGAGACAAGTCTGAGTGGCATTTGAAAAAAGGGTGTTTGTAGTGCGTGTCGCTGAGTGACAGCAATGAGATATGAGAATGGTGCCCAGGAGAGGACTTGAACCTCCACCCCCTTGCGAGGACCAGCACCTGAAGCTGGCGTGTCTACCAATTTCACCACCTGGGCATTCCGATGAGCAATTGCTGCTCTTTCAGAGGTGGCGAACTATAGTGACCGTTCCGGCGATTGTCAATTATCGACAGTAAAAATATCCCGTTATCTTGGTTGTCTTCCATGCCTCTACCGGTATGAAAATCATTGGCTTGTGTGCCGGTATCTGCTGTTATGATAGGTAAACCTTCTGCTGTTTCCTCCTGTTAGAGAGATTGAATGAAAAAACATGTTCGTAATGACCCTCACGCAGAGCGCGAGGCTGCCAAATACGACCGCCCCATCCCCAGCCGTGAATATATTCTCGACTTCCTCAGCGAGAGCACCGGCCCCCTGACCTACGAAGAATTATGTGCGGAATTCGGCATTCAGGACGATGATGCCCGTGAGGCACTGCGCCGCCGGTTGATCGCCATGGAGCGCGATGGCCAGACGGTGCGCAATCGCCGCAATGCCTACGGTACCCTGGACAAAATGAACCTGATCAAGGGCCGGGTCGTGGGACACCCTGAGGGTTTTGGTTTTGTGATTCCGTCTACCGGGGGCGATGATCTGTTCCTCTCAAGTCGCCAGATGCGGCGGGTGATGGACGGTGACGAAGTCCTGGTCAGAATTGCCGGCTGGGATCGGCGTGGCCGCCCGGAAGGTTCTATTGTCGACGTGGTGGAGCACCACACTACCACCCTGGTTGGCCGGTATTTTGTGGAAAGCGGTATTCATTTTGTCCGCCCCGACAATCCCCGCATGACCCAGGACATTCTGATCCCCACGGAGCAACGCAGTGAGGTTGAGCCCGGGCAGATTGTAGTGGTCGAAATTACCACCTACCCCAGCCGAAACAACCTGCCCGCCGGGCGCGTGGTCCAGGTGCTGGGAGAGCACCTGGCGCCGGGAATGGAAATTGATATTGCCATTCATAATTACGGCATACCCAATGCGTGGCCAGACCGGGTGATTGCCGAGGCAGAAGCCATTCCCGAGGAGCTGTCGCCGGAAGATGGCCAGTATCGGGTGGATTTGCGCCAGATGCCGTTTGTCACCATTGATGGCGAGGACGCGCGGGACTTTGATGACGCGGTCTTCTGTGAGCCGCGCCGCAACGGGTGGCGCTTGTTGGTGGCTATCGCCGATGTTTCCCATTATGTCCAGGTTGGCAGTCCGCTCGATAGGGAGGGTTATCAGCGGGGTAATTCCGTGTACTTCCCCCAGAACGTGGTGCCGATGTTGCCGGAAAAGCTGTCCAATGGTCTGTGTTCACTGAACCCGGATGTGGACCGTCTGACCATGGTCTGTGACATGACGCTGGATAACGGCGGCAATATCACCAAGTACCAGTTTTATGAGGCCATCATCCATTCCCACGGGCGGCTGACGTATACGCAGGTTGCCGCCATGATCGCCCAGCGGGGGGATAGGGATAGCGGTGTCCGCAAGCAGTTCCATGCCTTGACGGCCCATGTGGATCACCTGCACGCACTGTATTTGATGTTGCTGCAGTCCCGCGAGGTTCGCGGTGCCATCGACTTTGATAGCCAGGAAACGCGTATTCTGTTTGATGCGGAGCGCAAGATTCAGCAGATCATTCCCTCTGAACGCACGGAAGCCCACCGCCTGATTGAAGAGTGCATGTTGTGTGCAAACGTGTGCGCGGCCAGCCTTCTGCAAAAGAGCAAGCTGCCGGCGTTATACCGGGTTCACCAGGGGCCGCGCCAGGAAAAACTGGCAGATCTGAGGGAATTCCTGGGCGAGTTGGGACTGGGTTTGCCGGGTGGCGATGAACCTACCCCCAAGGATTTCCAGCGGGTTTTACGGCAGGTGGCGGGCCGCCCCGATGCCGGTGTGATCCAGACAGTGATTCTGCGCACCATGAATCAGGCGGTTTACGATCCGGAGAATGAGGGCCATTTTGGCCTCAACTATCCGGCCTACACGCATTTTACGTCGCCGATACGGCGTTACCCAGACTTGCTGGTGCACCGGGCAATCCGCTACCTGATACGCAAGAAAGGGCGAGCCAGCCACGTGAAAAAGGTGGATGGTGCGCCATTACTCAAATCTGCGCAGATCTATCCCTATGACGAAGCCTGGATGTTGGGCGCCGGTGAACACTGCTCCATGACAGAACGCCGTGCCGATGAAGCCACCCGCGACGTGGTCAACTGGTTGAAGTGTGAGTACCTGTTGTCCCGGGTTGGCGAGGAATACAATGGCGTCGTGGTCTCGGTTACCGGTTTTGGCCTGTTTGTGCAGCTCACGGAATTGTTTATTGAGGGGCTGGTGCATATCACCGGGCTGCCAAAGGATTATTACTATCATGAAGCGGCACACCATCGTCTGGTGGGCGAGCGCACCAAGCGTGTATTTGGGCTGGGAGACAAACTGCTGGTGCGAGTCAGCAGGGTAGATCTGGACGAACGCAAGATCGACTTTGATCTGGTGGAAGAAAACCGCCGGAAATCCAGAAAAGGAGTGGCCGTGACTCCCAAGGCTCTGGAGATGGCGGTTGAACATGAGCAGGAAAGAACACGTCGCCAGCCCCGGGGAAAAAAGCGCGCCGCCTCCGCTCAATCGCCGGCGGGCAAACCGGCATCCAAACCGGGTAAGCCGAGACCCAAAAAAACGGGAAAATCCAGCAGTTCCAGGCGACGTAAACCCAGTAGCAAAAAACGCTAACGGCAGGAGTCGGGTCACCGGTTAAAGGCGAGTTACATGACGGCAAAAACAGCACAACCTGAAGCCGGTGGGCAATGGGTTTTTGGTATGCATGCGGTGCAGGCGGTATTGAAAACCTCTGCCGACAAGGTGCGAGCTTTGAAGGTTATGAAAGGGCGTGATGATCAGCGCCTGCAGAAACTGCTAAACCTGGCGGACATGCACGGTATCGAAGTGCAGCGTGTCAGTCGCAAAGAGCTGGATCAGTTGACTGAAGGCGAGGGCCGCCACCAGGGCGTTGCGGCATTCTGCGAAAGTGGCGACGTTCAGGACGAACACTTTCTCTTCGGGTTGCTGGAGCAGCTTCAAGTCCCGCCTTTCCTGCTGGTGCTGGATGGTGTCACCGATCCCCACAACCTGGGCGCCTGCCTGCGATCTGCAGATGCAGCGGGTGTGCAGGCGGTGATCGTGCCAAAAGACAACTCCGTGAGCCTAACGCCAACCGTGCAGAAGGTGGCCAGTGGCGCGGCTGAAACCGTCCCCCTGATTGTTGTCACTAACCTGGCGAGAACACTTAAACAGTTGCAGGAAAAGGGCCTGTGGATTGTGGGTACTGCTGGCGAGGCAGACAGCCTGGTTTATGAAGCGGACCTGAAAGGGCCGCTCGTGATCGTGATGGGTGCCGAGGAAAAGGGGTTGCGGCGGCTGACGAGGGAGCATTGCGACGTGTTGGTCAAACTGCCCATGGCGGGTGCGGTTAGCAGTCTGAACGTCTCGGTAGCTGCGGGTATATGCCTGTTTGAAGCAGTGCGTCAACGACAATGATGCCGATGTTTTCTTGAGGAGAGGCGCCTATTAACCGCCGTCGCCATCAAATTACCCAGCGGGTTCTGGAGAATAACCAGGCGGCCACCCGAAACCTGGTATTGAATTCACCCAACGTGATCAGTGCCCTGCGGGTCGCATTGCTGCCGGTGCTGATTCTTCTGGCGCTGGAGCAGAAAGTGATTCCCTTTCTGGGTGTGCTGGCTGTTTCTCTGTTTACTGATTGCCTGGACGGCTATCTGGCCCGTCGTTTGGGGCAGGTTACCGAGCTGGGGACGCGTCTGGACAGTTGGGCGGATCTGAGTACTTATGCCGCCATGCTGATGGGGTTAAAAGTGTTGTGGCCGGAGATTTTTGAACGGGAAGCCGGTTACCTGGTGGCCGCATTCAGTGCCTGGCTGGTGCCTCTCCTGGTGTGTCTGGCCCGTTTCCGGTGTTTGCCGAGCTACCATACCTGGAGTGCAAAGCTGGTAGCCATTTTGCTGGCGCCGGCTTATTTCGTGGCGGTGATTTGGGACAACTCCCTGTTTCTGCGCGGAGTGTTGCTGTTTTATCTGTGGGTGGCCTTCGAACAGCTGGTGATTACCTGCATTCTGCCCCACTGGCAGAGCAACGTGGCAGGGTTCTGGCGTGCCGCAGCCGTGGCCCGCAGCGCTGAACCTCCTAAGGAACTGGCTGTGGGACACAGCGAGGGAAAGGCGCCCTAGAAAATACAGTGTTTGGTGAAGTCGGCGGCTTCGTTGGCTGTCCACTCACCCTTGGGTTTTTCCTTCATGTCATTGCACCAGGCTTCACTGCCAACCTTGGCGCAGCCGGCCAAAGACAGCGAGAAAATGGCGACCAGTAACAGGGAAAACTTTTTCATCGATAACTCCTTACCATATACGTGCGTTAAGGCCGAAATCATAACTGCTCAGACTTCACACTCCTAGTCTATAAGTGTCTGAATTTTCCCTTGAAATTGCAGTTTCATCCCCGTAGAATGCCCGCCCTTGGTCCGCTTGGGCCAAGACACTCCTTGCTGCACCGCATGGGGCGGGCAGCTACTTACCCGTAAGGAGGCACAATGCGTCACTACGAAATCGTTTTTATGGTTCACCCGGATCAGAGCGAACAGGTCCCCGGGATGATTGAACGCTATACCGGTACTATTAATACCGGCAATGGCAAAGTCCACCGTCTTGAAGATTGGGGTCGTCGCCAACTGGCCTATCCCATCAACAAAATTCACAAGGCTCACTATGTTCTGATGAACATTGAGTGTGGTCAGGACGTTCTGGACGAGCTGAACTCCAACTTCCGTTATAACGATGCGGTTATTCGCAGCGCAGTGTTCAGCTGCGACGAAGCGATTACTGCCGAATCGCCCATCATGAAAGCCGAAAAGTCTGAAAGCCGTTCCGAGCGCCGCGAGCCTCGTCCATCTGACAGCGAAGGCGACACTGAAAAAGCAGATACCGAGTCATCATCAGACGAAGACACAGAAGCGTCTGCTGATGAAGCAACGGAAGAGGAGGAATAAGCAATGGCTCGTTTTAATCGTCGCCGCAAGTTTTGCCGCTTCAGTGCGGAAGGTGCCCAGGAGATCGATTACAAGGATCTCGACACCCTGAAACAATACGTTTCCGAAACCGGAAAAATTGTACCCAGCCGTATCACTGGCACCAAGGCAAAGTATCAGCGTCAGCTGGCTACCGCCATCAAACGTGCCCGTTTTCTGGCTCTGCTGCCCTACACGGACAGCCATAAGTAAGTATTGGTAAAACCAACCTATGCGCGCCTTGGCTGAATTTATCATGCGCGGGCGCCTGCAGGCGGCACTGGTTGCCCTGGTAGGCAGCCTGGTGCCGATGCTCAGTCCGGCAACGGTCTCTTTGGTGACCTTGAGCCGGGGTGTAAAAGAAGGCCTGTTGGTAATGTTGTGGGGTTTATTACCCCTGCTGTTGGCCTTTTACGGCAGCGCTATCAACCCGATGATTACGCTGGCGACTATGGCAGGATTGCTGGTCGTTGTGACCTCTTCAGAAGTACTCCGTCTGACTGTATCGTGGACGAGTACCCTGACGGTGATGATGGCGCTCAGTGCGCTGTCAGTTCTGCTACTGAACCTGATGTTTGATCGTTCGGTAGCGGATCTGGAAGTGGCTGTAGCAAACATGTTCAGCCAGTTGCAGCAACAGGCGGGAGATACGGAAGCGGCGTTCACGCCGGGCCGGACGTTCCTGCTGGGTGTGATTGGCTATGTGGTCGCGCTGACCACCGTGATCAGTATGATTCTGGGTCGCTGGTGGCAGGCACAACTCTACAATCCCGGTGGCTTCCGGGAAGAGTTCCACGCATTGCGCTTTAACCGCAATGTGGGCATGGCGCTGTTGGCCGGGGTGGCAATCTGTTACCTGTCGCCGCAGGAATACGCCAGTTGGGCAGGCCTGTTGGGATTGCCGTTGCTACTCAGCGGCATCGCACTTGTGCATCACACGGTGGCTTTCTACCAGATTGGTGCGCATTGGTTGGCAATTTTTTACGTGGGCCTGTTAATGATAGGCCCCTTGAGTTTGATACTGGTCGGTTTGGGATTTCTCGACAGTGTCTTGAATATACGCGCCAGGTTGGCAGCGCGGGCCAAGTAGCCCTGCCACCCCGGTGATAACAGGTTATTAAAGAGAGGATATCCGAGATGGAAGTTATTCTTCTGGAGAAAGTCGGCAAGCTCGGCACAATCGGTGACAAGGTCAATGTGAAGGCTGGTTACGGACGCAATTTTCTGATTCCACAGGGTAAAGCCGTGTTCGCAACCGCTGAGAACCTGGCTGAATTTGAAGCCCGTCGTGCGGAGCTGGAAGCCGCTGCCGCTGAGCAACGCAGTTCTGCTGAAGCTCGCGCCCAGCAACTGGCTGCACTGGACACTATTGTCATCGCCAGCAATGCCGGTGATGAAGGCAAACTGTTTGGTTCAATCGGCACACGCGATATTGCCGACGCCATTACAGCTGCTGGTGTTGAAGTGGCGAAGAGCGAAGTGAAGCTGCCTGAAGGTGCTCTGCGTGAAACGGGTGAATACGAAATTGACATCCAGTTGCACGCCGAAGTGACCCAGCCTATCAAGCTGACTATCGTCGCTGAGTAATTCGGCTGTTCCCTGCCGTTTCAGTATCGGTAACAATACGGCACTGCACTGTAACCAGCGCAGTGCCGTTTTTGCATTGGCGAGAGACAGTTGATGGTTGAAGACAGGGGAACCACAGAACAGCAGCTCCCTCACTCCATAGAGGCGGAGCAGGCTGTGCTCGGCGGCCTGATGCTGAGTAATGGTGCCTTTGATACTGTCGCCTCTGTCATCTCCGAAAAAGATTTTTTTGCCAGCGACCATCAGCTGATTTTTGAAACCATGCGGCAGCTCTCTGCAGAGCAGAAGCCGCTGGATCTGATTACGCTTTCCGAATCCCTGGAAAACAACAGCCAGCTGGATCACGTGGGCGGTTCGGTATACCTGGCTGAACTGGCCAATAATACCCCCAGCTCGGCCAACATCAGCGCCTACGCACAGATCGTGCTGGAACGCTCGATCATCCGCCAGCTGATTTCCGCCGCCAGCGATATCGTCAAAAAAGGCTACAACCCCCTGGGGTGGGACAGCAGCAAACTGCTGGCCGAAGCGGAACGCAAGCTCACTGATATTATCCAGAACCGTCCCAAACAGGGTGGTTTCCTTTCGGTCAATGACCTGCTCAAGCAGGCCGTTGAACGCATTGATCAATTATTCAATAACGATGAAGACATTACCGGGATCAGTACAGGGTTTGATGACCTGGACGAGAGAACGTCTGGCTGGCAGCCTGCTGACTTGGTGATTGTTGCCGGTCGCCCCTCCATGGGGAAAACATCGTTTGCCATGAACATGGCCGAGCATGCTGTATTGAACCAGGATAAGCCGGTGCTGGTGTTCAGCCTGGAGATGCCCGCCAACCAACTGATCATGCGGATGATGTCCTCGCTGGGCAAGATTGATCAGACCAAAATGCGCTCGGGTAACCTGTCTGAAGATGACTGGCCCAGGCTGTCCAGTGCCGCATCGCGACTGAAAGATCGCCCCCTTTATATTGACGACACTCCGGGAATTACCCCCATGGAGTTGCGCAACCGGGTGCGCCAGATTGCCCGTGAACAGGGCGACCCCGGCCTGATTGTGGTGGATTACCTGCAGTTGATGAGCGGCAGTGTGCCGACGGATAACCGCACCAACGAAATCTCTCAGATCTCCCGGGAGTTGAAAACCATTGCCAGGGAGTTTAATTGCCCTTTAATTGCGCTGTCCCAGTTGAGTCGTAATCTGGAACATCGTCCCAACAAACGCCCGATCAATTCTGATCTGAGGGAATCCGGCGCCATTGAGCAGGACGCGGACGTCATTGTTTTCATCTACAGGGATGAGGTTTATAACGAGGACAGCCCCGACAAGGGCGTGGCAGAAGTGATTATTGGCAAGCAGCGTAACGGCCCGATCGGCACCTGCAAGCTGGCCTTTCTGGGCAAATACACACGGTTTGAAAATCTCGCCCGGGATTATTTCGCCGAGTAATCCTCGTCTTTTCTGTTCGGAAACTCCATGCAAATATTTCATTCCATACAAGGCTTACGTCAATCGTTGTTGCAGTTACGCCGCCAGGGCAAGCGCATTGGTTTTGTTCCCACCATGGGGAACCTGCACGATGCCCATATTGAACTGGTCAAGCGGGCGCAGCAGACCAACGATATTGTGGTCTGTTCAATTTTTGTGAACGGTCTGCAGTTTGGTCTCAATGAAGATTGGGACAAGTACCCGCGTACCTTTGAAGATGATTGCGCCAGGTTGCGAGCCGTGGGCTGCGATTTTCTTTTTCATCCGGATGATAACGAGATGTACCCTAACGGGCTGGACACCCAGACCCGGGTTATTTGTCCCACCATGACCGATGTATTGTGTGGCGCCAGTCGACCCGGGCATTTCGAGGGTGTCACCACCGTGGTCACCAAGCTCTTCAATATCGTACAGCCGGACGAAGCGGTTTTCGGTATCAAGGACTTCCAGCAGCTGGCGGTAATACGTCGCATGGTTGAAGACCTCTGTATGCCGGTTGAAATTACCGCGGCCCCCATTCATCGAGAGGCGGATGGTCTGGCCATGAGTTCCAGAAACGGCTACCTGACGGCCGAGGAGCGCCCCCGTTGTAACCAGCTCAATCGCAGCCTGAGCTGGATTGTTACCCAGATAGAAGCGGGTAACAGGGATTTTCCGGCACTGGAAGCGGAGGCGAAAAGCCAGATTGAACAGGCGGGTTTCAAGGTGGATTACGTTACGGTGTGTAACAGTAAGACACTGGAGCTTGCCGCAGAAGATGATCAACAGATTACGGTGCTGGGGGCAATGTATACTTCCCATGCACGACTGATTGACAATATTTCCCTGACGTAGAGGAATAGCATCATGTTGAGCACCATGCTGAAAGGCAAATTACATATGGCCAGCGTTACCCACGCCGAACTATGGTATGACGGGTCTTGCGCCATTGATGCCAACTTACTGGAATTGGCGGGTCTGAGGGAGTTTGAGCAGATCGACATCTATAACGTCAATAACGGTGAGCGTTTTACCACCTATATTATTCGTGGCGAGCCCGGTTCAGGCATTATCTCCATGAATGGCGCAGCCGCGCGCAAGTGCCAGGTGGGTGACCGGGTGATCATCGCCACCTATGCGCAATATTCCGAGGAAGAGTTGGCCAAGCACAAACCCAGGCTGGTTTACCTGAATGCCGACAATACCGTTGAGCGGTCTGCCAATACCATCCCCGTACAGGCTGCCTAACAGCCTGTTGAGCTGTCAAACCCTCATCTCCGAGCAAAAAAAACCGGTGGTCTAGGCCACCGGTAAGGATTGCTGGAATGGAGAAAGCAAATAGAAATTGTTCAGGCTGAGGGCCTCCCCGCGGTTTTCATCACCCGGGAAATTTCATCCAGTATTGCGGGGTCATCTATGGTCGATGGCACGTTGTAGGATTCGCCATCGGCTATCTGGCGCATGGTGCGACGCAGAATTTTTCCGGAGCGGGTCTTGGGAAGCCGTTGCACAATCAATGACTGGTCGTAGCAACCCACGGCACCGATCTTCGCACGGACCATCTGTTTCAATTCCGCAGCGAGATCGTCCTTACCAAGCGATGCCCCATCCTTGAGAACTACCAGACCCAAGGGCAGTTGACCTTTCAGGTTGTCGCTGACACCAATCACGGCACATTCCGCGACTGCCGGGTGCGATCCGACAATTTCTTCCATCTGCCCGGTGGACAGGCGGTGGCCGGCGACATTGATCACATCGTCACAGCGACCCATGACAAAGAGATAATTTTCCTCATCGAGGTAGCCCTCGTCACCAGTCAAGTAATAGCCTGGATAGGTGTTCAGGTACCCGGCCTCAAACCGTGGGTGATTGCCCCAGATAGTAGCCAGAGTTCCCGGAGGCAGGGGCAGTTTAATGGTGATATTGCCTTTCTCATTGGGACCGACCGGTTCGCCGGCTTCATCAAGAATCTGTACCTGGTAGCCCGGCATGGGTACTGTGGCCGAGCCCGGTTTGGTGGGCATGGGTTCAAGGCCAATGGGATTGCCGGCGATGGCCCAGGCGGTTTCCGTCTGCCACCAGTGGTCAATTACCGGCAGTTGGGTTTTTTCTTTCAGCCACTCGTACGTGGGAGGGTCGAGCCGTTCCCCGGCCAGGTAGATCCGTTCCAGTTTTGACAGGTCATATTGCTTGAGATTTTCGGCCTCAGGGTCTTCCTTGCGCACGGCGCGGAATGCTGTTGGTGCCGTGAACATGGTTTTAACTCCATGTTCAGCACAGACACGCCAGAAAGCGCCGGAATCGGGGGTCCTGACCGGTTTGCCCTCATAGAGAATGGTGGTGCAGCCGGTCAGCAGGGGTGCATAAACAATGTAGGAGTGGCCTACCACCCAGCCCACATCCGAGGCTGCCCAGTAGATATCTCCGGCCTCTACGTTATAGACAACGTCCATGCTGTAGACCATGGCCACCGCGTGACCACCGTTGTCGCGCACTACGCCCTTGGGTTTGCCTGTGGTACCGGAGGTGTAAAGGATATAAAGCGGATCGGTACCTTTGACGGCCACCGGTTCAGCGGGGGTGGCATTGGCGATAAGGTCCTGCCAGTCCACATCCCGTCCGGGCTGCATGTCAGCCTGGGATTGCGGGCGTTGCAGTAACACCACGTGGCTGGGCTTGTGCTCGGCAATCTTGAAGGCTTCATCAACCATGGGCTTGTAGTCGATGACACGGTTTATCTCAATGCCGCATGATGCCGTCACGATGACTTTCGGGTGGGCGTCATCAATACGCACAGCCAGTTCGTCGGGGGCGAAACCGCCAAACACCACGGAGTGGATGGCACCCAGTCTGGCACAGGCCAGCATGGCGATGGCCGCTTCGGGCACCATCGGCATGTAGATCACCACCCGATCACCTTTTTCCACGCCCAGACTTTTCAGACCGCCGGCAAACAGCGCCACTTGATCGCGCAATTCACGGTAGGTGAAAGAGGCTTTGGTATCGGTCACCGGAGAATCGTAGATCAGCGCGGCCTGATCGCCCCGACCCTGCTCCACATGATAGTCGAGGCAGAGATAACTGGTGTTCAGCTCGCCGTCGTCGTACCAGCGAAAATATTCATTCTCGTCTACGCTGAGAATGTTGGTCGGCTTTTTATACCAGGCGATACGGTTAGCCTGTTCTTGCCAGAACTGTTCAGGGTTTTCCAGAAACTGCTGATATTGCTTCTGATAGGCATTGACTGCAGACATATTGAGATCCATCCCCCAACCATAAATTGTTTTGCTGAATTGTTTGTCACGGGCTCTATGAGCGCAATACGACCTAGGTACAACAACTTAAGTAGTACATCACTTGCAACCTTAACCAAAATCGCCGAATCTTCTGCCATGACAAGCCGCGTGTCGCCACTGGGAACCACTGAAACGCCATGATTTCGCAACCCTTGCTGTTGCTGATTGCCTTGTGCTGCGTCTTTCTGCTCGTGCTTGTCGCCCTGTGGGCCGAGCGCCAGCCGGACTGGCAAAACCGTTTACGCCCCTATATTTATAGCCTGACACTGGCCGTTTACTGTTCCTCCTGGACTTTTTTTGGGGCTGTTGGTGTGGCCTCCCAATATGCCTGGGCCTACCTTCCTATCTACCTCGGACCCATGCTGGTGTTTGTGTTCGGTGGGCCGATCCTGCGCAAGTTGGTTAATATCGGTAACCGGCAGAAGACTACCTCTATCGCCGACTTTATCGGTTCACGCTATGGCAAACGCCAGTTGTTGGCTGCGCTGGTCACCGTGGTAGCCGTGGTTGGCTCCATGCCCTATATCTCGCTGCAACTGAAGGCTATTTCACTTGCCTGGGATACCCTGTCGGGACCGACGGGGACAAGTTCCGCGTATTTGCCGGACAGTGCATTGGTTACCGCCCTGATGCTGGCACTATTCGCGATGGTTTTTGGTACCCGGCATATTGAAGGCCGCGAACGCAACCGGGGCATGATGGCGGCACTGGCCGTGGAATCCGTGATCAAGGTGGTGGCGCTCGTAGCCCTGGCCATTTTGGCACTGGTCATGGCGGCCAGAGTGGAGCTCGGGCCGTTGCTTTCCGATCAGGTGCTGATGGATTCCTGGCTGTCAAACCCGATCAATCCGCCGTTTATCACCATGGTTCTGTTGTCGATGCTGGCCATCATTTGCCTGCCCAGACAGTTTCACGTCACGGTAGTGGAGTATCAGAACGAACGCGACCTGCAAGTAGCTCATTGGTTTTTCCCGCTGTATCTACTGGTGATTATGGCGGTAGTGCTGCCGATTTCTGTCGTCGGCTCTCACCTGTTTTCCGACAGCGGCATAGCACCGGATACCTACGTTCTGAGCCTGCCAATCAGCAGCGGTTCCGAACTGCTGGCGATACTGGCATTTGCCGGTGGTTTCTCCGCGGCGACAGGCATGGTGATTGTGGCATCTGTGACCCTGTCCATTATGGTGTCGAACGAAATTATCCTGCCGTTGCTGTTGCGTTGGCGCAAGGACCAGTTTCGACAGACGGCTTTTTTCATGGGCCAGCACCTTCGCTGGATTCGTCGGGTCTGCATTCTGGCCATTCTGATGGCGTCCTGGGTGATGTACCGGATGATGAGGGAGGAGGAGGCGCTGGCGTCCATCGGCCTGGTGTCGTTTGCCTGCTTTGCCCAGCTGGCTCCCGCTTTGCTCGGCGGTGCCTACTGGCGTAAGGGGCATGCCATAGGTGTCTATGCCGGACTGGCTGTCGGGTTTCTGTTCTGGTGGTATTGCCTGCTGTTGCCCACGATGCTGTCCACGGACGATACGATTCTGGTTAATGGCCCCTGGCAGCTTCATTGGCTGCGTCCCCAGGCATTGTTCGGCATGGATTTTCTCGACCCTTTAAGCCATGGGGTTATCTGGAGTCTGCTCAGTAATCTGCTTATTTACGTCGCTGTTTCACTGCTGGTCAAACAGGATGAACGAGATCGTTTCCAGGCGGACGAGTTTGTGGATGTGCCGGGTCCAAAGCTTTACGGTGAGGATGACTACGAGCTGTCTTCCATCCGGGTGGTACAACTGCGGCAGCTGATGGAGTCATTTCTCAACCGCAACCAGCAGGATGAACTGTGGCGTGGATGTGAGGAGCGTTACCGTCAGAGACTGCTTGATAATGACCGGGCGCCAGTTTTCGTCGTTCGGCGGGTAGAGCGTTACCTGGCGGCGATTGTCGGCTCGGCATCGGCGCAAAGCGCGATCACGTTGTTGCAGCGCACCGAGCCCCTGCAATTCAGTGACCTGGCCGCTATCGTGGGCGGAACATCAGAGCAACTCCAGTTTAATCGCGATCTGCTGCAGACCACTGTAGAAACCATTTCCCAGGGAATATGTGTGGTGGATGCTGATCTCAGAATCGTCGCCTGGAACCGTCGCTATGAGCAAATGTTTGATTACCCTGCACGGCTACTGTATGTGGGCTGTCCAATCAAATCAGTGTACGAATACAACGCCAAAAAAGGTCTCTATCGGGACTCTGACAATCTCGAGCGCCAGGTAGAGCGACGGCTGGATTTGCTCCGTAATGGGGGTTCCCACCGTTTTGAGCGCACATTACCCAATGGCACCACCATTCAGGTGGTGGGTAACCCCATGCCCAATGGGGGGTTTGTGGCTACCTATACGGATATCAGCGAATACAAAACCGTGGTCAAGGCTCTGGAAGAAGCCAAGGCCACGCTGGAAGATCGTGTTGCCCAGCGCACGGCCGACCTCTGCAACCTCAACTATAAAATGGGTGAAGAAAACCGTTTGCGTGCCCGTGCCGAGGAGGAATTGCGCGAACTCCACGCCAGTAAAAGCCGTTTCATGCAGGCAGCAAGTCATGATCTGTTACAACCCATCAGTGCTGCTAAACTGTTCCTGACCTCCATCCAGCATCAGATTGCCGGCACTGACCAGGCATCGTTGGTTCATTATATTGGTCACGTGCAAAAATCCCTGGAGACCTCGGAAAACCTGATATCGGCCCTCCGGGAAATTTCTGGTCTTGAAGGGGGCAAGATGCAGCCGGATATAAAAAGTTTCTGTATTCGGCCCATGCTGGAAGAGCTGGCCACAGAGTTTGGTGCCCTGGCACTGGAGAAGGGCATTGAATTGCGGTTTGTTTCTAGCAGCAAGGTAGTGGCCAGCGATCCACACCTGTTGCGTCGTATTCTGCAGAACTTTCTCAGCAATGCCATCCACTACACCAAACGTGGCAGGCTGTTGCTGGGGTGCCGGTGTATCGGCAATGCCTTGCGTATCGAGGTCTGGGATACGGGCCCGGGAATTGCGCCCCATGCCATGGACAGAATTTTCATGGAATTTGAGCGGCTCAGCCCGGGTGCTACTAGCACCGATAAGGGCCTGGGGCTAGGACTGACCATTGCCAAGGGTATGGCGGATCTGATGCAGCATGAAATCGGCGTCAAATCAGAACCCGGTGAAGGGTCGGTATTCAGTGTTTTGGTGCCCCTCGGTGACCCGTTGCTGGTCCCTGAAGCGCCATCGTCAACCCCGAAACCGCGGCCCGAGTTAAGGGGGTTGCGGGTACTCTGTATTGATAATGAGGAAGAGATTCTAGAGGGGATGAAAAGCCTGCTGAGTCAATGGGGCTGTCAGGTCATGCTGGCAAAAGGGCCCAGGGACCTGAAGGCTCTGGTGAGCAGCTATCCGCCGGATATCATGCTGGTGGATTTTCACCTGGAGGAGCATCTGACGGGGATCGACCTGGTGGGCGATATGCCGCAGACCTGGCGCCATCGCCCCTGCATGATTATCAGTGCGGATAACTCCGATGAAGTTCGCCAGCAGGTGGGACAGGCCGGGCTCTACTATATGTCCAAGCCGGTATCACCTGAGAAGCTTGCCAAGCACATCACCGAATTGGTCAGGTCCAGCAAGGCGGGCTAAATCGAAGTCTTTTGAGTTCAGCTTTCCCGTGTTGTCTCGTAAGGCTAGACTAACGCCTTTTAATTTTTACCCGTAAGGTGCCTAAAAAATGCCGACGTTCGATATCGTCTCAGAAGTGGATATGGTGGAAATCCGCAATGCTACCGAAAATACCCAGCGCGAATTGACGACCCGATTTGATTTCCGCGGTGTCGCGGCCAGTGTCGAACTCAAAGATGAGATTGTCACCCTGACGGCAGAGTCCGACTTCCAATGCCAGCAGTTGATGGACATGTTCAGCAAGAACCTGGTCAAGCGCAACGTCGACCCCTATGTGGTGGATGTGGATGAAGAGGCCCTGCACATTGGCAAAACTTTCTCCCTCAAGGTGCGGTTCAAACAGGGTATCGACCAGCCCATGGCAAAAAAAATTACCAAGCTGTTAAAAGACTCAAAAATGAAAGTGCAGGCGTCCATTCAGGGCGACAAGATTCGCGTTAGTGGTAAAAAGCGCGATGATCTGCAGCAGGCAATTGCATTGGTTAAAGGGGCGGAGCTTGGCCAGCCCTTTCAGTACGAGAATTTTCGGGATTAATCTGCCAGTAACAGTTTGCTCAGGACTAGGAGATCAAGTTAATCAGGCGCTCAGGTCTGGGGACTCCAGGTTCAACTTGCTGATGGCCAGCACCGCCTGTGTTCTTGATCGCACATTCAATTTTCTGAAAATCGCCGTCATATGCGCCTTGATGGTCGCCTCCGTAACGTCCAGTTCGTAGGCGATCTGCTTGTTGAGCAGACCTTCAGCCAGCATCGTCAGAACCAGGTATTGTTGGGGCGTAAGGGAAGCAATCCCTTCCATTAGCTGTTGTTCATCATCGCCCGCAGGGGCACTGGCTCCTGCCTGGGCAGGTAACCAGGTATCACCGGTCAGCGCAGCCTGAATCGCCTTCTGGATAACATCAATGCCTGATGACTTGGGCAAAAAACCCTTGGACCCGAATTCCACCGCACGCTGCATGATATCGGCGCGCTCGTTGGCAGACACCACCAGAACAGGAATATGAGGGGCCTGACCCTTGAGGTAGGCGAGGGCGCTGAAGCCATGAGCTCCCGGCATGTGAAGATCCAGTAACACCAGATCGGCGTCAGGGTGGTCGCAAAGCTTGGTTTGCAAGCTAGCCATATCCTGCGCCTCGACAACCTCCACATCAGCATCCAGGCATTGTAGTACCCCTGATATTGCATTGCGGAACAGAGGGTGGTCGTCGGCGACGATAAACTTTGACATGTAATTATTTTCAGCGTGCCAGTTTTTTTCGATGTTAGTCCCCGCAGCGAGCGCTGACAACCCTTCATGTCTTTTTAATTTTTCCTGCTTTCCGCCTCAAAAAGGGGCAACTTCGTTAGACATTGGTCGTAAATTCCTAGCGAAATCGACCTTGGTCGCATACCCATAGAGAAGCGTTGAAGTAACTCTGTCACCGCTTGATAAATCTATTGGGAGAGGAATTATGTTTACCAAGACAAAACTGGCGCTCGCAACAGCCATTATGTTGCCTGCCATGACGATCTCCGGACAGTCACTGGCAGCAGCGAGCAATGAGGACCTGTCTGCAAAAATCGAGATGCTGGAAGCTGAACTCGTGAAATTACAGCAACTGGTGACGCAGCAGGGGGAAAAACAAAAAGCTATTGAAACGACCGTTAGCAAAAAAGTGGATAGCCCCGCTTCAGGCATGAAATTCAGCTATGGCGGATTTGTGAAAGTGGATGCCATCAGCAGTAGCTATTCCGATGGCGAACGCGCAAGTGTTGCCCTCGGCGATGACATTTTGGTGCCCAGTACCATTCCCGTGGCTGGCAAGAGTGGCTCCCGCCGTTTTGACGGACACATGAAAACCTCGCGTTTCTGGTTCAAAACCAGCACGCCGACCACCATGGGTGATGTCAGCACCCACTTCGAGATGGACCTGTTGACCGGTGACGGCGATGAACGGATTTCCAACTCATCCCATTCCCGAATTCGTCATGCCTACTTGAAGTGGGATTATGACGAGAACTCATCACTGCTGTTGGGGCAGTCATGGAGTACTTTCATGAGCACCATGGCGCTGCCGGAAACCGCAGAGTTTATTGGTCCCACTTCCGGCGTAATCTTTAACCGTCAAACCCAGGCCCGTTGGAGCCACAAGTTGTCCAATGGCGGCACGGTCCACCTGGCGTTGGAAAACCCCTCTACAGGTACTATCGACGGTGATGGAGTAGCAAACCCCCCAGATAATCCGGACCCTGAAGTCAGCAATAACTTTGATGACAACAATGTCCCGGATATTGTTGCTCGTTATGACGGAAACTGGGGTAAGTTCAGCTATAACATCGCCGGCCTGGCGCGTCAGATTACCTATGACACAGGAACCGAAGATGAGGATAAATGGGGTTATGGCGTCAGCCTTTCCGGTAAATATGCCTTTGCCAATGGCGATGACCTGAAAATGCAGTTTAACCACGGCCACCTGGGCCGCTACACCGCGCTGCAGGCATTCCGTGATGCCGCAGTGGAAGCTGATGGCGATCTGGATCTGATTGACGTGACCGGTGGGTTTGTTGCCTATCGCCACCTGTGGACGCCGAAACTGCGCAGCACTGTTTCCTATGCAATGACCCGCGCGGATAACCCAAACTCAGTGGCTGATACCAACAACGAGGAAGTCAGCAACTACCTGGTTAACCTGTTTTACTCGCCTACCACCAACCTCTCATTCGGCCTGGAATATATGAATGCCGAGCGTGAGCTGGAAAATGGTGATGATGGCGACCTGAAGCGGGTGCAATTTACCGGCAAGTACGTTTTCCAATAGGCAGTTGCCTGGTTTTCGGATCGGGTTAGACCAAGGTTGCAGAGACACGCTATGCCACCTCGGCTAATTTGGCGGTATCCGAGAAAAGTATAACAACAGGAGGAAAGACAATGAGTTTCCAAACTGACGAACATGCCAAAGCCTACTGGAAGGAAAACCTGCGTTTGCTGGTTACCCTGCTGGTGATTTGGTTCGCTGTTTCATTCGGGTTTGGCATCCTGCTGGTTGAGCCACTGAACGCCATCAAAATTTTCGGCTTCAAGCTCGGCTTCTGGTTTGCCCAACAGGGTTCCATTTACGTATTTGTAATTCTGATCTTCGTCTACGTTAAGAAGATGAAAGCACTGGATCGCAAGTACGACGTCCACGAAGACGAAGACTAAAGGGGAGTGATCATGGATATTCAAGGCTGGACTTTTTTACTGGTAGGCCTCAGCTTCGCTCTCTACATCGGGATCGCGATCTGGGCTCGTGCCGGTTCGACCAAGGAGTTCTACGTTGCAGGCGGCGGTGTTCCGGCTGTAGCCAATGGTATGGCGACGGCAGCTGACTGGATGTCAGCGGCATCGTTTATCTCCATGGCGGGGTTGATCTCCTTCATGGGTTATGACGGTGGTGTTTACCTGATGGGCTGGACCGGTGGCTACGTGTTGCTGGCACTTTGCCTTGCACCTTACCTGCGTAAATTCGGCAAGTTTACGGTGCCGGACTTTATCGGTGACCGCTACTATTCACAAACGGCCAGAACTGTGGCCGTGATCTGTGCAATCTTCGTGTCGTTCACTTATGTGGCGGGACAGATGCGTGGTGTGGGTGTGGTGTTCTCCCGCTTCCTGGAAGTGGATATCGTCACCGGCGTATTGCTGGGTATGTGTGTGGTGTTCTTCTACGCGGTACTCGGTGGTATGAAAGGCATTACCTATACACAGGTAGCTCAATACTGTGTATTGATCTTTGCCTACCTGGTGCCCGCTGTGTTCATCTCCATGCTGATGACCGGCAACCCGATTCCTCAATTGGGCTTCGGTGATACCCTTGCCGATGGTTCCGGTACCTACCTGCTCGACAAGCTCAACGGGCTATCGACGGAACTAGGCTTTACGGAATATACCTCGGGCAATAAGAGTATGATCGACGTATTCTTCATCACTTTCGCTCTAATGGTGGGTACTGCAGGTCTGCCCCATGTGATCGTTCGCTTCTTTACCGTGCCGAAAGTGGCTGATGCGCGCCGCTCTGCGGGCTGGGCACTGGTGTTCATTGCCATTCTGTACACCACTGCTCCTGCTGTTGCTTCTTTTGCCCGGGTGAACATGATCGAAACCATCAACGGTTCCGATGGCCAGGGTGTGGTCTACGAGGAAGCACCGAGCTGGATCAGCAACTGGCAACAAACCGGCCTGATTGGCTGGGAAGATAAAAACGGCGATGGCCGTATGTTCTACTCCGGTGATGACCGCAACGAGATGAAAATCGACCGCGACATCATGGTATTGGCTAACCCCGAAATCGCCAATCTGCCAGCATGGGTTATTGCCCTGGTGGCTGCGGGTGGTGTGGCAGCGGCGCTGTCTACCTCTGCAGGTCTGTTGTTGGTGATTTCCACCTCAATATCCCATGACCTGTTAAAGCGGAACCTGATGCCCAATATTTCGGATAAACAGGAGTTGATGTATGCCCGTATAGCTGCGGCATGTGGTATCTCCGTCGCTGCCTATCTGGGTATTAATCCACCGGGCTTTGTGGCGCAGGTGGTGGCATTTGCCTTCGGGTTGGCGGCGTCGAGCTTCTTCCCGGCCATCATCCTCGGCATATTCCACAAACGGATGAACAAGGAAGGCGCCATTGCAGGCATGCTGACAGGTATTACCTTTACAGCGGGCTACATTATCTACTTCAAGTTTATCAACCCTGCAGCCAACACCCCCGATCACTGGTGGTTCGGTATTTCACCCGAGGGTATTGGTACACTGGGTATGATCTTCAACTTCCTGGCAGCCTTCGCCGTACAGAAAATGACAGGCGAAGCTCCAGAGCACATTGAGGATATGGTGGAAAGTCTGCGCTATCCAAAAGGTTCTGGGGAAGCCCAGGTTCATTAATCTCCAGGCGAATGACTCGCCACTAAACAATGGCCGCCCACCGGGCGGCCATTTTTATTGCCGGGCAATTGTATTCGGTTATTCAGGGCACAGTTGTATCGACAGTCAGTAAAAGCTGAGTGAAAGATAAGCTGGTGGCTTCCAGCCCCCGGGCTGACATACCTGGGAGCTGGGTTTTTTGCTTCTTATTCGGCCGTGGTTGGGTCAATAACGGTTGAGACTTTTGAAATTCGGTTGGCGGGAAATTCGCCCTGACGTGCATGCTCACGAATGGCTTCTTCATTTGGAGCCACATAAATGCAATATACCTTGTCGTCGGTGACGTAACTCTGAACCCATTGAATTTGTGGTCCCATGCCATTCAGGACGCCACAAGATTTCTGGGAAATGGCCTGTAGATCCTGTGCAGTCAGTTTGCCGGCTCCGGGGATATCTCTCTCTATCACATACTTGGGCATTCTAAGTCTCTCCTTCTTATCGTTAGGTCAGCTACGCTGATTACCCCCGGTAAACATAAGGGATTACACAGTGCAGCATACTCAATCAAAACGGCACAAGACTACCGTCTCAGCAGGGTTTGATGTTTATTGTGTGTGCAGGTTCCGTCCGAACCACAACTGATCATAGCCCAGTCTCCGCTGACGAACAGGAAGTTCACTTCATGTCAGTCTGATTTTTTCCGGTTGATAATGAGTTATAGGTTTGGTGGGGTCAGGATGAAGTGTCGCTGCTGTCTATACTGGTGCTGATACCCTTAGCAAACAACTGGTGTTTTCCCGTGAGCGAAGAGTTTAGAGGGACATGAAGCGAACTGGATGTTGTTTCCTGGCATGGTTGCTCTGTGCCTGCTTGCCGACATTCGCTGAAGAAGTGGATGCAACCCGATTGTTGTCCTCGCAGAAAAACGCAGGGGACTGGTTATCTTACGGGCACGATTACAGCAACCAGCGGTTTTCTCCCCTGAAGCAGATTAACCGGCAAACGGTCAGCCAACTGGCACCCCGCTGGATCTACCAGACAGGTTATTCCGCTTCTTTTCAGGCAACCCCGCTGGAAGTTGACGGCGTGGTTTACCTGTCGATGCCGTTTAATCATGTGAGCGCTATCAATGCCGCTACCGGCCAGGAAATCTGGCGCTATGAACACCAGCGTGTTAGCACCACCATGTGCTGTGGTCCCGCCAACAGGGGCGTTGCCGTAGCGCACGGCAAGGTATTTATCGGCACTGTGGATGCACGGCTGATCGCCCTGGACAAGACAACGGGAATACCAGTCTGGGATATTCCCCTGGTCGCGGACAGCGGTCCCACAGAAATGATTGAGCAACTGGGCGCCGACAACCGCCTGCGAGAAAAGGCAACCACGGGCACTACCGGTGTCGGTGTGAACATGGCGCCGCTGGTCGTGAAGGATAAAGTGATCATCGGCATCACGGGTGTCGGGTATGGGCTGCACCTGGACGCGGATACGCCCGATGCCCCTGTGGGGACAGTGGTCGGCTTTGCCGGGGATTTTGGTCGGCCGGGATTCTATGCGGCATTTGATGTCCACACCGGTAACCCTGTCTGGCAGTTTGATACCGTGCCGGATACCGGATGGGAAGGAGAGTTTCTCGAAACAACCCCGGATGGGGTGCCTTTGCCACGGGATATCGCGGGGGAAAAGCGGGCCCTCTATCGGTTTCCTGACGCCGGTAGGCACGGCGGTGGTTCAGCCTGGACCACGCCGGCGTTTGATCCCGACTCCAACCTGTTGTTTGTCGGTATCGGCAATCCATCACCTCAGATGGATGACAGCTCGCGCCCTGGGGACAACCTTTACACCGTATCCCTCGCTGCGCTGGATGCCGACAGCGGTGAACTGCGTTGGCACTACCAGCAGGTGCCCCACGACCTGTGGGGGTATGACGTGGCCAGCCCGCCGGTATTGTTTGACTACCAGAGCACCCAGGGCCCGGTGGCTGCTGTTGGGCAGGCCGCAAAAACGGGCTGGTTCTATGTGCATGACCGTCTCACCGGTCGACTGATGTACAAGTCGCAGCCATTTGTACCCCAGGAAAATCTTTTTGCACCGCCCAGTCCCGAGGGTACACGTGTCGCACCGGGGGCGATCGGCGGGGCCAGCTGGTCTCCCGTCGCCTACAACCCCGCCAATGGTCTGGCCTACGTGGCGGCCTCCCATCTGCCTGTGCGTTATACCGTGAAGTCACTCACTGTGGCTGAACATGGGAAATTACAACGTTATACCGAACTGGAACCTATTGATGAGCCACATTGGGGAACGCTGACGGCGATTTCCACATGGGACGGCGGCAAGATTCACTGGCAGAATAAAACTGCTCAACCGTTGGTGGGGGGTGTTCTGGCGACTGCAGGAAGCCTGGTTTTTATGGGTGAGGGTAATGGTCACCTCAATGCCTATGATGCTGACAGCGGTGAATTGTTGTGGCAATTTCAGTGTGGTGCAGGTGTCAATGCGCCACCGGTCAGTTATGAAGTTAACGGTGTGCAGTACGTTGCAGTGGCTGTTGGGGGAAATTCCCTGTTCGGGTTTAAAGGGGGTGGTGCACTGGTGGTATTTGCACTTCCCAACAGGGGAAAATAAACCGGTTATCCGTGTTGGTGTGCCGATGAAGTGCTGCCTCCCTGCGCTACTTCACCGGGTAACTGTCATGGAACAGTGGGTTACAGATCGTGCATTCGTCCGGTTTGACTGGCCAGGCGCATGGCTTCATGTTTTTCCATCGCCAGCAGTGATTCAAGCAACTCCCTGACGGCATTGGTTTCGGCCTTGCCGATCAACGTGCGGTACAGGTCCATCACCTGCTCGTGAAAGTTGAAGACTTCCAGGCAGATGCTGTCGTAATCCAGGGTTTCAAACGCCATGTTGCAGCTTTCACTGATGTCGATGGGTTTGTGGGACAGGTAATCGTACACGTAGGTATGCATGGCCTTGTGATCCGCTTTTTCCTCGAAGCTGGCCACCATTTTTGCAATTTTGGTTTCGTGATCTGACAGATATTCGAGCAATAATTTGGCGCCTTCCTGCCGATGTTTCTCCGCGCCGTGTGAAAGGCACTTGGCCAGGTGGTCATGGAGTTGGCGGGTCCAGTCGATCAAATCGGAAAAAGTCTTAATATCCATCGAATTATCCTTGTATGTGGTGTTGTCTAGACGTTACTACGAGCACTTATCGCTTTCAGTTTAGTCGCAAAATCACCCGTTTGGGCTCAAAAAGCAGCAGGATTTGATTTAGAGCAAACTCTTTAGCCATCGGTGCGACAGGGGAGAGAACAACATCAATCAAGGACTTTGCCGCGCAGAGCCTTGGTTTTTCCCCGGCGCGTTTTACTGTCCATACGCTTTTGTTTAGCAGCCTTGCTGGCTTTGGTTGGAATGCGGGCTTTCTGTACCCGGGTGGCCTCATCGATGAGCGTCTGCAATCGCTGTAGAGCATCGGCTCGGTTCTTTTCCTGGGTGCGAAACTGCTGTGCTTTGATAACCACGATGCCATCGCTGCTGATGCGTTGGTCTTTGAAGGCCAGTAGCCGCTGCTTGTAGGCTTCGGGCAGGGACGACGCGTGAATATTAAAGCGCAGGTGAATGGCAGACGAGACCTTGTTGACGTTCTGGCCGCCGGCACCCTGAGCTCGAATTGCAGAGAATTCTATTTCGTCATCGGGCAGATAAATATTTGTTGCGATTTTTAACACGGTCCTGATTACATACAATGGGTCAGCAGTCATTAGCCTAGCAGGCTGGAGAAAAAATGCGTATGGGTCTTGCGGGATATCAGTGAAACTGGTCCAACTCCGTGAAGTCTTATTCCACTTTAGGCTAATTGTCCGGTATCAAGTTGCACGGCTACCTTTAGGGTTACTGTAAGCAGGTGTAGATGAAGGAATGCAGTTATGACTGTCAGTGTCGAAGTGGCGGCAGTTCGGGATTTTCTGTCCGAATGTACCCCCTTTAATGAGCTGTCGGAAGAACACCTGACCTTGGCTGCCAGCCATGTGCAGATTGCTTACTATCGCGCCGGAGAATCCACGGGCATTCTCGATTACTCCAACCCGAGATTACTGATTGTTCGCAGCGGCGCATTTGAGGTGCGCAATACAGAGGGAGAACTGCTGGATCGGGTAGAGCCCGGTGGCTATTTTGGGTACCCGTCACTGCTGACGGGAGATACGATTACCAATCAGGCAGTGGTCATTGAAGATGGCTTGCTGTACCAGATTGATGCCGAAACATTCCAGCAATTGCGTTCGATGAACCGGCCCTTTGACCGGTTTTTCAATCAGGCCCATGCCAAGCGTTTGCGGCATGCGGTGCGTTTTCGTGAACAAAATTATCAGCTGACCCGCCGCGTCGGCGATTTATCATCCCGCGCGCCTGTCACCGCCCGGCCCGATCAGACGGTTGCGGAAGTGGCAGCCTTGATGACTGTTGAGCGGGTGAGTTCGGTGATGGTTGTCGATGAGCATCAGAAACTGTGCGGGCTGGTGACCGACCGTGACTTGCGTGCCCGGGTGGTGGCAGCCAAACGCAGCCCAGAGACACTGCTTTCAGAAATTATGACTCTGGAGCTCACCAGCGTTTCAGCGGAAAGCCTGGTATTTGAAGCCCTGCTGTTAATGACCGAGCACAATATCCATCACCTACCGGTTACTGCTGACGGTAAGCCGGTGGCCATGGTGACCACCACCGACCTGGTGAAGGCGCAGAAGGCAGACCCGGTTTTTCTGATCGGGGAAATCGGTCACCAGGACAGCGTGGAGGGACTGAAAGGTGTATCCCGGGATATTCCCGAGTTGTTGCGCAGCCTGATTCGCGCGGAAGCCAGTGCGGATCAGATAGGCCGTCTACTGACTACGGTGACAGATGCATTGACCCGCCAGTTGATCAAACAGGCGATTGGCAAATATGGCGAGCCGCCGGTTCCCTTTGCCTGGTTGGCCTTCGGTTCCCAGGGACGCAGGGATCAGACGGCGATCTCAGATCAGGATAACGGCATGCTGATCGGTGATGCGGTTACCCAGGGTGATGACGAGTATTTTCTTGCTGTTGCAAACTACGTCAATGACGGCCTGGATACCTGTGGTTACAAGTACTGTCCCGGCGGGATTATGGCTTCGACCCCCGATTGGCGGCAGCCCTTGGTGGGGTGGAAAAAACAGTTCCTGCGCTGGATAAATCAACCCTCGTCAAAAGCATTAATGCACGCCAGCATTTTTTTCGATATGCGCTGTGTATACGGCGATGAATCGCTATTCAATGATTTGCAGACCACGGTTTGCGATGCCGCCCGTGGCAATGAAATTTTTCTCGCCAACCTGACGGCCAATGCCCTGAAGTTAACCCCGCCCATGGGTTTCTTTAAGAACTTTGTGGTGGAACACAGCGGTGAACATAAAAACACTCTGGATGTGAAACTGCGGGGCATCATGCCCATTAATGACATCGCGCGAATCTATGCGCTGTCAGTTGGTTGCAAACAGGTTCATACCCTGGAGCGATTGCAGGAAGCGGTTTCCAGCAAGTTGCTGACACTGAAGGATTCCCGTAACCTCACTGATGCCCATGAATTCATTTCCCGTCTGCGTCTGGTGCATCAGGGTGAGCAGCTTCGCGATGGCGTGAAGCCGGACAATCATCTGAATCCATCAACTTTTTCCTCCCTGTCGCGGCACCAGTTGCGCGATGCGTTCGCGGTGGTTACCAATGCCCAATCAGCACTGCGGGTTAAATTCACCCACGGGTTGATGTAATGCTGCGTCGATGGACAACCCGGTGGCGGCAGCGTCAGTTGCTGGCGAAATGTCCTGAGTCGCCGATGCGCACCTACCTGCGGGAGGAGTTGCCGGATCTTCGGGATGAGATTCGCCAGACAGGCTTTCTGGCGGTGGATCTTGAAATGACCGGAATGGATGCCAGTGCCGACCATATTCTCAGTATTGGCTATGTGCCGGTGGACGACTTTCGGGTGGTGCTCAGCGGTGCTTGCCACCGCCTGGTGAGCAGTGATCAGGGGGTCGGACAAAGTGCCGTGATCCACGGGATCCACGACCGGGATATCCTGCAGGCGGGCACGCTGCGCGAGGCGATGGACGCCCTGTTATTTGCCCTGAGGGGACGGGTGATGCTACTGCATTGTGCCACGCTGGATATGGGCTTTCTGCAGCAGGCTTGCAAGGCACTCTACGGGATACCTCTGCTGGTTCCCGTGGTGGATACCATGGCTCTGGAAAATCAGCGTTTGCAACGTAACAGCAACGGCCAGCATGGCCAGAGTCTGCGCTTGTCAGAATCGCGCCGCCGCTACAATTTACCCGATTACCACGCCCACAATGCACTGGTGGATGCCGTGTCTACGGCGGAGCTGTTTCTCGCGCAGGTGAGCCACCGCTTCGGCAGGCAACCGGGCAAGTTAAGTCAACTGCCGGCGGTGTTTTACTGTTAGCTCATTTTATAACCACTTTATCCCTGACTGGCGGTTATATCCTCCCTTTTGCTGACAGTTGTTATGCAAAGGTCGAATAGATGCTAGGCTTGACCTCCATTACTCTGAATCCTATAGAACATATATAAGTAAGGGAGGATTCCATGTCTGACACTAATGTTCGCCCCGTCCCCGGCGATTTCGCCAGCGAAGCCCATATTGATAAAGAGACTTACCATGAAATGTATCGGAGCTCGATTGAAGAGCCCGAGGTTTTCTGGGCTGAACAGGCGAAGAAATTCATTGATTGGGAAAGTCCCTGGAGCGAGGTCAATACCTTTGACTTCATGACAGGGGAGGCGAGCTGGTTTACCGATGGCAAACTGAATGTCACGGTGAACTGTATCGACCGCCATCTGGCCACCAGGGGTGATCAAACAGCGATTATCTGGGAAGGCGATCACCCTGAAGAAAGCGAATACATCACCTATAACGAGCTGAGTGAACACGTCAATAAGCTGGCCAATGTGCTCAAGTCTCGGGGCGTGAAACGCGGTGATCGCGTCTGTATCTACATGCCGATGATCCCTGAAGCGGTATACGCCATGCTGGCTTCCGCTCGTATTGGTGCGGTGCACTCCGTGGTGTTTGGCGGTTTTTCTCCCGATGCCCTAAAAGATCGCATTCTTGACTCAGATTGCCAGGTGGTCATCACCTCCGACGAGGGCCTGCGTGGCGGTAAAAAAGTTCCCCTGAAGGCCAATGCCGATGCGGCACTACGTCACTGCCCGAATGTTCACACCTGTATCGTTGTGGAGCGAACCCGCGGCTTGGTGGAATGGAATGCAAAACGCGATGTCTGGTATCACGAGGCCATTGCCGACGCCAAGGATTACTGTCCCCCAGAGCACATGGACGCCGAAGACCCGCTGTTTATTCTCTATACCTCGGGCTCAACCGGCAAGCCGAAAGGTGTGCTGCACACCACCGCCGGTTATCTGCTACAGGCAGCCATGACCCATAAATACGTGTTTGATTACAAGGAAGGTGATGTTTACTGGTGTACCGCCGATGTCGGCTGGGTGACAGGACACAGCTATATCGTCTATGGCCCGCTGTGTAACGGAGCCATTACCCTGATTTTCGAAGGCGTGCCTACCTATCCCGATGCCTCCCGTTTCTGGCGGGTGGTGGAAAAGCACAAGGTCAACATTTTCTATACCGCACCGACGGCCATCCGCTCCCTGATGGGTGCCGGAGACGAATTTGTGACCGGTACCGACCGCAGCTCCCTGCGCCTGTTGGGCACGGTGGGCGAACCCATCAACCCGGAAGCCTGGGAGTGGTATTACAAGGTGGTGGGCGAAGAGCGTTGCCCCATTGTTGATACCTGGTGGCAGACAGAAACCGGCGCTCACATGCTGACGCCTCTGCCCGGGGCCATCGACATGAAGCCCGGCTGTGCCACTGTTCCTTTTTTCGGTGTGCAACCGGTACTGCTGGATGGTGACGGCAAGGAAATTGAAGGCCCCGGTGAAGGTAACCTGGCTATCAAGGCTTCCTGGCCCTCACAGATTCGCGGTGTATATGGCGACATGGGCCGCTATCAGGAAACCTATTTCTCGGCCTTTAAGGGTTATTACTTTACCGGTGACGGCGCCCGTCGCGATGAGGACGGACATTACTGGATCACCGGCCGCGTCGATGATGTATTGAATGTATCCGGTCACCGTATGGGAACGGCTGAAGTGGAAAGTGCGCTGGTGCTGCACCCCAAAGTGGCTGAGGCAGCCGTGGTGGGTTGCCCTCACGACATCAAGGGTCAGGGTATCTATGCCTATGTCACCCTGATGAGTGGTGAGGAGCCCTCTGATGAACTTCGCAAGGAACTCATCAGCATCTGTGTGAAGGAAATCGGTCCCATTGCCAAGCCGGATTACATCCACTGGGCCCCGGGATTGCCGAAAACCCGTTCCGGTAAAATCATGCGCCGTATCCTGCGCAAGATTGCCGCCAATGAGTTGGACAGCCTGGGTGATACGTCCACGCTGGCTGATCCGTCTGTGGTTGATGACCTGATTGAGAACCGACTGATCCGCTAATCACCTGATCAGTATTTCTCACCCGAAAAAAAAGTCCGCTTAGCGGGCTTTTTTTGTGGCATCTTTTGTTGTCAGGTTGCCCCTAAAAGGCTCTGTTCTCATTCGGCAGCACCGTTTTGCCAATACTGAGGACGGCCTGCCCGGTATTTTCTGTTGCAAGGCATTGCTCAATGTCTTGAAGGGTTAATAAGCCGTTCTGGGTATCCATAAAGGCCACCACACTGGCAGCATTTTTTGTGGCGACCCAAAGCGCCCGGGCGGAGTCATTGCCCTCGAGCAGTTGGGCCACGATGGTGGAAGCAAATGCATCACCCGCTCCCGCAGTGCCCATGGGTTCTGTTTTTGCCGCAGGGCAGTAAAGCAGCTGTTTGCCATCGAACAGGTAAGCGCCATCGCCGCCATCGGTGAGGGAAAAGAAGCGTGGCCCGGTGCTGCAGATCATCGACATCACATCGTTGAGGGGCAGCCAGTAATCGTTGACGTGCAGGCCGGATTGCATCAGCGGTGGCTTGACTTCAATATCTGTCGCCAACAGTGGCAGTTTGGTATACAGCCGGCGGTGGGTCAGGGACAGCAGGTCAATGGTTTCCTGCTTGTTGAGTGACAGGTAATCAATATCTTCTGCCACACTCAGAAATTGCTCGATGGCTTCCTCATCTCTACCCATACAAGGATTTAGTGCCACCAGACAGCCCGCAGTTTTTGCCTGTTCGACAATACGGGGCAGGGCATGGCGGGAAAGACTGGACAGGCAACCCACATAGACCAGGCGATAGCGACTGAAATCGATATATTGTAATTGCCCTTCAATACCACTGTTCTCGCCGCGCTTGGTGAATATGGCGGCGTTTTTATCGTGGGAATAGACAAGGATCGAATTGCCCGTCTGCCAGTCGGGATGGGTGAAAAAATAATCGACGCCTACGCCCTCGTCGATAAGACGCTGGTAAATTTTCCTGCCGTTCAGGTCGTCGCCCGCCAGGGCCAGTACATCCACAGCCAGCCCCTGCCGGGCCATGGAGACTGCTACATTGGCGGCACCACCTCCCACATGGCTGGAAATGCTTTCCGCTTCCACTTTACGTCCCTGCTCCAGCAGCAGGAATGAGGTTTCCCCGTTGTGCAGGGAAATGCGCTCGATGGCCTCCTGGGCGACGGCGACGATATTGTCGATGGTGACGGAACCGATAACCAGAACGCGGTTGGCTGTGTCTGTCACAGGCTATCTCCTTGCTAAAACAGGTTGTCCCTTCACTATAGAGCTGTCCGGAGAAACTGGCGATAGGCGGCAGCGGGTCGTGGCCTGGAGCTTTCACCTTGTACAGGAAAAAAATGCCCCGGTGACCGGGGCATGGAGAAGTTATAGGTGTTCGCTTTGTAGCGAGATGCTGTTGACTTACTTCACTTTAAAGCCGGTGATCAGGACGATATCGTCGGTGCCGTAATCATCAACATCCAGCGAGCCATCGTTACCGGAATGCTGGATGGACAGCAGCGCAGACTGACCGTCACCCAGAAACTCAAAGCCGGAGGGTTCAGCAGACTGATCTTTAACCGACAACACTTTCACACAGCCATCGGTTTTGATGTCACGATCCGCTCCATCGGGCAGGCAGGCAAAAATATCGCCGTTGCGATGGTCTTCGATGACGTACAGGTTGCCGGTGACGGGCTGGAATGCCAGGTTGTCGACAGAGTTAAAGTCCTCATCCCCTTCGACAAAGCGGTTCACCACAACACTGCGAGTATCGCTGTCGGCCAGCAGTGGGTCGGAATCGATGCCACAGATCACTTCGCCATAGTTCTTTGCCCCTTCATTGCCGGTGTTGGTCCAGCAGAAACGCACGCCTTCACCCTCGTAGGTGGGGTCCATGTGCAGATCTTCCGGACGATAGTAGCCGGTGGCACCCAGAGCATCTGCATCATCGCGGGCATTGGCGGCGGTCACCGGAATCCAGGCGGCATTGCCGATTTCACAGCCCTGGCCGTATTGCTGGCGGTTATCCCGGCAGGAGACCTGCATGGCATAAACGCTGCCGGCAGTGAACGGGGACTCGGTAAGATCGCCGATTTCACCGATGGCGGGAGTATTGGGGATAAACTTGAAGATGGCGCCGCCATCTGTGTCGTCGGACCCGCTACCCGGACGCAGTTCATCGCCGCCGATCACCACACCTTCTGCCGTCACGGTCAGGCCTTCCCAGGACATGGTGGGCAGGGCATCGCGCTTGGCGATATTGATGGCCGGGTTATTGTTTTCATCGACAATGTCTCCGGTAGCGCGGTTCAACACTGTATGGTTGTCGGTGTTGATGGGATAAATCAGTTCATAACCCTGTCCGTCGCCGGTTTCTTCAGTGGCCAGGATGGTGCCCCAGGCCGTGGTGCGGATGCCATCGCAGCGATCCATGCCTCGCAGAATAGTTTCCACTGCGCCGGTTTCCAGATCGATACGCTGTACGGAGGGGTTGTACTTGGCAATACCGGATGGAAGGCTGGTGCCGAGGTCTTCACGACCGCCTTCAATACAGAAAATGGCGTGGGTAGGGGCTTCTTCACTGGGCCACAGTGCAAACATATCGGCGTGATTACCCGCTTCGCGGGTAAGGATGGTCGCTTCAAGCCCTTCAGCCAGAAGGATCAGGTCGTCGGCATTCTGTCCCACTGAGCGGCTGGTGTGACTGTCAAATGAGGCCTGCAGGGGCACGTCAAAGCCAAACAGTTTTTCGGACTGGGCATTCAGCAGGTGCTGAACTTTCATGCCAAAATCCATGGGTTTGTTCTCGGTGGCGATAGCTGTGCCGGCAACAGCCGCACAGATAGCCAGTGATAACAATTTCTTGTACATCGGATATTCCCTCTACTGGTGAATTTGGAGCATTTGTTCCCGCAACTCGGATGTGTCGGGAGGACGGGCAAGCTCAGGTTAGGGAATGTTTGTGAAGAAATTGCGATACAAATATGAAGGTTTTTTTGCTGTAAGTTGACATTTCCTGTGAGATATCTGAGTTGTCGCGGTTAACTGCCTGAAAACACAGAACAAGCAAACGGGGCGGGGAAGCATCTGTTCCCGGCACACCACAAATAATTTTTTTAAAATTGTTGAAAAGGCGGTAGGAGATGATAAAGCGGGCTAAACTGGAGTCACTGGTTATTACCGGAGGCTGAACAGTTAGTTCGAGCGATCCGGTTAACTGCAAGAAGCCACAACAGGCAGGAGGCAAAGAATGGATTTGTACTGGGGTCGCGTTGTCACGCCAATGGGCAAGGCGTTATTGATAGGTAGTCGGCAGGGTATTCAACATCTCTGGTTTGAAGATACGGCCCAGGGTGGTATTCCTGTGGGTTGCCAACGTGCCGATGACCGGGCGCAGGCCGCGTACGCCTCCTTGATGAGTAAGCCCGCTGCGACACTGGAGCAGTTTGATGTTCAGGGTACCGTTTTTCAGCGTCAGGTCTGGCAGGCGTTGTTGGAACTTCCCTCAGGGAGTACAACCACGTACCAGGTAATAGCAGATGCTATCGGGCGCCCCAAAGCCGTCCGCGCGGTCGCCAATGCTATTGGTGCAAATCCCATTGCCTGGCTGATTCCTTGTCACCGGGTTGTTCGCAGCGATGGTGGTCTCGGCGGTTACCGCTGGGGTGTACAGCGCAAAAGCGCGATGCTGGAGTGGGAGCATCAGCAGCACAACCAGGCGGCCTGAACCTGCAGTACACCCATAAAAAAACCCGGCTTATGCCGGGTTTTTTTATGGCTTTAGGAGAGATCAACCTTCTTCCTTCAGGTAGCGCTCGCGGGAAGCCGTAATTTCATTACGGGCCGCTTCAGCGTTATCCCAGCCGTCGACTTTTACCCATTTGCCTGCTTCCAGCGCCTTGTAGTTTTCAAAGTAGTGTTTGATCTGGTTGATCAACAGTTCCGGCAGGTCTGCGATTTCCTGAACGTGATCATAAAGCTTGGTCAGCTTGGTGTGCGGTACGGCCAGCAGTTTGGCGTCAACACCGGATTCGTCGGTCATGTTGAGAACACCAATGGCGCGGCTGCGAATCACGGAGCCGGGCATCACCGGGTAGGGGGTGACGACCAGTACATCCAGAGGGTCGCCGTCTTCTGACAGGGTCTGCGGGATGTAGCCATAGTTGGCGGGGTAGAACATGGGCGTTGCGACAAAGCGGTCAACAAAAATAGCGTCGCTGTCTTTGTCAATTTCGTATTTGATCGGATCGTGGTTGGCGGGAATTTCGATGACCACGTTGATGTCAGTTGGCAGGTCGTTGCCAGCGGGAATTTTGTTGTAGCTCATGTCTCGTGTTCTCTTTTCTAGCGGTTTGTGAAGCTGCTTTACGAAGTGGCGGGATTATACTGGCCACATGGGGCCTTTGCCAGTTACACCTTGGTCTACTACGGTTTTCAGCTATGGGGATTGCGGCTAAAGTACTGGCAGAAGACCCGGTAAAAGCCCCGGCAAAAGCCACAGCAAAGTGGTTGGCAGGCCGGGCCGATCAACAGTCTGTGAGCCGGTTGCTTGACGGGTATCAATTACCCCTGTCTCAGGCGCGCTAGACTGTGCGTTCGTTCACCCAATTCAGGATTATGTTCAGTGACCAGCAGCTCCTTGGTGTGGGACCGACAGTTAATCGATCGTTACGATCTGTCCGGTCCCCGTTATACCTCCTACCCGACAGCTCCCCAATTCCATGATCAGTTCGGAGAGGCTGATCTGCGCCAGGCCATTACGCGCAGTAATGCCGCCGCCCGGCCACTGTCACTGTATTTCCATATCCCTTTTTGCAGTACCGTCTGCTATTACTGTGCCTGCAACAAGATCATCACGGCCAATCGCAAACGCGCCATGCCTTACCTGGAGCGCCTGATCACAGAGGTTGCCAGGCAGGGAGCACTGTTTGACCGCTCCCGGCCCGTGCACCAGCTGCACTGGGGCGGCGGTACGCCCACCTATATCAGCGATGACGAAAAACGCCTGTTGATGGCGGCTACCCGGGAGCATTTCACCCTGCTGGATGACGACAGCGGTGAATATTCCATCGAAATTCACCCCGGAGATATGGATGTCGCCACTATCGGCTGCCTCAGAGAGCTGGGTTTTAACCGCCTTAGTATGGGTATTCAGGATTTTGACCCCACTGTGCAGCAGGCCGTGAACCGCTTTAACTCCGTGGAGGAGGTGGGTGCACTGGTGCAGGCGGGAAGGGCTGAGGGCTTCCATTCCATTAGCATGGACCTGATCTACGGGCTGCCTCACCAGACCTGGAAAACCTTTGAGCGCACCCTGGCCAGCATTATTGAGCTCGCCCCGGATCGACTTTCGGTGTTCAACTATGCCCACCTGCCACACCTGTTCAAAGTACAGAAACAGATTGATGAATCGGCCCTGCCCAGTGCTGAAGAAAAGCTTCTGATGATGGAGCGCATTACCGAGGTATTGCTGGGCGCCGGTTACGTGTACATCGGCATGGATCATTTTGCCCGCCCCGATGATGAGTTGGCCGTGGCCCAGCAGCAGGGGCTGTTACAAAGAAACTTTCAGGGTTATTCCACCCATGGGGGCTGTGACTTGGTGGCGTTCGGGGTGTCGGCCATCAGCGCCATTGACAACGTTTTTGCCCAGAACCACAAGCAGATTGAGGACTACCAGAGTGCCATTGATGCGGGGCACCTACCGGTGGCGAGGGGCTTTGAGCTCAGTGCAGACGATCTGTTGCGGCAAGAGGTGATCAAACAGCTGATCTGTCAGTTCGAACTAGATTTTGCTGACATTGAACGTCGCTTTGATATTGATTTTAAAGCTTATTTTTCTGCCGAACTGGAGCAGTTGCAGCCTATGGCGGCCGATGGCCTGGTGGCGCTAACGCCCTCGGGCATCCGTGTGACTCTGGCGGGGAGACTGCTGATTCGTCATATCTGCATGACCTTTGATGCCTACCTCAACCAGTCCCGCTCAGAAATCCGCTATTCAAAAATTATTTAGCTCCGACCATTGTGCGGTCGGTTCATTCGCGTAGAATTGCACCGTCGCATGCCAACCGCATGCGTCATTTCCTAAGGGGTGGCATTAGCCTGAGACATCTTCGGATGGACCCTTTGAACCTGATCCGGATAGTACCGGCGTAGGGATAGGACGCAAAACACTATACGTTCACTCCTCCCATATCCGGGTCTCCATAACATTGTTATAGAGGCTCAATATCATGAAGTTCTGTAAAAAGTCCGACATCATAGTCGGCGCACTGTTTTTTTCCGGTGGCCTGTTCGCCACACAAGCCCTGTCAGCAACCGCCGTGGAAGAAGTGGTGGTCACCGCTGAATTCCGGGGGCTGTCGTTGCTCGAAACAGGAAGCAGCATCAGTGTTATCGACGATAAGACGATTGAACGTCGCGGTGCCACCCATATCGAACAGATTCTGAATCTGGCACCCAACGTCAATTTCTCCAGCGGTTCATCCCGGGGAAAATACATACAGATTCGCGGTATTGGTGATCGCAGTCAGTACGTTTCCCCCATTAACCCCTCTGTTGGCCTGCTGATTGACGGCATTGATTTCAGCGGCATCGGTGGTGCTGCAACCACCCTCGACCTGCAGCAGATTGAGATTTTGCGCGGTCCGCAGGGCACTTTGTACGGCGCCAACGCGCTGGCGGGTCTGATCAATATGCGTTCCAACGACCCCACGGACAGTTTCGAAGGCAGTGTGGAAACAACCATCTCCGAATATGAAACCCGCACTACCAGTGCGGTGTTGAGCGGTCCGATTTCCGACTCCCTGGGCTACCGGGTGGCAGTGCAGGGCCATAGAAGTGATGGCTATATTGATAACGATTATCTCAACCGCCACGACACCAGCAACCTCGACGAGCTGACGGCCCGGGGCAAGCTTCAGTGGCGCGTCAGCGATGACTGGCGGCTCAACTTGACCGCATTTTACCTGGATGCTGATAACGGCTATGACGATTTCTCGCTGGATAATACCCGCCATACCCTATCCGATCAGCCGGGCGTGGATCGCCAGGAGTCCACGGCACTGGCGATTGAAAATATTTGGGGCGGTTTCAAGAACTTTGATGTCATCGGACTACTCAGCTACGCCGAGAACAACCTCGAATACAGCTTTGATGAGGATTGGACCTATAGCGACATTTGTGCGGGACAGCTCTGTGATGGTTGGGCCTATACGTCTTTTGACCGCTACCTTCGCGATCGCGAAAACGGCACTGTCGATATTCGCCTGGTCTCCAAGGAGGAAGGCCGCTTGTTCCGGGATTCCACCGACTGGGTGCTGGGTATTTATTACCGGTTTCAGGATGAATCACTGTTGCGCGAATACACCTATGCCAGTGGAGATTTCAAAAGTGATTTCGAGACCCGCAACCGGGCGATCTATGGTCAGCTGGGCAGTTGGCTCACGGATAATATGAAACTCACCAGCGGGTTACGTCTGGAGTTTCGCAATGCGGAATATGAAGACAGTGACCTGATTAATCATGACAACAGTGAACGTCTGTGGGGTGGTCGCCTCGGCCTGGAATACCACCTGTCGCCGCAGACCATGATCTACGGTTTGGTTTCCCGGGGCTACAAAGCTGGTGGTGTCAACAGCGACCCCGCGCTGGAGCCCTCGGCCCGTGATTTTGATACGGAATACTTATGGAATTTTGAAACCGGTATCAAGGGCGACTGGCTGGAGCGGCGCCTGCAACTGCAACTGGCGCTGTTTTTCCAAAAGCGTCGTGAAATGCAGGTCAAGCAGTCCCTGGTGGAGCCGATCTCAGGTTCATCCTGTCCCTGCAGCTTTACCGACTACTACGACAATGCCGCCCGGGGAGAGAATTATGGCGCAGAACTGGAAGTTGTCTGGCAGGCTCACGAGCGTGTTCAGCTTCATGGCAGCCTGGGTTTGCTGAGGGCTACCTTCAACGACTTTGAGAGCCTCACCCATGTGGATGCAGACCCTGCGACCAATACCGCTGTGGATCTCGACGGTCACGAGCAGGCCCATGCCCCGTCCTACCAGTTTGCTGCTGGTGTAGATGTTGCCCTCACAGCCAGGCTCTCTGCCGGTGTGGAGGTTGAGGGCAAAGAATCGTTCTACCTGTCGCCGCGCCACCATGCCAAATCTAATCGTTACGAGCTGGTCAATGCGCGGCTGGACTACAGTCTGCCACAGTGGACTTTTTCCCTGTGGGGGAGAAACCTGGCAGATCGTGATGTGGTCGTGCGTGGGTTTGGCAGTTTCGGCAACGATCCCCGTAAGTTTTACATCACCGAGCCCTACTATCAGTTCGGTGAGCCGCGTATTGTGGGTGCTTCCGCGAAATACCACTTCTAGGAGAGAAACATCATGCAAGTCACCATTGATGTCAGCATGTACCCCAACCGGGAGGAATTTATTCCTCCCATCCACGGGTTTATTGAAAAAATTAACCGCGTTCCCGGGTTGACCATAAAGACGTTTCCCACGTCCACGGTGGTGCAGGGGGAGTACCAGCTGGCTATGCAGGCAGTGCAGGACACGATTGCGACATGTCGCGAGGAATACGGCATGGCGGTTTACGTGATGAAAGTCATTCCAGGCTACGAGGCGCTGTAGCGTGGCGTCCTGGCTGAACCTGGAGCTTACAGCGGCACTGTTATCGCTGGCCTACCTGGTGCTGGCCATGCGTGAGAACAGCTTTTGCTGGTACTGCGCCTTTTTTGGTACGGTGATCTATATCTGGATTTTTGGCGGGGTCAAGCTCTACATGGACTCCCTGCTGAATGTCTATTACCTGATCATGGCCGTTTATGGCTGGTACCAGTGGCGGCGGGGTGGTAGTGATCATCACGGCCTGAAAATCAGCCGCTGGCGGGCCGGTCACCATGTGCTTGCCCTGGTGGGTGTGTTGCTGTTGTCGGTAATCTCCGGCTTCCTGCTACAGGAAAATACCGATGCCCAATGGCCGTACCTGGATTCTTTTACGACCTGGGGCAGCGTGCTGACCACCTATATGGTGGCGAGAAAAATACTCGAAAACTGGTTGTACTGGATTGTCGTTGACAGCGTTTCGATCTACCTCTACCTGGATCGCGCGCTGTATTTCACGGCGGCGCTGTTTGCCATTTACGTGGTTCTGGTGGTGATCGGCTATTTCACCTGGAGAAAACATTATTTCGGACAATATCGACAGGAAACTGCAGCGGGCACTGTCTGAATGGCAGCGCTGGCAGGTGCCCCTTCCGGCCAAGCCGAGGTTGATGAGGGCGCTTGAGGGTGGGCGAACCAACCAGAGCTTTCTGGTGGAATGCGGGGCGCGCCTGGGTGTGGTGCGTATCAATACGGAGAACAGTGCCAGTCTCGGCATTGACCGCGAGCGGGAGCTGTCACTGCTGCGGTCAATGCAGAGCCTGGAGTGTGTTCCCCGTCTCTGGTTTGCTTCGCAAGAGGTGCTGGTTACAGAGTTTGTCGAGGGCAGGCAGTGGCACCGTGAAACGTTGCAACAACTCGGTCTCAGACACCGGCTGGCACGGTTAATAGAACGCCTGCAGGGGATTACATTTACTCCATCTATGCCACGTTTTAGCTATCGGGAGCACTGCCAGAACTACCTTCAGCAATTGGAGGATACATTTCCGGATGGGACGGCAATTATGGCATTGGCAGCAACCCTGGATGGGGGAGACTGGCAGCCGGTGATCTGCCATCACGACCTGGTGCCGGAAAATATTGTTGAGACGGAGCGTGGGTTGGTGTTGCTGGATTGGGAGTATGCAGGTTGGGGGCATCCCGCTATGGATGGTGTGCGCCTGTATGGCAGGGACTTTCCCCACCCGGATACCGACAATGTTTATGAGTTGCAGCAGGCCATGGACCGCCTGTGGCAGGCGGTCCAGAACCGGCTTATCAATACCGTTTGAGATCAGGAGCCAGGTGGCAACTGCGACAGCATGTAGTTGACGGCCTGGGCCATTTCCTCATCTGTCAGCGATGAGCCACCCTTGGCGGGCATCAGCCCGTAACCACTGATGGCGTGCTGAACCAGAGTTTCTTCACCCTGGGTGATCCTTGGCCCCCACATCTTGACGTTGCCGATAATGGGGGCGCCATTGAGTCCCGGTTTGTGACAGGCCATGCAGTTCGCTTTGACCAGGGCGGCTCCCGGGTGCGTCTCCTGGGCAGTGGTCGATAAGCCCTTGGATGGCTCCTCATTACCCCCTGAACAGGCCAGCAATCCCAGGCAGACCATGGTCACAAAAGAAATTGGCTTCAACATAAGATCACCCGGATTCAGAGTGTTCCCTGATTAGTTGAGTGGCACGCGAATCACAACACCACCCATGACTTCACCGATTTTAAAGTCGGTTTTGGGTGAATCTTTGTGGTCGTTGTGGCAGCTGGTACAGGCGGGTGAAACCGCGACATCCGGGTAAACCGCGGTGTAATAGGTGACATCGCCCAGAGTTTCCTCACCGTAGTAATTCTCGCCCGGGTTGTCGGCAATGTATTTCAGACCGGCTTCTTCCACAGGTGTTTTCGGCGCATTCTGCTTGTTAATCGGCCAGATAGACTGCAGCGAGTAGGTGAAGTCATCGGTCATGGTTGCCACGGCCTCGGCACCGGCACGGAACATCTGTGCGGGCAGTAGTGCGCCATTTTCAATGTCTTCCCAGTGTTCATCAGGTTTGATGGCACCGGCACCATTCGGCCCCAGGCGCTGAATGATCAGCTTGGTGTAGTTGGAGCGGTCTGCTTTCATAACGGCAAACAGGGAGTCTGTATAGACTTTTGGATCGATACCGGCCTTGGCTTCGGTTTCTTCCTTACAGGCGGTCAGAGTGATCACCGAGGTGATCAGAGCTGCGGCAAGTGCTACTTTCTTCATGGTGTCTTCCTCATTTTTTTGAGTAGGTGGTTAGGGTGGGTAGAAAACGGTCTGGCATCATTCCTCCTCCCGGCGCTTGGCCCAGTCGATGGAGGGAATGTGCGTCGCGGGCTTGCCCGTGAAGTTGTTATTAATCAGGGCCGGGTCGGCCAATGCATCAATGGAAAAACCCAGGTTGTGACACTGCAGGCACACCGGGCGAATCATTTTTTCATTGGGACGAAGGTTGTCATTCTGGTTGTGGTTCACCTGTACCACTTTTTTGCCCATGACATTGACGTGTTCCCGGGGCATGTGACAGGTAGCACAGGTGACCGCCTGCTCGGGTGGAATCTCACCAGCGATGGCCCGGTTTAACAGTTGGCCGTGGGGTGACGCCTCAAAGGACAGGGAGTGTTCATCGTTGTGACAACCGAGGCACGCCTGAGCCGCAGCAAACTGGGTATCTGTGCTGTGGGCACTGTGGCAGCTGTTGCAGCCCTGATGGAGTGACAGCGACTGTTCCTTGAACGGCATCAGTGATTCCGACGGGCTGATGGCCGGCATGGACTGGGCCAGACGCATGCCGTGCTTGCCGGCCTGATAACTTTTCGCCTCGTTAACATGGCAGGTCTGGCATTGTTCAATGCCGGGTTTTTCTATCCAGGTTTCTGTGCCGGCACTACTGTGACAACCACCGCAAGTGACGCCGGCATCGGCGTGGCTGCTGGCCGACCACTCTGTATGGATGTCGGGGTGCTGCGCGACCAATTGGGGGAACTCCGGTTGATTGTCCGGAATACGCTGCGGGGCTAGAGTGGCCGCCGCATCCGGCGCAGTGATACGTGACAGTTCTTTAACCCAGGCTCCTTCGTGGTTCTCCAGCAGAAAATCTTCATACAGCGCACGGTTGTCGTGATAGTTGTGGCAGCCGGCGCTGGCGCAACTGTCAAAAGCCAGGTCCTGGTGGCTTTCCCGATCTTCACCGATGTCCTGGTGACAGTGGAAGCAGTAATCGGTGGGCAGGGTGACGCCCATGGGATGAGTTTGCTCTTTCTGGTGCTCGGTATGACAACTCACGCAGTAACGGGCATCCAGCAGTTCAAGTAGATCTGCATTGCGCGGATCGGTAAATTTCTTTTTCGGGTGCGAGTCGTGGGCATCTACCAGTTCTTGTGCATGACAGCCCACACAGGCTTCCTGAATAGAGTCCTGTCCGCCAAAGGCATCGGTGTGACAAGCCGTGCAGGCCAGCTCAATCTGGAAGTGGCCGTGGCTGGCTTCACCGATCAGCAGGCTCTGTTTGTTTTCGGCCTGAAACACGGTATAGCCGTAGTACCCCCCTAGTGCCACGGTGACTAACAGCCAGCTGATCCACCACCACTTCTTCATCGTTGTATCTCCAGCATCAGAAGTAATACACCGTGAAAATATGGACTGACAGCAGAATAGGCAGCGGCCATGAAATAATAATATGTAGCCACTGCAACCACTTGCGAGAGTAATTGGCGTTGTTGCCGGAGAGTTTGTGGGCGAGGCCGATAATACTGCTGGTGAAGGCGCCCAACAGCACGACGCCCAGGAAATTCAGCATCAGCAACTGGTTCAGGTTGGAGCCGAGGTGAAAGCCGCTGTGCAGCACCAGCGTTAGGCAGCAGGCCACACCGAGCACAATATGCACGAAGCGCCAGGCGGTGAATTTGCCCATCCATGACCATGACAGACGCTTGCGCAGTGACATCAGCAGCCCGATGGCTGTCAGGCCCAGCAGCGTAAAACCGGTGACCTGCTTCCAGAATTTATCGTTCCAGATGCCTTCGAACCAGCCCTGTTCCTGCACGCTTTCGGCCACTCTGGCTTCCGGCCAGAAGCTGATCAGGCTCACCAGTGCCAGAGCTAACAGGCCCAGCGCTGTGAGGGAGCCGGCGGTCGAATCCTTTTCTGGTGCACTGTTGTCGCCCACCAGTTGTTGCAACAGGGGTTTGCAGGAGCCGCAGACGGTGCCCGCCTGGGTGCATTGCTGTAGTTCGGCGACAGATCCGCAGCCGTCCTGCAGGTTCGCCTGCAATTTGCCAAGGCTGATGTTGTTGCATTGGCATATGATGGTGCTGGCCGGCCAGGCGCTGACCTGGTTACCGCTGTCCCCCCACAGTTGCCCCCTGCGGCGGAACTGATACATCTGCCAGCGGTTCAGCTTGCGCTCATTCTGGAAAGCTTCCTGGATGCGGCGGGATTCCGGCCACTCCCCGATTCCCACAGCGCCAATGATTTTGCCTTTGAGCGTCACCAGTTTCCGGTACTGGCCCGTTTTTTCATCTCGGTAGGTCACTTCCTTCTGAAAGGGTCTCGTGCCCAGTTCGCTGACCTCGCCGAGGCTGCATACGGGAGTGCCAACCACCTTGAGATTGCTGACAGTGGCTGAACCCAGGTAATGGGGCAGAGACTCCGTGTCCATATCTGCGATTACCGACGCGGCCACGGATGCCTGCTCGTAACCGGGATTCACCAGCCCGTAGGTGGTGCCCTGGTGTTCGCAACACTCACCGATGGCGTAGATATCGGGATCGACAGTTTGCAGGTAGTCGTTGACGATAATGCCGTTGCCGACGGCAAGGCGTGCGTTGCGCGCCAACTGGATATTCGGGCTGATACCGGCACAGAACAGGACGGTATCACAGGGAATGACCTGGCCATCCCGGGTGGTCACTGAGGTCACATGCTCAAAGCCATCAATGGCTCTGACACCCGCCTGGGTAATGACATCAATGCCGAGGGTGCGCACCTCGTTTTCGAGTATGGCGGCAGCATCCTCATCCAGCTGCCGGTTCATCAAATGCGGACCCTGCTGTACCACGGTAACTTTGGTATTGAAGCGCAGTAACCCTTTCGCTGCCTCCAGTCCCAACAGGCCGCCGCCAACCACTACGATATGGCGGGAGCGCAGGATGCGGGCGTACAGGCTTTCTGTGTCCCGCAGGCTTCTGAAGCTGAAAACGCCCTGACGTTCGACTCCCGGAATATTGGGAATGTGTGCCCGGGCTCCGGTGGCAAACACCAGTTTGTCGTAACTGTATTGAACGCCGTGTGCATCGGTAACGATTTTACTGTTGCGATCAATATCGATGATGGCGGCTGCCGTGAAGCGGAAGTTTCTGTGCCGGTTACTGTCCGGCAGAGGCAGATCAATGGCGTCACGTTGGATTTCACCTGCCAGCAGTGCGGATAGTTGAATTCGGTTATAGGGATGACAAGTCTCGTCACCGAACAGGTGGACCTCGTCGTCCGGTCGACGGGATAACAACTCGTCGGCGAAACGAATCCCGACCGGTCCCGCACCAATGACGATCACACGGGAGTACTGCGCATGGGTGATGGACACCTGCGGTGTTTCGGCATGGTCGTCCAATAGGGTGTCGCTATTTAAATTACTCATTGCCCCGGTTTGCATAAAAAAAGCCTGCTGGCCCACCGCTTGTGGCGGCGAGCCGGCAGGCTTCATTACCTGTCGATCCTATGTGCTTGCTGCCATGACCACACCCTGTAGAACTGGGCGGGCAGCGGTTCTTACATCAGTTATGCATAAAAAATGCCAAGCCTGATATTGGCTTTAACTAACTGAAATAAATAGTGAAATTTGAATTTTCGTACGGCGTGAAAATGGGGATGAGTGGTGGGTGCACTATTTTTGCAAATCAGGTACCACTATTGCTGCAAAACTGTGCAATTGGTCCAGAGGCTTTCAGGTGGAGGAGTTATCGGCATCGGGAGTTTCCTCGGGTGGGTTATACACCAACCGTCCAAAGAAAATGCCGATTTCAAACAGCAACCACATGGGAACGGCCAGCAGTGTCTGGGAAAGCACGTCCGGCGGAGTAAGCAGCATGCCAAATACAAAGCAGACCACAAACACGTAGGGGCGCTTGCGGGCCAGATTGTCTGGTTCAATCACGCCGACCCAGGCGAGAATGACAACGCCGATGGGAATTTCAAAACTGATACCAAAAGCAAAAAACAGTTTCAGGACAAAATCCAGGTAGCTGCGAATATCGGTCATCACCGCAACACCTTCCGGCCCGATACTGGTGAAAAACATAAATACCAGTGGAAACACCACGTAATAGGCAAATGCCATTCCGCCGTAGAAGAGCGCCACGCTGGAAAAGAATAGAGGCAGTACAATTTTCTTTTCTTTCCGGTACAGCCCCGGTGCGATAAAAGCCCATATCTGATAGAGGATAAAGGGCATGGCGGCAAACAGGGATAACACCATGGTCAGCTTGAAGGGGGTCAGGAAAGGGGACGCCACATCGGTGGCGATCATGGTGGATGATTCCGGCAAATGGGCGCGCAGTGGTTCGGAGATGTAGAGGTAGAGATCGTTACTGAAGGCAAAGAGGCAGGCAAAGATTAACAGAATCACCACCAGGCAACGCAACAGGCGATTGCGCAACTCGACGATATGGTCGATAAAGGGCTGGTTGAGTAATTCCTCGTTACTCATTTCCGATCCTGTTGTGATGCCGTGTCAGAAGGTGACGTCGGAGCTTCTTCGCCATCAGGGCTGGAAGCGGTGTCTTGCAGGCTGTCTGCCTCAGAACGCTCAAATTCTTCGGTACTTTTTTTGATTTCGCGAAGAATTTCCTCGTTGTGTAGCTGGCGGCGAATATCATCCATGCCCACCTCGTTTTCAAGTTCTCGCCGCAGGTTGCCGAACAGTTGGCGGGCGCGTCCCCACCACAGGGCGAGAGTGCGCATGGCCTGTGGCAGGCGCTGTGGTCCCATCACCACCAATGCCACCACAGCAATCAGTAATAGTTCGGAGAAACCGATATCAAACATGGATCAGTCGCCGGCTCAGAATTAGCCAAAGTGTGCCGAAGCGGGGTTCATTCCTGAGAGTCTTTTTTGACGTCTTTCACTTCGCTGGTTTCACTCTCTCCGGGTTTGTCCCCGGCAGAGTCAGCAGCGTCGCTGGACATGGAGTCCTTGAAGCCTTTCACTGCGCCCCCCAGATCGGAGCCGAAGTTCTTCAGTTTTTTGGTGCCGAAGATCAATGCGACGATCACCAGAATAATCAGTAATTCTTGCCAGCCAAAGCCCATAAATGTCTCTCTGTGATCAGGTTGAAGTGCGCCGGGCTTTTTCTTCAAGGCCCGACAGGTCGAAACGGCGCTCCAGTTCATCCAGAACGGATTGGGCATTCTCTCCCAGGTGGGAGAGCATGACCAGTGAGTGAAACCACAGATCGGCGGTTTCGTAGATCAGCTGGTCGGGGTTGGCCCCCTGTTCCACGTCCCGCGCCGCCAGAATGGTTTCCACGGCTTCTTCACCGACTTTTTCAAGGATTTTATTCAGCCCCTTGTGGTGCAAGCTGGAAACGTAAGAATCCTCGGGCGGTGCCAGTTTCCGTTCTTCCAGCACCTGGGTCAGTTTAGCCAGTACATCACTCATGAATAGATCTCTCCGGGGTCTTTCAGGACCGGGTCGACGGTATGCCACTGGCCATCTTTGAGTACCCGGTAAAAGCAGGATTCACGCCCGGTGTGGCAAGCGATGCCCCCCAGTTGCTCGATTTGCAGAACAATGACATCGCCGTCGCAGTCGAGGCGAATCTCCTTGACGGTCTGCACATGGCCGGACTCTTCGCCCTTGCGCCACAATTTTTGCCGGGATCGCGACCAGTACACGGCGCGCTGTTCTTTGGCCGTCAGGCTCAGTGCCTCACGGTTCATCCAGGCGACCATCAAAATACGACCTGATTTGGCGTCCTGGGCTACTGCCGGTAGCAGGCCATCTTCATTCCAGGCAATGTCATCAAGAAAATCGGTCATAGGGGGCCATTATGACAGTTCGCTATGGATCGGCAATACAGAGTTGCCGGCGTTTACCTGAACAGCAACAGCAGCACACCTGCACCGGCAACCAGCAGACTGGTGCCAGGCATTCCCTGAACGGTATCAAGCCATTGGGGAAATGCGCTGCCCAGCCCAATGCCAACGAGTGCCGCACCGGTCCACAGTCGCCAGAGTGATTTGCTGTTGTCCGGGCGAGACATCGGGGATTTTGATGGAGCTTTTTCGCGGGCCTGCAACCGTTCCAGGGTGTGGAAGATTAGTTGTGGTACCTGGGGAAATTGTTCCAGCCATTCCGGGCCGTGACGCTTTAATTGCTCCACCAGCGCATTGGGCTGGAAACGTTCTTTCAGCCAGCGCTCCAGGAATGGGTGAGCGGTGGCCCACAGGTCGAGGTCGGGGTAGAGCTGTCGTCCCAGGCCTTCGATATTGAGCAGGGTTTTCTGTAACAGCACCAGTGAGGGCTGCACTTCCATATCAAAACGGCGGGCGGTGCGGAACAGGCTGACCAGCAACTGCCCGAAGGAAATTTCCCGCAGGGGGCGCTCGAAAATGGGCTCGCAGACCGTGCGGATGGCGGCGGTAAACTCCCCGATATTGGTGCCCTCGGGTACCCAGCCGGAGAGGACGTGCAACTCGGCGACCTGCTGATAGTCGCGTCGGAAAATGGCCAGCAGGTTGCGGGCCAGGTAGTACTGGTCCGCTTCAGTGAGGGTACCCATGATGGCACAGTCCACCGCGAGGTAGCGGGGTTGTTGGGGGTTTTTGGCATCGACAAAAATATTGCCCGGATGCATGTCGGCATGGAAGAAGTTGTGTTCAAACACCTGGGTGAAGAAAATCTCCACCCCGCGTTCCGCCAAGGTTTTGAAATTGGTCTGCTGTTCCTGGAGCGTGGCCACATCAGTCACCGGGGTGGCATAGATACGCTCCATCACCAGTACTTTTTCATTAGTGTGTGACCAGAATACTTCCGGCACGTAGAGCAGGGGTGAGCCTTCAAAATTGCGTCGCAACAGAGAGGCGTTGGCGCCTTCGCGCTGCAGGTTCAGTTCGTCGAAGATGGTGTTTTTGTAATCGCTGACCACTTCCATGAGTCGCATGCGACGCCCATCAATGGTGTTGTTTTCCAGCCAGCGAGCAATGGTGAACAGCAGTTTGATGTCCTGCTCGATCACCTTTTCGATACCCGGGCGAATGGCCTTGACTACCACTTCCCGGCCGTTGGGAAGCACCGCCGCATGTACCTGCGCCACCGAGGCAGAGGCCAGGGGTTCGCGGTCAAACTGCAGGAACAGGTTATCAATACTGTCTCCCAGCGCGTCCTCGACGATGGCTACAAAATGGGCCTTGTCGAAGGGCGGCACATTGTCCTGCAGTTTGTCCAGTTCACTGCAGATATCCGCCGGGATCAGGTCCGGACGGGTGGAGAGCAGCTGGCCGAACTTGATAAAGATCGGGCCCAGGTCTTCCAGTGCCCGACGCAGTCGTTCGCCGCGGGGAGCCGATGGCTTAGGTAGCAGGCGGGTACTGGCAAGCAGCAGGCGAGCACTGCGGGGCAACTTGTCACGGTCAAAAAACAGGTCCAGACGGTAGCGGGTAACCGTGCGCAGGATAGTGCTGAGTCGATGAATGCGGGACATGGTCAGTGGGTTTCGCCATCGCGTTGGTCGAGACGGACTTTCAGCCTGTTGATGCGGGCTGCCAGTCGGTCTGTATCTTCGGACAGCAGTTTTACCTTGTGACTGAAATGCGTCATTTCCGCGCGGCCGGGTGTGAGTTTGGCCTCTTCCTGACTGAAAGCTGCTGCGGCACTGCCAGCGCGCTCGGTGGCCTGTTTTTGCCAGTTGGCAGCGCTGCGCAGGGATTCTCCCACCAGGTGAGCCGGCACATCGCCGATCAACTTGGCCAGGGCGGCCTCCCAGTCCACATCGAGGTTTGCAAAGACTCTGCGAATTTCCCTGAGCAGGTCGTGGTCGCCGCGCACTTCGACCCCAGTGCCGTAAAACGACACCCGGTCTTCCCCGTCCACTGCCAGTGCCGCCAGTGACAGTGCTGATCCTCGCAGGGTTGTATCCGCCGTGCCCTCGTAGTGGGACATCAGGCTGATGCCCTGCTCGGTATGAATAATGTGGAAAGTCAGCGGCGGCAGCGTGCATTCGACAGTGAGCACCTTGCCAGCCAGACCGGCAATGGACTGCAATGTGGCCGGGTCGAAGGCCAATGCACTATTAATGGCGGTTTCCACGGCCATCAGTGCGCTGCTGTGCAATGCCGACAGGGGGTTTTGTTTAAGAAAATCGAACATCAGGGTTTGAAGCCCCGGTGCAGGGCAACAATACCGCCGGTCATATTGTGGTATTCACAATTGGTAAACCCGGCCTCTTGCATCATGCCCTTGAGAGTTGACTGGTCCGGATGCATGCGGATGGATTCGGCCAGATACTGATAGCTCTCTGCGTCGTTGGCTACCAGCTTGCCCATGCGGGGCAGCAGGTTAAACGAGTAGAAGTCGTAGGCTTTGCCGAGCAGGTCACTGGTGGGTTTGGAAAATTCCAGTACCAGCAGACGCCCACCCGGTTTCAGCACTCGCAGCATGGATCGCAGGGCCAGATCCTTGTCGGTCACGTTGCGCAGACCAAAGGCGATAGTGATGCAATCAAAGGTGTTGTCACCGAAGGGCAGGTACTGGGCATCGGCCTGGGCATAGCGGATGTTGCCGGCGACGCCGTGATCCATCAGTTTATCCCGCCCGACCTTCAACATGGAGTCGTTGATATCCGCCAGGACTACCTCACCCTCAGGGCCGACTAGACGGGAAAATTTGGCCGCCAGATCGCCAGTGCCCCCGGCAATATCCAGGATACGCTGTCCGGGTCGTACCCCTGACATTTCAATAGTGAACCGTTTCCAGAGGCGGTGAATGCCCCCGGACATCAGGTCGTTCATCAGGTCATATTTGGCCGCCACGGAGTGGAAGACATCGGCCACGCGAGCGGCCTTTTCCTGGACGGGAACGGTCTTGTAGCCGAAATGGGTGGTCTTGTCGTCAGTCATTGTCCGCTGCCGGAGAAACAAAGGCCGACATTGTACACCGCCACCGCAAATGTGTCCCTTGGCGGGGTATCAATCTATCGCTTTTCCCGCGGGCGATAAGGTTTTGTGTCCCGGTGGAGGTCAGCCAATATAGCGTTCCCGTTTGGAAGGTTTCAGGCGCGCGAGATCGACGATGATCAGCCCATCCACACAGTTGGCGAAAGCCGGGTCGATGTTGAAGCCGGCGAATTGGACACCGCCCAGTTCGCACACCTCAGTGTACTGCTTGAACAGGGTGGGCACGCTGAGGTTCATGTGGGCGAGTTCGCTCTTTAGTTGGGTGAATTCCGCCTTCTGGTCCTTACCGGGGAATTTCTCCGCTAGCTCTTCCAGGCGCTCGGTGTTGATGCGGTAGGGCAGGATGGGCTCTGCCAGTTTTTGCAGGCTGGGGTAGTGCCGGCTGTAGAAATAAACCAGCATCTCCATGGCCCATTCCGGGTAACTGTTGCTGAGGGTGACTGGGCCAAACAGGTAGCGGTAGTGTGGGTTCTTACGCAGAAAGGCCCCGATGCCATACCACAGATAATCCAGACTGCGTCGCCCCCAGTATTTGGGCTGAACAAAACTTCGGCCCAATTCCAAGCCGCGTTCCAGGTAAGGCTTCATTGATGTTGTGTAGTGAAACAGCTCGGTGGAATAAAGCTGCCCTCGGCCCGCCTGCTCCAGGCTCAGGGTGGCGTCGCAGAAGCGGTACGCCCCGGCAATTTCCAGTTCCTGTTCGTCCCACAACAGCAGGTGGAAGTAGTGCTGATCATAGCCGTCGATATCGCGGCGGCTGCCGGTACCTTCGCCCACAGCGCGAAAGGCGATTTCCCGCAGCCGACCCACTTCGCGCATGATCAGTGAATCCGGCTGGTAGCGGTAGAGGTAGATCTGCTTGCCGTCACCGGTTTCACCCAGCAGTTCACAGCGTTTGACTTCATCCCGCAGCAGAGCGCGGTTTTCCGGGTGGGCTATGGCGCTGACCGTGCCGAAAATACCTTTTTTGTCCTGACCAATGCGATACAGATGACGCCTGAACAGCTTGGTTTTTTCGCGCAGTGGTACGTTGATACGCTGATAGCAGTCGTAGCTGACCGGCTCGCCAATGCGCACGTCCACACAGTTGCGCGCCTGTTTGAACATCTCTCTTACTAGCAGCAAAGTAGAGAGAGGTTTTGCCAGCAGTGACACGCTGTAAAACAGTGCGGAATTCCGGCCATCCACAAACACCGGCAGCACCGGTGCCTTACTGTTGATGGCCATGCGCAAAAAGCCATTGCGCCACTCGCCATCGCGGATGCCCTGGGGCCCGAAACGGGAGACCTCCCCGGCGGGAAAAATGATCACGGCACCTTCTTTGTCCAGGTGCTCGCGAATGGCCGTCAGATTCTGGCGGGTAGTGTTGCCGCCCATGTTATCCACTGGCAGCAACAGCTTGTGCAGCGGTTTGATAGTGAACAACAGTTCATTGGCCACCACCTTCACGTCCGGTCGTGTTTCCCGTACCAGCTTTAGCAGTGCCAGTCCGTCCAGTGAGCCGATAGGGTGGTTGGCGATAATGACCACACGGCCCTGGGCGGGGATGCGGTGGCGCTCATGGTCGCGAACGGTATAGCGGAAGTCGAAGTAATCCAGCACTTGTTCGACGAAATCAAAGCCGTGCAGGTAGGGGTAGTCCTGTTCGAATTGCTGAAAGCTCTGTTCCCGGAACAGCATGCGCAGTACGCGGATAATGGGGCGTACCAGCCTGGGGTGACGCTGGTAAAAACCGGGGTAGCGATCCTGGATAAAATGTTCGACGTTAAGCATGGCTGGCGTTGCTCCTTTTCTGCCAGCCTATAACGGTTTTATGACAATCGTTTGATCCTGATGTGTCAGAAATGTGTCAGTCAGGATGTGGCACTATGCATCTCCGGCAACAGTATCTGTTCCTGGAAAATAACAGCCTGGGCCTTGCCCGCTTTTTTGGCCTGATACATGGCGGCATCGGCTGCATTGATCAGCATGTCGGTGGTGACGTTGGGGTCCAGGTCGATAAAGCGTATGCCAATACTGGCCGAGACAGTTAATACTTCACTATTGAACTCGACGGGTTTTACCACCGTGTCGAGGAGTCTTTTGGCCACAAATTTTGACCGGGCCAGGGCCTCATCCGGCTGTCTCCCCAGGTTGCTGAGCACCACAACAAACTCATCTCCTCCCAGGCGTCCGACGATATCCTCGGTGCGCACGATGGCTTGCAGGCGTTGGGAAATTTCCACCAGTACGGTATCGCCGGCCTCGTGGCCGTGCCGGTCATTGATGGGTTTGAAACCGTCGAGATCCATTACCATCAGGGCGCCGTAGATTCCGTGCCGCTGTGCATTGGCCAAGGTTTTTCCTACATGCACAGAAATGAGACGGCGGTTGGCCAGCTTGGTCAGGGGGTCCAGGCAGGAGATATACTCAATCTGGTCCAGAGCATTCTGGTGCGCATTGACGTAGGGTTTAACGACCCAGAAGTAAATAATCGGGGTGGAAATCACCACCAGAGCAAAGGCATTCAGCGTCGAGGCCTGAAACATACTCAAGTCGAGTGCCAGGCTGTTATATAACGCCCTGATCAGAAATTCTGCGCCGAGCACCACCCCGACAATACGCACCGTTACCTGCAGTTTGCTGGGCAGATTGAATTTTTTCATGAAAGCGCAACTGCTCTTATCATTTTTATCAGACTTTGATCATATTTCCGTTGTCCGGAGATGACAACCGAGACCAGTGAAAAAGCCATGTCGGGAATGTCACTGGCCGTTAGCGCTTAAATTTTCAGTTCCGGTGGGAGCTTGTCGTATTGGGGGATCCCTTCGGGAAAAACAGCCCAACCGGGGGCTTCGCTGCGGTAGATCACCATGCGTGGTGAGAAGGCTTCACCGCCTTTGACTGTGCCGGCGGCCACGGTGTAAAAATTTCCCACGCAGACCTCTACACACACCGTGGTACCACATTGCGAGCAGAACAGGTGATGCATGTCGTGGCCGGAGTCGCCGGGGCGGGTAAAACGTGCCGGGGTTCCGCACGTAAAACTCAGTTTGTCCACCGGCACCCACAGGCCAAACCATTTATCTGTTCCTGTATGGCGCTGACAGGCTTGGCAGTAGCAAAACACCTGGTTGAGCGGTTCACCTGAAAACCGGTACTGCAGGCCCCCGCAGCCACAACTTCCCTGGTAGTCGCTCATGTGTATCCCCTTTAATTATTTTCTGCCTGGAATCAGTCGTATTGAAACACCAAACGGACATTTATACAGCGTATATCACCTCACTGGGGTATTGGCTGCGGGGTTTCGACGATATTGGTGTTTGAGCATGCCTGCAGGTTCACTTTTGGGGCACGATTGCCTGCAGAAAGGGCAATCTGATAGGCGGAACGTGAGGGGCACTCTGATAACAGGGGGGTGTTACTCGATGGCTTGAAAATTGCGTGTTAAATCACCATGACCCGGCAATAGGTGTACCTCTTGTCCCGGGCTTACGCTACCAGTCACTAACCTCGGGAATACTGCCATGATCTCAGAATCAATTGCCGATTGCATGAACAAGGATTTTGCCGTGATTCACCCTGATATGCCGGTGGTAGAGGCATCCGGAAAACTCATCCAGAAGGACATGCTGGGAGGCCCGGTTACTGATAAGGATGGTCTGCTGGTGGGATGGATTTCCGAACAGGAATGTTTGCAGGTTGCCATCCAGGTGGTCTACCACAATCAGCGGGTAGCCTCGGTTAAAGACATTATGCGCACCGATGTGCTGACGGTGTCGCCGAATGAAGACCCGCTGAGCCTGGCTCAACAAATGTTGCTGAATAAACCGAAGAGCTACCCCGTGGTCGATAAGCAGGGCAAGGTACTGGGTGTGATTACACGCCGCCGTATTCTGAAAATGCTCGACGGTAAACTTGCTGAGATGTCAGCCCACGGTTAGCAGAATTTCTATACCGCTTTCTGATGCCGGGTTTACCTTGCCAGTTTAAGCTCGCCCTTTAGTCAGCCATTTTGCCAGTGAAGTTGAGGGGCCGGGTTCATCCAAACGCCATATATTCAAGCTAGAATGTACCGAGTATTTCCCGGACATTCAGAGAGAAACGCCACCATGCCCGTCATCTGTGCGACCGCTGAAGAAGCCCTTGCCTCCATCCGCTCGTCAGACCGTATCTGGTGCCATTCCATGGCAGCAACACCTTATAAAATGCTGGAAGCCTTGGCAGCAAGAGCAATGGATCTCAGGGATGTCCAGCTGTTACAGCTGCACCTAGAACACGCGGAAGCGGTCTGTCAGCCGGAACTGGATGGGCATTTGCGCAACCGCTGCTACTTTGTCAGCCACAGCACCCGCGAGCTGGTGAATCAGGGCAAGGCAGATTATGTGCCCATGTTTCTTTCGGAAATCCCGAAAATGCTTCGCAATGGCCGACAGCCGGTGGACGTGGCTCTGATTCAGGTATCGCCGCCAGATCGCCACGGCAATTGTTCCCTGGGGGTGTCTGTGGAAGCCACGCTGGCCGCCACTGGTGTGGCCAGGACCATCATCGCGCAGATAAACCCGCAGATGCCCCGCACCCACGGCGATGCGGCTATCCCGTTTGATGCCATTGATTACGCCGTTGAGATCAATAGTGATATCCCCTGCCTGGAAGCTGGAACCCCTAACCAGACACACCTTCAGATCGGGCGCCTGGTGGCGGAGTTGATTCGCGATGGTGACTGCCTGCAAATGGGCATAGGGGCAATCCCGGATGCGGTGCTGGCCCATCTTGACGGCCATCGCCACCTCGGTATTCATACCGAGATGTTTTCCAGCGGCGTATTACCCCTGGTAGAGAAGGGCGTTATCGATAATAGCAACAAGGTGGTCCATCCGGGAAAAATAGTCACCGGTTTCGTGCTCGGTTCACAGGCGTTGTATGACTTTGTCGATGACAATACTGAAGTTGTTTTTCTGGATATTGAATACGTCAATAATCCCGCTGTGATCCGCAAGAACCCGCGGGTGATGTCTATCAACAGCGCGATTCAGGTCGATTTGAGTGGCCAGGTGTGCGCTGACTCCATTGGTGGCCGCGTATACTCCGGGTTCGGTGGGCAGGTGGATTTCGTTACGGGGTCACAGCTCTCGGAAGGCGGGCGTTCCATCATCGCGCTTCCCTCCACGGCCTTGTCAGGTCGTCAGTCGCGTATTGTCAGCCATCTGGCCAGTGGTGCAGGAGTGGTGACATCCCGAGCTCAGGTGGATTATGTCGTCACGGAGTTTGGTGTGGCGCATCTCTACGGCGCCAGTCTGCGGGAACGGGCAGAAAAGCTGATTAATATTGCGCACCCGGATTTTCGCGAAGCCCTGGTGGCGGCACACCGTCAGGGCGGGTGATTGAGACCTGTCACCCTGGGTAAACAAGCCTTATTGAAGAGACTTGCGGGCGGTCAGGGAGAGACCCGGGGAAGCTATTGGGCAGAATACTCTTTTTTGATGTCCGTCATTAAACGGCGGATATTGCTGCGTGCAGTTTCCTCGTATTTACCACTAAAAAACTCGGTATGGTAAATGTGCTGGCGCGTGAGCAGTGCCTCAAAAAACTTCAGCTTTCCGGAATAAAACTGTTCATCTGAATCATGACTGTGTTCCAGCCGCAGTGCCTGGCTGTCAGACAGAAATATTTTCCAGGGTGCGCCCAGGCTGGAGAGATCAATATCGCAGATATAGGCCTCGTCGGAACACTCGGGTTTGGCCTTGTGAGTGGTAACCATAATCAGGCTCCTCACTGTATTCAGAAAGCTCTGACTGAAACAGCCGTTGCCGAGTTGGCTGAAAAGTTCGCAGCTCTGCCGTTCGTTGTCCCGATTAGGTGAATGAATGACATCGTGAAACCACAGGGCCATTTCCACTGCGTCGGGTTGCTCCAAGTGGGGTCGCGCCTGGTCCAGTTCATTCAGGCAATAGCCGATGTGAAGCAGGGTGTGGTAGAAGCGGTGTGACTCGTTGTAGTGGCTGTACAGCTCATGCCATGGGTGACGCGATGGAGCCACAATGCCGCTGCGCAGGCAGCGGCCCCAGAGTTCACTAAAACGCACTTCAAGATGGATCTGGTCCTGGCATTTGGCAGTATTGTTCATGTCCGTCACCTGTTGATGAGAGTGGGTCATGCATTACTAAATACTTCACGCTATATCCATTAACTTTGAACTGTTACTCCTGTTGATACGAATCACCGCGGTTCATCAGCTCTTCAATGACTGAATCTCCTTGGTGGCTTGCCGCAGCTTTAATGTCAGCGCGCGGCCTATATTGCTAATTAATTTCAACCGAATGGTTGTCCCCATGGCCGAGCTATCACCTTCCAGGACGTCGTATCGAAGCCGCAGGCAGGAGAGGGGGGTGTCGGCAATAACATCTGCGGAGCGCAGGCCGTGGTCCAACATACCCATTTCGCCGAATGCAGATCCGGCGGCGAGGCTGGTAATGCGCCCATCACGCCGAAAGTCGACGGGCACCATGACGCTGACTTGTCCCGAGAGAATAAAGTACAGTTCATTGGCCGGTTCGCCGGTGCGGCAGATGCAGTCACCTTTAGCAAACGTGAGAGGCTCCAACAGGCTCTCCAGATAAAGCAGCTCATCCTTGCTGAATCCGGTGCAGAAGGCCTGCTCGTTCAGCGGCACATCTTCGAGTTCAGCGGTGGAGATGCCATTCAGCAACTGTTCTTCACACCATTCCAGCGCTGCATCGATATCCCCGTGTTTCAACAGGGGAAGATCACGAATATGCGGTACTTTTTTGCGGAGAATGGTGGCCAGGTTGTGGGGGTCACGAATATTGGTGAACAAAATGGTTTTCTGATTTTTGTCCATGTGTTCAACCACGTGCGCGATGAGATTCATGGCCCCTTCGTTGATGGACGCAATGCGGCGAAAATCGATAATGAAGTAGTCCGTGCCGGCCTCATCTTTCATGGCGGCAGACACCACAATTTCTGCAGAGGCAAACATCAGGTCTCCCTGCAGCTCCAGAACGCGTATTCTATGACCTTCCTGTTGCAGTAATTGCGTTTGTTTCATGTTGCGCGAGCGCTTGGAGGTCACTGCCGACGCATCGTAACTGGAGTGAATCACCGAGGTGGCCGTCGTTCTTCCGGCATGGAACATATGCAGGCCGAAATCGCTGGAGATACGTTTGCAAACAGCGATACCCCTGACGCTGTTGCCTCGCTCATCCAGTTTTGGCGAATAGACGGCGATGCCCAACTGGCCGGGCAGTACTGCCATGACGCCACCGGCGACACCACTTTTGGCCGGCATGCCCACTTCATAGACCCAGGCACCGGAAAAGTCATACATGCCACAGGAACTCATCACGCTGAGCAGTTTAGGTACATATTCACGCTGAATGGCCCGAACACCCGTGATCGGATTGACGCCGTTATTGGCCAGGGATGCGGCAATCATTCCCAGATCCCTGCAGTTGACCAGAATGGAGCACTGCTTGAAGTAGAGGTCCAGCAGGTCATCGGTATCGCGCTCGATAATGTCGTAGTTGCGTAACATGTTGGCGATGGCGCGATTGCGGTGTCCGGTATTCTTTTCCGATTGATACACCTCCTGATCAATTTCGGCTTCGTGTCCAAGAAAGCTCTGGTAGGTACCAAGAATCCTGGCCAGTTTATCTTCCATCGTTTCCCCTTCCACGAAGGCGACGGCGGCAATTGCTCCGGCGTTGATCATGGGGTTGCGGGGGCGGCCAGTATCCGGTTCCAGGCTGATCTGGTTGAAGGCTTCACCGGAGGGCTCCACATCAATTTTTTTGAGTACCGAACCAACCCCGGAGTCCTGCAGACCAATGCCGTAGGTAATGACTTTAGAGATTGACTGAATGGTAAATGACTGTTGGGTTTCACCCACCTGATAGACATGTCCGTCGACGGTTACCACCGTGATGCCAAACCAGTTCGGATCGGCCTTGGCCAGTTCCGGAATGTAGGTGGCAACTTCGCCGGAATCGAGTTGCAGGTATTCTTTATGAAGTGATTCAAGATAGTTCAGAAGTAAATCGGTACTCATACAGGGGGTCCTTGTCCAGGCGGATTGCCGAGATGCCACAAGGGCTCGTTTTAATGGGGTAGGGTTGCAGCGGTGTGTGAAGTCAGCGTGACCTTGGCTGCCTGTTGGTGTTAGTGGGGCGTCCTCTCTGAATTGATGGCCAATGCACTGGCGGGTAATGCCCTAGTTGGTTGTCGAACCAGGCGCCCCGAAGAAATGGGTTTCTTGCGAGACAACCTGGCCCAGCAGGGGTAAGGCAGCGGGGTAATGGCCCCACTGTCCGGTGATTAATCCAGTAATGTACAGTCGTAGGTTACGTGGGGTGGGGCATAGTTTTCATCCCGTGTATACCCCTCGGGTACTTCACAATACATGGTGGCTGAATCAATTGGTTTGTCCTCAATGGTTAAACCACTGCTGTCGTAACAGGGGTCACTGCCACCGGTGTCGTCGCCGGTACAGAAATACCATTTCAGAGATACAGTCATGTCCAGCAGCCAGGGTGAGTCTTCCAGCACGTCCCAGTTGTCGTTGGGACAGTAGGCGGGGTCCTCAAAACCAGCCAGGTCATAGCTGATGGAAACGCTGGCCTTGCCGTTGCCGGTGAGGTCGGTGTCTTCCAGTATCTTGAAGTCGGAGACGATGGCGTCAAAGGCAGTACCATTAAATACGCCATTATCGGCAGGGTTTCTACAAAGAATTTCCACGGTACCAAAGGCTGCATCGGCCAGCACGATGGTGGGCTTGGTGTTGGGGTTGGGTACCCCCTTCAGCTCGATATCACCCTCCATGGCACTACAGCAGGACCAGGCCCAGCCGGAAATGCCCCGGGCTTCGGCATTGCCGACCAGTAATACTAAAGGCACCAGCAGCAGAAGGTGTCTTGTCAGTGTGTTCAAAGTCATTGTTGTTCTCCTTTCTCGGTTTTTTTGTGTTAAGGCAATGCCAGTGTGAGTTTTGCAAACAACATACTCTCCGGTTGGATGCTGGCGTTGTTCAGGTCGTTTTCGAAATATTCAAACTCTTCATCAAACAGGTTGCTGGCGCCGATGGTGACAAAGCCGTAGCGCTTTGGTAGCCGGTAGTTAATGGCCAGGTCCACGGTCCAGAAATCATCACTGCCGGCCCGGATTGGCCCGACAATACCGCCGTACTGGCCCTGCTGGTCGATGTAGGTGGCGGTCAGGGATGAGCTGAGACCCGAGGGGTGGAAATAGTGAATCCCCAGGGGCAATTTGTGCGTTTCAGATCGGGTGACTGACTCGGGGAAATCTTCATCCCTTTTCAGGCGTTCGTACTGGTATTCAGCTTTGAGTGATACCTGTTCGTTGTAAGTCCAGAACAGGTAGGCGCGGCCCAGGTATTCCTTCCACTCGGTATGGCTGGGGCTGGCCAGTGCATCGATATAGGGCACTTCCAGGTCCCGCTGAGAATATTCGAGACCACCAAACACACTGTCGCTGAAGACCTGGTCCAGCGCGATCCCGTGACGACGACCCTCGGTGAGGTTGTAGTCATCAAAGAACTGGTTAAAACCCGCTACCTGGGTGGGCTCCAGAGTCTGGTTGGTCACCAGGGTGCGTTTCAGTGTGCGGAATGACGCCAGGCGCAGGGTTGTGCCGTCCAGCGGTTGCCAGGTAAGGCCAAGTTTGGGGTTCAACTGGTGAGTCTCTTTGCCGGGGAAGTCCCCGTTGACACTGTCAAAGCTGACACCCACCGTAGCAATCAGGTCGTCACTGGCTTTCAGGTTGACATAGGTGTAGCCATTGCTGTGACGGGTTTTCAGGTCAGTGGTGCCGGTAATAGTGGGTAAGAACCACGGGGCCATGATGGGGAAAGGTTGAAAAACCAGCTCTTCATCAAGTTGCGCATCCACATCGAAATAACCGATACCGCTGGTGACATCCACCCGTTCGGAGCGGAACAGGTGTTGCACTTCGGTGCCGGTTGAGCGTTGGTCGGGGGTCGTCAGTGTCAGGTCGTAGAGAGGAAATTCCGCGGGAGGGATCTCGTCATCGGTCAACTGAGAATCGTATTCCTGGTGGGTGATAGATAACAGGAGGATAGACGCGGGCGAAAACTGGTGCTTGGCGCCCAAGCGGAAGGTGTGGGTCTCGTCATCAGTGACTTCGCCAGGATAGAAACTCTCTTCAAAGAAGCGCAGCCGGAGATCACCTTTCTCGGTTTTGCGATATCGGTACTCGGCCTGGATACTGGTGTCCGCCGACAGTTCTATTTGCAGGAATGCATTACCGAGATCCATCTGCTGATCATTGTTGGTGCGAAAGCCATCGGTTTCGTAGTGGTAACTGCCAAGGCTGAAGGCGATATTTTCGTGGATGCCGGCCAATACCATTTCCCCGGAAGAACTGCCTTTGTCACCCACCAGTGCGCTGGTCTGGAATGCCAGGCCATCGCGGTTGAACACCGGGTTGAATTCATTGAACGACAGGGATGCCGGGCCGCCCGCACTGATTAATGGCAGGTTGCTTTCAGACAGCCGCGGCTGGATAGGCGTCATATTTAACGGTTGTAGCAGTTGCGATTGCAGCAACTCGCTGACCCGGGCAATTTCATGTCTGGGCAGTGCCGCGTAGGAGTCCGCCAGCAGGCGGTGGGCTGAAAAGTTGGCCGGATCGTGATTGAGAGACTGCCAGCCGGATCTCAAAGCCAGTTCCTGAAAGCCCAGGTCACTGTAAATGCGACCGACACTGGCGCTGCGCGACGCCAGGTCCGAATCCAGCAGCAACCGGGAGCGGTAGACGGCACGGTTGTCATTCAGCTCCATCGCCTGCTGCAGGTCGTGCAGAGCGGATACAGGCTCATTAGACGTTTGCTTGGCGATAGCGCTGTAAAACCAGGGCGTGGGGTCTTTGGGGTCCAGTTCCTTGGCGATATCAAACTGTTGCTGGTCAATATCGTCACGTTTTTCCGCGTAGTAGGCCTTGCCGAGGTAGCTGCGCACGATGGATTGGTTGGAATCCAGTGCTGCGGCAACATCAATGGCACCACGGCCACCTTTGAGGTCTCCCTGGGCGATTTTTGCCAGTCCCAGCCCCAGCCGCGGCATAGGGTCACCCTGGTCCAGGGCAATGGCCTTGTCGAAAGCGCCGATGGCGTCGCCGGTATTCACCTGCATGAGATAGGCAAAGCCCAGTACGGTTTGCGTGCGCGATAGGTTAGGGTCCAGTTCTGCAGCTTTTTCGGCGGCCGTCAGTGATTTTTCGAGTTCTCCAAATGATGACCAGATTTCGGCCAGGCGAGCCCAGGCCAGTGCATTGTCGGGTTCGACTTCAACGGCTTTCTGCAGGCTCGCCAGGGTGGCATCAAGATCAAACATCGCCTGCTGGGCATAGGAAAGGGCGATCAGGGGGGTAGATGACTGGCTGTCCGCGGCGACAGCAGATTCTGCCAGGGTGAGGGCAGCATCCCGGTCGTTCTGGGTAACCGCCATCATGGCTTTGAGAGCTAATGCACCACTGTGTTGGGGTGCCAGCGCCAGTGCCTGGTCGAGATTGCCTGCAGCTTCGTCAGAACGGCCCACAGAGAGTAATTGCGAGGCATGGTAGGCCCAGAAATCAGGATTATTCTGATTGTCAGAGGACTCGGCAAAGATTTCAGTCTGGTCTTTAAAGATGGGTGGGTAATACAGGGCCCATTGCACGGCGTTGCGAGGCTTGACGATAGTCTGCCGTTGTGGGGCCTGGCCTTCGCTGGCACTGGCTGATTCGCCAGGGTTGACGGCCACTTCGCCGTGCTGGTTGACGACCCGGACCTTGCCCTCAAGAACCAGCAGTGAGGCACTGCCATCTTCGACGCGGGCGACAAACTCGGTGCCCTCAATCAGACCGTTGAGGTAGGGCGTGTTGACAGTGAGCGACCGCGGTTTGCGACTGAATGACTGAAAAGCGCCGCGCACCAGGTCCAGCAGAGATTCCTCTTTGGGTTCCTCGGTTATATTGAGCAGGCGCATGGTGGTATTTTGATCAAGCCGCAATACGGCGTCGTTAATCAGCTGAATGGCCGCGCGACTGCGTTCGCCGACACGAATGGTGTCGCCTTCGCAGAGCGAATCCTTAAGTGTCGCTTCACGCCAATCTGACAAGGGGTCGGACTGCACTTCCACACTACTTTCGATGGAGACAAATTGTCCGGCGGCCTGATCACAGGTCGCCATGCTCCAACCCGGCAGAGAAACCAGGCAGGCCGCAAGGAATAATCCTGCGGTGAGGATAGGAAGTAGTGGCTTGTCAGCGGAAACAGTCGCACATAACAGTTCGTGGTTATCCTTAACTGTTATCCTTCTGGAAAAACCTGTAAATACCTTTACATCCCTTACTACTGCCATGGCGCCTTTACCTCTGACTATTTATTAGTAGTTAGAATTGCAAGAACTGCGCCAAGCAACGGGGCTGTAATAACCCGCTGATAATTAATATTTTTAGCCGGTTTTCTTACACCGTTAAAAAGACTTTGTGCGCCAAAATCGAGCAAAAAACGAACATCCGCTCTTTTGTTGGGCGTTTTTTGTGATTGCGATCACACTTCTCTCGCAAAGTGGACCTGATTGTGCCTGTTTTCGTGAGCACAAGAACTGGCATGGGGGTTGCGTTGTAATTACCGGAGGCACCTTTAACCCCTGAAAGAAGAAAATTCTCAGGGTGTGAGGGTATTAAAGGCGATAAATTAATGGAGCCGAGCGTTTGACTCGTTGGGTAAAAGCACTGTTGCTGGGAATGCTGATTGGCACCGGGGGTGCCCTGTTTGGGCTGGCTTCTCCCGGCGCCGTTTTTGAGACCGGTGTCGGGTTGTCGTGGCTGTTTGAGGTGCGTGGGCCTATCAGGCCGCCCTCCGATGTGGCAGTTGTGGCAATCAACGACCGCACCGGTGAGGTGCTTGATCTGCCGATATCGCCACAGGAGTGGCCGCGCTCCATTCACGGGCAGCTGGTGGATTCGCTGGTTGAACGTGGTGCTTCGGTGATCGTCTTTGACGTATTTTTTGGCAAACAGAAAGATGCGCAAACTGACGGACAATTTGCGGACGCCGTGAAGCGTGCCAACCGGGTGGTATTGGTTGAAAAGCTGACCGGTAAAAGGCAGCCGATCACCGACAAGGATGGCTACCACGTGGGTTCTGTTTGGGTTGAGGAGTTGCTGTCCCCCATTGACGAGCTGGTGGGAAGTGCCAAAGGTCTCGCCCCTTTTCCCTTGCCCAAGCTCGATGCCGCCGTGTATGAATTCTGGACCTTTAAAAGCAGTGTCGGGGATGCGCCCACTATGCCAGCCATGGCATTACAGCTTCATGCGGCATCTGTCTACAGTCAGTGGCTTGATCTGCTGGAACACTGGGGCCTATCCCGTCATGAGAACCTGCCCGAGACCATCGAGCAAATTGCCAGCGCCAAAGACACGCGCAACCTGATGCGCTACTGGCGTGGCGAGCTGGAGCCTCGATTGAATGCGGGCGACATGCTCGGTGACACTTCCGGAGATGTGCCATTGTTGGCTTCGCTCAAGGGGCTCTATATGGGAGAACCCCACCGCTTTATCAACTTTTATGGCCCTCCCGGTACCATCCCCACCATCCCCTATCACGCGGTGATCAAGGGCCATGATCCCAATCTTCCCGAAGGTGCCCTGGACTTCACCAACAAGGTGGTGTTCGTGGGCTTTTCCGATCTCTACGACCCGGGGCAGCCCGATCGCTTTTACACGGTATTTACCAGTGATGATGGTGTCGACCTGAGCGGTGTTGAGATTGCCGCCACCTCCTTTGCCAACCTGCTCACCGACAATGCCCTGAAGCCGACCGGAGGAGTCGAGTCGGGTCTGATATTGTTTGTTTTCGGATTCCTCATGGGCATGTTGGTTTACTGGTTGCCCGCCATTGCCGGTGTGCCTTTATCCCTGTTGTTGGCGGGGTTGTACGTGTTTTACGCCCAGTGGCAGTTCAATACCCAGTCTGTTTGGTTGCCGCTGGCGACGCCGATGCTGGTGCAGTATCCCCTGGCCTTGTTTACAGGATTACTTGCCCAGTACCTGCTGGAGCGTCGCCGCAGTATTCAGGTCAGTGAGGCTATCAACTATTACCTGCCGGAGAATGTGGCCAGGGAACTGACGGAGAACCGTCTCGATCCGGCCATGGCTAACAAGGTGGTCTACAGCACCTGTCTGGCCACCGATATGGCGGGGTTTTCCACCATTGCGGAACAGATGCCGCCGGACCAACTGGCTTCTTTCCTGAATGAATATTTCGAAGCCCTGGCACAGCCCCTGAAAAATCACCAGGTGGATGTCACCGAATTTCGGGCGGATGCCATTATGTGTGCCTGGACAGCCAGTGAGCCGTCGGTGGCTATTCGCAGCAAGGCCATTTTTGCCTCACTGGAGGCCGTTGAGGCGATTGAGGAGTTCAAGATTCGCCACCAGATGCTGGGAGCAAAATTGCGCATTGGGCTGGAATGTGGCTCGGTCTATGTGGGTCACGCCGGGGGAGGTGGGCATTTTGTCTACAGTATTGTTGGCGACTGTGCCAATACGGCTTCAAGAATCGAGGGTTTGAACAAGCACCTGGGCACGGAGCTCTCTGCGACAGCCGCTGTTGTCGAGGGGTTGGAAGACCTGTTGTTGTTGCGTCCCATGGGCAAGTTTCAGTTCGTGGGAAAAACCGAGGGTCTGCCTATCGTGGAAATACTTGCCAGTCGCAGTGATGCCAGCAGCGCCGAGCTACTGCTGTGTGAGCGCTTTGCGGCGGCACTGGAGAAATTTCAGCAGGGGATTTGGGCGCAGGCCGAAGATGGTTTCCGCCAACTGTTGGATGACTATCCCGACGATGGTCCTTCCAGGTTCTTCCTCGATCGATGTGCCCGCTATCAGTCTGGAGAATCCCCGCCGGAAGATCTCACTACCGTGCGCATGGATGCCAAGTAGCGTTCTTTGTCGGATCAGTGTTTTGGAAGATCTGTGGGGTCCATCAGTTTCACGGGTTGGGTATTGGCATCGCGAAATTTTCCCGCCTGAGTCAGCCTGTCAAGGTAACGTTGCCAGTATTGATCATGGTTTTCGGCAAGTTCTTTCAGGTAATCCCAACTGAAGATGCCACTGTTGTGCCCGTCGCTGAAGGTCAGTGTCAGGGCGTAATTGCCGGAAGCGGCAGCAGCGGTGACTCGAACACCCTGTTTGCCATCCTGAAGCACCTCCTGCCCGGGTCCGTGACCTTTCACTTCAGCACTGGGTGAGTGGACCCTCAGGTATTCGCCCGTCATGGTGTAGCAACCCCCATCAGGGTATTCCAGAGTGAGGCTGCCATCCTCCTTGCCGATTTTCACTTTACTGGGGAGCATCGTGAGTTGCCTTGTGGTTAGACGGGCCAGGGAGACCTAGTTTAGAGGATAAACCGCGACAGGTCCTCGTCCCGGGAAATTTCCGTGAGCTGCTGGTCTACAAATGCCGCGTCGATATTCACGGGTTCGCCTTTGCCGCCTTTATCCGATGCTTCGAAGGAAATTTCTTCCAGCAGCCTCTCCATCAGGGTGTGCAAGCGTCGGGCGCCAATATTTTCCGTGCGCTCATTCACCTCAAAAGCGATCTCTGCAATGCGTTTAACGCCGTCTGGCTGGAAGTTGACATTCAATGCTTCTGTCGCCAGCAGCTCCCGGTATTGCTCAGTGAGGGAGGCATTGGGTTCGGTGAGAATGCGCTCAAAATCCTCGCTGCTGAGGGATTGCAGCTCCACACGAATGGGCAGTCTGCCTTGCAGTTCGGGAATCAGGTCAGAGGGTTTCGAAAAATGGAATGCCCCGGAGGCGATGAACAGAATGTGGTCGGTCTTGATCATGCCGTATTTAGTGGTGACAGTGCTGCCTTCAATCAGCGGCAGCAGGTCCCGCTGTACCCCCTCCCGGGAGACATCGGCGCCGGAGGTCTCGCCGCGTTTCGCTACTTTGTCGATCTCGTCGATAAAAACAATGCCGTTTTGCTCAGCCGATTCCACGGCGCGAATTTTCAGCTCCTCTTCATTGATCATCGTCGCAGCCTGTTCTTCGGTCAGCTGCTTCATCGCCTGGGCCACGGTGACCTTTTTGCGCTGTGTTTTACCTTTGCCAAGATTGGAAAACATGTTTTGCAACTGGTTGGTCATTTCTTCCATACCGGGGGGCGCCATGATTTCAACGCCCATGGGAGTGGCGCTGATATCAATTTCAATTTCCTTGTCATCCAGCTCGCCCTGACGCAGTTTCTTGCGGAAAACCTGGCGTGTATTGGACTCGCCCTCGGTGTGTTCCCCATCCCTGGCCGGGGGCAGCAGGGCGTCGAGTACCAGTTCCTCGGCCGCATCCATAGCACGCTGTTGCACCTTGTGCATCTCACTCTCACGCAACAGTTTCACAGAGGTTTCCACCAGGTCGCGGATAATGGATTCCACGTCTTTGCCCACATAGCCGACCTCGGTAAATTTGGTCGCTTCCACCTTGACGAACGGGGCGTTGGCCAGCCGTGCCAGCCGCCGGGCAATTTCCGTCTTGCCGACGCCCGTCGGGCCGATCATCAGAATGTTCTTGGGCGTGACTTCGTTGCGCAGTTCCGGCTCGAGTTGCATGCGCCGCCAGCGATTGCGCAGGGCGATGGCCACGGCTCGCTTGGCGGCATCCTGGCCGATAATGTGACGGTCTAATTCGTGGACAATTTCTCGGGGAGTCATATTGGACATGCTGTAAATCTCTCTGATACCGGCCGCATCATCTGGTGTGTCTGCGCTGGGCCGGAAATAACTTTTCAATCAATGCCAGGCGGAATTGCCACCCTTGGCACTGATCAGTAATCCAGTTCTTCGATGGTGCGATTGTGGTTGGTGTAGATGCAGATGTCGCCGGCGATTTCCAGGCCTTTTTCGACAATGGTTTTTGCATCGAGCTCAGTATTTTCCAGCAGGGCACGGGCGGCAGACTGGGCAAAGGCCCCGCCAGAGCCGATGGCGATCAAGTCATTTTCCGGCTGGATGACGTCGCCGTTACCGGTGATGATCAAAGAGGCCTCCTTGTCGGCCACAGCCAGCAGTGCCTCGAGTTTTCTCAGAATGCGGTCAGAGCGCCAGTCTTTGGCCAGCTCTACCGCCGCCCGGGTCAGGTTGCCCCGGTGCTGTTCCAGCTTCGCTTCAAAGCGTTCAAACAGGGTGAAGGCATCGGCCGTACCACCGGCAAATCCAGCGATGACCTGATCATTGTGCAAGCGGCGAACCTTGCGCGCATTGCCCTTCATGACCGTGTTGCCCAGGGTCACCTGACCGTCGCCGCCGATGACTACCTTGCCATTGCGGCGCACGGAAAGAATGGTGGTACCTCGATATTGTTCCAAAAGAGTCTCCTGTGGATTTGTTCTGGGTAGCTGCCTGACTCGATAGATGGGGGCGCAGCCCGGGAATTCAATGGTGAAACAGCCTGATCAACGATGACGGTACAGTTCATTAGCGAGGTAGACCTCGCCATTAATGAGTGTGCAGGGTTTGGCCTTCAGAGATTGGTTGCGGCAGGGGCCTGCCACACAGTGGCCGGTGTCTATTTCAAACAGGGCGCCATGGGTGCTGCACTGAATGTACTCCTTTTGCAGGTCCAGAAACTGGCCTGGCATCAGGTTGAGGGGTGCCCCGACATGGGGGCAACTGTTGCGAAAAATCTGCACAGATTGTCCGCGGCGCACGGCAAAGCAGGCCTCGCCCTCAATCTCCAGGTCAATGCCGCCGGGATCCGGTATGTCTTCCAGGCGGCAGAGAGGGCTCGCCTCCATCAAACGCCCCGGCGCAGGGCTTCGATACGCTCATCCAGTGGCGGGTGAGACATGAACAGGCGGGTTGCGTGTTGTTTCCAGCCGCTGGAGATACCAAAGGCGGTCAGGGTGTCCGGCATCTGGTTGGGCACATGGGCCTGGGTTTCTTCCTGCAAGCGTTGCAGTGCGGAAATCATTGCGCCGCGGCCGGCCAGGTGCGCGCCGGCGGAGTCGGCGCGGAATTCGCGCCAGCGGGAGAACCACATCACGATCATCGAGGCGAAAATACCCAGAATGACCTGCAGTACCATCACAGTGACAAAGTAACCGATCCCGTAGCCGCGTTCATTTTTGAACACCGCCTTGTCGATAATGGAGCCCAGGATACGGGCAAAGAACATCACGAAGGTGTTCAGCACACCCTGTACCAGGGACAGGGTCACCATATCACCGTTGGCAACGTGGCCAATTTCATGGGCCAGAACCGCACGCACTTCTTCCTTGTCAAAGCGGTGCAAAAGACCTTCGCTGACGGCCACCAGTGCATTGTTTTTGTTCCAGCCCGTGGCAAACGCGTTCGATTGCTGGGCGGGGAAAATACCCACTTCCGGCATGCCGATACCGGCTTTTTTGGCCAGGTCACTGACGGTTTCCATCAGCCAGCGTTCGTCCGGTGTGCGGGGCTGCTCGATGAGTTGCGTACCGGTACTCATCTTTGCCATCCACTTGGATATCAGCAGGGAGACAAAGGAGCCGCCAAAGCCGAACATGGCACACATGACCAGCAACCCGCCGAGATTGGTGTAAATACCCTGGGATGCCAGGTACTGCTCCAGCCCCAGCATTTTGAACACAATGCTGAACAGCAGAAGTATGGCGATGTTGGTGCCTATGAATAAACCGATTCGTAACACGCTAACTCTCCTCGTTGTGGTGTCGATAATTGGCACCTTATAAGATGCGATCTCCCGCAAAAAATTCAATGGTCCGCGGGGACTTTTATTTTTAGGTGCGCTTTCGGGCGGGCAGATTCTAGCAAAACTCCGGGGCCGGTACGCGCAGTGTTGTGCAGATGAACGAGATAACATATTTTGTTTCCGGGTTGAGGGCCCGGCGACACAATTAAGGTGGCGAGTAATGTTTTTTTGCGGCAACATCCGTGAGCTGGCGTTGTCAGTAATCAGGGTGGTGCGGTAACCGGGTTGTACAACCACGACAGCAATTCGAGATTAACAGGGGGCTTTTGAATGCGCCGATTAAGACTGGTGGGATGGCTTGTGATGTTATGCATGCTGTCCGGCTGTGCCCTGTTATCTACATCCCAGAAACCGGAAGTCCATCTGGTGAACGTGCAGCCCGGTTCCCATGAGGGGCTGCAGCAGAATTTCCTGATCACGCTGCAGGTGACCAATCCGACCTCGCATGAGCTGAACATCACCGGTATGTCATACAACCTCAAGCTTCAGGGTCAAAAGCTGATCAGCGGCGTCTCCGGCGGCCTGCGCCCGCTACCCGCTTACGGTCAGTCAACGGTTAAAGTACAGGCGTCGGCAAACCTGATCAGTGGCCTGAAAATTATCAGCGCCTTTATGGAGAACCCCACTCAGGCTGTGGAGTTTGAGCTGGAAGCGCGCATTAATATGGGCTGGTGGCGGTTCCCCGTGACCGTGGTTGAAGCCGGTTCCATTGACCTGGGTAAATACGGCGTTTATTAACCGGAGCTGACCAACTTGGTATTGGAGCGCATTGGTCGCTGGCTGGCACATAAGCTGTCAGAACCGCGGTACCTCAGCACGGTTCCCAGCCGCCCACACCTTCTGGCTTCCACGATTCGGCCCGGCGATGTTCTCCTGGTGGAAGGCGTCAGCCGTTTCAGTCTGGCTATCAAATACCTCACCCAGTCGACCTGGTCCCATGCGGCATTGTATGTTGGCCATCATGACGGGCAGGAGGGTATGCTGATCGAAGCAGATGTTCAGGATGGGGTCAGGCTGGTTCACCTGAGTCACTTTCAGCATTTGCAAACCCGTATCTGCCGACCGGTCAATCTGGATACTGATGAAATAAATGACTTGCTGGGCTACGCCCTGGAACGTCTGGGGCATCAGTACGACCTGAAAAATATTGTTGATCTGATGCGTTACCTGATACAGACACCGCCGATACCCAACCGATGGCGGCGACGCATGTTGGCACTGGGCAGTGGTGACCCCACGCGAGCTATCTGCTCGTCGTTGATAGCCCAGGCGTTCCAGTCTATTCGTTACCCGATATTGCCGGAGGTGACTCTGGAGAAGACCCTTGATCCGGACATGGAAGAAATCCATCAGGAAATCTTGCATATCCGCCATCACAGCCTGTATGCACCGCGTGACTTCGATCTGTCACCCTATTTCATGATTGTTAAACCGACACTGGCATCAGGCTTCGATCCTCACCAGATTACCTGGCGAGAACCCGAAAGCTTGCAAGATAGTGAGGCCAATACACCCCAGGCAAAACCAGTCTAGTGTTTCTCTCCCAGCATGCGTACTTCCCGTTGCGGGAAGGGAATGGTGATGCCAGCCTGCCCCAGTGCTTCAAAGATGGCATTGTTCACTTTGAACCGCGTTTCGTGGAAGCTCTGGGTCGGGACCCAGAAGCGAATTCCGAAGTTGATACTGCTGTCCCCAAAGTTATCGATGCCGATCAGTGGCTGGCGGTTTGCGCTGACTCCCTGCTGTGCCAATACCCGATTCAATAATTCAATGACCTGTTTGGGGTCAGAGTCGTAGCTGACGCCCACCGTGGTTTCAGCCAGCATGTTTTCGGCGGAATTATGGATAATTTCACCCACGATATGTCGGTTGGGAATGGTGATCCTGACATCATCTTCGTCCCTGAGCACGGTGTAGGCCAGATGCACCTCATCGACCAGACCTGCCTGCCCCTGTACCTTGATGGTGTCACCCACCACAAAAGGCCGGGTGATAATGATATTCAGGCCGGCACCGTAGTTGGACAGAAGCCCCTGAACTGCCAAGCCGGCACCCAGAGATAAAGCACCGATGGCGGCGACAAAGGGTGTGACGCTGATGCCTATTTTGCCAAGGGCGATGATCGCGACACCCACGAGAATAACGATTTTTACAAAGCTGGAAATAAAGCGGCTGAGCGTGATATCCAGTTCTTTTTTCTCGCACAGGGCGAGTACCATGCGGGATACTTTGCTGGCGACAATTGAGCCAATCAGGAAAATGATCAGTGCGCCCACTAACTGGAAGCTGTAGGTGACGAAAAATTCTACGATGGTGTTGTAAATGGCCTGGATCTGTTCGATTTCTTGTTGCATGACAAGCCGCTCCTTCTGGGTTGTGGCTAGAGCATAGCAAAATACGTTTTGTCATATTAAGGTGTTATTTTTCTCCATTAGCCACAGGGTCGGCAGCGGGTGAATTCCACAGCGATTTCTTTTGACATGATGAGCGGCCAGAGCGGTGATCATCTCGATGAGTTTGCCAGTGGCATCAGGCTGCACGCGGCGGTGTTGGCGCCGTTTCGTGCACTGCAAGCCGCTGCGGCAGAACAAGGGCTGGATATCCAGATCGCCAGTGGCTACCGGGATTACTCGAGGCAACTGGCCATCTGGAATGCCAAGGCAACAGGGCAGCGCCCGCTGCTGGACAGCCATGGCAAGCCGCTGGAGCTAGCTGCGATGAGAGAGATGGATGTTCTTTGGGCAATTCTTCGTTGGTCTGCGCTGCCAGGTTGTTCCAGGCACCACTGGGGTACGGATATGGATGTATGGGATCGTGCCGCAGTGGACGCGGGTTACCAGCTGCAGTTAACCCCCGAGGAATACGCCCCGGGGGGACCATTTGCCCCGCTCTCGAGGTGGCTGCAACAACATGCCGCGGTATTCGGCTTTGACCGACCCTACGCGGAAGATCGGGGGGGTGTCGCTCCCGAGCCCTGGCATTTGAGTTACCTGCCGATTGCAGAGCAGTTCGAAGCAAAATTGGATCGGGCATTTGTCCGCAAAGTTCTGGATAATAGCCAGCTGGCGTTGAGGGGGGCGGTTGTGGCTCGTCTTGATGAAGTCATCGACAGATTTATTTTGCCTCCACTTCGGGAAAAGCATGGCTAGTTTGACAGTAGAGCAGGGCACAGCAGATGTGTTGTGGGAGAGTATCAGGCAGGAAGTCACTGACATGGCGGCCAGGGAGCCGGTGCTGGCCAGCTTTTTCTATGCGTCGATACTGAGCCACCGCTCACTGGTGGAGGCGCTGGCCTACACTCTGGCACAACAGCTTGGCAATGGTGTGCTTTCCGATCTGAGTATCCACCAGGTATTGCTTGAAGCCATGACGGACGATGCCGAGACCCGTGACCGGATGCGACGGGATCTCAGTGCCTACGTGGAGCGGGACCCGGCCTGTAACCATTACTGCATGCCGCTGCTCTATTTCAAGGGCTTCCATGCCCTGCAGGTACACCGGGTGGCCAATTGGTTGTGGCGGCGACAACGCCGTTCACTGGCCCTGTTTCTCCAGAATCGCGCTTCCGAAGTGTTTGGCGTGGATATCCATCCGGCGGCAGAAATTGGTGGTGGCATCATGATTGACCACGCCACCGGGCTGGTGATTGGCGAAACCTCCGTCGTTGAAGACAACGTTTCCATACTGCATTCGGTAACCCTGGGCGGTACCGGTGCACTTGCCGGAGATCGCCATCCGAAGATCCGCTGTGGCGTGTTGATCGCCGCCGGTGCAAAAATTCTCGGCAATATTGAAGTCGGGCAAGGCGCCAAAGTGGGCGCGGGGAGCCTGGTGCTTGAGCCTGTTCCCGCTCATACCACCGTGGTTGGAGTTCCTGCCAAGGTGGTTGGCCGTCCCCGGGAAGCGGAGCCCTCCAGGGAAATGGATCAACGTATTAATGGAGGCGACAGCTGAACATGGCACTGCGCGGTCTGATCAAGCGGCGGGCTTTCATGGCGGCCCTGCATTCCTGGCGGGGATTAAAAGCCTGTTTTGAGCACGAAGAGGCCTTCCGGGTGGAAGTGCTATTGTCGGTGATTTTGCTGCCGCTGGCGTTTGTGGTGGCGGACAATGCCGTAGAGCTGGTATTGCTCTGCGGCTCGGTATTGCTGGTGTTGATTGTCGAGTTGCTGAATTCAGCGGTGGAGGCGGCCATCGATCGCATCAGTCTGGATCACCATGATTTATCCGGCAGGGCCAAGGACCTGGGGTCTGCTGCTGTGCTCGTGTCGATGCTGTTTGTACTGCTGACCTGGCTGGCCATTCTGTTGATGTGATCTGCAGTCTGAGAGGTGGGGCACGATCATGCGGATTGGTGGAGCATCGTTGCTGTTTAATTGCTAGACTTTTCCTGTGTCGGTTTTACACCCGGCGCGGGATCAGCAACAACCATGGTTAAACAGGGAACCGACGACAGTGAGCGAAATCAGTTACGAAGTGGTGTTCAGGGGTGATGTGGTACCCGGCCAATCCATTGTCGATGTCAAACAGCGGCTTGGCGAGTTGTTTTCAGCCGACCCCGCGCGCATTGACGGCATGTTTTCCGGCAGGCCGGTGGTGATCAAACGTGGGCTCGATCAGTCGACGGCTGAGCGCTACCAGGCCAGTATGCACAGGGCAGGTGCCGTGGTGGATATTCGCCCTGCTGCCCCCGGTAGCGAAGAGGCTTCACCGGAGCCTGTGGATGCAATGCCGGTAGCCAGCCCAGAAGCGGTTGCCAACTCAGAGCCGGTATCCAGTGTTTCATCACTGCCGGCGGGTGATATGGATCTGGCGCCGGTGGGTGCCGATGTGCTGACCCCGGAACAGCGCCGTGACTTCACTCCTGCCAATATCGACACGTCCTACATGACATTAGCCGAGGCGGGTAGCGAAGTGCTGAAAGAAGAAGAGCGTAACATTGTGCCCGACCGCGATGTGGATACTTCACACCTGTCCGTGGACGATTCCCAATAACCCGCCATGCCCCTGCTGTTTGCATGGATCGCCTACATCTGTGTGTCCAGTGGCAGTTCGGTGGTGTATTTGATTTGGGTAACGGCAACATTGGAGTGCAGGTCCCGGATCAAGGGTAGTCGCGCAAGGTGCTGCCTGAGAAAAGTCTCAAAATGCTGGATGTCACGGGTGATGATTTTCAGAAAATAATCCATGGTTCCGGTGACGGTATAGCACTCGACGATTTCCGGAAACTGCTGTACCTGTGCCTCAAAAGCTTCCAGCGAATCTTCATCATTGCGCGTCAGTGAAATGCTGACGAACGTAACCATCTGCATCCCCAACAGGTCGGCATCCAGCAGCGCGACTTTTTTGCGCACGATGCCCGTCTCCTCCAGCCGATTTATCCGCCTCCAGCAGGGGGTGGTGGAGAGGTTTACCTGCGACGCAACATCCTGGGCACTGAGTGAGGCGTCAGTTTGCAGTATTTTCAGAATATTGAGATCAGTCTGATCAAGCTTTGACATAAAATCTTATTTTATAAATATAATACAAAAAAATATTCTAACTATATAGGATTAATAAGCAAAGAAAGCAACTCTATTGCCGGAAATATGCACTATGCTTTTTGTTGAAGAATCAGGAAAAAGCGCCGTTGTCGGGAGTAGACCCGGGCGCGACAGATAAAAAAACCTGGTTCGGCACAGTGACCTTGCATAGGAGGTGTCTGTGAATGTTTCACTGAACGACAAATATCTGCTCGATAAAGGCCGGGCCTACATGTCCGGTATAGAAGCCCTTGTTCGTTTACCCATCCTGCAACATCAGCGCGATCAGCAGCGTGGTCTGAATACCGCCTGCTATATTTCCGGCTACCGTGGTTCGCCGCTTGGCGGCCTGGACCAGGCGCTTTGGAAAGCGCGCTCTTTTCTCGATAAACACAATGTGCATTTTCAACCCGGGGTCAATGAAGACCTTGGCATGACAGCGGTGTGGGGTAGTCAGCAGGTCAACCTGTTTCCCGGTGCCCGCTATGACGGGGTCTATGGCATGTGGTATGGCAAAGGGCCGGGTCTGGATCGCAGCATGGATGTACTCAAACATGCAAATGCCTTCGGCACCTCCAAATATGGCGGTGTGCTGGCAGTTGTGGGTGACGATCACGCCTGTAAGTCGTCAACCCTGCCACACCAGAGTGACCATATGTTCATCGGTGCCACCTGCCCGGTACTGAATCCGGCGGGGGTTCAGGAAGTGCTGGATCTGGGTATCTATGGCTGGGAGCTGTCCCGTTACAGTGGCTGCTGGGTGGGCATGAAAGTTATTACGGAGAATTGTGATGCATCGATCTCGGCGGAAATTGACCCGGGTCGAATCCGTATTGTATTGCCCGAGGATTTTGACTTGCCGCCGGATGGCGTTCATGGACGCTGGCCGGATACCCCGCTGGATCAGGAAAAGCGGCTGCAACGTTACAAAATTTATGCCGCTCTGGCCTTTGCTCGGGCTAACAACCTCAATCGCATTACGCTGGATAGTCCCAATGCCCGGCTGGGTATCGTCACCACCGGGAAATCCTACCTGGATACCCTTCAGGCCCTGGACGACCTGGGCATTGACGAGCAGCTTGCCGCGGCAATTGGCTTGCGTCTCTACAAAGTGGGCATGAGCTGGCCACTGGAACCGTCCATGACGCATACCTTCGCCGATGGTCTTGAAGAAATTTTGGTGATTGAAGAGAAGCGCAGTGTGATCGAAGATCAGCTCACCGGGCAGCTCTACAACTGGCCGGTAGATAAGCGGCCCCGGGTAGTGGGTGAGTACGATGAGCATCGCGAACTGCTGGTGACAAATCTCGGTGAATTGACCCCCGCGTTGATCGCGCAGGTGATTGCGGCCCGCATTCGTCGTTTCTACACCAGCGACACGGTGGAAAAACGACTGGCTTTTTTGCAGACCAAGGAGCGTTCGCTGAATAGCAAGCCGGCCATGTTGGAACGCAAACCCTGGTATTGCTCCGGTTGTCCTCACAATACCTCCACGGTGGTGCCCGAAGGCAGCATGGCTATGGCCGGTATCGGTTGCCACTACATGGTGCAGTGGATGGATCGGGAGACTTTCACCTTTACCCAAATGGGTGGTGAGGGTGTGACCTGGCTGGGACAGGCGCCTTTTACCGAGACCCCCCATGTGTTTCAGAACCTGGGGGACGGGACTTATTTCCACTCTGGACTATTGGCCATTCGGGCGGCAGTCGCTTCCGGTGTCAATATTACCTACAAGATCCTTTACAACGATGCGGTGGCGATGACGGGTGGCCAGCCGGTGGATGGCATTCTGTCTGTTGATCGCATCGTGCAGCAGCTGCGGGGAGAGGGTGTCCTGCGCATTGCTGTCGTCTCGGATGATATTAAGCAGTTTGGCGGTGAGTTCCCACACTTTGAAGGGCTCAGCATTGATCACCGCGACCGACTGGATGTTGTGCAGAGGGAGCTGCGTGAAGTTGAAGGAACCAGTGTACTGATCTACGTACAGACCTGTGCCGCCGAGAAGCGCCGTCGCCGCAAAAAAGGGATTATGCAGGACCCGCCGAAACGCGTGTTCATTAACGAACAGGTTTGCGAGGGTTGCGGCGATTGCGGCAAGCAGTCCAACTGTCTGTCGATTATTCCCAAAGATACGGCCCTGGGTCGCAAGCGCATGATCGACCAGTCCGCCTGTAACAAGGACTATTCCTGTCTGAAAGGCTTCTGCCCGAGTTTTGTTACCGTACATGGTGGCCGCGTTCGCAAACACCAGGGGCTGGAACATCATGTTGCCTGGTCAGATTTGCCGGAACCGGAGGTCGCACCCATTGATATTCCCTACAACATCCTGGTGGCAGGTATAGGCGGGACGGGGGTTCTGACCGTCGGTTCAGTATTGGGCATGGCGGCCCATATCGATAACAAAGGTACCTCGGTACTGACTCAGACCGGCCTGGCGCAAAAATTCGGCTCGGTCACCAGTCATGTGCGTATCGCCAATCAGCAGTCAGACATTCATGGCGTGCGTATTCCTGCGGGTGATGCGCACTTGCTGCTGGGTGCCGACCTGGTGGTGTCCTCATCCCGGGAGGCCCTGTCAAAAGTGAACAGTGCCTTCTCCGCGGCGGTGCTCAACAGTCACGAATCCCCGACCGCGGAATTTACCCACAACCCCGATGCGCCATTCCCCTACGGGCAGATGGCCCAGGTGCTGAGGGAGGAAACCGGTGATGAACGCACCTGGTTGATGGACGCTACGGCCCTGGGTACGGGATTAATGGGTGATGCCATAAGCGCCAACATGCTGCTGCTGGGTTATGCCTGGCAACTGGGCCTGGTGCCGTTGCCCCGTGAGGCCATCGAGCAGGCCATCACCCTCAACAATGTCGCGGTGGATATGAATCTGGAAGCCTTTCTCTGGGGGCGCCGCTATGCGGTAGACCCGGACCGCGTGATGGCATTGGCCGGTGTTGATGAGTCGCCATCGAAGCTGCCGGAAACCACTTTGGATGAACTGGTCGATGACCGTTTCCAGCGCCTTGTGGATTTTCAGGACCACAATCTGGCAGATCACTATCGCCAGCAAGTGGAGCGGGTGCGTAGTGCAGAACGGGCAGCTTTTCCCGGCTGCGAGGAACAGGACATGGCGTTGACCCGTGCCGTAGCCAGTAATTATTTTAAATTGCTGGCCTACAAGGATGAGTACGAAGTGGCCAGGTTGTATACCAGTGGCGAGTTCGAGCGCCAGTTGCGAGAAGAATTCGAAGGCGATTTCAGCCTGAAATTTCATCTCTCGCCACCTGTTTTTGCTCGGCGTGATCCCCGCACCGGGCAACCCCTCAAACGCCAGTTTGGCAGCTGGATAATTCCGATATTCAGGTTGTTGGCAAAGCTGCGTTTTCTGCGCGGCAGCTCCCTGGACCCGTTCGCCTACAGTGACGAGCGCAAGATGGAGCGGCAATTGATTGCGGACTATCGGTCCCTGTTGGAGCAGTTACTCGCAGGGCTTTGTTGGGATAACTATCAACAGGCGGTGGAACTGGCATCGTTACCGGAACGCATACGCGGCTTTGGCCATGTGAAGGCGAAAAATCTTGAACTGGCCAGGCTGCGTGAACAGTCATTGCTGGCCGGGTATCGCAGTGCCCCCGTGCGCATTATCGACCCGGGTGACAGTACGACCGATGGGGTTCGGTCGGCAGCAGGAGAATGATCATGAGTGTGTTTCAACACCCCGACTATGACAGCCACGAAAAACTGGTTTTCCACCACGATGAAGAGAGTGGCCTGAAGGCAATTATCGCCATTCACAATACCAACCTGGGTTGTGCTCTGGGGGGCTGCCGCATGTGGCCCTATGCCAGCGATGATGAAGCGATCGCTGATGTGCTGCGCCTGTCCCGGGGAATGACCTACAAAGCCGCCATTACCGGGTTGAATCTGGGCGGTGGCAAGGCCGTTATTATTGGCGATCCTCTGCGGGATAAAACGCCACAGCTGTTAAAAGCAATGGGGCGCTTGGTGGAAAGTCTGCACGGGGAGTATGTGACCGCGGAGGATGTTGGTATTGGTGAACAGGACGTGGCCACGATAGCGACAGAAACACGGTACGCCACTGGTTTCGAACATGCTGCCGGCGTCAGTGGTGACCCCTCTCCCTACACCGCTTACGGTGTATTTCGCGGCATTGAGCAGGCAGCGCGTTTCCAGTTGGGCTGGGATGCGCTGGCGGGTATTCGTGTCGCCATTCAGGGGGTGGGAAAAGTCGGCTACGAGCTGGCGCGCCTGCTCACCGCTGCTGGTGCGAGAGTCTATGCTGCGGATATCTTCACAGATAACCTGAAAAAGGCGGTAGCCGACCTGGGTGTCATTCCTGTGTTGCCGGAAGATATTCTGCGTCAGCCGGCGGAGGTGTTTTCACCTTGTGCCATGGGGGCGGTGATCAATGAAACCAGTCTTCGCGAGCTGGCCGCGCCTGTGGTTGCCGGTTCTGCCAACAACCAGTTATCGACTGCGGAGGACGGCCAGCGCTTGCAGGCTGCAGGGGTTCTGTATGTGCCAGATTACGTCATCAACGCCGGGGGGTTAATCGACGTGTACTATCAGTATTTTGGAGCCGACCGCCAGGAAGTGTTACGCCATATCGACCAAATGGCAGCGAAAACCCTGCCTGAAATCTTTCAGCGGGCAAAGGCCACCGGAACTGCGACCAGTGATGTGGCCGATGAACTGGCCAGATCCAGATTTATGGGCAGCGCCCAGGTTCACACAGATGCAGCCTGAGAGCCGTCGGGGCTATAATTGCCTGCCCGAATCACCAGTAATGTCACGAGAGTCTGGCAGTGAGCGACGACGATAATCATTTATTCCAGCAGGAGATGGGCGATGTGATGCCCCTTTCAAAACCTTCGGATCGCGTGCTGCTGAACAAAGTCAGGGAGCAGTCACCTGGACTGGTTGTGCGGCGCAAGGCTGCACAACAGGAAATCGCTCAGGACGCGGATGGTCTGACATCTGAAGCCTATATTCCCATGGTTAAGCCTCGGGATGTGCTGGCATTCAAGCGCGAGGGTGTGCAAAACGGTGTCTACAAGAATCTGCGGCTGGGTAAATACCCCATTGACTCAAGGCTGGATCTGCACCGGTTAACCGTTGAGCAGGCGAGACAGCAGATGTACCAGTTTATCCGTGACTGCGTTAAACACGATATTCGCTGTGCCCTGATCACTCACGGCCGTGGTGAGAACCGTGAAAAACCGGCGCTGTTAAAGAGTTGCACCAATCAGTGGTTGCGCCAGTTTGAAGAAGTGTTGGCATTCCACAGCGCCCAACCCCAGCATGGTGGCACTGGTGCCACTTATGTGATGTTGCGCAAAAGCGAAAAGAAGCGGACCGAAAATTTGGAGCGACACCACAAGGGGCGAAAATTCCGCGGTTAGAACTTCCGCTTCTCTGGCGTCGATTACACGGAAAGCCAGTTCTGATTATTCTTTGCGTTTCAACAACAACGAATCAATACCGTTGCTTGCCAGGCGATTGCGGGCTTCCGTCACATCGGAGTGGTTGGTGAAGGGGCCGACCAGCACCCGGTGCCAGGTTTCACCTTTTCTCGGGCTCACCATTTCAATGCTGGTGCTGAGATTCAGTAACAGTAAACGGGCCCGCAGGCTATCCGCATCCGCGTTGCTTTTGAATGACCCCACCTGCAGGAGGAATACTTCATCGGCGGTGACTTTAGGCTCGGGAGCTGCTTCGCTTCCAGTGCGATTGGCCGGGGTGGGGTTGTCCGGAACAATCACCTCGGTTTCTCTCAGCAGGGTATAGAAATCGAAGCGAGGCTTGCCGTTCGGTTCTTCGTGCACCTGCTGTTGGGGTTTGGTTTTTGGTGGTGCAGGTTGGTCGCCACTATCTTCGGTATTGGCGAGTTGATAGAGCGTCACTATCAATCCCCCCAGCAGAATTCCGGCCAGCAACCAGAGCCATCCTGGCGCACCCTGTTTTGCGGCGCGACTCTTTCTTGCACTGGGGCGTTTATGGTTTTTTTGCGAGGCTTTTTTGGCGTAATCCCGGGTCATGGGTAAGACACTACTCCTGTGCTGGGCGCCATTGTAGGATTAACTCACAGTGGCCGCCAGCGCTTCCAATTAAATGCTGTTATCAGCTCATATCCTGTGGGTCGATATCTACCGACCAGCGCACTTTTTTTCCCAGAGGAGACGCTTCAAGTTTTGGGCAAAGCCAGCTCATCAACTGCTGGATCCGGGGTCTTTCGCGGCAGGTGATACTGAATTGCTGCCGAAAACGACCGCTGCGCTTTTCCATCGGTGCGGGCAACGGCCCCAAGTAGCTGATGTCCGGGCTGGGGGAAAACTGCTGCTCTGCCAATTGGCGGGCATAGGCTAAGAAGTTTTCAGCGTCAGCCATGTTGCGGGCTTCGGCACGCAGCAAAGCCATGTAGCGAAACGGTGGCAATTGGGCCAGCCGTCGTTCAGTTAGCAACATTTCGCAAAATTCGCTGTAGGGCCGGTACATCAGGGTGGAAATCAGCGGGTGCTCACAGTGCTGGCTTTGCAGGATGACCATGCCGGGCTTGTCTCCCCGTCCCGCTCGTCCCGCCACCTGGGTGATCAACTGGCCCATTTTTTCCGCAGCTCGAAAGTCGGCGCTGAACAGTCCGGCATCGGCATCCAGTATTGCCACCAGCGTGACATTGGGGAAATGGTGCCCCTTGGCCAGCATTTGTGTGCCAACCAGGATACAGGGTTCACCGCTATGAATTTTTGTAACAATTTCCTGCATGGCCTGTTTACGGCGAGTCGTATCCCGGTCGACCCGAATGACCTGAAAATCCGGGAAAAGAGCTGCCAGGGTTTCCTCGCTTCGCTCTGTGCCCTGACCCACGCACTGTAACTGCACGCTGTGGCATTGCGAGCATCGCGTCGGCACTGTCTGCTGAAACTCACAGTGGTGGCAGATCAGGCGATTAATCTGGCGGTGGACGGTGAGCCGGGCTTCGCAACGGTGACAGTTGGCAATCCAGCCGCACTGGTGGCAGCTGAGCGTTGGGGCAAAACCCCGGCGGTTCAGGAAAACCAGCACTTGGTTGCCGTCATCCAGTTGCGTCTGCATGGCATTAATCAGTTCGCGGGAAAAACCTGCGGACAGGTGGTGCTGGCGAACATCGACGGTCTCCCAGGTTGGCAGCTGTGACGCGCCGGCACGGGAAGACAACACCAGACGGGTATAACGCTGTTGCTGGCAGTTGTGCAGCGACTCCAGGGACGGCGTGGCGGAACCCAGAATCAAGGGTATCTGTTCCGACTGGGCGCGCCACACAGCCAGATCCCGAGCTGAATAGCGAAAACCTTCCTGTTGCTTGAAAGAACTGTCGTGTTCTTCGTCAACGATCAACAGGCCCGGGTTCTTTAACGGCGTAAAAATGGCGGAGCGGGTGCCGAGGACGATGGCTGCCCGCCCAGTTCTGGCCTGCTCCCAGGCCAGTGCGCGCTCCCTGTCCGTGAACCCCGAATGAATTACGGCCACCGGGCAATTAAACCTCGAGGTAAAGCGCTCTAGGGTCTGGGGAGTCAGGTTGATCTCTGGAATCATGACCAGTGCCTGGCGACCGCTTCGTACCACTTTTTCAATCAGCTGCAGGTAAACCTCGGTTTTACCGCTGCCCGTTGTGCCATCCAGCAGGTAGCTGTGGAAGCCCGACAGCTCGATATGTTCCAGGACCTGTTGTTGTTCCGGGTAAAGGGGTAGGGCGGGTTCCGCCAGCAGGTTTGACAGATCAACGCTGGCTTCTGGTGCCAACTCAGTCTGTTCAATCAACCCTTTTTGCTCCAGCTGGCGCAATATGGTGGCGCTGATGCCCAGTTGTTGAAGGTCGCTGCGTCTGACAGCGCGCTGTTGTAACAGCTGTAACACCTGTTGTTGTCGCGGCGCTTTGGACAGTGCTGATTCCGGAAGCCCTTTGCCGCAGGTGGTCAGTTGCCATGCTGGATCTGCAATGCTCGGCCGCGGTTCGCCGCGGCGCAGCAGCACAGGCAGTAGTGAACTGAGTGCTTCGCCGATAGGGTGTTGGTAGTAACTTGCGGCCCATAATCCCATTTCCAGCAGCTCCCGGGTTAACAGGGGCTCGCTATCCAGCAATGCTGCAATGGGTTTCAACTTGTCTGCGGGCAATTCGCTGGTGCTGACCTGCTCAATGACGATGCCAACCACTTGGCGACGGCCAAACGGGACCAGAACGCGGCAGCCTGCTTCTGGCAAAGTGCCCAGTTCGGAAGGGTGCAGGTAATCAAACAGCCGCCGCAATGGAGAGGGAATGGCAATGCGGAGAATGGCGGGATCAGTCATCGCAGTGATTTTATGCTAAAACCTTGAAAGAGGGCTGTTTTCTGGTAGTATTCGCGCTCCGTTTAAGGCGGCATGCGGTGCCCGACATAATTGAAAGGCATCCCGAATGGTTGAACGCATTGGCAATCAGCCAAAACCTGACTGAGATTTGCAGTGTACCAGATGTGCACACTGATCCCAGACAGTAGATTCGGGTTGAACAGAGATCGGGTTGCGGTGTGCAAGATACAGAGGCAAAGAGAAAATGAAAGCAGAAATTCACCCGAATTATGGCACGCTGTCTGCAACCTGCAGTTGCGGCAACGTTATTGAAGTCGGTTCTACCCTGAGTGACAGTATCCACGTGGATGTCTGCTCCCAGTGCCACCCCTTCTACACCGGCAAGCAGAAAGTTGTTGATACCGGTGGTCGTATCGACCGCTTCAACAAGCGTTTCTCCGGTCGTTCTACCAAGAAATAAGTTTATGCTGCTGGCCTTTCGAGGCAGCCAAAACGCGCTTCCGGCGAAAGCCCGAGGCGCGTTTTTTGTTGTGCGGCTCTCTATCTTACTTCACCTTGTTTTTGTCGGCACAGCATGGGCCGAAATGCCCTGTGAGCCATTTGCTGAGTTTGAGCCCGTATCCGTTCATCATGTCTACGACGGCGATACCCTGAAGCTCAGCGATGGTCGCAAGCTGCGGCTGATTGGTATCAACGCCACAGAAATGGGGCGCGATGGCAGACCGAATCAACCCTTGGCAGCAGCTGCAACACGGGCGGTGGAGGTATTTCTCCGCAGCGCCGGGCAGGTCTCGATGATTGGCGGCCAACAGGCCAAAGATCGATACGGGCGTGTGCTGGCGCACGTGTTTAATGCCCGGGGTGAAAGCCTGGAGCAGCATTTGCTAGAGCAGGGGCTTGCCTATCATGTGGCTGTTCCGCCTAATCTGAGCCAGGCAGAATGTCTCGCCCGTGCCGAAGCGAGAGCCCGTTCCTCCGGACTTGGTCTGTGGGGTGCCGGGGGTATTGCACCACTGCCGGCTTCAGATATTTCTGCTGGTGGGTTTCATCGGGTACAAGGCAAAGTGACAGCAATAACGATGGGCAAAAAGAGTTGGCGTCTTGTGCTGGATAATCGCCTGGTAGGCATTACCTATTCTGAGCATTGGCACCGCTTTGACCGCAGTTGGTATCAATCCCTGCAAGGTCGATTTATTGAGGTGCAGGGGTGGGTATATCAGGTAGGAAAAGAAAATCAAAAAGAGTGGCGCTTGAAAGTTGAAACCCAATACGGGATTGAAGTTAAATAATTACAATAAGTTAAAATAGACTATTAAAGTTAATTATAGACATTTTTGTATCCTTAATTTGTCTTTCATAGTCGAGTTCTTCATCTTGTTTATGCAGTGAATTGCCATTAACCCCGCTCAACAGGCGTGCTACCCTATGCGCTCATTTCTCAGGATCAGAGAGTGCTACCCATGAAGCTTGGAACTCATTTCATCACCCTGTCATTGCTGATGTTCTCCATTGCCGTGAATGCCGCCAGTTGGTGGGAGAGCGGTCGTCAGTTACTTGAAAGTGCCACGGGTACCTCTACCGAGACTTCTGCTCCCGCGCTGAACAACCTGTCGGTGGAGGAAATCGCCGCTGGACTCAAGGAGGCCCTCAAGGTGGGTACCGGCAAGGTGGTTTCACAGCTGGGAACCAACGATGGCTTTCTGGCGGACGAGCAGATTCATATTCCATTGCCTGCGCAAATCCAGCAGGCCAAGGGGTTGCTGGAGAAGGTTGGTATGGGTGCCAGCCTGGTGGAACTTGAAACACGGCTGAACCGGGCTGCCGAAGCGGCGACGCCAAAGGCCAAGACGCTGTTTCTGGATGCCATCAGCGAGATGACTATTGAGGACGCCCGCAATATCTATGATGGCCCTGAAGATGCCGCTACTCAGTACTTCCGTGACAAAATGAGTGGTCCCCTGGGTGAGGCAATGCGTCCGGTAATCGCCGACAGCCTCAGTCAGGTGGGTGCTGTGCAGGTTTACGACAGTATTGCCGGCAAGTACAAAACCCTGCCATTTGTCCCGGACCTGAAAACCGATCTCACCGATTACACCATTGAAAAAGGCATGGCTGGTATTTTCTATTATCTGGCCCGGGAAGAGGCGGCCATTCGGCAGGATCCAGCCAAACAGACCACAGCGCTACTTAAAAAACTGTTCGGTCGCTGATTTTTTTCTCGCTGCGGGTGGTAAATATGGGCAAGCGTGATAAGGTGCCGGCCCTCAGTGCAATGGGGGTTATAGAGAGGTTGTCAGCGTGGAGTTCTTCCCAGAGCCAGGACGGTAGACCTTCTTTATCAGTAGCGTCAAAGCAGTGCCTGAGGGCGTTTTTGTAAATGTTTTGTAAAAGATGGCTTATGCGATTTCGTAACTCATCATAATTTCTTATATATCTCATAAAACTATCCTATAAAAGAATGATTTACGCTGTCTGTGTATGGCGTAACATTCAAAGCGGTTGTAGGAGCAGCAACACTTTTACTATTTAAAAAACTGACAATATGCTGGTTTTCTAAAGTATTCAGTGCTTTAGTTACGGCACAGTCATGTTTTTCCGGCTGGATAGTCACAAGTTAGGCGAACCCGCTTTGCGTGTTTACATTTATGGACTATGCACCTGACCCGAGATCAGGTTTGGAGAGAATGCTGATGATAACAATAGGTATCCCGAAGGAAATTTTTCCGGACGAGCGGCGTGTTGCCGCTACACCGGCCTCGGTACAAAAGCTCATCAAACTGGGCTATGAGGTATTGATTCAGTCGGGGGCAGGTGATCCCGCCCATTACGACGACGAGGCCTATGTGAACGCCGGCGCCGCCATTGCGGTGGATGCCCCCTCACTGTTGGGGCAAGCGGATTTTGTATTGAAAGTGCGCGCGCCCATGGATAACCCCCAACTGGACCGCCACGAAGTCGACATGATGAAGCAGGGAGCGTCCCTGGCCTGTTATATCTGGCCCGCCCAGAACCCTGAACTGCTCGACAAGCTTGCTGAAAAGGGTGTGACGGCATTCGCTATCGACAGCTTGCCCCGAATTAGCCGGGCCCAAAAAATGGATGCCCTCAGCGCCATGGCCAATATCGCTGGATATCGGGCGGTCATCGAGGCGGCCAATCACTTCGGTCGTTTCTTTACTGGCCAGGTCACTGCTGCCGGCAAGGTGCCCCCCGCCAAAATCATGATCATCGGCGCTGGTGTCGCCGGCCTAGCGGCCGTCGGTACCGCCAACAGTATGGGTGCTATCGTGCGTGCTTTTGATACCCGTTTGGAAGTAAAAGAACAGGTGGAAAGTATGGGCGCCGAGTTTCTGGAGCTGGACTTCGGTGACGAGGATGGCAGCGGCGGTGGTGGTTACGCCAAGCAGATGAGCGACGAGTTCATCAAGGCAGAAATGGCACTGTTTGCCGAGCAGGCCAAAGAGGTGGATATCATCATCACCACTGCATTGATCCCCGGCCGGCCTGCACCGAAACTGATTACCGCCGAAATGGTGGAATCCATGAAACCCGGCAGTGTGATTGTCGACCTCGCATCCGAGCGCGGCGGCAACTGTGAGCTGACCGAGCCGGGCATTGTCTCTGTGCATCACGATGTTTCTATCATCGGTTATACCGACCTGCCCAGCCGCATGGCCAAGGTTTCCAGTGACCTTTATGCCAGTAACCTGGTGCATCTGGTGACTGACCTGACACCAGAGAAAGACGGTCAGCCGGTGGTGGATATGGAAGATACTGTTATCCGCGGTTTGACCGTGGTTCAGGAAGGTTCCATTACCTGGCCACCACCCAAGGTTGAAGTATCGGTTGCTGCGCCCAAGCCCAGTACCGAAGAGCCTTCGCCGGCCGGTAAGGCTGCCGCCGCACCCTCGCCGCTGCGTAAGTGGGGCGGCAAGATCGCGCTGTTGGCGGTCACGGCGCTGGCACTGCTTGGCATCGGTGCCTATGCGCCGGAAAGTTTCCTGACGCACTTTACCGTGTTTGTACTGGCCTGTTTTATCGGCTGGCAGGTGATCTGGAACGTCACGGCTTCACTGCACACGCCGCTGATGAGTGTCACCAATGCCATCAGTGGCATTATTGTGATCGGGGCGCTGTTACACCTGGCGCGTGCCGAAGGCGCGGCGGTGGGTATCATGGCTTTTGTCGCCGTGCTCATCGCCACCATTAACATTGCAGGGGGCTTCCGGGTCACCCATCGCATGCTGAAAATGTTCCGCAAATAAGGGGGTCACACCATGAGTTATGGAATCGTCAGTGTGGCCTACGTTGTGGCCAGCATTTTGTTCATTCTCAGTCTCGGCGGCCTGAGTCATCAGGAAACCGCGCGACGGGGTAACTACTACGGTGTGGCGGGAATCTTCATCGCCATCATCGTGACCATCGCCAGCTTTGGCGGCAGTGGCATCGTCAGTATTGTTCTGGCAATCCTGATAGGTAGCGGCATTGGCCTGGTGCTCGCCAACAAAGTGGAAATGACGCAGATGCCCCAGTTGGTGGCGCTGCTGCACAGCTTTGTGGGTCTGGCAGCCGTGCTGGTGGGTTTTTCCGGTTATATCGAACCGCTGATTGTTACCCACGGTGCCGAGCACACCATCAAGCTGATTGAGATCTATCTGGGCATCTTTATCGGTGCCGTCACCTTTACCGGATCGCTGATCGCCTGCGGTAAGCTCGACGCCAGAATTCCCAGCAAGGCGTTGACCCTGCCGGGACGCCACTATATGAACCTGGCGGCGCTGCTGGTAACGATAGTGTTGGGCATCATGTTCGTCGGTGCGGAAAGCAAGGCTGCGGGAATATTTGCCCTGATTCTGATGACCGCGATTGCGTCGGTTCTGGGTATTCACCTGATCATGGCCATCGGTGGTGCCGATATGCCGGTAGTGGTTTCGATGCTCAACAGCTACTCTGGTTGGGCGGCGGCAGCAATCGGTTTCATGCTCGGGAATGACCTGCTGATTGTCACCGGTGCGCTGGTGGGCAGCAGTGGTGCCATCCTCAGTTACATCATGTGTCGCGCCATGAATCGCTCATTTATCAGTGTGATTCTCGGTGGTTTTGGCCAAACCAGCAGCAGTTCTTCTGCGGATCTGGGGGACCAGACCATCCAGGAAACCTCGGTGGATGAACTGGCCGAGGAATTGCTGAACTCCGATTCAGTCATCATCGTGCCTGGTTATGGCATGGCGGTGGCCCAGGCTCAGAATGCCGTGGGAGATATCACCAAGTTCCTGCGTGACAAGGGTGTCAATGTTCGCTTTGGTATCCATCCGGTGGCGGGTCGTTTACCGGGACACATGAACGTGCTTCTTGCTGAAGCCCATGTGCCCTATGACATCGTTCTGGAAATGGATGAAATCAACGACGACTTCCCGCAGACCGACGTGGTGCTGGTGATTGGTGCAAACGATACCGTTAACCCGGCGGCTTCAGAAGACCCGGGCAGCCCTATTGCTGGTATGCCGGTACTGGAGGTCTGGAAGGCTCGTCAGGTGGTTATCCTCAAACGCGGCATGGCGACAGGATACTCTGGTGTGGAAAACCCGCTGTTCTTTAAGGAGAACGCCCGTATGCTGTTTGGCGACGCCAAGGAGACTGTGGACAAGATCCTCAGCGCACTGCGCGGATAGTTGACACTCCGCTAGCGAAAACGGCCTGCATATGCAGGCCGTTTTTTTTGGCTGGAAAATGGTGGTTTGCTCGTTAATGGTAACAAAAGACAATTTAGTTGCCGGTCTGATCGAATACGCCAGTTGTCACAAATAAGTTATTAAACGGTGTTACTCCATATACTGGCGATATAAAATGCTAACCGCTTGATTATTTTGGAAATAAGTTTCTAGTCAGTAAAAACCTGCGGGATGGGTTTCCACATGGTTAAAAAGATGTTTTTTTGGCCTGCTTGCTGGCAGATGTGAATGAACTCTTTTGTTGTTTCTTTCGACCAAGGTCAGTTGCTTCTCAACTAGCCTTGGTCATGTGCCTGCTACTTGCTGAGATAGTGGATAAAGCACCGGATTATTAATCAGCAGACTTTGTGAGTCAGTCAGGACATGGAGTGCCCATGTCTGAAAAAGAAAACCAGGGAGTAACCGGGTGATGTTTGGTTTGGGTAATAAAAGTGTCAGATATGTGCTTGCCGTCAGTGCAATCCTGGCCGCGGTATCGGCTCATGGTGGCACAGCCGTTGAGCTGGCATTCCAGCAGCCACTACAACAGAAAGAGCTTCTGAACCTCAGCGTAGAAATTGGTGGTTACGATGTCACCAGTTTTTCGGAGTTTGGTGATGATGTCGCTACAGTGGCCATTGGTACAGAATTGCCCGAAGGTGATTACCTGGCCAGCGTGATCGCTTTTTACGCCGATGGCGAGGTGCAAACCCTGGCAGAGCAAGAGATCACCCTGCTGCCTCAGCCTTCGACCAGCTGGCAGTACAACAGCACCCTGAATACCAGTTCCCGAATGGATGAGGAGCAGAACGAGAGCTTCAGAGGTGTAGACCATAACAGCGCTAACGGCGGTATTGATGCCAATATCACCCATACCAGGCAAAATCTTGAGTTTACCGCCAACCTGCAGTCAGTCTATGACTCTAACTCCGCCAACAGTACCGACGGTAACGAGTGGTCATTGTCCAACTACCAGATGGGGCTGACTCACCGGGGCAGTTACGGGAGTTCGGCTATTTTCGCTGGCAATACGTTGGTCGATCAGGAAAACATGCTGTTTTCCAGCTACCAGCGCCGGGGCGTGAATGCACAGTTGGCCAATGCCGACCAGAGCTTGCGGGGCGGTTTTTTCAATGTTGTCAGCGATACCACGATTGCCTACGACGATGATTTACTCTCCCCGGATAACAGTTCCGAACAGACCTATGGAGGCTATCTGACCTTTATACCTCTGGGAGCATACCCGGATCGACTTCGTGTCGGAGTCGGTTTTGTTGATGGTGAGGGAACTACAGCTGGCAGTGGTTTTACTGTGAATGATTCGGATACCGTTTATGGTGGAAGCAGCTGGAATACTACCCTGGATTCACTGTGGTTGAGTCGTTCCCTATGGCTTCATCTGGAATATGCCAATTCCGATTTTGATAGTGATGGTATCGGTTACGGTGAAGGAGAACAGGAAGACGAAGCCTACAAATTGCTGCTCAATCTAAACTCTAACGGAGATTTGCCATCCCTCGGACTGGATTACTGGGACCTCACCCTTCAACAAAACCAAGTGGGTGCAGATTTTTACAGTATTTCCAACCTCGCGTTGGCCGGGGATCTGGAATCCCGCCGTCTCACGTTGAGCGGTAACAAAGGTGGTCTGGGTTTTACCCTTGATGTGATGCGCCAGGAAAATAACGTCGATCACGACCCCGAGCGCGCAACCTTGTCCATCGATTACAGCGGCCTGGATCTTTATTACACCCCGCTTATCAACCCTGAACGTAAGATTTGGGGGTTGCTGGGGTCTCCCAGTTTTTATACCTATTACCATTACACGGATAGCGCTCAGAGTGATGGTGACGCACAGCTGGCGGGGTTCGATGTCGACAATGAAAACCGCGAATATTCCCTGGGTGCGACGTTCAGTAATACCACCTGGAGTTGGGGCGTGAGCCACACGCTCACCGATATCGACGATCACAGCGAGGCTGTGTTCCAGAATATGGTGGAAATCTATACACCGCAGCCGGATAGCAAGAACAGGCTGACATCCCTGCAATTGAGCTGGTACCCCAGTTCGCGCCTTACGGTATCTCCAACACTGCAATGGAGCGAGTTTGACGAATCCCGGGTGGATAATGAATACAAAACATTCAATGCCGGAATTGATACCCAGGTTCAGTTAATACCTGAAAAATTACTGTTTACCCTGAACTATTTTCTCACCCGCAACGACAACAGTTTCGGAGATCCACAATTTATGGACTCTGAACTGGACAATTACACGGGTACTTTTCAGCTGATTTGGAAGGCGTTACAAGCACGCGTCAACAAGCCGGGACTGGATTTGTTTTTTAATGGCAGTTACGGACGTCAGCAGAACAAAGTGGCCAATGATGATTTTGAAAACTGGCAGATCAATCTGGGTTTTAACCTGTATTGGGCCGGTAACAGGGATTGAGGAATCAAACAATGATTACGGTATTTATGAATAGGAAGATAAACCGCGCCGCTCTGGTTCAACTTCTTGGTTTGGCATTACTGTTGATGGCCGGGCCGAGTATGGCCGCCGTGACCAGTGCCAGCGGGCATGCCTCGGCTTCCATGTTGATGGCGAACAAAAACAACACCTTCACCATTAACTGGCAGGTGCAGACGACAACAGATCGATTTTCTGTTCGGGCCGAGGTGGCTAATGCACCGACCCTGACCATACTGGCGGGCTCGATCACTCCTGCTACTGCAACCTATTCGGAAACCTTTCAGATTTCCGGTGCCCAGGTGCAATCCTGGCTGGCTGCGGGTTTGACGGCAGTGGTGATTCGTCGTCACTTTACCGAAGTGGGTGCGCGTTTTGGCACAGGCATTAATGCAGATGTGACATTTCGTCTCACTACCAGTGGGTTGCGTGCCACCCGTGAGCTTAACCTGTTTGAAGTACAGAGAATGCGGCTCAGCTTCCCAAACCAGACCAATCTTATTGTGGTGGAACCGGGTGAGGAGTTATTGGCCAATCTGGACGTGAACTACAGTGGCAGTGGTGTTCTGGAAGGTGCTTGGCAAATTGCCGAGCCCGGCAGTACAGAAGGGCTGGTCATGTACCGTACCCTGCGCCTTGTGAAACAAACACTGAGTGCGGCTCAACAGGTCGGCATTCAAAGCCCTGTGTTACCCACCCAGCGTCCCGGAAAATACCTGCTGCGCTTCTGCCTGATTGACAGAAAGGAGACCCCCGCTGGCGGCAATGATTTCAATTGCCCGGATCCGGATCGCCTTGTTGAGGCCGCCTACCAGGTTCTTGCCAAACCACGGTTTTCAATGGTCGAAATTGAGGTCGCGCCGGATAGCGGAACTCTCGATCAGCAGACCGAGCTGAGCTGGTCGCCGGTGGAAGGGGCCGTGGTATATCAACTGCAGGTTTTTCAGAAACTGGGTCAGCAGCCCCCCGTCTTCATTGGCGGCATGCTGTTGCCGCAGACCCCCCACAAGACCACCTTCTCCAAACTGGTTAACGAAAAACTTACCGACGGGAAAACCTACCAGTGGCGTATCAATGCTTTGAATCCCCATGGACAGATCATCGGGCAGAGTCCGTCGACTGACTTTATCTATAGCGCTGGCCAATAAGGATCGGCAATCGGCACAGCGGAGCAGGGGCCTTGCATGGTTCAGGATGAAGAACTGCTGAAGCAAATCGCCAGCGGCGACCAGGTTGCCATGGAGTGTTTCTATAAGCGGCATTCAGGTGCCGTTTATGGTTTTGCGCTGAAAACAGTCAAAAATCCGGTGGATGCCGGTGAAGTCCTTAATGAGGTAATGATGGAGGTGTGGAAGAAAGGAGATTCCTTTTCGGGTGGCTCGTCAGTGAAAACCTGGCTGCTTGCCATCGTGCATCACAAGGCTGTAGATCACGTGCGCAAAAGTGCTCGTCACGATCATGACGATGAAAGCAGCATTGATCACGATGCGGGAGACAACGTGACCTGCTCTGTACTGGATCTGCAGTTATCGGCAGAAGATGGCCGGCATGTCAAAACCTGCCTCGGTGAGTTGGCCAACGGCCACCGTCAGGTTGTCTACCTGACCTTTTACGAAGGCTATAGCTACCCGGACATTGCCGGCATTCTGGATATTCCTGAAGGCACAGTAAAAACCCGCATGATGACGGCAAAAAAACTGCTGTTGTCCTGTCTGAGCCGCTTTCTATCTGTACCGGCGATGACATGAACCGTTTTTTGACGGCAAACGACTACTAACTGTATGAATACTGCTGAGTGGCCGTTATGAATGATCAAGACAGTGATGAAAAACTGATGGAGCTGTTGCCCTGGTATGTCAATGAGACGCTGGGTCCCCATGAGAAAACGCAAGTCGAAGCGCTACTAAAGCGTTCCGAGGCGGCAGCAGCGGAAGTGGCTTTACTGCGTCAGTTACAGGAATCTGTTCGCAAAGAGGAATCGGTGATTGCGCCGACAGAAATGGGGTGGCGGCGATTTCAGAAAATGCTGCCCTTGCAGCAACAGCCTGAAAAACGCCGGTTGTCACTGGCAAAAATTGCAACCATTGCTGCCGTGATGGTGATTGCCGTGCAATTCACATTGCTGGTCAATGTACCTGAGCAAATGGATGTGGAATTACTGGGCGGTGAGACCCTGGTGCAACAGGTGTCAGGGCAACAATTGGAACTCAAACTGATTTTCCGCGACCAGGCCTCCTGGAAGGAAATACAGACCTTGCTTGTGGGTATTGACGGTGAGGTGGTTGCCGGACCATCCGCACTGGGCATGGTCATTGTGCGTGTCCCCATGCCTGAAGAACAGGCCTCGCTACTCAGGATACTGCAAGAATCGCCACTGATTGAATACGTCCAGGTTATTGAGCGTGAATAACCGAAATATAGCCCGGCTGATCCCATGGCTTACACTGTGCCTGGCTGTAAATCTATTTGCCCAAACACTACCTTCTGAGAGTGCAAGAACTGATGCGCCATCAGTTGAGGAACAACACCCCACGGGGCAGGCGGGAACAGAGCCAGCCAGTCGAATCGTCCCGGAAGTTATCCCTAGCGATGCCGCTGCACATAAGCGCAGCATTCCTCAAACACCTTATGAGCGACCTGAAGAGAGTGCCACAGAACACCCCGCGGCAAGTTCTTCCAACGCGGGCCGAGTTCCTGCCGAAATAGAAGAAATGACTGGCGGCCCGCAGCCAGAATCTTCTTCTCGCGAAGATACTCCCTGGCAATCTGCGGGCACAGGGGAGGGTAAGAATCGACAGGTGAATATCACGGAAAAACCCCGTATCACCAAACCCGAGCGGGGAACGAAACTTCTGTCCGAAACAATGCCTGCTATGCCCGAACCTGCTCAACCTCTGTCAGCGGGTAACCAGAGTGTCGATTCCCTCCTCTATGAAATCTTGGTGATGTCTGAATCCGTACAGATTGCCGAGGCGGAACGACTTAGCCTGCTGCCGCTTGGGCTGACCATCAAAAAGCGCAAACTGCTGAAAGGCCTGGGGCGGGTGCTTACGGTATACCGTTTTGCAGCACAGACCGACCCACACAGGATGCTTGAGCAGGCACAGCAACGGTTACCAATAAAAGCGGCTGAGCTGAATCAGCGGTATTTTTTGCAGGGTTCGAAAAGCTCTGAGCCTGAGGGCTACCATGCGTCAGGCCATGCATCAGCTAAACAATACGCCCGCCACCTGGTAGGGATTACTGGCGACGAGCCTGCTAACAGCAACCTGTATATCGGTATGCTGGATGCAGCTGTGAACCGGCAGCATCCAGCGTTGATTGGAGCCGACCTGTCGATCAGCGATGTCACCGGTATTGAAAATAAACCGACCCGGCATGGAACTGCCGTCGCCAGTCTCCTGGTGGGCAGAAACCAGGTACAAAGCGCGCTGCCAGGGGCACACCTGCTTGCGATTAATATATTTTCCGACTCAGAAAAGGGGCGGCAACACACCCGCACCGACTGGTGGCTACTCGGTCTGAATGAACTGGCCAAAGCTCAGCCATTGCCTTCGGTAGTGAATATGAGCTTCGGTGGCGGCTATAGCCATCTGGTTGAAGGGGTAATTGATCTTTTGATAAGCCGCGGGGTTACGATGGTGGCTGCAGTGGGTAATGATGGGCCCGAGAGTGGAATGATGTTCCCCGCCTCCCATAAGCAGGTGATCGGGGCCACCGCAGTGGATATTCGCAAGCAACTGTATCGGCGGGCGCCCGTGTCGCTCAGAGGTCCGGCCCTGGCCGGGCCTGGCGTGGATGTCTGGGCTGCAGATGAGGCCAGCCATGGTTTTTATGCCAGCGGTACGTCATTTGCCAGCCCTTGGGTAACTGCGATGGTTGCATTGGCAAAAACATCGGGACTGCAGGTAAATCAGGTGTTGGAGGCCGCAGAGGATCTGGGGCCGCCAGGATATGACCCACAATTCGGGTCAGGCCTGGTTAAAAAGTTATAAAATTTCAAAAAAACTGTGAACCGTTTTGGAAGTATCTACGACAGAGTGGTGTAAAAACACTAATCAGTCACTTATAGGGTGAAAAGGAGAAAGAAAAATGAAATCTATATACCGCTCTTCAAAGCTTCAAAAGAAAACCATGTGTGCAGCGGTGGCAATCGCCTGCGGGATTCTGAGCAGCTCCGTACTGGCAGGTGATACTGTGGATTACGTCGACGTCACGTCCGGTGACGGCATCTTTGTGAATGACGGAAAAATTTACGTGGCACCGGTCAATGGCGTGTATGCCAATGTGACCAGTGGCAACACAGTTTCCTTCCACCGTCGCCTTAAAGCGGGTTGTAAGGGTAACAATGTCCTGAAAAACACCTTTATCTCCTACGGTATTGAGAACGTCAGCGGCGGAATCCTGGAAGCCAGTAATAATTACCGAGCAGGCATACCCCATCAACATGCCGGTTCTATCGGCTGGACTCAGGCTGCGATGGATGTACCACTCAACAAACTGGGTTTTGACCCGGTTCAGGTCTGTAAGGATATGCTCGCAAACAAAATGCAGCAGGGTCTGACCAAAATGCAGGTGATGAACAGTGATCAGACCGTTAACCTGAACGCCTCTTTTACCGGTGTGGCGGCTTGCGGCAAGTTGGGCAGCGGTTCCCCTTATTTTGAACGAGATGTTATTGGTGGCAGCGTCAAGGTGATCTGTAAAGCAGGTTCTTCTGGCATGGTGAACCAGATTGCCAAACCCAAAGGACCGATTACTGCCGTGCCCTTGGGCGGCAGCGGTAATATCCAGGCCGGACACCAGCCCCTGGCCATCACCCAGGGTCAGATTACCACTAACAAACTGCATGATTCCGGCACTTGCCCTGCCAATCTGCAGTTTGGTGTTGGCTTCAAAGGCCATGGTAAAGGTCATGTGCGCTACACCATCACCCAGGGTGGCTTTGGTATCTATACCTCACCGTCCATTCCCTATAACGGATCAGAAGGGTTCAAACAGCATCACTTCAACTATGTGATGAACCTGGACCCGGAAAAAACCTGGGAAATGGTAGGCAAAGAAGTTAAGCGTCAGTTTGGTCTGCAGATTGAAGTAAAAGATGAAAAGGCAGACGACTTCCAGTGGACAGGTGAGGATTACACGGGCTTGAGTTGGTACTACACCTGTCAGCCTAAAATGAACCCGCAATTGGGTGGTCAGCAGGGACAAATGAAGTTTGGGGGTCAACAGCAGCCGCCTGCACCGAAACTGCCTGTGCAAGCCCAGCCGGTAGATCCGCTGCCCACACCTGCGAAGAAGATTCAGGCCCAACCGGTAGATCCTTCTCCAGCACCGGCGAGGAAAATTCAGGCGCAGCCGGTTGATCCTTCTCCGACCCCGGCCAGAAAGATCCAGGCCCAACCGGTCGATCCTTCTCCGGCACCTGTGCTGAATGTTAAACCGCAGGATCCAGAGCCGGCAACGCTGCCTAAAAGGGCTCAATAAGTTAGGTTGAAACGTAAAAGCGGGGCATATGCCCCGCTTTTTTATTGGGTACAGAAGGGTATGACTCTGGCGGAGAACTCTTCGACAGGCATCGGCTTAGCAAAAAAGAAGCCCTGAACGTAATCGCATTCCAACTGCCTGAGATAGTCGAACTGAGCCTGAGTTTCGACGCCTTCTGCCACCACACGGATATTGAGTTTGCCGGCCATGGCGAGAATTGTCTCGATAACCGGTTCGCTGGAAGAGTTAGTGCCGATACCGTTAACAAACGAACGGTCTATTTTCAGACCGGTCACGGGGAAGCGGGTCAGGTAGCTCAGGGAAGAATAGCCGGTGCCAAAGTCGTCGATGGAAATACCAATACCCATGTTTGCCAGCTCATTCAGTATTCGGGTGATTTTCTGAGTTTGTTCTATCAGCAGGCGTTCAGTAATTTCAATGGTGATGGGCAGCTCTTTGCTGATTTTTCGCACCAGTTCCATCCAGCGCTCCAGCGACTGATCTTTGGTGTGAAACAGCCTTGGGGAAACATTGATAGACAGGGTGATGGGTTGCTCGCGATGGCGGTTAATCTCTTGCAATGCCGCCGCCGCTTTTTCCATGACCAGATAGTCAATCTGGTTAACCAGACCAGTTTCCTCGGCAAAGGGTATGAATTCCGCCGGTGACAGCCATGAACCATCTGGTCGTTGCCAGCGAGCCAGGGCCTCGCAGCCAATCACTGTCTGTGAGTTTGTGGTGAGAATCGGTTGCAGGTGGATACTGAGCTGATCGTCACGGATAGCTGCCACCAAATCATTGTAGAGGTGGTGGCGATGTTCTGATCTGAGCTGCATTTCCCTGGTATAAAAATACCAGCCGTTGCGGCCACTTTTTTTGACTTCATACATGGCCTGGTCGGCATTGACGATTAAGCCTTCAGCACTGTCTGCATCCCCGGGATAGAAAGCCACGCCGACGCTGGCGCCAGAGTGCACTTCCGCACCGCCGACAATAAAGGCCTGGCCCAGTGCCTCAACCAGTTTGGCGGCAATCTGGTCGGCAATGGCATCGCTAGCCACATCGTGGAGGATAACGGTAAATTCATCGCCGCTATGGCGTCCGACGGTATCGGATTCCCGTAGGCATTTGGTGATTCGCCGAGCGGCTTCCTGCAGTACCAGGTCACCTTCCCGATGGCCGTAGTTGTCGTTGATGGATTTAAAATTGTCCAGATCCACAAAGAGCAGGGCAATGGAATTTCCCGTGCGGCGGGTTCTCGCCATGGCCGTTTCCAGGCGATCCCGGAACAGCTCCCGGTTCGGTAGGTTAGTCAGGCTGTCATAATTGGCCTGTCGTTCAATTTTGGCGTCGGCAATTTTCTTCTCGGTGATGTCCTGGATGGCGCCCACCATTTCACGATCATCACCATCTCCCAGGGGGTCGGCAATGATGCGGTACCAAGAGGTGTCATCCCGGGATTTTACTTCCAGGTCCACGCTTCGATTACTGTTCAGTGCCTCGTGTAGCAGTTGAGAAACACTCAATGCTTCGCTGGAAACAAACTGGTTGGCAAAGATGTTGACCGGCAATGAGGCTTCACTCCCTTTCAGCTTCAGGAAGGCGCGAGCCTGCCCTGAAAGCTCACTGATTATGCCGGAGGCATCCATGCGCCAGCCTCCCACCTTGGCCACGGTTTCCACTTCTCGTAGGAACTCTGTATGCCGGCGCAATACCCCCTGATAATGTTTCTGGCTGTCAAGATTGCGGCGGTAGGTCATCAGCAACAACAGGATCAGAAAGCCGACAAGCGCGGATGAAACCCTTATCAGGTATAACCTGGGATTATTGGTATAGCTATTGCCACTGGGGATCGCCGCGATTTGCCAGGAACCACCGCCAAAATTGACACTTTGGGATACCGCGTCTGGGTGGGAAAAAACCTCTTCCCGGCCGTAAAAAGGGTCACTCTCGTAAACCAGACCGTCCTTACCGCGAATAGCAATTTTCAGGCCCAGTTCCGGGTCCAGTAACCCGGCTTCACGATACACGGCGGCCACATCAATGGGTGCGGAAACAATTCCCCAGTCAGTGACTTCACCATCAGGTTTGATGACCCTGACCGGCGCTCTGCCAATAAATGCCCGCCCACCCTGAACCAGGTCGACAGGCCCGGCAATAATCGGTTCGTTTTTTTCTAATGCCCTCAAGACTGCCGGTAGCTGCGCCTGATTCTCCCTGTAATTAAGGCCGATGGCCGCTTCATTGCCCTGGCGGGGATAAACATATCTGACAATCAGGTTGGGAGCCGCCGCCAGATTAATCAATTGTTTATCGACCTTGAGAATTGCGGCGGCGTAATTATGAAATTCAGCTTCCGAGATGTCCGGGTTGGCCGCAATGAATGCCGCGACACCGCTCAGCTCTGCGAGGTTGCGGGCCAGCACCTGTTCCAGGTGCGATCGCACCGCAGAAAGTCTTTCCAGTACCTGGATTGATAGCTGTATCCGGGAGTCCTGCCGGTGCCAGGCTTCCAGCCCCTGTTCCAGAATCAGCATGAAGATAAGCACGGCCACCTGCCAGCCGCGACTATGCCCGCTACGCCATAAAATAAGGGCAACCATCAGCAACATCAGTCCGATAGCACTCCAGCCCAGTGCGGATAAGGGGACTTGTGAAGCGTTGGGCTTTTTGAAGAGCAGGGTCATCGGATCGAAGGGGGACTCGATTTCGCCAAGCTGGTCAAGAATATCGTAGGTGCGCTGCCAGCGTTTGCTGTCAACCTGCCCGAGTTCTACCACCGGGTAAAAGATGTATTCATCAATTAACTGGGCAAATTGCTGGTTATAGGTGTGGAAGTCATCGTACTGATACACGTAGCGCGGCAATGTGGAGGAAATGCGATTGGCAATATTTGTGCGGTGTTCCAGTGCGTAACGCCAGCCGTTTAGGCTCGCTCGGAGAAACCGTTCTGCCAGGTCTGGGTGCTCTCTGGCCAGCTTTCCGCTGGTATAAAGCGTGTCGCCATAAAACTGTATGCCATGATCACTGGGGCTCAGTGAGTTCAGTTGTAGTTCCAGCTCCCTGGCGCGAATCTGCGCTGAAATTCCGTAGGTGACAATGGCATCGGCCTTATCTTCCAGTAGTGACTCGATGCTCACTGGTACATTCACAAATGAGACGCGCTCAGAGTCAAAGCCATTCATGTAGAACATGGCTCGGGCTTCTACCCGGGTGTCATCGGATTGAATCGCCGCTATGCGCAGCCTGGAGGCTTGTTCAACGGTATCGATAGGTTGTTTTTCAAGGGCGAATAATGCCCCGGGAGAGCGTTGGAAAATCGGTGCCAGCACTTTGAGGTCATGGCCGTGGCCGCGGGAGATAAGAACGTCCGTACCGCCGACAGCGAAGTCGGCACGGCCGCTGATAAGTTCATCCAGCGGAGACAGAAACGTACCATCCGGTGTGGCCGCCGAACGGATTTCGACCTCAATCCCTTCGCGTTCGTAGTAGCCCTGCCAAATCGCGGCGTAGTAACCGGCAAACTGGAATTCGTGTTCCCATTTAAGTTGCAGCACGACCTTGTCCGCCGCCACAGTCGGCAGGCAGATCAAGCTTAAAGCCAGTGCAAGAAATGGCCGAATATCTCGCCAATGGTTTATAAACATCAAGCTGCCATAAATCCCTGGTTTGTAGTCCCTGAAACAGATTGAATAATGCGATATTCCTACAGCTTTTTCTATCGACCTTTTGCCAAGTTTCTTTAAATGGGGCACACCAGAGAACCTGCCCTGTTGTAATTATGAAAACAGTCCTCTGCTAAGGGGCTTTTATAGTTACGCCAAAGGCTTGGAGCTGAGTGGCCCCGGGCCCTGCTATGCTAGAGTAACCATCGCCATTAACCGAAGACCCCACAGGTCGACTTCCCAGTGATAAAGGCCCTATGCCAGCCATGAAACATGTTGTGCAAATTCCCTTCGACAATACCTACCGTCAATTGACGGAATCCCTCTATTCGCAGCAGTTGCCAACCCCGGTGGCAAAGCCCGGACTGATTCGCGTGAATACAGTACTGGCAGAAGTACTGGGTATTGATCCCCAACAATTGACCACAGAGGAAGGCATTGCCGTGCTGGCCGGAAATGTGATTCCCGAGGGTGCAGAACCTATCGCCACAGTGTATGCCGGTCATCAATTCGGTAACTGGAACCCGCAATTGGGTGATGGCCGAGCCATTCTGCTGGGTGAAGTGGTGGGTAAGGACGGTTGTCGCTATGACCTGCAGTTAAAAGGTGCCGGCACCACGCCGTTTTCTCGCATGGGGGATGGGCGATCGCCCCTGGGGCCGGTGTTGCGTGAGTACATAGTCAGTGAGGCGATGGCCGCGTTGGGCGTGCCCACTACCCGCAGTCTTGCGGCAGTGACCACTGGGGAAAAAGTTATACGCGAAAAGGTTCTGCCGGGGGCGATTCTGACGCGAGTAGCGCGCAGCCATATCCGGGTTGGAACCTTCCAGTATTTTGCCGCACGGCAGGATTTCGAAACCATGGAGCAGCTCGCCGACCATGTGATTGCCCGTCATTACCCCGAGGTCGCGGAAGCTGATAACCCCTATGCTGCGCTGCTGTGCAGAGTTATCGATGCTCAAGCGGACCTGGTGGCCCACTGGCAATCCATCGGTTTTATTCACGGGGTGATGAATACCGACAATATGCTGATCTGTGGTGAAACTGTGGATTATGGCCCCTGTGCTTTTATGGAACATTACGATCCGACAACGGTATTCAGCTCCATCGACCACAGTGGCCGCTATGCCTACAGAAATCAGCCCGCCATCGCCCAGTGGAATCTCGCCTGCCTGGCCCAGGCCCTGTTACCTCTTATCGACAGCGAGGAAGAGCAGGCTGTGAAGCAGGCCCAGGAAGCACTGAACCGGTTCAGTAGCCAGTACCAGCAGAATTACCAGCGGCGCATGTGCACCAAAATTGGGGTGGAACAGGAGACGGAAACCGCCAATCAGATGGTGGTGGAACTACTGTCACTGATGGGCAAGCATCAGGTGGATTTCACCCTCGGTTTTCGGGTGTTGTCCGATTGGTTGGATTGGGATGGCTCAACCATTTCTGACACAAGCCTTTATCCATTACTCGAAGACTTTCACGGTTGGGTCAAGGGTTGGCAGCAACATTTGGGTATTGGTCCGGGGGGAAATAGCTCAAGCGCAGATCAGGAAAAAATTGCAGACATTCGCAGCCGTATGCTGGCCTGCAACCCGGTATTTATTCCCCGTAATCACCAAGTGGAAAGGGCCATCGACGCAGCCTACGACGGTAACTTCGAGCCATTTCATCAACTGGTGGATGTATTGGCCAAACCCTTTGTTTTCGACCCGGATAAAGCAGAGTACGCCATGCCAGCAACCCCTGAGCAGAGTGTATTCCAGACTTTTTGTGGCACCTGATCGTCGGGCGGGTTTTAACAGTTCAGAAGTAGGGCGATATGCTTCATCTCACTAGCGAATTTCAATAAAGGGCAGCCAGCGTGTTGCAGTCTCCAGGTCATCAATTTCTGCTTCGCCATAGGGTGGGGTGGCCAGGTCTTCTGGCGGCGCGGAAATATAATTGAGATCAATGGCTCGTGCCGTGCCACGAATCGCGCCCCCCTCAAGCACCATGTCGTAATAGATACCGTTCCACAGGTTGGCGCCAAACTCTGTTGGGGTTTTGAACATGAATAGCAGATCGTGCTCAAGCCAGCGTAAGTCAGAGGCACTGACCGTGCGGGAGTGCTCATAGGGGTAGGGGATAAAACACCAGATTTCCTTACCTTCCAGACATTTCATTTCCTTCATGGATAAAAAGAAATCGGCAAACCGCTCAGTAGCCATAGTCAGTTCGTAGGTGATTAGGCCGTTCCCATTTTCTGAGAAGCTCACCTGACCGATGGGAAACTCGTTCCCACTATTATCCTTTAGGTAAATGGATTTATTGCCCAGCGGAAAGTCATCTGCCGCCACGACCAACGAGCTTGTGCCCAGGCCAACAAACATGGCAAGCATCACCAGGGGCCGAAAAACAAAATGGTTTAGACGGTAGGCCATCACACAGTCCACAAAACGGTTTCCGTTCAAGTGTAGGCGATGGCTATGGGGGTGCAATGGTACTTGAGTTGTGTTTTTTGATCGGATTGTAGTCTTAACACCGCGCTAACCAGCCGGAAAACCGTGCAGCAGTTTGGAGGCACAGGCTACTCAGAGGCCTATGTTTATATACTAAACGTCCTATCTGGACTTTCCCCATGGATCATTCTTTGAGAATGTTGAAACGTACAAGGCCTCAACCTTATCTCTGGCCCACTGCGTTTTTCGTAAAAACTTCAAGGATGATTTGACTGATGGATCACTTTTAAAGCAATTAATATTTACCCTTTGAGCAAGTCCTTCCCACCCATAATGCTCTTGCAGCCTGGTGACAACCGTTTCTAGGGTAATTCCATGCAATGGATTTTTAGGTTGCTCATTAGTCATGTATATATTTCACCACGCTTGCTTTAACGGTACCTTCGCATAACGTTTCAATAAGGGGCCGCCACAGTTTGGCGGTCCCAGCACGCGCTTTTTGCGTGAGAACTTGATTGGCTTGTTAGCTAAAACTCATATAACTTGTAATAAAAATAATAACTTAATAACTCCACAAAAGACGCTGAATACGCCGTAGTAGACAGGCAATTTTGCTGTAAAAAAGTCAGATACGCGATACCTAAGAAACCGATCCTTATATTGATGATATGCTAGAAAATCATCTTTATTAGGCTCGTAATGAAACGTGATACTGCAGTGGGCTTGTGCATTTCGAAATACTGAAAAGTTATCTGCGCTATCTATTTCACTACATTTTTCATCAGTGAGTTCTAAGTTATTCTGAGTGGACTTTACTGGATAAATGCTCTCGGCGCCCCCTCCAGCCATTTCAAAATTAATGGTAGGGCGATTCTGGTATGTTCCATTAGCATCTTTCCAGAAATCACGAATTTTAGTATTAGCCACAGCTTCTGCTAGGTGAAAGAAAAAAAGTGATTCGGAGAAGTTTTTCTCACAGTTTTTTATAACAAGCTTTTTTAAATGAATGAAAAAGTAACTTAAGTAATAAGTGGCTGCAATTATTGTCATTGTATAGACAACCCAGGGTTGTGATATCGAACCCTTAAGTACACCAATATTTATCTCATATGAATTTGATGCTTTATCCGGTTCAATCACACAAAGCACAATCAGCAGGGAACAGGACAGCATAAGGCCGCGTCTTAATTTGCTGGAAAAATCATCGAATTCAAATCTCTGGTAATCCCCAATTTTATTAAATGCAATCTTGTACAGATGTGGTGTCATATCTATATGGCTAACAGTATGTTAACGATGGCTTGGCCATCATAATAATTATTAGAGTGCATTCCTGATAACTCTGAGAAAGCAAATCACTAGGCCTCTAATGCACTGAAAATAAAATGATTATTTTTTGTCCTGATGAAATTGTTTTATTAAAAAGGGTGAGCCCTCTTTAATAAAACGGCCATGCTCACTGGCATGTAAAACAAATTTCATGGATGAGGTTGGCATGGCGAAATTCCCTTTTCTTGAATCCATCGCTTGGTTGATGAGGTTTTAGCTGCGGTAAGCAAACCAACGAGGCTTACTTATCCTGAAGCAACATCAATAGTGATTCTAATGGTCTTATTTCACTTCAATGAGTTCGATTTTAAAAATCAGGGTTTCATTAGGGCCGATGCTGCCACCCGCACCCCGTTCACCGTAGGCCAGGTTAGAGGGAATAAACACTTCCCAGGTCGAGCCGGTCGCCATCATTGGCAGAATTTGTTGCCAGCCCTGGATAACACCATTGACCGGAAAGGTGGCGGGTTGCCCCCGCTTGTAGGAGCTGTCAAATTCGGTACCGTTGATTAATGTGCCGCTGTAGTGTGCGACCACAGAATTTGTTGCTGTGGGTTTTACGCCACTGCCTGCTTTGATCACACGGTATTGCAGGCCGTTTGCCATTGTGACAACACCTGGTTTTGATTTGTTTTGCAGTAAAAACCGATCACCGGCCGCTTTGGCTTCCTTTCCTTTGATCATGCGGTCGGCATTCAATTGCTGCTGTTTGGCGGTGAGTAGTTCCTGCATTTCTGTTTCACTTAGAGCCAGATCACGATCATTGAGAACGTCTTTGATCGCCTGGCTAACTTCATCTGCATCGATATCTTTCAACCCCTGATTTTTGAGCTGTTTCCCAATCTGAACGCCCATGATATAGCTGAATTTCTGGTCTTCTGATTTTGCGTTTCCTGCAGCATGAGCAGGAGAAGAAAGTACCCACAAAGTCAAAAATGCGTATCCTGTTAATTGCCAAACCTGTTTCAAAGAGAGCCTCCCGTTAAAATGATTACGAATACTGATTCGGTTCAATATAGCGGTTACTGAGGAGATTACAATCGAGTCCTAGCCTTTTAATAGAGGGGTGTGACCCACTTTGCCTATAACGTATCCTGACGCATCCGCATCAGGTGTCGTGTAACTGAAAGCACACTGTCGAATCAGTATTGGATTCACAAACTGTTAGCATGACGACGCAACTCTCCAATATCACGCTTTGGTGGTGCGCCGAACAGACGACTGTATTCACGACTGAATTGTGACGGACTTTCGTATCCGACCTGATAAGCAGCGCTGGCGGCATCCTGGTGTTCATTCAGCATCAAACGTTTTGCTTCGTTTAACCGCAACCATTTCTGATATTGCAATGGGCTCTTCGCAGTCAGTTGACGAAAGTGGTGATGAAAACTCGGTGCGCTCATTTGTACCCGGGCAGCCAGCTCTTCGATACGCAGTGGCGATGAGTAATTAACTTTCAGCCAGTCGATGGCTTTTGCAATGCGATAGCCTTGACTGTCCACGGATGCAATTTGCCGCAATAGCGTTGCCTGGTCGCTTAACAATAACCGGTAGTGAATTTCCTTCTGAATAAGTGGAGCCATGATATCGATGGCTTCCGGTTCTTCCAGTAAACCCAGCAGGCGGCTGAAGGGCTCCATAATGGCTGGTATGATTTCGCCCAAGCCGACACTTTTTGAAGTCGCGCGTTCCTTTGGCGGGGGCAGGTGTCCCTGGGCGATCAGCTCAGCCAGCAGGCGTAAATCCAGTTTTAACCAAAATCCCAGGCAGGGCTTTTCCGGGCTCGCTGTTAGCACCCCGGAATTCGCCGGCAGATCCAGAGACGTAATCAAAAAGCGTGATCTGTCATAGCAATAGCTATCGCCACCGACCACTAATTGCTTGGCCCCCTGAACTACCATCACCACGCTGGGTTCAACCAGGCACATACAGGGTTCTGCTGGCTCATCACGGCGGAAAAAATTCAGATTGGGAATGGGGGTTGTCCAGTCAGCTGTTCCTGAAACATGGCTTTCTATGATTTCCACCATGGACTGGTGTAATGCATTTTGCCAATTGTCGGGGCTGGGGTTGGCATCGCTTTTGACGGGCATGGGTTACAGCTCCTTCATCACGGATTTGTAATAGGCACTAGGTGAATACTTTATTTCATTGTGCCTATGTGAACTACCATAAAACTGTATATCGATAGGATTAGGCAATAATACAGGCGAATTGATCTATTGATACATTTGTAGAGTCAGGAAAATAGTATGTACTGAGTTTGGCGGACAGTTCTCGACAGACGTGAGTGTCTGATAAGTGTTGGCAACTAATGTGGAGGATGTGACATGAGAAAAACAGCGGGTTTAATCAAGGCGCTGGCGGCCACCCTGATGGGCAGCGTCACGCCATCGCTATTTGCGGCGGACTCAGCCGGGCAGCCCCCGGTTGCGCAAATGCATTACGCTCAGGGAACACAACAATCCTTTATGGGGCCGGAACAATATTTTACCGGCGACGTGGAGGTGGAAATGCTGTTTCCTGCAAACCAGAGCGCTCAATATTCCGGTGCCTACGTGACCTTTCAGCCCAGCGCCAGAACCGCATGGCACATGCATCCCGCGGGGCAGCACATGATAGTGATTTCCGGAACGGCACTGACCGGAACCCGTGACGGTAACATCATCCGTTTTAAGCCGGGGGAAACGGTCTGGTGTCCTCCCAACCTGGATCACTGGCATGGAGCCACCAGTGACGGTGCGATGAAGCATCTGGTCATTACCGGCAGCAAGGATGGACAGAATGTTATCTGGAAGGAAAAAGTCAGTGACGAGATATATGGCGGTAATAGCCGCTGAGATTACGTTGACTGGCCAAAGGTTTTAAAGAGGAAAGACCATGAATGAACATACTGGAATGAATAGAGAAAGCGCTCCTGATATAGGCCGCCGCACGTTACTGAAAATCGCAGGAGGTATTGCAGCCATGGGTATCGCAACGACAACCGCTCCCGCCTTCGCGAAGGCTCCCAACCAGCTTGCCGAAGAGTGGGATAAGACCTTCCCCAAGAGCAACAAGGTTAAGCATCAAAAGGTGACCTTTAACAATCGGTATGGCATCACTCTGGCTGCAGACCTGTATGAGCCCCTGGAGAGCAGTGGTGCCCTGGCGGCGCTCGCCATCAGCGGACCTTATGGCGCGGTAAAGGAGCAGGCATCCGGTTTATATGCCCAGACCATGGCCGAGCGCGGTTTTATTACTTTGGCTTTTGACCCGTCCTATACCGGTGAAAGTGGCGGTGAGCCACGTCATGTGGCCTCACCGGATATCAACACCGAAGATTTCAGCGCCGCAGTTGATTTTCTCGGCCTGCAGGGCAATGTGGACCGTGAACGTATCGGCATCATCGGTATTTGTGGATTTGGTGGTATGGCATTAAATGCTGCTGCCGTTGATAAACGCATCAAAGCAGTTGTGGCCAGTACCATGTACGACATGACCAGGGTCATGTCCAAAGGCTACAACGACAGCATGACACTCGAAGCTCGTACAAAAATGCTGGAGCAGTTGGGACAGCAGCGTTGGGCCGATGCGGAAAATGGCAAGCCGGCTGTTGGCCCGGTTTCCCTGGAGCTGCAGGGCGGAGAGCCGCAGTTTGTGGTCGAATACGCGGGTTATTACAAATCCAGAGAGCGTGGTTTCCATCCCAGAGCGATTAACTCCAACGCTTCATGGACGCTGACTACTCCGCTGTCTTTCATGAATATGCCATTGCTTTCCTATATTGATGAGATTTCGCCACGGCCAATGTTGTTGGTTCATGGAGAAAAAGCACACTCACGTTATTTCAGTGAAACCGCCTTTGCTGCGGCGGCTGAGCCTAAAGAGCTGATGATTATCGAAGGTGCAAACCACGTTGATCTTTACGACCAGATGGACAAGATACCCTTCGACAAAATAACTAGCTTCTTTCGACAGAACCTTAATTAACGGCATTTATAGAGATGACTGATGTCTCTTTTGTCAGATGCATATGGATGAATTTCAACTAATCATCTATCCATGAATGGTTCATTAGGGCGTTAAAGCAGGGCAGGAAACATTCAGGGCACAATTTTGGCACAGCCCAGAAATGAAAAAGGCCCGCGACTCGTCGCAGGCCTTTAGAATTATGGTGCCCAGAGGCGGAATCGAACCACCGACACGAGGATTTTCAATCCTCTGCTCTACCGACTGAGCTATCTGGGCGTTGTTCCAAGAGGCGCTTGGCGTCTCAGAAGGCGCGTATTAAACCTTCTCACATATGCAGCGTCAAGGGTAGCCGTGGAATTTATTCCGAGGGCGGGACAAAACCCTCCGCCTCGTCAATTTCCTGCCCTGAAAGGAACCTGTCCCGCTGCTCGTTGAGGTAAGTGCGGGCGGTCAGGTCCATCATGTTGAGGTGTTTTTCATTGATGAGCCGCGTCTGGTGTTCTAGCCATTCTGACCAGGCCTTCTTGGAGACATTCTCAAAAATATCCTCCCCCTTGGGGCCGGGGAAGGGGGGCGCATCCAGGCCTTCCAGTTCTTCGTTAAATTTTTTGCAGTGAACCATACGTGCCATGGGAATACCTTTTAATGGATAAGTTATTGCCTAAGTTGTTGCAGGAGCTGCCTGACCGGCTGGGCGGTGCCAAGCTCCAGTGATGAGGCAGGGTTATACCAGACCAGGCCCGGACTATCCATGACCTGAGACGCCTGTTGGGCTTCGATCAGCGCGGGTTGGTAGTCGAGATGAAAATGGCTGAATGTGTGGCGTCGGGTCGACAGTAACTCCCAGCTTTTGGGGGTGCAACCAAGTTGATCGCAGGTGTTGTGAATGTCCTCTTCCTGAGAACACTGGGGAAAGACCCACAAGCCGCCCCACAAACCGTTGGCCGGTCGCTGTTCCAGCAATATATCGCCTTCGGGATTGCGAATCACCAGAAACAGGCAGCGGCGCACGGGTTGCTCCCTGCGCGGTTTTTTGCCGGGAAAATCGGCCTGGTCGCCCATTGCCAGTGCCTGGCAGTTATCTGCGAGAGGGCAGTTTTCACAATCCGGTTTGCTTCGGGTGCATACGGTGGCACCCAGATCCATGATCGCCTGGGTATAGTCTGCGATACGCTCAGGCGGTGTATGCAGTTCAGCATGTTCCCAAAGCTTTTTTGCCACGCTACTTTGCCCGGGCCAGCCAGCAACGGCATGGTAGCGAGCCAGCACCCGTTTGACGTTGCCGTCGAGTATGGGCGCTGGTTTTTGGTGTGCGATGGCGCAGATGGCCCCGGCAGTGGAGCGACCGATTCCGGGTAGCTGTTGCAGTGCTTCCACGTTGTCAGGAAATTCGCCGCCAAACTCTGTCACCACTATTTGCGCCGCGCGGTGCAGGTTGCGGGCACGGGCGTAATAACCCAGCCCGGTCCAGTGATGCAGCACCTGGTCGATCTCGGCATTTGCCAGGGATTGCACATCCGGAAAGCTCGCCATAAAGCGCTGAAAGTAGGGGATAACGGTGCTGACCTGGGTCTGTTGCAACATGATTTCCGACACCCATACCCGGTAGGGGTAGATGTGCTGCTGCCAGGGCAGATCCTTGCGCCCGTGCTGGTCAAACCACTGGAGCAGCTTTTTGGAAAAACAATCTTCCACTAGTTGAACAGTCCTTTCAGAAGGCCTTCCATCAACTGTTGTTTCGGGTCTTTCTGCTCGGTGCTTTCACCGCTGGTGTCACCTTCCTGAGTTGTACCCTCTGTGGGTTTCAGGAACTTGTCGATCAGTTTTTCCTGAATTTTTCCCTGTATCAGCTGGTTGATAAATTGCTTGTCCGGCAGGCAGTTGCCGCCGCCGTTTTCGGCAAAGGAACCGGTACAGCGAAAGGGAATATCCCGGTTCTGGATGGTTTTGCTTTTTACGGTACAGCCGGTTTCTGAGGTGGTGTCACCATTGAGACGGGACTTGATCAGCATGTCATAGGTTTCTTTTTCAAGATTGGCGCCGCCACTGCCGGATACCAGCAGGTTGCCAACACCGGTGGTAAAGCCCGGTAGAGTGAGCTGCTGGTTCTGCCATTGGATGGTGCCCTGCATGTCGTTCAGTTTGGTGTAGTTGGGCCAGGTGCGCCCGGTGAGGGTTTTTCCCTCCACCAGTGAAGCCATTTCACAATAGCTTTTCTCAACATTGATTTTGTCCATCTGCAGATCGGTAAAGCTGAACTTGCCATTACCGTTCATGTTGGCCATCAGGGCGTCGCTGGTGTCGCCACTGCTGGTACCGCTGAAATCCGTTGTCAAATGGCCGTGAATATCACCCTGTTCCGCGAGGGTGACCAATGCCTGGTTCAGATCGATGCCGGTGAGGGTCTTGGAGAATGTGACGGATGGAATTTTATTGCGTAGGTCCGCCTTGGCATTGACCTTGAAGCCGCCGCCGAATACACCACCGGAGAGATCGGCAATCTGTACCACATTGCCATTGGTGAAGATATTCAGGTGCAGTTTTTCCACACGTATATTGTCGGCAGTAATACTGGCCAGGTTGACTTCAATATGTCCCTTGCCACCTTCCAGCATGGCCAGTGGTGCCAGCAGTGGGGTAAAGATCGCCGCCTGCTCTTCGGTGCTGGAGGACTCTGTAGTAGCGGGCAAAACCAGGTCGTTACCATTGATGGTCATATCCAGCTGTCGGGGGGCAGTCAGTTGCATGGACAGCTTGCCGCCTAGATTAAACTTGTCCAGCGCCACTTTTAGGTCATCTAGAGAAACTGCTTTTTCCGAGGCGGCGAACCGGGTGCTGAGATCCACGCGGCTGAAACCTTCCGGTGGTTCTATGGGCAACTCTTTTAATAGCAGGTTCTGCAGTGAAATTTCGCCTTTGAGCGTAGGTGTTGTCTGGATCTTCTCGCCCGTCACAGCCCCGCTGATTTTTGCGGAGCCCAGGCTGCCTGACAGGTCGCTGAGGCTGAAGCTGTCGTTGGCGCCGTTATAACTGGCATTGAAACTCAGCGTCAGGGGTAGTTTGTCCAAGCTCTTCAGGGTCAGTTTGGCATCAGACAGACTGACTTGCTGGGGCTCCAGCTGCAATGACGCCCTGGAGTTTAGAGCCAGGGCAAAGGGGTTGGGCTGGTCCGGCAACTGGGTGCTGACCTGCAAGCTCAGGTCGAAAGGCCGGTTATCGAGGTTCAGCCCTTCACTGGTGAAATTAAGCTGCTCGAAAACCTGGTCCGGAGCCCCGGGGGTGACAATCGTTATACGACTGTTGGTGAGCGACATCTTGTCGATGGCCACTTCAAAGGGCAGATCGGTGGTTTCGGTTTTCTGGGTGGCGGCTGCAGCCCCGGGCAGAGCGGCGACATTCGCCGCTTCGGCAGCGGTTCTGGCGCGGATATCGGCACCATCTACCGCAATGGCTGCCAGTCGCACCTTACGGGCCAGCAGGGCTTTCCAGTCGAGCACGAAATTGGCATCGTTAAAACGCACATCGGGTATACCAGCACTGTCATCAATGCCGGACAGTGAGGTGGTACCGGCGTGGACTGCCAGGTTGGGGAAGAATGACCAGCCGAGGTCGCCTTCCATTTTCAGTTCGACGCCATTGTCCCGGGCCAGCTTTTCCAGCTCCGGCTTGTAGCTGTTGGGATCAACCCCCACCAGTAAAAACGCGATACCGCCAATCACCACGACAACCAGCAGGCAAATGACCAGCAATAGAATTTTCAGAACTTTCATGGACCCGTCTCCCTTCCCCCGAACGTAAACAGTTATTCCAGGCAATCATGTTACCCGTATTGATGCGGTAATGTTGTCCCGCCTGGCTGTGGATGCCAAGACTTGATCACACTAAAAACTCACGAGTGTGATCAAGCCATAGCTGCTTAGAAGCTGAAGCGCGCGCCCAGTTCCAGACTGAGTGCAGATTCTGGCGCGACATCGCGCAGGAAGGAGGTGGCGTTGCGGATATCATCATCCAGCAGGTTAGTTCCTTTCACGAACAACAGCCACTCTCCAGAGGCCGTATCAATGTGATAGTGGACGTGGGCATCCAGCCGGGTGTAGGCATCTGTCTCCGTTTCGAAGTCTCCGGCGTGGCTTTGTTCATTGGCCTGGGTCAGGCGCATGCCGGCACTCCAGCTGTAGGCGGTGTAATCGACGGCGGCCCCGTAACGGAGAGGCGGAATACGGGGGACATCACCGCTCTTGTCCAGCCTGGCACGCACATAGTCGCTGAACAGTTCAATTTCCCAGCGTTCACCCACGGGGATGAGCATTGAGGCTTCAATACCCCGGAAAGTGGCGTCTTCCTGCTGGTACTGAAAAATCGGCAGTTCTTCGTCGGGGTGAATGACACCGGTATTTTTCTTGAAGATGAAGTCATCAATCAGGTTGTAGAACAGGTTCAGGCTCAGTTCCACCGGACCTTCATAACGATAGCCCACTTCAAAATTGTGGCTGGTTTCTTCATCCAGATTGCGATCGCCCAGATCGAAGGATTCACTGGCATGATGTGGACCATTGGACAGCAGCTCTTCAATGGCGGGAGCCCGCTGGGCCCGGGTCAGGGCAAAGCTCAGGGCATGCTCATCGCTGGCCTGCCACAGTGCCCGAGCTGACAGGCTCTGGGTATTGTGGCTGATCTCTGAATCAGCTTTCGGATCAATGGTCTGTCGATCCAGGCGCAGGCCCAGTTCGTAGCTCCAGTCATCACGGTGAGTTTCGCCGGTCCAGAAAACACCACCCTGTTGAATATCCGATTTGGGAATAAACGCTTCCTCACCGATGGCAGCGAAACGGCGATCTTCCAACTGAGCACCGATGGCGCCACTCCAGCCGGCTATCTCTGTGTGCAACAGCTCAAAGCGACCCTCGAAGGCCTCGTTGGTAAATTTGGTGCCTTTTTCGCCGCCCTCAATTTCCACATGCTCATAGTCGTTGTACCCCAGTCGGAAGCGGCCCAGTTCAAATCCCGGCAGGATATCGGCCCATTCGCCTTTAAGGTCTATCCGGGTCTGTTGCTGATCGATCCTAACCAGTTCAGGTTCCTCGTCCGCATGTTCATCGTGGTGAACGGCTGGGGGGATACCGTAGAGGTTTTCCAGCTGGCTGATGGCAATGCCCACAAAGCCGTCGTCACCCACCCAGGACAGGCCGCCGGTGACGTTGTGGGCCTGAGTGTCGGTATTGGCGATAAAACCATGGGTGGTTTCATGATCTTCAGGATCTTCGCCAGGCTCCGGCTTTTGGGCATAACCTTCTACTTCCAGGTCATTGCTATCCCGGTACATGCCATCCAGGTGCCAGGCCCACTGACCTTTGCCACCTTCCAGCAAAAACACGTTGCTGCTCTGGTCGTTGGCGGAGTTGTGGCGGTATTCCACGGCACCGCTGATCTCTTCCGGCACCTCATCGGGAATGCGATTGTCGATAACGTTGACGACGCCGCCGATGGCGCCATTGCCGTAGCGCAGGGTGGCGGGGCCGCGAAGCACTTCAATGCGTTCGGCTACCAATGCTTCAATAGTGATGCCGTGATCGCCGCTTGCAGTGGATGCATCCATGGTGCCCAGGCTGTCCTGCATCACACGGACACGGCCGCCGGTCTGACCGCGAATCACCGGCTTGCCGACGCCGGGACCGAACCCGGAACTGGTGACACCGGGCTCATCCTTGAGAGATTCGCCGATGGTGGCGGCGGCCTTGTTGCGTAACTCTTCACCACTGAGCACGCTGACGGCCTGGTTAATCCCGGCGGCCTGTTCTTCCAGTGGTGAGGCAGAAATGATCACTTCATTGAGTGTGGATTCGTGCTGATCCTCTGCGGATACAGCAATGGGCAGGCTGGCGACGGCCAGTGCTGCCATCAAGTATGTCTTCATGGTTCAGCTTCCCTAAGCAGAATTGGGTAAAAAATTGAGTGAATGTGTCAGTTCAGCTCAGGGAAGGGGGTGCGCGGCTGTTCTCGGGTGCAGCGCTGTGGCTGGCAATGGCGGTGACGGTCGCCGCGTGCTGGGTGGTGACCGGGGTAAGAGTCGGAAAGGTAGGGGTATGACTCTGCAGCGCGGCACTGTTGTTGTGCGAGCTGTGGCAGATTTCACAACTGACACTGTCATTGTCCACATGAATGTGGGCAGCAGCCAGCTCACCCATCCACAAGGTGGTGAGTGCCAGCAGGCAGGCTATGACAATGTTAGGGGTTCGCAACTGCATCGATAAATCATCCGTAACCGACGTGGAAGTGTAATCACTTTGCAATGCCTGTGGAAGGGCCGGGTTGAGGGCTTTATAATACGCCGTCCCGATTGTCGGGCTGAGTGTGGAGAACCCCATGGCGCAACGCAAAGCGGCGGTAAGTCGCGATACCCTGGAAACCCGGATTACCGTTGAGGTGAACCTCGATGGCACCGGTCAGTCCAGTTTTGACACTGGCGTGCCTTTTCTTGAGCACATGCTGGACCAGATTGCCCGCCATGGGCTGATCGACATTAGTGTCAAAGCTGATGGCGACACCCACATTGATGATCACCACACCGTGGAGGATGTGGGTATCACCCTCGGCCAGGCTTTCCAGAAAGCGTTGGGCGACAAAAAGGGCATTCGCCGTTACGGGCACGCCTATGTGCCGCTGGACGAGGCGCTTTCCCGTGTTGTGGTGGATTTTTCCGGTCGTCCCGGCCTGGAAATGTTCGTGGATTTTACCCGTGCCCGCGTCGGGGATTTCGATGTGGACCTCGGGTATGAGTTTTTCCAGGGATTCGTGAACCACGCCGGTGTTACCCTGCACATTGATAATCTGCGCGGCAGCAATACGCACCACCAGATCGAGACCATCTTCAAGGCCTTTGGCCGTGCAGTGAGGATGGCGATAGAACCCGACCCGAGAATGGCCGGCGTGATGCCGTCTACCAAGGGTACCCTGTAAGCAGTAATTTCTATGACAGATTTTCGTACACGTATCGCCGTGCTGGATTATGGTATGGGCAACCTGCATTCTGTGTCCAAAGCACTGGAGCACGTGGCGCCACGCGCCGAGGTGATTATCACTGCCGATGCCGCAGAGGTGGATGATGCCGACCGTGTGGTTTTCCCGGGTGTGGGCGCTATTCGCGACTGCATGGCGGAAATCCGGCGCGCGGGTTTTGATCGACTGGTGGCCCAGGCCATTGACCAGAAAAAACCTGTGCTGGGTATCTGTGTCGGTATGCAGGCCCTGCTTGAACGCAGTGAAGAGAATGGCGGGGTTGATTGCCTGAATATCCTGCCCGGTGAGGTGCGTTTTTTCGGTCGGGAGCTGCGGGATGCCGATGGCACCAAACTGAAAGTGCCGCACATGGGCTGGAACCAGGTTCATCAGACCATTGATCACCCCATGTGGCACGGAATTGAACAGGATGCGCGTTTTTATTTTGTTCACAGCTACTACGTAGACGAGAGTCGCCCAGAGCTGGTGGCCGGTACCTGCGACTACTCTGTGCGTTTTGCCGCGGCCGTGGTGCGCGACAATCTGTTTGCCGTGCAATTTCACCCGGAAAAAAGCCATACCGCTGGTTTGCAGCTGCTGAGTAACTTTGTCTCCTGGCAGGGCGAATGACACCCAATAATGATAACGATAGATCGAGAACAGACAGGAAATTAAGCAGTGCTGATTATCCCCGCAATTGATTTGAAAGATGGCCAGTGTGTGCGTTTGCGCCAGGGCCGTATGGAAGATTCCACCGTGTTTTCCGGAGATCCCGTTGACATGGCATCACGATGGGTAGATGCCGGTGCACGCAGATTGCACCTGGTAGATCTCAACGGTGCCTTTGCCGGCGAGCCAGTGAATGGAGATGTGGTCACTGCAATTGCCCGGGCTTACCCGGATCTGCCTATTCAGATTGGTGGTGGCATCCGCAGTGCGGAAACCATCGAAGCTTACCTGAAGGCCGGTGTGAATTACGTCATTATCGGCACCAAGGCAGTAAAGGAACCCGAGTTTGTTACAGAAATGTGCCAGCGGTTCCCCGGGCACATTATTGTCGGTATCGATGCCAAACAGGGCCTGGTGGCTACCGATGGCTGGGCCGAGGTCACCGAAGTTCAGGCCACTGATCTGGCCAAACGCTTCGAGGCGGACGGCGTCAGCGCGATTGTTTACACCGATATTGATCGTGACGGCATGATGCAGGGCGTCAATGTAGAGGCGACCGTCAATATGGCGCGAGCATCCTCTATTCCTGTGATTGCTTCCGGGGGTATCACCAATATGGACGATATCGTCGCCCTCAATGCGGTCGCCGATCAGGGCATTCTCGGCGCTATTACCGGTCGAGCCATCTACGAAGGGACGCTGGACGTCGCGGAAGCCCAGCGCCACTGTGACGGCTGAGTATCCGGTCACACACCAGCAGAAAAAAGTTTAAGCAATCCACGGTTTCCCTCAGAATGGGGTTTGATTCTCCATTCAGGTTGGAAAGCATGTCTACTCGTATCAGCAGTGCCGAAGTGGTTAGGAGTGTTGAACTCTTTGTCTTAATGCTCGGCATGGTCGTCGCTTTTTATTTTCTCAGTCTGGGTGCCAAAGGCGCTTTCCTTTCTCTGCTGCAAAGCGGTTTGGCTTTGCAGGACGTGTTACTCACGGCGTTCAGCCTGATTATGATGGGGGCGATTGTGTCATCACCCTTTCTTCTCTTGGCGGTGATGGGGAAAAAGGTGGCCAGTAAGGGTGGGGTCAACCGCTACCAGGTTTCAGGACTGATTATCTCCCTGTTGTTGACGGTCTTTTCCGTTTACCTCTATGCGGATGCCCACCGCATTGTCTCGACTGACAGGTCATCGACAGCAGGCCTGGTTTTTCTTGCTGTACCGTTCTACCTGTGTCTGTTCGCTGGGGTGCTGTATGGGTTGCTTAATTTTTTGTATGGCCGTTCCGGCGGACAGGCTGGTAGCGGCTAAAAGCCGGGTTGTCCTTTCAGACCGAATGGTCAGAACATGTATAAGAGCCTCGCAAAACCGGGGCTTTTTTATTTTGTGACCTATCTCTGGTGGTTTGCTGTCGCTGGCAGTCTACCTGTCATCTGCTATGCTGAAATTTCAGGCTGGCACCATTCAGATATGTCTTGAATTTTCAGGAGGGCATTTGACGGCTTGTCTCAAGCCATCTGTTGTGCACGGTGAAAATGCATACGGCAGGCGCAATTGTTGCATGGTTCATTAGAGTGGGCTTCAACAGTTGGGAGGAATAGTTGCAGGAAGACTGGCAAAAAACCGTGTCGCTCGCTGTGGACATCCGCAGACAGCTTCACGCACAACCCGAGTTAAGTTGGGACGAATACCAGACGGCGAAAGTGGTCCGGAGTCGCCTCGATGAACTGAAGATCCCCTGGAAAGAATGTGCCAAAACCGGGACGATAGCCCACCTGAATCCCGGTGCCAAAGGCCCCGCCATTGCGTTGCGTGGCGATATGGACGCCTTACCTATTCACGAAAGCACGGGCAAACCCTGGAAGTCTCTTGTCCAGGGCTGCATGCATGCCTGTGGCCACGATGGACATACCGCCACCTTGTTGGCAACCGCCGCCTGGTTAAAGCAGTTTGAATCCCTATTGCCCCAACCTGTTGTTTTGATCTTTCAGCCCGCTGAAGAGGGCTTTCATGGTGCACGTGAAATGATCAATGAAGGTGCGTTGGAGGGGGTGAAAGAAATTTATGGATGGCACAACTGGCCGGCATTACCCTTTCGCGCCATGGCCTGTCCTGACGGGCTGGTGATGTGTGGCAATGGCACTTTTACCATAGAACTGACCGGCCGCGGCGGACACGCCAGCCAGCCAGAATTATGTGCCGACCCGCTGTTAGCGGCCAGTGCCATTAATCTCGCTATGCAGCAGATTGTGAGTCGCCGTCTGTCACCACAACTTTCCGCAGTGATCAGTGTGACCCAGATACAGGGAGGGTCAGCTCCTACGGTGATTCCTGAAATCGTCACCATGTCTGGAAGTATACGGGTGCCGGACGAACTGACCCGCCAAGTGATTAATTCGGCCATTACCGACGTTTCAACGCAGACAGCAGCGGCATACGGCGTGCAATGCCAGGTGCTGCACTCTGCCCGCTACGAAGCCACCGTCAACCATCCCGGTCCTGCGCAAAAAGCCCGTCAGCAGTGGCAAACACTGTACGGTGACAAACCCCTGCAACACGGCCAGCCAATGCCCATTATGGCCTCTGAAGACTTCAGCTATTACCTGCGGGAAATTCCCGGCGCTTTTGCCTTGATCGGCAGTGATGATGGGGCGGGTCACGACGTCCCCTGTCACAGCCCTCATTACGATTTTAACGATCGATTGATACCCGATGTATGTCGCTGGTTTTGTGCCTTGGTGGGACTGGAAAAGCAGTAAAAAGTACTTGAACTAAGGAGAAGATATGACAATTTTCGACGAACGTGAATCCGCTATCCGGGCCTATTGCCGGGTTTACCCGACGGTATTTGCCACGGCTGAAAACGCGCGTCAAACGGATGAAAACGGTAAAGAATATATCGATTTTTTTGCTGGCGCTGGCGTTTTGAATTTCGGCCATAACAATCCGCGTATGAAGCAGGCAATGATTAACTACCTGCAAAATAACGGTGTGCTGCACAGCCTTGATATGCATACCTCGGCCAAAGCTGAATTCATGCAGAAATTTACTGATGTCATTCTCAAACCCCGAAACATGCCTCACAAAATGCAGTTTATGGGTCCGACAGGAACCAACGCTGTAGAGGCCGCCATGAAGCTGGCCCGCAATGCCACAGGGCGAAAACAGGTTGTAGCCTTCAGTCGGGGGTTTCACGGTATGACGCTCGGTTCACTGGCAGCCACGGCTAATGAGGTTTTTCGGGTTGCAGCGGGTGTTCCATTACTCCACGTGCGCCATGAGCCCTTTGGTTGTGAGAGTCGCTGCTTGGGTTGTACAAGCACCTGCGGTGTCGGTTCTCTGGATATTCTGGCGGAACGTTACCGCGACAGCTCCAGCGGCCTGAAACCGCCGGCCGCCTTTTTGGTTGAAATTATTCAGGCTGAAGGCGGAGTCAACGTTGCCAGCAAGGAATGGATACAAAAGCTGGCAGAGATTGCCAAGGAATTTGGTTCCGTATTGATTGTCGACGAGATCCAGGTGGGCTGCGGCCGTACGGGCTCCTATTTCAGCTTCGATGACCTGGGTATTCAGCCGGATATCGTTACCCTGGCCAAAGGAATAGGGGGTGCCGGTACACCAATGGCCATGAACCTGGTTCACCCTGACCTCGACAAGCACTGGTTGCCGGGGCAGCACACTGGCACCTTTCGGGGGCAGAACCTGTCGTTCGTCGCCGGTACCGAGGCGCTGACCTATTTCGAAACGTCACAACTGATGGATGAGGTGGCGGAGAAAGCGGCGCTTGCCAGAAGCAAACTTGAACCTGTTGTGAATTCAGACCCCAATCTACAGCTGCGTGGCAAAGGGCTGGTGATGGGTTTGGATGTTGGCAACGGGGCAAGGGCAGCCGCTATTGTCAAAAGCTGTTTTGAAAAGGGCTTGCTGGTGGCCAGCTGTGGCACCGGCGGCAAGGTGCTGAAGTTTATTCCGCCATTAACCATTCCCAAGGAGGACCTGCTTGAAGGTCTCGATATCCTGGTGGATAGCGTGCAGTCAGTAATGGAGGAAGCCGCATGATCAGTCGCGATGATATGACCTTTCCCTTCGAGGAATACCAGCGTCGGTTACAGGAACTGCGCGAGCGCATAGCCGAGCGTCGCCTTGATGCCGTGGTGATCACTGACCCGGAAAATATTGCCTACCTCACGGATTACCAGACTACGGGTTATTCGTTTTTTCAGTGTCTGGTTGTGCCTCTGGAAAAAGAACCTTTCATGATCACCCGTACGCTGGAAGAGTCAAACGTGACGGCGCGTACCTGGGTGGAGGTTACCCGGCCATATCCCGATACAGGGGATGCCATTCAAATGCTGGTTGATGCACTGATGGAGTTTGGGCTTGGCAACAAGCGCGTTGGTTACGAACGCAATAGCTATTTCTTCCCCGCGTACCAGCAGGACACCATTCATACCACGCTAAAGGACGCCAAACTGCTCGATTGCTTTGGCATCGTTGAAGAGGGCCGGATATGCAAGTCGGCTGTAGAGCTTGAGGTGATGCAGCGATCGGCAATTGCCACAGAAGCGGGCATGAAGGCCGGCATTGAAGCGTGCGAGGTAGGCGTCACTGAAAACGAAATTGGTGGCGCTATCAGTGCCGCCATGTTTCGGGCAGGTGGAGAAACACCGGCGGTCATGCCCTATGTTACCTCAGGGCCGAGAACCATGATCGGTCACGCCACTTTTGAGGGTCGGACGGTGCAGGCAGGCGAGCATGTCTTTCTGGAGGTGGGTGGCTGTTACCGGCGCTATCACACCGCCATGATGCGCACGGTGTTACTGGCTGAAATGACAGATGCCATGTACGAAGCCCAGGAAACCATGAAGCTGGCGCTTGAAGCCATTCATACGACTGTCCAACCTGGGATGACCGTCTCGGATGTGGACAACATGGTGCGCAATATCATTGAAAGCAACAAGGTGGGTGCGAGGCTGATCACCCGCTCGGGGTATTCCATTGGTATTGCCTTCCCACCCAGCTGGGACGAGGGCTATATCATCAGCCTAAAACAGGGCAATTCCGCCATTCTTCGCCCCGGTATGACCTTTCATATGATTCCCTGGATGTGGGGCGTCGAAGGCGATAAAACCTGCGGTATTTCAGACACCATTGTCATCACGGAAGACGGGTGCAGGTCCTTCTTTACCATGGACCGGGATTTTGTCGTTAAACCGGACGCAGTTAAGCCGCACACTGTGGCGCTGGCTTCAGTGGATTCATGCGAGTCAGCTTCGGGGTCCCGGGACAAGCCAACAAAAAAATCTGAAAAAACTGCCGGTTTATCCTAGGAGGTAACATGCTGACTGCGATTAATCCTGCAACGGAAGAATCACTGCCGCCTCAGCCTTCCCTGACCACAGCCGAGGCTGCGTCATTAATTGATCAGGTCGCCGCTGGTTTTGCCGATTGGCGTGCAACCTCATTTCAGCACCGCAGCAGACTGCTGAAACGGGTGGCAGAAACCATGCGCGAACACAAAGCGGAGTTGGCCGAATTGATGGCCATGGAAATGGGTAAGCCCCTGGGTGAAGGTCTGGGCGAGGTGGAAAAGGGTGCCTGGTGTGCAGAGTATTACGCTGAACACGCTGAGGCATTCCTTGCTCCGGAGACTCTGGCATCTGATGCGAGTAACAGCTATGTGCAGCTGTTACCACTGGGCACCGTGTTGGGAATACTGCCCTGGAATGCGCCGGTCTGGCTGGCATTGCGGTTTTTGGCGCCGGCACTGATGGCGGGCAATACCTGTGTGTTGAAGCCGGACCCCAACGTGCCTGCCAGTGCGAAAAAACTGACTGATATTTTTCACCAGGCGGGTGTTCCTGACAACGTCATGGCCAGCCTGCCAATTACTACAGAAGATGTGCCCTCCGCGATCGATCATCCCCGGGTCAGAGCCGTTTCGTTTACGGGGTCGAGTGCCGCCGGGTCCAAAGTGGCTGCCAGGGCAGCAGCGGGATTGAAGCCGGCGGTGTTGGAATTAGGTGGGTCTGATCCCTGCATTGTGATGGCTGATGCTGATCTGGAGAGGGCGGCCGATGTCGTCACCCTGTCGCGTATGATCAACGCCGGACAATCCTGCATTGCCGTGAAGCGTCTGCTTGTGGAGGCGCCTGTATACCAGGAGTTCTGCGATATGCTACTGCAGAGATTTAAGGCCATTCCCATGGGAAACCCTCTGGACGAGAGTAACAAACTGGGCCCATTGGCCCGTGCCGATTTACAGGCTCAGTTGCATCGGCAGGTCTCTGAAACAATTGATGCGGGGGCGCGCTGTATTCTCGGTGGCGAGTTGCCAGCCATGACGGGTTATTTTTATCCGCCGACACTGCTGCTGGATGTAAAGCCGGGTATGCCAGCATTTGAAGAGGAAACCTTTGGCCCTGTGTTGGCGGCGACGTCGGTGGCCGATCTCGAAGAGGCGTTGTGCCTGGCGAATGCTACCGAGTACGGCCTGGGCTCCAGTATTTGGAGCACCAGCCCAACGACGATTGAGCGGGCTATAGAGACTCTTGCTTCGGGACAAATAGCAGTGAATGGTATTGTGAAGTCAGACCCGCGGTTGCCTTCCGGGGGCATTGGTCGCTCCGGTTACGGACGGGAGCTTGGCCCACATGGTATTCGGGAGTTCGTTAATGTCCAGCAGGTATGGGTTGCGTAAGGCTTATAGCGCTATGGGTTAGCAACTGGTGCTATGAAAAAGCCACATAGATAAACACTGCTTTTTTCTGGGTGTGAGAAAATGTGCTAATGCATTGAGTAGTTGTGATCACACCTGAGAAAAAAGGGCAGTTGAAGAGTGATGAAGGATTTCGGCCCCATCGGGGTGTTTGATTCGGGTATTGGTGGTCTGTCGATAGCCAGAAAAATCAGGGAGTTACTGCCCAGCGAAGATATTCTCTATGTGGCCGACAGTGGTCACGCCCCCTATGGCGACAGATCCGACGGATACATTCTGGATCGATCTTTTGCTATCACCGATTTTCTGTTATCTCGTCAGGTCAAGGCGGTGGTTGTAGCCTGCAACACGGCCACTACGACCTGTATTGCTGAACTTCGAGCCAAATACACACTGCCTTTCATTGGCGTTGAGCCGGGAGTCAAGCCTGCGGTACTCAATAGCAAGAGTGGGGTGGTGGGCATTCTGGCAACCTCGAAAACCCTGGTGACGGATTCCTTCGCTGCACTGGCAAAGCGTGTTTGTGGTGATATCAGGGTAGAAGTCATGCCGTGTCCGGAATTGGTTATCCAGATCGAATCGTTAAAACTCAGCTATGAGGAGGCGGCGGAATTGGTGGGAAAATATGTACTCCCCCTGCTTGCCAGAGGGGCCGACACTATCGTTCTGGGCTGCACACACTATTCACACCTTGCACCTGTCATCGCCCAGGTGGCTGGTCCTGATGTCTCAATTATTAGCACTGAACTGGCTGTGGCTAATGAGGTTCGTCGGCGCCTTGAAAGTGAAGGACTGACGACAACGCGCTCGACGTCAGGAGGTGAAGAGTTCTGGAGTAATGGCGAGTTGGCCCTGTTTAAGGCACAGGTTCAGCACCTGTGGGGGCCGTCGATGCTTGTGCGGCAATTTTAGCCGGGCCAGACTAACAATAAGTAATAATGGAATTAAACGTTTAGCAGAGACCACTTTGGCACACTTATGAAAAATCTCATCGTCACTTTTCTGGCATGGGTGGTTGCTGCAACGGTATCTGCAACCGTTTTTGCAGAAACACCTGTGCTGAAGCCCATTGACCAGTATTACGCTCACGCCAGTGCCTCTGAGTGGGCTGAAGCCCTCCCCATTATCCAGTCACTGGTGGAGGCAGATCCGAGTGTGCCCTCCAGATGGTTTCAATACGGCACTTGTCTTGAAGCGCTAGAGTTATACCCGGAAGCCATTAACGCATTTAAGGCGGCGTATGAACTGGACTCGACCGATTACGGGGCTCAGTACCGTATCTTCAAGAATTACGCCCTGGCTGGAGATACCCCAGGTTTTGTCACTTTTGCCAGAAAGGAGGTTTTAAAAACTCCCCACATTATTGAGTTAATCGCTCAACGGCAGGAGTTTCAAGAAATCACATCGAGTGAAGTTTATAAGGAATTTATAAGCCAGCTATGAAAGACAGAGAAAGATTTCACACCGGTAATTTGAAGCGTTCTATGCGGTGTTTTGCAGAAGTGATGATTTGTATTTTTCAGAGCCTTTTATGCTTACGTTATCTGTCTTTTTCATCGCCAAAAGTCGTGTCACGTAAAGTCAATAAAATCCGTTAAACTGCTATCATCAATCCATTGTTCAGGCCTAGGCGGAGGGGACGCTTTTATGGCTCGAGGTGATCACATCTATGTCCGACGTTATGGTGGCATCTATGCTCACCATGGCATTGATGCGGGCGATGGTACGGTCATCCACTACACCAGTAACCACTGGGTAACCCCGCGCCAGGTAAGGCGCACCAGCCTGGAAAAGTTTGCCCGTGGAGATGAAGTGCTGGTCCGTGACTACGAGCGATTTTTTGAGACGATAAAACGCGGTGACCTGATCGAGCGCACCAGCCTTGGCATTAACAAATTTATGGACAGCTTGCGGGGGCTGAAGGTCGAAGAACTGGATTTTTCACCGGATGCTGTGATGAGTCGGGCTGAAAGCCGCCTGGGAGAATTTGCGTTTGACTGGATGTTTAACAACTGTGAGCATTTTGCGAGCTGGTGTAAAACCGGCATCAGTAACAGTGAGCAGATTACCGATTTGTGGCGACAGGCACTCACCGGCGGCAATTTTGCCAAGTATCGCACCAGCAAGGCGTTGACTGACCTGGTGGAGCTGCCCTGGCGGCTGTTGCGTTAGCTACTGGAACCATTTTCCAGTCCCGCTGCGTTGTCACTCGCTCATTTAGTGGGCAGTTTCCGGTTTATTTCGCCATTTCGATTAGCAGGAATTCCATCAACGCCTTCTGGGCATGCAGGCGATTTTCAGCTTCATCCCACACTACGGACCATTTCGATTCCAGCATGGTCTCACTGATTTCCAGGCCGCGATAGGCAGGCAGACAGTGCATAAACAGGGCGTCCGAAGCGGCCTCGCTCTGCATCACTGCTTCGTTGACCTGGAACCCGGCAAAATCCTTCTCACGCTGTTTCTTTTCCTGCTCCTGGCCCATGGAGGCCCAGGTGTCCGTCACCACCAGATCTGCATTTTTCAGGGCGGCAACGGGGTCTCGAACGATGGACACGCGGTTGCTGAATTTATCCAGTAACGTTTGTGAAGGCTCATAGCCGGGAGGGCAGGCGATGACCAGTTCAAAGTCCAGCATGTCGGCCGCATTCATGTATGACTGGCACATGTTATTGCCGTCCCCCACCCAGGCGACTTTTTTGCCGCGAATGCTGCCCCGGTGTTCGAGGTATGTCTGCATATCGGCCAGCAGCTGACAGGGGTGAAAGTCGTCGGTAAGTGCGTTGATCACCGGTACGCTGGAATAGTCGGCAAAGGTGGAGATGCGGTCGTGTCCAAATGTGCGGATCATGATGATATCCACCATGCGTGAGATGACCCGGGCAGAATCTTCCACCGGTTCTCCGCGACCGAGTTGGGTGTCGTTGGGTGACAGGAACAGGGCGCTGCCGCCAAGCTGGGCCATGCCGGCTTCAAATGACACCCGGGTGCGGGTGGATGATTTTTCAAAAATCATCGCCAGTACTTTGCCCTCGCAGGGGCGCCCGGCAGTGTTGTTGCGGTGCTGCTGTTTGAGTTCCACGGCGCGTTGCAACAGGCCTTGGAGTTCTGTCTTGGTCAGGTCCTGCAAGGTCAGGAAGTGTCTCAATCCCATAAACTTTTACTCCTGTGTGAGAATCTCACCCAGTGTCTGTACCAGTAGGTCTGCCTCTTCGGGGCTGATGTTCAGTGGTGGCAGCAGGCGAATCACAGATTGGGCTGTGACATTGATTAGCAAGCCTTTTGCGGCAGCTTTGTCTACCAGCTCGGCGCAGGGTTGTTTCATCTCGATGCCCAGCATCATGCCCTGACCGCGGACTTCGATGACGCCATCCAAGCCCCCGAGTCGCTCGGTCAGCTGCTGCAGAAGGTAGTTGCCCATGTCGGCAGCCTGTTGGCACAGGTTCTGCTCTTGAATGACTTTCACTGTTGCCAGCCCTGCGGCACAAGCCAGGGGGTTGCCGCCAAAAGTGGAGCCATGGCTACCAGGCTGCATCAGTTCCGACGCTCTGGGTCCGGTCAGACAGACACCAATCGGCATGCCATTGCCCAGCCCTTTGGCTGTGGTCAGTACATCCGGCAGGATGCCCGCATGCTGATAATTGAAATACTTGCCAGTGCGGCCGTTGCCGGTCTGAATTTCATCCAGCATCAGCAGCCAGTCCTGTTCATCACAGAGTTGGCGCAGGTTTGGCAGGTAGTCGGTTTCAGGTACGCGTATACCGCCTTCACCTTGAATGGGCTCCAGCAACAGGGCGACTACTTTGCGGTTATTTTTGGCAATGGTTTTCAGCGCTTCAATATCACCATAGGGCGCGCGGACGAAACCTCTGACCAACGGCTCAAAGCCGGCCTGAACCTTGCGGTTTCCGGTTGCGGTCAGTGTCGCCAGGGTGCGCCCGTGGAAGGCATTTTCCAGGACAATAATGGTGGGTTCATCGATGCCGCGCTTGTTACCCAGCATACGAGCCAGCTTGATGGCTGTTTCATTGGCCTCGGCACCGGAGTTGCAGAAAAACATTTTCTCAAGACCGGACAGGTCGCGCAGCTGTTCCGCCAGAGCTTCCTGGTTGGGAATGTTATAGAGATTGGAGCAGTGAGTCAGGGTGGCGGCTTGCTCGGCAATGGCTTTTGTCACTTCCGGGTGGGCATGGCCCAGTCCGCAGACGGCAATTCCGGAAATGGCGTCAAGGTAGCGATTGCCCTGATCGTCCCAGACCCAGCTACCCTGTCCCCGGGTGAGAGTTATTTTTCGAGTGCCGTAATTGTTCATCAATGCGTTACTGGTCATCGCAATCTTCCAAAACAAAAAAAGGCAGTCGCCAGTTGCGCTGCCCAAGGTGCGGAATACTATAGGGATTTTTCAATAATGGCAATCATCCCGCGGCTTTGCGGGATGTCAGGGTTTATTTGCCGCCACCATTGAGTCGGCGTCTGCTGTTCCAGGCCCAGATACCGGTAAGCGCAAGAACACACAAAAGAATGCCGATAATATCCACAAACCACACACCGGCAGCGCCAAAAAAACGTCCGCTGTGCAAGTCAAGAATCAGACTTTCCAGCGATATTCCGGGTAGAGCGCCTGTGCCATCAATCTGCTTGAACAGCTCGTCAGGCACCGCAGTTGGCGTACTCCATCCACCCTCTATGTTGGACCGGACTGCAACTGACAGGCTCTCGGCATCAATGACATAGGTTTGTTGCGTATCGCTGATAAGTATCTGGTCATGGAGGGCCTGCAAACGGGTGATCCCCTCGGGCAAGCCACTGAATGTATCGAATTTTTCGATCAGCTCGCCCGATGGGGTGAGCAATAGCAGGGCATCCTGACAAAGTGCCAATAACATATCCGGCACTCCAGCGGCGCCATGTAATGGTGCAGGGCAAGTGGCAACGGGTGTGGCATCCAGAAACAGGTTGTTGTCCAAAAGGCTAAGCCATTGATCGCCAATTTTGATGCCGTCAAGTTGCGGGTGTTCCAGGCCATACCAGTTCAGCAGCCAGGGCGCCTTCAGGTGTTTGTCAGCCAGGCTCAGGGCGGGGGAGTGATTGAGCAGAATACCGGTGGCTGCGAGGAAGAACAGCATAATCGTGATACCCAACCCTATGCGGCGGTGCCACTTGATATTGAATAGAAAAATCTTGCGGAGTCTCTGCGGCAAGGGTACAGCTCTCTTATTCAGGTTTGTGGAAGGCTTGCTGGTGATAGTAGAGGGCCAGGGCGGCAACTTTGGTTACCGCGCGTACCGAGAGGGTTGCTCCGGTGATGCCATCAATATGTGTATCCAGATGAAAGTCTTCAGTTATTTTGACACCGGCATACTGCGCGGTAAATGACGGGTAGCGTACTTCCCAGCCACGGCTTTCTCGAAACGCCAGAATTTTTATCTGCTTGATCTGATTGTCGTTGACCACCACTCCAATGGTGATGGGCAGCTCTTTGCCGATTTCTTCCATGATCCAGGCAGAGGTGCTGCCATCATGCCAGTAGCGGGTGCGCAGGCCCCGCACTTTGCGATTCATGATCTCGCTGGCAATTTCCTTGCGGGCGGGGGTTAGTAACAGATAGTCCGCCTGAGGCGTGGTGTTACCGAAAACTTCAGCCACAAACTCCGGCCCTGTCTGGTACACGCCTTTGCCCCATGCGCTCCCGACCAATGTGAAAAGCACGACAAAAAGGAGAGCCGCTTTCACAGCTCTCCTCAAGGATGGTGATACGTAATGTTGGCTTAAAAGCTCCAACCTACCCCCAGGTTAAATCCACGCAGCTCATCACCAGCTTCCACTTCCTGGCGCATGTAGTCCGCTTTCAGTACCACATTTTCTGCCAGCCAGTAGTTTACACCAATATCATATTGCTCTTTTTCGGTGTCGCTGCTGTCGCCAGCCTGATTGTCCCATTCGCTGTAGCGAGCGAACAGTCCCAGTTTCGGGGAGAGCCTGTAAGAGGGTTCGATATAAAAACCTTCCTGTTCATCGGCACCGGCTTGCACGGCTTCAATGGCGTCGTCGATGTCCCAGTGAGCGTAGAGGGCGCGGATCCCGAAGGGGCCGCTATTGTAGATGGCGTGTGCTTCCCACAATGTGGCGTCTGCTTCGTCTTCGCCGCCGAAGGTTTCACCCTGCCAAAGGTCGGATTGGTACTGCACTGTGGCGGCCAGTTCCAGCCCTGGTACGCCGGTGTACTTCAGGCGACCGGTATAGGCGAGATCATCACCCTTGGCTTCACTGGCTTTCTGGCGGCCATCACGAATTTTATATTTGCCATCCATCGGATTGATATACAGACCCGAGTGCACGCCGGCATCGTAGCTCAGCCCCTGAACCAGTTCGCCACTGAACATGGCACCAGCTTCCCACCAGGTAGCGGGCAGAATGTCTTTTTCAACATTGTTGCGCTCTACACCGTAAAAGGTATCCGGTTCGTGGGTTTCATTAATGATGCCCACCGGCATCAGGAATACGCCGGCTTTGGCGCGGTGGTGCTGTGCATAATCATATTCGATATAGGCTTGTTCGATTTCCACTTCACCGTTTTGGCCTTCGCCGGCGACGTTGTGCTCAACTTCCAGTTCGGAGAAGAAGCGCAGGTCGTCATTAAACTGGTGGCCGAAAAACAGCACAAAGCGGTGCAGGTCGAACTCATCTTTGGAGTTGTCAGAGTTATCAGAGGTGAGGTTGTTGTAGTGGACCTCGCCGTAGCCGCCAATAGTGGTTTTTTCGGCCCATTCAGCCAGTTTGGCGACGGGACCGGCACTGACTTCTTCTACTGCGGCGAAGGTGGCTTCGGTTTTCTCTTCAGTCTTAGCGACACGCTGTTCGGTTTCGCTGAGCTGTGATTTGAGCTGGGTAATTTCTGCCTGTTGTTTTTGCACCAACTCCCACATTTCTTCGAGTGTGGGCGCTGCTGCCTGTGCTGTCGAGGCCAGCCCAATGGCTGCCGCGGCGAGCAGAGTCTTCTTGTACATGTGGCTTTCTCCGAATGTTCTTTTGTTGAGTGTCTTTGGGTAAGACGAGCCAAACTATAACGAGAACTATTCTCATATGCAAACAATTCCTATTTGTATTAGCGTTATTGTTGAAGTTCACTGGGGGGCAAAGAATTTTTTGGCCGATGTAGTGTCAGATGCCGGTGAGTGGAGTAGAATAGTTGACCTTAATAGTCGACTATTACGCAGTTAAATATTTAGAGGTACACATCAATGGATATTATGGAAACCATTCGTGAGCAGGTTGAAGGCAACCCGGTCATTCTCTATATGAAGGGCTCCCCCAATGCTCCTCAATGTGGTTTTTCGGCGCGCACTGTAGAAGCCCTGATGGCATGTGGCGAGCGTTTTGCCTATGTGGATGTTCTTAGCAACCCCGATATCCGCGCGAACTTGCCAAAGTACGCGAACTGGCCTACGTTTCCCCAATTGTGGGTGAATGGTGAGTTGGTCGGTGGCTGCGACATCATCACCGAAATGCATGAAAACGGTGAGCTGGCCGAGTTGGTCAAGGGTGCTGCACAGAAAGCCGAGTGATGCTTTCTTTGACAGGATTTGTTTTAAGTTGACTTATTGTGGTTATAGAGAATAACAATGAGACATAGTCGGTTCATTGTGTAAGATGACTTCTAATGTTTTGATAAAGGGCTGTTGACGGCAGTCCCAACACGATTAATAACTTAACGAAAAAGAGGAGTTAGACCATGGGAGTTTTAGTTGGTAAGCCAGCACCAGACTTTACTGCTGGGGCGGTAATGGGCAACGGTGACATTGTTGATGCATTTTCTCTGTCCGGTGCCATCAAAGGTAAGAAAGCGGTCATTTTCTTCTATCCGCTGGATTTTACTTTTGTTTGTCCTTCTGAGTTGATCGCATTTGATCACCGCTATGAAGAATTCAAAAAGCGTGGTGTAGAAGTGATCGGTGTTTCCATCGATTCAGTTTTCACGCACAACGCCTGGCGTAACACGCCCATCAACGATGGTGGTATTGGTCAAGTGAAGTACCCCCTTGTTGCTGATGTGAAACACGAAATCTGTCAGGCCTATGATGTGGAATTCGATGCCGCTGGTGTTGCTTTCCGCGGTTCTTTCCTGATCGACGAAGATGGTGTTGTTCGTCACCAGGTGGTCAACGACCTGCCCCTGGGTCGCAACATTGATGAAATGCTGCGTATGGTTGATGCCCTGAGCTTCCACCAGTCCCACGGTGAAGTGTGTCCGGCTGGCTGGAAGGAAGGTGATAAAGGTATGGACGCTTCTCCTAACGGTGTTGCTTCCTACCTCTCCGAGAACGCCGATAAGCTCTAATTATCGGTGCTCGGGTAAAACCGCAGGGCGAGCCCTGCGGTTTTTTTGTGTCAGCAGTTTTTTTGTTTTGGGAGACAGGTGATGGATGAGAATCGATTGATTGATATCGAAACTCGGCTGGCATTCCAGGAAGATGCTATTGAGCGTTTGAGTGATGTGCTCTATCGCCAACAGGAATTGCTTGACCGCTTGGCGGCCCGCTGTGACCTGTTGGGCACCAAAGTGACCGAGCTGGCTGAGAAGTTGCCGGACGAGGTGGGTGGTAATGAGAAGCCCCCGCATTACTGACGGGTGCTCCTCGTCATGACATAAAAAAACGCGGCAACAGCCGCGTTTTTTTGTCAGGAAAATTGATTACTGATCGGATTTCGATGTGATATCGGCACCGATCAGCGCGGTCATATTGAGAATGCCCCGGCCGGAAACCGACGGGATCAAAATGTGTGCAGGTTTATCGCAGCCAAACAGGAATGGTCCCACAAGCCGTGCATTGGTGAGGGATCTGAGCAGGCCAAGAGTGATACTGGCCGCATCCATGTTGGGCATGATCAGCACGTTGGCGCGTCCCTTGAGATTGGCATTTTGATAGATGCGTTCTCTCAGAGTTTCGTTCATGGCTGACATGGCATGCATTTCACCCTCAATTTGCAGGTCGGGGAACTGATTGCGCAGCTGCTCTGCCGCCCGTTTCATCTTGTGTGCAGAGGGGTCGTCGTAGGTGCCGAAATTGGAGTGGGACAGTAGCGCCACTTTCGGTTCAATGCCAAAGCTTTTTACAAAGCCGATGGTGTTGAGGGCTGTCGCCACCACCTGTTCTTCCGTGGGATCTACATTCACAAACGGATCGGCGAGGAACAATGGTCCATCTTCCATCAACAGCACGCACACGGAAGACATCTGTGTGGTGTCGCTCTGGGGGATGATGCTCTGGATATCGCGGAGGTGGTTGTCAAAGCGACCGACCTTTCCGCAAATCAGGCCATCGGCATCGCCCAGCGCGACCATGATGGCCGCCAGTACGGTATTGTTGGTGTGAATGGCATTCTGAGCCGCTTCAACTGATACGCCGGAGCGTCCTACATGCTGGTGGTAGAACTGCCAGTAATTCTCGTGATGATCCCCTTCTTCCGGGTTAACGATCTCGATGTCGATTCCGGGCTGGATGCGCAGCCCCATCTCAGCGATTTTGCGGTGAATGACTGCCGGGCGGCCAATCAGAATCGGGTGAGCGACTTTCTCGTCAACCACACCCTGCATGGCGCGCAGTACATCATCGTTTTCACCCTCGGCATAGGCGATGCGGGATGGATTGCGGCGCGCCTGTTCAATCATCGGCTGCATAAACAACCGGCTGCGACTGACATAGGAATGCAGTTTTTGTCTGTAGGCCTCCAGGTCTTCAATGGGGCGAGTGGCAACACCACTTTCCATGGCTGCCTTGACTACTGCAACCGGGACTTCCTCAATCAGCCTGGGGTCGAAGGGTTTCGGGATCAGGTAATCTGGGCCAAATTTCAGCACTTCGCCGGCATAGGCTTCGGCAACGGCTTCGGACGCCTCGCGGTGAACCAGGTCGGCGATGGCTTTCACGCAAGCCTGCTTCATGGCGTCGTTGATCACGGTCGCCCCACAATCCAGAGCGCCGCGGAAAATAAACGGGAAACAAAGTACGTTGTTGACCTGGTTTGGATAGTCGGAGCGGCCGGTGGCCAGAATGGCATCCGGGCGGGCTGCTTTGGCAACTTCCGGCATGATTTCCGGAGTCGGATTGGACATGGCGAGAATGAGAGGCTTGTCAGCCATCTTCTTGACCATGTGATCCTTGAGAATGCCGGGTCCGGACAGGCCTAGGAACAGGTCGGCATCGACAATGGCATCATCCAGGGTGCGGTCTTCAGTTTCCACGGCATAGCTTTCTTTCCAGGGGTTCATTCCGGCTTCCCTGCCTTTATAGATAACGCCATTGCGGTCGATCATGCGCACGTTGGCTTTCTGCAACCCCATGCTCACCAGCAGATCCACGCAGGCAATGCTGGCGGCGCCGGCCCCGGTCACCACCAGCTTGATGTCCTCAATGTTCTTGTCGACGATGCGCAGGCCGTTATAGACAGCTGCTGCCGAGACAATGGCTGTGCCATGCTGGTCGTCATGGAAAACGGGAATGTTCATTCTTTCGCGCAGTTTGCGCTCAACCAGAAAACACTCCGGTGCCTTGATATCTTCCAGGTTGATGCCGCCAAAAGTCGGTTCCAGGGAGGCAATGGTATCGACCAGTTTGTCCACATCGGTTTCGTCAATTTCAATGTCAAAAACATCAATATTGGCAAACTTTTTAAACAGAACGGCTTTGCCTTCCATCACCGGTTTGGCGGCCAGTGGACCAATATCGCCCAGGCCGAGTACCGCCGTACCATTGGAGATAACTGCTACCAGATTGCCCCGGGCAGTAACATTGGCGACTTCTGTCGGGTTTTTGACGATGGCGCCGCAGGCATAGGCAACACCGGGTGAATAGGCTTGCGACAGGTCGCGCTTATTGGCCAGTGGTTTCGTTGGGCGTATCTCAAGTTTTCCGGGAACAGGGTGGGTGTGGTAGTGGAGGGCACTTTCTTTAAATGAATCAGCCATTTCTATCTCGGTTAATTGGTTTGCTGGTCTGCTGGGCAGGGCGGCTATTCTAACGCCAATGGTGTGGCGAATTCCATGCGTATAAAGCTGGGATGCCTTGTTTAGAGGCGCTGTAGTCTAGTTACAAATAATAGCTATTTCAAGTAGGGTTCTTATCGGTCGGGGCGATTTGTTTGTCGTGTTAAGGCTATTTCTCTATATATTACAGAAAGTAAAATAGTTCCTTCGGGCCGCGTCGTTAGCTAGTTTTTCTACAAATAAGCAGGTTTTCGAGGTCATTGGGAGGTTGATGGCGATGCCGCGGAGACGGCGGCTTGCCTTACCCCAACGGCTGTCCCGATAATGTGCCCTTTTGCGGAGCTGGTGCAGTTAATGACTGAGCGGGTGATTATTGTCGGGGCAAGCCATGCTGCTGCCCAGCTTGCTCCCAGCCTGCGTCAGGAGGGTTGGACTGGTGATATATGGATCATCGGTGATGAGTCAGCTGCGCCTTACCAGCGTCCGCCGTTGTCCAAGGACTATCTGTCCGGTGAAAGGGACAAGGAGTCTCTGCAAATCCGTCCTCCGGCTGTGTATGAAAAACATGGCATCAAATTGCTCAAGGGTCGAGTCGTGTCGATAGATCGATCCTCCCGTTCAGTCTTGCTTGAAAACGGCGAGCGTCATGACTATGACAAGCTGGCGCTTTGCACTGGTGCCAGGGTCAGGCAGCTTCAGGTCCCGGGTGCCAATCTACCAGGGGTTCACTACCTGAGAACTCTGGACGATGTTGATGCTATACGGGAACAGTTGCAGCCGAACACGCGCGTTGTGATTGTGGGTGGTGGTTACATAGGACTAGAGTCGGCAGCGGCACTGCGTAAACTGGGTGTCAGTGTGACCGTGTTGGAGGTGCAGTCGCGGTTGCTCGCCAGGGTCACTGCGCCGGAAGTCTCGGCCTTTTACCAGCGGGTGCACACGGAAGAGGGGGTGGTCGTTCTCACTGACTGGGCGGTTGCCGCCGTTGAGGGCGATGGTCAAGTCACCGGTGTGGTCAGCACCGATGGGCGAAGACTGTCGGCAGACCTGGTGATTGTCGGTATCGGTGTGATCCCCAACACGGAGTTGGCATCGGTCAGTGGTTTGAAGGTAGATAACGGTATATGGGTGGATGAATTTGCCGCCACCGCCGATCCGGCGATCTATGCGGCGGGAGATTGCGCCAACCATCCCAGCCGGCAGTTGGGCAGGCGCCTGCGGCTGGAGTCCGTCCCCAATGCGATGGAGCAGGCAAAGTCGGCGGCTGCAAGTATTTGCGGAAGACAGCACTGTTACGACGGTTACCCGTGGTTCTGGTCTGATCAATACGACCTGAAGTTACAGATTGCCGGACTCAGTGATGGTTTTGATAGCCTGGTGTTGCGTGGCAACCCCGAGCAGGGCAGAAGTTTTGTGGCCTGGTACCTTCGCGGCAACCGGTTGTTGGCTGCGGATTGCATCAATCGTCCCAAAGAGTTTATGGTGGCGAGGCAGTTGCTGGCCAGTGGTAAAAGTATCGATGCCGCACATTTGGCAGATGAAAATATCGATTTGAAGGCGCTGATCAGTTAAAAATTATTACAGGTAGTCATAAGGGTTTTTTCAATGCCAATTATTCATTACGTGGAAGCTAACGGAGGCGAGTACGAAGTTGATGTGCCCGTCGGTAATACCGTGATGCAGGGTGCTGTGGACAACATGATCGACGGTATTCTTGCAGAATGTGGGGGTGTGTGCAGTTGTGCCACCTGCCATTGTTACGTTGATGAGGCCTGGTATGACAAGGTCGGAGAACCCGAAGGCGCTGAAAAAATGATGCTGGAAATGGTGGTTGCACCTGAGCCGACCAGCCGCCTCAGCTGCCAGATAAAAGTGACGGAAGAACTGGATGGCCTGGTCGTCAGGTTGCCGGCTTCTCAGTATTGATCGGTGCTGCTCTGGGGTCTAAAGAGCGAGCGACTTGAGCTGGTTTTTTAACATGTTTGTTAGCCAGCCCTAAACCCGGGGCCTTGTATGTAGAGGCCCTTCATTCATGCCTCTTAAATCAGAACCTCTTGTTCTAGAGTCCCTTAAACCATTCCTGAAAGTAGCGTCCTAGATAGGGCACTTCGTTTTTCTTGTCGGTACAGGCCCCCACCAGGCTGATGAGCCAGGCGACCAGAACGATAATCATCCAGATGGAGGCAAGCGCCCCGTGGATGGTCATGAGCAGAATGTTGCCGATAAACCCGACCACCATAATGCCCAGATACTGACGGATGTAATAGGAAGCAAAACTATCGCGTTTTTGCAGGTTCAGAATTAACGCGATAATCCAGCCGATCAGGGTAATGTGGGCGAGGATCGCCTTGCCTTTGCCGCTCATGCTGTTTCACCTTTTTCAATGGAGGATTAGTTGCCTGGGTGTAGTCGCTCTGGCAGCTGGAGGGATACCGAATTGAGTCAGCGCCAACCGCCCAGATCTTTCCATCGATTGACGATACCACAGAATAATTCTGCAGTCTTTTCAGCATCATAGGCGGCAGAATGGGCCTGGCTGTTGGAGAAGTCGATCTCCGCCGCTTCGCAGGCCTTGGCCAGCACCGTCTGTCCGTAGGCGAGCCCGCCGAGGGTGGCGGTATCAAAACAGGAAAAGGGGTGGAATGGATTACGTTTGATGCCGGTGCGCTCCACAGCGGCGTTGATAAAGCCAAGATCAAAGTGGGCGTTGTGAGCCACCATGACGGCACGGCTACAGTGGGCTTCCTTCACCGCATTGCGGATGGGCAGAAATAACTGTCTCAATGCTTCGTCTTCTTCTAGTGCCATCCTGTAGGGATCGTTGATATCAATACCGGTGATATCGAGCGCGGCCTGCTCGATATTGGCCCCTTCAAATGGCAGTATCGAATGGCAGATGGTTTCAAAGGGCATGAGTTGGCCGTCATCGTCCATGGTGAGGGTTACGGCGGCAACCTCAAGCAGTGCATCTGTACCTGAGTTGAAGCCGCCTGTCTCTACATCGATCACCACAGGCAGAAATCCGCGAAAGCGGTAGGAAATGGGTGGATGTTCCATCAGATCACTCGCCACTGGCGATATTCGCCTCCACCCAGCGGGGTCAATGTATCGCCGCCAAAAGGAAGAAAGGCGGGGCTTTGCCAGGGAGATTTTTCCAGCGTGATGGTGTCGGCGTTGCGGGGCAGTCCGTAGAAGTCCGCACCGAAATGGCTGGCAAAGGCTTCCAGTTTGTCCAGCGCACCCGCTTGTTCAAAGGCTTCCGCGTAGAGCTCCAGCGCAGCATGGTTGGAATAACAGCCGGCACAGCCGCAGGCATTTTCCTTGCGGTGGGTGGCATGGGGGGCGGAATCTGTCCCCAGGAAAAACTTGGAACTACCGCTGGTTGCCGCGGCCAGCAATGACTGCTGATGTTGCTGGCGCTTGAGGATTGGCAGGCAGTAATAGTGGGGCTTGATGCCTCCGGCCAGCATCTGGTTGCGGTTGAACAGCAAATGTTGTGGGGTGATGGTGGCTGCCACATTGGCGGATGCTTCGCCAACAAACTGTGCCCCCTCGCTGGTGGTAATGTGCTCAAGAACAATTTTCAGGCCGGGAAAGGCCGTTGTCAGTTTGCCGAGGTGGCGGTCGATAAACACCGCTTCGCGGTCAAAGATATCCACATCGCCATCGGTGACCTCCCCGTGCAGCAACAGGGGCAGGCCCACTTTTTCCATGGTCTCCAGCACCGGGTAGATGTTGTTTAGATCGGTAACCCCTGAATCCGAATTGGTGGTGGCGCCCGCCGGGTAGTATTTACAGGCGAACACCATGCCGGAGGCTTTGGCCTGGACAATCTCTTCAGAAGAGGTGTTATCCGTCAGGTAGAGCACCATGAGTGGTTCCCATGCGCTCTGGGCAGGGCGGTGCTCAATAATGCGATCCCGGTAGGCCAGGGCCTGTTGTGTGTTGAGCACCGGGGGAACCAGGTTGGGCATAACAATAGCGCGACCAAAATAACGGGCGGCATCCGGAACCGTAAAGGGCAGGGCATCGCCATCACGCAGGTGCACATGCCAGTCGTCAGGGCGGGTCATGGTGAGTTGGGTCATGGGGAACTATCGGCAACAATTGGTGGGTAAATGCTACCGGAAACACTGCCCGCTTGATAGTCGCGGCTGGTTTTTGGGGGCGTTCACAGATATTCATGGTGGCTGTTTACTGTGAAACTGGCGCCTGAGCCATTAGAATAACCGCCCAGTTTTTACGTCAATTTTTCCAATCAGGAGACAAGTGGTGTCCGACATCAAAAAAGTAGTGCTCGCCTATTCCGGAGGGCTTGATACCTCAGTGATTGTTCGCTGGCTGCAGGAAACCTATCAGTGTGAAGTGGTGACCTTTACCGCGGATATTGGCCAGGGTGAGGAAGTAGAGCCGGCGCGGGCCAAGGCGGCCGGTCTCGGCGTCAAGGAAATTTACGTGGATGACCTGCGCGAGGAATTCGTGCGTGACTTTGTGTTCCCGATGTTCCGTGCCAATACTATTTACGAAGGCGAATACCTGCTGGGCACCTCAATCGCCCGGCCGCTGATTGCCAAGCGCTTGATTGAGATTGCCAACGAAACCGGGGCTGATGCCATTTCCCACGGCGCCACCGGCAAGGGTAACGATCAGGTGCGTTTCGAACTGGGCGCCTACGCGCTGAAGCCGGGCATCAAGGTGATCGCTCCCTGGCGTGAGTGGGATCTCAACTCCCGGGAAAAACTGATGGGGTATTGTGAAGAGCACAATATTCCGGTGGATTTTTCCAGCAAGAAGAAAAAGTCTCCGTATTCCATGGACGCCAACCTGCTGCACATTTCCTACGAGGGCGGCAACCTCGAGGATCCCTGGTGGGAAGCAGAGGAAGATATGTGGCGCTGGAGTGTGTCCCCTGAAGCGGCACCTGACCAGCCTACCTATATTGAACTGACCTACGAAAAAGGTGACATCGTGGCCATCGACGGCGAGGCGATGTCTCCGGCAACAGTGTTGGCACACCTCAATAAAGTCGGTGGTGAAAACGGAATCGGTCGCCTCGACCTGGTGGAAAACCGCTACGTGGGCATGAAGTCCCGCGGTTGTTATGAAACCCCTGGCGGCACCATCATGCTTAAGGCACACCGGGCCATCGAGTCCCTGACGCTGGACCGGGAAGTGGCCCACCTCAAGGATTCATTAATGCCAAAATATGCAGAAATGGTCTATAACGGTTACTGGTGGTCTCCCGAGCGCAAGATGATGCAGATCATGATTGATGAGTCGCAAGAGGTGGTAAACGGTAAGGTCAGAGTGAAGCTGTACAAAGGCAATGTCATCGTTGCGGGTCGTCAGTCTGACGATAGCCTGTTTGATGAGAAAATTGCCACCTTTGAAGATGATGCCGGGGCCTACAACCAGAAAGATGCAGAGGGCTTTATCAAGCTAAATGCATTGCGCCTGAGAATTGCCGCCAACAAAAATCGCAAGTTGGGTTAGTGCCGGCCAGTCAGACTTGACGCAAATCAATACCGGCAACTGACACATGGGAAATAATGCTCGTGGGGTAGTGGTGGGGAGCCTGACTCTACCCCGGAGTTCCAACTAAACGGACGAACTACGAGAAAATCCAATGAGTAGCAATGTCACGACTGCCGGTGAACAGCCGGTCTACAACACCAAGGTGGTAAAGCAATTTGCCATCATGACAGTGGTTTGGGGAATTGTCGGAATGCTGGTGGGCGTTATTATCGCCGCTGAGCTGGTATGGCCGGACATCAGCTTCAACCTGCCATGGTTGCATTTTGGACGTCTGCGACCACTCCACACCAACGCAGTGATTTTTGCCTTTGGCGGCTGCGCCCTGTTTGCCTCGGTATACCACGTGGTGCAGCGAACCTGTCAGACCACGCTGTTTGGTGGGCCGCTGGCAGCGTTCACTTTCTGGGGATGGCAACTGATTATCGTTGCCGCAGCGATCACCCTGCCGCTGGGTCTGACCAGCGCCAAGGAATACGCTGAACTGGAATGGCCAATTGATATTGCCATTACCCTGGTCTGGGTGGCGTTTGCAGTGGTGTTTTTTGGCACCATCATGAAGCGTCGCACCAAGCACATCTACGTGGCGAACTGGTTCTTCGGTGCATTTATTCTCACCATTGCCGTTCTGCACCTGGGCAACAGCGCTGCGATCCCGGTGACAGCTACCAAGTCTTACTCAGCCTACTCAGGGGCCATCGATGCCATGGTGCAATGGTGGTACGGCCACAACGCGGTGGGTTTCTTCCTGACGGCGGGTTTTCTCGGCATGATGTACTACTTCGTGCCCAAACAGGCGGGCAGACCGGTGTACTCATACCGCTTGTCGATCGTTCATTTCTGGGCATTGATTGCGGTGTATATCTGGGCGGGTCCACACCACCTTCACTATTCAGCACTGCCTGACTGGGTACAGAGCCTGGGTATGGTGATGTCTCTTATTCTGCTGGCGCCTTCCTGGGGTGGCATGATCAACGGCATGATGACGCTGTCCGGTGCCTGGCACAAACTGCGCGACGACCCCACGCTGCGCTTCCTGGTGGTGTCCTTGTCGTTCTACGGCATGTCCACTTTTGAAGGGCCGATGATGTCCATCAAGACGGTAAACGCACTGTCTCACAGCACGGACTGGACCATTGGTCACGTGCACTCCGGTGCATTGGGCTGGGTGGCGATGATCTCCATCGGCATGCTCTACAACCTGATTCCGGTGCTTTACAAGCGTACCCAGATGTACAGCGTCAGCCTCATCAACCTGCACTTCTGGATGTCGACCATCGGCACCGTGCTGTATATCGCCTCCATGTGGGTTAACGGTATTGCACAGGGTCTGATGTGGCGCGCCTTCAACACCGACGGCACGCTGACCTACAGCTTTGCCGAGTCGATTGAAGCGAGTTACCCCGGCTACTACGTGCGCCTGTTGGGTGGCGTGATCTTCCTGGGCGGTATGCTGATCATGGCCTACAACGTCTGGCGGACTGTTCGCGGTGACGAGCAGGAGCAGGAAGCCACGTCCGTTGAAGCACAGACTGCTTGATAGGGGAGAGCGACAGTGAAACACGAGATTATTGAAAAGAATATCGGCCTGATGATCGTGCTGATCGTGATTGCGATCAGCTTCGGTGGGCTGGCACAGATTGTTCCCCTGTTCTGGCAGGCCGACACCACCGAGCCTGTTGAAGGACTCAAGCCTTATGGTGCAATGGCTCTGGAAGGCAGGGATATCTATATCAGGGAAGGCTGTCATGTCTGCCATACCCAGATGGTCCGTCCTTTCCGCGCTGAAACGGAGCGCTACGGTCACTACTCGGTTGCCGGTGAACACGTTTACGAGCATCCCTTCCTGTGGGGCTCCAAGCGAACCGGTCCGGACCTTGCCCGGGTCGGTGCCCGCTACAGTGATGACTGGCACCGTGCGCACCTTTATAACCCTCGCGATGTGGTACCTGAATCCAATATGCCGGCGTTCCCCTGGTTATTTGAGAATACGGTAACCGGGAAGGACACTGCCGCGAAGATGAAGGCGCTGCGTGCGGTTGGCGTGCCCTACACCGATGAAGACATTGCCAATGCAGCCAAGCCATTTGCCAGCGGCGAAGTCAAAGAGGTTGATGCGCTGGTGGTTTACCTGCAGCAGCTGGGCACACTATTAACGCAGAAACGCTAATGGATCAGGGCACATTACAGGGTATCGGTACCATCCTGACCATGATCGCCTTCCTGGGTATTTGCTGGTGGGCATATAGCGGCAGTAAAAAGAAAGACTTTGATGAGGCGTCTCAGCTGCCGTTTGCCGATGAGCAAAATGAGCAGGAAGACTCTCAGACAAAAGACAACGAGAGGTAGGACCTGATATGAGTACCTTCTGGAGTATCTGGATTATCGTCATGACCCTGATCACGATCGTGGGGTGTACATGGCTGCTGTTCGCCAATCGCAAGGTAGAAGTTCGCGATGACCTCAAGGAAGGCGAGGCGCCAAAAACAGGCCATGTCTACGATGGTATTGAGGAGTATGACAATCCACTGCCGGGCTGGTGGTTCAAGATGTTTGTTGGCACTGTCATCTTCGGTATCGGCTACCTGATTCTGTATCCCGGCCTGGGGGGGTATGCCGGCGTGCTGGGCTGGACTCAGGTTGGCCAGTGGCAGGAAGAGGTAGCCGAAGCGGAAGCAAAGTACGCGCCCATGTATGCGCAGTATGCGGATATGCCGGTGGAAGAGCTGATTGCCAACCCGGATGCCATGAAAATGAGCCGTCGTCTGTTTAATAACAACTGTTCGGTTTGTCATGGTTCAGATGGTCGTGGCAGTTACGGGTTCCCCAATCTGGCGGATAGCGATTGGCTCTATGGTGGTAGTGCCGACAACATCAAGACATCCATTACCCATGGTCGTAAGGGCATGATGCCCGCCTGGGGAGCTGTTATTGGCGAGGACGGTGTCGATCAGGTTGCGGAGTACGTCTTCAAAATCAGTGGACGCGAACACGATGAAGCCAAGGCCGCTACTGGCGCGAAAACTTACGCCACCTATTGTGCAGCCTGTCACGGAGCCGAGGGCAAAGGTGTAGCCGCGATGGGCGCGCCTAACCTGACTGACGGCGTCTGGCTGTATGGTGGTTCGCCGACCCTTGTGCGTCATTCCATTCGCAATGGCAGAAACGGCAATATGCCAGCGCAGGCGGACAAGCTGAAAGCGGAGAAAATTCATCTGCTGACAGCTTACGTTTACAACCTGTCAAAAAATCAGTAACGGACGAGGTTTTCTTATACAGGAGCGAGAGGCTGACATGACTGAGCAAAACAGGCCCGGGACGGATTCCCGGGATGAGTCTCACGAAGAAGTCATCAAGGTTCTGGATCTTTACCAGACACGGGAAAAAATTCAGACCCGTCAGCTTCCCGGTTTTTTCAGGAGTTTGCAGCGCTGGACATGGATGCCCATGATCACCGCCTACTTCCTGATTCCCTGGATCAATATGGATGGGCGGCAGGCAGTATGGTTTGATCTGCCGGCACGAAAATTCCATGTGTTCTGGATTACTTTCTGGCCCCAGGATTTCATGTTGCTGGCCTGGGCGCTGATCATTTCCGCTTTTGCCCTGTTTACCGTGACCGTGCTGGTTGGGCGGGTCTGGTGCGGCTTTTCCTGTCCGCAAACAGTCTGGACCATGATCTTCATGTATATCGAGGACTGGTGTGAAGGTGACCGCAACCAGCGGATCAAGCTGGATAAATCCCCATGGGATGGCAACAAGATTCGCCGGCGTGGCAGTAAATTTTTACTCTGGGGGTTGGTAGCCTTTGTGACCGGCCTGACATTCGTCGGCTACTACAACCCTATCCGGGACCTGGTGCCGGACCTGGCTACCTTTTCAGCACATCCGGCCGCCGTATTCTGGACTTTCTTCTTTACCGCCATGACCTTCATGAACGCGGGCTTTCTGCGGGAGCAGGTGTGTAAATACATGTGCCCCTATGCCCGTTTCCAGTCGGTTATGTTCGACCCGGATACGCTGATCGTCTCCTATGATGTGGCCCGCGGGGAGCCTCGTGGTGCACGTAAAAAAGGGGTAGATCATCGTGCAGAAGGCAAGGGAGACTGTGTGGACTGCTCCCTGTGTGTGCAGGTGTGCCCCACAGGAATTGATATCCGCAACGGCCTGCAATATGAATGTATCGATTGTGGTTTGTGCATCGACGCCTGTAATACGGTGATGGACAAGATGGGTTATGACCCGGGGCTGATCCGCTTTACCACGGAACATGCCATGGAGCACGGTGAGACAAATATTCTGCGGCCACGATTTATCGGTTATGCCGTAGCCCTGACCATCATGGTCAGCGCCTTTGGCTATACCATTCTGACGCGTATGCCTCTGGGAGTAGATGTTATCCGCGATCGCAATGTTCTGTTCCGGGAAAATGCCCAGGGCCTGGCGGAAAATATCTATACCCTGAAGATCAACAATATGGACACCCAGGGCCACAGCTACCGTATCCGTGTTGAGGGGGAGTATCCGTTTAATTACATGGGCGCCACTGAGGTTTCAGTTTCAGAGGGTGAAGTGCTGAGTATGCCAGTGCGGGTTGAGCTTGACCCCGGCCTGATGAAAAACCCGAACGTCGATGTCACTTTTATCGTTGAGTCGATGGATAACCCCGCTATTCATGCGATAGAGGAAAACCGTTTTATCGGGCCACGGCTGCGACGTTGATCCGCGTTGTTTCCCATTGTTAAAGGTGTATTCTCTGAGCCTTTCCTGTCGAACACCTGAATTCCTGCCGACCTGAATTCACCTGATGAGGTATGTATTTTGCGCCAATCTCCACCCCTGCAGGCCGATGGCCGTGATACGCAGCCTTGGTATCGCCAGTTCTGGCCCTGGTTCCTGATTGCGCTACCGGCCACCGTGGTGGTCGCCAGCCTGATTACGGTTTACATTGCCTTCAAGCACCAGGACCCGCTGGTGGTAGACAGTTATTATCGTGATGGTCTGGCCATCAACCAGGTTCTGGAGCAGGATCGACTGGCCGCACAGCTGGGCCTCTCGGCGGAGGTGCGCCTGGACCCTGAAAGTGGCGAACTGTTTATCACCTTGCTGGGTGCCGATACGCCACCGAAGCAGCTCACTGCCATGTTGCTCCATCCCACCAATCAGGACCGCGACCGTGAACTGCTGATGTCGGCGATCACGGCTGGTCACTATCGAACGGACCTGGATCAGCAGCTGCTGCATCGCTACTACATCCGTTTGCTGCCCGAACCCCAGCGGGAATGGCGACTGGCTGGAGAACTGGATTTTTCTGAAGCCCATCAGTTGACCCTGAAGGCCCAATGACAGCTATTCCCTGTTATCACTGTGGCCTGCCGGTACCCGAGGGGACAGATTTCACTCTGGAAATTCAGGGTCAGTCGCGAGTCATGTGCTGTCCCGGTTGCCTGGCCGTGGCCACGGCCATTTGTGATGGCGGCCTGGCGCGTTTTTATCAATACCGGACCAGTAATGTCAGTCGTCCTGAAGAGGTGCGCTCCGATCTGCTGGCTGCCTACGACCTGCCAGATGTGCAGTGCGATTATCTCGAAACACTGGAAAATGGCGACAAACAGATTCAGTTGTTGGTAGGTGGTATCAGCTGTAGTGCCTGTGCCTGGTTGATCGAAAAGCATCTCAGGAAACTTCCTGGTATCTCTGACGTTCAGGTCAATGTCACCAGTCACCGCGCAATGGTGAGCTGGGATCCAGACCAGTTGAAGTTGAGTGAGCTGCTGGGAGCGCTGGTGGATATCGGCTACGACCCGCGCCCGGTGTCCGAAGAGGCGGTTAAGGCTCTGCGCCAACAGGAAAATCGCCGTTTTTTGCAACGACTGGGCATTGCGGGCCTGGGGATGATGCAGGCGGGTATGATTGCTGTGGCACTTTATGCCGGCGCCTTTCAGGATATGGAACCGGTCTGGGAAAATTACCTGCGTTGGATCAGTCTCATCATTACCCTGCCTGTGGCCGGTTTTTCCGCATTTCCTTTCTACCAGGCGGCCTGGCGCAGTATTCGACAGCTGCACCTCACCATGGATGTGCCGGTCTCGCTGGCAATTGTGCTCGCGTTCAGTGCCAGTTGCTGGGCTACCATCAGTCGCACCGGCGAAGTGTATTTTGACTCGGTGGCCATGTTTACTTTTTTCCTGTTACTGGGGCGCTACCTGGAGATGCGAGTCAGGCACCGCAATGATATGCAGGCAGAGGCGCTGGGCCAATTGCTGCCGGTGACAACCTGTCGTATCAACCCGGATGGCTCGGACAGCGTGGTACCGGTCAAAGCGCTACAGGTAGGTGATCGCATACGCGTAGCGGCAGGGGATACCATTCCCTGTGATGGCGATATCGTGGCCGGCGTCAGCAGTGTCGTCGAAGCGGTACTGACCGGGGAACAAATGCCTGTTTCCAAGGCCGTCGGCAACAGTGTCAGCGCCGGTACGATCAACAGTGAAAACCCGCTGGTGGTGAAGGTGACGGCAGTTGGCCACCGCACGCGTTTGTCCGCTATTCTCAGGCTGGTAGAGAAGGCCCGCAGTGAAAAGCCGGTGCAGGTGGCGCTGGCAGACCGGGTGGCCGGTTATTTTGTCGGTACCGTATTGCTGATTGCAGTGGCTGTTGGTGCCTGGTGGTGGCAACACCAGCCCGAGCAGGCGTTATGGGTAGTGCTTTCCGTACTGGTCGTGACCTGTCCCTGTGCGCTATCCCTGGCGACTCCTGCCGCCATTGCCGTTGCCACGGGTGAGTTGCGCCGCCAGGGCTTTTTGGTCAGCCGGGGCCAAGTACTGGAAGTGCTCTCCACAGCAGATGAACTGGTATTTGATAAAACGGGTACATTGACCCTGGGCAATATGAGTATCGCCAGGGTTGTAACATTGGTAGATCAACCAGAATCCCGCTTGTTGAGTCTGGCTGCAACGCTCGAGCAGGGCTCAAGGCACCCGATAGCCCGTGCTTTTGCCGGTATTGATCCCGTTCCCGATGTCTGCGAGGTTTCCCAGCAGGTGGGTGCGGGAATTGTCGCGGTTATTCAGGGTGTGAGTCACGCCATCGGTCAGCCTCAGTTCGTTGCCGATAAACTGGGATTCGCAGTGCCCCGGTTACCCGAAATCCTGGCCGGGCAGATTCCTCTGTTGCTGGGTGAAAAGGGGCGGCCGCTGGGTTGGGTCCTGCTGCAGGACCAGATGCGTGCAGGGGCGCGAGAAGCGATTGCACAACTCCAGCAGCTGAATGTGGGGGTGACACTGCTCAGTGGGGACCGTCAAAAGGCTGTGTCGGATATGGCAAGAAAGCTTTCAGTCAACGCCTACCGGGGTGAAATGCTGCCCCAGCAGAAACTTGCCTGGGTGAATGAACGCCAGCAACAGGGCCACCGGGTATTAATGGTGGGGGACGGCATCAATGATGTTCCTGTGTTGAGCGGAGCGGATGCCTCCGTAGCCCTGGGAGATGCCAGTGATTTTGCACGTATCCATGCCGACAGCATTCTGCTTTCGGGTAACCTCGTGACCCTGCCAATGGCCGTTCGCCTGGCGCGGCGAACTCGCGGGGTGATACGTCAGAACCTGAGCTGGGCGTTAATCTATAATCTGCTGGCACTGCCATTGGCAGCCTGTGGCTACATTCCTCCATGGGCGGCGGCCATTGGTATGTCATTGAGTTCGCTGATTGTCGTAGTGAATGCCCTGCGACTGGGTCGCGGTGATAAAGCTGAGCCTGTATTATCAGCCGCAACGCCGCAATATACTTAATATTTATTTTAAATAAATAATATAAGACATTGTTATATGGCAAGTTTATACCTTCTTATACCCGTTTCTCTGATTTTCTGCGCGCTGGCAGTCTGGTTGTATTTCTGGGCAGTCAACAGCGGTCAGTACGATGATCTCGAAGGTGAGGCAGACCGCATTCTGTTTGAAGAAGACGATGATCAGCCCGAAGGTAGTGAAGAAAACGACGCACCACCCGAACCTGGATCTGACAAAAATAGGGATGCATCCTGATGCCGGGTATCAGCGATATGTCCGTTCTGGCCATGCTGTTGATAGGCCTGATGGGCGCCAGTCACTGTGTCGGCATGTGCGGTGGCATTGTTGCGGCATTGGGTTTTGTCACCGAGACCAGGGCGCGGCGCTGGCCCATTCTCCTGAGTTACAACCTGGGTAGAATCCTGTCCTATAGCATGGCTGGTGCACTGGTAGGACTGCTTGGTTTATTTGGCAGGGAATACCTGTTTCTCGGGCCGTGGCTGAGGGGGTTGTCAGGCGTGCTGTTAATCCTTATGGGATTGTATCTGGCAGACTGGTGGAGAGTGCTTACCTGGCTGGAGCGCGGTGGACAGTATGTCTGGCGCTACTTGCAGCCCCTTGGTAATGGCCTGTTTCGGGTCACTGGTGCCGGCAGGGGCTTTTTGTTCGGTATGCTCTGGGGATGGCTGCCCTGTGGTCTGGTTTATTCGGCCCTGGCATTTGCTGCCGCCACCACGGAACCGCTTTCCGGAGCCCTGGCGATGGCTGCTTTCGGCGTGGGCACTCTGCCGGCCATGCTGGCTGGGGGCTTTTTCTCTACCCAACTCAAGCAATGGTTGCAGGGCAGGGTGCTGAGGTCGCTGATGGCTCTGGTACTGATAGTTTTTGGTACCTGGATACTGTGGAGTGCCATGGTCCATGCACATCATCAGCCTGCGGAGGCCGTGTTTGAGACGGGCTCTTCCAATGGGGTACACGAGCATATGCACCACTGAATCACGAATGCCGTAATTGCCTGTGACTTAGTTGACTTTGATCAATTCATGGGTTTGACTTCAAGAGTATAAGAGTGGGTACTTCAGGGGTAAAAAGTAGTTCCCATAACCTGTTATTAACCAACAGCAAAAATACAAACACGGGGATATTATGTTAGGACACATTGTTGGGTTGCTCTACGATCCACAGACTGAATGGAAAAAGATCGGTGCTCTGCCAGAGGAGACCCTCAAGCGCATGAGTATCTACTTTATTTTTCTGGGCATGCTTCCGGCGATTGGTTTCTACATTGGCACCACGCAGTTCGGCTGGACCATTATCGGCGACGAACCCGTGCGCATCACCGAGGGCAGTGCTATTCCGCTGGTGGTACTGTTCTACTTTGCCCTGATGGGGGCCTTGATTTTTATCGGCTGGATGATTGGCTGGATGTCAAAAACCTATAACGCCGAGACCAATTCCTTCAAGGGGTTTGTGTTCATGGGACTATGCTGCAGTCCGGTGTTCCTGGCCGGAATCTTTGCGGTTTACCCCATCTGGTGGTTTGACCTGATACTGGCCACTGCAGCCTGCAGTTATGCCATCCGACTCATGTACCTGGGTATTCCCGACGTCATGCACGTCCCGGAAGATCAGGGTTTCCTCTATGCCAGTGCCGTCTTTGCCATGGCGCTGGTCTACGTGGTGGTGGTGCTGGTAGCCACCGTACTGCTGTGGGAATATGTCGCCGCGCCGGTGTTTACCAACTAGTACGATATCGTTATGAAGAAGCCGGGCAATCGCCCGGCTTTTTTGTTGCCCGGGTTTGTATTGTGGTGACGGCATTGGTTAGAGTGAAGAGACTGCAGGTACAGTGAGAGGGAGGTTGAATATGCGTTTGTTACACACCATGTTGAGAGTGGGTGATCTGGAAAAATCCATTGCGTTCTACCGGGATGTGCTGGGTATGCAGTTACTGCGTCGCAATGATTACCCCGAAGGTAAGTTTACCCTGGCTTTCCTGGGTTATGGTGAGGAAGCAGAGAATACCGTGCTGGAGCTGACCCACAACTGGGATACCGAACACTACGACCTGGGTGATGGCTACGGGCACATTGCCATTGGTGTCGACGATGTCTACGCAGCCTGTGAGCGAATTCGTGCATCCGGTGGCAAAGTGGTACGCGAACCGGGTCCGATGAAACACGGTTCCACGGTGCTGGCATTCGTGGAAGACCCTGATGGCTACAAGGTTGAGCTGTTGTCAGGAGGCTGATCAGAACTCGTATTCGATCAGGGCCCGAAAGGTATTGTTGGCGCTGTCTTCGTCGAGCCCGAATAACAGACCGATTTCCCAGTGAAGGTTGCGGCGGATACCCGCTTTGAGATCACCCATGAGTACCGGCCCGAGGGCGTGGGTGTCCTGTCCGGCATAAAACTCAACGGCGGGTTCCAGCCATCGGGATAGCCGATAGCGGGTTTGTAAGCCCAGGGATGTTTCAATCTCATCATCAATATCCGAGCCCCATTCCTGGCTGACCAGGAAGTTGGCCGTACCGCTCCAGCGACCCCATTCCTTTTCCGCCAGTACGCCGGTAGAGAACTCCCAGATGCTTTCGCTGGACTCCTTTTCAAGCTCAAACAGCAGGCCCCAGTCCGCCCAGAACTCTCCCTGTTCAGTGAGCTGCCATTTCGCTTCGAGTTCGTAGGCTTCCAGCTTGAAGCCGGTGTCTTCTGCCTGTTCCCCGGTCAGGTAAATTTCCCCAAACCAGCGATCTCCAAAGGCGCGCCCGTAGGAGAAACGATGCAGTTGCAGGTTATCTTCCTGTCCCGGCTGGTCATCCTGGTAGATGGCCCGCCACTCCAGTTCCTGCTCCAGTGCATCCACATAGGGGTGATAGATTTTATCCACAGTGTTGCCGTCAGCAAAGGTCAGGCCAGAGCAGATCAGGAGAACAAAGGGCGCGAACCCTGAAACCGGAAGGCGAATGGCTGGCGATTTCATATGTGATCCGGCCTCTTGTCAGTCTGCCAGCAGGTGCTGTGGTTTGCGATGGCGCTGTCGGCTACCCAGCCAGGCCAGCAATGCCACCAGCACGATGCCTGCAGCGTAAGCCACGCCCTGCAGTACGGAAGGTGTTGCCTCATAACCAACAAGTGCGTAGAGCAAATGACCGGGTATGGAGCTTTCCGGCAACCAGTGGCCACTGTCCCAGAGAATGGCGGTGGGGGGCAGCCAGTCTGCCTGTGTGAGCAGCAGCGTTGCCTGGGATGACATATTTCCGGCAATCAGGGCCAGTAACAGCAGGCAGCAGGGGGTTATCCAGCGCCGTGGCAGCCAGAACAAGCTGTAATAGAGGAGTATGCCAACGCTGATGCCGATGCCCGCGCCAATACCCGCACCGGTCATGGTTGGTCGCAGGTGAGATGGCTGGCTTAATACCCCTTCGATATAAATAAACACTTCCGCGCCTTCCCGCGTTAGGGAAAACGCGACGCTGGCCGCCATGAAGAACGGCGCCAGACGTTGTCGCACCGATGACCGGTCACCGGAAATGGAAAACGCAAATAGCGCCAGTAGCAGTGTGATCGCGTACTGCATGCTGGCGTTGACGACTTCCTGGCCCACGTAGTCAAACCATTCAGACACGCTGGCCATGTTCAGGGAAAGAAGCAGAGAGCCAACAAAACCCGCACCGAGTGCGGTGATCAGCCAGTAGGGTCGCCGTTCATCGAGGCGGCTGAAGACCATTAGCACACTCACCAGCAGCGCCGCTTCGAGAATTTCCTGCAGTATCAGAACCACCGAATTCAGGAACATGAAATATCTGCCTCAACATTCATGGGGTCACCACCACTTTTCCCTGTGCCGTTTTTGGATAGAACTCCCCGAAGAACGGGTATTCCCCGGCAGGTAACGGGCCGATAAAGATGACGGCCTTGCGATTGCCGGGAATGACCTTTTCCCGATTCAGTTCGTAGCTTTCAAACTCCTCCGGGGTGGGGTCCTCATTGATCACCAGCAGCTTGATCTTGGTATCTGCGGGAATTTCCAGGGTTTCGGGAAAGAACAGGTGATCCTTGATCCTCAGCTCGATTACCGGTGTGCCTGCCAGTGACACCTGTGCCAGCAGGATACACAGCATTGCCAGCACGGTGCGTAGGTTGTTCCTGATGATTCTAGTCATGGCTGCCAGGTGTCCGGGGAAACAGAATAATGAACGCCGTTCCCGTTTCAAAACTGGAAGGGGCGATGCTGGTACGTGCGTGGTGCAGGTCTGCAATGTGCCTGACAATGGTCAGCCCGAGGCCACAACCCTGAACAGCGGCCACGTCCTTGAAATGGTTGAGGCGCTGGAAGCGTTCAAATACCTTGCTGTAATCCGTGGGAGAAATACCAGGGCCAGAATCTTCTACTTTCAGGCAAATGTGGCTGCCGACAGGTTCGACCGTGACCCGAATCTGCCCGCCCGGTGGGGTGTATTTGTTGGCGTTGCTGAGCAGGTTCTGCAGCAGCGCGGTGAGGGCAAACGGGTCGCCCTCGACATTACAGCTCTCACCTTCCAGCTCCAGCAATTGATTGCGATTTTCGAAATCCTGATGCTGATTGGCAATAACTTCCTGGGCTAGTTCATAAAGGTTGAGGCAGGTCAGTTGATGGGAAAACTCCTCCGGAGTTGAGCGATACAGGGACAGGAGTTGCTCCACCAGGTGCTGCATACGCTCGACACCGGACTCCAACTGCGCAAAGGCTTCATTCCCCTGAGGGACTTCCTCCCGCAGGTTGTGCAGTTGAACCTTGAGGGCGCTGATGGGGGTGCGTAACTCGTGGGCGGCGTCGGCGGTGAAACGCTTTTCCCGGTCCAGGGCACTGCCAAGGCGACGCATCAGGGCATTTATGGAGTGGTTGACCTGCTTGAGCTCGCTTTTCAGCTCAGGAATCTCAATGGGAGTGAGGTCGCTGGCTTGCTTGTTTTTCAGCTGCTCGGAGAGGTCGCGCAACGGTTTCAGACCCCGGCTTACAATCAGCCAGATCAGCAGTCCGGCCAGAGGGATGCCCAGCAGAATGGGGAGTACAGCCTGGGTAATCACGCTTTCCGCCAGCATGTAGCGCAAGTCGCTGCGTTCTGCGGCGATGACCCAGTTTTCGTGCTTGTCGTCGTAAAAAACCAGTGTCCGCCAGCGATAGCCACTGAAGTTCGCGTGATCAAACCCGGGCAGCAGCTCAATAATCGGCTGGCGCAGGTCGGGGGATGAGGTGGCGATCAGCCGGTCGTTATGCCACACCTGGTAGGCCAGGTTGCTCTGTGGACTGGGGGGCGTCTGGATTTGGTCGGCATGCAGGTTGGCGATCAGTCTGGCGGTCTGGTAGAGCTGGTTGTCAAACAGTTGCTCCGCTTCCCTGAGGCTGGCCTGGTAGCCCTGCAGGGCAGCGACAAAATTAAATAGAGTGAGGATTGCCAGTATGCAGGCAATCAGGAACAGCCTGATGGAGCTCACGGCGGCGCGACCTTATAGCCGACACCGCGAACCGTTTTGATAAAGTCAGAACCCAGCTTTTTTCTCAGGTGGTGGATATGAACTTCCAGGGCGTTGCTGCAAACCTCTTCCCCCCAGCTGTAGAGCCGGGCTTCCAGAGTGCTTCGGGTGAGTACCTTGCCGGCATTTTCCATCAGGCTTTTTAACAGCATGTATTCCTTGCGGGAAAGTTCCTGTGGCTCCTCACGGAAAAAAACTTCCTGATTGCTGGTGTCGAGCGCCACTTCGCCAATCTGAATAAGGTTGGATTTGATAGTGCCGAGGCGGCGTTCCAGTACCCGCAGTCGCGCCAGCAGTTCGGTCATCTCGAAAGGTTTGGCCAGGTAATCGTCGGCGCCGCTGTCCAGTCCGGCGACCTTGTCATCGACGGAGTCCCGGGCTGTCAGCAGCAACACCGGCAGGGTTGGCAGTTTGTCGCGAATTTTCTGCAATACCTTCAGGCCATCCATATCGGGAAGGCCCAGGTCGAGAATAATGATATCCGGCGGTTCTGTGACAATCACATGGAGGCAGGCGTCACCGGTCTCCACATGATTGACGGAATAGCCCTGCTTGCGGAGCGCAGTTTGCAGTCCCTGCGCCAGGGGCCTGTCGTCTTCAACCAGCAGAACTTGCATCAGCCAGGATTAGTCCTTGAGTTTTTTCTCAACGGTGGCCAGGGCTGCATCTATCTCAAGTTGCCGCCCCTTGTCGGCCAGAGGGCGATTGGGGCGGGGCGGTGCATTTTTGGCATTGAGAAGATAGGCTTTTGCTTCGGCATACCGTTTCTTTGAAATCAGATAGTCACCGAAAAAGTAGTTGCTATCAATACCGTTGGGGTTGATGGCCAACGCTTTTTGCAGCAGCTCTTCGGCCTTCTTGTCGTCGCCAAAACCAATAGGCCATCCGGGCACATTGAAATACAGGGTGCCGAGGCTAGTGTAAGCCGAGCCATCCAGTGCATCGGCGTCGATTTTCATGGCTGCTTCCAGATCAGCCTTGGAAGATTTGGCCAGACCCAACGCGCCAAGACCGCCCTTGGCGCCCGCATGGGTGGATTTGATGATGCCTCGCCAGATCAGCGGCTCGGCATTATTCGGATGGCTTGCTACCACCTTGTCGGCATCACTGGTCAGGGATTCAAAGGCAGATAACTGGGCCTTGCCTTTCATTTCGTAGTTCACCTTCGCCCAACGGTGTTGGAGGCTGGAAATATCCTCGGTGATACCCGCCCAGGCCGAGGTGGCAGACAAGGCAACTAGGGACAATACGGTTGCCATCAGGGTAGAAAAGCGTGGCTTCATGGTAAAGCTCTCCATCTGGAATTTATTTCGCCCCGAGCTGTTGCTCGGTGTACTTTCGGATCACGGGAATTTTTTTGACCAGGGCGCTGTGGACGATGCCGGGAAACAGGGCATTGATACGTACAAACAGCTTTTCCGGCCATCCCATGTAGTGTTGCTGACGGTTAGAGGTCGCCAGTTCAACCAGGGCGTCGGCCACCCGCTGGGGTGAGTCGGTTTTATTGCCGAGGGCCTGGTTAAGGGCGTTCACAGCTTCCGAGTTCAGGCTGGTGTCCGTGGCTCTGGGGGCCAGATAAAACACTTTTATGGGGGTGTCCGCCAGCTCCCGGCACAGGGCTTCGGAAAATCCCCTCAGGCCAAACTTGCTGGCACAGTAACTGGCAAAACCGGGGTGCCCGATGCTGCCGAATGTCGAGCCGACATTGATGATGGCGGCATCTTCACGGGTTTTCAGTAGGGGTATCAGGCGGCGGGTCAGCAGCATGGGTGACAACAGGTTGGTAGTGATGATCTGCTCAATGGTGGCATCTGACTGGTATTCAAAAAAACTGAAATCCAGTGTGCCGGCCAGGTTGATGAGCAGGTCGATACCCCCGGATTCCTGACAACGGCTGGCAATCAGCTGTCGGCCCTCATCAGTGGCAATGTCAGCCGTAATGGCCCGATGCTGCCCCGGCAGTTCTTCCAACAGGGTGTTCAAACTGTCTGTCCGGCGACCTACGAGTATGAGATGCACGCCCTGACGGGCGAGGGTTTTCGCCACCGTTCTTCCGATTCCGCCGGAAGCCCCTGTGAGCAGGGCAGTTTTATTCTGCAGTTTCATAAACGTGAAGACCTCAGGCGGCCAGGGGAATTCCGTGCTCGTCGGACAGCGAGCGGAAAATATCGCCGTACAGACGGTAGAACATTTTGGCAGAATGAATGATTTGCGCCTGTTCCTCTGGGGATTCAATGCGGTTCATCAGGTTCTCGAAAAACTTCACATGATCCTGATCCAGAGAGCCGTGGGAATACAGGTACGAGAACGCTTTCTTGGGAAGGTTCAGTGTTTCCCTGATCTTGTCAGCAGCATTTTCGGCGATGCTGACACTGGTGCCTTCCAGTACCTGGACCATCCCAAAAAAGCTGAGGGGATTAATACGCGTCACCGTGTCGTAGGCGTAGGCGACCATCAGTTCGGTTTCCGGGTGGGGCATGCTGTGGCGGGCCACTTCCTTGTCGTAACCGCAGGCGGCAATATCATTGAGAATCCATTCCTGGTGGCCGACTTCCTCTTCAATGTATTCTGCCACGGCATCTCTCAGCCATTCCTTGTCTTCCGGTAAACGGGAGCCCACGGCCATCAGCAGCGGGGTGGTGTGTTTGACGTGGTGGTAGGCCTGCTCGAGAAAGCCGATGTACTCGTCCAGGGTAATATTTCCCGCCAGCGCCTTGTGAATGATGGGTGCACTGAGCAGGTGTTGTCGTTCTGATTGGGTTTGTTCTTTCAGTGTGTCAAAGAAAGCCATTTTTTCTCTCTACCTGACTTGAGGTTGATATGTTGTGTGTAGACCTCCACAAATGATTGCCAGTGGGGGCCATCCAGGGCCGGCATGTGTCTGCACATTTGCCGGACATCCCGTTCAGAAGCGCTGGACACCGAGAGTCGGCGACGGCACTTTTCGAGGTCGATCAGGGCGACATCCACATCAGTGATGTCACCGGGCTTGATCCGGAAGAACACGTGTTTGTCGTACAGGCAGCCATGCTGCCAGCGTTGGTTGTGCAGCCTGGCCAGGGTTTCCGCCAGCCGTCGATAGATGGCGTCCAGCGCGCGGGCCTTGGCCGGACCCTCTGGCTCGGCGTTGTACCAGTCCTGAACACATTCATAACCGGCCAGATCCCGGGTCACCAGCACCGCCTGTGCCTCGCCATTTTTCACGCGGTTATCGCAGTAGATTACTTCCGGGGTAACGACCCCCAGTTGTTCACAGATACCCAGACGGTGGGCCTCGCGAACAATTGTGGGGCAGCCAAACGGGTAGCGCAGACTGCGACATATATGCCCCACCTGCTTTTTGACATAAAAGGTATCGCCGTTCAGATCGCAGCGCATCACGCCGCTTTCACCGCCACGGCGTTTATTCGGTTCTTCAACCCAGGTTCCGTTCATGTGCCACCAGTCGTCAAAATTTAGAGTGGCCGGATTGCTGTGAGGAGCAGGGGAAAGGTTTTTCATTATTATTTGCCTTTCTTATTATGTACATGCGCCACATAGCATAACCCATGAGGAAATCGCGGTGGTTGATAATCTCAAACCCCGTGGCATGAAATTCTGATTCGATTTCCTTTCTGGTAACGATAAAACGGTTCTGGTTGGCGTGAGCCCCCGATACCTTGCCACGCTTTTCTTCCAGCTTTTTGCGCCGCCATGATTTGTAGTTGCCATCTACCCAGAGTGACACCACCACAGTATCCCGGGTGACGCGGTGAAACTCCTTGAGAATGGCCGCTCGATGCTCCGGCGAGGCGACATGATGCAGCAGCCGCATACAGAAAATGTTGTCCACGGAAGCATTGGGCATATCAATGGCAAAGGCGGATGTTCTGAAGGGGATGACCCGCTCTGCCAAGTGGTCCGGCTGGTGAGTGAGAGCCACCTGCAACATATCTCCCGAGCTGTCAGCAGCATAAATCTGGCGGTGGGTGTTTTCTGCCAGCATGGGCCAGAACCTGCCCGCTCCACAGGGAATATCCAGTACGGTATCCGGGTTGCCCGCATCTTGCAGGCATTGCCTGGCAAGACGCTGTTCCCGCCAGTTGGATAAACGCCGGGACAGGGACTCGTGATGTTTGTCGAAATATTGCTGTGCGTGGTCGCGATCGTATTTTTCGGAAAACGCCAACGATACAGGCACTTCGTTGGTCGCTGTCCCGGGTGTGCTCCTGTCAAGGTATGCAGCAGACGTTGTCATGCGCTGAGCTCCTCCACCCCTGAGTGATACAAGGTGTCGAGCAGGGCGTGATAGTGTTCCTGAATAGCTTGCCGCTTGGGTCGGCCGTTATCAGTGATCAATGAGCGATCTGTTGTCAGCGGCGCTGTCAGAACAGCCCACTGATAAATGCGGGCATAGTCCGGCAGGGAACGGTTGATGTCATCGATGACCGCTTGCAACTGGTGTCTGCTCACTCCGGGTTGCCGAGGTGTGAGCAGGGCGACACAGTAAGGCTCGGCATCGCCAAACACGACAAATTCGGCGAACATCGGGTTGGCCAGAAATTCTGACTCGATCCACTCCGGGTTGATATTGCGGCCGTAACTGGAAATCAGCAGGTTTTTGCGTCGGCCATTGATGTACAGATAGCCGTCGTCATCCAGGTACCCGAGATCGCCGGTATAAATGGCCTGATTGCCCCAACTGGCGGGTTCGTTCACGTAGCCAAGCATCGGATTGCCGGTGACGACCACTTCATCATCAATAATTCTGACGCCAAGGTGAGGCAGTGGCTTGCCGCAGCTGCCAGGCAGGTGCTGGCGGGTGCCATTCAGGCTGACCACGGAGGCACACTCGGAGAGACCATAACCTTCATAGGCCGGTATCCCCATTTGCCAGGCATGACTGAGGAGTGCCGGCGAGACCCGGCTGCCACCCACGGCAACAAAACGTAAGGATGCTGGTGCTCGCCAGCCCTTGGTGGCAGCGTTGACCAGCAGCAACAGCAACTGCGGGGTGAGAATCAGGCTGTCGGGCTGATAGTGGCTGATCACCGATGTCATGATTGAGGCATCTACCGATGAGCTGCCACAGAAGCCCAGTTCCCGCAATGACGGGGCGATCACTTCGCCCCCGGCCATAATGGGCGTATATATACCGGCAACATTTTCCAGCAGGGTGCTCAGTGGCAATAGACAGAGGTGACGCGGGTGTTTCAGGGCAACTGCATTGGCCAGCACAGAGGCCTGCTCCAGCAGCTGGTAATTGCTCAGGCAGACACCCTTGGGGGTGCCGGTTGAACCCGAGGTATAGGTGATCTTTCCGGTTTGCTGGGGCAGCAGGGCGGGGGTGTCACTTTTGTCCATTAAAAGCAGTTGCAGGTGATGGCAGTCGGGCAGGCTTTCACCACGCGTTTCGCTGAGGACTTCCGTAAGTGTTTCGCTAAGAGCTTCACTGTGTCGCAACTGGGGAAACAGGTCCGCCACGGCAGGGTTGTCGCTGATGACGGCATCCACTGGGGTCTCACTCAACGCATGCTGCAATTGCGAGATCGAAAAAAACGTTGGCAGCGGCAAAATACAAATGTCGGCCAGCTGGCAGGCCAGGTCGACCACAATCCAGTGCAGACCATTGTCCGCATGCAATGCCAGGCTGCGAATTTCGCGCTTTACCAGTTGCTCCGCCAGCTGCTGACAGGCCGTCGTTAGCTGTACTCGGGTCAGACTGTTCGCGGTATCGCGAACGACCACTTGGGATTCGTCATACAGGTATTCAAGCCGCGTAACGATATTGACCATGGTGAACTCCGTATTTGATCTGAGCAGCCAGGGTGTCGATCTGGTTGCAGTACAGGGCAAGAATGCCGCTCAGGGTGCGTTTCTGGCCGATAACCTGCACGGCGTGGCCGAGGTCTCCGACAACCACCAGGGGGTTGGTGAGGTAATAGCTACCCCATTGCTGAAGCACGTTCTGCTCCAGGCGCTCGGGCTTGGCCTCATCGATAATGCGCAACTCGAAACCCAGGCGATTGATGGTTTTTCTGACCTGCGGCGTGGCGGTGAAAGTAATCCAGCGGAACCCGGCACGGTGTAACGTGGCGGCCAGCAGTACGAACAGTAACTGGCTGGAACCGCGGTGAGTGGCCGCGAGGTTGCCGATCTCTACCACACTGAGCCGGTTGGCAGGGGCTTCAAAAACCCGCGCCACTTCCTGTTCAATAGGTTGGTCGAGGTATTGCTCCAGGAACAGACGTTGCTCTTCGACCGGCCGGATACCGGTGACCGCGCTTAATTTGTCATCACAGCCGAGGCTCAGAAACAGCGGCATGAACTCGTTGATACTGGCGCCGTAGACCGCTTCGAATTGCCCGGCAACATAGGCTTCAACCTGCTGCCGGTCAGCAGATTGACGACCGTGCAACGAGAGCTGCGGCCCTGGCCCCAGCAACTGACTGAGGCTGCGGGAGGACTTTTCGCTGACTGCGAAGGCAGTGTTGTCTGTCGTCGTGATAAGAGCCATTTCCAAACCTTTTTCCGGTGTATTGCCTGGCAGAATAGTTGGCAATACTTAAGGAACCCTTAACGTTAAAAAAAGGTGAAAAATTTTTTTTCAGAGCTGCTTTTAATTGCGGGGAAATTGCTATAATCCGCGGCCTGCGGGCCGCTTCAGGCCCAACTCGCCGACATGCAATGGTCGGCATGTACTACACGGGACATCCTGTTGATCAATACGCTGATTTCCGCGCTTCTGTTTGCGGTCATCTCAATGGCCAGCGCCGAGGTTTTTTCAGATTGGCTGCCAGATGATCAGACCACTCTGGGGGAAAGTCACGTGTTTGTCGGTGGTGGAGACCTCGACGACAGCGATAAAACCTTTGTCTTCCCGGCGCACAGCTTTCACGTTGCTAAAGAACGTGGATCATTCGATAGCAGCTTTCAACTTCAACCGGCGATATGCCATGGGACTTGTCAGGTTCATGGTATCCGGGCGCCCCCATTCTCTCTAACACACTGCTGATACCCGTTTTTCTTGCTTTACCAGTTTCTGTCTAGACTGGTATTCAGGTGGTATCTGCCACACAGCCTTCAGCCTGAAGGTCTCCTGGCAAGGCATTGTTACTTTCTGTCAGTTGTTTTCGGCCATCGGGCACACCCGGCGGCAATGCGTCTACCCCCCTAAGTTCACAATGGAGATTGTGTCATGCATGCACTCACTACCCCGATGATGGTATCCGGGGCAATATTGATTCTCACATTCCTCGGTATCTTTACCGAGCATTTGCACGGTTATAACCGCGCGAAATTTGCTATGGCTGGTGCCGGCGCGATAATTATTGCAGGCCAGATCTATGGCTTTTATTCACCCGAACTGGCGCTTCACGCCATCGACTGGAATGTGGTTTTCCTGCTGGCGATTATGATGATTGTGGTTTCCATCATGATCAGTACCGGCGGTTTTGAGCATATGGCCGAGTACCTGGCGAACCAAAGTGGTGGCTCCCAGGTCAGGCTGATGGTGTTTTTGGGCACGGCGGTAACGGTCATCTCGCTGTTGCTGGATAACGTCACTACGGTCATTATCTTCGGACCTCTGATTATCCTGATCTGTCAGACCATGGGCATATCGCCCATTCCCTACCTGCTGGCCGCTGCGCTGTTATCGGATACCGGCGGTGTGGCTACGCTGGTAGGTGACCCGCCCAACCTGATGATCGGCTCTGCTGCGGGTATCGACTTCAATACCTTCTTTATCCATATGGGCCCGCCGGTGGCCCTGGCCTGGTTGAGTATTCTGATCGCCATGCGTTTTCTGTTCCCCAGTGAATTGTCGATTCCCTGCGGAAACTTTGAATCGGTGGCCCAGTACAAAAACAAGCGCCTGTGGCAAAAGTCTCTGCTGGTGATGGCATTGATGGTGGTGCTGTTTATCTATCACACCAAGCTGGGGTGGGAGCCCTGGATGGTAGCGGCGATTGCCCTGACTATTCTGGTGTTTTTGTCCCGCAAGGTAGATCTGGACAAGGTCACCGGGCACCTGGAAACCCCCCTGCTGATGTTCTTTATCGCGTTGTTTATCCTGATTGGCGGGGTTGAAAAAAGCGGTCTGCTGGAACTGATTGGTGAGCAGTTCAAACCAATTATTCTGGAGCACCCTCTGGGCGCAGCGTTGTTGCTACTCTGGGTCGCCGCCATTCTGTCGGCACTGATTGATAATATTCCCTTTACCGCTGCCATGATTCCCGTGCTGGCAGGTCTGCAGCTCCAGGGTGTGAATGTCAGCGTCATGTGGTGGGCGCTCGCCATGGGTGTTGGCATGGGGGGCAATGGTTCCCATATCGGTTCCACCGCCAACGTCTATATCGTGACGATCTCTGAACGGTTGGCCAGGGAGACGGGTAATCCCGCACTGGCGATTACCCCCGGGCTCTGGTTTCGCAAAGGTACCCCGGCAATGTTGCTGACTCTGGCCCTTTGCTCAATCTTTATATGGCTGGGGTATGACTATCTCTACGTGGAGGGCCTGGCGCGCTAGCCGAAAACTACTGACCGATGATTCAGGGCTGGCAACACCTCTTACCGGGGGGCAGGTTGTCAGCCTTTTTTTCTGGCAAAGTGAAAAGTATCTAGCAAAGACTGTCATATACAGCCATTTCTGATAGAGCAAACCATTCTGTAGTGGTACTGGGAACGGAGGATGGGCGAACTATACTAAACAGTGAGTTGATGTAAGTTAACGCGAGGTACTAGCTTATGGGTGTCTCTCCTGTTTTGGCTGATTATCTCAGCAAACACCATGTCAGTTATGAAGTGTTGAAACATGAACATACGAGCAGCTCCATGGCGACTGCCCGCGAGGCGCATGTGCCGCCTGCCAAGCTGGCGAAGGCAGTGATTGTTCGCCAGGATGACCGCTATGCCATGTGCGTTATTCCCGCCGCCAATAAACTGGTGGTGGAGTGGCTGGAATACGGTCGCCAGCACGGTTACGAGATTGCCGATGAATCAGAGTTGCGCCAGCTGTTTCCAGATTGTGATGAAGGGGCGATTCCCTGTCTGGGAGACGCATTTCATATGGATGTGATCGTGGATAATGCGCTGCTTGAAGCGGGCACGGATGTCTACATTGAAGGGGGTGACCACCACCATCTGCTGCACCTCAGTCACAAGGATTTTTCGCGGCTGATGTCCAATGCCTGGCCAGCCCCGATCAGTTGCCTGCGCGGTGGGCAGGGCGATAAACCCTATCTCTGGGCACCGCCCGAGGACGGGTAATTACCGTTCTGCACACTTGCCACACGGGAGGATGGTCCCCCATTCCCATTCTCCCGTTTTTTGTGTCTCCCGAAGGTTCAGGTCGTTATCTGTTTGGGCTCTGTCCCCTAGCAGCCGATGATTTTTGGCTTTATTCAGACAGGGTATGGTCATGCCGGGCGCAGAAATGGTTGAATGACGCTAAAAGCCCAGTATACGGAGCACTTCATGCAGGTCGCCTATACCCCTAAACAATTGCGGGCCCGGATCCGCTACGGCGAATACGAAGCCAATACTTCGGGTCAATGTCAGGGGTTTGTGCAGGGGAATGTGGTGATCCTGCCCGAGGATTGGGCTGCGGACTTTTTGCGCTTCTGCCAGCTGAACCCCCGGCCATGTCCGTTGATTGCCATGTCGCAGGTCGGTGACCCATTGCTGCCGGAGCTTGGCGACGAACTCGATATACGCACTGATATTCCGCGCTACCGGATTTTTCACGGAGGAGAGTTGGTGCAGGAGGTTATGGATATCGTCAACCATTGGCGGGATGACCTGGTGACGTTTGTGCTGGGCTGTTCCTTTTCCTTCGAGGAAGCTTTGCTGGCCGACGGGCTGGAGGTACGCAATATCACCGAGGGCGTCAACGTCCCCATGTACCGAACCAATATCCCTTGCCGCAAGGCGGGTCGTTTTAGCAGTGACATGGTGGTGAGCATGCGACCAATGCTGGCTGCCGATGCGATTCGTGCCATACAGATATGTACGCGCTTTCCATCAGTGCATGGCGCACCGGTACATATTGGCGATCCCGCCCTGATCGGTATCAAGGATATTTCCCAGCCCGATTTTGGCGATGCGGTAAGCATTCGAGAGGGCGAGCTGCCGGTATTCTGGGCCTGCGGGGTGACGCCGCAAGTGGCGCTGGAAAGTGCCCGCCCGCCCTTGTGTATTACCCATAGCCCGGGCTGCATGCTGGTCACCGACCTGCCCAATAGCAAACTGGCAGTGTTATGAGCAGCGGCCAGAGGAATACAACATGTCCTTGTTGTTAAACGCAGATTTGGGTGAAGGCGCGGGAGGCATCGACCTGGATGTCGATGCCGCAGTCATGCCCCATATCCACCAGGCCAATATTGCCTGTGGTTTCCATGCCGGCGATCAGATGTCGATGCGCAAAACACTGCAATTGGCCGGGCAGCATGGGGTCATGATCGGGGCTCATCCGGGTTATCGGGATCTGGCGGGATTCGGGCGCAGGTCAATGGCCCATACACCGGTGGAAATCGCGGCGCTGTTGCATTATCAGATTGCCGCGCTGGACGGGATGGCCCGCTCCCTGGGGTTAACCCTGGCCTATGTAAAACCCCATGGCGCGCTGTACAACGACATGATGAAAGATGCCCAGGTGCGGCGGGCGGTGATGGAGGCCGTGGCCAGCTTTTACCAACCCCTGCACCTGATGATCCAGGCGACCCCCGAAGCAGAAGTGCATCGTCGCGAAGCAGAAGCGTTGGGTGTTCCATTGTGGCTGGAAGCATTTGCGGATCGATGTTACCAAGACAATGGGCTGCTGGTGCCCCGGTCCAGCTCGGGCGCAGTTCTCAGCAGGGAACAAAGCCTGGCGCAGGTGGCGTCACTGGTTGCAACGGGCGAGATCATCACCGCCGGTGGACTGCGTTTGCCGCTGGCAGCAGATACGCTCTGTGTGCACGGGGACAACCCGGAAAGTATTCGTGTGATCCGCGAACTCAGGCAACTGGTGTCCTGAGGGTGGGGTTATCATCTTGAACATCACTGTGGCAGGTGAGAACGCCCTGATTATTTATTTCTCCCACCACCTCAGTCCGGAGGTTTCCGACCAGGTGCAGCAGGCCGTTCAGGTGTTGGAACAGGCGCTCGGTGATTCGCTGGTGGACATGGTGCCCTCCTATGCCTCCCTGCTGTTGATTTACGACCTGTTAAAAACCGATTACAGCCGTTTGTCTTCACAGATTCCCGCGTTGCTGGCGGGAACTAAGGGCAGCGTATCTGAGCGCAGTGCCAAACTGGTGGAACTGCCGGTCTATTACAGCGAGGAATCCGGACCTGACCTGAGTGTCATGGCGAGCCAGACAGGACTCTCTATCCCGGACATCGTGGACTTACACCAGGCCCGGGAATACCGAGTCTATGCCATTGGCTTTGCCCCCGGGTTTGCGTACCTGGGAGAGGTGGATGAGCGTATTGCACGCCCCCGCCTGGCAACGCCGAGAGCCTGTGTGCCACAAGGTAGTGTAGGCATTGCCGGGCGCCAGACAGCGGTGTATCCCTCCGCTTCTCCCGGTGGCTGGAACCTGATTGGCCGTTGCCCGTTGTTGATGTTCAACCTGCAGGCAGACCCGCCGATGCCGGTGGAAGTCGGGGATCGGGTACGTTTTTTTGCCATTGATCGCAGCGAATTCCTCTCCATGGGAGGTGAACTGTGAGTGCCGCCGGTTTCCTTGTCCACAAGCCCGGTGTTATGACCCTGATACAGGATAGTGGCCGCATTGGTTATCACCGCCTGGGGTTGACTACCGGTGGGCCCGCCGACACGCTGGCATTCGCTTGGGCAAACAGGTTGTGCGGGAACCCCTCGGGCGCATCATCTCTCGAGATCACCGTGGGTGGCCTGGAACTTGAAGCGGAAGTGGTCACCCAAATCGCCCTCTGTGGTGCCGATATGCCACTGGCAATCAATGGCATATCCGTTGATGGTTGGCGCAGCCATCATATTTATCCCGGGGACAGAATATCGGTGGGCTTTGCCAGAGCCGGAGTACGAGCCTATCTGGCCACGGCTGGAGGGTTGATGGTGCCGCCCGTTCTGGGGAGCACTGCTACAGTATTACGTGAGGGTATAGGGGGTATGGAGGGCCGCAAACTGGCGGCCGGGGATCGCCTGCCATGTCCTCAGGTTGATCGTGGAGATTGTTTGAAAGTGCCCACGGGCTATCGGCCGGTGTATAACCGGCGAGTGTTATTGAGGTTGGTGATGGGCTACCAGCACGATGTCTTTACCCCGGCCGAGCGGGAACGTTTCTATGGGGGCGAATACCGGGTGTCCAGTCAGTGCGACAGAATGGGTTATCGACTGGAAGGGCCGGCGGTGCATTGCGACATGCCGGGGATGCTCTCGGAGGGCATTTCCCTGGGCGCGGTACAGGTGCCTCCGGATGGACAGCCTATCGTGCTGCTCTGTGATCGCCAGACGATCGGGGGTTATCCCAAGCTCGGTGCAGTGTTATCTGTGGATCTGCCTCTCCTCGCGCAGTTGCCGGCGGGCGGCAGGGTATCCTTTGCCCCGATATCGGTCGACAAGGCCCGACAGGTGAGATTGCAGGCCACGAAACAGTTTGAGCAATTACAACCGGAAGTCTGTCCAAGTAAAGAGCCCTCAGCTGGGTAAAGAGCCCTCAGCAGGATAGAGAGCCTTAGGTTGAACGAGGTGTCCATGACAAATGAGCATGAACAGTTGCTCAGCGAGCGCATTGAGCAACTACTGGTGGAACGAAATATGCGGGGCATGGCGGACCTCAGGGCCCACCTGCGCCCGGGCTATTGCCTGAGGGCCGCCGAGCGCTTAAGACGGTGTCGCGGCCCGGTTCTGATTGGCACGGGATTTCCTGTTCTGGACACATTTGAAACCGATGGGCCGGCCGGTGCGATTGCACTTTACAGGGCCCTCGAAGCCCAGGGTGCGCAACCGGTTCTGGTCTGCAGCGAACAGTTGGCGATGTCGTTTGCCGGGGACTTTTGGGTAGAAGCGATGCCGCTGGGATTTTCACCACAATTACCTGAGCGTATCCGCGAGGTGCTGGCGACCATTCGCCCCGAGCTGCTGGTGAGTATTGAACTGCCGGGACGGGCCCGGGATGGCCGTTACTACAATATGCGTGGCGAGGATATCAGTGAGCACACCTTCTGCTTTGATGATTTTCTGACTCTGGCCGACTGTCCCAGCATTGCCATCGGCGATGGCGGCAATGAGATCGGCATGGGGAATGTCGTGGATGCACTGGCCACGCTGGATATCATTCCCTCTGCCACCTGCTGCGATGAGCTGGTGATTGCCGACGTGTCCAATTGGGCGGCCCATGGTCTGGTGGCCATGCTTAGCTACTGGTCTGATACCGACTACCTGTCACAGTGGGATAATCGTGAGGTGCTCGAATATCTGGCGGCCAGGGGCAGTGTCGACGGAGTGACCAGAGAAAATACGCTCTCCGAAGACGGCTTGCCCTGTGAAAGTGGCAAACTGCTGGTGGCAGGCCTGCAACAGCTGGTCAATGAAGCCAGGGCTGAGCGTTAAGTATCCGATATGCTTTTCAGGGTGAAAGGGCACTGCTAAGATCGGTCGCTTTTTCTGGGCGGGGAATAACCTTGGCAATTGGGTAAAGAGCTGAGAAAACAATGAGTACAGTATTTTTAAATGGCGACTATTTACCCATGGAGGAAGCCCGTATTTCGCCGATGGACAGGGGCTTCCTGTTCGGTGATGGCATTTACGAGGTTCTGCCTTCCTACGCTGGGCGGATGGTGGGCTTTGACCCGCATATGGACCGCATGAGCCAGGGGCTGTCTGCGGTCGGCATTAAACTGGAGTGGAGCAGAACCCAGTGGAAAACCGTTTGCGATACGCTGATCGAGCGCAACGGTAGCGGTAATCTTGGCCTTTATCTCCATGTCAGTCGCGGTGCGGATAGCCGGCGTTTTCACGCCTACCCGGAGAATATCTCACCGACGGTATTTGCCTTTACCTTTGAAATACCCGCTGAACCCGTAGCCGACAAAAGCAGGGTCAAGGCTTTCCGTGTGGTCACTGACCGCGATTTGCGCTGGGAGCGTTGCCATATCAAATCCACGGCACTGCTTGGCAATGTCATGCATTTCCAGCAGGGCTTTCAGCAGGGTGCCGACGAAACGCTACTGTTCAACGAGCGGGATGAACTGACCGAGGCCAGCGCCTGTAATGCCTATATTGTTAAGGATGGGGTGGTGATTACCCCTCCCCTGGATCAGTACAAGCTGCCGGGCATCACCCGTTATATCCTGCTGGACCTGCTGCACAGGGATGGGCGGATTCCTGTGGAGGAGCGTACTGTCACCAAGGCCGAGGTCTATGCTGCCGATGAAGTCTGGGTGACCAGTTCATCTAAAGAGGTGGTACCTGTTATTGCCGTGGATGGTCGGCCGGTTGGCAATGGTGAGGTCGGGGATATCTGGTTGCAGGCGCAGGAGATCTATTCTGCCGGTAAGTTCGATTACTGATTAAAACGCTCAACGAGCCAACGGGAGATAACAGAATATTCATGTCCAGACCTGCAAAAGCCCTCATTGATTTGACCGCACTGCGCCACAACGTGGCGCTGGCTAACCAGCTAGCGCCCCAGTCACGCACCATGGCCATCATCAAGGCCAACGCCTATGGCCATGGCGCTGTCGAGGTGGCCCGTGCGATAGAGGACCTAGTGCCGGCGTTCGGTGTCGCCTGTATTGAGGAAGCGTTGGAGCTGCGGGAGTCTGGGATAGTCAAGCCGATCTGCCTGCTGGAGGGAGCATTCAGCCGTGACGAGATTGATGTAGCCGCCCAGCATGACTTCTGGCTGTCGGTGGTAAACCGTGAGCAGCTGGAGGCCGTGCTGGATTCCAGGCCTGCCAGTGCCCTAAAGATCTGGTTGTGCGTGGATAGTGGCATGCATCGTCTGGGCATTCGTCCCGAGGAACTGGTGGCCACCTATGGTGCGTTAAAGGCCTGCGCCCATGTCGCCAGCGGTATTGTGGTGGCAACCCACTTTGCCTGTGCCGATGAACTGGACAACGATTTTACCCGGCAACAGCTGGCTCGCTTCAATGCGGCAATGGCGGCCTTGTCCGGCGAGGGAGACATCGAACTGAGTCTGGCCAACTCGGCAGCTCTTCTCGGCTGGCCCGAGTGTCGGGCCGACTGGAATCGACCCGGCATCATGCTGTACGGCAGTTCTCCTTTCCCGCAGCCCAGTGCGTTGGCCGAGCAGTTACAGCCGGTGATGACATTAAAATCCTCGGTTATCGCGCTTCGTGAGGTGCCGCCCGGCGAGAGTGTCGGTTACGGTGCCCGCTGGAGTGCTCGCCAACCGAGCCGTATCGCCACGGTTGCCATGGGTTATGGTGATGGTTATCCGGTGCACGCTCCGGATGGTATGCCTGTGCTGATCAAAGGCCAGCGCTGCCCCATGGTGGGCCGGGTGTCTATGGATATGATCACCGTGGATGTCACCAGCCTGCGAAATGTCGCTGTCGGTGACGATGTGGTGCTGTGGGGCAGGGGTTTGTCCGTCAATGATGTGGCCAAAAGGGCGGGAACTATCAGTTATGAACTGCTGACACGCATGCCACGTCGAGTGCCGAGAGTTTATCTCGGAGCAGGCTCAGGCAGCTGAGTTCGATAGCCCAGTTGTAATCCCAGGGTGAGGATCAGTAGCCCTGCCAGAATTCCAGCCATTCCTTCGTAGACAGCCTGGTGCCAACCCAGCCAGCGCCACAGCATGACACAGCCAAGCCCTCCGGCAATGGCCAGCAGGCTCAGGGAGGGCGTCGGTCGCTTTCCAAGACAGAGAAACACCAGCAGCGGAGCAAACGCGCTTGCCAGGCCCGACCAGGCCATGACCACGAGGCTGAATACGCTCTGGCTGTTGCCCAGAGCCCAAAGCAACGCGCCGAGAGTGACCAGTACGGTGACGACCTTCATCAGCCATGTTTTTTCGACCCTCTGTGGCAGCAGGTCGTGGGTAAGTGTCGCCGAACAGCCCAGCACCAGTGAATCTGCTGTGGACATGGTGGCGGCAAAAATACCTGCGAGTATCAGCCCTACCAGCAGGGGAGGGAACAGTTCCAGGGCCATGGTTGGCAGTGCCAGTTCAGCGTCAAAACTGGCGGTATCGATGAGATAGATTCTCGACAGCATGCCGACGCCTGTCGCCATGGCATAAAAGGCCAGATACCAGAGGTAATACCAGCAGCGAGCCCGATTCATCTGGTTGCTGTCCTTCAGTGTCATAAAGCGAACCATGATGTGTGGTTGCCCAATCACGGAAAGGCCTGCGAACATCCAGCTGACAGCAAAGAGGATGCCGCCGGCAACGCCGGGAAATGCCAGGTCTGAGGGATACCAGTCGAGAAACCCCTGAACTTGTGACATCTCCTCATAAACGGGATGTATACCGCCCAGGGCACTGACGGCGGCAAACATCAGCAAGCCCATAGCGACAATCATGACAGTGGACTGTGCTGCGTCTGTCCAGATTGAGGCGCGTATGCCACCGGCAAAACAGTACAGGGTCACCAGGCTGGCGGACAGGGTGGCGCCGGCCCAGGAAGGCCATTCAAATAACACCTGAAGCGCTTTGCTGCCCGCCACCAGCTGGGCGCTGGCATAAGCCAGCAGAAAAACCAGTGAAATAAGGCCCATGACTCGTTGCTGGCCATGGTGACGCTCGCCGTACCAGTTGCTGAGAATACCCACATAGCTGACTTCAGCAGTTTTTGGCGCCTGTTCACGCAGACGGTGATGGACAAACTGTGAGGCGAGAAAGTCGCCGGCAATCCACCCCAGCATGAGCCAGATGGCCGACAGGCCAACCATATAGGTGTAACCGATAACACCAATGAACATGTAACCACTGTTGTTGGTGGCCACTGCTGAAAGACCGACCAGCCAGGGCGATACAGAGCTGCTGGCCAGGTAATAGTCGTGCTTGGTGCCCCGACTCTTCCTGGCGGATAGCAGGCCGATCAGGGTAAACATCAGCAGAAAAGCTGCAAACGAAATGATCATGGTGAGATGACAACGTGCAGAACATGGCCGCTGACTGCAGTCGGTAATTCCAGTGTCAGTGGCGTCATTTTCACGGAATAGCGGCGTCCAAGTCTCTCGGCAAGGTCCCAAAAGGGTGCTCTGCCACTGTCGGCCAGAATCAGCTCGACGCCATGCTGGCGAGTCATGTGGAGACAGAGGTGTTCAATGTCGCGGGCGTTGTTATCGGAATAACAGATATCGGCGCCAATCATCAGGTCAATATCCCTGAGATCATGTTCGCGTAGACCGGACAGGCTGCAATGCCGGGTGCGCATGTCGACATCATTGTGCCGACACACCAGCTGTTGAAAAGGGAAAACGTCGGCATCTCTGTCTGTGGCGATCACTTCTATATCAAAGGTTTTCTGCAGGTAGGTGCCTGCCAACCCCCAGCCACACCCGAGTTCCATGGCCCATTGGGTGTCCCTCAGGGAATGACCGGAAAGATAGTCGATCAGCAAATAGCTGGAGCGCCAGATGCGGGAACCAAAATCACTGGGTTGAAAGCCCTGGCGGTGCAGACTGATCACCTCAGGGTGATTCGGTTTCAGTGCCTTTACGCCGTGCACATAAAACTGACGCTCACTGTTTCGCAGGGATTCTGTTTGTGCGCCGGCATTATTCATTTCCGGTTGCCGAGCATTTCAGATGCATTTTCCATCACGAGGCAAGGCATATGGCACGACCGTGATCGTGGACCTCTACCAGGTGGCGATGGAGGCTCTGGATAGCGCTCTCCCAGTCGTTCTCGCTGATCACAAACTGCATATCCACCTGTCGCATGGACTGGTGCATGGCCAGTACGCTGATGTCCTGTTCCGCCAGTGCAGCGACCGTTTTCGCCAACAGACCAGGTACCTGCATATCGCTGCCGATGGCAGAGACAATGGCAACTTCCTGCTGGTTGATTTCCGCCTCCGGGAACAGGTTTTCCAGTTCGCGACAGATGCGTTTGACGGTTTTCAGATTGGTGGACAGATAGTGGGTAATGGTATTGGCGTTGATGTCTTTGGATACCACGTGCCCCCTAAAACGCTCGATGATACCGAGAATGGCACTGTCGCTCTGCGCATAGTTTCCCGCCATATCCTGGTTGAACAGTTCTATGGCAAAGATGCCGCGGCAGCCGGCAATAATCTCAACACAGGGCTTGTCACTGACGTAGTCGCTGGTGATGAGGGTGCCGCTGTGATCTGGCTCAAAGGTATTTTTTACCCGCAATGGAATCTGGTTCTGGCGCAGCCCTTTTGCCGCCTTGGGGTGGATGGCCTCCATCCCCAGGTTGGCCAGCTGATCCGCCACATCGTAATTTGTCCGGCCGATGGGGACAGCATTTTCATTGCCCACAACCCGCGGGTCAGCGCTGCTGAGGTGAAATTCCTTGTGGATGACGGCTTCCCTGGCACCGGTAATTACAGCCAGGCGGGAGAAAGTCATTTCACTGTAACCCCGGTCAAAGGAAGACATCAGTCCGCTGTCAGTATGTGCATAGCCGGTGACGATGGGTAACTGACTGTCGAGATCCAGCTCCCTGAACGCCGACTGAATACGCTCATCCAGAGAAATATGGCGATTGGTTTTCCATCCTGTCAGATCGACAAAGCAGGCGTTGACTCCATCCCGCTGCAGCAGTTGGGCCGTGTTCCACGCACTGTGTGCTTCACCGATACTGGCCAACATCTCGCGCACGGTAGCCAGATGCACATCCAGTGCAAAATGGCCGTGCTGACAGAGCTTCTTCAGATCGGTAAGACAGCGTTCTGCTTCGTTGAGGCGACTGCCAATAAATTCATTGGCACGGGTCAGCAGGGCTTCTTCGGGGAAGAGCGCTTCGTTAATGGCAAATAACTGACTTTTCAGGTCAATCAGCAAGTCCTGCCAGCTGTCATCCTTAACACCGTTGGCAAACGAGGCGAAGATACCCGGCTGCCCGGTTTTTTTATGTTCAAGCAGCTGATCGGTCACGCCTCCGTAGGCCGAGACGACAAAGACCCGTTGGTAGAGTGTATCGCCCGCCGGTCGCTGGATAATGTTATCCCGCACTGCGGCGTAGTCGTTCATGGACGTTCCACCGATTTTTTCCACGCTGTGAAAACCCATTAAAAAACTCCTGTCAGTTGGGTTGGTTGATGGCTTTTGTCAATGAGGGGGGATATCAGGCTTCGACGCTATCTGCGTCCAGTTCATAAGCCCCTTCGGCATTGTGAACTTCCTTGCCATTCAGTGGGGGATTGAACACACAGGCCATTTTCATTTCCTTGAAGGCGCGCAGAATATGACGGTCATGTTTATCCAGGATGTACAGCGTGCCCGGTGTAATCGGGTGCTTTTTGCCGTCATCGAGGGTCTCTACTTCACCTTCACCAGACATGCAGTACACTGATTCCAGATGGTTCTGATAGTGCATGTTGAAATCGGCGCCAGCGTAAATGGTGGTGATATGAAAAGAAAACCCCATGTTGTCATCTTTGAGCAGCATGCGGGTGCTTTCCCAGTTGCCATCGGGGGAAACAATGCGGCGGTTAGTTTGTTCGGCTTGTTGCAGTTGTCTGACGATCATGTTGTCCTCGAAATATTCAGCAAATAAGGTTGGGGTAATGCCCGCCACAGTGGGGCGGGCACGTCATAGTCTCTGCTGTTTCAGCTGGCCAGCCGCTCGACATTAAAGTATTTTTTCTGGGCGGGGATGCTGTCTTCTTTTGCGCAGACCTCGCGCACGGTTTTTTCAATGATATTGATACCCCGTGCCAGGTTATCTTCGCTGATGATCAGTGGACAGAGCAGTTTTACCACCTGGTCATCTGCACCACTGGTTTCAATAATGAGGCCCTGCTTAAAGGCGCTGCGGGTAATTTTTTCTGCCAACTCGCCGTTGACACAGTTGATGCCCTGGAACATGCCACGACCACGGGTGGTGAAGTTGCCGTCACCGTACTGGTCGACAATGGCATTCAGGCGCTCGGAGACATACTGACCTTTCTTTTTCACAAGGTCGGAGAACTGGCTGTCCGACCAGTAGTGGTCGATGGCCGCCTTGGCAGTGACAAAGGCAAAGTTGTTGCCCCTGAAAGTACCGTTGTGCTCACCGGGCTTCCAGTGGTCCAGTTCCGGGCGAATCAGGACTACCGCAAAGGGCAGCCCATAGCCGCCCAATGATTTGGACATGGTGATGATGTCCGGATAAATGCCGGCCTCTTCGAAACTGAAATAGGTGCCGGTGCGGCCACAGCCTGCCTGAATATCATCGACAATCAACAATACATCGTGTTTGCGGCAGACTTTTTCCAGATTACGCAGCCATTCAAAGCTCGCGGCATTGATGCCACCTTCGCCCTGTACTGTTTCCACAATCACCGCAGCAGGTTTATCGATACCGCTACTGGAGTCGGTGAGCACCTTGTCCAGATAGATGGTAGTGTCGATGTGGTCACCGAGGTAGCCGTCGTAGGGCATGCGGCTAGTGCCGCTGAGGCTCACCCCGGCAGCACCGCGGTGGTGGGAGTTGCCAGTGGCCGACAGGGAGCCAAGGCTGACACCGTGGAAACCGTTGGTAAAGGCAATAATATTTTCCCGGCCCTTGATGTTGCGGGCCAGTTTCAGGGCTGCTTCCACGGCGTTGGTGCCGGTGGGGCCGGTGAACTGCATGACATATTCAAGGTTGCGGGGCTTGAGGATCTTCTCGTTAAAGCTTTCCAGGAATTCACCTTTTGCCTTGGTGTGCAGATCCAGGCCGTGGGTGATGCCATCCTGGTGGATATACTCCAGCAGCTTCTCTTTGAACACCGGGTTGTTGTGGCCGTAATTCAGGGTGCCGGCGCCGGCGAGGAAATCCAGGTACTGGTTGCCCTCCTCGTCGTACAGGAATTCGCCCTGCGCCTTGTTGAACACGCGCGGGAAAGAGCGAGCGTAGCTCTGTACTTCTGATTCGATCTCTTCAAAAATTTTCATAATGGAGTGTCCTCTTCCTGAGTGAGTTATGAGGCCTCTCTGACCTGCTTTGGAGTGAATGGTCCTATCCTGACTAGGGTTTCGGTATCGTGCTGACCCCGAAAGTGCTTGTCCCGGTCGAACAAGGTTGAATTTTGTGTGGTGGTGCCCAGGCGATCTGCCAGGCGCTGAAAAAGCCCCCAGGATGCCTGGTTATCAGATGTGATGGAGGTTTCCAGATAGGAAGCCCGGGAACATTGGGGGCGCCTGAGTATCTCCAGCAGCATCCGGCTGGCAAGACCAAGCCCTCGAGCCTGATGGTGGACGGCAACCTGCCAGATGAACAGCGTGTCCGGCCGATCGGGTATCAGGTAGCCAGAAATAAACCCGACCAGTTGGCCATCCATCTCGACGGCAACCGATGTGTCTCGAAAATGCGAGCACTGCAGCAGGTTACAGTAGACGGAGTTTTGGTCCAGAGGCGGGCACTCAGATACCAATTGATGTACCTGTACGCCATCTTCCGGTTGCGGCACACGGAACGAAATTGCTTGACTCATTGGGTAAAAATTCTCGGATAAATATATATAGTTCAAATAATATTTTTTAGTTCGAGAGTCAGTTGATATGGATTGATATGGGGTTTTTGTGGATAATTTTCAAGTTTTGGCTTCATAAATATTTAGAGTACGAAGCATTATACAGGAAACAGATAAGCGATCCAAACGGACGTTATCCATGGGTGAGGGGAGTTGGGCATATACTATGCCCTAGGTTGACTGAGGAAAATGATATTGGAATCGATCGAACAGGTATTGATTGCCCTTAGGCGGGTCATCCGGGCAACAGACTTATATTCCAAGCACCTGGCCAAGACCAGTGGCCTCACTGCTCCCCAGATTCTCCTGCTGCAGGCAATACGTGACCGTGGGCAGGTTACTATTGGCGAGCTGGCAGAGGAGATCAGCCTCAGTCAGGCGACAGTAACGACCATTATTGACCGGCTGGAAAAACGCGGACTGGTCTACCGGCAGCGGTCAACGGAGGACAAGCGTAAGGTTCATGCTTTTCTCACTGAGAAAGCCGAACAGGTGCTTGAGGATGCCCCCATGCCGTTGCAGGAGCACTTCGCCAGGCAATTTGACGCACTGCAGAACTGGGAGCAGAACATGATCCTGTCGTCCCTGCAGCGGATTGCTGAAATGATGGACGCTCAGCACATTGACGCATCGCCGATCCTCGATATCGGCACACTGGACCGCTCATCGGCCCCGGCTGAGCAGGGAGCAGCACCGGGCCCAGAGAGTCCGCTGCTGTCCGATGAAGAGATCAATCAATCAACGCGTATTCGTCACACAGAATCTGGATAATTTCAGCCTTGGGGTTTTCGGGCAAATGCAGTGTTTCACCGATGATTCGTTCAGCGATGGATACATAGGTTTTTGACACTTCCATCAGTACGGATTCCGGCAGGGCATTGTGCTGTGCCAGGGCCTTGCGCTCATCCATACGATCCTTGTTGAGCAGAATGTCGGGGTCGGGGAAGTGGTTGAGTAACAACTGTCTGAAGCTTTCCTTGGAGTTTTCCACCACCTCACCATTTCGGTAGCTGGGGCCATCCCAGATTCTGGATGAGTCCGGGGTTCCCACTTCATCCATATAGATCAGTTTGCGCTGGCCGTTGCCGTCGGTGACATAGCCGAACTCAAATTTGGTATCCACGAAAATCTGGTCAATCGCGGCAAGCGCATTACTGATCACGTCAAAGCCTTCCTTGAGCAGGACTTCATAGCGATCAATGTCGCCGAGGCTGCGAAAGTTAAAGGCCTGGTAATTATTTTCGATGTCGGTCCGTGAAATATTGACATCGTCCGCTTCAGGAATGCCTGGCAACCCGGTCATGATGCCTTTAGTGGATGGGGTGATCAGCAACTCGGGAAGTTTCTGGTCCTTCTGCAGGTCATCCGGCAGCTGGATGCCACAAAATTCCCTTTCACCCTTGAGGTAGGAACGCCACATGGAGCCGGTAATGTACTGTCGGCAAATGGCCTCAATCATCACCGGTTCTGCTTTTTGTACAATCCACACCAGCGGGTGAGGGATATCCAGAATATGGCTATCGGCGAGGCCTTTCTCTCTGAACAGCTTGAACCAGTGATTGGAAATAGCATTCAGGGCAGCGCCTTTGCCGGGCACACCATTCATGCCGCCTTCGCCGTGCCAGATACAGTCAAATGCAGAAATTCTGTCGCTGATCACCATGATGGCCAGAGGTGCATCTGCTGCCACATCGTAGCCGCGCTCTTCAATCAGACGGCGACTGTCGGCTTCTGTCAGCCAGTAGACGGAGCGAACTTTGCCGCTGTGGATCGGGTCGTGGGTGCGGATGGGCAGGTCGTCATTGACGGCCAGTACTTTATCGGCGAGGTTCATTGCGTTGTGTCCTGTCATCGGCGGGGACCATTACATTACTGCTGGGCTTGTCTCCGCTGCCAGTGTGCGTTTCGGGGTTTTCAATCCCGACCAGTGAAGGCGGGAAATTCTACCAGAACGTGAACGCGGTACCAGATGTCGTGCGTCATTCTTGTTGATGATTTTAATCCGGTCTCAGGGCGTACTTGCCGGTTCCGAGCAAAGCCACTGCTACGGCAGCGAGTAGGAACATGCCCTGTAATTCAATGCCCCAGCCGCCGTGGCTTGTGAGGGCGAAGACATCGGCTGCATGGACCAGGATGATGGCGACCAGCATGTTGCCGGCAATCACAATGGCACCTAGGCGGTTGAAGTAACCAAAGATGACCATCAGTGGTGCAATGATTTCACCCAGGTACACCAGGTAGGCCAGTTCGCCGGGCAAGCCAAAATTACTCAGCTTGCCACCGATGAAATCGAGCGTACCCGGATTCATGACTTTTGCCACACCATGCAGCAGGATCATGATGCCAAGGCCGAGTCTTAATAGAAATGTTGCCAGTGATTGATAGTAATTCATGGTTGCCTGTCTCCTGCATCATGCTGGAAATAACCGAGTATTGCGCAGATATTAGCAGCGCTCAGCAATCTTTCCTATTCGACGAAGCGAGTTTCTTGGTCAGCTTCAGCCTTCAAGGTATGATGGCGCCCGTATTGGGCAGTGATACCCGTCAGAGTAACTAGTGGAGACTGGCAATGATTATCAAACCGAGAGTCCGTGGCTTTATGTGCATCACCACCCATCCGGTGGGCTGCGAAGCCAATGTCAAACAGCAGATTGATTACATCAAAAGTCACGGATCTTTTGATGGCCCCAAGAGAGTGCTGGTGATCGGAGCTTCCACTGGGTACGGCTTGGCTGCAAGAATTACTGCTGCCTTTGGTTGTGGCGCGGATACGCTGGGCATTTTTTTTGAGAAAGAGGGTGCCGAAAAGAAACCGGGAACGGCCGGCTGGTACAACTCGGCAGCTTTTCACAAATTCGCCGAGGCAGAGGGTCTGTATGCTAAAAGCATCAACGGTGATGCCTTCTCCGACGAGATCAAACAGAAAACCATTGAAACGATCAAGGCGGACCTGGGGCAAGTAGACCTGGTGATATACAGCCTGGCTTCACCCCGCCGCCAGCACCCGAAAACCGGTGAACTGTTTAACTCCACACTCAAGCCGATCGGTAAAGATGTCACCCTCAGGGGTATCAACACGGACAAGGAAGAAATTCAGGAATTTTCGCTGGAAGCGGCCAGCGAGGAAGAAATCGCCAATACCGTTGCGGTCATGGGTGGCGAAGACTGGCAGATGTGGATGGATGCCCTGGGAGAAGCGGGGGTGCTGTCAGAAGGTGCCAAGACAGCGGCATTTACCTACGTGGGCGAAAAAGTGACCTGGGACCTCTACTGGGATGGCACCATTGGTCAGGCGAAAAAAGACCTCGACAAGAAAGTGCTCGGTATTCGTGAGCAACTTGCAGCGATTGGGGGCGATGCCCGGGTAGCGGTGCTGAAGGCTGTGGTGACCCAGGCCAGTTCTGCTATTCCCATTATGCCCCTTTATCTGTCGCTGCTGTTCAAAGCCATGAAGGACGCGGGCACCCACGAAGGGTGTATAGAGCAGTTGTACCGCCTTTATACCGAGTGCCTTTACAGTGATGATCCGAGAATGGACGATGAAGGCCGCATTCGCGTGGATGAACTGGAGCTTCGCCCTGAAATTCAACAAAAAGTGGCTGACGACTGGTCCCGTATCACGACCGAGAATATTGCGGAACTGACCGACTTCAAGGGCTACAAGCACGAGTTCCTCAAACTGTTTGGTTTTGATATCGAAGGCGTTGATTACGACGTGGATGTGGACCCGGTCGTCCCCATCAAGAACCTGGTTTGAGGCTTCAGCAAGCCGGGGCCCTGTAATAATCAGGATGCAATAACATTGCACAAACTGTCTCCCCTGGTCAGGCGGGTTACCGCACCGAACAGCAACCTCATGACAGGTCCCGGAACCAACAGCTACCTGGTGGGTGATCGCCAGCTGGCTTTGATTGATCCTGGGCCTGCTATTTCCTCACATATAGAACAGCTACTCGCCCTCTGCGGTGAGCGTTTGTGCTGGATTCTGGTGACTCATACCCACCCTGATCACTCTCCGGCGGCCAGGCAGATATCGGATGTGACCGGCGCGCAGATGATCGGCTGTGTCATGGCAGATGACGGTCATCAGGACCGCACCTTCGAGGTGAAGGAAAACCTCTATCACGGACAGTTGCTGGAAACTCCGGAATTTAACCTTGAGGCAATCCATACGCCGGGCCATGTGGCCAACCAGTTCTGTTACCTGCTGCGGGAAGAGGGCATGCTCTTTTCCGGGGATCACATCATGCAGGGCTCCTCCGTGGTGATTATTCCCCCCAGTGGCAATATGGCTGATTACATCCGCTCCACCCGACAGTTAATGAACTACCCCATAACTACCATTGCACCGGGACATGGCGATCTGCTGAACACCCCGGCGGCGGTTCTGGAGCAGATCGTCGACCATCGGCTTCAGAGGGAACAGCGGGTTGTTGAGGCACTGCGGCATTTGGGTGAATCCGGTATGGATGCGCTTCTGGCCCGTGTATACAGTGATGTCAGCAGTGACCTGTTGTCGATGGCGAAATTATCCCTATGGGCGCATTTGCTCAAACTGGAAGAAGACGGTGTAGCGCTGAAGAAGATTGTTCAACATTGGGCATTCGGGGAAGAGCGCTGGGTGCTGGCGCCGTAATAAAAATCGTCTATCGCTGTTGCGAATCCCTCTGTCGGCTTCTATATAGAAGTTATGGATACCGATATTCACACGCTGACTGGCCTTTTTGATCAACTGGGCCTGCCTTCAAGTCAACAGGAGATAGACGCGTTTCTGGCGGCACACAAACCGCTGCCGAACGATGTCTACCTGGCATCGGCTCCGTTCTGGAACTCAGCGCAGCGCGCCTTTATCGCAGAGGCAATCACCAATGACTCCGATTGGGCAGAACAGGTCGATCAACTCGACGCGCTGCTTCGCTCCTGACACACCTGGGTGAGCCTCTCGCCGCTTGCCTGCTTTGCCCGTATAATGCCAGCCCCGCAGAATACGGACGTCAGATGTACGAAAATCAGCAGTTCCAGTGGCATTTCCTCCACCCGCGATACTGGCTTACCTGGCTTGGAATTGGCTGCTGGTGGTTGTTGGTCATGCTGCCGTACCCGCTGATTATCTGGTTGGGAACCCAGGTTGGAGCAGTCATGTACTGGTTTGGGGGCTACAGGCGCAAGGTCGCTGAAATCAACCTCAAACTCTGCTTTCCAGACATGGAAGAAGCCCAGCGCCAAAAATTGTTACGGGACAACTTTACCAGCTACGGCATTGCGTTCTTTGAAATAGGAATTGCCTGGTGGTGGCCCGGCGGGCGTTTTAACCGGTTGGTGCAGTTGGAGGGAATGGAGCACATTCACCAGCTTAACGGCAGGGGGGCATTGCTGATGGCAATCCATTACACCACGCTGGAAATCGGCGCATCCTCCCTGTCCTCTCGGCACTCTATTGATGGTATGTACCGGGCACACAAGAACCCCGTCTACGATTATGTGCAAAGCCGGGGTCGCAGGGCCCGTGATCCTATTGGGGTGGTGTATCCCAGGGAAGATGTCAGGGGTATCTTCAAGGCACTGCGCCAGGGGCGGATTATCTGGTATGCCCCGGACCAGGATTATGGTCGCAAGCAAAGTGTGTTTGCGTCGTTTTTCGGTGTGCAGGCCGCCACGGTGACAGCGACCGCACGGTTTGCTAAAACCGGAAATGCGGCGGTATTGCCATTTTCCCATGTTCGTTTGCCGGGCAACCGCGGTTATCGTGTCACCATTCATCCACCACTGGAAAATTTTCCCGTGGGTGATGATGTGGCTGATGCCGAAACGGTGAACCGCAAGATTGAGGAGTTCATCCTCCAGCAGCCTGAGCAGTACATGTGGATTCACCGTCGTTTCAAGACCCGCCCGGAAGGGGAAGTACGTCCTTACCCGAAAAGTAAATAAAGATACCGGGTGCCCCAAGATAAGCCCTTTAAATCTTGTGTAAGTGCTTGTGTGGTCTTAAGCGGGTCAGTACCATTACGCCTTTGATTTTTCTCCTGACTTTTTGAGGCCCTTGATGATCACCGGAAGTATTGTTGCTCTGGTCACTCCCATGCTGCGTGAAAACCTGGAAGTGGACTGGGACCGGCTGAAGCGTCTGGTGGAATGGCACATTGAACAGGGTACCCATGCCATTGTGGCAGTGGGCACTACGGGAGAGTCTCCTACCCTGGATGTACAGGAGCATATGGCGACGATTGCAGCCATTGTTGAAGACGCTGCTGGTCGTATCCCCGTGATTGCCGGAACAGGGGCGAATTCAACCCGGGAAGCCATCGAGTGGACCCAGCGCGCTCAGCAGGCGGGTGCCGATGCCTGTCTTCTGGTGACGCCTTATTACAACAAGCCGACCCAGCAGGGCCTTTATCTTCATCACAAGGCCATTGCCGAAGCCGTGGATATCCCCCAGATTCTTTACAATGTACCGGGCAGAACAGCCTGTGACATGTTGCCGGAAACGGTGATACGGCTTGCGGAAATTCCCAATATTGTCGGTATCAAGGAAGCCACCGGAGATCTACAGCGCGCGCGACAACTGATTGATAGCTGTCCGTCGGATTTTGCGATCTATTCAGGGGATGACGACACCGCCCTTGAGCTGATTCTGATGGGCGGTCATGGCGATATTTCGGTAACGGCGAACGTTGCTCCCCGTTTAATGTCTGAGATGTGCCGGCTTGCGCTGGCAGGTCAGGCGGAGGAAGCCCGTGCCATAAACCAGGTATTGTTACCTCTTCACAAGCAGTTATTTGTGGAATCAAATCCCATACCCGTTAAGTGGGCAGTGGCAGAAATGGGCCTGATAGAGCATGCCATCCGTCTGCCGTTGACGGATTTGTCAGCTGAGCACCATGACACGGTGTTGATGGCCCTGAAACAAGCCGGTGTGTTGAACGGCAACTAAGATAAAGCGGAGTCCTTAATGAAACCAAGCCTGAGACTTTTCTGTGTGACGGTGCTGACATTGGCCGTGGCAGGCTGTGGCAAAAGTCCAGTGAGGGACCGCAGCAATGATTACCTGGAGGCTGAGGAAGTCCCCCCCATGTCTGTTCCCGAAGGTCATGGCAGTGCTGCTATTGGGGAGCTGTACGATATCCCGGTGATTGCTGACACGGCAGCAGCTCCACAGCGCTTCAAGCTGCCTAGGCCACAGCCGCTTTCAGAAACCACCTTTGAAGAGATCGTCAAAATTGACACCTTTGGTGACAAGCGTTGGATCGCCATCAATAAACCCCCTGCTGAAGTCTGGCCGAGAATTCGCAATATTCTTTCACGGAGTCAGGTTCCAACAACCCGGGTAGATGCCACCGCGGGTGAAATTGAAACAGCCTGGCTGGAGTTCAAGGATGATGATGTAAACAGCCATCGTTTCCGTTTTACCATCAGGCCCGGTGTCGGCGTCAGCAGCACAGAAGTCAGTATCCTGGAAATGGCCGCGCCCCTTGGTAAAGAGTCGGAGGTTTCACAATGGCCGGAGACCTCCATGAGCGCTGCCCGCGAGCAGGAGTTCCTGCAGATCACCTCCGATGCTCTGGCCCACGAAATCAACAGTGGCAGTGTCTCCCTGCTGGCACAGAATATCGGTGGCGAAGATCGCGTTAAGGTCATTGCTGACGAAGCGGTTGATCCCTATATACAGATCAAGCTTGGCTATGAGAGAGCCTGGAATTCAGTCATTAACTCCCTTTCCAAAGGCGGCTTCACGGTTTTGGATCAGGACCGTTCAGCCGGTCGCGTCAGCGTGGAGTACAAGGAAATCCTCTTGGTTGAGGAGGGTGGTACGACGCTGATGGAACTGGTGCTCAGTTTCGGCAGGAAAGAGGAAGAACTCCCGCCGGTAAAATACCTGGTGACCCTCTCAGAAAATCAGCAGGTGGTTGAAGTCCGGGTGTTGGATGACGCGCGCAATCAGCTCGATCGTCCCTCGGCGATGAAACTTCTTAAAGTGATCCGTGGCAATCTAAGTTAAGCACTGATGCGCTTTGCCTCACTGGGCAGTGGCAGTAAGGGTAACGCCACGGTTGTAGACTGTGGTTCCTCAAGATTCCTGGTGGATTGTGGTTTCTCCATCCGGGAAACAGAACGCCGATTAGAGCGTCTTGGATTAGTTCCCGTGGATATTGGCGCTGTTCTGGTGACACATGAGCATACCGACCATATGCGCGGTGTGTTCCCTCTGGCCAAGAAATACAAGATCCCGGTTATTATGACCGCGGGAACCAGTAAGGCGGCTAAGGCACCTCCGATCCCTCTCATATTGATTGATAGTCATTCTCCCTTTGACCTCGATGGGGTGAGTATTACCCCGGTATCGGTGCCACACGATGCCAGAGAGCCAGTTCAGTACATTTTCAGCTATCACGGCTTGCGGTTGGGGGTGTTGACCGATATAGGCAGCATTACCTCCCATGTGGTCGATGAGTATTCTGGTTGTGACGGTCTGCTGCTGGAGTGTAACCATGATCTGCAGATGTTACACAGTGGCCCATACCCTCCGGCCTTGAAACAACGTATTTCAAGTCCTTGGGGACACCTGAGCAATGACCAGTCGCTGGCCTTACTTGAAACTATCGATCTGCAGCGAATGCAACATCTGGTTGTCGGTCATATCAGTCTCCAGAATAATGCGTTGGATATTGTGAAGGCATTGCTGCAAGAGATTGATTCCCGGCTACCTTCTGTCCATTACGCCTGCCAGGAGGAGGGGTTTGGCTGGCTGGAATTGAAGGCTTCCTGAGGCATCGAGAGCAACTTGTTGCCACTTTTTTGATCACTTGTGCTGAGCATTTGCTCAGTCATCAAGGTTTTCCTCGGGGTTGTTGTCCACAATTACATTAATAACCTTACGGAAATCTTCAGAACCACTGCTAAGTTATTGATTCCTGATTTTTAAAATCATAACCTATTGAAATACATGCAAAAAATAAACTGATTAAAAAATAACCACTTTGTGTCTATACCCCTGTTCATGGGGAGTTGGCTGAGTTTTACGAAAGTAATGCACAAAGTTATCCACAGATTTTGTGGGTAACTTTTTTGAAGAAAGTCGCAAATTCTGTCAACGAATTTCAGAGTTGAGCGTTTATTGGTTGCAGTGCTCGGGTAGTGTTACATCGCCGTCGGTTTGCTCGGCAAGCAGTCGGCCATCCACACAGCTGAGCTTGTTGTTGCCTGATAGCAGCACAGTTTTCAGGTGGCCCAGGAACAGCAGAGGCTTAATCTCGGTCAGCGAGTTATTATCGAGATTGATACGTGTAAGCCCGGTGAAAATTTCCAGCCCTGCCAATGTGCTAATACCGGCATTGGAGCAATTGAGCTGTAGAACTTCACTGGCTTTATGGGCTTTCTGATCCAGAATGGCTTGTTTGAGGCAGTTTGAGAGCCCTTTGTCCGGTATCTTGTAGTCTGTAAACAGGCTGGGTTGTTCAAAAACCGGCTGTTCGTTGAAAGTGTATGTGTAGTTTTCGCAGCCTGTCAGCAAGACGGCAGAAAATATGGCAACGGGAATGGTGATTTTTTTCATAAGGCTGCGAACCAGTTAATGCCGAAGAGCGCCAAATCACTTGAAAAGGTTTTTGCTTCTATCACAATAAGGATAAAGCAAATTTGTAAAGAAGGTGTCAAAGCCTTCAACTTTTTGTTCATGAATGAGGAATAACCATGAAAAAACTTCTGTTAATAGCACTGGTGGGAGCATTGACGGCCTGTATGTCCACGGATCCCTACACCGGACAGCAAAAAACCAGTAACACCGCCAAAGGCGCAGGTATTGGTGCTGTGACGGGCGCAATTATTGGTGCTGCAACGTCCAGTGATGATGACCGCAAGAAAGGGGTCCTCACAGGTGCCGTTGCAGGAGCTGCTGTGGGCGGTGGTATCGGCTATTACATGGACCGTCAGGAGGCTGCGCTGAGAGCAAAGCTGGAGGGCACAGGAGTCAGGGTCGTTCGCGAAGGTGACAATATCCGTCTGGTGATGCCAAGCAATATTACTTTTGGCGTTGACCGCTATGAGGTGCGCCCGGAGTTCTACAGCACTCTGGAGTCTGTGGCGCTGGTGTTGAAAGAGTTTAACAAAACCAATATTCGGATTGCCGGTCACACCGATTCGACGGGTAGTTCCGAGTATAACCAGACGCTCAGTGAACGCCGGGCTGCCAGCGTGGGACAGTTACTGATCAGTCAGGGCATTGCCAGTGGCCGGGTTTGGACCACCGGTTACGGCGAACGTTATGCAATTGCTGACAACGGTACCGAGTCCGGTCGCCAGGCCAACAGGCGAGTAGAGCTGGAGTTGGTCCCCATTCAGTAACATGACGAGTAATCTTTCCATCCTTTATCGGCCCGGCTTTGAAAGCCGGGCCGGTTTGCTTTCTGACACCCTGGGATTACCGTGCTTTGCCATTGAGGAAAGTTTTTCCACATCTGGCATGGCACTGGTTGTCGATGAGGCAGGGCTTGCCCTGCAGCAACTGGGGCCCAACGCTCCGGGTCCTGTACGTTGTGATTTCAGTAGCGGCGCTGCTCGTCACCGCCGCCTGTATGGCGGTGGCAAAGGGCAGGACATTGCCAAGGCAACAGGCCTGGCCCAAAAAGGTTTCAAACCAAAAGTCCTGGATTTGACTGCCGGCTTGGGGCGGGATGGCTTCGTCCTCGCCAGTCTCGGTGCGCAAGTCACGATGATTGAAAGGCATCCCGTGGTGTTTTCCCTGTTGTGCGACGGGATGGCCCGTGCTCGGAATAGTGCTGAAAGTGACGCAGATGGGGAACTGCTGGGCATACTTGATCGTATCCAGGCCGTGCACAGCGAAGCCGCTGAATTTCTGGAGGATATGGCTGCGGATCAATTCCCGGATGTGATTTATCTGGACCCAATGTTTCCCCCCAGGGAGAAATCCGGCAAGGTCAAAAAGGAGATGCAGCTATTTCATCGATTGGTGGGCATGGAAGCCGAAGACAGCGATGCGCTACTTTCACTGTCTCTGGCAAAAGCCAATTACCGGGTGGTCGTCAAACGTCCTTCCCATGCACCTTTTCTCAATGGAACCGCACCAGGTTATTCCCTCAAGGGTAAATCTACCCGCTTTGATATCTACCCCCTGAAAAGACTCCCCTAGGGGCAAGCGGTTGCTTCCAGGCAGAATTTACCATTCATAACCAATTGCGATGACCCACTCTTCGTCGGCATGTTTCTGGTCATCCGAAGGTTCGCTCACATAGTCAAAATCGTAACGCAGTTCACTGAACAGATTGCCCATCAGCGGAAGTTTGACTCCGGTACTGCTTTCCGTCTGGTTGTTGTTCATATCATCCATTGCCCAAAGTAATTCGTGGTGATGGAATAGGGTCAGTTTACTGCCGGGAACCGGCCAGTTCACTTTGAATCCCCAACGTCCCGCGAGGTCATTATCGGAACCGTCTTCGGGTTGGTGTGATATCAAATAGGCGGCACCCAGCTGCATATCAAATTTCATCTGATTATCCAGGGTAAAGCGTTGTCCAAAACCGGCGCCGACTTCATATTGTTCGTCGATGGCATTAAACCGGTCTTTTTCATAGCCGAGCCGTGTATAGCTGAACCAGCGCTGATTGAAGTCGTAGTTGAGCTGGTAGTTGCCCTCGTAGCGTTCATCGACCACGGTGCCATCGCTGGTTTCGGACTCTGCCAGCAGTTCCACTTCGTGTCGGAACTGATCCTGCAACCATTGGGCGCGGATAATAAAGTCGAGATCGGAAGAGTCAGTATTACCGTCCTTGCGGTTAAAGCTGAAACGTGAGTCACCACTGAAGGCGGCAGGTGGTTCAATGGCCACCAGAGTTGCCAAGGGCTGGGTGTCAACGAGCCCGTCGACACAACTGCCTTTGACATCTTCTTCAAAGTTGAGTGAGCAGTTATGGGCTATGCCCCCGGGGGTTTTGACTTCGGGGATTACGGCAGTTGAAGTGAAGTGGGCCACTTTTTCTTTGGGGATACTGAGTTTGCCCAGGTTGTCTGATTTCCAGATCACCTGTTTTTTATCTACGGCTTGTAATTCGCCGTGGATAACATCGCCATTATTCAGAGTGATGGTGCCAGCCATGATGATCTGGCTGAGAAGGGGTAGTAAGGCCATGGCCATGGCGGACAAAGCCGTATGAAAACGCATAATTGACTCCTTGTATCAGTTGATCCTTAAAGTGTTCTTAAAAAGCTGCATACGAAAATGTTCCCCGGCTGGATGAGTTATTCAGCAATTGGTGTTCTTGACCAGTAAACAGGCCAGGGAATATGTCAACTCAGAAGTTTTTCCAGTATTCGCTGGTAAATAACGCTCAGTTGATCGATGTCCGCCACACTGGCGCACTCGTCAACTTTGTGAATGGTGGCATTGACAGGACCAAGCTCAACCACCTGTGTGCCAAATGGGGCGATAAACCTCCCGTCAGAGGTGCCACCCGCGGTAGACAGCTCGGTGCTGAGGCCAGTGACTTCGCGGATGCTAGCAGTCGTTGCCTCGACCAATTCGCCTTTTGCTGTCAGAAAGGGTTGTCCGCTGAGATGCCACTGGATGTCATAATCAAGATTGTGTTTGTCCAGGATCGCCCCGGTACGTTCACGGAGTTGCTCTGCCGTGACCTCAGTGGAAAAACGGAAATTGAAGACGATGTGAACGCTGCCGGGAATCACATTGGTGGCTCCAGTGCCACCCTGAATATTGGACACTTGGAAGCTGGTGGCGGGGAAAAAGTCATTGCCATTATCCCAGCTTTCCGCGGCCAGTTCTGCAAGCGCCGGGGCTACCCTGTGGATGGGGTTGTCCGCAAGGTGAGGGTAGGCGACATGTCCCTGAACTCCTTTTACCGTCAGTTCGGCACCGAGAGAACCGCGGCGCCCATTCTTGACCACATCACCCACCTGTTTTGTGCTTGAGGGTTCTCCCACGATACACCACTCGGGGATAGCATCCTGTTGCTGCAGCCACTCTACCACCTTCACAGTGCCATCTACGGCAACGCCTTCCTCGTCGCTGGTAATGAGGAAAGCGATCTGACCTCTATGGTTGGGGTGGTCGGCAAGAAAATTCTCCACGCCGGTGATCATTGCCGCCAGGGACCCCTTCATATCAGCCGCACCACGTCCGTAAAGCATGCCAGACTCAATACGAGGTTCAAAAGGCGGCCGTTGCCAGTCGTTTTCGGGGCCGGTTGGAACCACGTCTGTGTGCCCGGCAAAGCACAGGGTAGGTCCACTTTTTCCATGGACTGCCCAGAAATTCTCAACGTCACCAAAGGGCAGCCTGACGATACAGAATCCCAGGGCTTCAAGGCGCGCTATCATCAACTGCTGACAACCATCGTCGTGGGGTGTCACGGAACGACGGCGAATCAGTTCGCAGGTCAGGTCTAACGTGGGGGATTCTGTGGTCATCTCAAAACGCTCTCTAATCGAGGGCGTAAGTTTAGCGGGGTGTACGGGGATAGGCTACCGTTTACCGGCAGCCTGACAGCGTCAGGTGACTCGGTGCAGCGTATTCCCATCGGTATGGTCGAATTCGCGGCCGTAGATATCCAGAAAGGTAGATTCCCTGTAGGTCATGCTGTCACCGATGACAGTAACGGAATGACTGTAGCGCAGCGTTTTGGCGTTTTTGGCCATAAAGGGCGATTGCAGGATATTCCAGTGGGGGTCATCCAGGCTGGCGCTGACATCAATCTGTGTTGCGCCTTCAGGCGTTGTACTTGCCTTCCCGGCAGCAAGCACACAGAGTGCGCGGGGTATGGTTAATGACTGGATGACCTGGTTCGCTGCGGCATCCCACAGCCAGTAGCCTACCTGATCGTGAAAAACCTCGTCGTTGGATTTGCGGCGAACGACCTGGTGGTATCGCACCACCCAGAGTTGCTGTGATTCGGCATTTTTTACATCCCCGGCAGCATCGCACACCAGTGTCTCGTAGTAGGGATTCTGTTCTATGCCGTCCGACTCAGGGGCCACATCCATGCCGGTATCGCCTTTCCAGGTGCCGATGAGATTCGCCAAAGGGCCGTATTCTGAATAATCCATGTGACCTCCCAATGTTTGTCAGGCAACAAATTAACAAATATGGCGGTCTACCTTAAACATAATTTTAGGTGCCACAGGCCTTGCGGGAGATTGCCCGGGAAAAAAAGCCCGGCAATCGGGCCGGGCTTTTTGTTTTACACATTGTGTTAGTTGGATGCGTGCAGAGCCTCATTGAGTTCTACTGCAGATTTGTTGGTCAGGCACTCCACCGCACCGGTGCTGGAGTTGCGACGGAATAACAGGTCGTCCTTGCCGGCAAGATCCCGGGCTTTTACCTGGTCGACCACCTTATTCTGGTCATCCAGCAGGGTAACTTTAGTTCCGGCCGTAATGTAGAGGCCAGCTTCGATGGTGCAGCGGTCGCCCAGCGGGATGCCAAGACCGGAGTTGGCACCCAGCAGGCATTTTTCACCAATGGTAATAATGATGTTTCCACCACCGGACAAGGTGCCCATGGTGGAGCTGCCGCCGCCGAGGTCGGAACCCGATTTAACAAAAACGCCCTGCGAGATACGACCTTCCACCATGCTGGTGCTTTCAGTGCCGGCATTAAAATTGACAAAACCTTCATGCATGATGGTGGTGCCTTCGCCGATGTATGCGCCGAGGCGAACCCGGGCGGTGTCGGCAATGCGTACCCCGGCGGGAACCACGTAATCGACCATTTTCGGGAACTTGTCAATGCTGTCGACAGACAGGCTGTTACCGGTGAGCCGCGCTTGCAGCTGCCGTGCAGGGAGTTCCTCAAGATCAATAGCGCCCTCGCTGGTCCATGCCACGTTGCGCAATACACCAAACAGCCCGGTGAGATTGGTCGAGTTGGGTTTGACCAGGCGGTGCGAGAGAAGGTGCAGTTTCAGATATCCCTCTGGGACTGAACCCGGCGCATCGTCATTGGCGAGAACGGTGGCTACGGCTGGGCGGGTGCTGCCTTGCAATTGCTTGGCAATAGCTGCCTGGTCAGCATCTCCACTGTTGGCAAATGCGCCGGCCAATTTGGACAGTTGCTCGGCGGACAGGCCTATAGCCAGGTTGCCGCCCCGGTAGTCCAGTACAGATTGCAGGATGTCGCTGACTTCCTTGCCGGGGTTGAGCAGAGGCTTGGGGTAATAAACTTCCAGCCAGTCACCGTGGTTATTCTGGGTGCCGATGCCCAATCCAAAGCTGTAAAGTGCAGTCATTTTTTGTTCAGTCTCCAAAATTACGTGTTATCACTTGTTAAAGCAGGTTGCATAAATGTCGGGTTTGAAGCCGATAGTGATGTTGCCATTGGTGTCCAGAACCGGACGCTTGATCATGGCGGGGTGTTCCAGCAACAAGGATGCAACGTTGTCTGCTGACACCTGTTGCTGTATTTGGGGGTCGAGTTTTCGCCAGGTGGTTCCCGCTTTGTTCAGTACCTTCTGCCAACCGGCGGCAGTAATCCAGTGATTGACCATTGCCAGGTCAATTCCATCGGCGCGGACATCGTGAAAGCGGTAGGCAATCTGATTTTCGTCCAGCCAACGCCGGGCTTTCTTGACCGTGTCGCAGTTTTTGATGCCGTAGAGAACAGTGTCAGTCATAGGTCGTCACGCGGTTGTCATGAATTGCTGCTATTAACTACCAATGGGTCCATCGGGTTTAAGCCGCCGCGAAGGATAGCAAACTTGGGAGATGCAATCACGGGAGACTGCTATGAAAACCATTGCCTTGATTCGACATGCCAAGTCATGCTGGAAGGACAGCACGTTGCCCGACCTGGATCGGCCGCTCAACCGGCGCGGTCGAGTCAGTGCCCCGGAGATGGGGCGCCGACTACAGATGCAACCGGTTTCCCTGAAACGGTTCTACACCAGTCCGGCAGTAAGGTCGGTGGAAACGGCGGGGTGGCTGATGCCGTGTCTGGGTCTGGGCGCGATGAATCTGGAAGTGGTGCCGGAGCTTTATACCTTCAACTATGAGGATCTTCTGAGCTGGATGCGAGGCCTGGATGCAGAGGCCGATAAATTTGCAGTGATCTGCCACAACCCGGCGATGACAGATTTGGTCAATTTTCTAACCCTCATGAAAATCCAGAAGATACCCACTTGTGGTGTCGTGCTGCTAAACATCGACCTCAATCACTGGAGAGACCTGGGGGCAGGTGTGGCCGAGTTGGCCTATTTCGACTTTCCGAAAAGTGTTACGGGAAAAACAATCTCCCTGGGCGTGGCATAAGCGTCCACGCTGCCGATCGATCCTTCAGGCTTTGCGATTTTTAACGGGATGCTTGCGGTTTGGAAAGCAGGTTTTACAGATATCGCAGGTCAGTCCATTGCAACTGCGGGCCGGGCAGAATTCACGACCGTAGTAAATGATCTGAAGGTGCAATGCATTCCAGCTCTCTTTTGGAAACAGCCTCTTTAAATCCTTTTCTGTTTGCACCACGTTCTTGCCGTTGCTCAGCCCCCAGCGCTGTGCCAGACGATGGATGTGGGTGTCTACCGGAAAGGCTGGGTGCCCAAAGGCCTGTGACATGACCACGCTGGCTGTTTTGTGTCCGACGCCGGGCAGACTTTCCAGTGCCGCCATATCCTCGGGTACCTCGCCACCGTAGTCTGCTGTCAGGATTTGCGACAATTTCACGATGGCGTTTGATTTCTGGGGAGCCAGCCCGCAGGGGCGGATAATGTTGTAGACCTGCTCAACAGGCACCTGGCTCATGTCCCGGGCATTGTCAGCCAGGGCAAAAAGCTCTGGTGTGACCTGATTGACCCGCTCATCGGTACATTGTGCTGACAACAGTACGGCGACCAACAGGGTGTAGGCATCCTGGTGAGCCAGTGGAATGGGTGGGTTGGGGTACAATTCCGATAACCGCTGGCGAATAAACTCGGCGCGTTCTTTCTTTAACATCAGGTCAGGCCGGTTTTTGCCTGGCGTTGATGACAAAACGGCGTATGCGCAGTGCTGCTTCGCGGCACTCATACAGGGGTGCTACCAACGCCATTCTGACCCGGTTTTCCCCTGGATTGATTCCCTCGGCGTCGCGGGCCAAATAGCGACCGGGGAGTACGGTAATGTGCTCTTGGGCAAACAGTTCGCGGGCAAAGTCTTCATCGCTACCCACTTGCGCCGTACTGGTGTCCGCCCAGAAATAGAAACCGGCATCGGGAAGACTCAGGGGTAATGTGTCGCCGAGGATTTCTTTGAAAACATCAAACTTCTGTCGGTATTGCTCTCGGTTTTCGATGACATGTTGCTCGTCATTCCAGGCGGCAATACTCGCCAGCTGGGAGGGCACCGGCATGGCACAGCCGTGGTAGGTTCGATATCGCAGGAATGACTGCAATACCTGTGCGTCTCCCGCCACAAACCCTGAACGCAACCCCGGCAGGTTGGAGCGTTTCGACAGGCTGTGGAATACCACGCAGCGGCTGTAATCGTGGCGCTCCATACGGGCACAGGCCTCAAGCAGCCCCGGGGGCGGATTGTTTTCGTCAGGATAGATTTCCGAATAGCATTCGTCGCTGGCTATGATGAAATCGTAGCGATCCGCCAGTTGAATCAACTGCTGTAGACGAGGGATATCCATCACCGCGCCGGTGGGATTGCCCGGACTGCACAGGTAGAGAAGCTGGCAGCGCTGCCAGATTGCTTCTTCCACTGAGCTAAAATCCGGCAGGTAGCCTGTTTCAGCGGTGCAATTCAGGAATTTCAGTTCCGCCCCTGCGAGAAATCCTGCTCCTTCATAAATCTGGTAGAAGGGATTTGGGCTGAGCACCAAGGGGGTGTCAGTGCGGTCCACCACAGCCTGAGCAAAGGCAAACAGGGCCTCCCGTGTGCCATTCACCGGCAGTACTTGCGTCTCGGCATCAACGGCATCCAGCTGAAAGCGGCGACACAACCACGCGCCAATGGCTTCCCTCAACTCAGGAATACCTTTGGTCAGCGGGTAGGCAGAGAGCTTTTCCAGGGAATCAGCCAGTACCTGCTTTACAAAGGCTGGAGCCGGATGTTTGGGCTCGCCGATGGAAAGCGCAATGTGCTGCAGGTCGGCCGGTGGTAACAGGCCGGCTTTCAGCGCATTGAGCTTTTCAAAGGGGTACGGGTGGAGCTTATCGAGGTCTTTGTTCATGATCACCGCTATGAATTCAGAAACAGAAAGCTGAGGGCTATTTTCGGAGTTACTACCGCCAGAGCTTCATGCGGGGCAGTGTTTCACCTTCCACGTCTTCCTCATTGCGAGCATCCAACTCCTTGCAGATCGTGTCCCGCAATTCTTCACAGAATTCGGCATTGCTGAGAGGGCGATACTCCATATCCACCAGGTAAAACACGTCTTCAACCCGCTCACCCAGCGTGGCAATTTTGGCGCTCAGCAGACGCAGCTTGAAACGCACAAAGATCCGACCAAGATGTGCCAGCAGGCCGGGTCGGTCCGGGGTAATTACTTCCAGAATGGTGGCACTCTTTTCAATATCGTTACTGATACTGGCGACAGTACGCATGGTGAGCTGCTTGAGGTGGCGTGGTGTACGCCGGTTCAGGTTGAACGCGGACGGGTCCGGATTTTTCAGAGCGTGGGTCAGAGTGCGCTGAGTTTTTTCAAGCATTTCGGCGCTGTCGCCAAAGGGCTGATTGTTTTCATCCAGCACGTAGAACGTGTCAAAGGTGTGTCCCTCGGTGTCCCTGTGCAATCGCGCATCCATAATATTCAGCTGCAGGTGGTCCAGCGCCGCGGCAATCGTGGGAAAAACGTTGTCCATGCCCTTGGTGTGTATAAAGATTTGCGTTGCAATGGGTATTTCCACCCCAGCATTCTGTATGAGGATTACCGGATCATTGCGGTCACCGCGGGCGGCAATTGCCGCAGTGTAGGTGGCGATATCATCGGCTTTTTCACGCAGGAAAAATTCATCGTCAACGTTGCCCCAGATTTCTATGGCCTGAGGCTGGGTGATGCCGAGTTCCGCCAGCGTATCCATGGCTGCCTGCTTGGTGCTTTCAACCCAGGCATCCCGGTCAAAGGGGTTTTCCAGTCCCCGCTGTAGTGCGCGTTTTGTCTCTGTATAAAGCTGGCGCATCAGAGAGGCTTTCCAGGTGTTCCACAGGGTCGGGTTGGTGGCGGTGATGTCTGCAACGGTCAGCACAAACAGGTAGTCCAGGTGGAGCTGGTTGCCCATTAACCGGGCAAATTTGTAGATAATATCCGGGTCCGAGATGTCAGCACGCTGTGAGGTGTTGGACATGATCAGGTGGTGTGCCACGAGCCAGGAAATCAGGCGGGTTTCCTCCGCACTAAAGCCATGGCGGCGGCAGAATTCTTCGGCATCGTGGGCCCCAAGAGCCGAGTGGTCTCCTCCGCGGCCTTTGGCGATATCGTGGTACAGGCCGGCCACAAAAACCAGTTCCGGTTTGGGCAGGTTTTTGTAGATGTGTGAGCACAGCGGAAAGCGTTCCGCCATCTCCGGCCGGTCCAGTACACGCATGTTCTTGATCAGCTGCAGGGTATGGGCGTCCACCGGGTAACGGTGAAACAGGTCGTGCTGGGTTTGACCGATAATGCGCCCGAATTCTGGCAGGTAACGACCCAGAATGCCGTAGCGGGTCATGCGCTGCAGCTGTGTGCTCATTCTGTGGGGGCAGCGCAGCAGTCGCAGGAACAGCTTTTTATTTTGTGGTTCATGCCGGAAGCTGTCATCAATCAGCTTGCGGTGTTGGCGAATCTGCCGGATGGTGGCCGCACGAATACCCAGAATATTTTCGTTTTCGCCCAGCAGGCAGAAAATTTCCAGCAGGGCAGAGGGGTATTTCGCAAACACGTAATCGCCGACGGTCTCGATATGCTTGTCGCGGACCTGAAAGCGTTCATTCAGGGCATAGATATTTTTCGCTTTGTCCTTTCTGAGAATCACTTCATCGAGGTACTGCAGCATCACATCGTTCAGCTCGCGCATGGACAGGACGACCTGGTAGTAATGCTGCATGAATTTTTCGACACCGAGGCGCTCTTCACTGTCGTGGTAGCCGAACATGGCTGCCAGCTTGCGCTGGTAGTCAAACATCAGGCGCTCTTCAGGCCGATCAGCCAGCAGGTGAAGTCCGTAGCGAACTTTCCACAAGAATGCTTCGCCCCGCTTGAGTTGCAGAAACTCTTCTGCGTTAAGAAATTCCTTTCCGATCAGCTGGTCGATGGATTCGACATTGAAGTGGCGCTTGGCCACCCAGTTGATCATCTGAATGTCGCGGAGGCCACCGGGTGCCTCTTTAATATTCGGCTCCAGGTTATATTCGGTGTTGCCGTGCTTCTGGTGCCGCTCTTTCTGTTCTACCAGCTTGGCGCGAAAAAATGCCTTGTCTGACCATATTTTTTTCGGCCCGGTTTTCTTGATCATCACCTGCCGGAGAGACTCATTGCCGGCAATAGTGCGGGTTTCCATTAGGTTGGTGACCACAGTGAGATCGCCTTTGGCTTCTGCCACACACTGGGACATGGTGCGCACACTGTGGCCGATTTTCAGCTGGATATCCCACAGAAAGGTCAGGAACCCCTCGATATTTTTCTGGTAGCGTCGGGGATTGCCCCAGCGAATCAGCAACATGATATCGATATCGGACTGGGGGTGAAGCTCACCCCGCCCATACCCGCCGACGGCCAGCAGGCAGATGTTTTTGCTCCAGCTGAAGCGGTTCCAGGCATGGCGCAAAATAGTGTCCATGAAAATGGCGCGCTCATGGATAAGCGTGGCGGTCTGTTCCCCCTCGTGAAAACGGGCATTGAAGTGAGCGTTGGCAGCTTCAAGCGCGTTCTTGAAAACCTCTATGGGATTTCGTGAAGCGACGTCTTCAAGGAAACGCCGTTCATCAAAAAAGAGCAGGGTCTTTGGCTGCTCGTCCATTAGAACTTCTCTTCTTTGCGGGCGGTGAGCACTTCGACGCCATCGGCAGTGACCGCCAGGGTGTGTTCCCATTGGGCAGAAAGCCGTCCGTCCCGGGTTTCTACGGTCCAGCCATCTTTCTTGACTTTCGTATGGTGTCGCCCTGCGTTAACCATTGGTTCGATCGTAAAGGTCATGCCTTCCTCGATCAGCATGCCGGTATTGGGGCGGCCGAAATGCAGAACCTGCGGTTCCATGTGAAATTCGGTGCCAATGCCATGACCGCAATAATCGCGCACAACACTGTAAAAGTGACTTTCGGCATGTTGCTGGATGATATGTCCAATATCACCCAAGCGGATGCCTGGTCGGACCACACTGATACCCTTGTAAAGACATTCCTGGGCTACCTGCACCAGGCGGCGGGCATGGTCGGCTACATTGCCAACACAAAACATCTTGCTGGTATCACCATAGTAGCCATCCTTGATGACGGTAATGTCGAGATTGACGATGTCGCCGTCCTTGAGTTTTTTCGTTTCCGAAGGAATGCCGTGACACACCACCTGGTTGATCGAAGTGCAGATGGATTTGGGAAATCCGCGGTAATTGAGGGGCGCTGGAATGACTTTCTGCTCATTCACCATGTAGTCATGACAGATACGATCCAGCTCGCCTGTGGTGACTCCGGGTACCACGTAGGGCTCGATCATTTCCAGAACTTCAGCCGCCAGCCTTCCGGCTATACGCATTTTTTCAAGTTCTTCGGCGGTTTGGATGCAATCTGCCATAAATATCAGGTTCCAGGGGTGCGGGTAAGCAAATTAAAGCGGCACATTGTAACGGATTGTTGCGGGTAGTGGCATCCGTCGGATAGGGGTCGTTTTTACTTCAATAACTATAATGAATGTGGTATAAAGCGCACCGCTTTCGGGCAGTGTGCCCGTAGGTTTTACTAACTTAACGACACACACGTACCGACACATCAGTCTGGGTGCCCCGCAAGGGGTTGATTGGTGGGGTATGTGGAGGTTTAACCCTAACGAGGAATTTTTCATGGCAAGTGTAAGCATGCGTGACATGTTGCAGGCCGGTGTTCACTTTGGACACCAGACCCGCTTCTGGAACCCCAAGATGGATCAATATATCTTCGGGGCTCGCAACAAGATTCATATTCTCAACCTGGAATACACCGTACCTGCGTTTAACGAAGCGCTGGAAGTGGTTCGCCAGGTTGCAGTCAACGGCAACAAGGTACTAATGGTGGGCACCAAGCGCGCTGCCCAGAAGTCCATTATCGAGCAGGCACAGCGTGCCGGCATGCCTTATGTCAGCCACCGCTGGCTGGGCGGCATGTTGACTAACTACAAAACCATCCGTGCATCGATCCGCCGTTACCGCGAACTGGAAACTCAAAGCCAGGACGGGACTTTCGACAAGCTGACCAAGAAAGAAGCTCTGATGAGAACCCGCCTGATGGAGAAGCTTGAGCGCTCCATTGGTGGTATCAAGGAAATGGGCGGATTGCCAGATATGCTGTTCGTGATCGATGTGGATCATGAGCGTATTGCCATTCAGGAAGCCAACAAGCTGGGTATTCCGGTGATCGGTGTTGTGGACACCAACAGCGATCCCGACGGTGTGGATTATGTGATTCCAGGCAATGATGATGCGATTCGCGCCATCAAGCTTTACACCACAGCCATTGCCGACGCAATTCTTGAAGGCAAGGCTCAATCAAACACTGCCACCAGCAAAGACGAGTTTGTTGAAGTGGTTGAAGAAGAAAACGCTGGCGACGATACCGAAGCGGCAGCCGAATAAGCATTCACAGCCTGAAGCTGTGATGTCACTGAAATCAAAAGGGGGCGTGGCCCCCTTTTTTCCAGTTAAACAAAACGATTGAGAGGAATTTACAGATGGCAGCAATTTCTGCATCTCTGGTAAAAGAACTGCGCGAGCGCACAGGCCTCGGCATGATGGAATGTAAAAAAGCGTTGGTTGAATCGGACGGCGACATCGAAAAAGCGATCGATGACCTGCGCAAATCCAGTGGTATGAAGGCCGCCAAAAAGGCAGGTCGCACTGCTGCTGAGGGTGTTGTGGCCGTTAAGGTGGCAGATGACAACAGCTATGCCGTGCTGGTAGAAGTAAACAGCGAAACCGACTTTGTGGCACGTGATGACAACTTCCTGTCCTTCGTGAACAGCGTGGTTGAAAAGGCGTTCAACGAAAGGCAAACCGATGCTGCAGCGCTTGCTGCCGATATGGAAGAAACCCGCCAGGCGCTGGTTCAGAAAATTGGTGAAAACATCGCCGTGCGTCGCGTGGTTCTGGTTGAGGCGCCGGTTGTCGGCAGCTACGTTCACAGCAACAACCGTATTGCTGTGCTGACCGGACTGACTGGTGGTGATGCCGAGCTGGCGAAAGATGTGGCCATGCACGTTGCTGCAGTGAACCCCCAGGTTGTCAAACCGGAAGACATGCCGGCAGATCTGGTGGAAAAAGAACGCGAAATTTTCTCTGCGCAGGCCCGTGAAAGCGGCAAGCCGGAAGAAATTATTGCCAAAATGATCGAGGGCCGTATCAGCAAGTTCCTGGCGGAGTCCAGCCTGGTGGCACAGCCTTTTGTTAAGGACCCCGAGATCAAGGTGGGCAAACTGGTTAAAGATGCCGGTGCTGACATCGAATCCTTCGTTCGCTTTGAAGTGGGTGAGGGTATCGAGAAAGAGGAAGTGGATTTTGCCGCTGAGGTGGCGGCTCAGGTCGGCGCAGCCAAATGATCTGAAGACGGGGGCTGCGGCCCCCGTTATTATATACGCCCGATTAAGCCCTCTTTCGGAGAACCCACTGCATGCCCGGCACAAAAGATAAGAAGTACAAGCGTATTCTGCTCAAGCTGAGCGGTGAGGAGTTGATGGGTGAGGAGGGGTTTGGTATTGACCCCAAGGTTCTCGACCGCATGGCGCTGGAAATCGGCCAGCTGGTTGGTATAGGTGTTCAGGTGGGCTTGGTGATCGGTGGTGGCAACCTGTTTCGCGGCGCAGCATTGCATGAAGCCGGCATGGAGCGTGTTACCGGCGACCATATGGGTATGTTGGCAACGATGATGAACGGTCTCGCCATGCGCGATGCGCTGGACCGCAACAATATTTCTGCGAGAGTCATGTCGGCGATACCCATGAGCGGGGTGGTTGAACATTATGACCGCAGAACCGCCATACGCTATCTCGCCGGTGGCGACGTCGTCATTTTTTCCGCTGGTACGGGCAATCCTTTTTTTACCACCGACTCTGCGGCCTGTCTGAGGGGTATTGAGATCGGTGCCGAGATCGTTTTGAAAGCCACCAAGGTGGACGGTGTATACTCTGCCGACCCGATGAAAGACCCCAGCGCGACCATGTATACACGCCTTACCTACGATGATGCACTACAACAGAAACTTGGGGTTATGGATCTCACGGCCATTTGCCTGTGCCGCGAGCACGATATGCCGCTGCGGGTGTTCCGCATGTCTAAGCCCGGTGCCTTGCTGAGCATCGTGGTCGGCGGCGACGAAGGGACGTTGATTGAGGAAAGTTTTGATGATTGAAGACCTGAAAAAAGACGCTGAACAGCGCATGTCCAAAAGCATTGATTCACTGGGAAGTGCCTTTAACAAGATCCGTACCGGGCGGGCCCACCCCAGCCTGCTCGACGGGCTGATGGTTTCCTATTACGGGGTTGATACTCCCCTCAACCAGGTGGGCAATGTCAGTGTCCTCGATGCCCGTACGCTGTCCATTTCTGTGTGGGAGAAAAGCCTTGTTCCGGATGTGGAAAAAGCCATCATGAAATCCGACCTCGGCCTCAACCCGGTCACCACCGGGGAGTTGATTCGCGTGCCAATGCCGCCGCTCACCGAAGAGACCCGCAAGGGCTTTATCAAGCAAGCCAAGGCTGAAGCAGAAAACGCTCGTATTGCGATTCGCAATATTCGCCGCGATGTACTGTCGGATGTCAAGGAACTGCTGAAGGAAAAGGAAATCAGTGAAGACGATGAGCGCAAGGCTCAGGACAACATTCAGAAAATTACTGACAAGTACATTCAACAGGTCGACCAGTTGCTGTCGGTCAAAGAAGTGGACCTGATGGAAATCTGATTCCGCTGGCCGGAACCGAACAGCATGAGTCAAAAATCCGATGACCCTATTGCTCATCCACTGCGCCATGTGGCGATCATTATGGATGGCAATAACCGTTGGGCAGCAGAGCGGGGCCTCTCGGGCACCGCGGGTCACGAAGTCGGTGTCGAGCGCGTGCGTGATGTGCTTGATGGTTGCCAGCGCCACAATATCGATGCTTTGACCCTGTTTGCGTTCAGTAGCGAAAACTGGCAGCGTCCGGAACTGGAAGTCAAAGCCTTGATGTCCCTGTTAGGCAGCTATTTGCGCAAAGAAGTCGCTCAGCTTGTCGAACGGGGTGTTCGTCTCAAATTTATTGGTCGTCGTGACAACTTCAGTGACAAACTCAAGAAGCTACTGGATGACAGCGAACGGGCAACCGCTGCTGGGTCAAGGACTCTGGTTCTGGCCGTTGATTACGGTGGTCGTTGGGAAATCACCGAAGCTGCGCGCAAACTGGCTCGTCAGGTGCAGATGGGTCGCCTGCGCCCGGAAGACATCACGGAGCAGCGGCTAGAGCAACAGATGTCTCTGGTTGACCTGCCACCTCCAGATCTTTGTATTCGTACTGCAGGGGAACTGCGCATCAGTAATTTTCTGCTTTGGCACCTGGCGTATTCAGAGCTGTACTTTGCCGATTGCTATTGGCCGGATTTTGATGGCGCGGCCTTTGATCTGGCGATAGATAACTACAAGCAGCGCCAACGTCGATTTGGCATGCGGGATACCGGTGTGGAGGCAAGTAAACATGCTTAAACAACGGATAATAACGGCACTGGTACTGGCCGTACTGTTTATGGCTGCGTTGTTCCAGCTCAGCCCATTCGGTTTTTCTCTGATGGTGGCTGTTGTGGTCGTCTATGCCGCCTGGGAATGGTCGGATTTGGCTGGTCTACGGTCCCCTGCATGGCGGATCGGATATATATTGTTGATGGCTGTACTGTTGGCTGCGGCAGCATATCAGATGGGTATGAGTGTAGACGGTCCTCCCGAGTTAGAGGTTGGTCACAACCTGCTGGTAGCAACGACCCCCTGGTGGGCTTTGGCGCTGCTATGGGTTCAAGGCTATCCATCGAGCACACTGTTATGGGGCCATAAATCCGTGCTGGTTGTCATGGGTGCTTTTGTTCTGGTGCCAACATGGATTGCCGTGGTGCTGCTCAGTTACAGTGAGTACGGTCCCTGGCTGATTCTATTGGTGGTAGTGATTGTCGCCCTCGCAGATATCGGTGCCTATTTCACCGGTCGTGCATTTGGTCGTCACAGCCTGGCGTCCAATGTCAGCCCCAAAAAAACCCTCGAGGGGCTGCTGGGTGGCATATTGACAAATGTGCTGCTGGTGGTGGCCCTTGGGTTCTGGTTTCAACTCTCCACGATGGACTGGTTGACCCTGTTTGCCATTGTTATGGTGACAACCCTCGCGTCTGTGCTGGGAGATTTGCTGGAGAGTATGGTTAAGCGCCACAGGGGTGTTAAAGACAGCGGCAAGATTCTTCCGGGTCACGGTGGTGTGCTGGACCGTGTGGACAGCATCACAGCAGCACTGCCCCTGTTCACCCTGATTTTCATTTCCAGCGGCATACAGTTCTAAGTCATGCAGTATCTGACGGTATTAGGCGCGACAGGCTCCATAGGTGACAGCACCCTGGATGTGGTGTCACGGCATCCGGAGCGATTCTGCATCTTTGCACTGACGGCCCATAGCCAAATATCAAAGTTGGCCTCTCTCTGTGAGCGATTTCAGCCACGCTATGCCGTTGTGGCTGACAGTGCGTCATCTGAGGTGTTGGCTGAACAGTTGCAAACAGTCAGCCCCGATACAGAAGTGCTGTTTGGGGAAGAGGGTCTTTGCCAGGTGGCCAGCCACGCCGAGGTGGATATGGTGATGGCAGCTATTGTCGGTGCGGTGGGGTTGAAGCCAACAATTGCCGCTGCAGAAGCGGGAAAAAAGGTATTGCTGGCTAACAAGGAAGCATTGGTTATGGCTGGCGACCTGTTCATGGATGCCGTCCAACACGCCGGGGCAATACTGCTGCCGATCGACAGTGAGCACAACGCGATTTTTCAGTGTTTGCCCGATGGTTACGAATCTCTTACTGGTAAGGGCGTGAAGAAAATCCTGTTGACGGCATCCGGCGGTCCATTCCGGCAAGCTCCGCTGGCCGAGCTGTCAGCGATGACTCCTGATCAGGCCTGTGCTCACCCAAACTGGCAGATGGGTCGGAAAATTTCTGTTGATTCGGCAACCATGATGAACAAGGGGCTGGAACTCATCGAGGCCTGCTGGTTGTTTGGTCTGACCCCGGACGACATTGAAGTGGTTATTCACCCGCAGAGCGTTATTCATTCCATGGTGGAGTATGTCGACGGTTCCATTCTGGCCCAACTGGGAAATCCGGATATGAGAACGCCGATTGCTCATGCGCTTGCGTGGCCGGAGAGAATTGTTTCCGGTGTGGCAAGTCTGGATATTATCCAAACCGCACGGCTGGATTTTGAAGCTCCCGACCTGGAGCGGTTTCCCTGTCTGCGCCTGGCCATGGAGGCCGCCAGAATTGGTGCCAGTGCGCCTGCAGTACTCAATGCTGCCAACGAGGTGGCTGTTGAGGCCTTTTTGGCAGGCGAGCTTGAATTTACTGGCATCGCTCGAGTAGTCGAAGAAGTGCTTCAGTGTGTTGAACTGGCTGAACCAGAGTCTCTGGATGTGGTCCAAGCGTGCGATCTGGCGGCCAGGCAGGCTGCGCGAGACGTGATTAAAAAGTTATCCGGAAGTCATTGATGGAATTAATTCAGACAATATTTTTTACCCTGGTAGCCTTGGGTGTTCTGGTAACTTTTCATGAATTCGGCCATTTTTGGGTCGCCCGCCGCTGTGGCATTAAGGTGATCCGTTTTTCTGTCGGCTTTGGAACACCACTCCTGCGCTGGAAGGACAAGCTGGGCACAGAGTTTGTCGTGGCGGCGCTACCTCTGGGCGGTTACGTGCGCATGGTGGATGAGCGTGAGGGTGATGTGGTGAAAGCCGATCTGCCTTACGCGTTTAACCGTAAATCTGTCTGGCAGCGGATGGCCGTAGTGGCAGCCGGCCCGCTGGCCAATTTTATCCTTGCTGTACTTGTATACTGGATTGTTTACGCCGTGGGGGTGACGGGGATCGCTCCGATTATCAGTGCTGTTTCACCGGGATCTGTTGCTGAATCTGCGGGATTGCAACCTGGGCAGGAAATTATTGCAGTAGATGGCCAGACAACTCCCACTTGGCAGGCATTGAATGAAAAGCTGGTCGGGCGCATAGGAGAGACCGGCAAAATCACCTTCACGGCGAAACAGCCCGGCGATTCCCTTCCTTCCGAGTATGAAGGAGAGCTTCAGGACTGGTTGTCAACTGCGGATGAACCCAATCCTGTATCTAGTCTGGGCATTGTCCTCTATACACCACAAATTTTACCGGTAGCGGACGAAGTAGTGCCAGGCGATCCGGCAGCTCTTGCTGGCATGCGGCCCGGTGACCGGGTGATCAGTGCGGGCGGCGAAGCCATGTCAGACTGGTCGACCTGGGTAGCCTATGTGCGGGCCCGTCCCGGTCAGGAAATTTTACTGCAGGTGCAAAGAGGCGAACAGCGTTTTGAAGCAACGGTCGTTCCCAAAACGGCAACTGCTGAAGACGGTACGGAAATTGGCCAGGTCGGCATGAGTGTGCGTATTCCCGAGTGGCCAGAACACTTGGTTCGTAGAACAGATTACAGCTTGCTGGAAGCCCTCGGCCGGGGGGTAGAACAAACCTGGAACACCTCGGTATTAATTCTCGATTCTGTCAAAAAGATGCTGATGGGACTGATTTCTGCAAAACACTTGAGCGGACCCATCACCATTGCTAAAGTGGCGGGCGCTTCTGCCCAATATGGTCTGACGGCTTATCTCGGTTTTTTGGCCTTTTTGAGTGTCAGCCTGGGTGTATTGAATTTGCTGCCCATCCCAGTTCTGGATGGGGGTCATCTGATGTACTACATCATCGAAGCAGTAAAAGGCTCGCCGGTTCCCGAAAAAATCCAGATGATGGGCTTTCGGGTGGGCATGTTTTTGGTGATTGGGCTGATGTTACTTGCCCTATACAATGACCTGATGCGGCTGTAGCTGTAAAACGAACAAGAATCAAGAGAATCCCGGTCTTCATGAAACGCTTTTATCTGTTGCTCTCCCTTTGTTTGTTCGCTTTAGCTGTTCGAGCGGAAGTGTTTCAGGTCGAGGATATTCGTATTGACGGTCTTCAACGGGTCTCATCGGGTACTGTGTTTGCCGCCATGCCTCTGAGCGTGGGAGACCTGATCGATGAAAACACGGTGCGACGTACTACCCGGGCACTGTTCCGTACGGGTTATTTTGATGATATCCGCATTTCACGTGACGGTGGTATCTTGATTGTCACCGTGAAAGAACGGCCGGCAATGGCAGAGATCAAATTGTCGGGTAACAAGGCCATTCCAGAAGAAGATCTGCTGAAGGCTCTGCGGGACAATGGCCTGGCCGAAGGGCAGATTTTCCGCCAGGCGGTTCTGGAGGGTATGTCGAGAGAGCTGGAGCGTCAGTATGTAGGTCAGGGTCGCTATGGCGCGACAGTAACCGCTGATATTGAAGAACTGCCGCGTAATCGCGTCGGGGTTCACATTAAGGTGGATGAAGGGGAAGTCGCCTCCATCAGGCACATCAATGTCGTGGGTGTTCGGGCCTTCGACCCAGATGAAATTCTCTCTCTTTTCGAGTTAAAGACCACCAACCTGTTGTCCTGGGTGTTTAACGATGACAAGTACTCCAAGGAAAAGCTTTCGGGTGACCTGGAACGTATTGAATCATTTTATCTTAATCGGGGTTACCTGAAATTCTCCATTGAGACTACCCAGGTAGCCATCAGCCCTGATCGGCAGTCAGTGTTTGTGACGGTCAATGTGAATGAGGGCGATGTTTATACCGTTGACGAAATTGCTTTGGCAGGTGATCTGGTGATTTCTGAGGGAGAAATAAGAAGCCTTGTCCGCCTGAAAAAAGAACAGACATTTTCACAGCTGGAAATGACCAATACCTCCGAAGTGATCAAGGAACGTCTTGGCAATGAGGGTTATACTTTTGCGGAGGTCAAGGGTATCCCTGAGGTCAATGAAGACGAAAAAACAGCAAAAGTGACCTTTTTCGTCAATCCCGGCAAGCGCGCCTATGTTCGCCGTATCGAGTTTCGTGGCAACACCAAAACCATGGATGAAGTATTGCGTCGGGAAATGCGCCAGATGGAAGGGGCATCGGCCTCTACGGCAAAGATTGAACACTCAAAAGTGCGCCTTAACCGTCTAGGCTACTTCAAGGAAGTGCAGGTAGATACGCAACAGGTTCCAGGCACCAATGATCAGGTTGACGTGATCTACACTATCGAGGAGCAACCTTCGGGGAGTATTGGTGCCAGTGTTGGTTTTGCCCAGACCTACGGTCTGGTGCTGGGTGCCAACATTTCCGAGAGAAATTTTCTCGGTACCGGTAATAGTGTCACCATCAACCTTAACCAGAGTGCCTACACCACTAACTATGGTTTCAGTGCCAGTAACCCCTATTTCACTCGTGATGGTATTGGCGCCGGTTTTTCGGTGTTTATGCGGGAGACGGACTATGAAGAGGTGAACGTCTCCAACTACAGCACCGATAGTATGGGTGGGGCGCTGACCTTCTCGTACCCAATTTCTGAAGTTTCCAGTATCGGCTTTGGTCTTGGTCTGGAAGTGCTAGAGCTGAAACCGGGATCTTACCCTTCAGAGGAAATCCTCGATTTTATTGATGAAAATGGCGAAGACTTCACCACTTTCACCACCAGTTTTAACTGGGGCTATTCCACGCTCAATCGTGCCACGCTGAGTACGGCGGGTATTTCACACCGGGTAGCTGTAGAGTTTGCAGTTCCTGGCAGTGATCTCGAATACTACAAAACGTCTTATGCTGGTCAGTACTTTCGCCCATTGTCACAGAGTCTTACGCTGCGTATGCGTACTGACTTGGGTTACGGTGATAGCTATGGCTCGGGGGATCGTCTGCCGTTCTTCAAGAACTACTTTGGTGGTGGCTGGGGGTCTGTGCGCGGTTACAAAAAGAATACCCTCGGACCGCGTGAAACGCCGGACCCCAACAACCCCTTTGACAATGATGATGATCCCTTTGGGGGCAATATGCTTGTCGTAGGCAGTGTGGAAGTCCTGTTCCCGGTGCCATTTATCAAGGACCAACGCAGTATCCAGGCGGCGGCTTTCCTCGATGCCGGTAATGTGTTTGATACCGATTGTGGTGACAAGGATGACGATTTCTGTCAGGAGCCGGATCTTGGTGATTTACGATACTCTCTGGGGATCGGCGGAACCTGGATCAGTGGTTTTGGTCCCATAACTGCCAGCTTGGCATTCCCCTTAAATCCGGGTGGAGAAGACGAGAAGGAAGTGTTCCAGTTTTCTTTGGGACAAACATTTTAAGATCATCAGTTAATTTCAACGGAGAGCTAGTGTGCGTATAGCAAAGATTTTGGTAATGGCTGTGGTTGTGGGCTTCACATCCTCATTATTTGCAGCAGAGGGTCAATCTGCTGGCGGCAATATTGCGGTGGTGGATTTCGGCAAAGCCATTTTTGGCACTGAGGTTGCCAAGGCCAGAATGAAACAGAAAAAAGGCGAGTCCGAGTTTGCGACGCTGCAGGGCAAGTATGAGTCCACCGTGTCAGAAATGAAGGCGCTAAAAAAAGAAATGGATACACAGGGTATGACCTGGTCACAAGAGCAGGTGGCTGATGCCCAGAAGAAGATGGAATATCTGCGTGCAGATCTGGAGCTGATCACCCGTAAAATTCAAGGCGATCAGCAAGCCCTGCAAAACAGCATTGTTCAGGAGCTTCGTCCCAAAGCAGGAGAAGCTCTGCAGGAGCTGATTGAAGAAGAAGGTATCGTTCTGTTGCTGAGCTCTGAGGCTGTAGTCACTGCGGCTCCCAGCCTTGATGTGACGGCCAAACTGACTGATCGTCTCAACAAGAAAACACAATAGGCCGGACTCAGGTAAATAGCGGTGCCCGGCTTTTCACTGGCAGAAATCGCTGAGAAGGTTGGCGCGGAGGTCCGCGGCGATGGAGCTGTATGCGTCGAAGGGCTCAACACACTACGCGAAGCGTCATCTCAGGAATTAAGCTTTCTCGCTAACCCCGCCTACCGGCAATACCTGAGTAGCACGGCTGCAGCGGCAGTCATTCTGGATGCCGACGCGGCAGAAGGTTTCAGTGGAAATGCGCTGATCATGGCTAACCCCTATCTGGGGTATGCACTGGCCACGGCGCTGTTTGATGATGCCCCGGTACCCGAGGCCGGAGTCCATCCTCAGGCAGTGGTCGCATTGTCCGCCAAGGTTGATCCCAGTGCTGCCATCGGCCCCTTTGCTGTGATCGGAGAAGGCGTTTCAGTTGGCGCAAATACACGCATTGGTGCCAGCACCTATGTGGGTGATGACACGGTTATCGGCAGTGACTGCCGGATTGCCGCAAATGTCAGTATTTATCATGCCGTGCAGATTGGTAACGCAGTGACCATACACAGCGGTGCAGTTATCGGAGCTGATGGTTTCGGCTTTGCGCCGAACCAGGGTCGCTGGGTTAAGATTCACCAGCTCGGCTCGGTCGTTATTGGCAGTCATGTGGAAATCGGTGCCTGCACGACCATTGACAGGGGTGCGCTTGGTAACACCGTCATCGAAGACGGTGTGATACTGGACAATCATGTACAAGTCGCGCACAACGTCCAGATTGGAGAAAATACCGCGATGGCCTGTTACGCTGGCGTGGCAGGTAGCACCGTGGTTGGCAAAAATTGTATTTTTGCCGCTAGGTCAGGTTCAGTCGGACACGTGACACTCTGTGACGGGGTTCATTTGACGGCGGCTGCCGTTATCACAAAATCGCTGAAGGAGCCGGGTGCCTATTCGTCCGGTACCATGTTTAGCAAGTTCAGGGACTGGAAAAAAAGTGCTGTTCGTTTTAACCAACTGGATCAGTTGGCTAACCGCATCAGGGAATTAGAAAAAAAGCTGCCTTGACGGGTTTTCTAACTTTGCTGGGATTTGAGAAAAGCTGATGGATATCAATGAAATAAAACAGCGCTTGCCGCATCGTTACCCTTTTTTACTGGTCGACCGGGTGGTTGAGCTGGAAGAGGGAAAACGGATTCTTGCCTACAAAAACATCACCTCTAACGAAGATGTTTTTAATGGCCATTTTCCCAATACACCTATATTTCCTGGCGTCATGATTATCGAAGCGATGGCTCAGGCAGCGGGTATACTTGGCTTTGTTACTGAAAACAAATTTGCTGATGAAAATGCACTGTATTTGTTTGCAGGCGTGGACGGTGTTCGGTTCAAAAAGCAGGTCATTCCAGGTGATCGCCTGATGCTTGAAGCGGAAATTGATTCAGTCAAACGAACCATCTGGCGCTTCAAGTGCCGTGCTACGGTTGAGGGCGAGCTGGCCTGCGAAGCGACCATTCTCTGTGCATTGAAAACTGTCTGATTGCATGTCCCAGATCGATCCCAGAGCAATTATTGATCCCAGCGCTGTCATCGGTAATGACGTCGTTATCGGCCCGTGGACCCTGATTGGACCGGATGTGAAAATCGGTGATGGGACGGTCATTCACTCGCATGTTGTGGTCAGGGCATATACCGATATTGGCAAGAATAACCGGATCTACCAGTTCTCCACGATCGGAGAAGATACGCCCGATCTTAAGTACAAGGGAGAGCCAACCCGCCTTGAGATCGGGGATAACAATACCATTCGCGAAGGTGTCACGATTCACCGGGGAACCGTTCAGGATCAGGGGCTGACATTCGTCGGTAGTGACAACCTGCTGATGGCCTATGTCCACATCGGGCATGACAGCCATGTCGGCAGCAATTGTATTCTCGTCAATAATGCCTCTCTGGCCGGGCATGTCCATGTCGGTGACTGGGCCATCATTTCCGGCTACGCGCTGATTCATCAATATGTGTCTGTTGGTGCCCACAGTTTTATCGGGGCTGGGGCATACCTGACCCAGGACATCCCCGCCTATGTCATGGCCGCTGGAACACCTACAGTTCCCAAGACAATTAACAGCGAAGGACTACGTCGTCGCGGCTTTGATAAAGCTCAGATAGCCGCCATCAAAAAAGCCTACAAAATGCTCTATCGTCAGGGTCTACCTCTGGATGAAGCCATGGAAAGTATCCAGGCTATCGCGACAGAGCAACCGGTTGTTCAAGTGCTGGTGGATTCCGTGCGCACGTCAAAACGCGGTCTACAGCGTTAAGCTTTTTACATGCCTGAACCAATCCGCATAGGAATTATCGCTGGAGAGTCATCCGGCGATCAGCTCGGTGCCGGATTGATCGAGGCGTTGCGCAAACGCTATCCCGATGCGCTGTTTGAAGGGATTGGCGGTCCAAAAATGCTGGCTGAGGGTTTCCACAGCTTGTTTCCCATGGATCGCCTGTCAGTGATGGGGCTGGTGGAACCGTTAAAGCGGTTGCCTGAATTGCTGGGTATACGCAGGGCCCTCTATCAACATTTCCTCAAGCAGAAGTTTTCCCTGGTGATCGGTATTGATTCTCCCGATTTTAATCTGGGGCTGGAGTTGAAACTTCGCAGGCAGGGGATCAGGACAGCCCACTACGTGAGTCCCTCGGTCTGGGCCTGGCGTCAGGGGCGAATAAAAAAAATTGCCCAGGCGGTTGACCTGATGATCACCCTGTTTCCGTTTGAAGCGGATTTCTACCGCCAGCACAGTGTGCCTGTTGCCTGTGTCGGGCACCCTTTGGCCGATGACATACCACTGCAACCGGATATTGAGGAAGCCAGAAAGCAGCTGGGTATCGTGGCTGGAGCCAGCGTGTTGACCTTGATGCCAGGCAGTCGCGCCTCAGAAGTGGAGTTTCTGGCCAGGCTGTTTCTCGATACAGCCACTGTTTGCAAGCGACAGATTCCGGATCTGCAGATACTGATCCCTGCATCGAGTAATGAACGACTGGCCCAGTTAAGAGACATTCTGGCGAATTATCCCGAGCTGCCTTGTCAACTGCTGAATGGCCAATCCCACATGGCCATGTGCGCTGCTGATGTGGTGTTACTTTCCTCCGGCACCTCTGCGCTCGAAGCCATGTTGTTCAAAAAGCCGATGGTGGTCAGTTATCGTATCGGCAAATGGACGTACGCGCTGATCTCAAGAATGCTTAAAGTAGACTGGGTGTCTCTGCCCAATCTGTTAGCAAAAGAATCTCTCGTGCCGGAACTGTTGCAGGATCAGGCGACGGTTGAGCGGTTGAGCGATGAAGTCACGTCCCTGTTTCAGGATCAACAACGAGCGGATTTTCTGGAACAACGCTTCACCGAGCTCCATCAGTCCCTGTGTCACGGAGGAAGTGAGGCTGCCGCGCAGGCGCTCAGTGACCTGCTGGAGTCACCGCGAGCATGAAACCGTACTCTCTGTCCTATGAAGGAATGCTTCTGGCGGGCGTAGATGAGGTTGGCCGTGGCCCGCTCGCAGGTGATGTCGTGACAGCAGCTGTAATTCTCGATCCGTCGCGCCCGATCTGTGGTTTGGCTGACTCAAAAAAACTCTCTGAAATGCGTCGTCAGGCACTGAGTGAAGAGATCAGGGAAAAAGCTCTCTATTGGCATATTGCCAGAGCTACCGTAGAGGAGATTGATACACACAATATCCTGCAGGCCACCATGATCGCGATGGTGAGAGCTGTGGAGGGTTTGGCCGTTGCCCCGGAATACGTGGCCGTTGATGGCAATCGCATGCCGAAATGGCAATACCCGGGTGAAACCGTGATCAAAGGAGATGCTTTGGTCCCGGCAATCAGTGCCGCATCTATTCTGGCCAAAGTCTGTCGTGATAGCGAGATGTGCCAATTAGACCAACTGTATCCAGAGTACGGGTTTTCGGCACACAAAGGCTATGGCACCAAGCAGCACCGGGCGGCAATAGAACGCCATGGTCCCTGTTCTATCCACCGCCGTTCCTTCGAGCCGATCAAAAGTATGCTGGCTGATACATGCCTGTAACAGGAAGTACCGGAATCACCTTTACATAGCGGCAGATAGCTATCATCTTGGGGAGAGTTTGCTATGCTAGGGAATATCAAATCCCTGGTGTTCTAGAAGGCCGATCTGAGATGTGTCAGGGCCGAGCAGAGGGGATTTTAAATATCACCGGGAAGCTGTTTGGCCATTTGACAGTGTCAGGTAGCGCAAGGTCTCTCCGCTCATTGAAGGAATGCTTATGAAACAGCTTAATGGCCATGATGCTGTCTACCTCTATGCCGAAACCCCTTCAACACCAGGCCATTTAGGTCTGCTTTATATCTACGATCAATCGACTGCGCCCGGCAAGCAAGTCCGCTTTAAAAGCATTCTCGGGCATATTCGTGAAAGACTGCATATTTCTCATGTTTTCCGTTCCAAGCTGATGCGGATGCCTTTCGATATTGACCATCCCTATTGGGTCGATGATGAAAATTTTGATCTTGAATACCACGTTCGCCACCTGGCCTTGCCAAAACCTGGGGACTGGCGTCAGTTTTCCATTCTGGTGTCGAGGCTTCACTCCCGCCCTCTGGATATGTCAAAACCCTTGTGGGAAACCTATGTCATCGAGGGGCTCGATAATATCCCCTGGCTGCCCAAGGGTTCTTTTGCTGTATTTACCAAGGTGCATCACTGTGCAATGGACGGCGCTGCGGTCATTGATCTGGCAAGTCGCTTTCATGATAAAACTCCTGAGCCCGATCTGGGTATTGGTGAGCAGGCCTGGACGCCAGAACCAAAACCGCCGGTCAAGGACTTGATCGTCAATACGTTACTGAATAATTACAAGCACAGCTTTGAAACCGGATTTGACATGATTAATGCCATTCCCTCCATTGGCAAACGATTGCTGGCAAAAGCACGCAACAGAGATATGGAGCCAGAGGCGACAGTTGTCAGGCCTGAGACCCGCTTCAATCACGACCATGTGTCACACCACCGGGTATTTGGTGGCGTGGAGTGGGACTTTGAAGAGCTTAAGCAGATCAAGAATGCGGTGAGTGGAGCCACCATCAACGATGTGTTGCTGGCGCTGTGTGGAGGTGCTCTTCACTACTACCTTCAGGACAAAGACGAGCTGCCCTTTCATTCCCTGCGGGCAATTGTGCCTGTTCGTCAGGATACCAAAGGCAAGCCGAATGCCGAGACCATGGCGGTGATGACGCCGCCCATTCACAGTCAGGTCGCAGATCCTCTGGAGCGACTGGAAGCTGTTCAGTGGGATACCTCTACCAGTGCGGCGCTGGAAAATGCCCATGGTGCCAAGGATATGACGGATATCACCAAGCATATGCCGTCCTTCACACTGGCGCTGGGTATTGGTGTTGCTACCCATAGTCACTTGTCGCGAAAAACACTGGCCGCTATAGGCAACTGCGTGCTGACCAATGTTCCCGGTCCGCAAATGCCTCTGTACATGCGTGGTGCCAAGTTGCTCTATGTGTCTGCACTGGCACCGCTGGTTGAGGGTTTAACACTGATGTTTAATGCCGTCAGTTACAATGGCCGTATCAGTGTGTCATTTCAATCTGATCGCGATGTACTTCCTGATCCGGAATTTATGGAAGCCTGCTGGGAACGCTCTTTTGCGGAGCTGAAATGTGCAGCCGCCAACCAGTGTGAAGATATTGAAGGGGAATTGATCCATAAAGTTCGTATCCCAAAAACAGCAAAGCGGACGCCGGGCGCGAGCCGGGGAAGACCGCGTAAAGCAGGCTAATTCCCGGGGGAATAAGTGTTCTGGCCGCGACAAGTGGCCTCTTACCCCGTTTAATCATTGTAGAGTTCTATGAAACCATCTTTTGTTCACCTGCGTGTACACAGTGAATATTCACTGGTCGATGGCATTGTGCGCCTTAAACCGCTGGTAAAAACCATCTGTGAGTTGTCCATGCCGGCGGTGGCATTAACGGATGTGTGTAATTTTTATGGTCTGGTAAAGTTTTACAAGGCTGCCCAGGGTGCGGGTATCAAGCCGATCTGTGGTGCCGATCTTGAGGTGGCAGGTCTGTTGCCAGATGACGCTACCTACCATCTCACGTTTCTGGTGATGGATCAGCAGGGTTATCGCAACCTGACCAATCTTATTTCCCGTGCCTATCAGGAAGGGCAGATTCAGGGTAAACCCTATATTCGCCGTGACTGGATTACAGAAGCCGCCGAGGGTCTGATTGTGCTCGCGGGGCGATTCAGTGATGTAGGGCAGTCGCTCCTGGGTGATAAAACGGCTCAGGCAACGCAGTTGTTGTCAGCATGGCAGCGCGAATTTCCCGGGCGGTTTTATCTTGAATTAACCCGTACAGGAAGAATGGGGGAAGAAAACTTTATCCACCGAGCAGTCTCCCTGGCGGCTGATACAGACTGCCCCGTTGTAGCCACCAACGATGTGCGCTTTCTCAGTACCGATCAATTTGAGGCCCACGAGGCCAGGGTTTGCATCGGGGAAGGGCGGGTGCTTGATGATCCCCGCCGGGAGCGGCGCTATAGCGACCAGCAGTACCTGCGTTCACCGGAAGAGATGCTGGAATTGTTCAGTGACATCCCAGAGGCATTGGAAAACTCTGTGGAAATTGCCCGACGCTGCAACCTGGATCTCAAGCTGGGGGAATATTTTCTGCCCGAATACCCGATCCCGGAGGGCATGACAACCGACAGTTATTTCGAGAAGGTCTCTTGGGAAGGGCTGGAAGAACGGCTGGTGACGTTGCTCGACAACACCTCCGATGACTACGAGCAACAACGTCAGGCATACCTGGATCGGCTGCGCTTTGAGCTGGATATCATTATCCAGATGGGATTTCCCGGGTACTTCCTCATCGTGATGGACTTTATTCGCTGGGCAAAAAATAACGATATTCCCGTTGGTCCCGGCCGGGGTTCAGGTGCAGGCTCATTGGTGGCCTACGCGCTGGGTATCACAGACCTGGATCCTCTGGAATACGACCTGCTGTTCGAACGCTTCCTCAATCCGGAACGGGTTTCGATGCCCGACTTTGATATTGATTTTTGCATGGACAACCGGGACCGGGTGATCGCTTACGTGGCTGATCGTTACGGCCGCGATGCTGTCTCCCAGATCATTACCTTTGGCACGATGGCGGCCAAGGCGGTGGTGCGGGATGTTGCCAGGGTGCAGGGTAAATCCTATGGTCTGGCGGACAAACTCTCGAAAATGATTCCGCCTGACATTGGCATGACCCTCGAGAAAGCCATTGGCCAGGAAGAGGTGCTGAAAGAGTTTCTCGACGCGGATGAAGAAGCCCAGGAAATCTGGGAAATGGCACTACAACTTGAAGGCATCACCCGTAACGTGGGTAAACACGCGGGTGGTGTGGTCATTGCCCCAACCACCCTGACGGACTTTGCACCCCTATATTGCGACGAGGCTGGCGAGGGTCTCGTGACGCAGTTTGACAAGGACGACGTTGAACAGGCGGGCCTGGTGAAGTTCGACTTTCTTGGTTTGCGTACGCTTACCATCATCGATTGGGCGGTGAAGATGGTGAATAAGCGCATGGGTGAAGGCGCAGAGAAAAAAATCGCCATTGAGGCCATTCCTCTGGATGATCCAGCCACCTATAGCCTAATGCAGCGGGCCGAAACCACCGCAGTGTTCCAGCTGGAATCCCGTGGCATGAAGGATTTGATCAAACGCGTTGAACCCAGCTGCTTCGAGGATATTGTGGCGCTGGTGGCATTGTTCCGGCCAGGCCCGCTGCAATCCGGCATGGTGGATGACTTTATCAACCGCAAACATGGGCGGGCCGAGGTGGCATACCCGGACTCCAAGTTTCAACATCAAAGCCTCAAGCCTGTCCTGGAGCCGACCTACGGCGTGATTGTCTATCAGGAGCAGGTCATGCAGATCGCTCAGGTGCTGGCGGGTTATACCCTCGGTGGCGCCGACATGTTGCGCCGGGCAATGGGCAAGAAAAAGCCTGAAGAAATGGCGAAGCAGCGTGAAATCTTTGAAGACGGTGCGAAAAAACAGGGTGTTGACCCGGAACTGGCCATCAAGATTTTTGATTTGGTGGAAAAGTTTGCCGGCTATGGTTTCAACAAATCACACTCGGCTGCCTATGCATTACTGGCTTACCAGACCGCCTGGCTTAAGCAGCATTATCCCGCAGAGTTTATGGCCGCAGTGCTGTCGGCAGATATGCAGAATACCGACAAGGTTGTCACTTTGACCGAAGAGTGCCGGTCCATGAATCTGGTGTTGTTGCCGCCGGATGTCAATCGCGGTCAATTCATGTTTACGGTCTCCCCAGAGGGCGAGGTGATTTACGGTCTGGGTGCCATCAAGGGTCTTGGAGAGGGCCCGGTGAACAGTATTATTGCTGCGCGGCAATCGGGGGGGACATTTTCAGACCTGTTTGATTTTTGCGCCCGGGTTGATGCCCATCGGGTCAACAAGCGTGCCCTGGAGGCACTGATTCGTTCCGGAGCGCTGGATACTATTGGTCCTGATGGAGAAATTGGTTACCGCCGGGCGGTGATGCTGGGGGCCATGGAGGAGGCGGTCAAAATGGCAGAACAGCACTCGCGAAATGCCGATTGCGGCATGTCGGATCTGTTCGGATCGACACCTCAGGAGAGCGCCCCGGAAATCGGTTACCAGTCTTTTCAACGGCAGCGGAGTCTGACCGCAAAGGAACGACTCAGAGGGGAGAAAGACACGCTGGGACTCTATCTCACGGGTCACCCCGTCGATGAGTACCTTGATGAGTTAAAACACTTTGTGGGCGCTCGCATCGTCGATCTGAAAGCGGATAAAAAAGCGCAGTTGGTGGCAGGTCTCGTGGTTGGAATGCGCGTCATCAAAACCAAACGCGGCGACAATATGGCCGTTATGACCCTGGATGATCGCAGTGCACGGATTGAAGTTGCGGTCTTTGCAGATATTTTCCGTGAACACAGGGATAAGATCGAAAAGGACGCGCTGCTGGTGGTAGAAGGCCAGGTATCCGAGGACGACTACACCGGTGGCCTGAAAATGCGGGCGGATTCCGTGCGCAGCCTGTTTGAGGCCAGGGCCAACTATTTGAAGAGTATTGCTATCAAAATTCACCGGGATAAGCTCAGTGGCAGTTGCCTTGAGCAGATGGCAGATATTATGTCCCCCTACCAGCAGGGTAGTTGTCCGGTGCGGATTCTCTACCATACTGGTAGTGCCAGGGGTGAGATTGCGCTCGGTGAGCAGTGGTCCGTGGCGCCGGATGATGATTTGCTGCATAAACTGCGGGAGTTGTTCGGCAACTCGGGCGTCCAGTTAAGGTTTTAATCCGGGTAGGAATTCGCCAGCGCTGTCAGTACAATTGTGCCTCCCTCCAGGTGGAGGTGAGATGTTTCTATAACACTGTGGATATGTGGTCCTATGAATCTGAATTATCTCGATTTTGAGCAACCCATTGCAGAACTCGAAGCGAAAATTGAAGAGCTGCAACTGGTCGGTAACGATAATGAAGTCAACATTACCGACGAGGTGGCCAAGCTGCGTGATAAAAGTCAGAAGCTGACACAAAAGATTTATGCGGATCTGTCGTCCTGGCAGATTGTTCAGGTGGCTCGTCACCCGCAGCGTCCATACTCAATGGATTATATTGAGCGAGTATTTACTGATTTCGAGGAATTGCACGGCGATCGTCACTTTGGTGATGACAAGGCCATTGTCGGCGGTGTTGCCCGCCTCAACGGCAAACCCGTGATGGTTATCTGTGAGGAAAAAGGGCGCGGTGTCACCGATAAGGTCTATCGCAACTTTGGCATGCCCAAGCCGGAAGGATACCGCAAAGCCATGCGCCTGATGGAAATGGCAGAACGTTTCAAAATGCCGGTGTTGACACTTATCGACACACCCGGAGCCTACCCGGGTATCGACTCAGAAGAGCGTGGTATCAGTGAAGCCATTGCGCAAAATCTGGCTGTGATGTCCCGACTCAAAACGCCTATTATCTGCACGGTTATCGGCGAGGGCAGTTCCGGTGGCGCACTGGCCATTGGTGTCGGCGATTATCTGAACATGCTGCAATATGCCACGTATTTCGTGATCTCCCCTGAGGGCTGCGCAAATATTATCTGGAAAACTACTGAGAAGGCACCGGATGCTGCTGAGGCAATGGGCGTGACGTCTTCAGTGCTGCAGGACCTGGGTATTGTCGATGAAACCATCCCCGAGCCTCTCGGTGGTGCCCACCGCGATATTGAAGCGATGTCCGCCACGTTGAGAGAGCGACTTTCGGTCCAACTGGAACAGTTGCAGGCTGTGCCGATCGATGAGTTGCTGGAGAAGCGTTACCAGCGTTTGATGAATTACGGCAACGCCTAGGTCATTCCCGTCATGCCGCCCACTAATGCTGGGCAGATAACACCACCAATGTTCCCACGCGCTGGTTCTTCAACTCGATCGGCAGGGTAAGCTGGTTCTGTAACCAGGCGGGTGTGTTGGCCGCTGCGTGGGGTAAATCGACATCCAGTGCCGGCAGGCGACACTGGGGACTGATCACCAGATCGGCACCCAATTGTTTTAGTGTCTGATGGGCATGTTGATTGGCTCTCACCAGCCGGCCACGGCGGTCAAATGCCAGAAGCCCCTCGGTTTTCCATCCCTCGAACATGGAACGTGTCGCTTCGATCACCTGTTGTCGTGAGTAAAAATAATCTTTTGCCAAGTTGGATTCGATCAAGCGTGCGGCCATGATGGCAAAATCCAAGGCATTGCTCTGGTAGGTGTCTGTGAGCCCCGATAAATCCACGGCACCTAAAACCTTTCCATCGTGAGGGTCGCGGATAACGTCGGCCGAACAGGTCCAGTGCTTGATGCCAGCGCAGAAGTGTTCAGCTCCGTAGAGCTGAACCGGTTCCGCTGCCGCCAGCGCGGTGCCAATGGCGTTGGTGCCTGCAGTTTTCTCGTTCCAGACCCCGCCCTGAATCAGATTGATGTCACTGGCCTGACTCAACACATCGTCATCGGCTTTGGCATCAAGAATCAGGCCGTCGGCATCGGCCAGCAGGATTAAACTGTCTGTGCGGAACAACACTTGAGACGCCCGCTGTAAGATGGGATTGGCCGCTTTCATCAGATCAGCCTGAAGCGTGCGGCGCTGGTTCAATTGTTCCGTGTCTGAAATGATCGGTGCAAATTGTAATTCAGGGTCTGTCTGCGATTGGTAACAGCGGCGCCAGGAATCGCCAACCACGGGGCGTATCAGGTCACCGGGGTAATCTTCATCAACAAGAAATTTTTCCCAGGCATCCAGCAGTTGGTTGTGTTGCTGCGGATTGCTGAGCATCTGAGTGCGGTCGCGCAATTGGCTTGTGGCCAGAGCGGCCTGTTCGCGGGTATAAAAATGTCCTCGCTGCATGAATCCGGAAATAATGCCGGGACGAACCGCTGTCACCTTACCGTCGGTGAGACGGGTAGAGACCACATCGTCCGGGAGCCCGTCCAGCACATGCATGGGGGCTTCGTGGCCATTGGCAAATTTTGACGCGTAAACTACACCGCTTTCCATGTCATAAAAAGCGGGTTTAAAACCGTAGGTACGGTTTTCTTCACTGATCCCGCCTTTACCCCGGTAGAAGTCATTTTCCTCCTGGAGCGCTTCCAGGGTTAAAGCCCCTTTTTTCGGGGCCCCATTTCCGACTTCACCGGATTTGTTGATGGACATCGATACCTCCGGGTATGACTACCATTATGTTATCCATCGGCAATCACCTGTTTTTATTAGTTGACCGATCGTTCTCCCGCTCTGTCCGTTACCTAAGAGTATAGACACCAAAATGTCAATTACGTCACAAAAAACGACTGTTTGTCGGTGCCTAAGACCACTCATATTCCAGGTGCTCTGGGGTTGATGATTTTTGGTCAATGTTCAGTGTTTGTGCCAATTCGGCGCCGCTGCTTGTTATTGATGCAGGCAAGCTATACCTTACTGCCAACAATCAGTTTTCGAATCCATGGCATATAGACCCGATCAGATAGTTAGCTTTCTGCCCAGGCTGCAACAGGCAAGTCACTGCTATGTTGGCTACAGTGGTGGTCTCGACTCTCATGTATTGCTCCACAGCATGGTAAAGATGCTGGGCGCAGACGGTGTGACGGCAATCCATATTAACCATCAGTTATCGCCAAACGCTGACGCCTGGCAGCAACATTGCCAACAAGCCTGTCAGGATCTGGGGGTCGTGCTGATTGCAGAAACCGTGCGGGTCGAATTAGCCGGACAGGGGCCGGAGGCCGCCGCCCGGGATGCCCGTTACCAGGTTTTTGAGCATCACCTGAGGGATGGTGGGCTGATATTGCTGGCGCACCACGCCGATGATCAGGCGGAAACTGTCCTCTACCGGTTGTTGCGTGGTAGTGGACCACTAGGCCTAAGCGGCATTCCGGTAAGCCGGCCATTGGGGAACGGGGAAATACTCCGCCCGCTGTTAAGGTATGCAAGACAGGAATTGCAGGACTATGCGGTGGCGGCAGGCCTCACCTGGGTAGAGGATGAGAGCAATCGGCAACTTGAATACGACCGCAATTTCATTCGTCACCAAGTAATACCCCATCTGGCCGATCGCTGGCCTGACTACACCACTCGTATAGCGACAAGTGCGGCACTGTGTCGAGACAATGAGCAACTGGTAGATGAACTGGCAGCCCAGGATCTATTGACAGTGGGTGATCGGTCAGAGCGGTTGGGTTGGAGTATCTGTATCGACTCGTTTCAGGGGCTTGATAGCCTGCGGCAGGCAAATCTGTTGCGGCATTGGTCAGCATTACACGGTTTTTCACGGCCGGGTAGTCAGGTAATGGCGGCGCTGCGGCAGGAGTTATTGCCAGCCAGAAATGACGCTTCTCCTCAGGTCACATGGAGTGGTGTACAACTGCGTCGCTATCAGCGCAGGTTATACCTGTTGCCCGTTCAGCCTGGCCAGCAGGAAACTGATAAGCCTTTGCCCTGGGATGTAAGAGTGCCGCTGGTTCTGCCGGATAACAGTTGTCTTTCCGGCAGGTCCGCGATGGGGGTGGGGTTATCTCTCCCCGACAATGGGCTGCTGGAGGTGCGCTTTCGTCGTGGCGGGGAACGTTGTAAACCTCAAGGTCGCAAGGGCTCGAACACATTGAAAATCCTGTTTCAGGAGTATGGTCTCGAGCCGTGGCTGCGGGATCGAGTCCCGCTGATTTATTTCAATGGTGAACTGGTGGCAGTGGCTGATCTTTGGGTTTGTGAGGAGTTTTCTGCTACGCCCGAACAAGAAGGCGTGACGATAAATTGGTTTTATCCCGAGTAATTCGCATTGAGCGGGGAGCCCCTTTCTGGTAGTCTGGCATCCCATCTTGAAGCGGATGGGCGCCGGTCTTAAGTATTCCTAACCCGTAGCCAATTTTTCATGATTTATCAGTGACATGCCTTGACATAAGGCGTGGGTTCGGCATTTTAAAAGTAGTATTCAAAGTGTTCGGAAGGGTCTAGATGACACGTTATATTTTCGTTACGGGCGGTGTTGTATCTTCGTTGGGAAAAGGCATCGCCTCGGCGTCACTTGGCTCCATTCTTGAAGCCCACGGTTTAAGTGTCACCATCCTCAAGCTCGATCCATACCTGAACGTTGATCCGGGGACCATGAGCCCTTTTCAACACGGTGAAGTGTTTGTGACCGAAGACGGTGCAGAGACAGACCTGGATCTGGGGCACTATGAGCGCTTCCTCTCTTCCAAAATGAGAAAGCTCAACAACTTCACCAGTGGCAAGGTTTACGAAACCATTCTGCGTCGTGAGCGCCGCGGTGATTACCTGGGTGGCACCGTACAGGTTATTCCCCATGTGACTGACGAAATCAAGCGTCGTGTCATGGCCGGTGGCAAGGGCTACGATGTGGCCATCGTCGAAATCGGCGGCACCGTGGGTGATATTGAGTCCCAGCCTTTTCTTGAAGCCATTCGGCAATTAAAGCTGGAACTGGGCTCATCGCGATCTGTATTGATTCACCTGACACTTGTTCCCTACATTGCTACAGCCGGGGAGACCAAGACCAAACCGACCCAGCACTCGGTCAAAGAATTGCGATCCATCGGTCTGCTGCCCGATATTTTGCTGTGCCGGTCTGAAGTGGAACTCGATGAAGGTCAGCGCAAGAAAATTGCCCTGTTTACCAATGTCGAGGAGCGCGCCGTCGTGCCCTTGCTCGATGCCCGAACCATCTACGCTATCCCCCGTGATTTGCAAAAGCGTGGCCTCGACCGGATCGTGATGGAAAAGCTGCACCTGGAATACAGTGAAGCTGACCTGAGTGCCTGGGACTGGGTGGTGGAAAACCAGTTGAATCCGCAACACCAGGTCACTATTGCCATGGTTGGCAAGTACATGGAATTGCTGGATGCATACAAATCGCTTAATGAGGCGCTGATGCATGCCGGCATTCGCCATCAGACCAAGGTGAATGTGCGCTACATAGATTCCGAAGACCTCGAGGCGGATATGTCACTGCTTTCGGGTGTTGATGGCATTCTGGTGCCCGGAGGCTTCGGTGTGCGCGGTGTTGAAGGCAAAATCAAGGCGGTCAATCATGCTCGCGTTAACAACATCCCCTACCTTGGTATCTGTCTGGGTATGCAGGTGGCGATGATTGAGTTTGCCCGCAATGTCTGCAGCATGGAAGGTGCCAACAGCACCGAGTTTGACCAGAAGACCCCGTACCCGGTGATCGGACTGATTACCGAGTGGGTTGATATCGATGGCAGCGTTGAAACCCGCACAGAGGAATCTGACCTCGGGGGCACCATGCGCCTCGGCGCACAGAACAGCTATCTGGTGGAAGGCACCATGGCCCATGATATCTATGGTTCTGACGTCATTCTGGAGCGCCACCGTCATCGCTATGAAGTCAACAATAAATATGTTCCCCAACTGGAACAGGGTGGTATGAGAGTCGGTGGCTGGTCCGAGAGCAAGACGCTGGTAGAGACCATTGAAATACCTGGGCACCCCTGGTTTTTTGCCTGTCAGTTCCACCCGGAATTTACATCGACCCCGCGTAATGGACACCCGCTGTTCAGCAGTTTCGTCGAGGCAGCACTGAAACACGCGGCAGAGGATTGATCATTGACCATTCCCAGCGTTGCTATTGATGTCGGCGACATTGCTGTTGCCAACGACAGGCCCTTTGTTCTTTTTGGGGGAATGAATGTCCTTGAGTCCCGCGATATGGCGATGCGTGTGGCGGAGCATTATGTTGCTGTGACCTCGCGGCTGGGTATTCCCTACGTCTTCAAGGCCTCTTTTGACAAGGCCAACCGCTCTTCAATCCATTCCTACCGGGGCCCCGGGATGGAAGCCGGATTAAAAATCTTTGAGGAAATCAAAAAGACATTTGCTATCCCGGTGATCACGGATGTGCACGAAATTGAACAGGCCCAGCCGGTGTCGGAAGTCTGTGATGTGATTCAGTTGCCGGCTTTTCTGGCTCGTCAGACCGACCTGGTCAAGGCAATGGCGGAAACCGGAGCGGTAATCAATGTCAAAAAACCCCAGTTTCTCAGCCCTTCCCAGATGGGAAATATTGTCGACAAGTTTCGTGAGTGTGGAAATGACAAGGTCATGCTGTGCGAGCGGGGCGCAAACTTCGGCTACGACAACCTGATTGTGGATATGTTGGGTTTCAGAACCATGAAAGAAGTCAGTGGCGGTCTGCCCCTGATTTTTGATGTTACGCACGCTCTGCAGTGTCGGGATCCGATGGGCTCGGCTTCGGGTGGGCGTCGTCATCAGGTGGCGGAATTGGCCCGGGCCGGAATGGCCGTGGGTCTGGCCGGTCTTTTCCTTGAGGCTCACCCGGACCCCGATCAGGCGAAATGTGATGGTCCCAGTGCATTGCCTCTGGATGTGCTGGAACCTTTCCTGTCACAAATGCAGGCAATTGATGAACTGATTAAGTCTCAGCCAGCATTGTCTATCCGCTGAGCTATAGTCGAAATTCTAGAATGGCAGAGGCCTCTTCACTTGGCCGCTGCCGGTATTTTGAGGGAGAACTAAATGTCCAACATTATCGACATCCGCGCTTATGAGGTGCTGGATTCCAGGGGTAACCCGACCGTAGAAGCTGACGTGATACTGGAAGATGGCAGTGTGGGTACTGCCTGTGCGCCATCCGGTGCCTCTACCGGGTCCCGGGAAGCTCTGGAATTGCGTGATGGCGATAAATCGCGGTATCTGGGCAAAGGCGTTCTCAAGGCCGTAGAAAATATTAATACCGAAATACGCTCATTGTTGTTGGGAAAAAATGCCCTTGAACAGCGTGATATCGATAACGCCATGATTGCTGCGGATGCCACCGAGAATAAATCGAAATTTGGTGCCAATGCAATTCTGGCGGTTTCTCTGGCGACGGCTAAGGCTGCCGCCAAATCCCGGGGTGTTCCCCTCTATGCCCATATCGCCGATATCAATGGCACTTCCGGGCATTACAGCATGCCGGTTCCCATGATGAATATTCTGAATGGCGGCGAGCACGCGGACAACAACGTGGATATCCAGGAATTCATGGTGCAGCCGGTATCGGCTAAAACCTTTTCCGAGGCACTGCGTATGGGTGCGGAAATTTTCCACTCACTGAAAAAAGTGCTGAGCGGTCAGGGTCTGAATACTGCGGTGGGTGATGAAGGTGGTTTTGCTCCGAACCTTTCTTCCAATGCCGAGGCGCTGGCAGTGATCCAGAAAGCAGTTGAGGCTGCAGGTTACAAGCTGGGTGAAGACATTACCCTGGCCCTGGATTGTGCGTCTTCCGAGTTTTATAAGGATGGACAGTACGATCTGGCAGGCGAAGGCAAAGTCTACACGTCTGAGGGGTTCAGTGATTTTCTGGCGGAACTCTGCGACCAATACCCGATCATTTCCATTGAGGATGGTCAGGATGAATCTGACTGGGATGGCTGGAAATACCAGACAGAAAAACTGGGTCACAGAGTCCAGTTGGTTGGTGACGATCTGTTTGTCACCAACACAAAGATTCTCAAAAAGGGTATTGAGATGGGTGTGGCCAACTCCATTCTGATCAAGTTCAACCAGATCGGCTCGCTTTCCGAGACCCTCGATGCTATTAAAATGGCCAAGGATGCCGGTTACACTGCGGTGATTTCACATCGCTCCGGAGAAACCGAAGATACCACCATTGCCGATCTGGCCGTGGCGACTGCTGCAGGCCAGATCAAAACCGGGTCACTGTGTCGCTCCGATCGCGTCGCCAAATACAACCGATTGCTGCGCATTGAGGCAGAACTGGGAGGTTTGGCACCCTATCGGGGCAGGGCGGAGTTCAAGTCCTGATCAGACAATTCTATAGCGGGGGCGGCCATTGGCCGCCCCTGATGGTTTTGGGTAGAGCATTGTGTTGTTCGCTGACGATAGCAGGTGACTTCGGTAGAATCTCCTCATGCGCTGGTTGATGATTGGTCTTTCGCTGCTCTTACTCTTCTTTCAGTACCAATTGTGGCTGGGCGAGGGTGGACTTGCCAAAAAGCTGACGCTGGAGCGTGAGGTGGCCGAGCAGGAAGCGCAGAACGAAACACTGCGGCAACGCAACCAGACGTTGGTCAGTGAAGTGGTCGACCTCAAGGAAGGTGTTGAAAGCATCGAAGAGCGTGCCAGGACTGATTTGGGCATGATCAGGGAAGGTGAAACATTTTTTATGGTGGTGGAGCCCGAAGAACAGTGAACACATTTTGCCCAATGTGGCCCCTTACAGAATGCCGACGGTAACTTTTCGGAGCTTATGAGATGACCGCCAGATGGATCATAGTGCCCGCTGCGGGCGTGGGCAGTCGTTTTGGGGCTGCGCTTCCAAAGCAGTACCAGCCTCTGGTAGGAAAGACTGTGGTTGAACACACCCTGGAGCGTTTGCTGGCGGTTAACGACGCGATTGTTGTGGTAGCGGTTCATCCCGATGATAAATACTGGCAACAACTGGCTGTGTTCGATCATCCACGTATTCGCACAGTCCACGGTGGTAAAGAGCGAGCGGATTCTGTGCGTCTTGCTCTGGAGTGCCTGACCCGGGAAGCGCATACCGATGACTGGGTATTAGTCCACGATGTGGCGAGACCCTGTGTGCGGGTCGCGGAAATTCAGCACCTAATACACTCTCTGGTGGACCATCGGGTAGGCGGTATTCTGGCCGTCCCTGTCAGCGATACTGTCAAAAGGGTCGAACAGGGGGATGATATTGCGGGCACCGAAGATCGAAACAAACTCTGGTTGGCGCAGACGCCGCAAATGTTTCGTTACGGGTTGCTAAGCTGGAGTCTCAATACGGCGGTTCGGCAACGGTGGCAACCGACAGATGAATCTGCTGCTGTGGAACGCCTGGGTCACACGCCCCTCGTGGTTGAAGGCAGCCGTGACAATATCAAAATCACCCGACAGGAAGATCTTGATATTGCTGAAGCCATTTTGAAATACCAGCAGAAGACTGAAGAGGCGCAGTGCGACTAAAAGGCAACTGAGCAGACAACTGAACAGGGAATCGGACAATGAGAATAGGCCAGGGTTATGATGTCCACGCGTTCGGTGAAGGTGACGCCATTGTTATTGGCGGCGTGATCATACCCTTTTCCCGTGGACTGGTGGCGTATTCCGACGGGGATGTGTTAATTCACGCGCTTTGTGACGCCCTGCTGGGCGCCGCTAGCCTGGGTGATATCGGTCAGCATTTTCCGGATACAGACCCGGCTTATCGAGGCATAGACAGCCGGGAATTACTGCGGCGTGTCAATGCCCTGATCGCAGACAAAGGGTTCACACTGGTCAATGCGGACATGACACTGATCGCTCAGGCGCCCAAAATGTCTCCCCACATATCGGCCATGCGCGAAAATCTTAGTGTCGATCTGAATTGCGGGACAGCGCAGTTAAATATCAAAGCGACCACCACGGAAAAACTGGGATTCGAAGGCCGAGGTGAAGGCATCGCGGCACAGGTGGTGGTATTGCTGGACACTGCTGCCTAGGTCGGTAGCGATCAAGTCTTGCGCATTACTTCCAGGATCTCGGTCATTACCTGATTGATGGCAAGAAATCGTTCCGTTTGTGACAGCATGTCAGCCGCCCCCTGAACATAATCGCTGCCATCAAGTTCGTCACCACAATGCGCGATGAGATCGCTGGCAGATTGCCTGGTTGTTTCAAGGTGAAATTGCAGGCCGACGACTCGTCCTTGATAAATAAAGCCCTGGTTGTCACAGGCATTGCTGCGAGCTAAAGGGGTGGCCCCAGTGGGGATGTCGAATCTGTCACCGTGCCAGTGAAATGCCAGCGGATGAGACTGAAGAATTTTGCCAATTGCCGTTTGCCCGGCTTCATCGTGGACCTGTAGAGGAAACCAGCCGATTTCAGGGTGCGGGTTTTTCGCTACGTCAGCACCGAGAGCCTGGGCAATTAACTGGGCACCTAGACAGATACCGAGAACGATTTTTCCGGAAGTAATCGCCTTTTCAATGAATATTTTTTCATCCGCCAGCCAAGGGTAAAGGTGTTCATCATTGACCCCCATGGGGCCGCCCATCACGATCAGCCAGTCGATGTCGTACAGCTCAGGCAATGATTCTCCCGCATAGAGGTGTGTGGCACTGACTTGAAAGTTCTGCTTTATAAACCATTGTTGCATGCTGCCCAGGCCCTCAAAGGCAACATGTTGCAGGTAGTGAATATGCATCCGGGTGTCCTGTCACTAAGAAATAGCCTGTGTAGGCTTTGAGAGCTGCGTTGCTGCCCGTACACTGGCGCAGCAAGCTAATGCTAAGGATTTTATGAACGACAGGCAATTTTCACTCTCGTTTCCCCATGCCTTTGGAAGCCCCGAAGTAACTGCCAGATTTCGGGAAAGCCCGGAAGACTTTCAGGTGGTAGAGACGTTGGGTTTCGAGCTTTCCGGAGAGGGAGAGCACCAATGTCTGTACATAGAAAAAGAGGACCAGAACACCCGTTGGGTGGCCCATTTACTGGCCGAGTCATTCGAGGTGGAGGAAGTTGCGGTAGGTTATTGTGGCTTGAAAGACCGCAGGGCAGTTACCCGCCAATGGTTCAGTGTGCATTTGCCGGCAGGACAGGATCTGCCATTGTCACGGATGCTCCAACTGGATGGATGTCGAGTCCTGAAAATGGTGCGCCACCATAAAAAGTTGCGCCGCGGCATGCATGCGGGGAATCACTTCCGTATTCGTTTGCGTCAGCTGATGGGCGACAGGCAGGCGGTAGTATCCCGCCTTGAAACCATTGCCCGTGAAGGCGTACCCAACTATTTCGGAGAGCAGCGCTTTGGTCGGGAGGCCGGCAACTTACACGAGGCTGAAAAGCTTCTGCAGCAGCGCTCTTCAGACCGCTCCCAGCGAAGAAAGAAAACCAGAAAAGGGGCGGGTAAGGGCGGTCTTTACCTGTCTGCGGCAAGGTCCTATCTGTTTAATCTGGTCCTTGCCGAGCGGGTTGCTCGACACAGCTGGAATATCCCCATGCCGGATGAAACCCTGCCCAGTGGACCTTTGTGGGGCAGGGGGAGAACACAGGTTCCTGAAGGTGTGCGCCAGCTGGAGTCCGAGGTTCTGGAGGCCTGGCAGGACTGGTGTCACGGGTTGGAATTCAGCGGACTGTCCCAGGAACGGCGTCCATTGGTTTTGCATCCCGAGGGTTTTGAATGGTGTTGGCAAAACAGAGAACTGGGTGATGGTGTTGATCTCGAGCTTGCCTTCTTTCTGCCCCCGGGTTGTTTTGCCACTTCCGTATTGAGAGAACTGGCAAACCTGCATCAGTCTTGGGCTGTGGCGGAATAAGGGCGCTGTGGTATAGTTCGTTTTTCGATTGACAGTAGGGGTTTGCAGGAGTGAATTCGATTGAGCTCGGTGGTATTGGTATGACCTCCCAGCGAACCCGTGAACGACTCATTCAACGCCTAAAAGATCAGGGTATAACCAATCAGCGAGTACTGGATGTCATGCGCATGACACCCCGTCACCTGTTTCTGGATGAAGCCCTTTCTCACCGTGCCTACGAAGATACTGCGTTGCCCATCGGTTACGGGCAGACCCTGTCGCAGCCATACATCGTTGCCCTGATGACTGAAATTCTTTTGTCCCTGGGGCCGCGCAAGAAAGTTCTCGAAATTGGGTCGGGGTCTGGTTACCAGTCTGTGGTGCTGGCCCAACTGGTGGACCAGGTCTACAGTGTTGAACGCATCAAGCCGTTGATAGATAAGGCCCGCGAGCGCTTGCGCATTCTGGGACTTCGCAATGTGCGCTTTTCCCACAGTGATGGCGGCTTTGGCCTGCCGGAATATGCCCCCTTCGATGCCATTCTCAGCGCGGCGGCGCCCAATGAGGTGCCTGAAGAATTATTGCATCAGCTAGGGCCTGACGGGATTCTGGTTATCCCCGTGGGTCCCGGTGACATACAGGAACTTCGCGTTATCAACCGGCTGGGAGATAGCAATAACTTCGAAGAGCGTGTTGCAGAGAAAGTGCGGTTTGTGCCCTTGCTCGGCGGCACCACCCGGTAATCAGGCTGATATTGCTGTGCAGTTTGCCAAACGCTGGATATTGCTGTTCCTGAAAGGAGTGGCCATGGGTGCTGCCGATGTGGTGCCTGGCGTTTCTGGTGGGACCATTGCCTTTATCAGTGGCATTTACGAAGAGCTGCTGGATTCGATTCGCAGCGTTAACATCAGTGCGCTGAGAATACTCATCAAGGACGGACCAAAAGCCTTCTGGCGCAGCATCAACGGTAACTTTCTGTTGGTGCTTTTTTCCGGTGTTCTGTTAAGCATTGCTTCGTTGGCAAAACTGGTCAGCCATCTGTTGCTGACTCAGCCCATTCTGATCTGGTCTTTCTTTTTTGGTTTGATTCTCGCATCCATTATTTATATTTTTCGACAACTGCCACACCTTAGGCTTCAGGAGTGGGTGTCACTCATTATCGGGACACTGATTGCCACAGCCATCTCACTGGCTCCACCCGTGCAGGGTAATGATGATTTACTGGTGGTTTACCTTTCAGGTGCACTGGCCATCTGCGCCATGATATTGCCGGGTGTATCAGGCAGTTTCATTCTCCTTCTACTGGGCATGTATCCGGTGGTCATTGGTGCCGTGAGTGAATTCAACTGGCAGATACTGTTGGTGTTTCTGCTGGGCTGTGTCTGCGGTCTGATGGCGTTTGCCCGGGTACTTTCCTGGCTGCTGCATCGTTATCACTCCGTCACTATAGCCATTCTGACCGGCTTCCTCGTGGGATCTCTGATGATTGTCTGGCCCTGGCGTGAAACCCTGGAAGTCATCATGGATAACCATGGCAGGGAAGTGGTGCTTTCCTCGCGGTTATTATCGCCGGCAGAGTTTTCCCGGGTGACTGGCCTGGATCCAAAGACAATTCTTGCGACAGGGTGCATGGTCTTCGGCTTGATTCTGGTGCTGGGACTGGAATATCTTGGTGGGCGACGCAGTAAACTCTAAAAAACAGGGGTAACGCGCTAGGGGGAATGGTTTTTGTCATTGCAGAAGTGCCGGAAATTCGTATTGCGAGCGCTTGCCCTGTGTGCCGGACTGTTTTTGCTCTCTGCGTGTCATAGCCCGCCGCCGGCACCCATCAGCCAACGACCTCCACCACCAAGTGAAAAAATTGACTACCACCTTGTCTCACAGGGTGAAACCCTGTTTGCCATTGCCTGGCGCTATGAAAAGGATGTGGACAAATTGGCCCGCGCCAATGGATTGAGACCTCCGTATACCATCTACCGTGGTCAGCGGCTGACCCTGGACACGACACGCTTGCCGCCACCAAGGTCGACTTCTGTCACACCCAAGCCAGCACCGGTTAGTTCCACCAGAACATCCACCAAGACCAAGGTTGTGGAAGTCCCTCCGAAAACCCCCGTAAAAGTGACACGACCCCCACCAAAATCGACGGCTTCCTTGCCTTCCAACTGGAGCTGGCAGTGGCCCACAGAGGGTCGAGTCACTAAAACCTACAACAGCGACCCGTTGTTCAAGGGCATTGATATTCAAAGTCTTCCCGGTCAGGCCGTGATGGCGGCAGCACCGGGCATCGTGGTCTACTCCGGAGAGGGCCTGAGGGGCTATGGCCGGCTGGTGATTGTCAAGCACAGCGAGGTTTTCCTGAGTGCTTATGCTCATTGCCGAACACTCCTGGTGAAGGAGGGACAGGTTCTGAAAACGGGACAAAAAATTGCTGAAGTTGGGGGTGACCCCGCCAACAATAAACGACTATATTTCGAGATCCGCAAGGATGGAAAGCCGGTAAACCCGTTGGGTTATTTGCCGAGACGATGAAGCTGACATGCGACAGAGTTTGGTGATACATTGCAATTAGTATTTTGGTGCGGTTTATGCGCCAAATTGGTGCCTGTTTAACGATGGATGTTTTGGTTGACTGATAGGGAATAGCGTTTGTGTCTGATGATGATACTGATGATGATGTCGGAAATGAGGATGGCTTCGACCTGAACGATGACGCCAGCGAGGAGGATACTCAGGAATCCTTCAAGACGTCGAAAGAAGAAAAGGTGCTGGATGCCGCCAGTCTCTACCTGAAAGAGATTGGTTACGCCCCATTGCTGACTGCAGAAGAAGAGGTCTTCTTCGCCCGCAAGATTGCCAAGGGCGATGATGCCGCTCGCAAGCGCATGATCGAGAGTAATCTGCGTCTGGTGGTCAAGATTGCCCGCCGTTATGTCAACCGGGGGCTATCTCTTCTGGACCTGATCGAAGAGGGAAATCTCGGCCTGATGAGGGCGGTTGAAAAATTTGATCCTGAATTGGGTTACCGGTTTTCTACCTACGCCACCTGGTGGATTCGCCAGTCGGTGGAGCGCGCACTGATGAATCAGACGCGAACGATCCGCTTGCCCATTCATGTGGTGAAAGAGCTCAACGTCTATCTCAAGGCATCCCGTCGCCTCGCGCAAGAGCTTGATCACGACCCAACTGCTGAAGAAATTGCACAGTCTCTGGATAAAACCGTTGATGACGTATCGCGTATGTTGCGCCTCAACGAGCGCGTCGGTTCCGTCGATGTGCCCATGGGCAAAGACGGTGATCGTATGCTGGTGGAGACTCTGGCTGACGAGCACCCCAATGATCCCGAGGAGCTGGTTGAAGATCAGGATATGAATGCTGCGGTTGAGGCCTGGCTGTCAGAGCTCACGGACAAGCAGCAGGAAGTGATTGTGCGTCGCTTCGGTTTGCACGGCCATGATGTTTGCACGCTCGAAGAAGTAGGGCACGAAATTGGCTTAACTCGCGAGCGTGTAAGACAAATTCAGGTGGAGGCGCTGCGCCGCCTGCGATCAATTGTCAAAAAACAGGGGTTGGACGGACACACGTTGTTTGATGAATTCTGACTTTCTCTCAGTTTGACACTTCAATGTGCCCGAGGTGTTTTTGCACCACCTTGAGAGTGGGTTTGAACAGTTTTGGCGTTGCGCAGACAATATTGCCGCAGTCCATGTAATTCTCGCCACCACTGAAATCGCTGACCAGACCTCCGGCCTCTTTCACCAAAAGCACGCCAGCTGCAATGTCCCACGGTTTCAGATTCATTTCCCAAAATGAATCGACACGTCCCGCCGCAAGGTAGGCGAGATCCAGTGAGGCGACACCGAGTCGCCGTATACCTGACGATTGCGTTGCCAGCTCTGTCAGACAGGATAAATAGGGCTCCATGTGGTCAATGGAGGGCCTGTTAAAGGGAATGCCTGTTGCTACCAGGGAGCCGGCGAGTCCAACCCGGCCGGACACACGAATTCGCTTGCCATTCAGAAAAGCGCCGCGGCCGCGGCTGGCTGTAAATTCTTCCCGGCGCATGGGGTCAAACACCACGGCATGTTCCAGTCTGCCCTTGTAGCGACAGCCAATGGACACTGCAAAGTGGGGGATGCCATGAATAAAGTTTGTGGTGCCATCCAGCGGGTCTATGATCCATTGATAGTCGTCGTTTTCGCCCTGCAGGTGACCTGACTCTTCGCCGATGATGCTGTGATCGGGATAGGCCTTGCGCAGATGGTAAATAATTTCCTTCTCAGCGGCGTGATCGATTTCCGTTACGTAATCGTTGCGGCCTTTTTCGTCGATCTTGATCAAATCGCTGCGTTCAGTGGCGCGAGCAATCATATCCCCAGCTTTGCGGGCGGCACGAAGTGCGATATTAACCATCGGTTCCATTACTGCTATTCCACTGTGGCGAAAGCGCGGCATTGTAGCAGAGAGGCAGAGTTGGAGGGGAGTGGAAATCCATGATTTCACCTTTGCTTCCTGATAGAATTTGCGCCCTTCAAAAAGGCGGTTGTGCGTCGCTGTTTTCTTGAGACCACAGGCGATACCTGAGATTAACCATTTATGCAGGCCCAGTGTGTTTGAAAATGTTCGTATAGTGCTGGTGAATACCACACATCCCGGCAACATTGGTGGTGCCGCCAGGGCCATGAAGAATATGGGGCTGTCTCGCCTGTATCTTGTTTCCCCGAAAGAGTATCCCGCTGATCGCGCGGTTTGGCGCGCAGCAAACGCACTGGATGTTCTGGATAATGCGGTTGTGGTTGATACGCTGGATGAAGCCGTTGGCGGTTGTGGCCTGGTGGTGGGTACCAGCGCTCGTGAGCGCCGTATACCCTGGCCGCTTCTCAATCCGAGGGAATGTGGCGAACGGGTTTGGCAGGAGTCCTCTGAGCACGAAGTGGCTATCGTGTTTGGCAGGGAAGACCGGGGGCTGACCAATGAAGAACTGCACAAGTGTACCTACCATGTGCATATACCCTCGAATCCTGAATACAGTTCCCTGAATCTTGCCGCTGCCGTGCAGGTGCTTTGTTACGAGGTGCGAATGGCATCCCTCGCAAACGCAGACGGTAAACTGCCATCGCTGAGCGAATGGGATGTGCCGCCAGCCCGGGCGGAAGATCTGGAAATGTATTTTCAGCACCTGGAGCAAGCTTTGGTGGATATAGGTTTCCATAGCCGCGATAACCCACGCCAGACCATGCCCCGACTCCGCCGGCTATACAGCAGGATCCGGCTGGATGAAATGGAACTGTCTATTTTGCGAGGTGTGTTGACTGCTATGCAGAATCTTGCGCACAAAATGCGACAGCTTAACGGGGACAAACAGAGTGGGTCACAGCCCTAATCCCTACTAAAAAAGTATGTTATTTACTTGACTAAAATAGTAGGTTTTTGGATAATTCAAGCATGTAACTGGTGAATTGAACGAGTGAGAGCATCGCTATGCGCCTGACAACTCGAGGTCGTTATGCTGTGACTGCCATGCTGGATTTGGCACTGCATGGTGATAAAGGTCCCATAAGCTTGGCGGATATATCGCAGCGTCAGGAAATTTCGCTGTCCTACCTGGAGCAATTATTTGCCAAATTGCGCCAGAAAGACTTGGTTAGCAGCGTTAGAGGTCCTGGTGGCGGCTATCGCCTTTCCAGGGATTGCGAAGCTATCAATGTTGCCGAGATCATTGATGCAGTCAATGAGTCTATTGATGCAACAAGTTGTAACGGCAAGGGTAACTGCCAGAATGGCGGTGTCTGCCTGACCCACTATCTTTGGGATGACCTCAGTCAGCAAATTCACCGTTTTCTTAGCGGGATCACACTGGACAGTCTGGTACAGCAACAGGAAGTGCGCCCCGTGATGTTGAGTGGTGCGGAGTAAAGCGTGCTGTCAATCGTGAAAACCTATCAGGAGTAACTGAATGAAACTGCCGATCTATCTAGACTATTCTGCAACCACGCCGGTTGACCCTCGGGTAGCCGCGAAGATGGCTGAATGTCTGACTACAGAAGGCAATTTCGGTAACCCGGCCTCCCGTTCACATGCCTTTGGCTGGCAGGCGGAAGCGGCTGTTGAAGATGCGAGAGAACAAGTGGCGGCACTGTTGAATGCCGATCCCAGAGAGATTGTCTGGACTTCAGGTGCCACGGAAGCCGATAACCTGGCGATCAAGGGCTGTGCCCATTTCAATCAGAAAAAAGGCAAGCACATCATTACCTCCAAAATCGAGCATAAGGCGGTGCTCGACACCTGTCGCCAGCTAGAGCGGGAGGGCTACGAGGTCACTTACCTTGTCCCGGACGCCGAAGGTCTGATTCAGCCGAGCGCTGTCGCCGAGACGATCCGTGAAGACACTACATTGGTGTCGCTGATGCACGTCAATAACGAGATCGGAACCATTAATGATATCGCGGCCATTGGTGAAGTCTGCCGTGAGCAAAAGGTTTTTTTCCACGTCGATGCTGCACAGAGTGCTGGCAAGGTGGAAATAGACATGGAGACCATGAAAGTCGACATGATGTCATTGTCTGCCCACAAAATTTACGGTCCCAAGGGAATTGGCGCCCTGTATGTGCGTCGCAAACCACGGGTTCGCATTGAAGCGCAGATGCATGGTGGTGGTCATGAGCGTGGCATGCGTTCAGGCACACTCGCCACACATCAAATCGTCGGTATGGGAGAAGCTTTTCGTATTGCCAGAGAAGAAATGTCGGAAGAAAACCAACGCATACTGGCGTTGCGCAATCGGCTCTGGCACGGCATTTCCGACATGGAAGCTGTGCACCTGAACGGCTCTTTGGATCAGCGGGTATCAGGTAACCTGAATGTCAGTTTTGCCTATGTTGAAGGTGAGTCCCTGATCATGGCGCTCAAGGATCTGGCGGTGTCTTCCGGTTCAGCCTGTACATCGGCCAGCCTTGAACCCTCCTACGTGTTGCGTGCACTAGGACTGGATGATGAGCTGGCGCACAGCTCTATTCGCTTCTCCATTGGTCGTTTTACAACCGCTGAAGAAATAGATTACGCCATTGAGCGAGTGCGGGAAGCCGTAAATAAATTACGGGAGTTGTCCCCGCTCTGGGATATGTACAAAGACGGCATCGATCTGAGTCAGGTCGAGTGGGCCGCCCACTAACGTTGAGGAGTTAAATTATGTCTTACAGTGACAAAGTGCTGGATCACTACGAAAGTCCCCGCAACGTTGGCAAGCTGGATGACAAAGCCAGCAATGTTGGCACGGGGATGGTTGGCGCCCCGGCCTGCGGTGATGTGATGCGCCTTCAGATACAGGTCAATGAAGAGGGTGTGATTGAGGATGCCAAGTTCAAAACCTATGGCTGTGGGTCGGCCATTGCATCAAGTTCCCTGCTGACAGAGTGGGTCAAGGGCAAAACCCTTGATCAGGCTGAAGAGATCAAGAACACCCAGATTGCCGAAGAACTGGCATTGCCGCCTGTAAAAATCCACTGTTCTGTACTGGCAGAAGACGCCATTAAGGCCGCCGTTAGAGATGTGCGCCATAAGCGTGGCGAACAGACTGACTGAACTGATAGACAACTTGAGATAGCAGGAGATAAATAATGGCAATTACCATGACCCAGGCAGCTGAGCAGCATATCATCAGGCACCTTGCTCACCGGGGACACGGTATTGGTATTCGCCTCGGTGTTAAGACTACGGGTTGTTCCGGGTTGTCCTATGTTCTCGAGTTTGTCGATGACCAGCAGCCGGAGGACTCAGTTTTTGACTGTGGTGATGCCAAGCTGTTTGTGGATCCCAAGAGTCTCGCTTACCTGGACGGCACCCAGCTGGATTTCGTGAAAGAAGGGCTCAACGAGGGTTTTCAGTTTAATAACCCCAATGTCAAGGAAGAATGCGGCTGCGGCGAGAGCTTCCACATTTAGGTGACAGTGAGCCTGATTAGGGCATACGCGCCTTTTTGATATCTCGATCGGAGCTGTTTCCCGTGGAAATTTCTGACAACTTTTTCGAAATTTTTGGACTGCCTGTCAGTTTCGATCTCGACATGAGCCTGCTGTCAGAGCGCTACCGCAGTATGCAGCGCCAATTTCATCCAGATAAATATGCGGGCAAGCCCGCCCGTGAGCAGCGGCTGGCGGAGCAGTATGCAGCTGTTGTGAATCAGGCATACAACGAGCTGAAATCTCCCTTACTACGTGCCCAATACTTGTTGTCGCTTCATGGGGTGGACGGAGCCAATGAGACTGCAATCACCCGTGATCCGCGCTTTCTGTTGGAGCAAATGACGCTTCGCGAAGCTTTGTCCGAGGTCAGGGATGCCTATGACCCCCATGCTGCGCTTGCGGATATTAGTGAGCATGCCGTTGGCCAGTATCGCGCACTCCAGCAAATCTTCAGCGATTGCCTGGGCGCAGTGGATATGGATCAGGCCAGTGAGACGGTGGCCAAAATGCAGTTTTTCAGCAAGCTCATCAGCGAAATTCATGAGCTTGAACACGAACTAGACGAAGAATAGGCGGTTACATCAAGTGGTTTTGTTACAGATATCTGAGCCCGGTCAGTCCCCTGAACCGCATCAACGCCGGAGGGCGGTGGGCATTGACCTGGGCACGACGAACTCACTGGTGGCGACCGTTCGCAGTGGTACGCCGGAAACGTTGCCCGACAGCGAAGACCGACACCTGTTGCCTTCAGTGGTCCACTATGGGGCGGACCAGAGCATCTCTATTGGTTATGAGGCCCTCGAGTGGGCGGGCCGGGATGCGCTTAACACCCTGATATCCGTTAAACGCTTTATGGGGCGAGGCACAGCGGATATCAAGACCCTGGGAAACCAGTTGCCCTACCAGCTGGTGGCCGGTGACAGCGGTATGCCCAGTTTCAGAACATCTGCTGGAGACATCAGCCCTGTCTCGGCCTCTTCTGAGATCCTGCGAGCCCTTGTGGAGCGTGCGGAGTCGGCCCTGGATGGACCTCTGGACGGAGCGGTGATAACCGTTCCCGCTTATTTTGATGAGGCACAGCGTCAGGCCACTAAAGATGCTGCAACGCTGGCAGGGGTCAAGGTGCTGCGCCTGTTGAGTGAGCCCACGGCAGCCGCTGTTGCCTACGGACTAGATCAGGGAGGAGAAGGGGTAATTGCCGTTTATGACCTTGGCGGCGGTACCTTCGACATTTCCCTGCTGAGGTTATCTCGCGGTGTCTTTGAAGTTTTGGCCACAGGAGGAGACTCTGCCCTCGGGGGCGACGATTTTGATCGTGCCATCGCCCAATGGTGCTGTGAACAGGCCGGACTGGGTTCCGACCTTGATCCTCAGCAGCAACGACAGTTGATGGTTGCTGCACGCCGGGCCAAAGAAGCCCTGGCAAAACAGGAGACGGTTACGCTGGATGTGCTCGGCTGGCAGGGGGCACTGGACCGGACCAAACTGAACAGTCTTGTTGACCCTTTAATTGACAAAACACTGCGCGCGTGTCGGAGATGTCTGAGAGACGCCCAGCTGGATAGTGATGAGGTCGATGCCGTCGTGATGGTGGGTGGGTCAACGCGTATGCTGCGGGTGCGCGAGCGGGTTGAAGAGACATTCAAGCGCGAGCCTCTGGTTAATATTGACCCCGATCGAGTGGTGGCTATTGGTGCTGCGCTTCAGGCTGATGTGTTGGTTGGCAACAAGCCCGGTGATGAAATGCTGTTATTGGATGTGATTCCGTTATCGCTGGGTCTCGAAACCATGGGCGGCCTGATGGAAAAAATCATCCATCGCAATACCACTATACCGGTTGCTAAAGCCCAGGATTTCACCACCTTCAAGGATGGACAAACTGCCATGGCTATTCACGTGCTGCAGGGAGAGCGAGAGTTGGTCAGCGACTGCCGTTCCCTGGCGCGTTTCGAGCTGCGCGGTATTCCGCCGATGGTAGCCGGCGCAGCAAAGATTCGCGTGAAATTCCAGGTGGATGCCGATGGTTTGCTGAACGTGTCCGCCAAGGAGTTAACTAGCGGTGTTGAGGCGCATGTTGAGGTAAAACCTTCCTATGGCCTCAATGACAAGGAAGTAACCCGGATGCTAAGGGAATCCTATACCCACGCCCGTGACGATATGCAGCTGCGAGCTCTGAGGGAACAACAGGTGGAAGCTGACCGTCTCTACGAAGATCTCAGTGCAGCGTTGGCACAGGATGGCAAGGCTCTGCTTAATGAAAAGGAATACCATTGTCTTGAAGTGGCACTGGAAGATTTGCGCAATGTCAGGGAGAGTAGCAACCACCGGGAAATTGCCCGGCATATTGAGACAGTGTCAAAAACCAGTGAAGATTTCGCAGCACGCCGCATGGATGCCAGTATCAAAAAAGCATTGGCCGGACACAGCCTCGACGAGATCGATAAGGGCCTCTGAAATGACCAAGGTTGTGTTTCTTCCCCACCAAACGATCTGCCCGGAGGGGGCGGTAATAGAAGTGGAACCCGGTGAAAGTATCTGCGAAGCGGCGCTGCGCAATGATATTGAAATTGAACATGCCTGCGAAATGTCCTGTGCCTGCACGACCTGTCATGTCTATGTGCGGGAGGGCTTTGATTCCCTGGAGGAGGCGGACGAGTTGGAAGAGGATTATCTGGACAAGGCCTGGGGCGTAGACCCGGATTCGCGGCTCAGCTGTCAGGCAATTGTTCAAGATCAGGATTTAATTGTCGAAATACCTAAATACACCATTAATATGGTGTCCGAAAAGCACTAGTCGGAGTATTGGTCATGACACTGAAATGGACCGATGTATTGGATCTGGCAATTGAGTTGTCGGAATCACACCCTGAGGTGGATCCGCGGTATGTTAATTTTGTGGACCTGAGGAACTGGGTTCTGGCGCTGGAGGACTTCGATGATGACCCGCAGCACTGTGGCGAAAAAGTGCTCGAGGCGATCCAGATGGCATGGATTGATGAACTCGATTAGAATGGGCCGCAGTATTTGATGTTGGCTAAGGGGTATAGATGAGCTCTAAAGAAGAGCTTTATAAAGTACTGGTTGAATCGGTACCCTACGGCACCCTTTTCTTTGCCTACGGCGTTTGTGTCGACGCCAATCAAAATGCCTTGAAGCTGCTGGGATGTGAACTCAAGCAGCTGATCGGCGCCTCTGTCGATAAAATCAACGGTGATGAATCCACCGCCCTGGTCGATCTTAAGTTACAACTCAAAAAAGCCCAGATGGGCAAGCAGAAAACACTCACCTGGACCTGCCCTGGTCAGGGTCATGAAACGCCTATTCACGTCGAAGTTGTGTACGTGACGGAGGATGGTAAGGAAATGGTCGTCATGTTGAAAAGCGACCAGAATATAAGCTCAGTCAATTCCGGACTCGATGCGTTGACCGATCGCTGGGAATCATTGGAAGAGTCAGCTGTGACCAGGGCGGACAATCCCGAGTTAATTGTCGATGACAGTGGTAGGGTGGTTTCCGAGCGCCGAGTTTCCGAGCGCCGTGCCGATGATGGTCAAAAACACTATTTTGACGGCTTGACCAGTCTCCCAAATCGCCAGATGCTGGCCGAGTCCCTGGCAGACTTCCTGGAAATTCATCATGGCGGAACGGTTTGTGCCGCTGTCATGATGCTGGACCTTGACCACTTCAAGGATATCAACGATTCATGGGGTCACAACGTCGGGGACCAGGTCATCAAAAAAATTGGCCTGGCCCTGGGCAGCCTGGTATCCGGGGACAATATGCTCGCCAGAATGAGCGGTGATGAATTTGTCCTTTTTATCCCTGAACTCGCAGACGAACCGTCGAAAGCGGCCTGGAATGCCCAGGCGATTGCGGAAAAACTTGGCGAGGCTGTCGCCAGCCCGATTTTCCTCGATGGTCACGAGGTCATCCTCACGGCCAGTATCGGTATTGCCCTGTTGACCGATGCCGATCTCACGGCAGATCGAGTGCTGCAGTACGCGGATACAGCCATGTATGAGGCGAAACGCAAAGGCCGCAACAGTATTGCGTTTTTCGACCCCAGCATTACACAGAAAGCCCAGCGTCAAATTGGATTGAACACTCGTTTGCGCAAAGCCATGGATAACCATGAGTTTGTACTCTACATCCAGCCACAGATATCTGTAGAAACCGGTGAAATGCTGGGTGGTGAGGCGTTGCTGCGCTGGATGAACGCTGACAAAGTGACCAATATGCCCTCCGAATTCATACCGGTACTGGAATCGTCAGGTTTGATCGTCGATGTCGGGCGCTGGGTGATTCGCACCTCCTGTGAATATCTCCGCAATTTCATCGACATGGGTATCTGGCAGGATCATATGCGTCTTGGGATCAATATTAGCCCGCGCCAATTCCGCGATCCCCAGTTGATCGATATTGTCCAGCACAGCATGAAGAGCTACAACATTGATCCCAGCTACTTAAATTTCGAGGTGACTGAAAGCCTGGTGATTGAAGACGTTGATGATGCCATAAAAAAAATGGAAGCCATCAAGTCTCTGGGTTCCATGTTCTCCATCGACGATTTTGGCATCGGCTATTCGTCAATGATCTATCTGAAGCGGCTACCTTTTGACCAGCTCAAGATCGACCGTGAGTTTATTCGCAACATCCACCGCGATACGGAAAGCCGGGGTATCGTGGAAGCGATCATGGCAGTTTCCAAACAATACGGCCTGAAAGTCACTGCTGAAGGTGTGGAGAGTCAGGAAGCTCTGGACATCCTCCGAGAGCTGGGCTGTCATTCCTATCAGGGCTCGCATTTCAGTATGCCCGTGCCCTGTGATCGCTTCACAAAACTGCTAGCAGCCTGAACATGAATTGTCAGGAAACGGCCTTGAGAATTCCTTGTAACCCCTTGTATCGAAGAGTAAAATGCCCCCCTTTTGAAACGGTGGGCCGAGCTGGGTGGCAGCAGGGCTCGCCAGGTTGTACAAATACCCCTCCTGGAGATCATTAATGGCTATTGAACGTACCCTTTCTATTATCAAACCCGATGCAGTGGCAAAAAATGTTATCGGCCAAATCTACAGCCGTTTTGAAAATGCGGGTTTGAAAATCGTCGCGGCTAAAATGCTGCACCTCTCCGAGGAGAAAGCGGGCGGTTTTTACGCAGAGCACAAAGAGCGTCCTTTCTTTGCTGATCTGGTTGGCTTTATGACCTCCGGCCCTGTGGTTGTGCAGGTGCTCGAAGGCGAAAATGCCGTTGCTCTCAACCGTGAGTTAATGGGCGCGACCAACCCCAAAGAAGCCGATGCCGGCACTATTCGTGCAGATTTTGCGGAATCCATTGACGCCAATGCTGTCCATGGTTCTGACTCCACAACATCTGCTGCTCGTGAAGTGGCTTACTTCTTTGCAGAAGATGAAATTTGCCCCAGGTAACTGATAACCAACTCTATGCCGAAAGGCAGGATAATTGATGACAGCATTGAGTACTGACATCAACCAGATAGTAGAGCCCCAGGAGGAGAAAATAAACCTGCTGGGGCTTTCTGCTGAAAAACTGGTGGAATTTTTTGCCTCTCTGGGTGAAAAACCGTTTCGTGCGACACAGGTTTTAAAGTGGATTCACCAGCTTGGTGTCGATGATTTTGAGCAGATGAGTAACCTGTCGAAGAATCTTCGTGAGCGTTTGAAAAGCGTTGCTGAAATCCGCGCGCCGGAAGTGGTATCACGGCAGGATTCAGCTGACGGTACGCGGAAATGGCTGATTCGTGTGGCTGGTGGCAGCTGTATTGAAACGGTATTTATCCCGGAAAAAGATCGCGGCACACTGTGTGTTTCCTCCCAGGTTGGCTGTTCCCTTGACTGCAGCTTCTGTGCCACAGGAAAACAGGGCTTCAATCGTGACCTGACAGCGGCGGAAATCATCGGCCAGGTATGGATCGCAGCCAAGTCTTTTGACTCTCTGGCTGTTGGCGCTGAGCGCGTGGTCAGCAATGTGGTCATGATGGGTATGGGGGAGCCACTGCTGAATTTTGATAATGTGGTGGACGCCATGTCCCTGATGCTTCATGACTGTGCTTACGGTTTGTCCAAGCGTCGGGTGACGTTGAGCACGTCCGGGGTTGTGCCCGCCATTGATCGGTTGGGAGACGTCTCGGATGTTTCTCTGGCCATTTCGCTGCATGCGCCAAATGACGAGCTGCGCAACGAGCTGGTGCCTATCAATCGTAAATATCCTATTGCCATGCTGCTGGATTCAGCGCGGCGTTACCTGGAAAAAATGCCTGATACACACCGTAAAATTACCGTGGAGTACACGCTCATTGACCGCGTAAATGACCGCGATGAGCATGCAAAACAGCTGGCCAATCTGCTCAAGGACCTGCCCTGTAAAATCAATCTGATTCCATTCAACCCGTTTGCCCAGTCTGATTACAGGAAAGTCACAAACACCGCCCTGAATCGTTTCCGCGATATCCTGTACAAAGAAGGGCATATTGTGACGGTGCGATCCACTCGTGGGGATGATATTGCAGCGGCCTGTGGGCAGCTGGCGGGGACAGTGAATGACAAGACACGTCGCAGTGAGCGCTACCAGAATCAGGTAATGGAAACGCCGGTCAGGATTGTGGGGTAATGGATAACGATGCAGCCCGGGGGTGAAGGACGCATGAAGCTCAGAACCATATTTACAGTCATCATGGCCGTATTGGCGATGGCAATGACGCAGGGTTGTATGACATCGTCCACCACATTAAACGGTGCGCCCAGTGTGAACTCCGATAATGAAAAAGCCCTGGAAACCCGTTTGCAGCTTGCGTTGGGCTACATGTCACAGGGGGACCGTGAGCGAGCCCGTGAACACCTTGAGAAGGCGATGCAAATCAACAGCCGTTCGCCCGAGGTGCATGATGTATGGGCGCTGTTGTATCAGCAGGAAATGGAGCTGACCGAGGCGGAAGCCCACTATAAGAAGGCTCTCAGTTACGATCCCGGTTTTACCCGCAGCCGCAACAATTACGGCATGTTCCTGTTACGTCAGGAACGATATGAGGAAGCCTACCAGCAGTTTGTGAAGGGTGCTGAAGACCTTGCCTATCCCAAACGCGGTGAAATTTTCTACAAGACGGGTGTCACAGCGATCAAGCTCAATAAAATAGCGGAAGGTGAAGAAGCGCTGCAAAAGGCCGTGGTGCTGGCACCTCAGATGTCCCAGCCCTACCTGGAGTTGGCCGAGATCGCGTATTCGCGTGCTGATTATCAGCGCGCCAAGCAAATGTTGGAACAATACAATGATGTTCGGCGGAGACCGACGCCCAGGGGTTTGTGGTTGGGAGTAAGACTGGAAAATCGACTTGGAAATCGAGATGCGGAAGCAAGTCAGGGACTGGCACTAAAAAATCTGTTTCCCGATTCGCGGGAAAACCAGGAATACCTGAACTGGCTACAAAATGACAAACAAGACTGAAGCACAAAAGCAGACAGAACAAGTCCAGGAGTTTGAAATATCCCCAGGGGAGCAGCTCCGCAAAGCCCGAAAGGAAAAAGGGTTGGGGATTGATGATCTGGTACCCCAGTTAGGGCTGCCGGCCAGGGTTTTGAATGCCATTGAGACTGATGACTTTGAGCGCCTGCCAGCGCCCATGTATGTCAGGGGCTATGTGCGCCGTTACTGCGCACTCATAGAGCTGCCTGAAGAACGGGTGCTACAAGCGGTTGAGCAGCAGTTTGCCCTAAAGGGGATCAAGGATCATTCGCCCTCGCTGTCACTGCCAGCTGCTCCCAAGAAGAAATTTAAATTCCGCCTGAGCTTTTTGGTGGTGCCGCTGATTCTTATTCTGCTGGTGGTTGCCGCTGTTTTTGTCTGGGCCATGCAGTCCGATGAAGTCATCAACCTCCCTCAATTGGAAAAGCTTGCCGTCACCGATCAGCCACAATTGGAAATGAAGCAGTTGCCGAATCTCAGCAGTAACAACGCGCAAACCTACGAGGAGTTGCAGCCTAAAGGCCATGCAATGGCTGAAGAGGGTGGTGATGATGGTATGCGCAATCTTTATATTCGCGTTGTGCAGCAGAGTTGGGTTGAAGTCTTCGACGCCGAAGGTGGCATGCTGGTGGCTGATTTGAAATCTTCGGGCACCGAGCTGGACGTGAATGGCTTGGCCCCATTTACAGTGGTGTTGGGCTACGCCCCCGGTATTGAAATTATGTATGCCGGTGAGCCGGTTACTGTTGCCAACATTGCCAGCGATAATACGGCAACCCTTAAAATCGGTGATGAGCTGGCCGGGGAGCAGTAGACAGTCCATGCATTTTGAATCCCCGATAGTCCGCAGGCAGTCCCGCCAGATCATGGTGGGCAACGTTCCTGTGGGTGGCGATGCGCCCATTTCCATACAGAGCATGACCAATACGGAAACTACCGATGTGGCCGCGACTGTCGCACAGGTTTTACGCCTTCAGGCTGCAGGTGCGGATATTGTGCGCGTTTCAGTCCCCAGTATGGAGGCCGCCGAGGCGTTTGGCCTGATTCGTCATCAAGTGTCAGTCCCCCTGGTGGCAGACATTCATTTCGATTATCGAATAGCTCTGCGGGTCGCGGACCTGGGCGTCGACTGTTTGCGTATCAATCCCGGCAATATCGGCAGGGAAAAACGTATCCAGGCGGTGGTGGATAAGGCCCGCGACCTCAATATTCCTATTCGTATTGGCGTCAATGCAGGGTCTCTGGAAAAAGACCTGCAAAAGAAATACGGTGAGCCGACCCCTGACGCCCTGGTGGAATCCGCCATGCGCCATGTGGACATTCTCGACAGCCTGAATTTCAACAACTTTAAGCTGAGTTTAAAAGCCTCGGATATTTTTATGGCTGTCGCAGCCTACCGCAAAATAGCCACTCAGATAGACAACCCGTTGCATCTGGGGATAACCGAAGCCGGTGGCTTGCGAGGCGGTACTGTGAAATCCTCCATCGGTCTCGGTTTGCTGTTGATGGATGGCATTGGGGACACGATTCGCGTTTCCCTCGCCGCTGATCCCGTGGAAGAGGTGAAAGTCGGCTGGGATATGCTGAAAAGTCTCAAGTTGCGCAGCAAGGGGGTCAATTTTATCGCCTGCCCCAGTTGTTCCAGACAGAATTTTGATGTCATCAAAACCATGAACGAGCTGGAAACCAGGTTGGAAGACATCACCACGCCGATAGATGTCGCCGTCATTGGCTGCATCGTCAATGGTCCCGGGGAAGCCAAGGAAGTGGATCTGGGCCTGACTGGTGGTACGCCAAACAATCTGGTGTATATCGATGGCCAGCCCAGCCAGAAGCTGGGGCAGGAGAACCTGGTGGATGAACTCGAACAGTTGATTCGCACCAAGGCCGGCCAGAAGGCAGCACAACAAGAAAATCTGATAGCGAAGTCCTGATGAAAAAAATTCAATCCATCCGGGGGATGAATGATCTTCTGCCCGATGAGTCGCCCGTTTGGCAGTACCTGGAAAAAACTGTTTCCGAATTGTTAGCCAGGTATGGCTACCGGGAAATCCGTTTTCCCATTCTTGAGCCCACAGAGTTGTTCAAGCGCTCTATTGGTGAAGTGACGGATATCGTTGAAAAGGAAATGTATACCTTTGATGATCGTAACGGCGACAGCGTTACCCTGCGGCCAGAGGGTACAGCCGGCTGTGTTAGGGCCTGTGAACAGCATGGGTTGATCTTTAACCAGGTACAACGACTCTGGTATCAGGGGCCCATGTTTCGATATGAGCGCCCGCAAAAAGGTCGTCTTCGTCAGTTTCATCAAATCGGTATTGAGGTGTTCGGGCTGGAAGGTCCGGATATCGACGCCGAGCAATTGGTCATGATCTGGCGGTTGTGGCAGCAGCTGGGTGTTGACCGGGTGGTGACGCTGGAAGTGAACTCACTCGGTACCCTGGAATCCCGCGGGCGCTATCGTGAAGCACTGGTAGAGTTTCTGGAGGCGCGCAAAGATCTGCTCGATGAAGATAGCCAGAGGCGCCTCTACAGCAACCCCATGAGAATCCTGGACAGTAAAAAACCGGAGACTCAAAAATTGCTGGATGGTGCTCCACAGCTGGCGGACTTTCTCGAGGATGAATCGCGTCAACACTTTGGGCAGCTGCTGGGCCTGCTGGATGGGGCGGGCGTTCCCTACAGGGTGAACCCGAGACTGGTCAGAGGGCTGGACTACTACGGTAAGACTGTCTTTGAGTGGGTGACGAATGAGTTGGGGGCTCAGGGTACCGTCTGCGCAGGTGGTCGCTATGATGGTCTGGTAGAGCAGCTGGGTGGCAAACATACCCCGGCGGTTGGTTTCGCCATGGGCGTTGAGCGTTTGGTATTGCTGCTTGACGCCGCTGGTGTGGTACCCGATAGTATCGCCCGGCAAGTTGACGTCTACCTGCTGGCGGCCGGTGATGTTCAGGTTCAGGCATTGCAGCTGGGTGAAACCTTGCGAGGCCAGTGTCCGCAATTACGCGTTCAAAACCACTGCGGTGGCGGCAGCTTCAAGAGCCAGATGAAAAAAGCAGACCGCTGTGGTGCGCAGATAGCGCTGATTCTCGGTGAAGATGAAGCTGTCAGCGGCAATGTGTCCGTGAAATTTTTGCGTGAAGAAAAACCCCAGCAAACAATGAGCATTGCCGAGGCACTGGCGATGCTGAATGAATACGATTTTGAAAAAGGTGAGGTCTAACAGTGGCAGAACATCTCAGCGAAGAGGAACAGCTGGAAAGTCTCAAACGCTGGTGGAAAGAGAACGGTCTGTCCACAGTGATTGTGGTTGTGCTCGCCGTGGGCGGGTATTTCGGCTGGGACTTATGGAAAGGTCATCGTCAGGCTCAGACTGAAGCGGCAGCTGTTGTCTATCAGCAGATGATGGAGGTGGCGCAGGTTCAACCTGGGCAGACATTGGAAGCTAAGGAACGGGAGCAGGTGGTAGCACTGGCAGAGCAGCTGAAAAGCGAGCATGCCGGTAGTCAGTATGCACGCTATGCGGCGATGTTGCTGGCGCGCCTGGCTGTGGAAGCTGACGACCTGGACGTTGCCAAAAGCCAGCTGCAGTGGGCTGAAAAAGGCGCAGATGACGGATTGCTACTGATCATCAAGTTGCGCCAGGCCCGCCTGGAAGCGGCATCAGGTAATCTGGACAAAGCCATTGACATGCTGAACGGTGTGGATGCCGGTGCCATGGCCTCGGCTTACGCTGAAGCAATTGGCGACTTTCAGGTGATTAAAGGCGATAGGGCGGCGGCCTACACGGCTTACCGTGATGCTCTTCAAAAGCTTGTGCTCAATGACAATCAGACACGCACAATCATAGAACTGAAACTCAATCATGTGGCACCCGAGGTTAAAACCACTGATCCGGTTGATCCCGCCTCTGAGGGAGATGCCTGATGAGACGTTTAACCTGGCTGTTGGCAGTCTGTCTGTTGATCTCGGGGTGTAGTATTTCTTCCATTAAGGAAAAGCTGGGTACACCTAAAGTTGACGATGCGGGCGAAAAGATTGCCCCTGCTGCCCTGCAGGAATTCATGCAGGAAGCCCAGTTTGCAAAGCGTTGGTCTACTAATGCTGTGGGCAAATATCGCTCGGTTAATGGTGGCATTCGCCCGGCCATCATGAATGGCATGGTTTACGTGGCCGATAGCCAGGGCAAGGTGGCCGCCATTGACGCCGCTTCCGGTGAAAAACGCTGGAAAGTGGAGCTGGATGTTGATCTTGGCGGTGGTGTTGGCGTGGGCAGTGATCTCGTCCTCGTGGGTAGTACACTGGGTGAAGTATTCGCCCTGGATGCGAACACAGGAGAACAGCGTTGGCAGACTTATGTGACCAGTGAAATATTGGCAGCACCTGGCACCAATGGCATTGTCGTAGTTGTGCAATCACAGGATGGCCGTGTGGTTGGACTGGATGCAGACGATGGCAAAAAACTCTGGGTTTATGAAGCGGATGTTCCAGTGCTGACCCTGCGAGGTACAACATCGCCCCAGGTTGGCTACGACGCAGTTATTGTTACCTTTGCCAACGGCAAGGTGCATGCACTGAACCCGAATTCTGGTGAGGAGATCTGGGAAAATCGGGTAGCGGTGCCCCAGGGACGTACAGAGCTTGAGCGTATGGTGGACATCGATGGCCAGCCGGTGCAGTCAGGTGAGATACTCTATGTCGCCAGCTACCAGGGACGCATTGGCGCTATCGCCCGATCCACAGGCCGCGGTATCTGGTACCAGGATGCGTCAACCACCCGCGATCTCGCCTTCGGCCTGGAACAGGTTTACCTGATTCAAAAGAATGACGCCATTGAAGCCATGCGGGCCAGCAGCGGGCAACAGTTGTGGCTTAACGCGCAATTGACTTATCGCAAGCTGAGCAGCCCGGTGGTTTTCAATGGTTACGTGGTGGTCGGTGATGCAGAGGGATTCCTGCATGCGCTGTCACAGACTGATGGCCATTTTGTTGCTCGTGCCAAAGTGGGGGGTGGCGTGACTGCACCCATGCTGGTCGATGACGAAACACTCTATATCCTGGATAACAGCGGTAAATTGTCTGCTTTCAGTATTGAGTAAATGGCTGTAGAGAATGTGGATGCCGCCCTTTGCCTGAAGGGCGGCATTTTGTATTTACAGGGAAAGAAAAAACGCAGTACAACATCCCCAATGATTGGGAAATCGGGTGCGATACCCGGAGGTTTTTTGAGTACGGTGAAATGGTCCCAGTAATCGCTCTAGTTGGCCGGCCCAATGTCGGCAAATCGACTTTATTCAATCGCTTGACCAAAAGCCACGATGCGCTGGTGGCAAACTATCCAGGGCTGACCCGTGACAGGAAATACGGCGAAGGTGAGTTCCAGGGTCGTCGTTACATGTTGATTGATACAGGCGGTATTACCGGTGAGGAAGAGGGCATTGATTCTGCCATGGCCATGCAGTCGATGCAGGCCATTGAGGAGGCTGATGCGGTTCTGCTGGTAGTAGACAGCCGGGATGGTCTCACGCCTGTCGACAGGCGCCTGGCGGAAGAGATGCGCAGTAAAGGCCGCAAGGTATACCTGGTGGCCAATAAAATTGATGGTATTAATCCCGATGTCGCCATGGCCGAGTTTTTTGAACTGGGCATTCCGGATATCTATCCGACCACAGCAACCCACGGCCGTGGGGTGCGCCAGCTTATGGAAGCGGTACTGAGTCCCTTTCCCGAAGGAGAGGTGGAGGAGCCGGAAGAAGAAGCAGAGCGTGGTATCAAGATAGCGGTGATCGGTCGGCCTAATGTCGGAAAGTCCACGCTGGTTAACCGCTTACTGGGCGAAGAGCGGGTGGTTGTTTTTGATCTGCCAGGAACGACCAGAGACAGTATCTACATTGATTACGAGCGTGAAGGTAAAAACTACACGCTGATCGATACCGCCGGTATACGGCGTCGCAAAAACATTAAGTTGGCAGTGGAAAAATTCTCCATCGTAAAGACCCTGCAGGCCATTGAAGATGCCAACGTGGTGGTGCTGCTGATTGATGCCCGGGAAGGCCTGGTTGATCAGGATTTACACCTGATGGGTACGACCATTGAATCCGGGCGGGCATTGGTGCTGGCCGTCAATAAATGGGATGGACTGGAAGCTGACAACAAGGCCTGGATCAAGACAGAGTTGGAAAGGCGGCTGCGATTTGTGGACTTCGCCGATGTGCACTTTATCTCTGCGCTACACGGCACCGGGGTGGGTCACTTATACGAGTCTATTGAAAAAGCCTTTTCCGCGGCTACCGACAAACTGGGAACTAATCGATTGACACGTATCCTGCAGGATGCGGTAACTGAGCACCAGCCGCCTATGGTAAGAGGGCGTCGTATCAAATTGCGTTATGCCCACGCCGGGGGGCAGAACCCGCCGGTGATCGTCATTCATGGCAACCAGACGGATGAGGTGCCCAGTCACTACACCCGATACCTGGAGAAAATTTTTCGCAAAGCCCTCGACCTGCACGGTACTCCGGTGAAAATTGAATACCGTTCCGGCGAAAACCCCTATGCGGGGAAAAAGAATAAGCTCAGTGCACGTCAGGTAGCAAAAAAGCGCCGTTTAATGAAACATGTCAAAAAGAAATAAGTGTTACGGCCGCTCAGGCTGCGGCCAGGCTTTCATCGCGTATCAGCAGCTGATAACTGGTGACAAAGTCCCTGGCAGAACCTTCTGGTCGGGAGCGGAAGTGGCGATGCCAGAATGTGCCCAGAGCACCGATATTGGCCGGATCAGGTAATATCTGTTCAGCCCGTCGATAAATCATCCAGGCGATGGCTGTGGCATATTTCAGATTGGTGGCCAGCTCACCGTGAGGGTCCTTGAGAAAACTGTGTTGTCCGGCAATGCCTCGGATATCACTGGCCAGTTCGGGATGCTGTATCAGGTAATTGTCCCAAACCGTTTTGTGCATGCTGGGTGTGATGCGGTATAGCCCGACTCTTCTCCCCTCATGCCAACCTCCCAGTCCGGACTCATGTGCCGCGGTCCCCAACAGTAAATTTTCCGCAGCCTGTGACCAGTCGTTCAGATAGTTCAGTGTTTCCCGAATAACAAGATGACGTAGATCCCCAGCAGTAAAAATCATGACTCAGCTCCTGTAGTCTTATGCATGCAGTCGCATTCATATTGTTTTCATGATCTTATAATTTTGTTCATTATTAGCATGTTATATGGATAAACTCAATTTAAAATTAGTAATAATCGCTAACTTTAGAAATTATTTTTTAAAGCAATGGCTAATTTTTAATCATTTTTCTTTGGGGTAAAGAGAATTCGGTGGTCAGCGCCGCTCAAACTGATAAATAATGGATCCATAAGAAAAACAGGGAGTGAGTGGTTGGCCACGTATAGTCTGTCGATAGCGCTGACATTCTGTGCCTATCTGGTGGTTGTACTGGGTATAGGTATTTTCGCCTGGACTAAAACCCGTTCCGCCTCGGATTATTTTCTTGGTGGTCGCCGTTTGTCAGCAGGCGTTGCTGCACTCAGCGCCGGGGCTTCCGACATGAGTGGCTGGGTCCTGCTGGGGTTGCCGGGATATGCCTACCTGGCCGGTATGGAGGCAAGCTGGATTGCCCTCGGTCTCTGTATTGGCGTCGCGCTCAACTGGCTGCTATCAGCGCGACGTCTGCGCATCTTCAGTTATCAGCTGGATGATGCCGTCACACTGCCAGCGTATTTGCACCGCCGTTTTCAGTGCCCGGTGCCTTGGCTGAAGCTTTCATCGGGCCTGTTTATCCTGCTGTTCTTTTTGTTTTATGTCAGTTCAGGATTAATAGGGGCGGGGAAATTATTTGTCGCAGTTTTTGAATTCGAATATCAGCTTTCTGTGTTGCTGGGCGCCGCGATCATCATTTTTTACACACTGTTCGGGGGCTTTCTCGCGGTTTCCTGGACCGATGTGTTTCAGGCAATCCTCATGACATTGGCTCTGGTACTAGTGCCGTTGATGGCCATGGCGAACCTGGGTGGCTACAGCCAGGTTGTGAATGCTATTGAGTTAAACAATCCGGCCTTCTTGTCTATGGCCTCAGACCGTGAGGGCAAGCCGCTTGGAGCCCTGGCCATAATCAGTCTGATGGGGTGGGGGTTGGCTTATTTTGGTCAGCCGCATATTCTTGCACGTTTCAAGGCGATTCACTCGCACTCACAATTGCATACGGCCGCGGCAATAGGTATCAGCTGGTCTCTGCTGGTATACACAACCTCCATTGCTGTTGGTATCACGGGTCTGGCGCTGTTATCGGCACCCCTGGCTGATGCAGAACACGTGTTTATGGCGATGGTGCAGATACTGTTTCATCCTCTGGTGGCCGGTTTTCTTTTGGCAGCCATTCTGGCCGCGATCATGAGCACCGTTGATTCCCAGTTACTGGCAAGCTCTTCCGCCCTGGCCGAAGACCTCTATCCCATGGTCAGTGGTCATCAGTTGTCGGAACGGGGCCGCATTGCTGCGGGGCGATGGGCTGTTGCCGTGATTGCGACAGTGGCTACGGGAGTAGCAATGGACCCCGATAGCAAGGTGCTTGATGTGGTGGCGTATGCCTGGGGAGGACTGGGTGCCACATTGGGTCCGGTGACCCTGCTGAGCCTGTATTGGCCGCGCATGAATTGGCAGGGTGCGCTGGCCGGTGTGATATCCGGAGGGGTGACGGTGGTGGTCTGGAAGCAGTTATCCGGTGGTGTCTTTGAGGTCTACGAACTGGTGCCCGCATTCTTTGTCTCCCTGGCAGCGATTCTTGTCACCAGCCTGCTGACTCCAGCGCCGGAACACATGGTTAAACAGGGTTTTATCGAGATGTTGCAGACACTCAGTAAACAGGAGTCAAAGGCCTGACAGGTTCAGGGTTATAGCGCACATAGAGAAACGGGGTTATTTCAATGGAAAAAAATCAGACATTCACCGATACATTATCCACTTTGCTGGTGGCGTACGGTGGCAAATTGTTACTGGCCTTGGTGGTACTTGGCGTTGGCTGGTGGCTGATTGGCCGGATTCTCTATTTCCTGGACCGCGCACTGCTGAAAAGCGAAGCGGAAAAAACCCTGCGAACGTTTTTTCACAGTTTTACCAATATTCTTTTGAAAGGTGTATTGCTGGTCATTGTGGCTTCCATGGTAGGGGTGGAGACAGCATCACTGATCGCCTTGTTGGGTGCAGCCGGACTGGCTGTGGGACTGGCATTACAGGGTAGCCTGGCCAACTTTGCCGGCGGAGTGCTGATACTGTTTTTCAAACCGTTCAAAGCCGGGGATGAAATTGAAGCCCAGGGTTACCGGGGTCTGGTTGAAGAGATCCAGATTTTTAACACCATCCTGAAAACGCGGGATAACGAAGTGGTGGTTATTCCCAACGGCATTCTTTCCAATGGTTGTCTGAAAAACATTTTTTGCGAGCCCACACGCAGGGTCGATATGACCTTTGGTATCAGTTATGAGGATGACATTCTCAAGGCCAAGCAGGTGATCAGACAGGTACTTGAGGCCAATCCCAAGGTGCTGAAAACACCTGCTCCCGATGTTTTTGTCAGCGCCCATGCCGACAGCTCAATCAATTTACTGGTGCGTCCCTGGTGCGTTTCCAAGGATTATTTTGAAGTGTACTTCGGGACGATGGAAGATCTGAAACTGGCCTTTGATCGCGAGGGCATCACCATTCCGTTCCCACAGCGGGACGTACATATCAAAGGGAGAGCCCCCCAGCTCTAGCAGGGGTGGCTTGTACAGTGGGCATGGAAGTCGTTGTTGGCGATATTACCCGGCTCAGGGTTGACGTTGTGGTTAATGCAGCCAATCAGCAACTAGCTGGCGGTGGTGGCGTCGATGGCGCCATTCATCAGGCGGCAGGTTATCAGGAACTGCAGCAGGCCTGCCGCCAACTGGGAGGGTGTCCCACTGGCCAGGTTGTTATGACGGCGGCATTTAATCTGTCTGCCCGATATATATTTCATGCAGTGGGGCCTGTGTGGCGAGGAGGAGCTAGCGGAGAGCAGGCACTGTTGGCCAGTTGTTACCGGCAGGCCATGGTGATGGCGGATGAGCTCGGTGTATGCAGTATTGCTTTTCCCGCCATCAGTTCTGGTATCTATGGCTATCCCCCGGCGTTGGCCGCGCCAGTCGCGGTGTCTGTTGTGCGGGCACAACTCGATCAGGGGTCATCGCTCCAGCGAGCAATTTTTTGTTGCTTTGATGAAGTCATGGCCAAGCATTATCGGCCATTACTTTGTTGAAGGATCGTCACTGAAAACTGTCAGATTTTAATAAAAAAACTATCGACTCAATGTCAATAATTAATTTATACAATCTTAATAGGTTTACTAATATATCAATAACGGGACATCGAACGATGACCCATGATGTGTAACGAGGCCCAGAGGTCAAAACGGAGAAAAAACATGCAAAACAGAGTTCCAAACGTCGTTTTCAAAACCCGTGTGCGCAATGAAGCATTGGGTGGACCAAACCCCTTTGAATGGAAGGATTTGCACACTGACGACATATTCAAGGGTAAGAACGTCATCGTATTTTCCTTGCCGGGTGCATTTACTCCGACCTGTTCTACCTCACACCTGCCCCGTTATGAGGAGTTGTATGATGAGTTCAAGTCCCTGGGTGTTGATGCCGTGGTGTGTATCTCGGTCAATGATGCCTTTGTGATGTTTCAGTGGGGCAAAAGCCAGAATGCCAAGAACGTGTTCTTGTTGCCCGACGGGAATGGGGAATTTACTCGAAAAATGGGCATGCTCGTGGATAAAAATAACCTTGGTTTCGGACAGCGTAGCTGGCGTTACTCCATGTACGTGGAAGACGGTGAAATCAAGCAGTTATTCTGCGAGCCAGGTTTTGAAGATAATTGTCAGACCGATCCCTTTGAGGTCTCCGATGCGGATACCATGTTGAATTACCTGAAAAACCGCTGAGCAAAAAGGGGGAAGAGAGCGTTTAGCTTTCTTCTCCTTTTTTATAACCGGGGTCTTGCTCACGGCGGGCTCAACAGTTGGTTACTCCGCAATATTTCAAAGGGTACAAGCCAGGTGCTAAAGACATGAAATATCGTGACGAAAAAGATTCTCTGGGGACGGTTAGTGTTCCCGAGGATGCCCTGTGGGGCGCCCAAACCCAGCGTGCCAGCGAGAATTTTCCCCACCAGGGGCAGGCCATGCCTTGGCTGGTAATTGAAGCATTGGCGGTTATCAAAAAAGCGGCTGCCATTGCCAATACACAACTGGGCCAGTTGGATGGCCAGCAGAAAGAGCTGATAGTTAAAGCCTGTGATGAAGTGTTGGCACGAGAGCACGATGGCCAGTTTCCCCTGTCTATCTGGCAGAGTGGCAGCGGTACACAGAGCAATATGAACATGAATGAAGTGATTGCCAACCGGGCCAATGAGTTGGCAGGGGCACAACGTGGCTGCAAACACCCCGTTCACCCCAACGATCATGTGAACTGTTCTCAGTCCTCTAACGACGTGTTTCCCACGGCCATGCACCTGTCTGCACTATGGGCGGTGGAGCGAACACTACTTCCATCCCTGATGAACCTCCGGGATGCCTTGCAAAGGAAATCTGCCAAGTTTGAAGGCCTCTGGAAAGTGGGCCGCACACACCTGATGGATGCAGCGCCGATGACACTGGGACAGGAATTCAGTGGCTACGTCTCCCAGATAGAGGGGGCCATAAGCCAGATAGAACGTGCCCGGGATGGATTGTATCCGCTGGCAATTGGGGGCACTGCGGTTGGCACCGGACTGAACACCCCCGAGGGTTGGCAGGAAGCGGTCACAGAACAGTTACGACAGACCTCAGGCCTGAATGTGACATCAGGGGGCAATAAATTTGCTGCACTGTCCAGTCACGGGCCGCTACTGGCTTTGAGTGCCGCGTTGCGGCAGCTTGCCGCCGAACTGCTGGTGATTGGTAACAACCTGCGAATGCTGGCCAGCGGCCCCAGAGCGGGGTTGGGTGAGGTCCAGCTGCCCGCTAACGAGCCGGGCAGTTCGATTATGCCCGGTAAGGTTAATCCTACCCAAATCGAGTCAATTACCATGATTGCTGTTCAGGTGATGGGCCTCGACAGTGCCGTTAACCTTGCCGGCTCCCAGGCTCACCTGCAGTTGAATGTGTTCAAGCCACTGATCATTCACAACGTGTTGCAAGCGATCGAATTGCTGGCGGCCAGTTCCGGACATTTTGTTCGTCACTGCATAGATGGCTTGACTTGCCATGAGCAACAGTTGGCCGATAATGTCGAACGATCACTGATGATTGTGACCGCGCTGACACCGACTCTTGGCTATGACAAGGCAGCGGAAATTGCCAAGTTTGCACAGGCAAACGATCTCACCATCCGGCAAGTTCTTCAGGAACAGAATATTCTCAGTGGCGAAGAGTTCGACCGGTTAATCAAACAGCATGTCTTGGTGGGTTAGAGGTGGTCTGACGCTATTGACTGGCTTCTTTTCTGGCTTCGTTTTGACCAAACCAGTGGGCCACTTTTTCACTGGCCCGCGCCTTAACATCCTCATCGATGTAGTTACTGATGGTTGAGACAGCTGCCAGAATGGCTGCCAGATCATCGGTATAGCCGGTGCCCGGGATGAAATCCGGAATAGTGTCGGTGGGAAGAATAAAATACGCCAGTGCACTGTAAACAGCGGCTTTCGCCCAGGTGGGGGTCTCAGGTCGGTGTGAAGCGTAGTAAAGCCAGAGGCTTTTTTCTACCAGTTCTTTACCCGCCGCCTTGGCAGCATGCTTCAGCTTGATCCAGAAATCTGTTCCTGAGTAGTGATGTTTGACCCCGGCCTTTTTCAGTGATGTGCCTGTTTTTATATTCATGACTACAGGATTAGACATGTGCTGGAAAGTGTCAAAACCCTTTGGCGAACAATTGCCCGCAGCTTGGTCAGGTCTACATCTGTTCCATCACTTCAATGCCCAGTAAATCCAGTCCTCTGGACATGATGTCTGCTGTCAGGTGGGCAATGGCCAGGCGGCTTTCGCGGGTGGTTTCAGTGACATCTTCTTTCAGGATCGGGCAATGTTCGTAGAACGCCATGAAATGGCTGGCCAGCTCATACAGGTAGTTACATAACACGTGGGGGTGTGCCTCGCGGGCCAATTGATCCAGTACCTGACCAAATTGCAGCAGCTGCATGGACAGTAACTTTTCATGGGGTGCGGCGATGCTGATCTGATCGTTGACGGATGCCTGTTCCAGTCCGGCGCGACGGAAAATACTGCGAATTCGGGTATAGGCATATTGCAGGTATGGGGCGGTATTGCCTTCAAAGCTCAGCATCGCATCCCAGTCAAAAATATAATCATTGGTTCGGGTTTTGCTGAGATCAGCATATTTCACAGCGCCGATACCGACCTTACGACCGATGGGGGCAATTTCCGCGTCCGATAGTTGTGGATTCTTTTCTTTCACCAGTTTGCACGCTCGCTCCACGGCTTCCTGTAATAAGTCGGTGAGCTTTACTGTGCCGCCGCTACGGGTTTTAAACGGTTTGCCGTCCTTGCCCATCATGGTGCCAAAAGGGTGGTGTTCCAGCGATACATCGTTAGCGACGAAACCGGCTTTTTTGGCCAGTGTGAACACCTGCTTCATGTGCAGGGACTGACGGGCATCGATAAAATAGAGGATACGGTCGGCGTGCAAATGACGGCTACGGTAGCGCAGGGCGGCCAGGTCCGTCGTGGCATAGAGGTAGCCGCCACCGGATTTCTGAATGATTACCGGGCTGGGGTTGCCTTTTTTATCCGCCAGTTCTTCCAGGAAAACCACCTGGGCTCCCTGGTCCTCCACTGCCAGTTGTAGTTGCCGCAAGTCGGCGACAACATTGGCCAAGTCGTCGTTATAGGCGCTTTCCGGACGAATATCCATATGCTTCAGGGTAACATTCAGGCATTCGTAAACCGCTTCGCTATGAGCTACTGAGATATCGATAAATTGCTGCCACAACGCACGGCAGTGCTGGTCTCCCGACTGCAGTTTCACCACGTAGTTGCGGGCCTTTTCCGCAAAGGCCGGGTCGTCGTCAAAGTGTTTTTTTGCCTGCTGGTAAAACACTTCCAGATCACCCAGTGCCAGTTCAGGTCTTTCACCCTCCCCAAGGTGTTCCTCAAGCTCAGCGATCAGCATGCCAAACTGTGTACCCCAATCGCCCATGTGGTTCTGGCGGATTACCTGGTGGCCAAGAAACTCCAGTGTGCGGGCCACAGCATCACCGATGATGGTGCTGCGCAGGTGTCCAACATGCATTTCTTTGGCGAGGTTGGGGGAAGAGTAATCGACGACAATGGTTTGTGATGCAGGAAGTTCCGCCCCCAGGTGCTGATCACTGCGCAGTTGTTGAAGCTGTGCTGATACAAACTCATCGGAGAGATGGATGTTGATAAAACCCGGCCCCGCGATTTCCGTGTTACTGGCAATACCTGACAGATCGAGGTGTTCAATAATGCGTGAGGCCAGCTCGCGGGGATTGGATTTTAGCTGCTTGGCCGCCGCCATGGCGCCATTGGCCTGAAAATCACCAAATTCAGGGCGTGTGCTGACAGTGATGTTGGCTGGGCAGGTGCTCGGAATTCCGGCTGCAGACATGGCTGCCAGGACCCGTTGTTCAAGCAGGGCTTTGATACTCATAAGCAGAATAGGCGTGATATCGAAAGGGAAAGCGCGATTGTAGTCTCCCAAACGTAAAATGCCAGTGCCGTTGCTATTATTGATGCAACAGGGTGTCGCCAGTATAGTCAGTTGATAGGTATTTATAGCGTTTCACCTGTGGGTAACTGCCGCCAGGATCAGGGGTGATGGATGAATGAGCCACTTTTGCAAGAAGGGTTGAACCTGTTGCTCTACGGTATGGGAACGGTCATTGTTTTTTTGACCTTGCTGGTCGCCGTGACGGTATTGATGTCAACGCTGATCAAACACTTTTCTCCAACCGTTGACGAGCCACAGGCTTTAACACAACAGGATGCCAGCCCAGTGGATGATCGGGTGCAGGCAATCATTCAGCAGGCCATTAATCAGCATCGCCACCGCTAACACAGAGTCTTTATCCGAAAAACAGCGCTACTGAGGGCAGGTTTTTATGTCGGAGCAATCGAAGCCGTTGGGCATCACTGAACTGGTTTTACGGGATGCCCACCAGTCGTTATTTGCTACACGTCTGCGTATCGACGATATGTTGCCTATCGCTGAGCAACTGGACCGTGTCGGCTACTGGTCATTGGAGACCTGGGGTGGTGCCACTTTTGATGCCTGTATTCGCTATCTGGGTGAAGATCCCTGGGACCGACTGCGGCAGCTGAAACAGGCCATGCCCAACACACCGCAACAGATGCTGCTGCGTGGCCAGAATATTCTCGGTTATCGCCATTACGCTGATGATGTGGTGGAAAAGTTTGTCGAGCGGGCAGCACTCAACGGAATCGACGTGTTCCGGGTGTTTGACGCTATGAATGACCTGCGCAACCTGACAACGGCAATCAACGCTGTAAAACGGCAGGGTAAGCATGCTCAGGGGACCATTTCCTACACAGTCAGCCCGGTGCATACCCTCGATCACTGGGTCGATATGGGCCGAGCGATCGAGGATATGGGTGCGGACTCCATCTGTATCAAGGATATGGCGGGATTGCTTAAACCCTATGTGGGACTTCAGTTGGTGACCCGGCTCAAGCAAAGCTGTGATATCCCTATTCACCTGCACTGTCATGCCACCACCGGCCTGTCCACGGCGACCATTGTCAAATGCGTGGAAGCCGGGGTGGATAATGTCGACACAGCCATTTCCTCCATGTCGATGACCTATGGGCATTCACCCACGGAGTCTATTGTTGAGATATTCAATGGTACCCTGCGGCAGACGGGTATCGATATTAGGCTACTGGAAGAAATCGCTGCCTATTTCCGGGATGTGCGTAAGAAATACTCGTCTTTTGAAGGATCCCTGCGCGGTGTCGACTCGCGCATCCTGCTGGCCCAGGTACCCGGTGGCATGCTCACCAATATGGAGAGCCAGTTGCGCGAACAGGGTGCAGAGGATCGATTTGACGAGGTTTTAGGGGAGATTCCCCGTGTCAGGGAAGATCTGGGTTTTATCCCTCTGGTCACCCCTACGTCGCAGATTGTCGGCAGCCAGGCGGTTATTAATGTCCTCAGTGGTGAACGCTACAAGAGCATATCCAAGGAAACCTGCGGTGTATTGCGGGGCGAATACGGGGCTACACCGGCAGCCGTAAATGCCGAACTGCAGGCACGAGTTTTGGATGGCAATGATCCGATCACCTGTCGTCCGGCAGACCTGCTGTCACCGGAACTGGACAGCCTGACCGGCGAGTTACTGGCTGCTGTAGAAGAGTCCGCCACAGAGATTGTCGAGGGTGAACGCCGGGTGGAAGACGTATTGATTTACGCACTGTTTCCCCAAGCTGGCCTGCGTTTTCTGCAAAACCGGGGGCACCCGGAAGCTTTTGAGCCACCAGTGACCGAAACTACCGGGACATCGACAGCCAGTGAGGGTGAAGCCACCTATACCGTCACCCTGGAAGGGGTCAGTTATACCGTGGTTGTTGCCGAGGGTGGTGATATATCGGGCATTGTTCCCGTCGGTCATACCGGAGATATTCCTGCCAGCGGCCAGGGTTCGGGGATTGAGCTTGCCGATCCGGTCAAGGCACCATTGGCTGGCGCCATCATTCGGGTGCTGGTTTCCCCTGGGCAGCAGGTTGCCAGTGGGGAAGCATTGCTGGTGATGGAAGCGATGAAAATGGAAACCACGGTCAGTGCCACCAGGGATGGCGTGGTTGACGAAGTGATAGCCAAAGCCGGTGACTCTGTAGCGGTCGGTGATTGTCTTGTTACCTTGGCGTAAACAGTATTGCGCGATGAGCGCCGTTGAGTTGCATCCTCAGGTTTTCGGGAAATGTTGAGATGGAGCGATTAAACAGCTTGTGGCTGGACTCGGGACTTGGTCAACTGTCTCCGGGGCAGGGCATCATGATACTGGTAGGGTTGCTATTACTGTACCTGGCCATACGGCGGGGATTTGAGCCGCTGTTGCTGGTACCGATCGGTTTTGGCACGGTGTTGGTCAACATTCCCGGAGCGGGCTTTGATACGGCCCCTGTTTATGATGCCCTTGGGCATATGCAGCAACCCGGCGGGTTGCTGTATTACATCTACGAAGCGGGTATTGCCACCGGTATCTTTCCGTTATTGATTTTCATGGGTGTCGGGGCAATGACGGACTTCGGCCCCATGCTGGCGAACCCGAAAACCCTGTTTTTGGGCGCGGCAGCCCAGTTCGGCATTTTTGCCACGGTGTTGGGTGCGATTGGCCTCAGCTATTTCGGGGTTCTTGATTTCAGCCTAAAGGATGCGGCATCCATAGGTATTATTGGCGGTGCTGACGGACCAACTGCCATCTATGTGACGAGCCTGTTATCGCCTGATCTGTTGGGTGCCATTGCCGTGGCGGCCTACTCCTATATGGCGCTGGTGCCAATCATTCAACCGCCCATCATGAAACTGCTTACCACAGAAAAAGAACGCGCCATCCGCATGGAGCAGCTTCGTCCCGTCTCTCAGAGGGAAAAGATCATATTTCCGCTGACACTGCTGATTCTGGTGGCCCTGATGCTACCTAGCGCCGCTCCACTGCTGGGCATGTTCTGCCTGGGTAACCTGATGCGCGAGTGTGGTGTCGTCGCTCGCCTCAGTGATACTGCCCAGAATGCCTTGATCAATACGGTGACAATATTTCTGGGATTGGGGGTTGGTTCAAAGATGAGTGCCGAAAAATTCCTCAATGCAGAGACCCTGGGTATTCTGCTGTTGGGGATTGTTGCTTTTGCCATTGGTACGGCGGCCGGTGTGCTAATGGCCAAGTTGATGAACTTGCTGGGCAAATATCCCATCAACCCCCTGATCGGCTCTGCAGGTGTCTCAGCAGTACCTATGGCTGCGCGGGTTTCCAATAAATTGGGATTGCAATCGGACCCCCACAATTACCTGCTGATGCATGCCATGGGTCCGAATGTGGCAGGGGTGATCGGCTCTGCGGTAGCCGCCGGTGTTATGATCACGCTGGTTGGCGGTTGAGGTTGTGCGAAAGAGGTAGCGATGAGCGTTCAGCAAACAATTGAAGACAAAATACACGGGGCACTTTGCCCGGATCATCTTGAAGTGATTAATGAGAGCCACATGCATGCCGTGCCACCCAATTCGGAGACCCACTTCAAGCTGGTGATTGTCGCCAGTGCCTTTGAGGGGCAGAGACAGGTGCAGCGCCACCAACAGGTTTATCGCCTGTTGGCCGATGAATTGAATGCCGGTGTCCACGCTCTCGCATTGCATACTTACGTTCCCGAGGAATGGGCTGCGAGGGCACAGGCTCCTGATTCTCCCAGGTGCCTCGGGGGGTAGCAAGTCAGGCTGATCTGTTTGTTTCACTGTATGGCTGTACAGGCAACAATTTGTATCACCTGGCGGGAAACAATTATTACAACAAACTGATCAAAACCAAGGTGGCCAGATTTGTCGCAGGACCCTCAGAAACCCTTCTGTGCTGTCTGAGCCCGTGACTATCACTGTCAATTGATCTAGCTCAATTAGGCGGCTTCGTTTACTTAATCCAGATCAAGTAGGGAATAACCACAAGCTGATTTACTACTCCCGTGTTCTAGGAATGACTCCACGGGAGAGAGTAAATGAAAAAGCAAAGTGCGTTATCGCTGGCCGTTCATGCAGTTTTAGCGGGTTCCCTATTACTGGGTGCGACAACCGCCATGGCCTATCAGCCGGGCGATTTTATTGTTCGTGCGGGTGCGGCGAATGTGGATCCCGAGGACGACAGCGATGCTTTGGCTCTAAATGGTAATCCTGCTACTTGGCCTGGCAGTGAGGCGGAAGTTGATGATGATACCCAGCTGGGTATTACTCTCACTTACATGATTAAAGAGCATTGGGGTATAGGCCTACTTGCTGCTACTCCATTTGATCACGATATCACAGCAGATTTGGGCAATGGAACCAAGCTGGATGCTGGATCAGCCAAGCATTTGCCACCGACTTTGACACTGCAATACTTTCCGATGGCGGCTGACTCCAAATTCCAGCCCTACATTGGTGCGGGCATCAACTACACCAATTTCTTCGAAGAAGATGTTGATAGCGAGCTAGAGGGTGTGCTGGGCCATGGTTCCTTGGAGTTGGATGACTCATGGGGTTATGCCTTCCAGGTTGGAGTGGACTATCAGATCAATGAGCACTGGCTGGTCAATGCCAGTATCTGGTATCTGGATATCGACACAGAAGCCAAGTTCAAGTTTGACAGCGGTAATGTGATCAAAGCTGATGTAGATGTTGATCCGATGGTTTACATGGTGGGAGTGGGCTACAAGTTCTAAGTCAGTCTTGTAGACAATAAAAAACCGGGCAGTCGCCCGGTTTTTTATTGGAAAAAATATTCAGTTGGCGAGTTGCCGCAGTTTTTCGAGATCCAGCACTTCAATTTCTTTCTTGTCGACCAGCAGCATCTCCTGTTTCTGGAAACGGCCAAACACCCGGCTAACTGTTTCGACGGTCAGGCCAAGGTAGTTACCAATGTCCGCTCGTGACATGGGGAGACGAAAGCGGGTGGGGGACAGCTTGCGACGCAGGTTGCGGTTGGAAATACTCATCAGCAGTGTTGCCACCCGCTCTTCCGCACTGTTTTTGCTAAGCAGGGTGATGAGGTGCTGGTCATTGGTGATTTCCATGCTCATCAACTGGAAGAAGTGGCGTTGGAGGGTGGGGATAGCAATGCTCAATTCCTGCAGGCGATTAAAGGGTATCTCGCAGACAGATGAGGTTTCCATCGCGGTGGCGGAGTTGGTGTAGCGATTCTGGCCAATGCCATCCATCCCGAAGATTTCACCCGGGAGATGGAAGCCGGTTACCTGCTCAACCCCATCATTGCTAACGGTATAGCTTTTGATAGAGCCACTGCGTACGGCGTAAACAGAGCGAAATTCCTCACCGGCGCGGTAAATGTGATTGTCAGGTTGCAGTGGGCGACCACGCTGAATAATTTCATCAAGGCGTTCCACTTCCTTGGCCTGTAGGGCTAACGGTAAACAGAGAGCATTCATGCGGCAATCGCCGCATTTCACGTCACTATTGTGTGGGCACTTGGCATCCATGGAAATGATCACGTGTGGGATTATGCAGGGATTATATAGCTGAATACCCTGAAGGTCATCTGGCGGAAGGTCGAAGACGGACGTTAAAGGCTCTGCAGCTCCTGGCAGAGTTGTGTCAAATGATTAAGGCCGTTTTCCGCCAGTATCAGGTTGTTTTGATCTCTGATTAGCCAATCCAACTTTTCCGCCTTTTCTAACACCTCATGAATTTTTACTGAAACCCTGGCGATGGCAGTGACAGATTGCAAGGGTAACTCATGGTAGCAGAGGAGCTGGTCAACCAGTTTCCAGGCGATGGTCTTCTCATGGCCTTCAGCGAAGGAGGCACTGAAGCAGATGGGCAGCTGATTGCTGCGAATAGCATCGCGGTAATGTTCCGGAGACATCAGGTTTTGATAATAGCCGCTTCCCAGTTTTCCCAAGGCATCGACTCCAACACCTAGCCAGTCGCCCAGTTGTTGCTGACATAATCCCCAGGGGGTGTATTGAAGATCCGACTGCTGTTGCAACGATAACAGCGCGTGCTCATCAGGAACAAAAAAGCGGTCACCCAACAGGCGATATCCCTGGGTTCGGAAATGGCCTGCAAGGGAAGCCAGTGTTACAGAGCCATCCATTTCATCAATGCCCTGTATCTCGATCATGTTTGGATGGTGGGCTATCAGGTTGTCAAGCCAGCAAGTTAGGGTATCCGGGTCAGTATTTGAGACATCCAGCCGGTAACGACACTCCTGAAATTCATACTCATCAATGAGCGACAGTACCTCAGTGATTTTCTGCTTTTTCGGTGGCAGGGTTGTATTCAGAGAAAAGATCAGGTGGTTAAAGCGCAGGCCTTTCATCAAGGCTAGATTACCCTGGGTAATGTCACTGGTCTGACATTCAAAACCATATTCCTCTGAGCCCCCCACTTCTCTGGAGAAAAGCTGGTGGGTGTAGAAAGCGAGCTCGGTCAGTTCACCAGCTCTCATGGTTAACAGTGGTTTGCCTCGAAACCAGATTTTGGTTAATCGCCTGTGGCGGAAACGTTCGGCGTAAAAACCTATTTCGCGGTTAAGCAAATCGACATAGTCGGGATAGGCTTCATCGGGGAAAAACAGGTTCAGGGCAATGGGGCTGGCAAACGGGTGAGCGTCAAATAACTTTCCCTGTGCACAGGTCAGCAAGGGCTTGAACACCTCTGCTTCCATCGGAGAGTGGGCGTGGAAGGCGCCACTGGAATTCTCGTTGCTGTACATGTTTCCTTGCCCGTGATGTTTTTGCGGGGATTGGATAACACTAACGCCGGGATATGAATTGACAGTTGATATGCGTCAAACCGGCGTGGGTTTTCAGTAGCCGGTAACCCGGAAGCAGCCAGTTTGTTGATCGAGATCTGGTTTCAGTGATTTGGCAATCACGGGGACTGGTTAGCCTGGAATGGAAGGGTGATACCTTTCCACAACTGTTTGAGGCGAATATCACGACCGCAGCCATTTCTGTAATAGTGATATTTCAGGGGATTTTTCATGTAATAGTCCTGATGGTAGCTCTCCGCAGGGTAAAACGTTTTTGCCGGCAGGATACGGGTGACGATGTCCTTATTGAACAGGTTGCTATCTATCAGTGATTGTTTGGATGCTCTGGCGGCCTTTTCCTGCGCCTCGTTGAGAAAAAAGACTGCACTTAAATACTGGCTGCCACGATCACAGAATTGCCCCTTATTGTTGAGCGGATCAATATTGACCCAGAAGGTCTCTAACAACTGGCCATAACTGATCTTTTCAGGGTCGTAGGTGATTTCTACCGCCTCATAATGGCCACTGTGACCTGAGGAAACTTCACGGTAGGTAGGATTGTCCTTGCTGCCACCGATATATCCGGAAACCGTGGTAATCACACCCTCCAGTTTGTCAAAAGGCGGTTCCATACACCAGAAACAACCTCCGGCAAAGATGGCCTTTTCTGTAGCAGCTAACGCCAGTGATGACTGAACGGCAATAACCAGAATGAGAGTAGTGCGAAGGAACATAATCCTTACCCATTGATGTTGATGATCTGTCCGTCTGTTGGACCCGAATCGAGGAACAGGGTTCAACGGCATTGCCGGGTTCTCATAGCGTATGACTACTTACGGGTTAACCATTTTGTCGCTATGATCGCGATATTGTTCAGGGTTCTGGTATGTCACACATCAGTTTGTTGCAGGCCTTCTCCGAGGAGCTTTTCCCGAGAGATTACCAGCAGGCCTGCGATTTATGGCAAGAGGCCGTCCACAAACTATCCATCACTCACTTCCAGAATAATTTCACCCTGGACCAGGCTCAGGGATTGGTCTGCCAGACGGCTTGGGTTGGTCCTGACGCCGCGCCCAAAGTTCTGGTACTGATCAGTGGAACCCATGGCGTGGAGGGATATGCGGGCAGTGCCGTAGAGCTGGATTGTCTTCATCTTGTGAATGCCGGCGGGTTAGATTTACCCACCGATACGGCCCTGCTGTTGATCAATGCACTCAATCCCTGGGGTTATGCCAACCACCGTCGCTGTGACGACCGGGGTGTAGATGTGAACAGAAACTTCATCGATTTCACGCAGCCCCTACCGGTGAACCCCGGCTACATGGAACTTCAGCCACTACTGGCAATTGCTGAGGGTGGAACCCGGGAAAGGGCCATCGACAGCTTTCGCAACAGAGTGGGGCAGCGTGAGTACGAAATTGCGTATAGCGGCGGTCAGTACACCGACCCCACTGGACCTTTTTATGGTGGTTCGGGTCCCAGTTTCAGCCGTGAAGTGATTGAGGATTTAATCGTCCGCTTCAGGCTGTCGGAGCGACAGTTGGCAGTCATTGACATTCATACAGGCCTGGGACCCTATGGGTATGGCGAGGTGATCTGTGATCATCCCGCTGATAGCGGTTCTGCACATACCGCCAGGCAATGGTTTGGCCCCGGTTGCGGGCTTCCTGGTACCGGAACATCATGTTCGGTGCCCAAGCTCGGTTTGCTGGACTACGGGTGGCATCGGGTGATGAGGAGCGAGAGCTGTTTTGTAACACTGGAATTTGGCACCCTGGGCACAGAATCACTTTTTGCCGTGTTGCATGATGAGGCCTGTGCCTGGAGCGGGAGCGCCCTTGGGGCTGTGTCCAAAGCAGACGCTGCTGCTCAAATGTTGGCTCATTTTAATCCGCAGGATGTTGGCTGGCGCGAGTCGGTAATATTCAGGGCACGACAGGTTATACAACAGGCCTTGCAGGGCCTTTCGGAAAACTCGGGAGAACCGGAATGAATTCAGAGGTAACGTTCCGGCCTGCAGTAGGGGCAGATCTGACTGCTTTGTTACGCCTGGAAAAAATGTGCTTTACCAGTGATCGACTCAGCCGACGCAGTTTTCGGCACTGGATTCAGGCAGAACACTGCGCGTTTATCGTGGCGGAACTCGATTCCCAACTGGTGGGTTACAGCCTGATCATTTTCTTTCGCGGCACAGCGCTGGCCCGGCTGTATTCCATTGCCATTGACCCGGCTTTCCGGAGTTTTGGTATCGGCAGGAGATTAATGGAGGAGGGTGAACAACTCAGCAAACAGGCAGGTAGAGTGTTTTTGCGCCTGGAAGTAAACGTCGATAATGCTGCTGCCATCGCTCTATATAATTCTCTCGGATATCAGCCTTTTGGTATCTACCGCAATTATTACGAGGACAGCCATGATGCGCTGCGCATGCAGAAGTGCGTGCGCACAGTACCGCCCGTCGCGGAAAACCGGGCGATACCCTGGATACCCCAGACGACCAATTTTACCTGTGGTCCTGCAGCATTAATGATGGCAATGCGAGGACTGTCCAGATCCTATACCCCAAACCAGCATGAGGAATTACAGATCTGGCGAGAAGCAACCACGATATTCATGACGTCCGGACATGGTGGCTGTCATCCCGTAGGCCTTGCTCTGGCAGCAAAGCAAAGAGGTTATGGGGTAAAGGTATGGCTTAATCGCGATACCACGCTGTTTGTTGACAGTGTCCGGGATGAAAACAAAAAGCGGGTGATTGAACTGGTACACCAGGAGTTTGTGTCCCAAGCGAAAAAACAGTCCATCAGGATCCGTTACCGTGATTTCCGACACTCCGACCTGATTAATGAGTTCAAGAAGGGCAATATCCCGATTATCCTGATCAGCACCTACCGCATGGATGGGCGCAAAGCGCCGCACTGGGTGACCATGAGTGGTTTTGATGAAGATTGTATCTATGTACATGATCCCGATCCAAACCCGGATGAGCAGAGTGCCAGCGGCATTGATAACCAGCATTTGCCAATTGCCCATGAGGATTTTCTGAAGATGTCCCGATTTGGGCGTAACCCGATCCGCACGGCGTTGATCCTCAATAAACGCTAGTCGCTGTTCGACAACAATTGGTTGTCAAATCCCATACAAACGCTGTGGAGGCCTCGCTGTCGCACAGACATAATCATGCCTGTGGTGTCTGTAGTGACCACAAGAATACAACTGCCCTCAACAGTGCGTTTGTAATTGCCATAGGAGGCTGTTTCCACCAATTCCCTGCGCTGCCACTGGTATGTTGTCCCCGAACTGGACTGGCCGATCACATCGGCAGGCCCCAGTGTTTCTATTAGTGTGTCAACGTGTTTCCCCGAGAGGCTGACAGTAGCCGGGGATGATGGCGATGATCCTGTAGCACAACCTGCCAGCAGGGATAGAAGAGCAATGGTGGTAGGAAATTTCATAACTCTTCCAGTTGAAGGGGGTATTCTCAGCCTAGTACATCTGGGAAGTCGGACAACAATGCCGGGCTGGAATCAACGAAATTGGGAATTATTCACAGCCGAGTGCTCTGCTAAGCTGATAGACACAATCATTAACCAGAATAAAAAAGGTGGTAGGCAATGGATAGTAGCCCCCATTCAAAGTTGTATTCCAAAGTGGCCAGCATGGAACCAATCAATGCTGCCTCTGCGCTCGGCGGTCAGCCGCAGCACACGATCCATCAGATACTGACAGAACTCCCCTCGGAAAAAGCGCTGTTGATCGCCTCCCATTTGCCGGGAACAGCCTCCCAGAGTATTGCCGAAACCTCCGAACTGGTCAGTGGTGTTAAGGGCACAGTGGAAGCCCTGATGTCGGCCCCAATTGGGGTATTACCCCAGGTGACCACAGTGGCTGGTGCACTGGACTACATTGTCCATCTTCAGGAGGTTTCCAGTATCACTTATATTTATGTGGTGGATGAGAGCTCACACCTGATGGGTGTGGTTGCAATGCGCGATCTGTTGCTGGCTAGCCCGGCACAAACGCTGGGCGAGATCATGACAGAAAACCCGTTTGCGTTTTCTGCCGATACCGATATGTCGGAGGCCGTCAATGAGGCGCTGAAGCGCCATTATCGTCTCTACCCGGTCGTTGGCGAGAATAACCGCCTGATCGGTCTTGTTTTCAGCTGGAAGTTGTTTGAGTACGTTGCAACAGAGATCAGCGCCCAGTCGGGATCCATGGTGGGCTTGGACAAGGAAGAACGGCTGACAACCAACATTCTGGACGCTTTCCGGATGCGCCATCCCTGGCTTCAGGTCAACCTGATCACCGCGTTTGCTGCCGCGTTTGTGGTAGGCATGTTTGAGGATACGATTGCACGTATCGTCGCGCTGGCAGTGTTCCTGCCGGTATTGGCCGGGCAGAGTGGTAATACCGGTTGTCAGGCGCTCGCCATCACCCTGAGGGGAATCACCCTCGGAGAACTTGGTGGCTATCCGGTGAGTAAGTTGCTCCGCAAGGAAATTGTACTGGGTGCGATGAATGGTCTGTTTGTTGGTGTCGTGGCAGCAGTTGCCATGTGGCTTTATGCAGGTGTCAGTGGTGCCGAGCAGCCGATGATGCTGGCCTTTGTCATTCTCGTTGCCATGATAGGTGCCTGTACGGGGAGTGGTATTTTCGGGGTGCTAGTTCCCCTGACCTTGCGGCGTTTTGGTGCGGATCCGGCGATGGCCAGCAGTATTTTCCTCACCACTTTTACCGATATTCTGGGTATGGGGCTGATGTTGTTTCTGGCCACTGCACTTTTGTTATAGAATCCGCCGCCGATATTCATCAGCCACATATGGTGGGTTTGGGTACCCTTTGCAACGATTGAGTCGAACAAAGGTCCCAAATCCGGAAAATCGAGTAAATAGACTCATTTCTCATTTGAGTGTACTGGTGGTTATGTATTACTGTAGCCCCCACTTCACGTTACGATAAAAAATACTGCTATGAATGATGTAAAACTGAAAGACTACGATACCAAACTGGAAGAAACGAACGCTGTGCCGTGGGAAGAATGGTTCGCCGAAATGGCGGCTTTCCGTGAGGAACACAACAATTGCCTGGTTCCCCATGGTTACAAGACTTCAAATGGCCACTCTCTCTGGCATTGGGTGGAAAAAGTTCGCCGGGATTATGCAGAAGGCAAAGTTTCCGACGAACAATTCCAGCGCCTGGATGAGCTGCATTTTATCTGGGATATGGAGGACCTGCGGTGGGAAATCGGGTTCGCCGCATTACAGAACTTCTATGATGAGTACGGCCATTGCATCGTTCCAAAAGGCTATCTAGGTAAGGATAAAAAATTCCCTTTATGGCTTTGGGTGGCGACTCAGCGTGATTACGATGGTGTATACCCACGCGATAAGTTTCACCGCCTGGATGCCCTCAATTTTGTATGGAACATTCGTGAGTATGAGTGGGAAAGAGCTTTTGGCCAACTCGAAGTCTACAAAGCTCAAAATGGCGACTGCCTGGTTCCGGAAAAGTATATTGTTGATGGTGATCTGGACCTGGGTGCCTGGGTAACCAAGCAACGTGCTGACCTGCACTTCAATTTTCTCTCGCAGGATAAAATGCAGCGCCTCAACGATATCGGCTTCTCCTGGGCTGCGAAAGAAGGCAGTCCCCTGATCGTGATGATGCCAAAGGGTAATACCGACAGCCCGAAATCCTCGCTGTAATTCAGCGCGTAATCCCTGTCTGTAAGGCAGATAAAAAACACCGCGTTTATCGCGGTGTTTTTTATTGGGTGGCATTTTGAGCTTGAAGGCGGGTTGCCAGATAGAGAAGAACTAACCTACCACCTTCCAATAGGTATCAGCCCAGACAGCCTTGGCCTTCATGGTTTTAAAGCTGCCCATGTGGTACCCAACGAACAGGGAGCCGTCATCATGGACGTTGTATACACGGGCTTCCACACTTTCTTGCTCTTCACATGCTTTCAGCATGATCCAGTCTCCACGTTCTACATGTGGTCTATCCATTGTTCAAACCTCTTCTTTCTCGCCGGCATTTTATCTGCCTGTCGTTATTTATCCTCAAAAAAAAACCCCTGTATGACAAGGGTTTTTTAAAAATATGGCGGAGGGGCAGGGATTCGAACCCTGGGTACCTCTCGATACGCCGGTTTTCAAGACCGGTGCTTTCGACCACTCAGCCACCCCTCCTGTAACTTTTTAATGTGGCTTCGCATTCAGGAAATAGCGAAGTTCACGTTGGGATTACCCGCAAGGGATCGCCCCGAAAAGTGCGGCAGATTATACAGTGGATTACCCTCTGTTCAAGGGTGAATCCACTGACATTTCTGATGTTAACCGCCCTGACTACCACTATGTGGCGCACCATCCTGATTAACATTCTCAGCGTCGGCAGAATCCTCAGATTGGGTCGGTGCAGATTTGGCCCTTGGGTCGTTGGCAGCCCTCGGGTGCTGGCTGGCCTGTAGCGCAACCGGCGACGGTTTTGAGGTGTCCAGGGGCTGAGGCGACGGCTTGGTACTGATGTCGGTGACAATCTTGACGGCCTGCACTGGTTGCGGACGGATTCTGGGATCATTACCAGCACGTTGCGGTTCTGAAGCTGGTTGAGGTTCAGGCTCAGACTCACCCTTAGCTTCAGTGGCTTCGACGCCACCTGAGGGCTGTGCAGTGTCAAGGGTGGTTTGTAGTTCTTCAACACTGACAGGTAATGCCGCTTCGGGGTTTTCTTGCATATCGGAAACAGCATTTTCGGAGGTTTGTTCCTCGGTTTCTACAGGAACATCTGCAGCTTCAGTCTCTGCCGTTGTCGGTGTACTGATAACAACTTCTTCTGAAGCGCTTGCAAGGCTGTCTGTTGTTGTTTCTGCCTGTAATTCATCAGTAGTGGCCTTGTCATCCAGAGCAGCGGCTGTCTCCGACGACTGCCAGGGGGTAGCGTCAGGCTGTTCAGCAGTACTTACAGGCTCTTCGACAGCGGATGAGGGTTCTTCAGTAATCAGTGAGGGCTCTTCAGTAATCGCTGAGGGCTCTTCGGTAATTGCTGAGGGCTCTTCAATAATCGCTGAGGGCTCTTCAATAATCGCTGAGGGCTCTTCACTCACTGCAGGTTCTTGATTTGTCGAAGGCACTTCAGCAGTGGTTGTATCTGCGTGCACCTCGTCAATATCTGTATCTACATTGGCTATGGTAAAAACTTCCGTCGGTGCCTCCTGAGTCTCATGAGATCCGGCTTCAGGCTGCGGCCTGGGTGAAGGCGCTGTATTGGCCGCTGTTTCTGCCTCTGAACCCTGACTATCAATGCCGGCTGCACTCAACAGCTCTGCAGGCACATCCCGTCTCGGTCTGCGTTGACGCGGGTTGCGGCGCTTGTCGCCTTCGCGGCGAGGAGGGCGGCTGTCCGTGGCGGTTTCGGAGGCTGAAGTCTCTATGGCCTCGGTAACTGTTTCCTGTTCGGATCGGGATTTCCGTGGTTGCTGCTCACGGCGATTCTTTTGTTCTTCCCGGTTTTGCGGGTTGTCCCGCTGGTCGCCCTTGGTGTTGGTACGATTGCGGCTGCGTCCGTTGCGGCGATCATCCTGCCGGCGGCTGCGGCCTTGGGGTCTTCTGTCATCACGGCCACCATCACGACCACGGCGGGATTGACTGGTTTTCTTGGCAGGCGTTTTTTGCTCTTCACTGCCAAACAAAAGGGCAATCAGGCGCTTCAATAGTCCCGGTTTTTCTTTGCTTTGTGGCTTGCGGCTGTCTACAGGTTTCTCTGTTGGCATGGGCGCAGGTTGCGATGGTGTCGGTGTTTTCACCGCTGGTTGTAGCGCCGGGGGGACAGGTTTGACGAGCTCTTGCTCGTGACTGTGCAACTCTTCGTTGTGAGCGCTGGCCAGTCGATAGCTGTACTCGGTGGTTACGCCATCCTGTTCGCGAATACGCTGAACTTCGAAGTGAGGTGTTTCCAGTTGCTCGCTGGGCAACACCACAATTTTTGCGCCATGACGTTTTTCAATCTCGAAGATTTCCTTGCGTTTCTCATTAAGCAGGAACGTCGCTACCGAAACCGGCGTTATAGCACGGATTTCCGCGCTGAATTCCTTTTGTGCCTCTTCTTCCACCAGGCGCAGTATCGACAGTGCCAGTGAGCGAGTGCCACGAATCGTGCCCTGGCCCAGACACCGGGGACAGAGTTTGGAGGTCGTTTCTTCCAGGGATGGTCTCAGGCGTTGGCGAGACATTTCCAGCAGCCCAAAGCGGGAAATACGTCCTACCTGAACTCGTGCGCGGTCCAGTTCCAGGGCATCGCGCATGCGATTTTCCACTTCCCGCTGATTTTTGGTGGAAGTCATGTCAATAAAATCGATCACGACCAGTCCGCCCATGTCTCTCAGGCGCAGCTGCCTGGCGACTTCATCGGCGGCTTCGAGGTTAGTTCTTAAGGCGGTTTCTTCGATATCACCACCCCGGGTTGCTCTGGAGGAGTTGATGTCGATGGATACCAGTGCTTCAGTTACATCGATAACAATCGAACCGCCTGACGGTAGCTTCACTTCCCGCTCAAAGGCGGTCTCGATCTGATTTTCAATCTGGTAGCGGTTAAACAGGGGGAGGGGATCTTCGTAAAATTTCACCCGGCTTTCAAAATTGGGCATGACCTGTTTGATGAAGGCAGAGGCCAGGTCAAAAGCTTCACGGTTGTCGACAATGACCTCGCCGACATCCTGACGCAGGTAATCCCGTACTGCGCGAATAATGACGTTGCTTTCTTGGAACAGAAAGTGGGGAGCCTTGGCCTTGTTGGCTTCCTCGCAGATGGTTCCCCACAGTTGTAGCAGGTAATCCAGGTCCCACTGCAATTCTTCCGAAGAGCGACCGATGCCGGCGGTGCGCACAATGACGCCCATACCCTGTGGGGTCTGCAGATCACGCATGGCGGCTTTCAGCTCTGAGCGCTCATCACCCTCAATACGGCGTGATATGCCGCCAGCGCGGGGGTTATTGGGCATCAGCACCATGTATCGCCCGGCCAGGCTGATAAAGGTTGTTAAGGCTGCACCTTTATTGCCGCGCTCTTCCTTATCGACCTGAACCACCACTTCAGTGCCTTCCTTGACCACATCCTGAATTTTGATGCGGCCTTCTACTTCAGAAGATTTTTTGGTGAAGTATTCACGGGAGATTTCTTTCAGGGGAAGGAAGCCGTGGCGTTCAGCGCCGTAATCGACAAAAGCGGCTTCAAGACTGGGTTCTACCCGAGTGATTTTGCCTTTGTAGATATTGGCCTTGCGTTGTTCTCTGGTGCGGTTTTCCAGGTCGAGGTCATACAGACGTTGTCCGTCGACCAGCGCCACCCGAAGCTCTTCAGGCTGGGAGGCGTTTATCAGCATACGTTTCATTCAGTTTTCCTAATGTCTTGCGCATCACAAGCAACAGGAGTACCGCTGAAACAAGAACAGCACACGTACAAAAACTAGGCAAAAGGTATCGTAACCAGTTAAATAACTAATTAATTTAGTTGCATAACCTATTGATTTTAAAATTATTGCCTATATCAGCCACTAAATCTGTCCGGGGTTGCCTTCAAGGGTTGGTTCTGATCGTTTTGTCGCTAAATGTCCAGGGCAGGCAAGACCGTCTTCAATCAAGTCTCGAGCTGTCGTTCTACTTATCCGTGCCTCCTTTGTGTGTCGGGCAGGGATGCGACAGCTTGTCTTGCGCTACCTTTTGAACAGAACTTACGTTCAAGTTTCTTTGTTCGGTTACTGCTGCGCTATCAGCGCGGGTTTCTTAGTGACAGCTGCAATCATCTGTCAGCAGCCGTCGGAATTAATCCAATTAAGTAGGGGGCTTGCGCCGCGTTAATCCGGGGTAGTAAAACGTTTCCCACCCGGGGTAGGCCACTTGTTTCCTAGCGTGCCCGGTGATATCGGAATTAACGAACGGCGAATATAACAGGTATGCGTACTGTCATCAATTTATGTCCATGAAATGTGAACATAATCTTATGATTCTGAGTAGGTTTTGAGGTTTTTTCCGATGTTGGTGTGCCCGATTGGCTGTGCTGATAGAATAGCGGGCCTCATGTCTATGTCACCCTTTATGCCTGAAGCCAATAGCAAACCCGTTGCCGTACAAATGCTTGAAATCACTGAGCATCATGCGGGACAGCGTATCGACAATTTCTTGCTTACCTATCTGAAAGGGGTGCCGAAATCCCGGGTATACCGGATTTTGCGCAAGGGTGAAGTGCGTGTTAATCGCTCCAGAATCAAGGCGGATTATCGTCTGCAGGCTGGTGACCAGGTAAGAATACCGCCAATCCGGGTTGCAGAACGAGAGGCTCCATCCGGGCCAAGCCCCCGATTGCAGCAGTTGTTGGAGGGCAGCATCCTTTATGAAGACGATAACATGCTGGTGATCAACAAGCCTGCTGGGCTGGCTGTCCATGGAGGTAGCGGTGTGAGTCTCGGTCTGATCGAGTCGTTACGCGCTGCCCGTCCTGGGCAGCCCTTCCTGGAGCTGGTGCATCGTCTCGATAGAGAAACTTCCGGTTGCCTTATGGTGGCTAAAAAACGTTCCGCGCTTCGGCATTTGCAGGATGAAATGCGAGAGGGGCGGGTAAAAAAAGTTTATCAGGCACTGGTTTGTGGCCGTTGGCCCAAAGGGATGAAGCGTATTGACGTGCCCCTTCGCAAAAATGAGCTTAAATCCGGTGAGCGGGTGGTCAGGGTGGATGGTGAGGGTAAGGCGTCTGTTACCCATTTTGCCGTATTGCAGCGTTTTGATCGCCACACCTTGGTGGAGGCGACGTTGGAGACCGGTAGAACACATCAAATCCGGGTTCACAGTCAATTCGCAGGTTGTCCGCTAGCCGGTGACGACAAGTATGGTGATGAAGAATGTAACCGGCAGTTGCGCCAGTCAGGTTTGAAACGCATGTTTTTACATGCAGTGAAATTACAGTTTGTGGAGCCAGATGGGCACAAGCTCTGTATCGAGGCCCCAATACCGGAAGAGCTCGGAACCGTGCTGGAGCAGTTGAGGTAGTACATGGCGAAGTTGTTGGTGTTTGACTGGGATGGAACGCTCTGTGATTCGTTGGCGCGAATCGTCACCTGTATCTGTCTCGCCGCAGAAGAAATTGGTTTGCCGCCGCCACATCACGATGCGGCAAGGGATATTGTCGGTCTTGGACTGATAGATGCCCTGGAAACGCTGTTTCCAGGTATTGAAAGCAAGCATATTTTCGCCATGCGCGACAGTTACTCCCGGCACTTTGTTGAGCAGGACAGGGAGCCGTCACCCTTTTTTGATGGGGTGATGGAGACACTGGAGTCATTGCATGAGCAAGGTTACCTGCTCACTGTGGCAACAGGAAAGAGTCGCCGTGGTCTGGATCGGGTGCTGAGAGCGCGGGGTTTGGATGGTTTTTTCCATGGCAGCCGCTGTGCCGATGAAACTGCGGGCAAGCCCGATCCCAGGATGTTGTTGGAATTGATGGGTGAGTTTCAGGTTGTACCCGAACAGACGCTGATGGTTGGTGACACGGAGTTTGACCTCGCTATGGCTGTCAGTGCCGGGGTGCCGAGGGTTGCCGTGAGTTACGGTGCGCATCATCCCGACCGGTTGCAGAAATACCAGCCGTTGGCCTGTATTGACCAGTTTCCCTTAATTAATGGTGTTATAGATAATTATAAAAAACAGATAGATAAAGGTTTAAACTAAAGTAATTTGTAGTTTTCATTGCGCAGCATTTGACAGAGCCGGATCAACGGTAGCCCAATCAGGGCGGTGGGGTCGCTGGTGTTGACAGCATCAAAAAGGGTAATGCCCAGCCCTTCACTGCGAAAGCTGCCGGCACAGCTGTAGGGCTCGTCACGCTCCAGGTAGGCACAGATTTCAGCCTCTTCAAGCAACCTGAACACCACATCTGTAGCAACGATATCCACCTGACAGTTGCCGTTGGCACTGTTAAGCAGCGCCAGGCCGGTAAGGAACTGTACCTCTTGCCCAGACTGCCTGCGCAGTTGTTGTTGCGCATTGGCCAGGTTTCCGGGCTTGGTCAGTACGCTGTCATCAATGACGGCAACCTGGTCGGAGCCAATAATGAGACTGTTTGGATATAGGGCGCTGACAGCGCGCGCCTTACCCTCGGAGAGCCTGCGCACCATGGTGTCAGGTGTTTCGTCGGGAAGCCGTTGCTCATCGATATCAGGAGCATGTGCAATGTAGGGTAAGCACAGGCGGTCAAGCAGGCTTTTCCGGTAGCTTGATGAGGAAGCGAGAATCAGTTGTTGCAAGGGGTCTCCAGGCTCTGGTGGTGGGTATTTTGGCATTTACGCAGGTAAGCTTTTTTAGCGTTTTTACCAGGTTCAATAAATGATGCTGGATCTCCCTGATCTGAAGGAATTTTTCTTTGACAGATCAAAGTGATATCACTATTATGGCGCGCCTATGTCGACACCCCCTCAGAGAAGTCAATTGCCTAGGATTCTGGATCCCAGACGCTTGGCCAATCAGGGCGAAGTCCTGTCGGGGCAGGTATCTGCCGGGCACTGTGAAAGATTACGGGATGCCGTGCTAGCAATCAACGCGCCCATCCATGCTGAGCTCGTATTTGAGATGGCTGAGCAAGGGCGAAAAGTGGTGGCGGGGCATGTGGATACGACGGTGGAAGTGGCTTGTCAGCGCTGCCTTCAGCCCATGACTCTGCCACTTGCTGTGGATTTCCGGCTGGGTATTGTGTGGTCCGAAGAAGAGGCAAAATCGCTTCCAAGTGATCTGGACCCGTGGGTGGTAGAGCAGGAGACTGCGGATTTGTCCGCGATGGTTGAGGATGAACTGTTACTGGCATTGCCCTTTGTAACTTACCATCCACAAGATACCTGCCAGGCTGAGTCGCATGTTTCAGCCGTTGAAGATTCAGGGGATTCCGAAAAGGAAAACCCTTTTAGTATTTTGGAGCAACTGAAGAACAGTGGCTCCGACAATTAACAGATAACAGACAGTTTTTATCAGGAGTATAAAATGGCCGTTCAACAGAACCGTAAAACCCGTTCCAAGCGTGGCATGCGTCGTTCACATGATGCGTTGACTGGACCCACTTTGTCCGTTGATCCGGTCAGTGGTGAAAAGCATCGTCGTCACCACGTTTCAGCTGATGGTTTTTACCGCGGTAAGAAAGTCGTAGCTTCTGCTGAAGACTAATCCCTACTGACCTGAACGTATTTTTTTGGCTGACTCTCGCTGTCTCGCCATTGACGCCATGGGCGGGGATTTCGGTCCCCGCATCACGGTACCCGCATCTCTCGATATACTTCGCCAGCACCCTCATCTGAAGGCTGTCCTCTGTGGCGATCAACAAGCTATCCAGCCCTTATTAAACGCCGACATTGAAAGCTTTGCCGGGCGCCTGAGTGTGCTCCATTGCGAGCAGGCCGTTGCCATGGATGAAAAACCCGGCAGTGCCCTGCGCAATAAGCGCGAATCCTCCATGTGGAAGGCGGTACAGTTGGTCAAAGAAGGATCAGCCCAAGCCTGTGTCAGTGCCGGGAATACCGGCGCCCTGATGGCGATGTCACTGTTTCAGCTTGGCACCTTGACCGGTATCAGTCGTCCTGCCATCTGTACACGGGTGCCGACCAGTCGTGGTTATACCTATCTGCTCGATCTGGGAGCTAACCTGGAGTGTACTGCCCGACAGTTGTATGAATTTGCGTTGATGTCCTCTCTGGTCGCGATGTCGCCATCTTCATCCGCTCCTTCCGTCGGTTTGTTGAATATTGGTGTAGAGGCCATAAAAGGTCGACAGGAAATACTGGATGCTGCTGAATTGATAAAGGCGGATCCCGGTATCAACTACATCGGTTTTGTCGAAGGCGACGCACTTTTCTCCGGCGTAGCAGATATCGTGGTCTGTGACGGCTTCAGTGGCAATGTGGCGTTAAAAACCGGCGAAGGTGTGGCAAAAATGATACAGGGGCTTTTGCAACAGACTCTGTCTGAGAGCATGCTGGCCCGGCTGGGGGCACTATTGATGAAACCGGCACTGAAACGTCTGATAAATCATGTCGACCCCGCCCGATATAATGGAGCGAGTATGCTTGGCCTGCGCGGGGTCGTGGTGAAAAGTCATGGCGGGGCCTCTGTAACGGGCTTTGCCAGGGCGGTGGAAGTTGCTCTAGAAGAAGTTGAAAAAGACCTGCCGACGCTGATTGAGGGTCGGCTGGCTGAAAAAAGTAATCAATCAGAGGTATTCGATGAAAAATAATCTCGCATTTGTCTTTCCCGGACAGGGGTCCCAAAAGCTGGGCATGCTGGCAGATCTTGCTGACAAATATCCTGTTGTCGGTGACACCTTTGCTGAAGCATCAGCAGTGCTTGGCTACGACCTCTGGAATCTTGTGCAAAACGGTACCCAGGAAGATATCACCCTGACCGAGCGCACCCAGCCGCTGTTGCTGACTGCCAGTGTGGCTGTATGGCGTATCTGGCAACAGGAAAATGGTGCCCAGCCAGCCCTCATGGCCGGTCACAGTCTCGGTGAGTGGTCTGCTCTGGTCTGCTCCGGTGTGGTGGCTTTCCCGGACGCTGTGCGGCTGGTGCGCAATCGTGGAGCTTATATGCAGGATGCAGTGGCGCCAGGTGAAGGTGCGATGGCAGCCATCATTGGCCTGGACGATGACAAGATCAAGGCGGTTTGTGAGGAAGCATGCCAGGGAGAGGAAGTTGCCGCGGTCAATTTTAACTCTCCTGGCCAGGTAGTGATTGCCGGGAATGCGGCGGCGGTTGAACGGGCCATCGAAGGCTGCAAGGCGGCGGGAGCCAAAAGGGCGATGCCATTGCCGGTTAGTGCACCTTTCCATACCAACCTGATGAAGCCAGCGGCTGATCGTCTGGCCAGTGAAATTCTCGCCACCGAGTTTTCCGCTCCTCAGGTGCTGATTGTGCACAATGTCCACGCCAAAACAGAGAGTGACCCGGAAAAGATCAAGCAGCTGATGATTGAGCAAATTACCGCACCCGTGCTCTGGGTGGACTGTGTCAACACCCTCACTGCCAGTGGTATTGATACCCTGGTGGAATGTGGGGCTGGCAAGGTTCTCAGCGGTCTTGGCAAAAGAATCGAACGCTCATTAAACAGCTATGCTACAGAAGACTGTGGTTGTCTCGAAGAGGCATTGGCCGCTGTTTAACTGCGGTGGTGTTTAGAAAAAGGAGAGAAATATGAGTTTGCAGGATAAAATTGCGTTGGTCACGGGAGCCAGTCGTGGTATCGGGGCAGCAATTTCTGACAGCCTGGGTGCCCAGGGGGCCATCGTTATAGGAACGGCAACCTCCGCATCGGGTGCAGATAAGATTTCCGCGCGCTTTGCGGAGAAAGGCATTAAAGGTGCCGGTATGGTACTCGATGTGGCCAGTCAGGAGTCGGTAGATAGCCTGATAAGCACGATTACCGAAACCTACGGTGCGCCGCTTATTCTGGTGAATAACGCCGGCATCACGAAGGATAATCTGTTAATGCGCATGAAAGATGATGAGTGGTTTGATGTTATCGACACTAACCTCAACTCCATTTATCGCCTGAGTAAGGCCTGTCTGAGGGGTATGACCAAGGCTCGCTGGGGTCGCATTGTCAACATCAGCTCCGTGGTGGGTGCGATGGGCAATGTGGGTCAGACCAATTACTGCGCCACCAAAGCGGGTGTGGGTGGGTTTACCCGTTCTCTGGCCAAGGAACTGGGGCCGCGCAACATTACTGTAAATGCCGTATCCCCCGGGTTTATCGACACCGACATGACCAAAGAGCTTGCAGAAGCCCAGCGGGAGGCCATCCTCTCTCAGGTACCCCTGAATCGCCTGGGAGAGCCGGAAGAAATTGCGGCTGTGGTGGACTTTCTGGTGGGAGAGGGTGGTGCCTATGTCACCGGCGAGAACATCCACGTCAACGGCGGGCTGTATATGGCCTAATGCACTGTATTTTCAGTGAATATTAGGATTTTATCGAAAGCGGTTACAGCGTGCGGTATTTGAGGTAAAATGCGCGCCTGACATGCCGTCAATAACAGATTTTTTGTTGTGGGGTGGTTTTTTAAAGGGCCGGGCAACAGAATACTTTCTTAATACAGGAGAGAATAAATATCATGAGCAGCATTGAAGAACGCGTAGCCAAAATGGTTGCAGAACAACTGGGCGTTAAAGAAGAAGACGTTAAACCCGAGTCTTCTTTTGTTGAAGATTTGGGCGCGGACTCTCTGGATACCGTTGAACTGATCATGGCTTTGGAAGAGGAATTCGATACTGAGATTCCCGATGAAGAAGCTGAGAAAATTGCCACAGTCCAAAACGCGATTGATTACATCAACGCCAACCTTGGCTAATGCTGCTGGGTTGTTGACTGATAAAAGCCGCTCCATTGCGAGCGGCTTTTTTATTTCTAACATTTTCTGACAAGTCGAACTGATTCATACCATGGGTGCAGTTGAGGGCTACTGTCTGGTCAACGGTCACTGGTCGGACGATATTTCGGTGCGAGATCGCGGCCTGGCCTACGGACATGGTGTCTTTGAGAGCATTCGTCTCAGTGGCGGCAAGCTGCTGCTGGCAGATCTGCATCTCGGACGCTTAAAGCGTGGTGCAGGGCGACTTTCCATACCGCTTGATTCAACCATTGTTCAGTCCCACCTCGACATGCTGCTCAGTCGCGCCCCAGATCACGGTGTGGTGAAAGTGATATGCACCGCAGGTGAGGGTGCGAGGGGTTACCGAACGGATCCCGACATCCCGCCAAATCTCATTGTGCATTGGGGGCCGCTGCCTGACTATCCCGATTGTTGGGCAACCAAAGGGGTTTCCGTGACGGTCTGTGAACAGCGACTTGCCATAGCCCCGTGGTTAGCTGGCATCAAACATCTTAACCGTCTGGAACAGGTGCTGGCCCGCATGGAGTGGCAGGATCAGTACCAGGAGGGTCTGATGCGGAATAGTGAGGGCCATATCATCGAGGGAACAATGACCAATTTGTTCTGTTATCAGGATGGTAGCTGGTCAACCCCCAGTCTGCGAAACTGCGGTGTGGCGGGTGTCATGCGCCAGTACCTTATGGACAAGCTGATGCCATCCCTGGACCATACCGTTCGCGAAGCAGAGCTAACACTGGATAAGCTATCGGGCATGGAGGAATTGTTTTTATGCAACTCTGTAGCCGGTATCTGGCCGGTAAGACATATCGCTGAAGTGGGTCAATGGCAGCCGGGTGAGGCCACCAAAGCCCTTTCCAGTGCGTTATCACAGGATTTTGCATGTTTCAGCGCTTAAGCAAGGTCCTCGTTGTTCTTTTCTGTGTAGCGGCAGCCATCCTGTTGGCCGCCAACTGGTGGTTGACGGATTACCTGGAAAGCCCTCTCAAGCTCAATCGCTCGCTGTCCATCAAAGTCCCAGCAGGAACGTCATTGACGGCTCAGGCGAGACAGATGGAAAAAGAGGAACTGCTGAAATGGCCCAGGGTATTAACACTCTACGGGCGCCTCAGTGGCCAGACGGGGATCAAGGCGGGAGAATACCTGTTACAGCCCGGGGATACACCCCGCGATCTGTTGGCAAAGTGGGTTAGTGGGGACGTCATTCAGTACAGCCTGACCTTTCCTGAAGGATTAAAATTCTCTGACTGGCTGTCATTAGTGGTCAATATTGAAAAGCTGGATCATGTACTGACACCGGGCAGCCACCAGCAAATACTGGCGCAGCTGGGCCTGGAGATCATTCACCCCGAAGGCTGGTTCTTTCCCGATACCTACAGTTACAGCGAAGGCGAGACCGATCGCGATATTCTACTGCGGGCCCACCAACGCATGCAGGACGTGTTGGCGGAGGAGTGGAATAATCGATCGCCTGACCTTCCTTACGATGACCCCTATGAGGCGCTGATAATGGCATCCATTATCGAAAAAGAAACGGGTGTGCCTGAAGAACGGGGCCAAATCGCGGGAGTATTTGTGCGACGTTTGCAGAAAGGCATGCGCCTGCAAACAGATCCGACCGTGATCTACGGACTGGGGGATGCCTACAAAGGGAATATCCGACGCAAACACCTGCGTCAGCACAGCGACTATAACACTTACCTGATCAAGGGCTTGCCACCAACGCCCATTGCCATGCCGGGCCGTGAGGCTATTCACGCGGCCCTGCATCCCGAAGATGGTGACAGCCTGTTTTTTGTCGCCAAGGGTGATGGCAGCCATTACTTTTCTGTTACCCTCGAGGAGCATCAGGAGGCGGTGCGCGAGTACCAGTTGCAGCGCCGCTCAGACTATCGTTCACAACCCAAATAAGGAAACTGTGGCTTCAGTATGCGTGCTCTAAAACCACGATTTATCACCGTAGAGGGTGGTGAAGGTGTCGGCAAAACCACCAATATTGCGTTTATTCGTAAATGGCTGGATCAGCAGGGCCTCGATTACGTCGCGACACGTGAGCCGGGCGGTACGCCACTGGCTGAGGAAATTCGCGGTTTGCTGGTCAGTCCGCGGGAAGAAATCGTTGATGAAAATACGGAGCTGCTGCTGATGTTTGCTGCGCGCGCGCAGCACCTGTCCCAGGTGATCAGGCCAGCCTTGAATGCCGGGAGGTGGGTGCTGTGCGACCGTTTTACCGATGCGACCTATGCTTATCAGGGAGGCGGGCGCGGCGTTGCTGTAGAAAAAATTGCGCAACTGGAAACCCTGGTGCAGGGCGGCCTGAGGCCGGATTTGACCTTGTTGCTTGATATCGGTGTTGAGCAGGGTATGGCCAGGGCCAGTGAAAGGGGAGTGCCAGATCGTTTCGAGCAGGAGAAGTTGGCATTCTTTCATGCAGTCAGGGATTGCTATCTTGCCAGAGCTGCGGCAGAGCCGCGCCGATATCGAATTATTGATGCCTCCCAACCCTTGCCTCAGGTTCAGAGCGCGATAGGCGAGGCCCTGGAAGCATTTGTTGACACGGCTTATGACTGACAGCGCGATAATGCCATCGTTAATGCACTATCCCTGGCAGAAAGCCCAATGGCAGATGTTGGACGATCTGGCAGAGCGTGAGCGGTTGCCTCATGCACTGCTTCTGGCTGGGCCGGAGTTTGTGGGTAAACAGCAGTTTGCCACTGCGCTGTCGGCCAGACTCATCTGTGATGGTCCCCTGGCGGGATTTGCCTGTGGCAATTGCAAGCAATGTCTGTTGTTTAAGGCGGGGAATCACCCGGATTTTTTGCGGATAGAGCCTGAGGAATCCGGTAAGGCCATTCGTATTGACCCGGTGAGGGAACTGGGACAGTTTCTGGGCAAAACAGCCATGCAGGGTGGGCGCAAGGTGGTGGTCATCAGTCCTGCTGAAGCTATGAACCAGAGTGCGGCGAATGCCCTGCTCAAGAACCTGGAAGAGCCTGCCCGAGATACCTATATTATTCTCGTCAGCCATGAATTGTCCCGGTTACCGGCTACGGTTAGGAGTCGCTGTCGCAAAGTGACCTTTTCCCTGCCTTCCCGCGATGAAACAAGCCACTGGTTGGCGCAGGTGACGGGTAAATCAGAAGGGCTTCCAGAGTTGATGGACTATGCGGCGGGCCGGCCGCTATTGGCGTTGCGGTTTCTTGAGTCTGACCTGCTCCAGCAACGCCAGGCATTCGAGCAGCTACTCGACGACGTCAGCTCCGGAGTCATGATACCGCTGTCAGCGGCGGAGCAGTGCACGAAAGCCCCGGCGGTGATGGCCATAGACTGGCTCTATAACCGTGTTTCGACTGATATTAAGTCAAGCCAGTCGGGTTTGGGGCAGGTGATCTCCTTTCGTTTCCTGGACAAGTTGGTGCACGTAAAAAACCGCCTGCTCAGCACGGCAAACCCCAATATCAATCTGCTCTGGGAGGAACTGATGCTCGATTGGCAGCATCTTTCCAGGTGATGGTATTGAATATCCCAAGATTTTGGACTTGCGACGGTTTTAACAAACTGGAACGCCCGGTTCAGCATATAGTACACTAAGCAAAATTCGGTTCGGGTCTGTTATGAATATGGAAGCATTTGGCGGCAGTGTCAGAAACGGTATTCTGAATTTAGCCATCAAAGATGAACATGCTCTTTACGCGTCTTACATGCCATTTGTTAAACATGGCGGTCTTTTCATATCCACTCGAAAAACCTACTCACTGGGTGATGAGGTTTTCATTCTGTTGGATCTGATGGACGAACCGGAGCGTATCCCTTTAACCGGCAGGGTTGTCTGGGTAACTCCGAAAGGATTGGGTGGCAGCCGCAAGGAAGGGGTTGGTATCCAGTTAAACGAGCGCCACAACACGATTATCGATAAATTCGAGACCTATCTGGCGGGGCTGCTGGAGTCAGGCAAACCCACCAACACCATGTAATACCACTTAAACTGCTATCCTGCTGTGCTCGTTGACTCCCATTGCCACCTGGATCATCTCGATCTTTCTGATTATCAGAACTCCCTGGATCGGTTGCTTGATGCCGCCAGGCAGTGCGGTGTAACACAGTTTCTTTCAGTAGGTGTCAACTTACAGAGTTCTTCCCACCTGGTGGAGCTGGCGCAAACCCGTAGTGATATGCTGGTCTCTGTTGGGGTTCACCCGTTACAACGGGAATTACCGCCGCTACCAGAGGTTACCGAGTTGCTGTCGCTGGGTAGTCAGCCAGGTGTTGTGGCCATTGGTGAAACCGGGCTCGATAATTATTACGATAAAGACAATGCCGAGTGGCAGGAGCAAAGTTTTATCCGTCACCTGCAGGCAGGCGCAAAACTCCGGAAACCGGTAATCGTTCACACCCGCGAGGCTCGAGAGCCAACGCTGGCCATTCTGCGCGACCATGCGAGTACCTCTTCGGGTGGCGTTATCCACTGCTTCACTGAAAACTGGGAAATGGCGAAGGCCGCGATGGACTTGAATTTCCTGATTTCCTTCTCGGGAATCATCACGTTTCGCAACGCCGCTGAATTACGCGAAGTAGTGAAAAAAGTTCCTCTGGAGAACATGCTGGTGGAGACCGATGCACCTTGGCTCGCGCCAGTTCCCTATCGGGGCAAGCAGAATGAACCCAAGTACGTGGTTGAGGTGGCGAAGGCCGTCGCCGAGATTAAAGGTATTGACTGGCAGCAGGTTGCAGAGGTGACAAGCACCAACTTCCAGCGCCTATTTCTGACCTGAACAGATAAAGGCCGTTCAGGATGGCTGAACGGCCTTTATTATCAGCATCAGCTTTATCAGCTTTATCAGCTTTATCAGCTTTATCAGCTTTGCGCGTTACTGTTATCTTCCAGCGCGCTTTCTTGGCTTGCGGCAGGTTGTACCGTTAACTTCTCTGCATCCATGGCGGCAATCTTTTCATAGTCACCCCAATCAATGGTAAACATAGCGTCGTAATCGTTACGGGTGACGTAGCAGTTTTCCTTGGTCATGTAGAATTGATAGATAAGTGGTTTTTCACTCTGATCAGTCTCCACACTTAGCTGAGCGTAACCACTGCCAGCCAGATCGGGCATATCCGTGACCAGCTTGCGTACTCTGAGGTCTTTCAGCGCGTAGAGCATGTCGCCCACCTTACCACTGTCGAGTTCCAGGCCCTGGGCATTGTTCTGGCCCTGCAGCACCCAATCCTCACCCTGTTTTTGCAACCGGTAATCGGTGCCTTGGATGGACACCAGTTCGTCGAGCTTCAGCAGGGAATTGTCTAGCCAGGCCTGACTGGCGGTGATCATATCCACCAGTTCCAGGTCCACAGAGTAGACATTGTCCTGGCCGTCCATCCGCACATGCAGCTTTTTCAGCCCGGGGGATGAGCCGACAATCAGTTTACCCAGTAGCTCATCGCCGTGGTAAAAAGCCACAAAGCGGTGGAGTTTGTCTTCGGTGACATCAAAGCGCGCATGGCTCGCCTGGGTCGATGCCACAGGCCAGCTGGTTTGCAAGGTTTTGAGCTTTTCCAGTAGTTGATCGGTGGTGCCATCTACGGTTGGCAGCATGCCCAGGTCACTGAGCAGCCAGCCGTTTTTGGAGTAACTTAGGGCCACCTGCTGGTTGCCATCGCCAACCACAAAGTGGTCAACCTTATTCCAGTCGATATTTACAAGAGGCTTGGGTAGGCTTTTTTGCAGTTCCTGTTGGGTATTCCAGTAAAAGCCAATTGCCAGTGCCAGTTGCGCCACGAGCAGCGCACTTAACCAGGTTTTCATCTTAGTCATCAGTCGCTCCCGGGATTAATTGGCCAAAACGTTCAGGTAGTGTTGATGACGGGATTTTTTCCGTCTTTTCTGTACCCCGGCAATGATTGCCAATGCCAGAACCGCCAAGGCGTAATTGAGATATTCCCAGAACACCTGGCTATCGCGCTCCATGGGGGGGAGCGTGCGGTTGAAATGGCCACGGGAACGAATACTCAGCAGGCCAGCATCTTCCAGGGCGAAGTCCACCGTATTGGCCATTAGCTGCATGGGGTTGAGGTACTCACTTCCCGCAGCAGAGTTGGCCATGGTCATGGTTTGATCGCGCAGAAAATCATTTGAGCTGTACAACACGATGCGTGCCGATTGCGGAGAGTGTTCAATGACACTGGTGACGGCCGGCTGACTATCGCTTGCGGCTTCACTATCTGCGTCATCACTGCTTGCGTCAGCCTCTTCAGACGTATCGTCTGCTTTTGGGGCTTCGGCGCTTGTGACTGACAGCAGCGGAGATTCCTTGCCGGCGAAGTAAGAGGTAAAGCGACCTTCACTCATGACCCCCAGCAGTTGCGATCCGCTCTCCATGGCGGCAGGGAAGGCCGCCATGCCGTTGGCATCGATGTCGGGCATGATTTCCATGTCATCAGACACCCAGGCGTTATCAGAGCTCCTGATGAGCTGGGTGATTTTTCGTTCACCCTGTTTCTCGGGATCAAGCTTGATGGGAGATGCCCATGCCATGGTGACCTGGGGAACATTGGCAGAGATGGGGTTCTCCTGATTGAGGCCGCTTTCGCGAACATCCACAAAATAGGGATATTCGATCACGCGGATTTCCTGCATCTGGTAGCCCCCGACATTGCGCACCACCGGCATGGGGAACGCGGTATTTTGCGTATCCAGCACCAGCTTCTTGTCGATGGTCAGGCCGTGATGGCTGAGCCAGTCCTGAAATGATCCCTGTAGGCTTGCCAGCCCCAGTCCCTGTTGACTCAGCGTGGTCGTGAACGGCGAAGCCGAAGCGATAACGGTGCCGCCTTTCATAAGGAATTGATCAATGGCGAACAACTCCTTGTCTTTCAGGTTGTTGGGTGCCGCGACTATCAGGATATCGGCCTCGGGGGAAACGCTGCCATCGCTGAGGTCTTCATCGACCACGTTCATGTCGGCTGCCAGGGTGTCTCCAAGCAGTGTAAAGCGCGGTACCGTGATGCCGTACTGTTCCATCTTGGGGTCGACTTTGGGTGTGACCATGGCGATGGTTTTCGTGATACCGGAGGCAAAACGTTTGATACTGCTTTTCAGGTTGCGTTCAAAGGTCTCTTTGGAAGCATCTTCAATCGGAACCTGGACGACCTGGTCGCCCTGTTCCAGGGTAATGTAGAAATAGAAATGATCCTCGGACCACATGCTGCTGGCCATGGGCTGGAAGCCGTATTTCTGGCCAATCATGCGAGCGATAGCGCCCTTGTTGGCATCGGGATCATAATAATGAACGCTCAAGCGGTCCCCGGCCTCCTGTTTCAGGCCGTCGATCACTTCCTCTACTCCCTGACGATAGGCCACCAGCTGTTCTGGCAACAGCGCATCTTTTGAGACGTAGGCATTGAAGGTAATGGAGCCGTCGATAAGCTCAAAGATGTCACTGCCCCCGCGGTAGCTGTTGAGAACTTTCTTGATACTTCTTGTCAGGTCGTATTCCGGGTTGCGCAGTTGGATTTCGAGGCTGTTGTCGCCCTGTGATTTGACCTCAATCAGGTCCTGGAAACCCAGCGCCTGGAATTCGTTGCCATAGTTAATCAGTATGCTGAAGTAGGAGTTAACAATGGCCGTCTGGTAACGGTCAGCCACCTGTAACGGAGTGGGTCGAATACCGTATTTCTTGTTGGCTTCTTCTTCCACCTCGGGATCAGTGACCGGGTCAGTGAATTCAACCCTGACTTTTCCGCGTCCGGCAATTTCGTATTCGCGAATCATATCTTTCATCTGGGGAACCAGCGGTGCCAGCAACGGGTGGGTTTTGCTGCTGAAATAGCCGCGAATCAGCAAAGGCTCCTGCAGTTGTCCCAGATAATTCAAGGTCGCCTCGGATATGGAGTACTGATTGCCCTCGGTGGTGTCGATACGCAGCATGGTAACCTGGCCCAACCACAGATTGGCGCAGATGGCATTCGCCAGGAGCAAGCCTGTAACAGCGCGCCAGGACTGGTGACGCGGAGTGCTTTTCTGAGTTGCCCAGCGCTCCTTCTCCAGAAAGAAGGTGTTCAGGGTCAGGAAGGCGATCATGATGCTCAGGTAGTAATACAGGTCCCGAACGTCAATCACCCCCCGGGTTATGGAATCAAAGCGGGAGCCAGTGCCCAGGGTTCGCAGCCATTCTCCGGTCACATTGCCGAAAAAGTCGGTGATGGCGGGTGTGCCCACCAGATAAAAAATACCGGACAGAGCCACGGCACAGATCAGGCTGATGATCTGGTTATCACTGCGGGCAGACACAAACAAGCCAATGGACAGGTAAGCGGCACCTAGCAGGAATGTGGCCAGGTAACCGGCCCAGACAGGACCCCAGTCCAGTTTGCCGATTTGCGCGACCGTCAGGGGGAGCGGCAGGGTGATCAACAGGGCAATGGCCAACAGCACCAGACAGCCCAGGAACTTGCCGATAACAAAATGCCACAGGGGCAGGGGCTGTGTGAGGACATGCTCAAGGGTCCCGGTGCGACGTTCCTCGCTCCACAATCGCATGGTCAGAGTGCTGGTGAGGAAGATCAGGAGCACGGGCATCCATTCAAACAGCGGGCGGACGTCGGCAATGTTGCGGGAAAAATAGGACTCGCCCCAGAAGAAGATAAACAGGCTGATACCGGCAAAAGTGGCCAAAAACAGATAGGCAATTGGCGATGCAAAAAACAGGGAGACCTCTTTTGCGGCAATGCGGCGTATATGTGGCATGTGTTTGTTATCAGGCTGCATTTTTGGCCTCCTCTGCGGCACCGCTCAGTGGGGCTGCGTTGACTTCACGAAACAGGGTTTCCAGATTGCGACGTTCTTCGCCAATACCGTAAACCTCCGCACCTTGAGAAATCAGCTGTTTGTTGATTTGCGCTCCGAGCGCCAGGTGATCCGTGCCCTCTGCAACCGTTATGCGGTAGCGACAGATGGACGGGTTTTTTTCTTCCGCCTGTAACGAATCAATCGTGACAATGCCGGCAGTATTGACAAGCTGTTGTGCCAGTTCGTCAGCATTCATGGACGTGCTAAGCAGCAGGTGGTTACTTGTGCGCAATTCGTCGAGGCTGGCGTCCACAGCCAGCTGCCCGTGGCGCACAATCAGCGCCCTGTCACAGATAGCTTCCACTTCCTGCATGATGTGTGTGGATAAAATCACCGTGGCACGGCTGGATAGCTCGCGGATCAATTTGCGCATTTGTTCGGTCTGGGTTGGATCGAGCCCGTTGGTGGGCTCGTCCAGAATGAGCAGTCCGGGTTTGCCGAGAATGGCCTGCGCAACGCCCACCCGCTGTTTATAGCCACGGGACAGGGTAGAGATGGGTGATAGCAACTTGTCCATCAAGTCCGTTTCGAGAATCACGCGTTTGATCTCGTCAATTTTTTCCTGGCTGGCGAGTCCCTTGATGTCGCCGACATAGTCCAGGTATTCGGCAACCGTCATCTCCGGATAGATGGGAAGATTTTCCGGCAGATAACCAATACAGCGCTGGGCGCGTTTCAGATCCAGCTGCAAATCAATCCCGTCAATTCTGATGGAACCTTCGTTGGGCTCCAGGTAGCCGCTGATCATTTTCATGATGGTTGTTTTGCCTGCGCCATTGTGACCTAGCAGGCCGACAATCTCGCCCTGACCAATGTTGAAACTGACATTGTCAACGGCTTTGAACTCATCATAAAAACGAGTTAACTGGCTGACTTCCAGCATGATGTTCTCCTGCAATGGGTTAATTCTTGTCCGCTTTTATTGAGGTGCAAATGATGCGTTGCAGACTCTCGGAGGAGGGCGAGCCGTGCGAGATCGTAACTGCAAGTCAATCTTTTTTAACATGGCCTGACGTTCTTTTATTCTTCTGCCGGCAGTGCATTTCCGGCATGTAACTTACTGTCATTCCCGTTAATTGGGGTACGGCCCTAAAATTCAAGTGGGCGATCATAACAGAGGGGATATACGGGTAAAAGTTCCCCGTTGGTTCACCCGCACTGACCGGACCGTCCTGCAACAGCCTGTAACAGTGGCAGACAGCCTGTGGACTGCAATGTCTCTAGCTGCTGTTGATCCTTGACCAGCAGTGTGCCGGCAAAACCCAGAGCATTCACCGCAAGCCCGGCATGGCGTTCACAGCGCCGGGGAACTACCCAGAGATGACGGCGGGTTAGCAGCAGGTTGTGGGGTAGAGGCGATTCCTCCCTCTCTGGCAGCAGGCCCAGCTGTGAAGCCATTGTCCGGTAGCACCGCCAGTTCTCCTCGGCACGCGTTTGGATGTTGTCATGTTGGCTGGCGCTGGCCACCAGGTGCGCGAAAGGCAGGCTGGATTGAACCGCCTCTCCGGCCTCGGTGGACGATGCATTTATCAGGGAAAAGAAGGGAAATGATTCCGGACAGAGGGGCAGCGGCACCATCTGCAGATGTTTGTGGGTGATACTGGCCCCGGCCTCGGGGCCTCCGTTATAGAAGACCAGACCATCCCGGGCTTCAAGGCACAGCTGTGCCGCCAGAAAATCTTCCCGGCTCAAGGGCTCGAGTTGCGGGACAAACTGCGTGGTCACCATCAGTATGTGGTGATCCATGACGTTGAATTTGTTAAGCAGGCAGCGGTAGTGCGCGGTAAGTTCGCCCACATACAGTTGCGGGTCGTAGGGGAGAAAAGGATTGAAGTCCTTAGCCTGTGGTGCCTGCTTGGCGCGGCTTTTCATTTCCGCGGACTTTCTTGCCAGGTTTTTGACCACGCGTATTTGGAAGTTGACAGGTACATCGCCAACCACTTCTGTTTTGCTATGACTTTCGGTGGGGATGGAGTGTAACGCTCCGCTGGCGTAGGCCGATAAGGTGGTCCGGGTGACGCTGTCCCACAGCCGTTGTCCGCTTAAATACACTAACCTTGCCCCCGATATCACTGCTGAGTGTGTTTGCCAGATTCTGCGTTTCTCTGCGGATAGCTGCAAGGGTGTTACCCGGGATTTCAGCCACTATACTCATTGAGAAATACCTTCTGGCAGGAGAAAGCAATGGACAACAGGAAATTACCCGGACGTTACGCCAGTCTCGCGGAACAGTATCCGGAGTTTGCGCAAGCCGTTGAAGCCATGGGCAGCACGGCCAAGGAACTGGGTCCTCTGGACGAGAAAACGGCACAACTGATCCAGTTGTCAGCAGCGGCGAGCATACGTTCTGAAGGAGCTGTTCACAGCCATACCCGTCGAGCCCTGGCGGCAGGCGCCAGTCCTGCTGAAATTCACCATGCGTTGTTGTTGCTGGTCAGCACTATTGGTTTCCCCCCTGTCATGGCAGCCCTGAGTTGGGCGGACGATATTCTCGATCCTGCCTGAAAACCACCCCGGTTCCATAGGCTGACTCAATGTAGGTGGCTGCCTCGAACCCGCTTTGCCCTATAATGGCGCGATGACTCCCGAGCGCTACCAGAAAATTGTCGATGTCCTCACTCGCCGTCAGCCCGATCTGACGGTTATCACCGACCAGGTCCACAAGGGCCAGAACCTGTCTGCCATTATTCGTACCTGCGATGCCGTGGGTATTCACCGCGTACACGCGGTTTACGATAAAGGCGGGTTTCGTGCTCATACCGGTACCGCCATGGGGTCCCATAAGTGGGTGAAAACGCAAGTTCACCGGAATATAGAAGAACCGATCAACGAACTTCAGGGGCAAGGATTCCAGGTGCTCGCGGCACACTTTGACGACCGCGCCGTAGATTACCGCGAGGTGGATTACAGCCGGCCCACTGCCCTGTTACTGGGCGCGGAGAAAATTGGTGTCAGCGCCGAGGCGTCTGCCATGGTAGACGGTTGTGTTGTGGTTCCCATGATGGGAATGGCCGAATCCTTTAATGTGTCTGTTGCCTGCGCCATTATCCTGGCGGAGGCACAGCGACAGCGGCAGGTGGCAGGTTTGTACGAGCACTGTCGCATTGATCCGCAAGAGTACCGCCAGGTGCTGTTCGAATGGTGCCAGCCCATCATTGCCAGGTATTGCCGCCAGCGAAACTTGCCCTATCCGCCTTTGGATGACACCGGCCACCTGCTTGAACCCCAGGTGTTTTCACAGCTCACGCGCCTCGATCCAGCACTGTAGTCACCGCCTCTTCCGGTATTCTTCCTGAAACCCGTGAGTCACAGAACGTCATGGGTTTTTGTCGATAAATACATAGAATCCTTTCCGCTAGTCGCTATCTTTATATCAAAACAAACAGATTAAATGACACCGATAGAGGGGTGGAGAATGACCGTATACAAGGCTCCCGTTGATGAGATGAGCTTCCTGATAAACCAGGTTCTCGGTATGGACAAAATAGCTCAATTGCCGGGCTATGAAGAGGCGACCCCGGATATGGTGGATGCCATTCTGAGTGAGGCAGCACGCTTTTTTGGCGAAGTGGTTGCCCCCACCAATCAAGTGGCTGACCAGCAGGGATCACAACTGGATGGCACTACCGTTATTACTGCGCCGGCTCTGGACGGCATTTATCAGCAATTGAGCGAATCCGGCTGGACCAGTCTGACAGGCGATGTGGAGTACGGTGGCCAGGGCATGCCGATGCTGTTGTCAGTAGCCGTCGACGAGATGAGTCAGTCCGCCAATATGGCCTTTGGTCTTTGCCCGATGCTGACCAAGGGGGTGGTTACCGCTCTGGACATGTACGGCAGCGATGAACAAAAAGCACTGTATCTGCCAAAACTGGTTTCCGGTGAGTGGGCCGGCACCATGAATCTTACCGAGCCCCAGGCGGGCTCTGATCTGGCCGCAGTGCGGACCAAGGCGGTGCCCGAAGGTGATCACTACCGGCTCAGCGGTCAGAAGATCTTTATTACCTGGGGTGATCACGAGTACACCGATAACATCATTCACCTGGTGCTGGCCCGTACCCCGGATGCCCCGGAAGGGGTCAAGGGCATTTCCCTGTTTGTAGTACCGAAATTCCTTATCAATGAGGACGGCAGTCGCGGCGAACGCAACGATGTTTACTGTGTAGGGTTGGAACACAAGATGGGTATTCACGCGAGCCCTACCTGTTCACTGTCCTTTGGCGATAACGATGGTGCTGTTGGCTACCTGGTAGGCGAGGAGAACCAGGGGCTGGTGTACATGTTCGCAATGATGAACGAAGCCCGTCTGGCGGTTGGTCTGCAAGGGGTTTCCATCAGCGAACGCGCTTACCAGCAGGCGGTGGCCTTCGCCAAGGATCGAGTCCAGGGCAGCGCGCCTGGGGTGCCGAAAGCGACGATTATTCACCACCCGGACGTGCGTCGTATGCTCATGCAGATGCGTGCCTTGACGGAAGGTGCACGCGCCCTGGCTTACAGTGCCCTGGCCCATGAAGATCATGTTCACAAGGAGGAAGATGCAGAAGTTACAGCTTTTCATCAGCGTCGTGTGGATATCCTGACGCCTCTTGTAAAAGGCTGGTGCACGGAAATCGGTATGGAGGTGACATCCCTCGGGGTGCAGGTGCACGGGGGTATGGGGTTTGTGGAAGAGACGGGTGCAGCCCAGCACATGCGTGATGCCCGTATCCTGCCTATCTACGAAGGGACCAATGGGATCCAGTCCATGGATCTGGTGGGACGCAAGATTGCCCGTGACAAAGGTGTGGCTGCGGGTGAACTGATGAAAGACCTGCTGCCAGTGGTGGCCGAGGCCCGGACTGCAGGCTTGGTAGAGATGGCCGATGCGCTGGAATATTCCTTGTCGGCGTGCCAGCAGGCGGTGAAATCGCTATTTGCCCAGGCGACAGATGACTGGGCAGCACCCGGTGCTGCTGCCTATAACCTGATGATGTTGATGGGGACTACTGTGGCCGGAGCCCTGATGGCGAGGAGCGCTATCGTGGCTGTGCGTTTGAATGCCTCAGGTGAGGGTAACGGTGTGTTTAACAACAGCAAGATCACCACGACGCGGTTCTTTGCAGAACAGATCATGCCCCGCAATCAGGCCTACCTGGCTGCGATAAAAGCCGGTTCGGAGTCAGTGATGGCACTGGATATCGATACCTTCTAGGCGTATCCAGATCTATTGAAGCAACCGGAAAAACCGCTGCAACTTGCGGCGGTTTTTTTATGACATTTCAGTGTCCAGTAATTGAATAAAGGCGCGTGCAGCATTGGATAGGCTTTTTTCCCGGTGATGGATGTAGCCCAGCTGTCGTTCAATGTGAATGTCGGGTATACGAATGGTGCATAAGTCGGTATCCAGCATGCTTTCTGGCAGCAGGCTCCAGCCGAGACCAATGCTGACCATCATCTTGATGGTTTCCAGGTAGTTGGTGGCCATGGTGGCAGGTAATGGTACCCCGTGTTCTTCAAACACGGCCCGGGCCATGCGTCCGGTGTAGGTGTTCAGGCCGGGGAGAATGGCCGGGTACTCGCAAAGTGTTTGCAGATCCGGATGAGGTTTAGAACACAGTGAATGGTCATCGGCGACCATAAATACCAGCGGGTCCGGCCAGATAACTTGGGACTCAACTTTCGGATGCGGTTGCGGAGCCAGGGTAATGACCGCCACTTCAAAACGACCCTGCAGGATCCCTTCGTAGGCCTTTTCCGAATCCATAAAGTCCACGTCGATTTTTACCGATGGGTGACGCTGGGCGAATTGTTTGAGGATCGGGGGCAAACGGTGCAGGCCAATATGATGGCTGATAGCCAAACGCAGATGACCACTGATTTCTCCTGACAGGTCGCTGATGGCCTGTCGGGTATCCGCAAATTCCTGAAGTATGCGATGTGCGCGGGGCAGGAGGGCTTCGCCAGCCTCGGTCAGGGTGACGGTGCGGGCGATGCGATCAAATAATCGGCAGTCCAGAATGTCTTCCAGTTGTGCAATCCGTTTGCTGACAGCGGGCTGGGTGACATGGATGCGTTCTGCGGCCAGCGAGAAAGAACTGCTTTCCGCCACGGCGATGAAGGCTTCCAGTAATTGCGTATCCATGGGAGCAGGATATCAATTCCAGATAGGAATCGAAACGATAAAAAATATGAATTTGTGTTATTTGATGTGCCGATTAAAATAACGCCATCAGAAATGGCTGGAATTGATAATGGCTGGAAAAACCCTTTACGACAAATTGTGGGACGCACACCTGGTCAAGCAGCGTGATGACGGCTCCGCACTGATCTACATTGATCGTCATATTTTGCACGAAGTAACCTCTCCGCAGGCCTTTGAGGGGCTGCGCATCGCCGGGCGAAAACCCTGGCGCCTGGACGTGAATGTGGCCACCCCGGACCACAATATTTCCACTGACCCGGCAGAACGCGCCGCCGGCGTGGACGCCATCCCCGACGAGACCTCCCGTATTCAGGTAAAGACCCTGGATGAGAACTGCGATTATTTCGGTATCCGCGAATTCAAGATGAACGAGATGGGACAGGGCATCGTGCACGTGATGGGCCCGGAATTGGGGGCCTCTCTCCCGGGTATGACCGTGGTTTGTGGTGATTCCCATACAGCGACCCACGGTGCCTTTGCTTGTCTGGCCCACGGTATTGGTACGTCAGAAGTGGAGCACGTACTGGCCACCCAGTGTCTGGTGACCAAGAAGATGAAGAATATGCTGATTCGTGTGGACGGCACCCTTGGACCGGGCGTTACTGCCAAGGATGTGGTGCTGGCCATTATCGGCAAAATCGGTACTGCCGGTGGTACCGGTTACGCGATCGAGTTTGCCGGTCAGGTATTCCAGGATATGTCCATAGAAGGTCGCATGACGGTCTGCAATATGGCCATCGAAGCCGGAGCTAGGGTGGGCATGGTGTCTGTGGATGAGAAAACCATCGAGTACTTCAAGGGGCGGCGTTTTGCACCGACAGGAGAAATGTGGGATCAGGCGGCGGCTTACTGGCAAACCCTGCGCAGTGATGACGATGCCGTGTTTGATACCGTCGTGGAACTGGATGGCGATGCCATTGAGCCTCAGGTGAGCTGGGGAACCTCGCCGGAAATGGTTGCTCCCGTGAATGGCACCATTCCCCGTCCCGAGGACGAGTCTGACCCGGTGAAACGGCAGGGTATTGAAAGGGCGCTGAAATACATGGGCCTTAAGGGTGGTTCGGCCATCAGCGATATCCCCGTGGACCGGGTGTTTATTGGCTCCTGCACCAACTCGCGTATCGAGGACCTGCGTGCCGCAGCCGATGTGGCCCGTGGCCGAAAAGTGGCCGGTACCGTTAAGCAGGTGCTGGTCGTTCCCGGTTCCCAGATGGTGAAGGCCCAGGCGGAATCGGAAGGCCTGGACAAGATTTTCATTGAAGCCGGAATGGACTGGCGCGAGCCGGGCTGCTCTATGTGTCTGGCCATGAATGCAGATCGCCTTGGGGCAGGTGAGCATTGTGCCTCTACCTCCAACCGCAACTTTGAAGGCCGTCAGGGCAACGGTGGTCGAACCCATCTGGTGAGTCCAGCCATGGCCGCTGCCGCGGCGATTGCCGGTCATATTACCGACGTGCGCGCATTGGATTGAGGAGATTGCCGTGAAAGCATTTACTGTACACAAAGGGCTGGTGGCCCCTATGGACCGCGCCAATGTCGATACCGACATGATCATTCCCAAGCAGTTCCTGAAGTCGATCAAGCGCAGCGGGTTTGGCCCGAACCTGTTCGATGAGCTGCGTTACCTGGATGAAGGTCGCCCCGGCCAGGACTGTTCTACGCGCCCATTGAACCCGGATTTTCCGCTCAACTGGCCTCGCTATGCCGGCGCCTCAGTGCTGTTGGCACGGGAAAATTTCGGCTGTGGTTCCAGCCGTGAACATGCTCCCTGGGCTCTGGATGACTATGGTTTCCGCGCTGTGATCGCCCCGAGTTTTGCTGATATTTTCTTTAATAACTGCTTTAAAAATGGATTACTTCCTATTGTTTTAGAAGAAAAAATAGTCGACAAGTTGTTTGAAGAGGCAGAGGTTGCAGAGGGTTATGAGTTGACCGTGGATTTGTCCCGCCAGGTCGTCGTGAAGCCGAATGGAGAAGAACTCCCTTTTGAAGTCGATGCGTTCCGCAAGCACTGTCTGCTGGAAGGTCTGGACGAAATCGGTCTGACACTTCAGGAAGCCGATGCCATTCGCGCCTTTGAAGCTGGTCACGGTAAAGCCAATCCCTGGCTCTACCATGCCATTAAGTAGGGAATAAAAGTTATGAGCAAGCAAGTACTGATACTCAAAGGCGATCACATCGGGCCGGAAATTGTCGATGAAGCGCTTAAGGTGCTCGGCAAAGTGGATGAGCAGTTTGGCCTGGGGCTGGTATTTGAGGAGGGCCTTCTGGGCGGTGCAGCCTGTGATGCTGTGGGTGAACCCTGTCCCGATGAAACCCTGGAAAAGGCCCATCGCAGCGACGCGATTCTGATGGGCTCCGTGGGTGGCCCCGAGTGGGATGGCCTGGAACGTCACCTTCGTCCGGAAAAGGGGTTATTGAAGCTGCGCTCCGGACTGGAATTATTCGGCAACCTGCGTCCGGCCATTCTCTACCCGCAGTTGGCTGAGGCATCGTCCCTGAAGCCGGAAATTGTCGCCGGCCTGGATATTCTGATCGTGCGCGAATTGACCGGTGGCATCTATTTTGGCGAGCCCCGCGGTATTCGCGTCCTGGAGAATGGTGAGCGCGAGGGCTATAACACTTACAAGTATTCAGAATCGGAAATTCGCCGCATCGGCAAAGTGGCCTTCGAGGCTGCCATGGTCCGCGACCGCCGGGTCTGTTCGGTAGATAAGGCCAATGTGCTGGAAGCTACGGTTTTGTGGCGAGAGATCATGGAAGAGGTGGCCAAAGATTATCCCGAGGTAGAGCTGAGGCACATGTATGTGGACAATGCCGCCATGCAACTGGTCAAGGCACCCAAACAATTTGACGTGATGGTAACCGGCAATATGTTTGGTGACATTCTCTCTGATGCGGCGGCCATGCTCACCGGCTCTATCGGCATGCTGCCCTCAGCGGCGCTGGATAAAAACGGCAAGGGGTTATATGAACCCTGCCATGGTTCTGCCCCGGATATTTCCGGCCAGGGCCTCGCCAACCCTCTGGCGACGATTCTGTCCGCGGCAATGATGCTACGCTATTCCCTGAACGCGCCGGATGCAGCGGTTGCCATTGAGGAGGCGGTGAGCCAGGTGCTGGATCAGGGGCTGCGTACTCCAGATATCTACACGATGGGTACCCGTAAGGTCAGTACCTCCGAAATGGGTGATGCCGTGTTGGCCGCGCTCTGATCACAACTCAGGTTAGTCTTTGAACAGATTTTTAATAGGTCAATTTTCATGAAAAAAGTAGGTTTTGTCGGTTGGCGAGGTATGGTTGGCTCTGTGCTGATGGATCGCATGCAGCAGGAAAAGGATTTTGCAGATATCGAGCCCATCTTTTTCACCACCTCCCAGATGGGCCAGCCGGGTCCTGATGTGGGCGTCGATGTGCCACCGCTGCTGGATGCCAGTGACATCAAGTCTCTGTCGCAGATGGATATTATTGTTACCTGCCAGGGCGGCGATTACACCAAGGCGGTTTATCCCGAATTGAGAAATGCTGGCTGGGATGGCTACTGGATTGATGCGGCCTCGGCTTTGCGTATGGCTGACGACGCGCTGATTGTACTGGACCCGGTGAATTTCAACGTCATCAAGGATGGCATTGCCAGCGGGGTTAAAAATTATATCGGCGGTAACTGCACAGTGAGCCTGATGTTGATGGCCATGGGCGGCCTCTTCAATCAGGGGCTGGTAGAGTGGACCTCCGCCATGACCTATCAGGCGGCATCGGGTGCGGGCGCACAGAACATGCGCGAACTGATCGCACAGATGGGAGCGATTGAAAAATCCGTGTCCGCCGAACTGGAAGACCCCGCGTCTGCGATCCTCGATATTGACCGCAAAGTGGTTGCAGCCATGCGCAGTGACGATTTTCCCACTGATAACTTCGGGGCCCCGTTGGCTGGCAGCCTGCTGCCCTGGATTGATGTTCAGCTGGAAAGTGGTCAGAGCAAGGAAGAGTGGAAGGGGCAGGCCGAGACCAACAAGATTCTCGGTCGCAGTGGTGACACGTTGATTCCGGTGGACGGCGTCTGTGTGCGGATTGGTGCCATGCGCTGTCACAGCCAGGCGCTGACAGTCAAACTGACACAGGATGTTCCCCTGGATGAAATCGAGGGCATGCTGGCAGAGGCTAATGACTGGGTACGGGTTGTTCCCAATGAACGCGCCATCACACTCAAGGAATTGACCCCTGCGGCAGTGACCGGCCATCTGCACGTGCCAGTGGGGCGCTTGCGCAAGATGAATATGGGAAACCAATACCTGTCTGCCTTCACAGTGGGCGATCAGCTGTTGTGGGGCGCAGCGGAACCCCTGCGGCGGATGTTGAGAATCCTGCTGGAGAGCTAGTGGGCCCATTTCCACGAAAAAATGCCACTGCACGCCATGCGTTGTCGTGGCATTTTTGTGCGACCGGTCATAAATCCTTATGAAGGTTCAGTCATTTTGTTTGTTTTTAATGATACTAGCGGTTGAACAATTGTGTTGACTCATAAATACTTGCAGCAACAACCTCACATCATGTAAATGGTTTTTTGTGTGCCGATGATGCTGGTTTGCAGGTCTTTGTCACACAGCAAAACAGGGAATATCGTATGAAGTTACGTCACTTGACCTTGGCTGCCGGATTTCTCGGTGCGGTTATCACCAATCATGCACTCGCTGTAGGGCTGGGAGAAATTACACTTAACTCCGCTCTCAACGAGCCGCTGGATGCAGAAATTCAGCTTCTCAATGTCGGTGAATTGACCGAACTGGAAATGCTTGCGGGCCTGGGTTCACAGACGGATTTTGACACTGCGGGTGTTGATCGACTTTTCCTTCTTACCGATTTGCGTTTTGAAATCAATTTGTCTGACAAGGGCAACCCGGTCATTCAGGTCTCATCAAAAAGGCCTATCCGTGAACCCTATCTGGACTTTCTGGTGGAACTGGACTGGCCGGCAGGCCGTTTGTTGCGTGAGTACACTCTGCTACTGGATATGCCGCTTTATGCCACGGAGAAGCCTGTAGCAAAAAAGATTGAGGCTGCGAGCTCAGGCGCGCAGCCAACGGCAACACCAACAGCCGAGCCCAGTACCCCAGCGCCCCGCACTACCGTATCCCCAGCACTGGCCATCAGTGATGACGAATACCGGGTTGCCAGTGGTGACACGGTATGGGCCATCGCCACTAAAATCCGGCCCCAGGGTGCGACCATGTCGCAAACCATGGCTGCGATCAAGCAGGCAAACCCCGATGCGTTTATCAACGGCAATATCAATCTGCTGAAAAAAGGCGCGGTACTCCGTCTGCCAGAAGGCAGTGATATCCAGGCGTTATCCGCCGCGGACAGTGCTGCAGAGCTGGCGATCGCAGAGTCTGCGTCTGAGGCTGCACAGGCCCCGATGCTGGATGCCACATCATCCACTCAGGGCAGTGACACTGCTGAAGATTCCGGTGAGGGGCGTCTGAAACTGGCTGCCCTGGGTGCAGATCAAGCACTATCCTCTGCAAGTGCCGGCGAAGAAGCGGTTGAAGGTTCTGAGGGAACCTCTGTTAGTGGTGGTGCAGATCTAACCGTTGCCCGCGAAGAACTGGATAAGGCTACACGCGAAAATGCGGAGCTCAGAGAGCGCATTGCGATGCTTGAAGAGCAGCTTTCCACCAATGAGCGCTTGCTGGAAATTCAGGATGATTCCATGCGGGCAAGTCAGGTGGCGACTTTGGTTGAGCCTGAAGGGGTCGAGCCCGAAAGTGAAGTGGCTGACCAGGCTACCGCCCCTGAAGTCACTGCAGAAACTGTCGCAGAAAAGCCTGATACCACTGTCAGTGAAGAGGTTGCTGTAAAAGCCGAGCCCGTAAAACAGGATAAGGGCTTTGATATTTCCGCGTGGATGGACTACCTGCTTTATCCCGCGATTGGTTTGGTGGCACTGCTACTGGCTGTGTTGATGCTGTTCAGAAATCGCAAGCAGGACGACGAAGCCACTGATGAGTTGTCTCTGCAAACGCTGGTGGATAAAGACGAGCCGTTAGCGTTGGACGAAGTCGAGGATGAAGAGGCGCTGCTTAGCGACAGTGACAAAGAGTACATTGCCGAACTCGCCGAAGACCTGGATGAAGAAGGCCTGCAAGATCTTGAGGATATCGAAGAGCTTGACGAGCTGCAGCTTGAAGACGGCGAGGGCGTTGACCCCAAAGGTGAAGCGGATATTTACCTGTCGCTGGGCAATTACACTCAGGCGGAGAATATTCTCAAAGGTGCCATTGAGCAGGATCCGCAGGATACGGCGTTGCGCCTGAAACTGCTGGAGGTCTATGTCAATGCCAATGATCCCGATGCCTTTGCCGAGCAGTACCAGCAACTCCTGGCACTCGATGATCCTGCTGCGCAAGCCAAGGCGGCAGTATTAAGGGCTGAACTGGTACCGGAAGACGACTTTAAAGAGATTGATAGTGATTCGGATGAACTGGATACAGTTTCTGAATTACCCGAGGTAGCCGAGTTTTCTGCTCCTGAGGAACAAGACAGTGACTTTGTAGAACCGTCCCTGGATTTCGATCTGGGTGATGTGTCGCCAGATGCCATTCCCGAAGCACTGGAAGAGTCGGAAGCGCAGCCCGCCGTCGAACTCGAGGTAGAACCCGAGCTCGAATTACCTGAAGAGTTTGACCTCGGCGCTGAGGCTCTCGAAGAAGAAATTCTGAGCGAAAGATCCCTTGAAGATACCCTCGAAGTAGGCCTCGATGAAACCCCTGAAGCGGTTGAGGAAACTGTAGACGCGGACTTTGACCTCGACCTGGATCTGGAAGATGTTGACCTGGATTCCCTCTCTTCTGAAATTGACGAGGAAATGCCCGATGTCGAGTTGGAAGCTGAGCCCGAAGCACCCGTAGTTGCAGCTGAGGACAACTTTGTTGCGCCGGATGCGCTGGAAGAACAAACGCTGGAAGAGCTGGAAGACTCGATTTTATCTGGTGCTGATGAAGGGGAAGATACCCAAAATCTCAACGAAGAGCTCAAAGCGTTCGGTGACGAAGACGAATGTGACACCAAGCTGGTTCTGGCAGAAACCTATATGGACATGGGTGATTCCGAAAATGCCCGTGATCTGCTCAATGAAGTAATCGCAGAGGGCAACGAGGAGCAGATACAGAAAGCTCGCAACCTGCTTGAAACAGTGACCTGACGATTATGGCCCAGGGGAAACCCTGGGAGTATTCGCCCAATGGCCTGGTGCCGGATGGCGAATTGCTTCCAGAAGGCGTAAAACGCATCGCAGCTGCCGTCGAATACGACGGCAGCGCTTTTTGTGGCTGGCAACGCCAGACCCATAGTCCCAGTGTTCAGTTTCATGTTGAGGCGGCATTGACTCAGGTGGCCAACGAACGCATCACTGTCGCCTGTGCCGGCCGAACAGATACAGGCGTGCACGCGACCAACCAGGTGATTCATTTTGATACCGGGGCTGATCGCAACCCGAGAAACTGGGTTTTGGGCGTCAATGCCAACCTTCCGTTTGGCATACGCCTGCACTGGGCGGAAGATAGGTCTCCACAGTTTCACGCCCGCTTTGCGGCCAGAGCCAGAACCTATCGTTACCTGATTGTTAATCAGCCGCAGCGTTCAGCACTTTTCTACCATTGGCTGACCTGGGAAAAGCGGCCCCTCGACGAGGTGCAGATGCATCACGCAGCACAGTTGCTGCTCGGTGAGCGTGACTTCAGTTCTTTCCGGGCTGCGGGTTGCCAGTCAAACTCGCCAAATCGTAATGTCCATGCCGCCAAAGTCTGGCGTCAGGGTGATCTGGTCATTCTGGAAATTACAGCTAATGCCTTTCTGCATCACATGGTCAGAAATATTGTTGGGGCATTGCTCTGTGTCGGTCGGGGAGATTACCCGCATACATGGCCAGGAGAACTGCTGGCGCTCTGTGATCGAACCCAGGCTCCTCCTACGGCCGCGCCCAATGGATTATATCTGGTTGGGGTGAACTATCCCGAGGAATTTGCCGTACCAGAATTTAAGCCAGGACCTCAGTTTATCAATGAAGAATAGGCGGGTCAGGCAATAGGCGGAATGACCCCTTTTTGCTACAATCCGCACCCTTGCTACTGGAAGCTACTGTGAAACGAACACGTGTAAAAATCTGCGGCATTACCAGGCATGAAGATGCCGTTGTAGCAGCAGAGGCCGGTGCTGATGCCATTGGCCTGGTGTTCTACCCGAAAAGCCCCCGTTTTGTGGACCATTCAAAGGCGGCGTTGATTGCCAGCGCAGTGGGTCCGTTTGTGACGACGGTGGGTCTTTTTGTCAATGCAACAGCCGAAGAGGTTGACAGGGCGACGCGAGCCGTAAACCTGCAGTTATTGCAGTTTCACGGGGACGAGGATGATGCCTATTGCCGCCAGTTTGGCAGGCCCTATATCAAGGCTATCCGCATGGCTCCGGGAATTGACTTGCCGGCAACCGTGGCAAGCTTTCCAGGTGCATGCGGCTTCCTGGTAGATGCCTGGCACAAAGATAAATATGGCGGTACGGGTGAAAGTTTTGAATGGCAGCGGTTGCCCAAAACAGTGGATTTTCCGCTGATTCTTGCGGGTGGCCTGTCGCCTGACAATGTTGCTGATGCCGTGGCGCAGGTGAATCCTTACGGTGTCGATGTCAGCGGTGGCGTGGAAGATACACCCGGGGTGAAGTCCTCACAACGTATTCAACAGTTTATTGCCCGGGCCAATGCCGGGTGAGTTTGGGAGAGTCCAGTGAACGAAAAAATCAAAGTGGATTTTAGTCATATGCCCGATGCCCGGGGTCATTTTGGTCCCTACGGCGGGCGCTTTGTCTCCGAGACGCTGATCTACGCCCTGGATGAGCTGGAACAAATTTATCGCAGCCTCAAGGATGATCCCGAGTTTCAGGCGCAGTTTGATTACGATCTGGCTCACTATGTGGGCAGACCTTCCCCCCTGTATTTTGCCGAGCGCTGGACCCGTGAGACGGGCGGAGCGCAACTCTACCTGAAGCGGGAGGATCTGAATCATACCGGTGCTCACAAGATAAACAACACCATCGGCCAGGCCCTTTTGGCCAAACATACCGGCAAAAAACGCGTGATCGCGGAAACCGGTGCCGGTCAGCATGGGGTCGCTACAGCGACGGTTGCGGCCAGACTGGGCTTGGAGTGTCACGTTTTCATGGGCGAAGAAGATGTTCACCGCCAATCCCTGAATGTATACCGCATGAAGCTACTGGGTGCGACGGTCATCCCTGTGACGTCCGGCTCCAAAACGCTGAAAGACGCGATGAACGAGGCCATGCGTGACTGGGTCACCAACGTGGACAATACCTTCTACATTATTGGTACCTGTGCGGGCCCCCACCCATACCCTGAACTGGTTCGTAACTTCCAGTCCGTTATCGGTCGGGAAGCGCGTCAGCAGTCGCTGGATCAGGCGGGCAAGTTGCCGGATGCCCTGGTGGCTTGTGTCGGTGGCGGTTCCAATGCCATCGGCCTGTTTCATCCCTTCCTTGAGGACGAGTCGGTAAAAATGTACGGCGTTGAAGCGGGCGGTTTTGGGCTGGCGACAGGAAAGCATGCTGCACCGTTAAACGATGGCATTCCAGGCGTACTACACGGTAACCGTACTTACCTGATGGAAGATGAAAATGGCCAGATTATTGAAACCCATTCCATCTCCGCCGGGCTGGATTACCCCGGCGTGGGTCCGGAGCATGCATGGCTGAAAGATATTGGCCGGGTTAATTACGTAACCATTGATGACGATGAAGCTATGGATGCCTTCCGTCGCCTGACCAAGGTGGAGGGTATTATGCCCGCCCTGGAATCCAGCCATGCCGTGGCCTATGCAGAAAAACTGGCCCGCCAGATGGATCCCGAGCAGGTGATCGTGGTTAATCTGTCAGGTCGCGGTGACAAGGATATCCTCACCGTAGCAGAAATTGATGGCATCACGGTTTGATGCTCATGGCAACGATAAGAATTATTGGAAGTAACTGAGTGAACAGAATAAATAAACGCTTTGAGAGCCTCAGAAAACAGGGCCGCAAGGCACTGGTACCCTATGTAGTTTCAGGTGATCCGGCAAAGGGTGTCACCTTGCCGGTGATGCATGCCCTGGTGGAGAGCGGGGCGGATATCATTGAGCTTGGCGTACCGTTTTCTGACCCCAACGCTGAAGGCCCAGTGATTCAGCGAGCCCACGAACGTGCCCTGGCCCACGGCAGCAGCCTTCGCGATGCGCTGGCCCTGGTGAAACAATTCCGTGAAACCGATGCTGATACCCCGGTATTGCTGATGGGTTATGCGAACCCCATCGAGCGTATGGGCTACGAAACCTTCATCGCCGCTGCATTGGATGCGGGAGTGGACGGGGTGCTGACGGTGGATCTGCCACCGGAGGAAGCCCAGGAATTCAATCAGCATCTCAGTGAAGCCGGTATTGAAAATATCTTCTTGTTGGCACCGACCAGCAGTCACGAACGTCAGAAAATGGTGACGTCGATGGCGGGCGGGTTTATTTACTATGTGTCACTGAAAGGAGTGACGGGGGCAGGACATCTGGATGTGGCGTCGGTGCAGCAGCACGTCGACCATATCCGCTCGTTGACTGAACTGCCGGTGTGTGTAGGATTTGGAATCAAAGACGGCGCTTCGGCACGGGCGGTTGCAGACCTCTCCGATGGTGCCGTGGTTGGTAGTGTGCTGGTTAACCGAATGGCCGAACTTGCAGAGTCTGGCGAAGCTGACCCGGTGGTTTATGCTAAAGAGGTATCAGCATTGATTGCAGAGATGCGTCAGGCGCTGGATAACTAACGGAATTAACTATGAGCTGGTTGGAAAAAATTCGTCCGAAAGGACCTGCAACCCAGAAAAAAGATCGAACCCAAAGCGTTCCCGAAGGGTTGTGGAAAAAGTGTCCAAAGTGCAGCGCGCCGCTCTATCGCCCTGAGCTGGAAAAAAACCTCGATGTCTGCCCGAAGTGTGATCACCATTTGCGTATCGGTGCCCGTCGCCGTCTCGACTTTTTCCTCGATGAAGAAGGTCGCGAGGAGCTGGCAACAGAGGTAAAACCCATTGATCGTCTGAAGTTCAAGGATGTTCGCAGGTACAAGGATCGACTGGCCGACGCCCAGAAGGCGACCGGTGAAGACGACGCTCTGGTCGCCATGAAAGGTACTCTTAAAGGAATGCCGGTTGTTGCAGTGGCCTTTGAATTTGCCTTCCACGGCGGCTCTATGGGGTACGTGGTGGGCGAGCGTTTCACCCGCGCTGCCCAGGTTGCCCTGGATGAAAATGCCCCGCTGGTATGCTTCTCCGCAACCGGGGGTGCACGCATGCAGGAAGCGCTGATATCCCTGATGCAAATGGCCAAAACCAGTGCCATTATCGAGAAGCTGAAAGCTCAGGGAACACCCTACATCTCCGTGATGACAGACCCTGTTTATGGCGGTGTTTCAGCAAGCCTTGCACTGCTGGGTGACATTAATGCGGCCGAGCCCGGTGCGCGGGCCGGTTTTGCCGGACCCAATATCATCGAACAGACAATCCGCCAGCGTTTGCCAAAAGGTTTTCAGCGTGCCGAGTTCCTGTTGGAGCATGGCGCTATTGACCTGATTATTCCGCGCCCGGAAATGCGCGATACCATCGCCTCCCTGTTATCCAAATTTACCAATACTCCGGAACCCGACGGCATAGATGCCCCCTCGTTCACTGAGTGAATGGCTGAGCTTGCTGCAACAGCGGCACCCCACTGAAATAGAACTTGGGTTGTCGCGGGTCGGGCGTGTTGCCCGGCTTTTACAGTGTCTCTCCCCCGCACAAATTATCGTGACCGTAGCTGGCACCAATGGCAAGGGATCCTGTGTTGCCGCATTAGAGACCCTGCTAATGGATCAGGGCTATCGCGTGGGTTGTTATACCTCACCCCATCTTGTGAATTACAACGAACGCATTGTTATCCAGGGTGTAGAAGCCACGGATAATGCGATCTGTGATGCATTCCAGCGCATAGAGGATGCCCGTGGTGACACCAGTCTGACCTACTTTGAATTTGGCACTCTCGCGGCCCTGATGCTGATGTCCGAAGCGGAACTGGACGTGGCCATTCTGGAGGTGGGGCTGGGTGGCAGGCTCGACGCCGTCAATACCGTCGATGCGGATATCGCAATTGTGACCAGTATTGCCCTCGACCATCAGGACTGGTTGGGCGACGACCTCGACAGAATAGGGGCCGAAAAAGCGGCCATAGCCCGTCTTGGACGTCCGTTGGTGTGTGGGGACAGCTTTCCGGTTGAGGGTATTGTACACACTGCCGCAGACATAGGTGCCACACTGCTCGTCAACGAACGTGATTTCTCAGTCAGCCAGTTTCAGGCGGTTCCCGAGCATAGCCTGCCCGTCAACAGCCTGGCCTGTGCCCTGCAGGCCACCGCGATGATTACCGGTTTGCCGGCATGCGATATCAACACCCAATCCCTGTCCGGGGTAAGGGTCGCGGGCCGTTTTCAGGAAATAAGTGTTTCAGGCGTGCCGGTTATTCTCGATGTGGCGCACAACCCACAGGCCGCAGAGTTGCTTGCGGAACGATTGGCGCCGTTAAAAGGCCACCTGATCGCCGTGGTCGGCATGATGGCCGACAAGGATATTGCGGGAACACTGCTGCCCATGATCCCACTGGTCAGGGCCTGGTTGCCCTGCAGTATCCCGGATCAGTTGCGAGCCGCCACGGAGGGAAACCTGGAAGCATTGTTGTACAATGCCGGAGCTGCTGCCAACAGCGATGTATACTGTTGTCCTTCGCCGCTGTCTGCGTTTGAAAAAGCGTTGCAGCATGCTGGAGAAGGTGACAGGGTCGTGGTGTTCGGCTCTTTTTTTACAGTGGGTCCAATACTGGAAAACATACAATCTTCCTGAGAAGGAATGGCTTGTGCTGACAGAAAACGTAAAACAGAGAATTGTCGGTGGTTTTGTTCTGCTGGCACTGCTGCTTATTTTATTTGCCGTGCTGTTCGATTTCTCCGATGCTCCTCAGGTCGATACCACCAGTCGTATTCCGCCCAAGCCCGCGATCGCGCCGGTTAGCGTTCCAGAACCCCACCGCCCGGTCGATATTGACCCGGCTCCCGCTCCCGAAGAAGCCTACCAGCTGGGTGTGGAGAGTGCCGAACAGGCCGAGTCCGTTGCCATTACACCGCCGACTCTGACAGAGAAAGGTCTGCCTGAATCCTGGGTATTACAGGTGGGAAGTTTTCGCGATTCCGATCGTGCACAGACCCTGGTCAAGCAGTTGCAAGCCGATGGCTATGACGCGTTTGTCCAGCAGCAGCGTGATAACGAAGGCCAGTTGAACCGGGTCTTTGTCGGCCCAAAAGTGTTGAAAGAGAAGCTCCTGCAGGAAAAGGCTGTGATTGATAAAAAATACAGTCTCAATGCGCTGCTGGTGCACTTTGAACCCTGACCTCAAACGGGTGCTCTGTTACACTCTGTCGCTGTTTTTGTGAGGCTTGACCATGAATTGGGCTGACTGGGCCATCATCGCTATTCTTAGCTTATCGGCGATAATCAGTTTGGTGCGCGGATTTGTGAAAGAGGCCATGTCGCTGCTGATCTGGTTGGCGGCGGCAGTCATCGCGTCGATTTTTCACGATGAACTCGCCAGTTGGATGGAACAGCTCATCACCACGCCATCGCTCCGCATGCTGGCCGCCTGGGTGACACTGTTTATTGCCGTACTGATTGTCGGTGGAATCTGTAATTACCTGCTTGGCAAATTGGTAGAAGCAACGGGGCTGACGGGAACGGACCGCTTGATGGGATTGCTGTTTGGTGTGACCCGCGGTGTCATCATTGTGATGGCGGTACTGATCATTCTGACGGAGATGCTGCCGGTTAAACAGGATTTGTGGTGGCAGCAATCAGTGATGATTTCATTTTTTATGCAATTTGAAGACTGGGCCAGGGATACCGGCGCGGCGCTACTGAACTTTTTAAAGAATTTGCTCTGAACGCAATAAAAACAGCTTGGTAAACGACGGTTATAGAGGTTGCCTGACCCATGTGTGGTGTAGTCGGAATTTTTGGTAAAAGTGATGTCAAACTGCAGCTCTACGATGCATTGACCATGTTGCAACATCGTGGTCAGGATGCTGCCGGCATCATGACCTGTGTGGGTGGACGCCTCAACCAGCGCAAAGGCGTAGGGCTGGTCAGAGATGTGTTTCACACGCGCCATATGGCCGAACTGGAAGGCAATATGGGCATCGGGCATGTGCGTTACCCCACAGCGGGCAGTTCCGGCCCGGCCTTGGCGCAGCCTTTTTATGTGAATTCCCCCTACGGAATCTGCATGGCCCACAACGGCAACCTGACCAATACGGAAGAGTTGCTGGAGCACCTGTTCAAGTCGGACCTGCGCCACATCAATACGGACTCCGATTCAGAGGCGCTGCTCAATGTTTTTGCCCACGAGTTGCATTTGCTGGGGAAACTGAAGCCCAGCCCGGATGATATTTTTGAATCTGTAAGGCGCGTGCACCGCCGCTGCAGAGGTGCCTACGCTGTGGTCGGCATGATTGCCAATTACGGGATGGTCGCGTTCCGTGACCCCTTCGGTATTCGCCCGCTGGTTTATGGCAAACGCCAGACAGACAAGGGCGCAGAATACATGGTTGCCTCCGAGAGTGTTGCCCTCGACGTGCTGGGTTTCCAGGTGGTACGCGATCTCGCCCCGGGTGAGGCCCTGTATGTGGATGAGGATGGCGAACTACACCTGCAGCAATGCGCGGAAAACTCCCGCCTGATGCCCTGTATATTCGAGCATGTTTATTTTGCCCGTCCGGATTCAATTATCGATAGTATCTCGGTCTACAAATGCCGGTTGCGCATGGGTGAGCACCTGGCTGAAAAGATCCTGAGGTGTTACCCGGACCACGACATTGATGTGGTGATACCCATTCCCGATACCAGCCGTGTGGCGGCCCAGTCGATAGCGGAACATCTGAACGTCAAATTCAGAGAAGGCTTTATGAAGAACCGCTATATTGGGCGGACCTTTATCATGCCCGGCCAGAAAGAACGCAAGAAATCTGTGCGCCAGAAACTGAACGCGGTGAAGCTGGAATTCAAAGGCAAAAACGTACTTTTGGTGGATGACTCAATAGTCAGGGGAACGACGTCCCGTGAGATCATTCAAATGGCGAGAGATGCCGGCGCGCGCAAGGTGTATATGGCGTCTGCCGCTCCGGCAGTACGCTACCCCAATGTCTACGGCATCGATATGCCGTCCGCTGGTGAGCTTATTGCCCACAACCGGACCGAGAAGGAGATAGCCGAGCTGATTGGTGCCGATTGCCTGATTTACCAGGATCTCGAGGACCTTGTGGCCAGTGCTGCCGAGGGTAATCCCAACATCGAGAAATTTGACTGCGCGGTTTTTGACGGCAACTATGTGACCGGTGACGTCGATGGCCAGTATCTCACCAAGCTGGATGAGCAGCGCAATGACCAGGCAAAAAGCAAAAACAACCGGTCTGCCAGTACCGGCAACGGTGAAGTGATTGGATTGCACAACCCCTGTGGTGAGGCAGAGTAATAGTCAATGACAGAGCAACATGACGACCCGCTTTTTGGCGCAGCGCTGGATACTCTGGCCATCAGGGCGGGACATATCCGTACCCCCGAAGGTGAACACGGCGAACCGCTGTTCCTGACCTCGAGTTACGTCTTCGCCAATGCGGCCGAGGCGGCGGCTCGTTTCTCTGGAGAGCAGAGCGGTAATGTCTATTCCCGTTACACCAACCCTACGGTGCGTAATTTCGAGGACCGTATCGCCGCTCTTGAAGGAGCCGAGCAGGCAGTGGCCACATCCTCCGGTATGGCCGCCATTCTCAGCACCTGTATTGCCCTGCTGAAAGCCGGGGATCACGTGCTGTGTTCCCGGGATGTGTTTGGTACCACAACAGTATTGATGGAGAAATATCTGGGTAAATTCGGTGTGCAGAGCTCGTTTGTCCCTGTCACCGACCTTGAACAGTGGCGGCAGGCGTTGCGCCCGGAAACAAAATTGCTGTTTTTGGAAACCCCTTCAAATCCCCTGTGCGAAATTGCCGATATCAAAAAGCTGGCGGCGCTGGCTCATGAGCATGGCGCGCTGCTGGTGGTGGATAACTGTTTATGTACCCCGGCGCTGCAACAGCCGCTGGCGCTGGGTGCCGACCTGGTGGTGCACTCCGCCACCAAATACCTGGACGGCCAGGGCCGCTGTCTCGGCGGTGTGGTGTGTGGCCGCAGTGAGCTGGTCAATGAAGTGCTGGCATTTATCCGCAGTGCCGGTCCCACCATGAGCGCCTTCAATGCCTGGGTGTTTCTCAAGGGTCTGGAGACACTGCGGTTGCGTATGGATGCCCATTCAGTCAATGCCATGTCTCTGGCGCTCTGGCTGCAACAACAACCAGCGGTAGAAAAAGTGTTTTATGCCGGGCTGCCAGAGCATTCGGGGCATGGGCTTGCTGCTGAACAACAGCGCAGTTTTGGCGGAGTGCTGTCATTTCGTGTCATAGGTGGCCGCGAGCAGGCTTGGCAGGTGATCGACAGCACACGAATCCTGTCACTCACAGCAAACCTGGGGGATGCCAAGACCACCATCGTTCATCCCGCAACGACCACCCACGGGCGCCTCAGCGACGAGCAGAAAGCGGCTTCGGGAATTACTGAAAACCTGATCCGCATCGCAGTCGGTCTCGAGGATATAGAGGATATTAAAGCCGACTTGAAGCGTGGGCTTGATACTCTCTGAGCAAGAGGTGCGAATCAACGGCCTGCGGTGACATTTACAGTGGATGGGGCCTCCATGCAAAAAGTAGTAGACAGACTCGTCGCGGTCATCGGTACCGTGCTGATTGGCAAGGAAGAGCAGATCAGACTGGCGCTGGCCTGTCTGTTTGCCCAGGGTCATTTGCTGATTGAAGACCTCCCGGGGATGGGGAAAACCACCCTGGCTCACGCCCTCGCCAAAGTTCTCGGCCTGTCCTATAACCGCATTCAATTTACCAGCGACCTGCTGCCAGCGGATATTCTCGGCGTGTCGGTCTATGACCGCGAGCGCAGCCTGTTTGAATTCCACCCGGGTCCGGTATTCAACCAGTTATTGCTGGCAGATGAGATCAACCGTACCACGCCGAAAACGCAGAGCGCGCTACTGGAGGCGATGGCGGAAGGACAGGTCACTGTCGAGGGCGAGACCAGGCCTTTGCCAAAACCCTTTTTTGTGATTGCCACGCAGAACCCGGTTAGCCAGTCGGGTACTTACCCACTACCGGAATCGCAACTGGACCGGTTTTTAATGCGCATCGAACTGGGCTACCCTGATCCGGCCTCGGAAAGACAGTTGTTGAGCGGCACAGATCCCCGTCTGCGGCTGGTGGATATGAAGCCCTTACTGAACCCTGATCAACTGCTGAAAATCCAGCAGCAGGTTAACCTTGTCAAAGCTTCTGAGAGCCTGGTGGATTACCTGCAAAGGTTGGCGCAATACACTCGCGATGAGGCCGTTTTTCAGTGTGGTCTTTCCCCTCGGGGAACGCTGGCAACCCTTCAATGTGCACGCGCCTGGGCGCTGATCCAGGCACGCCAGTATGTGATCCCGGAAGACGTGCAGGCAGTATTCCCGGCTGTGGCAGCGCACCGTCTGCGGGGGGCCGGTGAACATGCCGGTCAGGACAGTGGGTTGCTGGTGCAGCGGGTACTCAATGCTGTAGACATTCTTTAGTTTCCGTCCGCGCCGCAATACCCCATAGAGACAAAAGGGTTATGAAAACAGTGATCCGCAATCTCTACCAACAGCGTTTCTCCCGGTGGCTTGAACGGCGCCTGCCAGCGGCGCCGGAGGTCACGCTAAACCGCAGCAGCCTGTTTATTTTTCCTTCTTCTACCGGGTTTGCGTTCTTTCTGCTTATCGTTCTCTGCTGGCTGGCGGCCACCAATTATGAAAATAACCTGGTGTTTGCTGTTACCTGTTTACTGGCAGCCATTTTTGTAGTCTCTATCCTGCAGAGTTTTGCGAACCTTTCGGGAATCACTGTCAGTTGCCTGAGAGTGACGCCGGGTTTCGCCGGGCAGAGTCTCAACCTGGAATTGTTATTGCGGCAGCAAGGTCATCGCTATCGCGGCGCCATACAGTGCTGTTTTCCCAAAGGCGAAATGACGACAGTTTCTCTGGCGGACAGCAGCGAGTGCCGCTTCAAACTGACTGTCCCCGCGGGACACCGCGGCCTCTTCAATCCCGGGCGCTTGAGGGTCGAAAGTATCTATCCGGTGGGATTGCTCAGGGCATGGAGTCATATTGACCTGAACATATCGGCACTGGTCTACCCGGCGCCAATTTTTTCTGAGCAGGTGCCGGTGGGTGTGCGTTCCGGCGATGATGGCGCCATGCAGGGCGCGGAAGGTGGAGACGATTTTCTGGCCCTGCAGGCCTATCGACCCGGTGATTCCCTGAAACACGTGGCCTGGAAACACTATGCCCGGGAGCAGGGGTTGTTTACCAAGCACTATGGGGACAACTTCGACCAGCAGTTGTGGCTGGATTGGGATCAGTATCCCGGTCTCGATCGTGAGGCGCGGCTATCGCGGTTGTGCGGGATGCTGTTACGTGTCGCCACCACGGATCAACCCTACGGCTTGCGATTGCCGGGTATCGTGATCGAGCCAGATCGCGGAGAGTCGCACCGCCAGCAATTGCTGGCCGAGCTGGCACTGTTCGATATCCCTGAAAGGGAGGCCCCGCGGTGATTCCAACCTGGCAAATCAGTCGTCAAGGCCTGTTCTGGCTGCTGCTGGCCTTCGTTGCCGTCATCGTCATGCACGCAGAACACTTGCCGAGCTGGGTGTTGGGTGCCTCTGTTATAGCCGTCGTGTGGCGTGTCCAGTGCTACCGCGGGGCATGGTCAGCCCCCGGAAGATGGTTGAAAATGACCTTGCTGGCCGTTTGCGTCGGTGGGCTGCTGCTTGAATACGGCAAGCCCATTGGGCTGGAGCCCATGCTTGCGCTTCTGGTGACTGCCTACATGCTGAAGTTGCTGGAAATGGCTCACCGCAGAGACGCCTATCTGGTGGTGCTGCTGGCATTTTTTGTGGCAGCGCTGACCGCGCTGTTTGATCAGTCCATGGTTTCCGCGGGCTACCTGTTGGGCAGCCTGTTGTTGGTGCTGGCGGCACTCGTAGGTCTGCATCATGGTGATCAGCCTGGTGGTGCAGTACGTCCCCTGAAGGTGGCCTTTTCTCTTGTATGTCAGGCATTGCCGCTGATGGTGATACTGTTTCTGCTGATGCCGAGAATCGGCGCTCTCTGGTCCGTGCCCATACCCACTCATAAAGCAAAAACCGGTGTGACCGACAGCATGTCACCGGGGGATTTCAGCCAGTTGGGGCGCTCCGCAGAACTGGCCTTCAGGGTCAGCTTTGATGGGCCAATCCCGCCACAGAGGGAACTGTACTGGCGGGGGCTGGTGCTTTCCGAGTTCGATGGCCGTACATGGAAACGCACTTATCGCACCAGCATGGACGATGGTGCACTGCTGCAGTGGTATGGCCAGTCAGTTAAAAGCTGGGATCAGTTGATTGAGCGCCGCGGACAGCCACTAAACTACTCAGTGGTGATCGAGCCGACACAACAACTATGGCTGTACGCTCTGGATACCCCCTTGCCGCGCAGTCGCGGGGTGGCGCTGACCCGGGATTACCGCCTGCTGGCAAATCAGCCGTTGTCCAGTAAGCGCCAGTACCAGGTACAAAGTTGGCTGGATCACAGTATTGAAGTCGGGGGTTTGTCCCGGGATCGTCGCGCCATTGAATTGCAGTTACCGAATGGGTTCAACCCCAGAGCCGTGGAGCTTGCCCTCGAATGGCGACAGAATGCAACCAGCGACCGCGCATTTATTCAGCGGGTGCTGAGTCTCTTTAACCGCGAATTTATCTACACATTGCAGCCGCCCCTGCTAGGCCAACACAGCGTGGACGAATTTCTGTTCGAGTCAAAACGGGGGTTCTGCGAGCACTTTGCCGGCAGTTTTGTGTTCCTGATGCGCGCCGCGGGTATCCCTGCCAGGGTGCTGGCCGGGTACCAGGGGGGCGAGCGCCACCCTGATGATTACCTGCTGGTCAGGCAGTATGACGCCCATGCCTGGACCGAGGTATGGTTGGAAAATGAGGGTTGGGTCAGTATAGATCCCACGGCTTCCGTAGCGCCGGAACGCATTGAGGGGGATGTGCAGTCGGTATTGGGTAGCGAATTAGGCTTCCTTGCGGATTCCCCTGCCTCCCTCGTGCGGTTTCGCCATATCGGCTGGATTAATCGCCTGAGACTCGAAATGGAAGCGCTCAATTATCACTGGGCACTGTGGGTGTTAGGTTACGACCAAATGCAGTCGTCGGTGCTGACGCGATTGCTGGGAGAAATTTCCCCGTGGCGTATTGCGGTCGCGCTACTCGGAACTGGCGGAGTAGTTCTGCTGCTGATTGCTTTGTGGCAGTGGTTGCCTGCCAGAAAACCGGCAATCGATCCCCTGGACCGCCAGTTCCTCTTGCTGTGCGAACAACTGGAAAAGCTGGGCATTGAGCGCAGGCCGGGGGAGGGTGTCAGGGCTTTCACCCAACGTGCCGCCTCGCGGCGGCCTGAACTGGCCGACCTGCTCAAATCGTTCTGCCAGCGGTTTGAAGCCATGCGTTACGGCGGGGAGATCCCACAATACACGCTGCTGGCAGAGAATTTGGGCGCACTGCGCAGGGTCAAATAGTACTGGCTTACTTGGTGAGCATATTGCGTGCGCCTTTCACAAAGTTTTTCGCTTTGTTGTCCTGCTCATAATCAGCAGCCGGCATATTGATGCCTTTCTGGAAGGCGGGTCGCTCATTAAGCCGTTCAATCCATGCCTCCAGGTGGGGGAAAGGCTCAATATCCACCCCGGACCAATTATGAATACGCACCCAGGCCCAGTTGGCGATATCAGCAATACTCAGCTCATTGGTGAGGTATTCACGGCCTTCGAGGTGACCATTCATCACGCCGAAGAGGCGTTTTACCTCGTTTTGATAGCGGTCTATGGCGGGTTGGTAGGTTTCTTCCCAGTAGCGGTACCAGACATTGGCCTGACCCATCATCGGGCCGATGCCCCCCATCTGGAACATCAGCCACTGCAGGGCACGAGAGCGTTCTTTGGCATCTTTGGGAAGTAACTGCCCGGTTTTTTCCGCGAGGTAAATCAGGATGGCGCCGGATTCAAACACCACAAAATCATCATTGGCCCTGTCGACAATCGTAGGAATTCTGCCATTGGGGTTAAGCTTCACGTACCAGGGTTCTTTTTGTTCATTATCGCTTAGGCTAAGACGATGCATCTGATAGGGAAGATCGAGCTCTTCCAGTGCAATGCTTACCTTGTGGCCGTTGGGTGTGGCCGCTGTATATAACTCAATCACGAAACATTACCTCCCAATAGTGGTCAACAAAGGGTAGGGTTGAGACTTGCAGTTGGCAAGTAGAATGTTCGGTTAAGTATAGGAGAGTGCCGATGTTTGGCTATGCGCAGAAAACCCAAATGATTACACCGGAACTGGCGCTGCCGGGCCGGGACGAGGCTATGGAGATCAGTGGTCGTCACCTGGTTAACGGCAACAGTATGGTTCCGCCTTTCCCGGAAGGTTGTGAACAATTGGTAGTAGGATTGGGCTGCTTTTGGGGGTCCGAGCGACGTTTCTGGACCCAGCCGGGTGTGTATGTCACAGCCGCGGGATACGCCGGTGGCTTCACCAGGAATCCCACCTACGACGAAGTTTGCACGGGGCTCACGGGCCACACCGAAGTGGTGTTGGTGGTTTACCAGCCGCCGCAGGTCAGCCTCGACACCCTGTTGAAAGTGTTTTGGGAATCCCACGATCCCACCCAGGGTATGCGCCAGGGCAACGATGTCGGTACCCAGTACCGTTCAGCGATCTACTGTAGTGATACGGCGCAGCTTCAAAATGTAGAAATGACAAGAGAAAAATACAGTAATCAATTGATTAATAATGGGTATAATCCTGTGACAACGGAGGTAAAACTGCTGGATCAGTTCTACTATGCCGAGGACTATCATCAGCAATACCTGGCCAGAAACCCCAATGGCTACTGCGGTCTGCGCGGCACTGGGGTTACCTGCGAGCTGTAACGCGGCCACTGAAGAGCTGCTCCCAATGACTATCGTCAGTTTTTAAAGGGCTCGATATCCCCAGGTTTGCGTAACATTTTATTGACTTCCGCCGCGTGCATTTCCTCTGCGGCAATCATGCGCCGGGCATATTCTTCCAGCAGTACGGAATCGTCCTTCACCATGTCGAGCAGTTCGTAATACAGTTTTCTGGCCTTACCCTCGTGATCCAGCGATTCCCGCAAAATATCGCCAATATCGTGTTTGTGGGTTTCCAGCAGGGGGCCGATGCCCAGTGAGGGATGTCCACCCAGCGCGGTAATTAATTCCCCCGCTTCCTGTGCGTGGGTGAGGCTGTTATTTGCCTCTAAGCGCAGCCAGCTGACAATGGGGATGCGGCCGTAGCCGAACACCATCAGTGCGTAGTGGTTGTAACGGACCACGCCAGCCAGTTCGAATTCCATGATGTTATTCAGCAGCGCAATAATTTTTTCCTGGTTTTTCATAGCCATGTCTCCTCTTCGGTATGCCTGTTCATTTCAGGCATAAAGGGTTCCTTTTCAGGATAGTAGAAGGGACAAATCGCGGCCAACGGGCTGCTAGGTGAATGCCTCAACGAGCATCAGGACACCGCACAGAGGCATCAGGATCAGGGTGTACAGCCGGAATCGGGCAATATTGATTGTGAGCAGGTGGCGATGAGCGAGCCATGCACCCACTGCACCGCCGAGGCCGAGAGAAAGGCCACAGGCAATAATTTCCCAGCTCATCACCCCAAAACCGGTGTAGGCGAGTAGTTTAGTGAGCTGCAGTACCAACGAATTGATGGCCTTGGTGGCGATGAGTTGTTCCTTTACCAGCCCGTAATTGAGCATGAATGGATTTTGTACCGGCCCGGTACCACCAACCAGTGCAGACAGGCCGGCGATCACCAGGCCCAGCGGGAAAAACCAGCCAAGCCGCATGGGAAAGGAGCGGGTGGATTTGCCGAAGCGGAATTGGAATATCGTGGAAATCAGGAAGCTGCCCAGCAACAGCTGAATCCAGAAAACCGGAAACTGGCTGAAGGCCCATGCGCCCAGAACAGCGCCGCAGACGCTGCCCGGCACCAACCAGGCACACACCTGCCAGTTCACATCCTTGCGAAACAGCCAGGCCCTGGAGGGGTTGGCGACAAATGCGCCGACACTGATGGCCGGGGCAACCACCTGCGGCCCCACCAGCCAGGTGAGCACGGGAATCATCAGTAGTGCAGCGCCACCGGCGGCCACGGTGCTGATAAACCAGGCCACACAGCCGGTGATGGCCAAAACCAGGAAAGTGAACCCCATCAGGCAATCTGTCCGGTGGCCACAGGGTTATCCGGGTAGCTGCACCAGTCGCTCCAGCTACCACTGTAAAGGCGGGCGCCGGTAACCCCCGTCAGCGTCAGGGATAATAAATCCACACATGCGGTGACACCGGAGCCACAATAAACCACCGGCTTATCGAGCGGACCCAGGGTGTCCCACTGTTGCTGTTGCTGTTCCGGGGTGAGAAACCTGCCCTGGTCACTAGTCAGGCTCTGCCAGGGCAAATTCATCGCCCCGGGGATATGTCCGGCCACCGGATCAATGGGTTCTTCCTGGCCCAGGTAGCGGACTTTTTCACGGGCATCAATCAGTGCCAGGGTTTCTCTATTACGCTTCAGTTCCTCCATTTCCATGACCATGGCGGGATTCGGTGTGGCAGAAAAATTGCCATGCCCGGTTCCCGGGATATCCTGGCTGAGGCTGCCGCCACGATGAACCCATGCCTTGAGGCCACCGTTAAGCACCTGAACATTGAGGTGGCCAAAATAATGCATCAGCCACCAAAGGCGCGATGCCCCGGCCATGCGGTTGTCGTCATAGGCGATGACCGGGGTATCGCTGTTGACGCCACACTCGCGCATCCGGGTCGTGAACAGCACCGGGTTGGGTAGGGGATGGCGGCCGCCGTAGCTCCCTTTGGGACCGGACAGATCAGACTCCATGTCGAGATGACAGGCGCCGGGAATATGCCCCTGCAGGTACTGTTTTCTGCCCTGGGTAAAATCCGCCAGGGAAAACCGGCAATCAAAAATGACTGCAGACCCTGTCTCGATGAAGGGTTGCAGTTCTGCTGCCTCAAGGATGGGGTATGGCATGCCTTCCTCCTGGTAATTCCGGTGACTCTGAATAGAAGAAATATAACAGTCTTCTGTGACAGCTGATTTATTCCGCACAGAAATTTGCAAGTTAACTCTGGCGTCAATACTCTGTTGCTACCGGAGTGTTACACGTGTTTTAACGGATTTGTCATGCTGACATTGATTGTTCCGATTTGTGCCCTGTTAATCGGTATTGGCCTGCTACTGCTGGGCACCGGTCTGTTGAATACCCTGTTGGCATTGCGCGGTGGTCTGGAAGGCTACAGCGACAGCGTGATGGGCATGATTATGTCCGGTTATTTTGTTGGTTTTATTGTTGGCACCTTTCTGGCGCTGCCGCTGATCAAACGTATCGGACATATTCGCGCTTTTGCCTTCTGTGCGGCATTCACCTCGTGCTTTGCGTTGCTGCACCTGGTCTATATCCACCCGTTAATGTGGTTTCTGCTGCGGGTGGCAACCGGTACGACGCTGGTGATTCTCTACACCGTGGTGGAGAGCTGGCTCAATGGCCAGACCGCTGCCTCCCAGCGGGGCAAGGTGTTCGCCGTGTACATGATTGTCAACCTGGTGGCGCTGGCCGCTACCCAGCAATTTCTGCGGCTGGCTGGTGCGGATTCGTTCCTGCTGTTCGCTTTGGCGGCCATTTTTATCAGTACCAGTGTGGCGTCCGTCACCTGGACACGTATGCTACAGCCCGAAGTGAACAATGTAGCCCGCATGAAACTCTCCCGCATCTGGCGTCTTGCACCCGTCGCGGTAGCCGGGGCCATTTTTTCAGGCCTGGCGATGGGGGCCTTCTGGGGGTTAAGTGCTGTGTTTGCCAGTCGTGTCGGTCTGGACAGTGCGGGTGTGGCCACCTTCATCACTATTGCCATTCTGGGCGGAGCGGCCTTCCAATATCCGTTCGGCCGTTATTCCGACAGTCATGACCGCCGCAGGGTGCTGTTGGCTGTCAGTGGTACCGGTGCCGTGGCCGCAATGCTGTTGGCAGCCATGTCCTTTGCCGGTAGCTGGCTGCTAGTGGCAGGGCTGCTGTTTGGCGGGCTGGCCTTTGCCATCTATCCTGTAGCCGTGGCTCACCTGGTCGATCACCTGGAAAGCGACGAAATTCTTCCCGGTGGCAGTACCCTGTTATTGGTACATGGTGCCGGCGCAGCCGTCGGCCCGGCGCTGGCGGGGTTCCTGATGGAGTCGCTTGGGCCCCAGGCACTACCTCTGTATTTCTTCAGCATGCTGATAGCCCTGGCGCTGTTCACCTGGCACAACCTGGCCACAAAAGTGATCGACGATGCAGAAAATCCTTCCCAGTTCGTAGCCATGGTACGCACCACGCCCACGGCACTGGAGATGCACCCCGAAGAGCCCGTGGAGGACCAGGGCCTGTCTCGCCCCGATGTATGAACCTTTTTGGGTCAGTTGCTCCGATGCGTTGTATCGGGGCGCGAGATGAGGCACTAAACGACACAACAATACCCAAGGACAGGTGACAGTCTCCCTTGGGCACTTTATATTGGGCGCATGCGAAAGAATGCTTTCCTTATCCTGATTATTGCCAGTCTCTCCCTGCTCAGCATGCAGTTCGGGGGCAGTCATTGGCACTTTGATAATCATGGCCAGAATGCCGGATTACACGGCACCCATATTCATCAGGCCGATCAACCGGGACACGACCACGGTTCGGAAAGAGATGTATCCGGACTGGAAAAACCGGGCGTCACCTGGTCCAAGCTGATGACTCAGCTGTTCAGTGTCCCATCGTTGCTACTGCTAGTCTTGTGTTTAGCTGAAAAGCTTCTACCCATTCCTTTCCTAAGCCAAAAACCCGGTCGACAGCTTCGCTGGAGACCCCCCCTGCGCGCGCCACCGGCCACCTCCTGATAAAAACCCGTTCATAACTCTTCGGCGTTAGCCATAGAGTTGTTTGCTGTTTTCATGTTCGCGTTTCCGGCGCGTAGGATGCTTGTTTATGTTGAATCTAACTGGCAGTCCCAATGTGACAAAACATTGGCTGACGGCTGCCTTTTTACTCAGTTTGTCGCCGTTGCTTGTGGCGCAAGCCGTAGCAGGGTTAGGGCTCGAAGAAGCGACTTCGCGTACCCTGTCAGGCAACCCACACCTGGTCGCGGCCGGTTTTCAGATTCAGGCTCAGGAAGGACGTTGGTTACAGTCGCATGTCGGACCAAGCCCGGAGTTAGGACTGCAGGTAGAGAATGTGCTGGGCTCCGACGAATACGACGTCGGTGACGGCGCGGAAACGACCCTGAGCCTGTCATGGGTGCTGGAACGTGGCAAGCGCCAGCAATACATCAACACTGCCCGCGCGGGCGTGTCAGTGGCACAGGGCCAGGTGGAGATACAACGCCTGGAGGTTGTGGCCAGAACGGCACATCTCTTTCTGGATGCCCTCGAATATCAGGAGCAGGTCAAATTGTCAGAAGAGGCGGTCACCCTTGCTGGTGAAACCGTCGCCCTGGTGAATAAGCGTGTCAAAGTCGGGCGGGCAGCTTTAGCAGACCGGGCAAGGGCCGAGGCTGAACAGGCCAGAATCCGGCTGCTGGCCGGGGATATGAAACACGAGCTGGCCTCTGCACGACACAAACTGGCGGCCCAGTGGGGGGCATCTGAGCCGGATTTCCAACGGGTCAGCGCAGCCTGGCAGCAGCTGCCACAGCCCGAAAAACTGGCAGCCCTGATGGCGCGGGTTGAAACCTCACCGTCGATGACGATATACCTGAACCGGCAGCGGTTACGTGAAGCAGAACTGAGGCTGGCACAGATCAAAAACAAACCGGACTGGCGTATGAACGTGGGCGTGCGCAGGTTGGAAATGACCGATGATCACGCCTTTGTAGCCGGCATTACCATTCCGTTGGCGGCATCAGACAGCAATCGGGGTTACCTCGCCGAAGCCCAGGCCAATCTGGCGCTGGTGGATGCTGAACGCCAGGCTACCCGCGTGCAGATTGAGGCACAGCTGTTCGCTCTTTCACAGGCGCTTGAACACAGTCTGCATCGCAGCGAAGCACTGCGTGACGATGTGTTGCCCCTGCTTCAGACGGCCGTTTCCCAAACACAGCAGGGTTATGAATCCGGTCGTTACAGTTACTACGAACTGCAACAGCTGCAGGCGCAGCTCCTGCAGGCCCGGGGAGAACTGGTGCAGGCATCCATTAACGCCCATCGGCATTTAATAGAAATCGAGCGACTGACCGGCACGGTAATGCCGACGGCGGTTCAGCAGGCGGGGAATTGATATGAACAGATTACTGAGTGTGATGATGCTTGCCCTGGCATTCGCCATGTCTGGCTGCAATGGTGCCCATGATGGGGTGGAGCACGGCCATGGACACGGGCACGGTGCCGACGCCGAGATGGAGGTTCCCAAGGGCCCCCATCGCGGAAGAATGCTAGAGGACGGCGATTTTGCCCTGGAGCTGGCCATTTTTGAAACCGGGGTGCCACCGGAATTCCGTGTCTGGGCCACCCTGGGGGGCAAGCCCGTCACCCCGCAGGCTGTGGATCTGAAGATCACTCTGACGCGATTGGGTGATGTAAAAGATGAGATTACCTTTGCACCCCAGGAAGATTTCCTGCGCGGGGATATGGAGGTGTATGAACCCCATTCCTTTATTGTCACCGCCGAGGCGAATTATGAGGGCAAGGCATATCGCTGGCAGTACGACAATTTTGAGGGCCGTACACAGATTGGAGCCGATATTGCAGCCGCCTTCGGGCTGGAGACGGCCACAGCCGGCCCGGCAACCATCCATCAGATGCTCTCCGTTTATGGCCGCCTGGTTCCCGACCCGCAACAGGTACGTGCTGTCGGAGCCCGCTATGAAGGTATTGTTGTCTCCGTTGATGTGTCAGCGGGTGACCGGGTGACGAAAGGGGACAGGCTTGCCACGGTGGAAAGCAATGACAGTCTGACCCGATACGCGATCACGGCTCCCATTGGAGGCGTGGTCACCGAGCGCAATGTTCAGCCCGGAGAACGGACCGGTGACCGCAATTTGTTTGCAGTGATGAACAGCGCCAGTCTGTGGGCTGAGCTGTCAGTTTTCCCCCGTGATCTTGCCTCAGTCAAACTCGGTGCCCCGGTTGCCATCAGTGCATTGGATGGCACAGTAACCCTGACGGGAACGGTCAATTACCTCGATGCCGTGGCCAGGCCGGACCAATCGCTGATTGCCCGGGTAGAACTGCAAAACCCGGATGGCGTTCTTTACCCGGGCCTGTTTGTCAGTGCGGACATACAGGTGGCCGAGCATTCCGTGCCCCTGGCAGTGAAGCGAAGTGGATTGCAGAGTTTCAGGGATTTCACCGTGGTCTACGCCCAGGTCGGGGACCAGTACGAGGTGCGGATGCTGGAGCTGGGAAGTCAGGACGCGGAGTGGGTTGAGGTGCTTGGAGGATTGCAACCGGGCACCCGCTATGTCACTACCAACAGCTATCTCATCAAAGCCGACATTGAGAAGTCCGGCGCCTCCCACGACCACTGAGGACAGACCATGCTGGCACAGATTATTCGTCTTTCCCTGTCCCGCCCGGGGCTGGTCTTCATTGCCGTACTGGTGGTGTCGGCACTGGGTATCTGGAATTTCACCCGCTTGCCCATCGATGCGGTTCCCGATATCACCAACGTACAGGTGGCCATCAATACCGAAACACCCGGTTTCACGCCGCTGGAAGTCGAGCAGCGGGTCACCTTTCCCCTTGAGAACGCCATGGCCGGGATGCCGCGACTGGACTATACCCGTTCACTGTCGCGCTATGGCCTGTCACAGATTACGGTGGTCTTTGAGGAGGGCACCGATATCTATTTTGCTCGCCAGCAGGTGACAGAGCGCCTCAATGCGGCAAAAGCGGCTTTGCCCCAGGGACTGGAACCGGTACTGGGGCCCATTGCCACCGGGTTGGGCGAAATTTTCATGTTTACGGTGGACGCAGAACCCGGCGCGGTGAACGCGGACGGTTCCCCGGTGACGCCTACAGACCTGCGCTCCGTTCACGACTGGATTATTCGCCCGCAACTGTTGCGGGTGCCAGGCGTTGTGGAAGTGAACCCCATCGGTGGCTATCGCAAGGAAATTCTGGTGGCTCCCGATCCAGCCCACATGCTCGCCCAGGGGCTTTCCTATGACGATATCGCCGAGGCTTTGGCGCGCAATAACACCAACCGTGGAGCGGGGTTTATCGAACACAACGGCTCACAGTGGCTGATCCGTATGCCCGGGCAGGCCGAGGATATTAACGACCTGAAGCTGATTGTGGTGAAGGAGGTGGATGGTATTCCGGTCCGGCTCGGCGATATCGCCAGCGTCGGTGTCGGTCGCGAATTGCGCTCCGGTGCGGCAACCCAGAATGGTCGCGAAGTGGTCATGAGCACGGTCTTCATGCTGATCGGTGCTAACAGCCGGGAAGTGGCGCAGGGGGTGGCAGAAAAGCTGGAGGCTGCGAAGGCAAGTCTGCCCCCGGGTATTACCGCGACACCGGTTTATGACCGCACCCGACTGGTGGACAAAACACTGGTCACGGTGCGTACCAACCTGGTTGAGGGCGCGATACTGGTGATTATCGTGCTGTTCCTGTTCCTGGGAAACATACGCGCCGCGCTGCTGACCGCGGCGGTGATTCCTGTCGCTATGCTGATGACGGTCACCGGTATGGTGCAGAATCAGGTCAGTGCGAACCTGATGAGCCTGGGCGCTCTGGACTTTGGCCTGATCGTGGACGGCGCGGTGATTATTGTCGAGAACTGTCTGCGGCGTCTCGGCCAGGCGGGGCGGGAGGTGCTGCCTCTCAGGGAACGCATGTCCATCGTCTTTGATGCTACCAACGAGGTGATTCGTCCCGCGCTGTTTGGTGTTTTCATCATCACGGCCGTCTACATACCCATCTTTGCGCTCACGGGTGTGGAGGGGAAAATGTTTCACCCCATGGCCATTACCGTGGTTATCGCGCTGCTCAGTGCCATGGTGCTGGCCGTGACATTTGTGCCGGCTGGCGTTGCCCTGTTATTCAGAAAACCGGTGGAGGAGAAGGAAAACAGCCTGGTCACGGGGGCGCGCAATCTCTACCGGCCACTGTTGCTGGTCTCCCTCAAATACCGCTGGTCTGTGGTAAGCCTGGCCGTGTTACTGGTGGTGATCTGCAGCGGCCTGGCGACCCGTCTGGGCACGGAATTCGTGCCCAACCTGGATGAAGGGGATATCGCCATGCATGCCTTGCGTATTCCCGGTACTTCACTGGAGCAGGCGGTGCAGCTCCAGGAACAGCTGGAGGGCAGAATCAAGGAATTGCCGGAGGTGGAGCGCGTGTTTGCCAAGATCGGCACAGCGGAAGTGGCCACCGATGCGGTGCCGCCCAGTGTCGCCGACAATTTCATCATGCTGAAACCCCGGGATCAGTGGCCCGACCCGAACAAGTCCAAGGCACAAGTGGTGAGTGATCTGGAGGCCCAGGTCAGCACTATTCCCGGCAACCGTTACGAATTTCTCCAGCCAATCCAGATGCGCTTCAATGAGCTGATTGCCGGGGTAAGGGCAGAGCTGGCGGTGAAGGTCTTCGGTGACGATTTTGATACCCTGATCGCTCTGGGCGGCGCCATTGAGGGGGCTGTCAACCGGGTTCCCGGTGCCGCTGATGTGTCGGTTGAGCAGGCCACAGGACTACCGGTATTGACGCTGATTCCCGACAGGCAGGCCCTGGCGCGCTACGGCATAGCACTGGCCGACCTGCAGGATGTGGTTGCTACCGGTCTGGGCGGACGGGTGGCGGGAGAACTCTATGAAGGAGATCGCCGCGTCGATATTGTGGTGCGACTACCGGAAAGTCTGCGCAGCAATCCTGACGGCTTTAAGAGACTGCCAGTCCCGCTGCACGGTGGTGGCTATGTGCCCCTCGGGGAGCTGGCAAGCATGGAACTGGTTAACGGTTACAACCAGGTTAATCGCGAAAATGGCAAACGCCGGGTGGTTGTTGCTGCTAACGTGCGTGGTCGTGACCTGGGTTCATTTGTCGCCGACGTCAGGCAGTCAATTGAGGAAAATGTCGATATCCCCGCCGGCTACTGGGTGGAATACGGCGGTACATACCAGAACCTGCAGTCTGCAGCGAACCGTTTGAGCCTGGTGGTGCCGGCCACCTTACTGTTGATTGTCGCACTGCTGGTGACGGCGCTGGGGACATTCCGCGATGCGGGTATTATCTTTTCCGGCGTGCCCCTGGCCCTGACCGGCGGCGTGCTGGCCCTGATGTTGCGGGACATTCCCTTTTCCATCTCTGCTGCAGTCGGTTTTATCGCGCTATCCGGTATCGCGGTATTGAACGGGTTGGTGATGGTGGCCTTTATCCGCGATTTGCGGCATCACGGCTATTCACTGGATGACGCCATCATTGAAGGAGCGCTCACCCGGTTGCGTCCGGTATTGATGACCGCACTGGTTGCCTCCCTGGGTTTTGTGCCCATGGCCCTTAACACTGGTATTGGCTCGGAAGTACAGCGACCGCTGGCCACGGTGGTGATTGGTGGCATTATCTCTTCCACACTGTTGACGCTGGTAGTGCTGCCGGCCCTTTACCGGCTGGTGCACATGGAGAAAGCCACCACTGTTGAAGAAGTGAGGTCCTAGCCATTGATGTGTAGTAAGCCATCCGATCCGGGATGGCCGAACGAGGCCCGCTGCCATTGTTTCCGGGGAACATCATGGGAGTAGTACTGTGGATGCTCGGTGCGCTGCTGTCCCTGTCTCTGATGGCGGTGGGCGCTCGTGAGTTGTCCGGGGAGGTCAACACCTTCCAGACGCTGTTTATTCGCAGTGTGATCGGGCTCGTCATTATCAGCGGGGTCATTGCCGCTGTGGGCGGCCGGTCACTGTTCCGCACCCGTCGCCCGGGCATGCAGCTGGTTCGTCACCTGTTCCATTTCGGCGGGCAGTACGGCTGGTTTGTGGGTATCGGCCTGTTGCCGCTGGCAGAGGTGTTCGCGCTGGAATTCACGGTGCCATTCTGGGTGGCGATCATTGCCGCGCTGTTTCTGGGAGAACGTTTTACCACGCGTAAATCCCTGGCCCTGATCCTAGGTGTGGTCGGGGTGCTGGTGATTCTGCGCCCGGGTATTGAAATCCTCGATATGGCATCGCTGATTGTGCTGGCCTCGGCACTGGGGTTTTCCTGTGCCTATGTGGCCACCAAGTCCCTGTCCCGCACCGAGCACCCGCTGACGGTACTGTTTTACATGTGCCTGATACAGATGCCCGTCAGCCTGGTACTGGCGCTACCTCACTGGCAGATGCCCTCGGATCTGCTCACCTGGGCATGGCTGTTCGTGGTCGGCGTCACCGCATTAAGCGCACATTTCTGCATTACCAGTGCCATGCAGCGGGCCGAGGCGGGGATCGTGGTCACGCTGGATTTCCTGCGCCTGCCGCTTATTGGCCTGGTGGGTATCCTGTTCTACCACGAGCCTTTTGAAATGGCATTGCTGGTGGGTGCCTTGCTGATGCTGGGGGGCAACCTGATCAATGTCTACCGGCCCCGCTACCAGCGGGAATTGCTGGCTGAAGTGCACGGTAAAGAGGGCGATAAAGAGCGCGAAAAAGACCGCGATTGATCGAATCCGCGGTTTTGCTGTCTCAACACTGCTGTCACGTTTACATCGAAAAGGAGATTGCTGATGTCGGGTAAAAACGGGATGCATTCACTGATTCTCAGCCTGGGTATTCTGCTCGGCCTGGGATTACTGGGACACCAGCTGGCGGATGCCACCATCCGTTTCAAGGAATACGAGCGCACGGTGAATGTGAAGGGCCTGTCGGAGCGGGAATACCCCGCCGACGTGGTGATCTGGCCCATCCAGTTCGCGGTGGCCAGCAATAACCTCGAAGAACTTTACGTCAGTATCGATCAGGGCACGGCCAAGATACGCCAGTTCCTCGTGGCCCAGGGGTTGAGCGAAGGGGAAATCTCCGTTTCCATGCCAGCCATTACCGATAAATCCGCGCGGGAATACGACAATGCCACCCGCGCCCAGTTTCGCTATACCGCCCAGCAGACGGTGACCGTCTATTCCGAGACAGTGGAGCAGGTACGCGGCATCATGGGTTCCCTGTCACAACTGGGTAAGCAGGGCATCGTGCTCACCGGCAATAATTACCAGGGCCAGCCGCAATACCTGTTCACGCGCCTCAACGAGGTCAAGCCGGACATGGTTGAGGAAGCGACCCGCAAGGCCCGCGAGGTGGCGGAGAAATTTGCCGAAGACTCCCAAAGCAGCCTGGGCAAGATCAAGCGCGCTTCACAGGGCCAGTTCAGTATCAGTCCCCGGGATGCCAACAATCCCCACCGCATGAAGGTGCGGGTGGTTTCAACCGTGGAATACTACTTGGCGGATTGAGTCGTGTGTTTTAACTGGCTGGTGCCGGTGTTGGTCCATCCAGCAGTGGAATAGCACTGAGCAGACGACGGGTGTAGTCGTGATGGGGCTTGGCGAACAGGGGTTCAGTTTCCCCGGTTTCCACCAGCTTGCCGTGATGCATCACCGCGATGCGGTCCGACATGTAGCGCACCACCGACAGGTCGTGGGAAATAAACAGCATGGTCAGGTTATGCTTGTCCACCAACGCCAGAATCAGCTTGAGAATCTGCGCCTGAATGGTCACATCCAGGGCCGATACCGGCTCGTCGGCTATCACCAGCTCCGGCTTGGTGGCAATGGCACGGCCCACGGCGATGCGCTGGCGCTGGCCGCCGGAAAATTCGTGGGGGTACTTGCGGATTGACGCCCGGGCCAGGCCCACATCGTCCATCAGCGCCAATACTTCCTTTGTCACCGTCTTGCGGGTGGCGAGGCGGTGGTAGAGCAGGGGCTCTGCCAGGGTGTCGAACACCGTCATACGCGGATTCAGCGAGGCGTAGGGGTCCTGGAAGATCATCTGCATGCGGCGGCGCATGGGCGTCATCTGTTTGGCAGATAATGCCGTCAGGTCGACGCCGTCAAACACCACGCTACCGCCCGCGGTGGGCACCAGCCCCAGAATAGAGCGCCCCAGGGTGGACTTGCCGGAACCGGACTCACCTACCAGGCCAAGAATTTCCCCGCGCTGGATCTCCAGTGATACATCATCCACCGCCCGAACTTCTTTATGTTCACGCTTAAGGAAGCCGCCGCTGTGGTCCTTGAATGTGGTGGTGAGGTGGTCAATGCGCAGCAGTGGCTGCTCCACAATCTTAGCGGGTAGCGGCTTGGCGCCCTTGGGAATGGAAGCCAGCAGTTTCTTGGTGTAGTCGTGCTGGGTATGGTTGAAGATAGCGTCGATGGTGCCCTGTTCGACGATCTTACCGTCCTTCATCACCGCCACGGTATCGGCGAAATCCGCCACTACCGCCAGGTCGTGACTGATAAAAATCACCGCGATATTGCGCCGCTGCTGTAGCTCGCGGATCAGTTTTAGGATCTGCGCCTGAATGGTCACATCCAGCGCCGTGGTGGGCTCGTCGCAGATCAGCAGTTTTGGCTCGGCGATCAGCGCCATAGCGATCATCACCCGCTGGCGCATGCCGCCAGAGAACTCGTGGGGATAACTGTGAACGCGCTTTTCAGGTTCAACAATGCCCACTTCGCCGAGTATTTCCACCGCGCGCTGCAACGCCTGCTTGCGACTCATATCCCGGTGGTAGAGTAGGGGCTCGATCAGCTGTTCCCCCACGGTGAGGTAGGGGTTCAGGGAGGTCATCGGGTCCTGGAAGATAATGGCGATATCGTTGCCGCGCACCTTGCGCAACTGGGCCTCACTGAGGGTCAGCAGATCGCGGCCGTCAAACTGCGCGGTGCCCGATTCAATCTTACCCGGCGGCTGGGGAATCAGCTTTAACAGGCTGTAACAGGCCACGGATTTACCGGAACCGGACTCGCCAACGATAGCCAGGGTTTCGCCCTGATCCACGGAAAAACTGACGCCGTCAACGGCCTTCACCACACCGGCGCGGGTATGGAAATGGGTGGTTAAGTCAGTAACAGTCAGTAGTGGCATTTTTTTCTCGGGTTGGTATTCAAAATTACATCCAGTAATGGTGTGGTCCTAAAAATAATCCGTAGGTTAGGGAAGCAGATGCCATGCTTCAGTGTACTCTAGCCACCTTGGCCACATTTCTGTGTGGTGGCTACCGTACCCCTTGACCATCACGCTGAACCCATTCTTGTCTTTGTTTTTCTCATCCCAATATGGATCGTGAATTGACAAGGCATCTTCTTTTGCCATTTGAGCTGGCAGTATGAGTAGCCTGTACTGTTTTGGGTCCAACTCAGTTATTTCGCCTTTCTTCTCTGATGGCATGAATGCAAAAATAAAATTTCCTTCACTCAGTCTTACCACAGATTTTCTTGATCCAAGTCTGACATGCTGTTTGTCCCTAGCTACCTTTACTGAGATAAAGAATTCTTCTCCATTTTTCTGTACACGAATATCGTAAGTTGGTGCGTTTGTTTCCAACTTTATAGCGCTGTAGCCTTTTTTCTCAAGAAGCTCTAAAACGTGGTTTTCTCCAGCGTCGCCCAATTGTCTAAGAGTTAATCGTTCCATTTTTCACCTAACGCTCGTATGTCGGATATAGGTACTTTGCTAGACCAGCTAGTTGGTCTTTTCCAGTAGTCCAGTTGATCAGCAAATGTTTTTACATCACGTCTTAGTCCTTCGAAGCCCTGGGGTCCAGCGCATCCCGCAAGCCATCACCTAGGAAATTCAGTGCAAACAGAGTGATGGACAGGGTCAGCCCCGGGAACAGTAGCAGCCAGGGGTATTCCTCCATGGTTTCTACCCCGTAGGAAATCAGCAGCCCCCAGGAACTCTGCGGCGGCTGGATACCCAGCCCCAGGAAGCTGAGGAAGGCCTCCAGCAGCATGACGCTGGGAATGGTCAGGGTGGTGTAGACGATTACCGGCCCCAGGGTGTTGGGGATCAGGTGGCGGCGGATAATGGTCCAGCGGGACAGGCCCAGTGAAATGGCCGCTTCGACAAATTCCTGACGGCGCAGGGACTGTACCTGACCGCGCACGATGCGTGCCATCGTGAGCCATTCCACGGCGCCGATGGCCAGGAACAGCAGCAGGATATTGCGGCCGAACACCACCATCAGCAGCACGATAAAGATCATAAACGGCAGGGCGTAGAGAATATCCACCAGGCGCATCATCACCGCGTCTACCCGGCCGCCGGCATAACCGGCCACGGTGCCGTAGAGCACGCCGATCAGCAGCGCCACGCCTGTAGCGATAAAGCCCACCGCCAGGGACACCCGGCTGCCGTACATGATGCGGGTGAGCATGTCGCGGCCGAAGATATCGGTACCCAGCCAGTGCTCCCAGGAGGGCGGCGAGGCCCCCAGTTGCAGGTTCTGCTGTTCGTAACCGTAGGGTGCAATCCAGGGCGTCAGCAAGGCGATGGCGCAGAGGAACAGCATCACTCCAAGGCCGAACAGCGCCAGGTGATTCTTGCGCAGCCGCACCCAGGCATCTTTCCACAGGGAAGTGCCTTCCTCGGCGTCATTCAGGTTTGTAATCACGGTCGCGTCGGACATTAGCGGCCCTCCCGCAACTGATGTCGCAGTTTGGGGTTAATCCACACCGCGACGATATCGGAGAGCAGGTTGAACAGCACGATCAGAGTGGCGAAGAACACCGTGGTGCCGAGAATCATGGTGTAGTCGCGGTTAAACGCCGCCTGCACGTAGAAGCGGCCCAGACCGGGAATCTGGAAGATGGTTTCCACCACGAAGGAGCCACTGAGCAGACCCGCAAAAGCGGGGCCGAGGAATGCTACCACCGGGATCAATCCGCCGCGCAAGCCGTGTTTCAGCACCACCACCCATTCCGGCAGGCCCTTGGCGCGGGCGGTGCGGATATAGTCCTGGGACATCACTTCCAGCATGCCGCCGCGACTGAGGCGGGCAATGTAGGCCGCGTAGCCGGTACCGAGGGTAATGGCTGGCAGTATCTTGTCGCCGGGCAGATCGCCCCAGCCGGACACCGGCAACCATTCCAGCCAGACACCAAAAATCAGCACCAGCAATGGCCCCATCAGGAACGAGGGCATACAGATGCCGAGCATCGCCGCGGACATGGGCACGTAATCCTGGGCGGTATTCGGCCTGAGCGCCGCCATCACTCCGGCGCAGACGCCGATCAGGATTGCCACCAGCATGGCGTAGAAGGCCAGCTCTGCGGTGGTGGGCAGACCGCCCAGAATCAGTTCGTTGACCGAGCGGCCCGGATAGCGAAACGAAGGGCCGAATTCCCCATGCACCAGGTCATCCAAGTAGCTGAGGTACTGCTGCCACATGGGCTGATCCAGCTTGTAACGGGCCTCCAGCGCCTTTACGACCTCTGGCGGTACGGCTTTTTCGGCGCTGAACGGACCACCGGGGGCGGTACGCACCAGGAAGAAAGTGGCGGTAATCACCACCAGCAGCACCGGGATGGCCTGCAACAGGCGACTGAGGATAAAGCGGCCCATCAGTGAAATACCTCTGCGCCGACGCTGGCATCCAGTGACAGCCATTTGTAGAGGCTGTAATCCAGCAGGTTGGGTTTCAGTCCCTTCAGGCTGGGATGCACCAGACTCTTGCTGGTGTAGATGTAGATGGGAATGATCGGCATGTCGTCCAGCAGCAGGGCCTCGGCTTCGCGCATCAGGCTATAGCGCTGCTCGCGGTCGCCTGCCTGGGGCGCCAATTTGAGAATCAGCTCATCGTAGCGCGGATTCGACCAGCCGGTGCGGTTGTTGCCGCCATCGGTGAGCCACATGTCGAGGAAGGTATTCGGGTCCACGTAGTCGCCAATCCAGCCGGCCCGGGCAATAGCGTAATCGCCGGTATCCACGGAATTCAGGTAGACCTTCCAGTCTTGGTTGTTGAGCACAATCTTGATCCCCAGTTGTTCGTTCCACATCTGCTGGATGGCCACGGCGATTTTGCGGTGCCCCTCGGAGGTGTTGTACAGCAGTTCGGTGACGGGAAAGCCCTCGCCGTTGGGGTAACCCGCTTCCGCCATCAGTTGCCGGGCTTGTTCAGGGTCGTAGGTAAAGCCGTCTTCGGCGGTATAGCCGAGGGTGTCCGGTGGGGTATAGGTGTAGGCGGGCAGTTCATTGCCCTTGGTGACCTGTTTGACGATGGCATCGCGGTCGATGGTCATGGCCAGGGCGCGGCGCACCCGTTTGTCGCTGAGCTGCGGGACCTCGGTGTTAAAGCGATAGAAGTAGTTGCCAAGGTAGGCCTGGGTGTAGAGCAGTTCCGGGTGCTGGTTGCGGTAGGTGGCCACCTTGTCGATGGGAATGCTGGCAGTGCGGTGCAATTGCCCGGAACGGAACATGCGTTCTTCGGTGGTGACGTTTTCTGTGGGGTGGAAATGAATGGCATTGATGCTGACGGTGTCCGCATCCCAGTAATGGGGGTTCTTGGTGACGACCACGCGCTTGAACAGCTGCCACTCGCTGAGGTTGTAGGGACCGTTGCCGACAAAATTACCGGGGCGGGTCCACTGGCTGCCGCGCTCATCGGGCGCGCCGAATTTCTCGATGGTGGCCCGGTGCACCGGGAAGAAGCTGTAGTGATCCAGCAGTTGCAGGAAATAGGGCGTGGGGTGGGTGAGGGTGATGTCCAGGGTGTAGTCGTCGATGACTTTGACGCCCACCTGATCGAAGTCCTTGATCTCGCCCTTGTAATAGGCCTCGGCATTCTTGATGGTGAACAGCATGTAGGCGTACTGGTTGCCCAGGGCCCGTTGCAGGGCGCGCCACCAGGACCAGGCGAAATCGTGGGCAGTGACGGGGTCGCCGTTTGACCAGCGGGCGTTATGGCGCAGGAAGAAACGGTAGTGTTTGCCGTCGTCGCTGGCTTCCCAGCGCTCGGCAACGCCGGGAATGGGTTCCAGGGTGGCCGGGTCTTTTAAAACCAGTCCTTCCAGCAGCGCGGTGAGAATATGATGTTCCGGTACGCCGGTGACAATGTGGGGGTCGAGTTCCTGGGGATCGGTACCATTCCCGAGGTGGAGTATGCCCTCCCGATTGCCGGTGGCGACATTGCTTTCGCCGCCGCTACAGGCCCATAGCAGGCCGCAGAGCAGGGCGAGGGTGACAGCTTTCCAAGTTGCTTTGAAGGTTGCAATCATGCACAGGCCAGTCCAGTGAACAAGCTCCCTATGTTAGGGAAGGACTGGACCCGATACCAGCCCGGATTGCGGTTGAAATGCATCATTGAAGCGACCATAATGCCCAGCCTCGCCGGTGACACCGGCACGGCCGCTATGGCCATTCTTTATGGTGACCCCTGTTGGTCCCCTCGCAACGATCAGCTGCGAACCCCGCCAGGCCCGGAAGGGAGCAACGGTAGCAGTGACATCGTGTGCCGGGGTGTGGCTGGCAGGGGAAGCCACCAGATTTCCCACGTTATTTTCTGATTGATACGCACCTGATAGCGTCGCGTCGCCTGTTTTAACGAAACCAGGTGTTGCGTGAATTAGTTCAGGGAGAGAAGAGAAAAAACCCTTGTGCAACCTGACCATGGGGAGAAGCGGCCATGATCAGGTTGCACTTGGGTACGACAAGTGCCACAGGTTCTTGTTCTTTCGCCCTGTTGTCTAAGCGGCGTCGACTTTCAGGGTCTGGTTTACCAAGTGATTCAGCTCCGGTAGACAGGAGCCACAGTTGGTGCCGCACTTCAGTTGCTCGCCCAATTGCTTGACCGAGCTTGCGCCATCGACGATGGCTTGAATAATCTGTTTTTCACCCACTTCGAAACAGGAGCAGATCAGTCTGCCCTTGTCACACTTGGCCATATCGCGGCCTGCTAACAGCAGCCACGGCGAGCCTTCAATGGGTTTGCCGATGATGTCTTTTAACCAGTCGGGAGAGGGCAAGGCGTTCTGATCACGCTGACAGAAAATGCCCAGGGTCAATTGCGATTGCCGGTAACAGATAAAGCGTTCATCCCCTGTTTCCGGATCGCTGTAGTGGGCGCATCCGTCGCTATCCGGAACCCGATGCACATAACCCTGCCAGTCGAAACTGTCCGCTGCGGCCACCCGGTAGCAATAGCCTTGGCCGTCAGCCACTGGCGCCATGCTCCAGTAGATAAAATCGCTGCAATCCAGGGGCTCGCCACAGATCAGGGCGGCCCATTGCGGTGTTTCCACTTTTTTAATGGCCGCCGGGTTGTATTTGAATTCGGGCTGGCCCGAGATCGGGTCGGTTAATGGTGCCACCAGGCTGTCGACGCGGGCTCTGCTGGCGTACTGGTCGTTCCAGTGAATGGGCACGAAGAGCTGTCGCTGTGCCATGCCTTCATCCAGCGAGACCTGTACCTGGATCGACCCGTAGCGGGTGGAGATTTCGGCGAGGTCGCCTTCGGCGAGGTTGCTGTCAGCAGCGGTGTCGGGGTGTATCAGAACAAAAGGTGCATCAATATGGTTGAGCAGTCTCTGGGAGCGCCCGGTTCGCGTCATAGTATGCCACTGGTCGCGGACACGGCCCGTGTTGAGAATCAGAGGATAGGCGGCGGATGGCACCTGCCGCGGGCCCTGGGGTTGTATCGGGATAAACTGGGCCTTGCCGCTGGCGGTGACAAAGCGGCCATCACCGAACAGGCGCTGCGTGCCCTCGGGGTTGGCGGCATTGACCGGCCATTGCACGGGTTTCAGGTTGTCGTATTGCTCCCGGGTGAGAGTGCTCAGAGAGCTGATATCAAAGGCCCGCTTGCCCTCGTTGCGGAAACCGCTCAGTGCGGCGTGTTCGATAAATACATCCCGGGGATGTTCGTAAGGGAAGGCATTTCCATGGCCCAGTTTGTGGGCGACCTGGGTCAGTATCCACCAGTCGTGTTGGGCTTCGCCGGGTGGTGTCACCATGGCCCATTGCCGGGAGATGCGCCGTTCCGAATTGGTCACGGTGCCGCACTTTTCACCCCAGCCGGTGGCAGGCAGCAGAATGTTGGCGGTGGCGGTGGTATCGGTATTGGCTATGCAGTCCGAGACAATAACTGTTTCGCAGGCCTGTAGTGCAGCCCTGACCTTATCGGCATTGGGCAGGCTGACCACCGGGTTGGTACCCATGATCCAGATGGCTTTGATTTTGCCTTCGGCCACGGCATCAAACAGGTTGACGGCTTTCAGACCGGGTTGCTGGCTGAGGTTGTCGGTCTGCCAGAACTCGGCGACGGTTTCCAGGTCTTCCGGCTTGTACTCCATGTGGGCCGCCAGTTGATTGGCCAGCCCGCCCACTTCGCGACCGCCCATGGCATTGGGTTGCCCGGTAATGGAGAACGGCCCGGCGCCCGGCTTGCCGATTCGCCCTGTCGCCAGGTGGCAATTGATAATGGCGTTGCCTTTGTCTGTGCCAGAGGACGATTGATTGATGCCCTGGGAGTAAAAGGTGACGGTTTTCTCGGTTTCGGTAAACCAGCGATAGAAGGTTTCCAGATCTTCGCTCTCGACACCCACCTGGCTGATGGTTTCATTGAGGGTGCACTGGTAGGCATTGGCCAGGGTGATATGAAACCCTTCGGTGTGAGCTTCGATGTAATCGAGGTCGGTGGCACCGTGCTGGTGCAGCCAGGCAAACAGGCCCATAAACAGGAAGCTGTCGGAACCGGGCGCAATGGCGAGGTGTAGGTCTGCAATATCGCAGGTAGCGGTACGGCGGGGATCGATGACCACCACCCGCATATCGGGGTTGTTGTTTTTGGCGGCGACCATGCGGCGATACAGTACCGGGTGCGTCCAGGCGGCATTGGAGCCAACCAGTACCAGCAGGTCGCAGCTTTCCAGGTCTTCATAGCTGCAGGGCACAGCGTCTCCGCCAAAGGCGCGTTTGTAGCTGGCCACTGCCGACGACATGCAAAGCCGGGAGTTGGTGTCGACATTACCGGTGCCAATAAAGCCCTTGGCCAGCTTGTTGGCCACGTAATAGTCTTCGGTGAGCAGTTGCCCGGACAGGTAGAACGCGATGGCCTCCGGGCCATGGGTTTCGCGCACGGCTCGTAGCCGGTCGGCCACGGCATTGAGGGCGGTATCCCAGTCCACCTGTTGTCCATCAATGCTGGGGTTTAACAGGCGCCCATGGTTACCCATAGTTTCATGCAGGGCTGAACCTTTGACACAGAGCGCACCAAGATTGGCCGGGTGGTCTTCCGACCCGGACACGGCGATGATCTTATCGTCGCGCACTTTGGCAGACACACCACAGCCAACGCCGCAGTATGGGCAAGTTGTATTTTTTATGTGTGTTTGCTCGGTCATGTCATTCCATCGATCACATTTCAGACAGGGTGGTTAACGGTCATGTCTGGTGAAAACGTCTTGTGGTGAATACTTCACACCGCTGTTCAAGCGGGTGTGGCAAACATTAACTGTTGTTCCTGGTCTCCCAGAGCCTTGTGGGAGGAAATAAGAGTTTCGTAATCGCTGCACAGACTTTTGTCGCCGAACAGCAACGCGGCTTGCAGGCGGTTATCGCGAATCACAAGGCGTCGATAAATCCCGGCCCTGGGATCGTTAATGACAATGTCGCGGCTGTGTGCATCGGCGGTGAGATTGCCGGCTGAAAACACGTCAATTCCCGATACTTTCAGTTGCGTGGAGTGTTCCCGGGGCTGGTAACTGGCGGGTCTGCCGAGGAGTGTCTCGGTGAGGACCTTGGCCTGATCCCAAATGGGGGCAACAATGCCGACGGTGACCCCGTTATGCTCAGCGCACTCACCGAGGGCGTAGATATTAGGGACACTGGTGCGCATCTGGTCATCCACTACAATACCGCGCTCGATAGTGACGCCACTGCTCTGGAAGACTTCCACGTTGGGTGTGATGCCGGTGGCAAATACCACCAGTTCTGCTTCGAGATGACGGCCATCTTCCAGGGTAATGCCGGTGACCTGTTCGGTGCCGGTAACGGCTGCCGTTCTGGCATTGGTCAGAATTTTTACACCGCTGCCTTCCATGCTCTCTTTGAGCATATTGGCGGAGTGTTGGTCCAGTTGCCGATTCATCAAGGCATTGCTGTTGTGCAGTACCGTGACGTCCAGACCGAGTTTGTTGAGGCCGTAGGCCGCTTCCAGACCCAGCAGACCACCGCCGACCACAAGCACTTTTTCGCCCTGTTCGGCAAAACTCTGCATGATGGCGATATCGTCCAGGGTGCGAAAGGCCATGACACCTGGGAGATTATTGCCGGGAACGTGGGGGATAAAGGGCCGGGAGCCGGTGGCAATGACAATGCTGTCGAACGACTGTTGCCAGCCGGAAGCCGTGATAACTGTTAGGCTGTTACCGTCCAGGCGCATGACCGGATCGCCGCTGCGCAGCTGGATATTGTGTGTCTGATACCAGTCATTATCCAGCAGAGGCAGGCCATCAATGGGATTGTCCCCGGCAAGTACCGTGGATAACTGGATGCGGTTGTAGGGTTTGATGCGTTCCTCACCAAGCATGGTGATGTTGCCCTGGTAACCTTCGTTTACCAGGGCTTCCACCAGACGGGCGCCGGCCATGCCGGTACCGATAATGGCGAGGCGATGCGTCATGTTCAGGCGGCCTCGGGCTTTTCGCTGTCATCCTGCACTTCGGCAGCAACTTCAGGCGTTGCTGTTGCTGCCTCCTCCTCAGGCTTTCCCTCAGCAGTGGCTGCCGGGTTTTTCTGTTTTTCGTAGAGGAAGCGCAGCACCTGCTGCCGGTAATGGATAAAGTCGGCATCTTCCGCCAACGCCAGGCGATCTCTGGGGCGCGGAAGTTTGACATCAAGGATTTCCCCGATGGTGGCGGCGGGGCCGTTGGTCATCATGACAATGCGGTCCGAGAGCAGTACCGCCTCATCCACATCGTGGGTGATCATGATCACGGTGTTGCCCAGTCGGGACTGGATCTCCATGAGTGAATCCTGCAGGTGTGCCCGGGTCAGGGCATCCAGCGCGCCAAAAGGTTCGTCCATCAGCAGCACCTTCGGCTGCATGGCCAGACAGCGGGCGATACCGACGCGCTGTTTCATACCGCCGGAGATTTCTCCAGGCAGCTTGTGCATGGCATGCTCCATGTGCACCAACTGCAGGTTGTGTTCAATCCAGTCGTGTATTTCGCTTTTGGTCTTGGTTTTCTTGAACACCCGTTTTACGGCCAGTTCAACATTCTGGTAAACGCTCAGCCAGGGCAACAGGGCGTGATTCTGGAATACCACGGCGCGATCGGGACCGGGTTTGTCCACTTCCTTGCCTTCCAGGATGACACCACCCTCGGTCGCCTCGTAGAGTCCGGCGACAATGTTCAAAACGGTGGATTTGCCACAGCCGGAATGCCCGATCAGGGATATAAACTCACCCTGGTCGATACTGAGATCGACGGCCTGTAACGCCCTGAATGGCTTGTCATCGGTGGGAAACTCAATGCCCACATGGCTGATTTCAAGATAACTGTTTTTCATTACCTGCTCCTTGACGAAATGCCTTGGGGTTAACGAAGAATGGCTTGTTTGTCCCAGCTAATGCGGCGCTGAACAGCCAGCATTAGGCGGTCAAGAATAAAACCGATAAGACCGATGGTGAGCACGGCCACCATGATGCGACCCAGTGAATCGGAAGAACCGTTCTGGAATTCATCCCAGATGAATTTTCCCAACCCCGGGTTCTGCGCCAGCATTTCTGCAGCAATCAGTACCATCCAGCCGGTGGCGAGAGATAATCTCAGGCCGGTGAAAATCATCGGGATAGCGGAAGGGATCACAATGGTGCGCACGTGCACCAGAGAGGGCAATTGTAATACCCGGCTGACGTTGATCAGATCGCGGTCAATACTGGTGACACCAACGGTGGTGTTGATGACGGTGGGCCACAGGCAGCAAAGGGTGACGGTAAAGGCAGAGGTCAGGAAGGCCTTTTCAAACATGGGCTCATCGGTGACATACAGGGCCGATACCACCATGGTGACCAACGGTAACCAGGCCAGTGGCGAGACAGGTTTGAAGGTCTGAATAATTGGGTTGACAGCCTGGTAGACCTTCTCGCTAAGACCGCAAACGATGCCCAGGGGAATGGCAATGATGGATGCGATAAAAAAGCCAAACGAGACAGTGTAGAGGCTGGTAATAATCTGATCGAAGAAAGTGGCTTTTCCGGGGTAATCACGAATTTTTACTTCAGCGTCGGGGTTTTTAGCCAACTTTTTGGCATTGCGTTCTTCCTGGCGCTTGTAGAATTCGGCTTCTTTCTGACGAGCGCGCTGGTGTTCGTCCACGAGGTTCTTGGATTGCTCCCAAACCTGGACCGGGCCGGGAAACTGGCCCAGCGAAGTGATGATGCTATTGGCAACGCCTTGCCACAGCATGAGAAAGATAACGATACCTGCCAGGGGAAGAATAAGGGCTTTTCCCAAGTGGCGAAGTAGAAGCAGCAGTTTGCCTGGAGAGATTGAAAAACTCCCTTGTTCATTTCTGAATATGGCCGCTATTTCAGTCATGACATTGTTCCTGGGGGGTTGTATCCGGCAGGTTTCCCTGCCGGATGTGTGGCTTTAATGGATATCCTGCAACTATTGAGCCATTACAGGGTTTCGTCTTTTAAGCCGATGGTCAGTTTTTCCAGATAAGCGTTAGGTTGCTTGCCGTCGTAGGTCACATCATCGAGGAACTCGGTTTGTGGTGCGCGGAAGCCGCTCTCCGAGGTGAAGTCGGGGAAGTCCGACGCATCCATGATGCCATCAGCAATCAACTCTTTCGCTGCGGTGGCGTAAATGTCCGGGCGATAGACTTTTTTCGCCGTTTCAAAATACCAATCATCGGATTTTTTCTCGGAGATCTGGCCCCAGCGGCGCATTTGCGTCAGGTACCAGACAGCATCCGAGTAATAGGGGTAGGTGGCAAAGTAGCGGAAGAACACGTTGAAATCGGGAACTTCACGCTTGTCGCCTTTCTCGTATTCAAAGGTGCCGGTCATGCTGTTGGCGATGACGTCGTAATCGGCGCCCACGTATTCCGGACGAGAGAGAATCTTAACGGCTTCGGGACGGTTAGCGTTGTTGTTCTCATCAAGCCACTTGGCCGCGCGCAGCAACGCCTTGACCACGCGAATGGTGGTGTTCGGGTATTTTTCGGTGAACTCTTTGGTCATGCCGAATACTTTTTCCGGGTTGTTCTTCCAGATTTCGTAGTCGGTAATGACGGGAACACCAATACCCTTGAATACTGCCTGCTGGTTCCAGGGTTCGCCAACGCAGTAACCGTAGATGGTGCCGGCTTCAAGAGTGGCGGGCATCTGGGGTGGAGGCGTCACAGAAAGCTGCGCTTCCGCATCGATCAGGCCGCTGGTGTCGCCCTTGTGGGGTGCATAGTAGCCGGGGTGAATTCCGCCTGCTGCAAGCCAGTAACGCAGTTCATAGTTGTGTGTGGAAACAGGGAATACCATGCCCATCTTGAAGGGCTTGCCTTCGGCGCGGAATTGGTCAACCACGGGTTTCAGGTAATCGGCCTTGATCGGGTGAACGGGTTTGCCGTTTTCCATGGGAATATGTTTTTTCATCATTTCCCAGATTTCATTGGAAACGGTGATGCCGTTACCGTTGAGGTCCATGCTGAACGGGGTCACGATGTGGGCCTCGGTACCAAAACCGATGGTCGCGGCCAGGGGCTGGCCGGCGAGCATGTGGGCACCATCCAGTTTGCCGTCAATCACGCCGTCGAGCAGCACTTTCCAGTTGGCCTGTGCTTCGACAGTGACGTAGAGACCTTCGTCTTCAAAATAGCCTTTTTCATAGGCTACGGCGATGGGAGCCATATCAGTCAGTTTGATAAAACCGAACTTCAGCTCGTCTTTTTCCGCTTCGCCAACTTCAGCGTGAGCCATGGCGGCTAAGGTTAGTCCGCAGATGGCCAATAAGCTTTTTACAAGTGACGGCTTTTTACGGCCGGTAGAGTATCCCTTGTCGACTTTCATAAGAACTGCTTCCTCATTCGTTAAACGTTATGCATAAAAAAAGCCCGCCTACAGTGTTGGTGTAGGGGGCTTCTTTACCCGTATGGTTAGCTTTGCAGCTAATACGACGATGACATTGCTCTGTTACTTTTTACCATCCAAATAACGTGCCAACTTCTCTCGCCCCTAAAACACAGGGCTTGCAGGGATGGCACCTCGTTCACATGTAAAACTTTGCTATAGAGATGTGCATGGTATGTGCAATGTGTGCACTAAGCTGGTGCAGGAAATTTGCGTGAATCTCAGGAGGACAGCATCAGGTCACTACCAATCTCGATACCCTCGCTGAAGAAATAGGGCTGATCGTGGGTGCCTTCCGATTTGTAGTCTTTATCCGGTGCCGGCATACCCAACAGGCGTGCTGATTCACGGTAAAGATCGGTACGGAAGCACTGTTGTGTGATAGAGGCAATCCGGTTGGCATCAAAAACCTTGCCCAGCATGGGTTCACACTGGTGCAGGATCAGTTCGGCCTGGGAACGCCAGGGGAAACCGGCGTTATAGCGGGAAAAAACGTGGAAGTTCTGTTGTTGCCGCAGTGTCTCACTGCGGTCCTGGGGAATATGCCCGGTGAGAGACGGGCGCAGGTAGTGAGCCGGCAGGTCGAGATATTCTGGCCTGGAAAGCAGCTCGATAATCGGTTCCCGATTATTCATATCCGCCAGCCATTGGCATGCCTCCATCAGGGCAAGTCGTAGCCGCAGATGAGCCCCGGGGTTGTGGGTATGCCAGTCTTCCAGCACGCCCAGGACCTTTTCGGGTGCATTATTCCAGACATCGAAGCCAGTACTGGAGAGTACGCCAACACCATAAGCGACGGCGATGCTGTTCCAGGGCTCACCAACACAGAAGCCGTCGATAACCCCTTGTGCGAGGCTGTCCACCATCTGTTCCGGGGGCAGCACAATAATGCGCACGTCGCGATCCGGGTCTAGGCCCCCGGCCTTGAGCCACATGCGCAGCTGAATAGTATGGGTGGAAAACAGGTGAACGGTGGCCAGGGTGAGTGGCTGTCTTTCTCCCCGCTCACGCTGAGCCATAGCAAATGCACTAGCAGTGGCCTGCGCATCCTGGGTTTGTAATGGTTTATCGGACAGCTCATTCATGCGCTCCCAGAGAGGGGGCGCCAGGGTGATGCCGTTGCCATTGAGGGAAAGTACCAGGCCGGTGACAATCGGTGCACGAATGCCGGTGGCACCCAGCGTAATCACCAGGGGCATTGGCGCCAGCATCTGTGCGGCGTCAAAGTTGCCAGCAATGAGCTTGTCGCGGATATTTGCCCAGGAAACTTCACGGTGCAGGGTGACATCCAGACCGTATTTGGCGAAGAGGCCGAGTTCCTGTGCCACAATCAGTGGCGCGCTATCACTGAGCCGCATATAACCCAGGTTCAGGTGCTGTTTTTCCGCTACCGGAAGCGACTTGGGATTAATCTTTTGCATTGTCCTTACCCTTGCCATGGGTTCCCCCGAGAATTTTTATCACCGAGCGCGCCGCTTCGGGAAGACTCAGATTTGAATCCATCGACAGGGTCCGCAGGGTTTTATGTGCCTTGTCTTCATTGATGCCGTGTTGGGCCATCAGGAGTTGCTTGGCTTCTTCAATAACGGAGTGACTTGCCAACTTGGTCTTTGCGTCATCCAGGGCCTGACGCAGGGATTGGTAGGATTTGAACTGGGCGATGGCCAGGTCAATGACAGGTTTTACCCGCTGTGGATTGAGCTCTTCCATCATATATGCGGTCACACCGGCATCCACTGCCTGCTCGATAAAGTCAGGGTCGTCTTCACTGGAGAACATGACCACAGGCTTGGGGTTGTAACTGTTCACCACGGAGAGACTTTCCAGAACATCCCGGCCGGGGGATTGCAGGTCAATCAACACCAGGTCCGGCTGTAATTGTTCAATCTGGAACAGCAGGCCTGCTGCAGAGGGTAGGCGAGAGATCACCTCAAAACCTGAGGCTTTGAGTTTTTCTTCAACACTGGCAGAACGTTCGGGGTGATCGTCCACCAGCATGATACGAATGGGATCTTTGCTGGGCACCATAATCAGGGACGCCAGCTGTGAAAGTAATTTGGCATGGGAAACATAACTACACAGAGATAACCCAGGATCGAAGATCATACCTCGACCCCGGGCTATGCTCCAGTGCAACATGCTGTTCAGTCTGACATCCGTATCAGAAGTTCAGCATGACACTGAACCAGACTTTCTCTGTGTCGACATATAGCTTGTCAGCGTTGTAGTTTGCGTATTTGAGTTGTACGGAAAGATTTTTGTTGACCGCATAGGTAGCCACGGCATCAAACTCTTCACCGTAATCATCAATGCCATCAATGGCTTTTTCGTCTGCCTCGAAGTCATGGTAGAAGGCAGCTAGAGCTATGCCAGCGACTTTACCTGTAACCTTGAAGTACATATCTTCAATACCACCGGCAGGGGTAGCCAGGAACATGTCAGCCCAACCCTGGAACTTGTGAAGAGTGGCAAGCGGGGTTACAAAACCCTTCACGCCGTCATCACTGCCCAGCTCTTCGTAGCCTACGCCCAGACCAACACCTTTCACTGTGGTGCCGAGTTCTAACATGTAGTATTCGGTGTCGTAGTCAACCGCGTTGTCACCATAGTCGGTTTGAGATGCTGCCGCAGCGGCAACGGTGATCGGACCAAATTTGCCACTATATTCAACACCATAGGTTTGTGATGAAAGCGCATTATCTATTGTTTCTGCAGAGTGAGCGTTATCAAAGTCGAGGAGGTAAGCGTATGCTCCCAACTTGTGTCCTTCTGCGGGTGAATAAGACACGTATAAAGCATGTGAGTCGGAATCAAAACGACGAGGTTGGCCGTGTCCATTGGTGTCTGGACCAAAGATACGGTCTACGTCCCAGATATAGCTGTAGTCCACGTTAACCGCCCCAATTGGCAGCTCTACGCGGAATGAGTCGTAGGTTTGCTCATTCTGGCGCCAGCCCACACCGCCGACAAAACGCTGTCCGGAGTGCAGGATACGCTGGCGACCAGCGGTGCCGGTGAAGTACTTGTTGGTGTATTTCAGCAAAGCCTGGTTGATGGTGGTGCCATCGGGGTCAGCGACAGTTGAATACTGACTACCTTTGCCATTGGATGGTGTGCCATATTGCTCACTACCAATCTGGCTGACGTCATCCACTTCGAGAAGAGCGGAAAAACCTTCATAAGCAGCAGTCGACAGGGTGACCCTGGATTTCAAGGTCGATGCCTTGGCAATCTCTAGCGGGTTATCCTGATCTACATACTCATAGCGATAGCGGAAGTTAAATTTGATATCGCCCTTGGTAAATACTTCGGAAAAGCTTGTCGCTTCTTCCGCGGTGGCAGCCACAAAAGGCGCACCCAGCAAAACAGCTAATGCAGAATATTTTAAAAATTGCTGTTTCATAAAAACTCCTCGAGTTAAAAATCCCCAAACTAAAAAAAACAAAAAAGCCCGCACGCCGGATGGAGGCGTACGGGCTTCGTTACCCAACAGAATGCAATGTCAACTTCCACTTAGCATAAAATATGCCAAAACAATAAGTTATTGACTAATAAGAAAATAAATAAAAAATTCTGGTCAGATAAAAGCAGGGTTGACTTAGAATAGTGCGCCGAATCTGAGCGTGGGATTATTTTAGGGCACAGAAAATAAAGCGTTTTCAGTGAAAAATCGGTTAAGAAAAGTAATAGAAAAAAGGGTTGTTTAAAGAAAATGGAAGCGGGTGAACAGAACAACGGCATACTGTTGCAGTATGCCGTTGGTTTGATACTTATTAATTTGGGGCGTCCGGGTTTAGCCGGCGTTTTTCGCGAACTCTCTCTTGCATTTCTGCCTTTGCGGCCATTGCCTCTTGCTTGCTCACCATGCCATCGCCATCTTTATCCATTGCGGCAAAGTGGGCGCGACGTTTTGCCAGCATGCGTTCCAGCCCCTGTTCATGTTCTTCCTGGGTGATGTTGCCATCGTTATCTGTATCCATGCGGTCAAACATGAAATGGCCCCGATGGTGCTCGCCTTTGGCCATTGGTTGGGATAGCGACTCGGCGAGAGCGGTATAGGAAGCGAGCAGGGCGCACAGGGTAAATAACAGGTATTTGCGCATAAGAAATCCTCTTCTGTTGTGATTGCGACAACCGGTATAACGCGCGCCAAGCTAGTTCGTTGACGCGCCTCTAAAAAAGTTGCTGCTGGTGTCAGCCGAGGATTATTTGTCCAGAATTTTCTCCGCTTCATCCATCAGGCGGTTCATGCGTTCAATGACAGCAAGGTAAACATCCTTTGATGCCATATCGACACCTGCTGACAGTAAGATTTCGTAGGGGTAATCGGAACCGCCGGCTCTCAGAATGTCGAGGTATTGTTGCTGTGCCTCTTCGCCATCATTCAGCACCCGGTCCATCAGGTAGTAGGCGGCGGAAATGGAGGTGGCGTACTGGTATACGTAAAAGTTGCGGTAGAAATGGGGGATATAGGCCCACTCGGCGGTATAGGCATCGTCAATGGTCATGACGCCCTTGTCATGCCCAAAATAGCGTTTCAGCAGGTCGCCATACATCGCATTGAGTTTGTCGCCAGAAAGTGCACCGCCATTTTCCACATGCTCGTGGATAGCCAGCTCAAATTCTGCAAACTGTGTCTGACGGAAGAAGGTGCCCCGCAATTGATTCAATTCCTTGAACAGGTAGTGGAGACGTTCCTGGTCGGTTTTGGCGTTGCTGCGCAGGTATTCAAACAGCAGGACCTCGTTGGCCGTTGATGCAATTTCTGCCGTGAAGGTTGCGTAATCTGCCTTGGTAAACGGCTGGTTGCGGTTGGCCAGCAGCGAATGCATGGCATGGCCCCATTCGTGGGCAAAGGTACTGACGGATTCGATGGTGTCATCAAAGTTAAGCAACATATAAGGATGAGCGTCATAGGCCGCTCCCATTACGTAGGCGCCACTGCGTTTGCCGGGACTGGGATAGACATGCATCCAGTTTTGGTTGACGGCATCGGTAAAGGTTTTGATGTAGTCATTCCCCAGAGGTTGCAGGGCCGAGATGGTCAGCGCCTTTGTTTCTTCAAGGCTGTAGGTGCGATCCAGAGGAACTACCGCGGGATAGATGTCGTAGTAGTGGGATTCTTTCAGACCGAGCACGCGCTGGCGCAATTTCACCAGTCGATGGAGGCTGTCAAGGTGTTCATTCACTGTATCCACCAGTGCGTGGTAGACCGTCTGGGGTATGTTGTCCTCTGCCTGGGCGCGCTGCAGCGCTGAGTCAAAGCCCCTCAGACGAGCCATCAATACATCATTTTTCACCTGACCTTCGAGAGTTAATCCCAGGGTCTGCCGGTAGTTCTGATAGGTTTCCCAGAATTGATCGAACACCAGTTTGCGGTCGTCTCGATTGTTCACAGCCCGGTATTGCGAGTAACCCGCGGGCGTCAGCACCACCTCATTGCCATCGGAGAGAGTCACCGTCGGCATCGGCATCTCGGCATTGGTGAGAACATCGTAGACACTGGAGGGTGTCTGCATGGTGTCAAATGTCGCTGCCAGAATCCGCTCTTCTGCATCACTGAGTGTGTAGGGGGCCATGTGCAGGGTTTTGCGGATAAAGAAATCGTGGTCAGCCAGCTTGTCGGTCTGCTTCTGGAAGCGGCTGAGTTTTTCCTCACCAATGGTGATTAATTCCGGGCTCACAAAACTGGTGGCTTCGATCATTTGAGTGACCAGCATCTGGGCAACCGAGGCGCGCTCCAGGTACTCGGCATTGCTGAAATCGGTGTCCCTGGCCAGAAACGAGTAGACATACAGGTGCAGCAGGTCCTTGTAGGTGTCACTAATTTTGTTAAGGCAACTGGCGAGTTGGTCGGCGTTGTCGCCGAGCTTACCCTTGCATTCTGTCAGGGTGACGATTCGCGCGGCAATGTTGTCGCGGTCTTTATCCCAGCTGGCAATGTCCGGATACAGGTCTCCCAAGTCCCAGACCGCATCGGTGCTGACAGAATCGCTGGAACTCTTGTCGTTAACATCGGCGGCCTGGCTGCCGACGCAGAAAAACAGGACGAAAAAGAGTGAAATAAAACTTGTCAGGACGTTTGTGGAATGATTTTTTTGACAGTGCATTGCAGGGATCCGTTAGATAGCTTTGCGGTGATGGTGCTTCCTTGGGTCGTGTCCGAGGCGCGGCGCAGAATATTCTGCTCTTCGTCCATGACGATAGCATACCCTCTGTCCAGCGTATTCAGAGGACTGACAGCCTGTAGCAGGTTTGAAACATTGACCCATTGCTGACGCTTGAGTTCAAGCTGTTTTTCCATAATACGGTGCAACCGGTCAGACAACTGCGTGTGTCGCTGTTGCAGTTGCTTAAGGGTGGCCCCGGGGTGACGTTGCTGGAGACGGGCACCCAGGTGTTGCAGCCTGGTTTGCTGACGTTCAAGCTGAAGTGCCAATTGTTTCACAAGACGCTGGGAGAGGTTCTCCAGTCTGTGGTGTTGATGTTTTAGTTGCTCGCCGGGGTGTCGCAGCCGACGTTGCAAGCCGTCAATACGCTGTTCCAGGACACGCAGGCGACGATAAGCGCTTTCTTTTAACAGCCTTTCCCGGTCAATAAAACTGTCCAATAACTTGATACCGTCGGGGGTCAGCACTTCAGCCGCCGCCGAAGGGGTCGGGGCTCGGTAGTCGGCAACAAAATCTGCAATGCTGAAATCCACTTCATGACCCACTGCGCTGACCACAGGAATTCGGCTCGCAAAAATGGCTCTGGCGACTATTTCCTCATTAAAGGGCCAGAGATCTTCCAGCGAGCCGCCGCCGCGGCCGACGATCAGGGCATCGCACTGGTCGTCTTCATTGGCGAGAGTAATGGCATCGACGATAGCCGCTGCCGCTGTATCTCCCTGAACAGTGGTGGGGTATATGCGTACAGGAATGGCCGGAAAACGTCGTGACATCACCGACAGGATATCGTGCAAGGCAGCACCGCTGGGGGAGGTGATCACCCCGATTCGTTTAGGGAGGGTGGGCAGGGCTTTTTTATGACTGTTGTCAAATAACCCTTCTTCTGCCAGCCGCTGTTTCAGCGCTTCATACTGACGTTGCAGGGCGCCGTGACCGGCCTCCTCAAGATGTTCGACGATCAGCTGGTATTCGCCCCGTCCCTCATAAAGACTGAGTCGGCAGCGGGCCAGTACCTGATTCCCGTTTTCGGGGCGGAAGCGAGTCAGACTGTTGCGATTGCGAAACATGGCACAACGCACCTGGGCCTGATCATCTTTGAGAGTAAAGTACCAGTGACCAGAGGCCGGGCGCGCCAGGTTGGAGATTTCACCTTCGACCCAGACCAGCGGGAACTGGGTTTCCAGTAATTGCCGGACTCGGCGATTGAGCTGCGAAACCGTGTATGTCACTACCGATGTTTCCATCCAGCTATTGTCCACCGGTAGCGTGTAGAGTCAACGTGAATCCACCTATTTCACGTCTATTAACGGCGGTGAAAAGAGGTGTGTTTTCAAGGGTAACGGCTTATAATGCCGTGCTTACTTTTTATGGAACACTTGATGCCAAGTCAGCAGGTTGGCAGGGGTTTCCATCATCCATTATCAATGAGGTAAGCCATCCCGATGTTGCGAATCGCAGAAGAAGCACTCACCTTTGATGACGTGTTGTTGGTGCCCGGTTATTCCGAGATCACCGCCAAAGATGTGTCGCTAAAAACCCGCCTTACCCGCCGAATAGAAATGAATATCCCGCTGCTGTCAGCGGCCATGGATACTGTTACAGAAGCTCGCTTGGCCATCGCGCTCGCCCAGGAAGGCGGTGTTGGTATTGTTCACAAGAGCATGACCATTGAAAAACAGGCCCTGGAAGTGCGGGCGGTGAAAAAATTCGAGAGTGGTGTTGTTAAAGACCCGATTACCATCCATGCAGAAGAGCCGGTCAGCGCGCTATTGGCCCTGACGCGGGAAAACAATATTTCCGGTGTTCCCGTAGTAAGTAACGGTGAACTAGTGGGTATTGTGACTCGTCGGGATGTGCGCTTTGAGCCCAGCCTGGATCTGCCGGTATCGGCGATCATGACCCCGAAAGAGCGATTGGTGACGGTCAGGGAAGGGGCCAGTGCAGATGAGGTGAAGTCACTGCTGCACAAGCACCGCATCGAAAAAGTACTGGTGGTCAACGACGATTTTGAATTGCGTGGCTTGATCACGGTAAAAGATATCGATAAGGCCGAGAAATACCCCAGCGCCTGTAAAGACGATCAGGGTCGCCTCCGGGTCGGTGCTTCCGTGGGTACCAGCCTTGATACCGATGACCGCGTCGAGGCATTAATTCGCGAAGGCGTTGACGTGCTGGTAGTGGATACAGCCCACGGCCATTCCCGAAATGTGCTGGAGCGGGTGCGCCGCATCAAGCAGATGTATCCTGATGTGGACGTGATTGGAGGCAATATCGCCACGGCAGAGGCTGCTTTGGCGTTAGCTGCGGCAGGTGCCGATGGCATCAAGGTTGGCATCGGCCCGGGTTCTATCTGTACCACCCGTATCGTCACTGGTATCGGTGTTCCGCAAATTTCTGCGGTAGCTAACGTAGTGGCCGCGCTGAGCAAGCATGATATTCCCGTTATCGCCGATGGCGGCATCCGTTTTTCAGGTGACGTGGCGAAGGCCCTGGCAGCAGGAGCACACTCCGTGATGATGGGCTCCATGTTTGCCGGCACCGAAGAGGCGCCGGGTGAAATTGAGCTGTATCAGGGTCGTACGTATAAATCCTATCGCGGTATGGGTTCCATGGGGGCCATGGCTCAGACAGTAGGCTCCAGTGATCGTTACTTCCAGGATGCCAGCCAGGGTGTAGAAAAGCTGGTGCCTGAAGGCATTGAAGGACGTGTTCCCTACAAGGGCCCGGTTGCCGGTATTATCCACCAGATGATGGGTGGCGTGCGCTCGGCCATGGGTTACACCGGCAGCATCGATATCGAGACGTTGCGCAGCAAACCCAATTTTGTCAGGGTAACATCCGCAGGCATGGGTGAAAGCCACGTACACGATGTGGCGATTACCAAGGAAGCGCCCAATTACCCCCGTTAACGGGTGCGAATGGATTAAACAGAACAAACAGGGCTGCATGGTGCAGCCCTTTTAAATTGGCTTTTAACTGGCAATGGCAGGGTTATGACAGACATTCATTCACACAGGATCCTGATTCTCGATTTTGGCTCTCAATACACGCAGCTGATTGCGCGTCGGGTCAGGGAAATTGGTGTGTATTCGGAAATCCATCCATGGGATATGGATGAAGCGGCCATTCGTGAATTCAATCCCAAGGGCATCATTCTTGCCGGAGGTCCTGAGTCTGTCACAGCCGGATTTTCGCCGCGTGCTCCCCAGGTGGTGTTTGAAATGGGTATTCCCGTTCTGGGCATCTGCTACGGCATGCAGACCATGGCGGAACAGCTGGGTGGTACCGTGCAGGGTTCCCATCTGCAGGAATTCGGTTATGCCCAGGTCAAGGTGCATGGCAGTAGCAGACTGTTGCGGGATGTTGTCGATCACGTGGACCACGGTGGTGGCCCGTTACTGGATGTCTGGATGAGTCATGGAGATAAAGTGACCGAGCTGCCCGACAGATTTGAAGTGATGGCCTCTACGGAGTCTTGTCCGATTGCCGGTATGTACTGCCCTCAGCGGGATTTCTACGGCGTGCAGTTCCACCCGGAAGTGACACACACCCTTCAGGGGATGCGTATTTTTGAACACTTTGTGTTGACCATTTGCGAGTGTGCGGCCCTTTGGACGCCCGCGCATATTATTGAGGACAGCATCGCACGTATTCGTTGCCAGGTGGGCAATGATCCCGTGTTGCTGGGCCTCTCCGGTGGTGTCGATTCCTCCGTGGTAGCCGCGCTGTTACACAAGGCGATTGGCGACCACCTTACCTGTGTGTTTGTGGACAACGGCCTGCTGCGCAAGAACGAAGGTGACCAGGTGATGGAAATGTTCGCCAAGAACATGGGCGTCAAGGTCATCCGTGTGGATGCCGAAGACCGCTTCCTCAGCAAGCTTGCCGGGGTGGATGATCCGGAACAGAAACGCAAGATCATCGGCAATACCTTTATCGAAGTTTTTGATGAGGAATCCACCAAGCTTTCTGATATCAAGTGGCTGGCGCAGGGAACGATCTACCCGGATGTAATCGAATCTGCTGCGGCCAAAACCGGCAAGGCCCACGTCATCAAGTCACACCACAATGTCGGCGGCCTGCCGGACGATATGAAAATGGAGCTGGTAGAGCCACTGCGTGAGTTGTTCAAAGACGAAGTTCGCAAAATAGGCCTTGAGCTGGGGCTGCCCTACGACATGGTCTACCGCCATCCGTTTCCTGGCCCGGGTCTGGGCGTGCGTATTCTTGGTGAGGTCAAAAAGGATTACGCCGATCTGCTGCGCGAAGCCGATGCTATCTTTATCGAGGAGCTGCACAAGGCAGATTGGTACCACAAAACCAGCCAGGCGTTTGTGGTATTCCTGCCGGTGAAATCCGTGGGTGTGGTGGGCGATGCCCGTCGCTATAAATACGTGGTATCCCTGCGTGCCGTGGAAACGGTAGATTTCATGACGGCCCGCTGGGCTCATTTGCCCTATGAATTATTGGAGAGGGTTTCCAATCGCATTATCAATGAAATCTCAGGCATCTCCAGGGTTGCCTATGATGTTTCCAGCAAGCCGCCGGCTACTATTGAATGGGAATAACCAGTAGGATATCTCTGCAACATACCGTTAGTACAGTGGAATCGATCATGCTATGCAATGTCTTGCCTGCCACTGACGTCATTGGTTGAATGCAATTTCTCAATTTCCGCCCTGTAGCCCTCCAGTAAACGCTGACACAGGTGTTCTGCGGGCGGATTTTGCTCAGTGTTGGTATACAGACTGGTGAAGTTGCAGTGGACAGAGGTTTGGCAGTGCTGTTCTTGGCCCATCAGGTGGTATAGCCGGTTAACTGCCTTGATAGCAGCTTCCAGATCAGCATCAAACAGTATCAGGGCATGGGCAAATATGGCCTGGCGATCAGGGTGCTGCTTCAGGCGAGACCTTCGCTGTGCCGTACCCGCCACCTTGCGACCATAGGTCACCACATTATAGGCGCCATCGCAAAAAGCGCCTTCCACCGTGGCGCATTCAGCCTCTACATCCAGTAACTGTAATTCTGAAATGATAGGGCCGCAGATCAGGCGGTAACTATCGGCAATGGAGAGTTGTGCTCCTGTCGAGTTCGCCAACGCGAGGGAGATATTGATGATACCCGGCCCTTGCGGGGTAACCCCTCCGCCCGTTTGACGCAAGGAAACAGGCCAACCCATGTCGCTGGAGGCTTGTGCAGCCTGTTCAAAGTGCTGGTGTCGACTAAAGGCATAGGGTGCCACAAGGCATCGTCTGGTGGACCAGGCAGAGCAGGCGTTTTCCAGGTTTCCGGACACCACCTGTTGAAATGCCAGTCGCTCCTGCTCAAGGGCTGAGTCAATGTCGTCATATGTCACGACCAAGCTATTTGGCCAGTTCAAGGAGATAGGGCTTCAATGGTTTCGCACAGATCAGAGAGAAATTGCGCAGCAGGAGCGCCATCAATGGCCCGGTGATCGAAGGTCAGGGACAGACCCATATAAGGTTTCCAAGCCAACCCATCGGGTTTGCGGACGGGCTTATCGACCATGCAACCAACACCCAGAATACCTATCTGAGGCGTGTTGAGGATGGGGGTAAACTGTTCAACCCGGGTTGTACCCAGGTTGCTGAGAGTGAACGTGCCACCGGTCATTTCCTTGACGGTGAGCTTGTTGGTTCTGGCTCTTGCAGTCAGGTCATGCCTCGCAGCAGCGAGTTCCAGGATACTGAGTTGATCGGCATTGAAAATGGCCGGTGCTACCAGCAGGTTATCCGGCAAGGCAATAGCAATGCTCAGGTGAACCTGCGGTGACAGATGTATTTCCCTGTCGGTGAGGATGCCGTTTATCCCGTGATGGTGTTTTAGAACCGTGACCAGTGTGTGGATCAAAAGATCTTCTACAGATACCTTGTCTCCACCGTCTGCCAGCGCCTGCTTTATTGCCAACAACCCGGAAGCATCACAGGTAGCGTGATGGGTTAGCTGTGCAGCCTCGTGCAGGCTCTTGACCATTTTGTCGGCCACCATGCCTCGCACGCCGCGCAGCGGTACAACAGTTCCGTCGTCACTCATAATCTACCCTGCATCAATCGCCAGCCTGCGCCGTTAACCGGAAAGGCTGGCGATCACATCACCCTTGTTGACCACCTCGTCTTCTTCCTTGGTGATCTGTAGTGTGCCGGCGGCGGGGGATTCAATTTCGTGCTGGATTTTTTCCACCATGACTTCTGCCAGTAGGTCCCCGGTTTCGACCCGGGCGCCATTTGATACCAGCCAACTGGTAATAACGCCTTCTTGATCTTCTTCCCAAAGATCTAATGGGACAATGATGTCGGTACTCATGGGTCACTCCGTCGTTTATTTGTAATTTTTAATGCTGGCGTGGCGACTCCTGCCTTCAGGCCGTCATTTTTTCGTAGGCGGCGACAATTTTGTCTGCATTCGGCAGGCAAAACTGTTCCATGACACGGGCGTAGGGAATTGGAACATCCGGGAAGGTAACCCGTTGAGGGGCAGCCCTCAGTACCGAAAGATCGTGCTCGACCACGGAGGCGATAATTTCACCACTGACTCCGTAGCTGTGATAATCCTCGTCGACGACAATCAGGCGGCCGGTTTTGGCTACGGATAAGCGCACAGTGTCACGATCCAGAGGGACCAGAGACCGCAAATCGATAACTTCCGCGCTAACGCCCCGTTGTTGCAGTAACTGTGCGGCCTTGAGACCGTTGTGTACGCCCATTCCCAAGCCGACAATGGTCACATCCGTGCCTTCCCGTGCCACGGCGGCTTTACCAATTTCGATTTCATAATCGTCTTCGGGTGTGTGCACAGTGGCAGCCTTTTCAGTGCCCAGCCAGCCCATACCCTGCAAGCCCTTGTGGTACATATACACCACCGGATTGTCGTCCCGGATGGCGGCATTCATTAAACCCTTGGCATCGTAGGCATTGGATGGTGCGACTACTTTCATGCCAGGCAAGTGCGCAAATGTCCCGTAGAGGCACTGGGAATGTTGGCCACCATCGGAATAGCCGCCACCGGTAGAGGTCATCAACACCATGGGGACCCTGAAATGGCCCCCAGAGAAGTAGATATTCTTTGCCATCAGGTTGTAGATGGCGTCAAAGCAGACGCCGAAGAAATCCACAAACATGAGTTCCACAATGGGTCGCATGCCATCCTGGGCGGCACCGACGGCAGCGCCTATAAAGGCCGTTTCTGAAATCGGGGTATCCCGTACCCGTTCTTCCCCGAATTCCTCAAGCAGACCACGGGTGTTGCCGTATACACCACCCAGTGCACCGATATCCTCTCCCATGACGAACACCCGTTCGTCCCTGCGCATGGCCTGAGCCACGGATTCTGCCATTGCACGGGCAATCGTCAGTTTTCGCTCTTTGGTATCACTCACAATCAATTCCTCTGCTTAAGACTCCGAAGGGTTCCAGATCACACAAAGACACAGCTGAGGGCATCTTCCGGAGCGGGAGGGGCACTTTCTCTGGCAAAGGCGATGGCCTCATCTACCCGCGACTGCGCCTTGTGGTCGAGTTCATCAATCTGTGCCTGAGTAGCCAGGCCGCTTTCCCTCAGATACTGGCTGAAACGCACAATGGGATCTTTTGCACCCAGAGCTTCCTTTTCACCTTTCGGGCGGTAGCCCTCGGCGTCCCCGATAAAGTGACCAGCGAGACGAAAGGTTTCGATCTCGATCAGCGAAGGTCCCTCGCCAGATCTGGCGCGCTCAATGGCGTTACCAGCGATACGGAAGATTTCCAGGGGATCATTGTCCGGGACGTATTCACCCGGCATGTTGTAGGCAGTTGATCGAATGTGGTTGCGCTCAACTGCTGTGGATTTTTGCTTGGATACGGAAATTCCCCAGGCATTGTCTTCCACAACGAACACCACCGGCAGTCTCCATACAGCGGCCAGGTTAAGGCTCTCATGGAAAGCGCCCTGGTTGACGGCACCCTCGCCGAGATAGGCGACAGCCACCCCGGGTTTGTTCTGCATTTTCCTCGATAGCGCTGCACCTACGGCTGGCCCCAGGCCCTGGGCGATAATGCCAGAGCAGGCAAAGTTGACGTTGCTGTCAAACAGGTGCATATGCCCGCCGCGACCACCGCTGAGCCCGTTGGCCTTGCCGAAAATTTCCGCGGCCATGCGCTTGAGATCTACGCCTTTGGCGATGGCCTGGTGATGGGGGCGATGGGTTGCGGTGACAATGTCGTCTGCATTCAGATGCGCACAGACACCTACGGCACAGGGCTCCTGGCCATTGGATAGGTGCATTTCTCCAGGCACCGGGCCATTGGCCATATTAAAAATCGGGGTTTTGCCTTCCATATAGGCGGTGGCAATGGCCTCCTCAAAGCGGCGGCTGACCACCATGGTTTCATACATCCAGAATTGCTGTTCGCGCGTGGCTTGCATGGCTGATCCTCATTATTTTTATCTTGCGGACCATGACACCTGTTAGTGAATCGTGGTCGGTGATCAGAACTCAGTATAGGACTCTAATGTTTTGGCTCGCCCGAGTACAGAATGCCAGCGGCTTTTTCTGTTGTTAGGGTAGCAGGGGTAATGAGGAGTTATACCCCCGGGAGCGTGGTGGTGTTTGACGAGCAGCCAGGCAGAATGTCTGTTCAGGGTTTCCTGAATTGCTGTCTCGCCTTAGCTACCTGCTCACGGGTAATACAGCCTTCAACATGGTCATTGACCAGCCCCATCGCCTGCATAAATGCATACATTGTGGTGGGCCCGATAAATTTCCAACCCTTTTTCTTCAGGGCTTTTGAGAGTGCGATGGATTCCGGCGAGGTGGTCACTGATTGTGGGCTGCCCAATGCTGAGGGGTCCGGCTCATACCGCCAGAAAAACGCGGCGAGTGAACCGGCTTCATCGATCAAGGCCCGGGCTCTTTGGGCGTTATTGATGGCGGCCTCAATTTTGCCCCGGTGTCGAATGATACCCGGGTCTTGCAGCAGCCTCTCTACATCCCCCTCGCAGAAGCGTGCCACCTGGCCGATATCAAACTGTTTAAAAGCGCGGCGGAAATTTTCTCGCTTGGCCAGAATGGTTCGCCAGCTCAGCCCGGACTGGAACCCCTCCAGGCATATTTTTTCAAACAGACGCTGGTCATCCGATACAGGAAACCCCCACTCCCGGTCGTGATAGGCCAGGTATTCGGGTGTGCTCTTGCACCAGTCACATCGTGGTTGGCCATCCGGTGCTGTATACATATGGTTGTGTCCCTTGGGAATGAGGCTGCTGGCTGAAAATGGGGTAATGAAGATAGCATTAAATTTATAGGAATGTTGATGCTTAAGGATCTGGCTGACGAGTTCAGCTGCTGTCTGGCGTATAATATTTCGGACACGGATGGCGTGTACTCCCGACCAGGGTCTGGCGAACTGAATGCCCCGTCAATTCCGGGCTGTTGCAGAGTTAAAGGAGAGAATCGATGAAATTTCTGTTATTGGCCGCCGCAGTGATTGGTGTCATCTACATGGTCTTTATCGAAAGCAAGCGTTCGCCCGGTAAAGATGAGCGACCTGAAGCAATATATCAGAGGGAAGTCGAGAAAGTGCAGAACCTGGACAAACTGATGCAGGATGCCGTCGATCAGCAGGGTGAGGAAATGGGTCGCATTAAGTGATCCCAGCAGAGTGGCACAACCCATGAGCATCAAAAGCTACACCGCTTCAGACCTGGAGTGGATGTCGAAGGCCCTGCAACTGGCAAAAAAAGCCGCTGAAGCAGGTGAAGTGCCCGTGGGTGCGGTACTTGTCAAAGATGGTAGCTGTATCGGTGAGGGTTGGAACCATCCGATTGGCTGTAGTGATCCCACCGCCCACGCGGAAATTAATGCGATACGGGCGGCAGCTGCTAGCCTGAAGAATTACCGCCTGCCTGGCACCACGCTGTATGTGACAATTGAGCCCTGTACCATGTGCATTGGTGCCATACTCCATGCCCGCATAGGCCGCCTTGTTTATGGTGCTGAAGAGCCTCGGGCAGGGGCCGTTGTCAGCCAGCTAAAGCTACCGGAGTGTAGTCACTTTAATCATCGTCTGGATGTGGTGGGGGGTGTGATGGCTGATCGATGTGGATCGCTGATCAGTGATTTCTTTCGGGCCAAGCGAGGGGGCGGTCAGCCAACGTCATAGCAGGCCCTGCTTAAAGGGACAACATGGAACCATCGTGCCAATCACTGGCATTGGGGATGTCGAGTCGCTGATTGCGTTCCTTGCGGCGCTGTTCTTCCAGCCCATGCCAGCCAAGAACGGACTGGTAATGGCGAATGTTTTTCACATAGGCGACCGGTTCGTGTCCCCGTGCATAGCCGTGTTTAACCGTGCTGTAGTATTTTTTCTGCTGTAGTAACGGCAGGAACTCCCTCACATCCTCCCAGAGATCCGGGTTTTTACCTGCACGATCTGCAAGCACTCGGGCATCTTCCAGGTGCCCCATGCCCACGTTATAAGCCGCCAGCGCCAGCCAGGTGCGATCCGGCTCGGTAATATCACTGGGAATACGCGACCGGGTTTCCAGGAAATAACGTGTACCGCCATCAATACTCTGCTTGGGGTCCAGACGGTTTTTAATACCCATTTCCTTGGCGGTGGGGCGGGTCAGCATCATCAGGCCGCGAACCCCTGTGGGAGACGTGGCCTGATGATTCCAGTGGGATTCCTGATAGGCAATGGCTGCCAGGAGATGCCAGTCGAGTCCATACCTGGTGGCCACTTCCTGAAACATTTCCCTGTATTTCGGCAGTCTTGTGTTCACTCTGGAAATGAATAATTGTGATCCGCCCTGAGTAAACTGGTTGGTTTGGCTCAATACCTTGGTTTTCAGTTTGGCCAGCTCCCCTGATGTCTCGAATTCTTTAAGGAAGCTATTGGCCGCCTGTATAAGCGTGTCATCGCCATGCTTGGGAAATGCCCAGGCTATGGGTTGTGGTTCCGACAGGTTGAAAGCAGCCCGGGCCCGGGGGTAGATGCCGCGGTCGACCTGATAGGAGTTGGAATCCACCACCGCGTAATCTGTTTCGCCCGCATCCACCAGGGACATCAGGTCGAGCATTTCCAAGCCTTCCATTTCCTGCCAGTGGAGATCAGGGTAATCCTTTTTCAGTTCCTGCAGGCGCTCACTGTGAGAGCTTTTGGGGATGACCAGCAGTTCTCCGTCGACAAGGTCCTCGATCTTCCTCGGCCGTTTACTGCCGTTGCGGTAAATGACTTTCTGGGAAACTTCATAATAGGGATAACTGAAGCGGAAGCGCTTTTTTCTTTCCTGGGTTGACGTCAGGCCGGCAGCGGCGAAGTCCCCTAGAGGGCCGCCGATGCTTACCAGTACCCCGGAAACGGAGTCTCGGGTAGAAACTTTCAAATCAACGCCGAGGTGCTTGGCAAAGGCCTTGCTGAGCCAGTATTCAAATCCGCCCTGGCCCTTGGCGTTTTTGAAATAGGTCGTGGAGCCCATCAGAGTGACAACCCGGAGCTCACCCCGGTTTCGGACTTCTTCCAGAGCCGTGGGTGCGCGACTGGCAGTGAGCGTCATGGCAACCGTAAATAGCAGAGAGCCGTAGAGAATACGCTTCGTGGTTTTTTTGAGATGAAAATAAAAGCCCAGCATTCACCTACCCAAAAAATGTGCCAGTGGCGGAAGTATGCTCTCCCTTAGACACAGCCCGCCACTATTAATGGCGACGGGCTAACCCCTTATTTTTCTGTTCGTGAACGGGGTATCGGCAAGGTTATCACGTGTATTTGCAGATTTCTCATGTTGACGGACCGGAATTGGTCATGAGCAACGAAATCGGAGCTGTACTTCCCCTGACGATAGACACGCAATTCCATTACAATAGCCGCCTTTCCGTCTGTCCCAATCGAGTTTTTAACATGCAGATTTTTCGTGGCGCCCCAGCACTTTCCGAGTTCAGAAAACAACAGCTGCTTCGTGAGTTACAGGAGGTTGATGCCGGGATTGAAACTCTCTATGCCGAGTATCTGCATTTTGCTGATTTGGAGCGCCCTCTAAGCGGGCAGGAAGTGGCGACCCTGGAGGCCCTGCTTAAATATGGCCCGAGACAGGAGCCGGAGGCATTGCGTGGCCAGCTGATGCTGGTGACGCCGCGTCCCGGCACGATTTCCCCCTGGTCCAGTAAGGCAACGGATATCGCCCACAACGCAGGACTGGATGCTATCAGGCGTCTGGAACGGGGTGTGGCCTATTACCTGAGAGGTAGCCTGTCAGCTGACAAACAGCAGGGGCTCAAAGCTTGTGTACACGACCGGATGGTCGAAACTGTTTTCGACGCGGAAGATAAGGCGGTCCAGTTGTTCAAGCATCAACAACCCCAACCGATGACCACTGTTCCCGTCATGTCTCAGGGCAAACCGGCTTTGACCGAGGCCAATGTCAACCTGGGACTGGCTCTGGCAGATGACGAGATTGATTATCTGGTGAACAGCTTTAACGAGCTGGGCCGGGATCCTACCGACGTCGAGCTGATGATGTTTGCCCAGGCCAACTCCGAGCACTGTCGCCATAAAATTTTTAATGCCAGCTGGACCATCAATGGCCATGACCAGGAACGGTCATTGTTCTCCATGATCAAGAATACCTACGAGTTAGGTGGGGACAATGTTTTGTCGGCCTATGCGGATAACGCTTCTGTAGTGGTGGGCAGCACGGCGGGTCGCTTTTTCCCCGACCCGGACACCCAGGTTTATAGCTACAGCCAGGAAGCGATACACCTGTTGATGAAGGTAGAAACCCACAACCACCCGACGGCCATTGCACCGTTTTCCGGTGCGGGTACCGGCTCTGGTGGTGAAATTAGAGATGAAGGGGCGGTGGGTCGCGGCTCCAAGCCAAAAGTCGGGCTCACAGGGTTCACCGTTTCCAACCTCCAAATACCGGGTTTCCCCCGGCCATGGGAACAGCCCTATGGCAAGCCGGACCGTATTGCCAGCGCGCTGGATATCATGATTGAAGGCCCCATCGGTGGCGCCGCATTCAACAATGAATTTGGCAGGCCCAACCTGTGCGGGTATTTCCGTTCTTTTGAAGAGCATTTTGATGGCGAACGGCGCGGCTATCACAAACCGATCATGATCGCCGGCGGCTATGGCAACATCCGTGCCGAGCACGTCGACAAGCCTCCATTCCAGGCGGGCTGTCAACTGATTGTGCTGGGTGGCCCGGCGATGTTGATTGGCCTGGGCGGTGGAGCGGCATCGTCCATGGCATCAGGCAGCAGTGCAGAGGATCTCGATTTCGCCTCGGTACAGCGCCAGAACCCGGAAATTGAACGCCGCTGTCAGGAAGTGATTGATCGCTGTTGGCAATTGGGTGGCAGCAACCCCATTGCGTTTATTCACGATGTGGGGGCGGGAGGATTATCCAATGCATTCCCGGAGCTGGTTAAAGATGGTGGCTGCGGCGGTCACTTTGAGCTGCGTAATGTCCCCAATGACGAACCCGGCATGTCGCCTCTCGCCATCTGGTGTAATGAAGCGCAGGAGCGTTATGTGCTGGCCGTCAAGCCGGAAGATCTGGCCCGGTTCGAGGCCATCTGTCAGCGGGAGCGATGCCCCTATGCAGTTGTGGGTGAGGCTACGGATGAAAAGCACCTGCTGCTGAACGATACCCATTTCGCGTCTAAACCGGTGGACTTACCCATGTCGGTCCTGTTTGGGAAGCCCCCGAAAATGCACCGTGTTGCCGAAACCCGTTCGATTCCGGTTCAACCGTTCAGTGGCCTGTCTATCAGCCTTGAAGATGCTGTCGAGCGTGTACTGACTCATCCCACGGTTGCCAGCAAAAGTTTTCTGATCACCATCGGTGATCGATCGGTGACAGGGATGGTGGCACGTGACCAGATGGTTGGACCCTGCCAGATTCCTGTGGCTGACTGCGCCGTCACCACCGTGAGTTACGACAGTTATGCCGGTGAGGCGATGGCCATGGGCGAGCGCACGCCTCTGGCGTTGCTGGATGCTCCGGCCTCCGGTCGTATGGCCATTGGTGAAGCTATCACCAATATCGCCGCCACCCCAATTGCCCAGCTATCTGATATCAAACTATCGGCCAACTGGATGTGTGCTGCCGGACACCCCGGTGAGGATGAGAAGTTGTTCCGCACGGTTGAAGCCGTGGGTATGGAGTTATGTCCCGCATTGGGTATTACCATCCCGGTAGGCAAGGACTCCATGTCCATGCGCACCACCTGGTCCCAAGACGGTGAAGATAAGGCGGTGACTGCACCCATGTCACTGATCATTTCGGCTTTTGCTCCGGTGCAGGACGTCCGCAAGACCCTGACGCCGGAATTGCGGGCCGATCTGGGCGAGACAGTTCTGCTCTATATCGACTTGGGCGACAATCGCAATCGTCTGGGTGGCTCCATTATCGCCCAGGCCTATAACCAGATGGGCGACACCCCACCGGATGTAATCAGTGCTGCAAAACTGAAAGCGTTTTTTGAGCTGATTCAGTCCGCCAATCAGGCGGGCGATATTCTGGCCTATCATGACCGTTCCGATGGCGGTTTGTTCACAACGCTGGTTGAAATGGCTTTTGCCGGAAATATCGGGTTGAACATCTGTCTGGACGAACAACCAGGAGACGCGTTTTCTGTTCTGTTTAATGAAGAATTGGGCGCAGTGGTACAGGTGGAAACTCACCGGGTTGAGTCTTTCAAACAGCGCTTCATGGAAGCGGGTATTGCCGTCACCAAGGTGGCGACGCTGGATCGTGGCGACGCCATAGAGATCATGCAGGATGGGGCGTACTTGTTCAGCTCAAGCAGGGTTGAATTGTTGCGCCGCTGGAGTGAGACCAGCTACAAGATTCAGTCGCTCAGGGATAATGAGGATTGTGCCCGTCAGGAGTTTGACGGGCTGTTTTTTGACAACCCCGGTTTGAGTGTCAGCCTCAGCTACGATATTAATGAGGATGTGGCAGTTCCGTTTATCAACACCGGTGTTCGCCCTGCGATAGCCGTATTGCGTGAGCAGGGCGTGAATGGCCATATGGAAATGGCTGCCGCTTTTGACCGTGCCGGCTTCAGCGCCGTGGATGTCCACATGAGCGACCTGCTCAGTGGTCGACATCATTTACAGGATTACAGGGGCCTGGTGGCCTGCGGTGGTTTCTCATACGGCGATGTACTGGGTGCCGGTGAGGGCTGGGCCAAAACCATCCTCTTCAACAGTGCCTTGCGCGACCAGTTTCAGCAGTTTTTTGAACGCCAGGAAACTTTCACCTTTGGTGTCTGTAACGGTTGCCAGATGCTCTCCAACCTGAAAGCCCTGATTCCCGGTGCCATGCAGTGGCCTCGCTTTGTGCGCAATGTCTCGGAACAATTTGAAGCAAGGTTCTCGCTGGTGAAGGTGAGCCCGTCACCATCCATTATGCTTACCGGGATGGGAGGGTCATATATGCCGATTGCTGTGGCCCATGGTGAAGGTCGCGTTGAATTTGGACCCGATCAGAATGTGGATGCCTTTGATGCTTCTGACTGTGTGGCGTTGCGTTATCTGGACAATTATCTGGATGTTGCCCAGAGCTACCCGGCCAATCCGAATGGCTCTATCTACGGAATTACAGGTGTCACCAGTGAGGATGGCAGGGCAACCATTATGATGCCTCACCCGGAGCGGGTTTTCAGAACGGTGACCAACTCTTGGCACCCCGATGACTGGGGTGAAGATGGCCCCTGGATGCGCCTTTTCAGAAATGCACGTGTTTTCGTAGGGTAATCTGAAATGTTTGGACCAACGGCAAACGCTCAATAATAAAAAAGCCCGGCAATAGCCGGGCTTTTTATAGCTGCAGAACAGTCTACAAGGTGCTTTTAAATCCGGAATGGAACTCGTGGCACCATATAGAGCGCAGGTGGGTTTTACAGGCTGGAGTAATAAGCAGCCAGATCATCAATATCTGGGTCAGACAATGTCTTGGCCATGCTGCTCATCACGGGGTCGCTGCGCGTACCGTCACGGAAAGCTTTGAGTTGTTTGACCAGGTAGCCTGCTTTCTGACCCGCCAGATTAGGCCATGCTTCGTTGCTGCTGATACCGGCAGCACCATGGCAAGCTGCGCAGGCCATTGCCTTGGTCTTACCCTCGTCGATATCGCCCTCTGCCATTGCGTGGCCAGCGGTGGCCGTCAATGCTGCGAATACCAATGTTCCAATCATTTTTTTCATGCCATTGCTCCATAACAGGGAATAAACTGGGGAAATTATACCCGATACTTTGCCCTGTCTACATTATCGGCCGCTGATGATAAATCTTTTGGTTGATATTCTTTTTTTCTGTTCTTTGACCATCAGTGTCTCAAACGGTGCGTGGTATAAAGCACCGCGGTAAAAAGCAGTACGGCGCCGCCCTGGTGGGCCGCCGCAAGGGGTACCGGCACATGCAGTAACAGGGTGGAGACGCCTAGACATACCTGGACAACCAGCAGCGCAAGCATCAGTTTCAAGCCCTTTTTAGCGTCGTCTTGGATATTGGTTTGCCGGAACATGTTTACCGCAAAAACACCGACCAGCACGATGATCAGATAGGCAAAGATACGGTGGTTAAACTGGATGGTAGTAAGGTCTTCAAAGGCAGCAAGCCAAACAGGGTCTGTGGCATAGAGACCTGGTGGGAAAAAGCTGCCAGCCATTAAAGGGAAGGTTGGGTAGGCATGTCCGGCATGAGTGCCAGCAACCAGCCCTCCTGACAAAATCATCAGAAAAACCAGGACGGTCAGTGTGCTGGCAAAGCGCTGAAGCCCCTGGCTGACCGTCAGTGTCCGGCTTGGATAGCGCAACCCCCATGCAACCCAGAGTATATAGGCGTAGATAAAAACAGCTGTACCCAGGTGAGCAGTCAGGCGGTATTGGCTGACTCTGGGGTTGTCCACCAGTCCACTTTTCACCATGTACCAGCCAAGCAGGCCCTGCAGGCCACCGAGTATGAACATGCCCACCAGTTTGGGCGTCAGTCCTGCCTTGATTCGACCGGTGAAATAGAAGAACAGAAAGGGAACAAGAAACAGGATGCCAATGAGCCTGCCCAGCACCCGGTGCAGGTACTCGAACATAAAGATTTCCTGAAATTGAAACAGGCTCATGCCCTTGTTGACTTTTTGGTACTCGGGGAACTGTTTGTATTTTTCAAATACTTCCAGCCAGGCCTCTTCGCTGAGTGGTGGGATGATGCCCATCAAGGGTTTCCACTCCACCATGGAAAGCCCGGAGCGGGTGAGGCGGGTAACACCCCCAAGTAGAATCATGGTCACAATGATGGCGGCACAAATGATCAACCAGGTGGCGATCTGCCTGTCATAACGAACCTGCATGTTCATAACTTCGTCTCTACGTCTTTTAGTGATGTGCACTGGGGCTGCATTTTGGCCCGGGAATGCTACCAAAACCGGCCATGTTTTGCCGGGGAAATTTGACCGTTATGGAAAAGTTACTGCCGGACGAGCTGGGAGCGGCTTGCCTGTCATCAGCTTATCCGGCAAAGTCCTATGACGTTCTAAGAGGAGAATACGGTCATGCCTGAAGCCAGGATCAATGGGGTGTCGATAGCCTATGTAGATGAAGGGCAGGGGGAACCGCTGATCTTGCTGCATGGACTTGGTGTGAGTTGCAAGGACTGGGGGCCACAGATTGACTTTTTCAGTCAGTCAAACCGGGTGATTGCACCCGACTTCCGGGGACACGGGGATTCTGACAAACCCGATGGTCCCTACAGTGTGCCGATTCACGCGGCGGATGTGATTGCGTTGATGGATGCTCTGGAAATCGCCTCAGCCCATATCATCGGCCTGTCCATGGGAGGGATGGTGGCATTTCAGTTGGCTGTCGATGCGCCGGAGCGTCTGCTCAGTATGACCATTGTCAATTCCGGACCGGCATTGCCCAATGACACCTTTGCGGCCAGAAAAATGCTCTGGACCCGGTTGGCTGCTATTCACCTGCTTGGTATGGAGGCATACGGACGCAAAGTGGCGACCACCATGTTTCCCGGAGAAGGGCGGAAAGAACTCATCGATATGTTGGCCAGGCAAATTGCCTCAAACCCGAAAAAGGTCTATTTGAAAAATTTGAAGGCGCTGTTCGGTTGGGGTGTACTGGAGCACCTGACGGCCATTCCTACACCCACGCTGATGTTAACCGGCGACAGGGATTACTCGCCCGTTGCTGTTAAACAAGCGGTTGTGTCGGCGATGCAAAATGCCAGGCTAGTGGTGATCGAGGATTCCGGTCATGGAACCCCGATTGAAAAACCGGATGAAACCAATGCAGCCATTGCCGAATTCATCCGTGGTGTTTCTCCCACAGCGTGATTTTCCGTTTCAGGTTGCTCTTTGTGGCCGTGGCCTGTTTGAAGATTTCATTTGCCCGGTAGAATTCCAGCATTTTGACATTGACCACGTTGGGCTCGATGTAGATTTCCGGTGGCGCCTTCTCGAGTTTTTCCCGAATAATGCTCTTTTGCATTATCTGATAGGTATTGAAGACCGCTTCAGACAGTGAGGGCATTTTTTCAGTATCGGACCGCTCTCCGATAACATCGACTGCAATTCTCAGATCGCAGCTGTCTGGCAGCAGGTCAAAGGGCACCGGGTTGACTGCGCCGCCATCAATCAATATCCGCCCGCCGACCTTGACCGGTTCAAACAGGCCAGGCAAAGACATGCTGGCGCGAATGGCGGGGATCAGTGCGCCTTTATCCAATACAACCTGCTGGCGATTCCAGAAATCGGAGGCGACTACCTTGAGAGGAATCTCCAGTTGTGTAAAGCGCTTGGCCTGCACAGATTCGAACAGGTAGCTGATCAGATTTTCCACGCGTATCAGCCCTTTGCCGCGAAATTGTGGGCCGATAAAATCCATCCACTTGAAAATGTGTTTTTTGGTCACCAGGTGTTTGATTGACTCGTTGTCCTTGAGGCTGAACTCGAGAAAAATATCCTTGATATCCTGTGTAGGCATACCCGCACAGTACATAGCGCCAATTAATGCGCCAATGCTGGTGCCAGTGACATAGGCAGGCTTCAGGCCCATTTCTTCCAGAGCTTCCAGGATGAGCAGGTGACTCACGCCTTTGGCGCCACCGCCACCAAGAGCCAGACCAATTTTTTTCACAGACATCTCATAAGGTTAACTGCGTGGTTTATCGTCCCCGCTTTAGATGTAGGTTGATTCGGATAGAAATATCCGGTTTATTGCAGCCTGAGCCCATGATAACCGGAATGACCGCGTGGAAGACAAGCGAAAAATACAACTGCATAGCAGCTGGCTGGAGGTCATGGCTGATGAGTTTGAAAAACCCTACATGAAAGCCCTGAGAGATTATCTGGCGCAACAGAAACAGCAGGGCAAAATCATCTATCCAGCGGGCTCAAGCTGGTTTGCAGCATTCAATTTCACTCCATTTGATGCGGTGAAAGTAGTGATATTGGGACAGGACCCGTACCACGGCCCCAATCAGGCTCACGGACTCTGTTTTTCCGTGATGCCCGGTATCGAGATTCCTCCGTCCTTGCGCAATATATATCAGGAATTGCAGTCCGACCTGGGTATTGAACCACCCTCTCATGGTTGTTTGTCGCATTGGGCGGAGCAGGGTGTGCTGCTGCTCAATGCCACACTGACAGTGGAGCAGGGTAACGCCGGAGCCCACCAGGGCAGGGGTTGGGAAGAATTTACCGACCGGGCAATACATGAGCTCAATGCTCACCGTGATGGCCTGGTTTTTCTGTTGTGGGGAAGCTATGCCCAGAAAAAAGGGGCGTTTATTGATCGCAGTCGCCATCTGGTGTTGAAGGCGCCACACCCTTCACCGCTGTCAGCCTATCGGGGGTTCTTTGGTTGTCACCACTTTTCCAAGGCCAATGAGTATCTGCTTCAGCACGGAAAAATTCCCATAGATTGGCGGCTCCCGGAAACTGTCTCGGCAGACAGCTTAAAGCCGCAAACATCCATGGGATGAATTACAGTTCGATAGGCGGTTGTTGGCGCTTGTCCCTTAGCCAGTTCAGCCCTTTGAGAATGCCCGGGTGACCGACAATACGCCGTTCCAGTGTGAACTTCCCCGGGTAATCCATCAGCAGCAGCCCAACGGCAATGGTTAACAGCCCCTGGCCCGGCAGGAAAAGCATGAGAATCCCACCGCATAACAATGCCAGACCCAGGAGGTTCTTGCCGCAAAGCATCAGGAAGCGAATCACCGGGTGTCCCTTTTTTAAAGGGGCAGGATGTCTTTCCTGGTGCTGAAAGTAGTCGGCGGGAATCAGTGAGACCAACCAGGGAAGCGCCAACAGGCTGACCACAAAGGTCACCAGAGAGACAATGCTGAGCCATGTCAGCAGGGTCTGGTGTTCGTTGAACCACTCCAACATTGCTATGCCTCTATATTAAAAGGTGTATCAAAAAATCGATGTAACCATATGATCTATATAGAGTATGGTAGGTCGTTTTTGATGATTTCACAGCTGGCTCCGTCAATCATCAAATGACTGCTGCTGGCTGCTTCGTCAGTAAGAACAACCAGAAGTTCATCATTTTTACCATTACATACTGCGGTAACCACATTGCCAATGCTCTGCTCACTCTCGGACAGATAACAGGGTAACCCGGGTCCGGGCAGCCTATCCCTGTGGGGAATGGTAATCCGGTACATATGCCGTTTGAGTTTGCCCAGGTATTTCATGCGAGCGACGACTTCCTGCCCGGTATAGCATCCTTTTTTAAAGCTGATGGCGTCCACAGACTGCAGGTTAAGCATTTGCGGGATAAACATGTCCGCCGTATCTGACTGAATGTGCCCCAGTCCTGCCTGTATATCGAGCAATTGCCAGTATTCAGTACCTGCCGGCTTGGCCTGATTTGATAGTGCTTGCCACGCGGGCTCAATGGTGTCGGTATCCAGTAGAAGTATCTGGCGACCGTCATCGAGGTTTCTTACAGCATGGCAATGGATATTCTTATCATGGCTATCAATGGCGCATTTGGACAGACCCAGTAGGGAGAACTGCTCGGTGGCGTCACTCAATGCTGCTTTGAAGAAAACAGCATATTTTTTTAAATGTTCAAGTGTTTGTGCCACCAGACTGCGATGCAGTTGTAATACATAATGATGATCGCCGATGCGATAGAGGTAGAAATCGGCCAGCATCCGCCCTTTTGGATTGCAGCATGCGCCGGGTTGACTGTCGCCCACCTCCAGCTGGAAAACATCGCAGGTTAACTGTCCCTGAAGGAAACGACTGGCATCTACGCCGTCCACGGCTATGAGGCCCTGATGGTATAAGGGGGTTAGCGTAGGTTGTTCAAGCAGTTGCTGATATTGGGCGGGCGTTTCACCAAAACAAAGGGACAGTGATCCCTCTGAGAACACGGCAATATCGCCGAGACAGACTTGCCAGTTATCCATGGTTAAACCTTTGAAACACAGGGCAGATATCTTAGTGGGTTAACCTGCTCTGATCCACTATAATGGCGCCCCTATGCAATCTGGGGGTATCAGCAAATGGATAGAAATCGACTTTTCTGGGCGAGCAGGCGAGGTATGCTGGAGCTGGACCTGGTGCTGCTGCCGTTTCTGGACAAAATCTACCCCGGCCTGGATGAAGAGGATAAGCAGCGTTACCATCGTCTGCTGGATTGTGAAGATCAGGATATGTTCGGGTGGTTCCTACGCCGTGAGGACCCTGAAGACCCGGACCTGCTAAGGATAGTAACCATCATTCGTGACACTCGTTCCCAGACCCGTTGAACTCGAGATTCAGCCATCAAGGCTACTGCTGGCCTGGCTGCTGGCTGCCCATTTCTCTGTTTTTCTGATACTGCTGATCGCCCCAATCCCCCTAATGTTGTCGGTGGGGCTGGCTGTTGTTGTGTGCCTGGGCGGTTATCTATGTATTCACCGTTGGTGCAAGCAGGGGGCTCAATACCTCGGCTGGCACCATGGCATCTGGTTGCTGCGACAAGGTCAGCTGCCGGGGGAGGTCGAATTGCAGAGTTACCTTATTTTGCCGGGCATTTTACAGCTGGTTTTTCGCCGTGCTGGGCGGTGTCATCGACTATTGATTTACCCTGATAGTGTCTCATCGGAAGAACTGCGGCAATTGAGACAGTTACTTCTCCTTGGCAATGTCAGTTTTTCTGAACAATCACATTTTGAGCGGCGAAATTGATGGGTACCATGATAGTGTCTTTGGCGACATCGGAGGTTTCCGGATAATCCAGAGTGTAGTGCAGGCCACGGCTTTCGGTGCGCTGTTCGGCAGACCGGATAATCAGTTCTGCCACGAGGACCAGATTGCGAAGTTCAAGCAAATCGCGGCTGATTTTGTAATTGGTGTAGTACTCCTGAATTTCCTTTTGCAGCAATTTAACCCTGTGGTGGGCACGCTCCAGGCGTTTGCGGGTGCGGACGATACCCACATAGTCCCACATAAAGCGACGTAACTCATCCCAGTTGTGGGAGATCACCACATCTTCATCGGAGTGGGTGACACGACTTTCATCCCATGGCCGTGCCTGTTCCGGCTCGCCAATATTGTCAATACTGTCTCGAATTGCCTGCGCGGCTGCCTGGCCATAAACCACACATTCCACCAGAGAATTGCTGGCCATGCGGTTGGCGCCGTGTAAGCCGGTAAACGCTGTTTCGCCAATGGCATACAGATTCCAGAGATCGGTTTGACCGCTTTTGTTCACCACAATACCGCCACAGGTGTAGTGGGCAGCGGGGACAACCGGAATGGGTTCCTTGGTGATATCGATACCGTAGCTGAGGCACTTGGCCTTGATAGTGGGAAAATGGCTTTCGAGAAATTCTTCCGAGCGGTGGGAGATGTCAAGAAACAGGCAGTCACTACCCAGGCGCTTCATTTCGTGGTCGATGGCCCTGGCTACGATATCCCTTGGTGCCAGTTCACCGCTGGGGTGAAACCTGTCCATAAAGCGCTCCCCATTGGGAAGCTTGAGCTGAGCCCCTTCGCCACGAAGCGCTTCGGTAATCAAAAAAGCTTTGGCGCTGGGATGATAGAGGCAGGTTGGGTGGAATTGGTTGAATTCCATATTGGCAACGCGGCAGCCCCGTCGCCATGCCACTGCAATGCCATCGCCAGAGGCGCCATCCGGGTTGGTGGTGTAGAGGTAGGCTTTACTGGCGCCCCCAGTAGCGAGTACCACCACTTTGGCCTGAAACACGCAGACATGATCGTTGCCGTTATCCAGCACATAGGCGCCGGTACAGCGTACGCGGCTGGAATCGCTGTCGGCCTGGGTAATCAGATCGACCACAATGTGATCTTCGTAGACGTCTATTGATGGATGTTGCAGTACCTTATCTGCCAGCGACGATGAGACCTCCCGGCCGGTGGCATCCGCGGTATGAAGGATGCGGCGATGGCTGTGGCCACCTTCCTGGGTAAGGTGATAATCGTCGTTGTCGCTGTTTAAGGTGAACTTGACACCTTGCTGGACCAGCCAGCGGATGGCGTCCGGCCCGTTTTCTACGGTATAGCGAACGGTATCTTCATGGCACAGCCCTGCGCCGGCAACGAGGGTGTCCTGCACGTGTGACTCGATGGAATCCTCATTGTCGAAAACGGCAGCGATGCCCCCCTGAGCATACCAGGTTGAACCAGATTTGAGCGCGCTTTTACTGAGAAGGGCAATGCGGTATTTGTCGGCTAATTGCAGAGCAACTGTCATGCCAGCCGCACCACTGCCAACGACCAACACATCGTGGTGGTGCGTTTTCTTCATCGACGAGACTAAGTCCTAGAATGGATAATTTGGCATGATAGTATAGCGGGCTGAAAATGAATACAGGTGCTGCTGGCATCTGCGTCCCACGAACTATTCATGATTGCGATTGTCTAGCAATTGCCTGAAGGCGCGTGGGTAATTATTGGAGTAGTTATGGAAGCCGAGCAGGCAGCAGACAGTGACAAGCTTTTAGTCGCCCGCGTTCAGAAGGGGGATAAGCGCGCCTTTGATTTGCTGGTGATGAAATACCAGTACAAGGTACATGCGATTGTCAGCCGCTATATCAAGGACTTTGATGAGGTTAACGACGTCGTTCAGGAGGCGTTCATCAAGGCCTACCGCGCGCTCGCCAAATTTCGCGGCGAAAGTGCCTTTTACACCTGGCTGTATCGCATTGCCGTCAATACAGCTAAAAATTACCTGGTTGCCAAAAACCGGCGTCCACCGGCCAGCGATGTGGATGCGGAAGAGGCTGACTTTTACGAAGGCAGCGAGCGCCTGCGTGACATCGATTCACCGGAAAACCTTCTCTATAGGGACGAGCTGGAAACCGCTGTAGATCAGGCCATAAAAAATCTTCCTGAAGATCTCAGAACTGCGGTAACTTTGCGGGAGTTTGAGGGTCTCAGTTATGAGGAAATTGCCGAGGTGATGGATTGCCCCGTGGGTACAGTGAGATCGCGTATTTTCAGGGCACGAGAGGCTATAGATGAGAAAATCAGACTGCTGGAAGGTTAAGGGCTTTAAATTTGAACCTTTTTGTAACCTTCCGGTCTCATCAGTGACTTCCAGACTCGGTAGGTGAAGTACATGGCTAGGAAGCGATACTTGTAGAGCTCTGTCACTCGGTGTGGCAGACTAACAATAACCGCAAATAAGGCAGGTTAAGTATGAGTGACCATAACATGCGCGAAAAAGAGTCTCTTTCGGCACTAATGGATGGTGAAACCGATGAACTTGAGTTTCACCGAACTCTTAAAGTGACTTCCGAATCTGATGAACTTCGCGACACCTGGCGTCGCTACCAACTTGCTGCTTCTGCAATGCGCAGAGATCTTCCGGTACAGGTAACTGATTACTCCGCTGCAATACGCGCAGCCCTTGATGATGAGCCAACTCATGGTGCCCGTGCTGCGGTTTCCCGGATGGCCAAACCTCTGGGCCGTTTTGCCATAGCAGCTTCTGTAGCTGCCCTAGCGGTAATTGGCGTTCAACAGTACAGTCAACCCAGCGCAGTCACTGCTCCAGTGGCCTCGGTGGATGATGTGCAGATGAACTTTGTTAATCCTCAACTGAGAACTGCTGCTGACTTCGGTATTCCCGCAGTAACTGCCCGCAACGTCAGTGCGAGTACAGAACCCGATACCTACCGTTCACCCCAGCCTGTTATTGTTGTGCAGGAAGTTGTACCTGATGACGTGACTCGTGAGCAGGTTCAGGCCTATCTCAACAAATTGATGACACGTCATACGGAACACGCAGCCTTCAATACCAACCAGGGAATGCTCCCCTTTGCGCGTATGCCGGCCAGTCAGGACTATTGATTTTCTACGTTACATGTTTTTGCCAAGGTATTTTGTAGTTATCCTTGCCAGTGTTTTATTACAAACACACGTTCATGCCATCGAACCTGAAACCTCTGGAGGAGAACTTCTCCAGAGGATGGCTGAGGCTAATCGGCAGCTCGATTACACCGGCATATTCACCTACGAGCATGGCGGCACCTTAAAAACCGTCAAAGTCTTTCACGCTATCCAGGATGATCGTGAGGTCGAACGCCTGGTTCTTCTCAGTGGCCCAAAACAGGAAATTTTGCATCGGGGCAATGATGTTCATTGCGAAAATATGGGCAATGCTATATTGCGTGGTAAGGCCGCCAGCCTTGCCTCTGTTCCTGAGCAAACACTCAATAACTACTACAGCGTACAGATAAAATCTGATGACCGTGTGGCCGGACGGGACGTCGCAGTCCTTCATGTTGTCCCCAAAGATGAACACCGCTATGGCTACGTACTTGGAATTGATAAAAAGACGGGGTTGTTACTGCAATCGCTGTTGGTCGGGAACAAAAACCGTGTACTTGAGCGTTTTCAATATGTGGATATCAATATTGGTGACGTAGTAAGTGCTGAGGATCTAGTGGCCTCTGGTGATGCCAGGCACGTGGTTTCTCCCGGCACATCAAACTGCCTGAACAGGGACGACATCCCGGACGCTCGGCCCGGAGCCTGGCAGGCAGGGTGGCTTCCTCCGGGATATACGATGGCAGGCCATGAACTCGCACAGGACAATGCCCGAGAGACGCTAATTTATACAGATGGTTTGTCGGTGTTTTCTCTCTTTATCGACTCCGAGATGTCTGCCAATCTGCCGCAGATGCAGGCACAGAGAGGAGCAACAGTGGCTTACCTGTCCCGGATCACTGTTGATGGCCGCCATTACACGATATGCGTCGTAGGTGAAATTCCCGTTGAAACTGCCAAACTGGTAGCTCAATCTGTGTCCCCTCGACAGTCAACGCCCTAGTATTGCCGTGACCGGCCAATGGGGCTAGGTTATAGTGCCAGATGATTTTACTGAAGCAGATACTGCATTGATTAAGGAAACCGGCAAGGTAGTCGCCCTCGAAAATGATGGTCTCTGGGTAGAGACTGTCCAGCGCTCTGCTTGCCACGTGTGTGCGGTGCAAAAGGGGTGTGGACAGGGTGTGCTGGCGCGCTTTGTAGGAAATTCCGCCGTGATAAGAGTGCTGCCCGGAGAATGCGACCTGGTGGATATCCAGGAAAACGATCAGGTGATTATCGGCATTCCGGAAGATGTCCTGGTTCGCGGCACCATACTCCTGTACTTGCTGCCCCTGCTGATGCTGGTAACGGGGGCCTCATTGGCCGCCATGTTATCCATCTCGGACTTTTTCGTTGCCATTGGCGCCATACTTGGCCTGCTTGGTGGCGGATTGATCGCGAGACTGCATTCGCTGATCAATAAAAATAATGAGCGGATACAGCCAAAACTGTTAGAGCGTTTGCCTGCCACACAGCCGGTATAATTTTTGCCTCTATCGCCCATGCTTGTGGGAGAGATTGATGATCTACAGCTTTTTTAGCAGATGGACTTTCGTGCTCGTCGCCTGTTTTTCCTCGAGCGCAGTGGGCCATGGCTGGCCGGATTTTAATCAGCTTATTACCGAATCATCTCCCGCTGTTGTCCGCATTGATACATATTCCGGACAGTTGCCGATGGACGTTTCTGCTTCATCCTCGACCTATCAGGATTTTTTTGAGCATGGCCCCAGTGGCGGGGGAAATGTTCCGGGCACCGGGTCGGGATTTCTTATCTCGGAAGACGGATTTGTCCTGACGAATCAGCATGTGGTACAGGATGTCGCCTATATCACCGTAAAATTGATAGACCACAGGGTATATGACGCCAAGGTGGTGGGAGTAGATGTCAGATCAGATCTGGCACTGCTCAAAATCGATGCGACAGATCTCCCGGTTCTTGAATTCGCAGATACTGAAACGATCAAGGTCGGACAGTGGGTGATCGCTATTGGTGCCCCCTTTGGTCTGGATTACACGGCCAGTGCGGGAATTATCAGTGCCATAGGACGCAGTATTCCGACCGCGGGCGGAGATAGTTACGTGCCGTTTATCCAGAGCGATGTGGCTATTAACCCGGGGAGCTCGGGAGGTCCCCTGCTTAATCTGGAAGGAAGGGTGGTAGGGGTCAATTCCCAGATATTCTCCAGGCCTGGTGGTGGCTCTATTGGGCTGTCCTTTGCCATTCCTTCGAAACTTGCTACCTCCGTTATACATCAATTGCAGACGACAGGCCGGGTGGCCCGTGGTTGGCTGGGTGTGTATGTGCAGTCTGTCGATGCGTCTTTGATGAAATCTTCAGGCCGCAACCAAAATCTCGGTGCATTTATCGCCCAGGTTCAGCCTGGCAGTCCTGCTGCAGACGCTGGGATCATGGCCGGAGACATTGTCCTTAAGCTGAATGGAGAAGCTATATTGCAGCCCGGCGATCTCCCGCAAGTGACGGGCATGCTCTCACCCGGTGATAAGGTAATTGTGGACATGCTCAGGGATGCCAAACCGCTGTCTTTGCCGGTCATTATTGGTGAGTTGCCGGAACCCATTCCATTGAATGAGGTTGAATAAAGGCTAGTTGGTGGTGATAGCGAACGGCAACAGTATTCTATGCACCTAATCGCTCATTTCATGGCGTGTCATAGGTAAATACGCTAGACTGCACGGCCTGAATTTAACCCTCGGACAAACCCTGTCCCCTAGCAGAATAAGTAGCGTGTCAGACCTAAGTCACATCCGAAATTTTTCCATCATCGCTCATATTGACCACGGAAAGTCCACCATTGCAGACCGTTTTATTCAGGTCTGTGGAGGCCTCTCGGAACGTGAGATGGCTGCCCAGGTACTGGATTCCATGGACATTGAGCGAGAGCGTGGCATTACCATCAAGGCCCAGAGTGTCACCCTGGATTACACGGCGCGAGATGGTAAAACCTACCAGCTAAATTTTATTGATACGCCTGGCCATGTGGATTTTTCCTATGAAGTTTCCCGCTCTCTGGCGGCATGCGAGGGAGCACTGTTGGTTGTCGATGCCGGGCAGGGGGTCGAAGCCCAGTCAGTTGCCAACTGTTACACCGCGATTGCCCAGGGGCTCGAGGTGATTCCGGTATTGAACAAAATGGATCTGCCACAGGCTGATCCAGATAAGGTGATTGCCGAGATAGAAGATATTATCGGTATTGATGCCCATGATGCGGTCCGCTGCAGCGCCAAGACCGGCCTGGGCATTGACGATATCCTGGAGGAGTTGGTGGCAAAAGTCCCAGCGCCGGAAGGAGATGTTGATGCACCCTTGCAAGCTTTGATCATTGACTCATGGTTCGATAATTACCTGGGTGTAGTGTCTCTGGTAAGGGTTACTCAAGGTACGTTAAGAGTGAAAGACAAGGTCCTTGCGAAATCTATTGGCAAGGCTCACGTGGTTGACAGCGTCGGGGTCTTTACTCCGAAACACAAGGAGACCGGTGTCTTAAAAGCCGGTGAAGTGGGCTTTGTTGTGGCCGGAATCAAGGACATTCAGGGTGCGCCGGTGGGTGACACCTTCACCCATAGCCAGACACCCAATGTGCCGGCTTTGCCGGGTTTTCAGAAGGTCAAACCGCAGGTGTACGCGGGTATGTTCCCCGTCAGTTCGGATGATTTCGAAGACTTCCGCGATGCACTGGCAAAACTCACGTTAAACGACGCGTCGTTGTTCTACGAGCCGGAGAGTTCAGATGCCCTGGGTTTTGGCTTCCGCTGTGGCTTTCTCGGCATGCTCCATATGGAAATCATCCAGGAGCGCCTGGAGCGTGAGTATGACCTCGATCTGATCACAACGGCACCCACCGTGGTCTATGAAATACTAAAGACCGATGGCTCTGTCATTTATATTTCCAATCCGTCGGACCTCCCGGATCCTGCATACATTGATGAAATGCGTGAACCGATGTGTGAAGCCAACATTCTGGTTCCCAAGGATTACCTTGGCAATGTGATTACTCTTTGCGTGGAAAAGAGGGGTATCCAGAAAGATATGCAGTTTGTGGGTGGTCAGGTTTCTCTGGCTTATGAACTGCCGATGAGCGAAGTGGTGATGGACTTTTTTGATCGCCTGAAATCGGTCAGTCGTGGTTTTGCCTCTCTCGATTACTCATTTACACGCTTTCAGCCTGCACCACTGGTCAGGCTCGATGTACTGATCAATGGCGATAAAGTGGATGCTCTTGCTGTCATCCTCCACCGTAATAACTCCCAGTTCAAGGGCCGTCAGTTAACGGAAAAAATGCGTGAATTGATTCCCAGACAGATGTTTGACGTGGCCATTCAGGCCGCCATTGGCGGTCATGTTATCGCTCGGACTACGGTAAAGGCACTGCGAAAAAATGTCACCGCAAAATGTTATGGTGGTGATGTAACCCGTAAGAAAAAACTGTTGGAAAAGCAGAAAGAGGGTAAGAAGCGCATGAAGCAGGTAGGTAGCGTAGAAATTCCCCAGGAAGCGTTCCTTGCCGTGCTGAAAACGGATAGTTGAGGTGATTCATGGATTTTGATTTTCCACTGGTGTTATTCGTTCTTGTGGTTATCTCCGGTCTGGTCTGGTTTGCAGATCGCTGGTTCCTGGCGAAAAAACGTTTGCCTGACCAGCCCGTGCCCACCTGGATTGAGTACAGTGGCTCTTTTTTTCCTGTGCTGCTGCTGGTGTTTGTGCTGCGCTCGTTTCTCTTTGAGCCATTCCAGATTCCTTCGGGATCAATGATTCCAACCCTCAAGGTGGGCGATTTTATTCTGGTGAATAAATTCACCTATGGGGTGCGCTTGCCAATTACCGGTACCAAAATATTACCTATGAACGAGCCGAAACGAGGCGATGTCATGGTATTTTTTCCGCCCGAGGATGATCGCTATTTCATCAAGCGGGTTATCGGTCTGCCCGGCGATGAAGTGGGGGTTGTGAATAACCAATTGTTTGTCAATGGTGAGCCGGCCCAGCAGGTCGCTGTAGATGGTATTTCGAGTGACTCACGCTTAATTATCAATGATGAGATCCTGGGTGATGTGGTGCACAGGATGCAAAAAAATGTGGTTCCCGGCCCACTGGGTAGAAGTTTTGCGTATATCGTTCCCGAGGGTCATTATTTCATGATGGGTGATAATCGCGATAACAGTAGTGACAGTCGTGTCTGGGGCGCCGTGCCAGAAAAAAACATTGTTGGAAAGGCGGTGATGATCTGGATGCATTGGGAGTCGCTGGGCAGCTTGCCCAGTTTCGACCGTATTGGAAAAATTCAGTAATATCTGTCGGGATGACTTTGGAGATACGCAAATGAAGCAGCATAAGCAACAGGGCGTTACCGTATTGGGTGGGTTGTGTGTACTTGCCATTGCCGGGTTTATTATCACCGCAGGGCTGAAAGTCGGGCCCTTGTATCTGGATAATTCGTTTGTCAGCGCTGCTATTGATTCGTTGGCTGACGAAAATATTCATACTCTTACAGACAAGCAGATCAGAAGAAAACTCTCTGATAATTTTGATATCAATAATGTCCGTGATATGGATATGAGGGATGTGAAAATTATCCGGGATAAAACCCATACCTCGGTGACCCTTGACTATGAAAAACGAGTCAACTTTATGGGTAACCTGGATGTGGTCGTAAAATTCAAGAATTCTTACGATACCTCCCAATAATCCCGAGTGAATATCAATAAGCAAAGACTGCTAAAGCGCATAGGCTATGAATTCCAGGATCAGGCCTTGTGTGAACTCGCGTTAACGCACCGCAGTTATGGCGCCAATAACAACGAACGGCTTGAATTTCTGGGGGATGCCGCCCTCAATTTTATTATTGGCCATGCCATTTATCAGCAGCTGCCCAATACCAGTGAGGGCGACCTCAGTCGCTACAGGGCAAACCTTGTAAAAGGTAAAACTCTCGCAGAGGTCGCCAGAGAGCTCGGCATTGGGGAACACCTGAAACTGGGCGGCGGCGAAATGAAAAGTGGTGGCCATCGCCGGGAATCGATTCTGGCCGACGCCGTCGAAGCCATTATCGGTGCAATCTATCTGGATGGTGGCATATCAGCCTGTGAAAAGGTCGTCCTTGGCTGGTTCTCTGAGCGGCTGGATAATCTGACTCAGACAAGTCTCAAGGACCCCAAGACGCAATTACAGGAATTACTTCAGTCCAGGGGGAAATCACTACCGGTTTACGAGGTAATTAATATCGACGGCGAGGCACACGATCAACATTTTACCGTCAGCTGCTCGGTGGAAGGGCTGCCAACGCCAACGTTCGGTGAGGGAACCAGTCGGCGATCTGCCGAGAAAAAAGCGGCGGCCGCCGCACTTTCAGGGCTGCATCAGTGACTGATAAAGATAACCAGAAACAAACCCGCTGTGGCTATGTGGCCATCGTCGGCCGTCCCAATGTTGGCAAGTCGACACTGCTCAACCACCTGCTCGGTCAGAAAATCAGTATTACTTCGCGCAAGCCGCAAACCACGAGGCAGAACACACTGGGTATCAAGACCGAGGGCGATATACAGTTAATTTTTGTCGATACTCCCGGGCTCCATTCCAATCAGGACAAGGCCATTAACCGTTTTATGAACCGTTCGGCAGAGAGCGCTATTCGGGATGTGGACGTGGTGGTGTTTCTGGTAGATCGAACGGTTTGGACGGAAGCAGATGAAAAAGTTGCCGAGGAAATTGCCCGCAGTAAGGTTCCGGTCATTATCGCTTTGAACAAAAGCGACCGCCTGGACAAAAAATCAGATCTGATTCCCCAGTTGCAAAACCTGTCCCACCGTTTCCCTGAGGCGGTACTGATACCGGTGTCGGCTTTGCACGGACACAATTTGAAACAACTGGAAGAGGCGATTATCGCGCAAATTCCCGAGGGCGTTCACTATTATCCTGAAGATCAGGTGACTGATCGCACCCAGCGATATCTGGTGTCAGAAATTGTCCGTGAGAAAATCACGCGACAACTGGGCGCAGAACTGCCTTACGAAGTTGCTGTGGAAGTCGAGGAATTCAAATACCAGGGAAAAATTTGTCATATCAGTGCCCTGATCCTGGTTGAGCGGGACGGTCAGAAAAAAATCATCATCGGGGAAAAGGGTGCACGCCTGAAGAAAATTGGCCAGCAGGCGCGCTTGGATATGGAGCGTCTGCTCGATAGCAAGGTTATGCTAAATCTCTGGGTCAAGGTTAAAAGAGGCTGGTCAGATGATGACCGTGCACTCCGCAGCCTGGGTTATGACGAGTAAGTTTTTGGTAGGACCACAATGAATACCCTAATTCGCTCCCTGTGTGATATTACCTCGTTAAGCTGTTCTAACGGTTTAGTCAGGGTCATATAACCGGTGTCTGTGCAGCTTGTGGATGGAGAGCCTGCGTTTGTCCTGCACACGAAAGCGTATCGGGAAAGCAGTCAGTTGGTGGACCTCTTCTCTCGCCATCATGGCCGCCTGCGCCTTGTCGCCCGTGGGTCTCTCCGTCGCAGCAAAGGGCGTGGTCGCACCATCGAACCCTTTACACCGTTGATTGTGGGCTGGCGAGGTAAGGGTGAACTAAAGACCTTGGCGAATGCTGAGCCCTCCGGAAACCCCCTGATACTTCGTGGCGATTGCCTGTTCAGTGGCTTTTATCTCAATGAACTGATCCTGAGACTGCTGGCGGACCACGATCCCCATGAGGCCTTGTTTGATTGTTACCTGTCTACGTTGCAGGCGTTGTCTGAAGGGCAGCATATCGAGCTGGCATTGCGCAGATTTGAGCGCCAACTGTTGTCGGATTTGGGTTATGGATTGGCTCTGGAGTATATCGAAGACAGCGGTGCAGAGATTGACCCCGAAGGCTGGTATTGGTTTGATCCGATTATGGGTGTCACCTCTCGCAACCTCACTGACTCAGAACGCCAGCAGCCCAATTGCTTCAGGGGAAACTCACTCCTGGCAATTGCCGCTGAAGACTACTCAGATCCGGGGCATATAAAAGCGGCCAAGCGGTTAATGAGGCTGGCTATACAGAACCTGCTTGGCGATCGTCCGCTCAGAAGTCGTGAACTCTTTGCACGAGAGCAGGTTCGTAAAGGGGGCTTTTCATGATTATTGCGGTTGGCACCGATATTGTTGAAATAGCCCGCATAGAAAAAGCACTGCAACATCACGGGCGGAAATTTGCCGAACGTATTCTGTGCCCAGGCGAGTTGGCTCGGTTCGATGAGTCTGCACATCCTCCCGCTTATCTGGCAAAACGCTTTGCTGCTAAAGAAGCTCTGTCTAAAGCCCTGGGGACCGGTATCGGTGCAGTTTCCTGGCAAGATATGGAAACAGTAAATTCAGTAAAAGGCCGGCCAGAATTCAATTTGAGTACTACTGCGCAACAGGTGATGAGTGACCTGGGTGCCGATGAGGTGCTGTTAAGTCTTTCCGATGAAAAACACTATGCTGTCGCTTTCGTCGTGCTTTCCAAACGTATTTGATCAGTTTGCGGCAATAACCTTTTTCCAGACCAATAGACATAAACAATCTTTATTGCACCATTCCCTTGGCAAGACATTAGCACGGTGCCTAGCTAGAATAAGCGCACTTTGATGTAACGGCCTTGGACCGATAGGCAGCGGGCCGGCAAATATACCGACGTTGAGAAAATAATGAGCTACCCGACCATTGAATCCTGTATTGGCGAAACGCCTCTGGTGCGTTTACAGCGATTGCCTGGCGAAACAACCAATACCATTCTGGTTAAGCTGGAAGGCAATAACCCTGCCGGATCCGTTAAGGACCGTCCGGCTATCAGTATGATTCAGCGTGCTGAGCAGCGGGGTCAGATTCGTCCCGGTGATACATTGATTGAGGCGACGTCCGGCAATACCGGTATCGCACTTGCCATGGCGGCAGCCATCAAGGGTTATAGGATGATCCTGATCATGCCTGAAAACAGTACGGAAGAACGCAAGGCTGCCATGCGAGCCTACGGTGCCGAGTTGGTGCTGGTCAGTCGTGAGGCAAGCATGGAGGGCGCCAGGGATCTGGCCAAAGCGATGGAAGCAGAGGGCAAGGGGATTGTTCTCGATCAGTTCGGAAACCCTGATAACCCCTTGGCTCATTATGAGCACACGGGACCGGAAATATGGCGACAAAGCGAACATCGAGTGACCCACTTCGTTAGCTCCATGGGCACAACGGGCACCATTATGGGTGTTTCCCGTTACCTGAAGGAGCAAAACCCCGCTATTCAGATTGTTGGCTTGCAGCCCCAGGAGGGCGCAGCCATTCCCGGTATAAGACGCTGGCCGGAAGCCTACTTGCCAGCTATTTTTGATTCGTCCCGGGTTGATCGAGTGATGGATATTTCCCAGGCTGATGCCGAGACTTGCATGCGCGACATGGCTCGTAAGGAAGGCATTTTCTGTGGTGTATCCTCTGGTGGTGCGGTTGCCGGGGCTCTGAAGTTGTCTGCAGAGCTGGAAGATGCGGTCATTGTCGCTATTATCTGTGACCGTGGAGATCGCTACTTATCATCGGGAATCTACCAGGCTGAATAGCAAGCAGCAGCAAGTTGCAGGCTCATTGGCCCGGCGTTAAGCTGCTCACGGGCTAAACCTTGGGGTATTCACTCCCAGGGAATAAGCGCCGGGTAAGACCATTTAATGGCTTTAGAACCATCCAACAGGTTTATGATTATCGCGATGTTCTGGCGCAACATCCGGGTATCACGAAACGCCTGATAAGAGTTGTCTATGGTACAGGTTAGGGACCACCATCCGGTCCAGGAACAGGGCACAGTCAATATTGAACAGTGGGTTGATAGCCTGCTGAGCAAGATCGTCACAGATCGTGACGTTCGTGACTCCCTGATTACCGCCTGTGAGATGGCACAGGAAGCGGAAGAAAAATCAGGGGACGAACGCTGGACTCCCACTGTTAGCAGCTTTCGAACCGGGCTTGAAATGGCGGAAATTCTCGCCGAATTACACCTCTATGATGTCGATAGTCTGGTCGCAGCTATTCTTTATCGGGTTGTCAGGGAGCGTCGGCTTCCCATCGAAAAGGTTAAACAGCATTTTGGTACTGAAGTGGCGCAGCTTATCAGCAGCGTTCTGAAAATGGCGGTCATCAGTACCCTGCGTGCCGATGGGGAGGCCACAGTATTTGGTCACGCCGCAGCTCAGCAGGCAGCTAAAGTCAGGGAAATGCTGGTATCAATCATTGACGATGTTCGTGTCGCTCTGATCAAAATTGCCGAACGTACCTGCGCTATTCGCGCATTAAAAACCGCTACCGATGAAAAACGTCAGCGTGTGGCCCGCGAAATTTTTGATGTTTACGCGCCGCTGGCACACCGTCTGGGTATAGGACAGTTGAAATGGGAGTTGGAGGACCTGGCTTTCCGCTACCTGGAGCCCGACGAGTATATGCGAATTGCGCGTTTGCTGGACGAACGCCGGATGGACCGCCAGCGCTATATCGATGAAGTGATTGATACGCTGCACAAGGAACTTGCCAAGGCAAAAATCAAGGCAGATATTGCGGGCCGAGCGAAACACATCTATAGCATCTGGCGAAAAATGCACCGCAAGGATGTGGGGTTTTCACAAATCTACGATATTCGTGCCGTGCGGGTACTGGTGCCTACAGTTGCGAATTGCTACACCGTTTTGGGTATCGTTCACAATCACTGGCGGATTATTCCCAATGAATTCGACGACTATATCGCCACTCCGAAGGAAAATGGATATCGCTCCCTGCACACAGCAGTGATTGGCCCGAACAGAAAGGTGGTGGAAATTCAGATTCGCACCTATGACATGCACGAAGAGGCAGAATTCGGCGTCTGTTCCCATTGGCGCTATAAAGGGACCGACCTGAAAGCCTCCGTACGGAGCTACGAAGAGAAAATTGCCTGGTTGCGTCAGGTGCTTGAATGGCACGAAGAGATTGAAGACGACCAGGTCAAGGAGCTACTCAGTCGCGACAATGCCACTGACCGAATCTATGTCTTTACCCCCGAGGGGCACGTCGTGGATCTGCCGGTGGGTGCAACGCCTCTGGATTTCGCCTACCGTGTTCACACCTCCATTGGACATCGCTGTCGCGGAGCCAAGGTAAACGGGAGGATTGTGCCGCTTAACGCTACCTTGCATACAGCGGACCAGGTGTCAGTGCTGACCAGTAAGCAGGAAGCCCCTAGTCGTGACTGGCTGTCTCCCGCGCTTGGTTACCTGCATACGGCGCGGGCGAGAGCCAAGGTACAGCAGTGGTTTCGCAAGCAGGACCAGGATAAAAATGCACAGGCAGGCAAGTCGATGCTTGACCGCGAGCTGCGTCAGCTGAACATCGGCCGGATCGATCTCAATGCTATCGCCGTAAAGTTCAACAAGCATGGTGAAGAGGGCTTGTATGCGTCAATTGGTGCTGGTGATGTCGGTGTAGCCCAGGTCGTCAATGCGATCGTTGCGACACTTGATCTGAATAGCAAACCCCAGAAAATTCCAGTCTTCACCCCCAGCAAAGCCAGCCGCTACGAAGAATCCGATATATACATTTACGGGGTGGGCAATTTGTTGACGCATATAGCCCGTTGTTGCAGCCCTGTGCCCGGTGATCAGATTAGTGGTTACATCACCAGTGGGCGGGGTGTTTCCGTACACCGCAAGGATTGTGGCAACCTGTTGCGCTTGCAGAATCAGGAGCCTGAGAGGGTACTCGAGGTTTCTTGGGGCGGGAAGCCCAAGCATGTCTATCCAGTCCGTGTTGGCATTGATTCCTATGACCGCAGTGGTTTGCTACGCGATGTGAGCGTTATTCTGGATAAGTCCGGGCTCAACGTATTGGCCATGAATTCCCGCAGTGATGAGAGCCGCAAAGGCGTGTCCGTGCGTATGGAGATTACCGTTGAGGTCGGCAGCTTTGACGAGTTGAGTGCTGTGATGTCCAGATTGAGGCAGATTCCTAACGTCATCGGTGTTCAGAGGCTGGATGAAAACTGATATGGCCGATACCGAGACTACACTCCAGAATCTTCTCTATCTGATGAGACGTCTGCGTGACCCCGAGACAGGCTGTCCCTGGGATTTAAAGCAGACATTCGCCACCATAGTGCCTTTTACCCTGGAAGAAGTTTACGAAGTCGTCGATACCATTGAGCGTGAAGATTATCCACACCTCAAGGAGGAGCTTGGAGACCTGCTTTTTCAGGTAGTGTTCTACAGCCAGTTGGGTGAAGAGCAGGGACTGTTTGACTTCCAGCAGGTCGTCTCGGTACTGACTGATAAGCTTGTCAGTCGCCACCCCCATGTTTTCCCCGAGGGTACTCTGCACAGTCGGCGCGATCCACAGGACAACCCTAATGAAAAGGAGATCAAGCAGACCTGGGAGCGCCTTAAGCAGGGTGAGCGAGAGGATAAAGGTCGTGCTTCAATCCTGGATGATATTCCAAGGGCTCTGCCGGCATTAAGCCGTGCGCAAAAGCTACAGAAACGCGCTGCAAACCATGGCTTCGACTGGCCGGATAGTGGCGGTGTCTGGAACAAACTGCATGAAGAAATCGACGAATTAAAAGGCGCGTTGAGGGAGCAGAATCAACATCGCATAGAGGAAGAACTCGGTGATGTACTGTTTACCGCCGTCAATCTCGGTCGTCATCTTGGAATAGATACGGAATTAGCCTTGCGAAATGCTTCTCGAAAATTCGAGACGCGTTTTCAGTACCTTGAAGAGAAACTGGCCGAATCTGGAGAAGAGGTGGCCAATACCTCTCCCCAACGCCTTGATCAACTGTGGCGAGAGGCTAAATTACAGACCCGGTAAAATCGGCCAAAGCCGCGTAATTGCTTGTTATCCGGCCTGATAATGTGTAAGGTTTCCGGCCTCACCCACGAGTTTGGGTAACTGGCTAATTATAATTCTACCCAGAGTAAGCGGAGATCATCGATGCGTATTATTTTGTTAGGGCCGCCGGGAGCGGGCAAAGGTACACAGGCCAAATATATTACTGAAAAGTTTGGCATTCCCCAGATTTCAACTGGCGACATGCTGCGCGCTGCGGTTAAGGCGGGTACCGAGCTGGGCCTGAAAGCCAAAGATATCATGGCATCAGGTGGCCTGGTGTCTGATGACCTGATTATCGCGCTGGTGAAAGAGCGCATTCAGGAAGCAGACTGTGTAAACGGTTTTCTGTTTGATGGTTTTCCACGCACCATTCCCCAGGCTGAAGCACTGCTGAGTGAAGGCGTTACCATCGACAAAGTCATTGAAATTGATGTGGCGGACGATGAGATTGTGTCACGCCTGAGTGGCCGTCGTGTCCACGAGGGTTCTGGCCGTGTCTATCACGTCATCCATAACCCGCCGAAACAGGAAGGTGTGGATGATGAAACCGGTGAACCGCTGATTCAGCGTGACGACGATAAGGAAGACACTATCCGTAACCGTCTTTCTGTTTATCATGAGCAAACTGAGCCACTGGTCGGTTTTTATCAGGGTTTGGCTAAAACTCAACCGGACAGTGCTCCTGCTTACGCCAGTGTTAATGGCGTTGGCGCTCTGCCTGATGTTGAAGCACGCTTGGAAGAAGCGCTGGCTTGAGTTCAAGCTCTAATGCAAAATGGACCCGTCAGGGTCCATTTTTTTTGGCCAGAAATAGATAATTTATGAAAAAAAAAGCCGTTATTCTCGTTAATCTTGGAACGCCGGAAACCCCAACACCGGGGTCAGTTGCGAAATTTCTGAAACAGTTTCTTTCCGACAGCAGAGTGGTGGAGGCACCCAAGTTGTTGTGGTGGTTTTTACTGCGGATGGTGATCATTCCCCTGCGGGCAAAAAAAGTGGCGCATAGCTATGGTGAAATCTGGATGCCTGAAGGGTCTCCTCTCAGGGTCATTACCCTGAGGCAGGTTTCTGCACTGCAAAAACACCTGGATGAAGATGCCGGTGCGGGTAATGTTCTGGTCTGTGAGGCGATGACCTACGGAGAACCCTCTCTCTCAGGCACTTTCCGGAAACTGCATGAGCAGGGTGTTGAGGAGTTTTTGGTGCTGCCCATGTATCCACAGTATTCGGGCTCAACCACCGGCGCCATCTACGATCAATTATCGACCATTGTTCGTCAGTCACGGAATGTTCCGGATATCAGCGTGATAAAGTCATTTCACGATCACTCCGGATACATTAATTGCCTGGAGCAGAGTATTCGTGATTCCTGGGAAAAAAATGGACGTCACGAAAAACTTTTAATGTCTTTTCACGGCATTCCGCAGGAGTATGTCGACAAGGGTGATCCCTATTATCAGCACTGCCTGGCGACTGCTGAAGCCGTTGCCGAAAAACTGGGTCTGGAAAAAGACCAGTGGGCGATGACTTTTCAGTCTCGTTTCGGTCCTAAACAATGGTTACAACCCTACACGGATGAACAGTTGAAAACCTGGGCGGGCAATGGCGTTAAATCCATTGATATCATCAGCCCGGCATTTACAGTCGACTGTCTGGAAACACTGGAAGAATTAAACATCACCTACCGGGAGTTTTTTCTGTCAGCGGGCGGCGAACATTATGAATATATACCCTGCCTGAACGATAACCCGGAATTCATTAAAACCCTTTCATCCCTGGTTAAAATGAAATTATTTAATTAAATTCTCCGAAATCAGCTAAATTACGCTCTATATTTGATTATTTTTTGTTCCCCCGCTGGAAAATATCTTCAAATTGAATAAACTTTATACACATCAATTTTATTGATGATAATTTTTTCTTTTTTCCAGCTTACAGGGGATATCTAATGGCTCGAGCTCCCAAGAAAGCTGCTGTTAAACCAGCGGCAAAAACCACAACAAAAAAAACAACAGCAAGGAAAAAAGCAGCGGTTAAAAAAGCAAACCCTGCGGTCGCTAAAGCTGAAGATTTGATCAGCAAGTTGGAAAAGGAAATTTCTACCCAGAGCAGCAAGGTGAGCGCTGCAAGAAAAAAACTTATGGCGGCGAGAAGTCGTGTTGCTGAAAACTCCTCAAAAGCAGCCCAGTCAGCCTTGAAGAAGTCCATGCAGGAAGTCCGCTCGGGAATTACTAAGCTTGAAAACCTGAATGTGAAAAACACACTGGCAAAAGCAGAGCTGCGTGCTGCAAAAATCATGGGTCAACTGCATGACATGGAAGTAAAGGCAAAAGCCAGGGTTATCCAGGCTGAGTCAAAACTCAAGGGTAAAACCCAGCAAGAATTGGATGCTGCTAAAAAACGTTTTGAACAGGCGTGGTTGAAAAAACGCTCACAGGATATGGCCAAAAAGGTCAGAGACGTAGAGAAAAAAGCCCTGTCCAGAATTAAGTCGGCTGAAAAATCCTTACATAAAAAAGCACAGGCCGTGATCAAAGCGGCTGAGAAAAAAGTCGCTGCCGTCAAGGAAGCAAAAACGCCGATGCCTTCTACCCGGGGACCCGGTCGTCCTCCAAAGCCCAAGGCAGCCAAAGTGAGTTCTGTCAAGCGTGGTCCGGGTCGTCCGAGAAAATCTGCGCCCGAGGCCAAGCCTGTGGCAGCTGCTATTAAAACAACTGCCAGTTCAACTACTGCAAAGCGTGGACCGGGAAGACCACCCAAAAAAGGGACCACTGCCACTGCAACCGCCAAACGTGGCCCCGGCAGGCCGAGAAAATCAGCCACGACGGTTGCCAAGGCTGTTACAGGAAAATCTGTAAAGACCGAGGCAAAACCAGCCGTAACCAAGCGCGCAGCGGGACGCCCAGCCAAGGCTAAAACGACTGTCGCTAAAAAAGCAGCGACAAAAAAATCAACTACGGCTAAACGAGGTCCCGGTCGTCCGGCGAAGGCGACTTCTGCAAAAGCAGGTACAACCAGTGCGCCCAAACCAGCGACCAAATCGACTGCCTCTGAAGAGAAAAGCCAAAGTCCCGGTTGACAGAATTAACCTCAGGGTGGCTTAAACCTCCCCCCTGTCAGTGGATAATTCAGGTTACAATCCCCCGCTTTGACGGGGGATTTTTTTGTGCAAACGATTTTAGCCATTGATACAACGACAGCAGCCTGTTCAGCTGCGCTGTGTCATCAGGGTGAAGTGATTTCCCGTTTCCGCCTGGCCAGTCGTGAGCATACGCGCCTGCTGCTGCCAATGGTGAATGAGTTGCTGGAAGAGGGCGGTATTCCCCTGCAGCAGTTGGATGCATTGGCCTTCACTCACGGACCCGGATCATTCACAGGTATTCGTATCGGCTTTGGTGTTGTCCAGGGATTGGCCTTCGGAGCCGATATCCCGGTATGCCCGGTTTCCAGCCTGGAAACATTAGCCCTGACAGGGCTTCGTCAACAAGAACCTGCACAAGAGCCATGCATTGTGATGCCAATGTTTGATGCCCGAATGGATGAGGTCTATTGGACACAGTTTGAATGGCGTGACGGCCAATTGACGAGGTTGTATGAAGACAGCTTGTCGGTGCCGGAGGACCTTCCCGTCACCGTTTCCCCACTACCAATCCACGGTTTTGGCGATGGTTGGGATTATGCGCAGAGAATGGCCATTTCCCCGACATTTGTTAATAGAGAAGCGCTGCCGGATGCTGTGGATGTCTTGACCCTGGCAATGCCGCAAATAGCCCAGGGACATATACAAGCCATTACCGACGTGCAGCCACTGTATTTGCGAGACAAAGTGACCTGGAAAAAACGCCAGCGATTGCGTGAACAAGCGACTGAGAATGGCCGAGGGGAGGCCTCCTTGTAATGGATGCACTACAAATCGCCATACTTGCCATCATTCAGGGCTTGACCGAATTTCTACCGATCTCCAGTTCTGCCCATCTGATTTTGCCGTCGGCAGTATTGGGTTGGTCAGACCAGGGACTTGCCTTTGATGTTGCCGTGCACGTGGGCTCGCTGGTCGCCGTATTGTGGTATTTCAGGCAGGACGTTCAGAACCTGATTACAGGTTGGCTACGCAGCCTGACTGGCGGTGGCGGATCACCGGAAAGCAGGTTGGGGTGGCAGCTCATTCTTGCCACGATCCCCGCCGGACTGGCAGGCCTGTTATTTGCTGACTTTATCGAGATACATCTGCGTTCTACCCTGGTGATTGCAATCACCACAATCTTCTTTGCCCTGTTGTTGGGTGCCGCTGATATGTTCAGTGCCCGCAGTCGTCCACTCACCGATTTTTCCTGGCGCTCTGCGTTATTTGTGGGCGTTGCCCAGGCTATCGCATTGATACCGGGTACTTCCCGTTCCGGCATTACCATTACTGCGGCATTGGCCTTGGGATTTGATCGCCCAGCCGCAGCACGTTTTTCCTTCCTGATGGCGATTCCCATTATTGTGCTCAGTGGCGGTTACAAAATCATGCAATTGACCCGGCTGGAAGAAGTCCCCTGGGGTGATATTGCCTTGGGTACCTTTTTGTCGGCTGTGGCCGCCTATTTGTGTATTCACCTTTTCCTTACCTGGATTAACCGCATTGGTATGTTGCCGTTTGTCATTTATCGCCTGCTGCTCGGTGCCGTGCTGATTGTTATCTTGATGAATTAGGAATTGTAATCCGTGAGCAAAGTTGCCTTTATTGGTTTGGGTGTGATGGGTTTCCCTATGGCGGGTTATCTCAGTCGTGCGGGCCATGAGATCTGTGTGTACAACCGTACCGTGGCGAAGACGGAGGCCTGGCTTCAACATTATGCCGGCAGGGGGGCAGAGACCGTTGCTGAAACTGTCAGAGAGGCGGACTTTGTCTTTGCCTGCGTCGGTAATGATGAAGATCTACGGGGAATCACAATGGGGGATCACGGGGCCTATTTCTCAATGAAAGAAGGCGCCCTGTTTATTGATCACACCACGGTTTCCGCCAGTGTCACCAGAGAGCTGGCAAAAGTGGCCGCGGGCAGGGGAATTGGCTACCTGGATGCGCCGGTATCCGGCGGTCAGCAGGGGGCAGAAAATGGCAAGCTGACGGTTATGGTGGGCGGAGATGCCGACGATTTTCGGCGCGCAGCCCCCTTGATGGATAGCTATGCCCGCCAGGTCACATTGCTTGGCCCGGTGGGCTCAGGCCAACTGTGTAAAATGGTTAACCAGATCTGCGTGGCCGGTTTGATTGAGGCTCTGGCCGAGGGGCTACACTTTGCCCGAGCAGCAGGACTTGATGCCGAACAGGTAATCGACGTTATATCCAAGGGGGCAGCCCAGTCATGGCAAATGGAGAATCGCTACCAGACGATGCTGGCCGGTGAGTACAATCATGGTTTCGCCGTGGATCTGATGCGGAAGGACCTGGGGATTGTGCTGGCCGAAGCGAAGAAAAATGGTGCACAGTTACCTGTGACCAGTCTGGTCAATGAATTTTATGATGAGCTGAATTCCATGGGTGGTGGACGCTGGGATACCTCCAGCCTGCTGGCCAGGTTGGAGAATAAATCGGGTTAAGGCAATAGGCAGGAAAGAAGCCAATGAGTAGTCAACCTTTCAATCAGCAACTGCTGAATTTTATCGGCAGTTCTCCCACGCCTTTTCATGCGGTGCGCAACATTCGTGAGCTGCTGGATAATGCCGGCTTTCAGTCCCTGCCAGAAGAAGATGCCTGGGAGCTTAAACACGGTGGGCGCTACTATATTACTCGCAATGGCTCATCCATTATCGCCTTTGTTCTTGGCCAGGCGCCTGTGGAAGAGTCGGGTATCCGCATGGTGGGGGCGCATACCGATAGTCCGTGCCTGAAAGTGAAGCCCAAACCTGAATTAAATCGTCAGGGTTACTTCCAGCTGGGTGTCGAGGTGTACGGCGGCGCGTTACTCAATCCCTGGTTTGATCGTGATTTATCCATCGCCGGTCGTGTCATTGTTGATGGTGGCAGTGGCAAGCTGCGTCAGGCATTGATCGACCTGAAGAGACCGGTAGCGGTGATTCCCAGTCTGGCGATTCACCTTGACCGGGAGGCCAACAACGAACGAAAGGTAAATCCGCAAACGGATATTCCACCGGTTCTGTTCAAGGATACAAACAAGGACATTAAGGATTTTCGTGAAGTTCTATCCGAGGCCCTGAGCCATACGTCGCCCAGTCTGGCCGACATGAAAATTGTGGACTACGAATTGTATTTCTATGACTGCCAGCAACCTGCCATTACCGGGTGGCGAGATGAGTTTATTTCCAGTGCCCGTCTCGACAATCTGCTGAGCTGTTTTACCGGCCTTAAGGCATTGCTGGAATGCGGCGATCGGCAGACCACGATGTTGATCTGCAATGATCATGAAGAAGTCGGTAGTGTATCCGCCTGTGGAGCCAATGGCCCAATGCTGCAGTCACTTCTGGAGCGTCTCTACCCACAACCGGAACAGCTGACCCGTATTATTCGCCGTTCATTGATGGTTTCAGCCGATAATGCCCATGGGGTGCATCCAAACTATGCAGATCGCCACGATGGCAATCACGGACCGATTCTCAATGCCGGGCCTGTACTGAAAGTCAATGCCAACCAGCGTTACGCCACCAATGGCGTAACGTCTGCCATTTTCCGCCAGCTGTGTGAAAAGGCCGATGTGCCACTTCAGGTTTTCGTCAATCGGACAGATCTGGGATGTGGCAGCACCATAGGCCCCATTACGGCGGCCATGCTGGGTGTCCAGACCCTCGATGTGGGTGTGCCGACCTTTGCCATGCATTCTATTCGAGAAATGGCCGGTAGCGAGGATGCGCACAATCTCTACCGTGTTCTCACGGAATTTTACAGTTATGAAGGCAGTTTGCTGGTGGAAGACATCTGAATGCGCAATTTCGCCTTTATCCCCATGCTGAAATCCGTATGATGTGCGCCCACAAGTCGTATTAACTGCAGATACAACCCATGAATAACAACACAGCCTCCGAAGCCGATACTGTCCTGACCGGCATAACCACAACCGGCACGCCCCACCTGGGTAACTACGTGGGGGCTATTCGGCCTGCCATTGCGGCCAGTCAGAACACGGATGTCAATGCGTATTACTTTCTGGCGGACTTCCATGCACTGATCAAGTGTCAGGAACCGGAAAAGGTCCACCAGTCTACCCTGGAGATTGCTGCTACCTGGCTGGCACTGGGTTTGAATACCGACAATGTGGTGTTCTATCGGCAATCCGATATTCCTGAAATTCCACAGTTAACCTGGTTTCTGAGCTGTGTGGCTGCCAAGGGTCTGATGAACCGTGCACATGCCTACAAAGATTCCGTGCAGAAGAATCTGGACAGTGGCGAGGATACGGATTACGGCATCACCATGGGATTGTTCTCCTACCCAGTGTTGATGGCGGCGGATATCCTCATGTTCAACGCCACTAAAGTTCCGGTGGGAAGGGATCAGATTCAGCACATTGAAATGGCCAGGGATATCGGCCAGCGTTTCAACCACATCTACGGGGAGCATTTTACGCTGCCTGAAGCGGTGGTAGATGATCATGTGGCCGTCTTGCAGGGGCTCGATGGTCGCAAGATGAGCAAGAGTTATGGCAACACGATTCCGCTTTTCCTGCCGGAAAAACAGTTGAAAAAACACATTAATAAAATCGTCACCAACCTGCTGGAGCCCGGTGAATCCAAAGATCCTGATACTTCCACCGTCTTTCAGATTTGGCGTGCCTTTGCTACCAAGGAGCAGACGGATGCCATGCGTCGGGAGTTTGAAAACGGCATTGCCTGGGGTGAAGCAAAGAAGCAGCTGTTCGAGTTAATCAACGAGGAACTACGGGAGCCCCGCGAGCGCTACAACGAATTTATGGAAAACCCGGACTATATCGAAACCACCTTGAAGGCTGGTGCTGAAAAGGCGCGGGCGGTGTGTACGCCATTTATGGAAAAACTGAACCGGGCGGTGGGGCTGTATCCCTTGGTCTAAGCAAAATAAGTGTGAATCGGTCCAGCTAGGGAAGGCCGCCAATCACCTCCAGCATCACACGGCAGAGCAGTTGAAGGTCATCTTCACTGATGATGTAGGGGGGCATTACATAGATCAGTTTGCCGAATGGCCTGATCCACACCCCCCGGTCAACAAACGCCTTTTGGATCGTAGCCAGATCGACAGCCTGTTTCATTTCCACGACGCCAATTGCCCCCAGTACACGGACATCGGCCACATTGGTAAGGCTGCGTGCAGGAGCAAGTTCGACTTGTAGTTGCGACTGTATACTCTCAACCTTTCGAGACCAGTCACTGGACAACAGAACATCAATGCTGGCATTGGCGACTGCGCAGGCTAGGGGATTACCCATAAATGTCGGGCCGTGCATAAACACTCCGGCTTCGCCCTGACAGATTCCATCACTGACTTTTTCGGTGCAAAGTGTGGCTGCGAGGGTCATGTATCCGCCGGTAAGGGCTTTACCCAGGCACATGATGTCAGGGGTAATCTCCGCCCATTCACAGGCAAACAGCTTACCTGTACGCCCAAACCCCGTAGCAATCTCGTCGGCGATCAGAAGTACGTCGTGCTGATCACAGAGCGCCCGAACGCGTTGCAGGAAGCGAGGCGAGTAAAAGCGCATGCCGCCCGCACCCTGAACAATAGGTTCGAGAATAACAGCAGCCAATTCATTGCAGTGCCTGGACAATTGAGTCTCAAAATCGACAATGTAAGCGTCGTCCCAATCGTCTTCGAACCCACAGCGTGGGGCTTCGGAAAAAAATTGTTGCATCAGCACATCGTGAAAAAGGTGGTGCATGCCGGTAACAGGATCGCACACAGACATCGCCCCGAAGGTATCACCGTGATAGCCATTGCGCAGACTCAAAACACGGGTTTTGCCTATGACACCTTTGGATTGCCAGTACTGGAAAGCCATCTTCATGGCGACTTCAACGCTGACCGAGCCTGAATCGCACAAAAAAACCTTTTCCAGCCCGGCAGGTGTAATGTCTACCAGGGTTCTGGCGAGCCTGGCGGCAGGCTCATGGGTGAGCCCGCCAAACATGACATGGGATACCCGTTCAACCTGCTCATGCAGTGCGGCATTGAGGGCAGGGTGGTTATAACCATGAATGACACACCACCAGGAAGACATGCCGTCAATAAGCTGGCGTCCATCAGACAGTTCAAGGCGCACACCGTGCGCAGAAATGACATCATAGGCCGGGATCGGTGATGTCAGGGAGGAATAGGGGTGCCAAATATGTTGCTGGTCAATGGCTGTAATTTGGGACCTGCTAAGATTATTCATGGAGAGGTGATTCACAGTCCTGGGGGTTGATATTGTATGATACGGAAGTTGGTGGTACCAAAGCAGATAACGACAATTAACAGATGGCTTTGATCATGGCACTAAAACCTGTTTTCATCAGTTTTGTTCTTTTGACGTTGTTGGGTGTGGCCAATGTACAGGCTTCCACCGATAGCCAGTACTGGGCCTACTGGGACAAATCCAACGACTGGAACCGTGAGACCGTCAATCACCAGGCATGGGATCAGATACTGAAGCACTATGTGGTAAACAAAGAGACCGGTGTTAACCGCTTCAGATACGGTGAGTTAAGCCACAGCGACAAAAAGTCGTTATCAAAATATATCGATACCCTGTCAGCAACCGATCCTAGACAATACAGCCGCAAGGAACAGCAGGCGTATTGGCTTAACCTGTATAACGCGCTGACTGTGAAAATTATCAGCGATCACTATCCGGTAAAGAGTTTTTCAGAGATCAATTCAAAGCATGCATCAAAAGATCCGCTGAACAGCCAGTGGGTCAGTGTGACCGGACAATGGCTCTCGCTAAATGATATTGAAAACCGTATCCTGCGTCCCATCTGGAAAGATCACAAGGTGCATTTCGGCCTGAATTGCGCGGATATGAGTTGCCCCGGCCTGTTACCGGTAGCCTTTACCGGTAATAACGTGAAAGACCTGCTGAAAAAAACGGGCAGAGAGTTCATCAATCACAAGAATGGTGTCACCCTCAAAAATGGTCGGTTAACGGCTTCAAGCATGTTCAGCCAGTACAAAGAAGATTTTGCTCGTGATGACAAAGCGTTATTAAAGGTGTTTGCACACTATGCCGATGATCGGCTGGCCCTATACCTGCTAGGGTTTCAGGGAAAAATTGATTTTGTACATGACCGCAGTCTCAATTCATTCTAGAAACAACTCAAATAAAGGCATATAACGACCTGAACTATATGTCTTTTATATGCTGTTATTCTTCAATACCGCCGTGGGCCAAAGACCACTCTACAGGTGCATTTAGAAAAGACTCAATCTCGGCAATGGATTGATTATCCATGCGATTCTCAGCTTTGCAGACATTCAATACGTCGTGCCAGGTGGTTAGATAGTGTAGGTTAACGCCAATATCAGCCAGCTTTTCGCGTGTTCCCGGGAAGATATCGTAAAAAAAGATAACAAACGTATCGCTGACTTCAGCGCCGGCATTGCGCAATGCCTCGCAAAACTTGATCTTACTGCCACCGTCGGTGGTCAGGTCTTCAACTAACAAAACACGGGAACCTTCGGAAAGATCACCTTCAATTTGGGCGTCGCGACCAAAACCTTTGGGTTTTTTGCGGACATATTGCATGGGAAGCGACAGGCGTTCTGCCAGCCAGGCTGCAAAAGGAATCCCCGCAGTTTCACCGCCTGCAACAGCATCAATAGACTCAAATCCAATATTCCTCAAGATAGTCGATGCGCCAAAATCCATCATTGTGGCGCGAACACGAGGGAAGGAGATGATCTTGCGACAATCAATGTAGACCGGGCTGGCTTTTCCTGAGGTGAGCTTGAATGGGTCATTAGGTCTGAAATTAATAGCTTCAATCTCCAGCAACATTTTTGCTGTCATTTGTGCGATCAGATCCTGGTCAGGAAAACTGTTGAAAGACATAGTAGCTCCAGTCAAAGAACGGAAAGGTTACCCGTTAAATAATTTGATTTAGTCGATGTGATGGGAAGCGCGAATTTTGCCAGATCAGGGGAGTGCAGTACAGGTTTGCGCTATCACCAGAACGGGTAACATCTATCCATATTATCAATTTAACATAATATACATTATGCGCAGTTTGGTCTGGGGCGGGTACAGAAGGTTGGCAGGGAAATGATATCTTGAGGCTTCGCCTGTCGCGCGAGACGTGAAGAATTTAATCATCGACTCAGGTGCATCACACCAAGCCCCCATATCAAAGCTGGCCGTATCCTTTTCCGAATTTTATTCAGACGGATGTATTTTTTGTTTAAACAGATCGTGACATTGATCTGTAGAATGTTCTGGTTGTGGGTTGGTATGTTTTGTTTGTGTTACAAACCAGGATTAAGTCGCAACAGTTTTGGTCGATAAATAATCATGACCCTTAGTAAAAATTGGCACTAACACCCTATAACAGCCAGGGTTTTGCTCAAAGGTTCAGTATATGCCCTTGTACAAGCAGTTGTTTGATGCGTCGCCAGATGCCCAGTTACTGGTGAACTGCGAAGGCCTTATCCAGGAGGTCAATAAACATGCTCAGATCCTTTTTGGCTACGGCTATGAGGAACTGGTCGGTCAGACTGTGGACATGCTGATACCGAAGCGTTTCAGTGCCAATCACCACTCCCACCGTGAAAATTACCAGAAAAATCCCCGTACACGGCCTATGGGCGTCGGCATGAACCTCTATGGTTTGCATAAAAACGGACATGAGATTCCGGTAGATGTGCAGTTGTCGCCCATAGGTGCCGAAACACTCTGTGTTGTTCGCGATGTCTCTGCGACTCGTAAGGCTGAAGAGAAATTCAATACACTTCTTGAGGATAATGACGTATTCCGGTTGCCGAAACGTTTTGCCACCGTATTTGTACCATTGTGTTTATTAGTGATCATATCTGCGTCTTTTGTCGCTTATTACGCTGTCAAAGACCGTCTCGGTATTTTTTCTTCACCGCAGGCCGTTCTTGTTAACCAGTCTTCCCATGACTTTCTGTATGAAATTAACAGTTCGTCGCCCAAGCTGCTGAGTCTCGCCTACAAGGAACCCAGGATACAGACCGTTATCGATCACTATCCGGATACATCCATCACACCGGTATTAGACAGTTTTTCAACATTATTGACCCGAAATCCCAGCTTTCTACAGATGCGCTGGATTGGTGAAGATGGGTTCGAACGGGTGCGTATCACTAGTAATGATAACGGCGGTGTCGTTGTCGCTGATACTGGTTCACTTCAGGACAAAAGTGACCGTTACTACACTACTGAATCACTGAAACTTCGTCCCCGTGAGATATATATATCCCCACTTGACCTAAATGTTGAGAACGGAATTATTGAACAACCACACCAGCCAGTAGTGCGTTTGGGGGCCCGCGTCTACCGTGATGACGGCACACCCAACGGTTTCTTTATCATCAATGTGTCAGTTCGTGACGCTCTAAAAAAATTTGCAGCCCACAGCTCATTAAGCCAACTCTTTTTGCTCAACGCTGATGGCTACTGGTTAAGCAGTCCGAGTGTTGAGGATCAGTGGGGCTTTATGTACGGCAACTCTAATACTTTTGCATCCAGATATGCTGGTATATGGTCGCTGATGAATCAGAATCTCAATGGGCAATTGCTTAAAGACGTTGGCTTGTGGACCTGGCAGACAATTCAGATTCCCGTTGCGGCAGCGTATGGGGAACCTCAGCTTACATTAAAAACGGTTTCCCTCCTTCCTGCCGATTTTATTAACCGAATCAAACTTCAAATTTGGGGGCAAGCTGCCCTCCTCGCCCTGATTATTCTCACCCTGCTCGGTTATGTCGTGTGGAAGTTAACCCGTGAATATGAGTGGCGCCAACGATCTCAAGCCAGGCTGGCGCGTACTGTAGACGATCTGACCAGGCGCAATCAGGAATTGGATGAGTTTGCCTATATTGCCTCCCACGACCTTAAAGAACCTCTGCGGGGCATTCACAACTATGCCAATTTCCTGTACGAGGACTACTCTCACAAGCTCGAGGATGAGGGTAAACATTTCCTGTCCCGTATTCAGCATCTGGCAGAGCGGCAGACCAAACTGTTAAGCCAGTTGCTGGAATATTCGAGAATCGGGCAATCTGAGTTGTCCCGTTCTGATGTTGATTTAAACCGACTTTTAAAGGATGTGCGCGATGACCTGGCCTCCTTTCTAGCAGAAGCAGGCGTACACCTCACTATTCATCCCCTGCCCGTGGTGAACTGTAATGAAGTCAGGATTCAGGAGGTTTTCCAGAATTTGATTGTTAACGCCGCCAAATACAACGATAACGACAACAAACAGGTTGAGGTGGGTGTCAACTCGACAGTGGATCCCCCTGTTTTCTTTGTGCAAGATAACGGCATTGGCATACCGCCAAAACACCAGGATGTCGTGTTCCGTATATTCAAACGCCTTCACGAGCAGGAAAAATTTGGCGGCGGCTCTGGCGCCGGTTTGACGATCGTCAAAAAGATTATTGAAAAACATGGCGGACGTATCTGGCTAAAATCAACCCCCGGAGAAGGTACGACTTTCTTCTTTACATTGCGGGAAGCAAACGATGTCACTTAACCCCCCGAGTAATATTCTTATTGTCGAAGACAGCGATGATGACTTTTTCGTCACCCAGCGTGCTTTTGAGAAGGCCGGCTTCAAAAACATGATTATTCGTTGTAAAACCGGTGATGAAACCTTGGACTACCTTTTTCATCGCGGTGTTTTTGCTGACTCCAAGCCGCCGATACCGGACATTATTCTGCTCGATCTCAACATGCCGGGAACTGATGGTCGAGAAGTATTAAGAGTCCTTAAAAATGACTCCCAGCGCAAAAAAATCCCCGTGGTCATTCTGACGACTTCCGATGCCGACTCAGATGTTGAGAATTGTTATGCAGAAGGTGCCAACAGCTACATCAAAAAGCCTGTCGATATGCAGAGTTTTGTTGATGCTATCTGTCGGCTCGAGGATTACTGGTTCCATATCACAGTATTACCGAAAGAGGTCGACTTATCGTGAACACCAGTACGGTTCTTGTTATCGACGACAGCGATGTAGATAGAGAGCTGATTAAACGCGCCTTGAAAGACCACGAGGAATTTCACCTGCATATGGTTGGTACGGGTGAAGATGGCCGTGCCGCGGTGGATGCGGTGAACCCCGATATCGTATTGCTGGACTATAACCTGCCGGATATGGACGGCCTGAACCTGCTGCTGGAAATTTGTACAGACAAAGGTTCAGAGCAGCCGGTTTTCATCATGATGACTGGTGAAGGCAATGAAATCCTTGCGGTGAATGCCCTCAAAGCAGGCGCCAAAGATTATCTGGTGAAATCAACCGATGGTCGTTACCTGCTGCGCCTGCCCCATGTGATCAAGGCCGCTATTCACAGCAAGGCACTGGATAATGCCCGGGAATCACTGGAAATACAGAAAAATCTCGCATTGACGGTACTGAACAGCATTAATGAGTCCGTGGCGGTATTTGATACGGCTGGCCGCATTCTTTCCGTTAACCGGGCTTTTACAGAGACTTCCGGTTACGGTGAAAAAGAGTTGATTGGCAGTGCCATTTATACCCTGTTTGACTGGAACCGGCACGCGTCAGATTACCGACAGACGTTACTAGACGCATTGCAGGCGTCTGGCGGATGGGAAGGTGAAATGTGGCAGCGTAGGAAATCCCATGGACTGTACCTTTCATCCCTGAATATTACCGGCCTGCGCGACAGCTCCGGTGTCATTAAGGAATTTGTCTGTGTCGGCAAGGATATTACCGCGGCAAAACAGCGTGAGGATAAAATCCGCTACCAGGCATTTCACGATGGGTTGACGGGTTTGCCCAACCGTGAGTTGCTGCGTGACCGCTTTGCCTTTTACCGCGCCCATGCCGATCGCAACAATACGCAGATTGCCGTGCTGTTTGTGGATCTCGATGGTTTTAAGGCAGTGAATGACTGCTGTGGCCATGAAAGTGGCGATTATGTGCTGAAACAGGTCGCCAGGCGCCTTAAGGCGTGTGTGAGGGAGTCAGATACGGTGGCCCGTTATGGTGGTGATGAGTTTGTAGTGATTGCCAATGATCTTGTTGATGTTCAGCAGGCCTCAGTGGTTGCCGACGAAATTTTGTCCCGCTTGAAAGAGCCTTGTAATTTTAATTGTGATCATCGCGTGGATTTATCGGCCAGTATTGGTATTGCGACCTACCCTGCGATCAACCGTGACCTTGAATGGCTGTTGGAAGCGGCCGATGAGGCCATGTATGAGGTGAAAAATACCGGCAAGTCAGGCTACCGTTTTGCCGGCGTAAACCAATAGCAGATACCTTTTATATTATTAACAATAAATCTTACAAAATCGTTTTAATCTATTGATTTATAAAGTTAAACCCTGTCCGCCAGATTGTCTAAAAATACCCTGAACATCTTTGAGCAACCCTTGGACAGATCGTGCAGGTACTCTTCTGCGCGGGGATGGTTGGCCAGGTAGATAGTGGCCGGATTGTGATCCCTTCGAGTGCCGTGCGCATGGGCCCCTGACGGGTAGCCATTTTCGTGCCGGGCAGAATTGTCATACTTCACCATGTTAAATACCTCTGGCCATCTGGTCGGTATCTTTAGCGGGTGTTATGCAACTGCAACACCCTCCTCTTTTAATATCGGCAGAGTCAGCACCACATTAAGCGAACGGCGTCGCATTTTATCGCGATATTCAGAGCATTTTATAGCTGACGCGATTCCGCCCCTCTTTTTTCGAGGCGTACAGGGCATTGTCTGCGGCCTGTGTGAGGACGGTTTCGTCCTTGTCAGAAAGGTGCGGCGTAATAGAGGAAACCCCGACACTGACGGTGACAAAACCTTCCGTGGATTTATTGTGTTCTATCTGCATGTCCTGGATGGATTCGCACAGGTTCTTCCCGATCGAAATGGCCTTGCTGACATCCGCCTCGGGTAACATCACGGAAAACTCTTCACCACCGTAGCGGGCGGCGGTATCCGTGGCCCTGCGGGCTGCAGATTTGACTGTGCTGGCAATTTTCTTCAGGCACTCGTCACCTTTTGGGTGCCCGTAAAAGTCGTTGTACTTTTTGAAATAGTCCACATCGATCATCAGCATGGAAATGGGATAGCGTACGCGTTGGGCGCGACGCCATTCGTGGGACAAGCGTTCATCAAACACCCGCCGGTTATAGAGCTGGGTCAATGGATCAGTGGTTGCCATATCTTTCAGCTTGTCGGTGAGTTCTTTCATAGCCAGCTGTATGCGAACGCGGGCCAGAGCAATTGCCGGGCTGTAGGGCTTGGAAATAAAGTCTGCAGCGCCGATGGATAAGGCCTCCAGCTGAACAGATTCGGATTCATGGCCGGATACAAAAATCACCGGTACATCATTTAAATCATTTTCTTTTTTCAGTTCCCGACACACATCAAGGCCGCTCATGCCCGCCATTTCAATGTCCAGCAGGATAATGTCCGGTTTCTGTTCCCGGGCCATGACCAGGCCTTCTTCACCGGACAGGGAAAAGGTCACATCAACGGGTTCCGATCCAAGAATGGACGACATGACCAGGACTGACTCAGCGGAATCATCGATGATTAAAACAGAACGATTACTCAAGCTGCATACTCCTCAGATACAACCAATTTTGATAACTCTTGCGCAGCTACATTGAAATTCAGCTGCTTGATGGCCTGTTCAATGATGTCAAAGCGCTCCTCACCCGCCGCATTCAAAATGGCCTGGCGGTGCTGATTAAAGTGGTGATAAGCCTGAATGTTTTTGTTGTTCAGCTCCGCTATGAGGGCATTGATTGTCTCAGGAGCAATGCTGTTATCGCGGGCCGCCTGATCACTGCCCGGTTGGGACAGGTTTGAAAAGTAATTTTCCGAGGCCAGGCGTAAACTTTTCAGGCAGGAGGCCAGCTCTGCAAGCATCGGCATCAGGTTGACGGATGCATCCTCTTTCAGGGCATATTCAATCTGTGCAGCGGCGGCATTTACCTGCATGGCGCCTACCAATCCGGCATTGCCCGCCAGTTTGTGCATCTGGCGCGCAAGGTCAGTGGACATCACCAGGGAGTCGGTATCGTTGGCCATGCATTCAAAGGCCTGATACTCGTTGAGCACATTCTCCACCATGGATGCGAACATTCCCTGGTCTCCGGCGATACGTTCCAGAGCCTGTTCGTGATCGAAGACGGACTTTGTGGCCACTGGATGTTCCTGGCCTGTGGTTTCCGGTAGCCGGCCTTCATTGATGGTCGGTTCACTTTGGCGATTGGGTGTTGAACGCGTATGTTTGCGCACGCAACGTACCAACCCCTTGGGGTCAAAGGGTTTGGAGACAAAGTCGTTCATTCCGGCGGCGAGGGCTTTCTGGCGCTCCTCTGAAAGTGCACCTGCAGTGAGTGCGATCACCGGGAGCCTGAGGTTTTTATCTTCGCGAATGTGTTTCACCGCGGTCAGGCCGTCCATGACCGGCATTTGTATATCCATCAGGACCAGGTCATAGCGGTCGGGATGTTCCCCGATGGCATCCAATGCTTCCTGGCCATTGTGACGCATGGTCACAGTCGCTCCATCCAGCCCGAGAATCTTGCTGGCGACGTCCAGATTCAGGTCACTGTCGTCGACCAGCAGAATATGCAGACCTTCGAGCAGGAGTTCTCCATCTTTCAACACATCCTCTTCCTGAACAGGCGGCATGAATTGAGACAGACCTTCCTTGTTGAGAGCGACAGCCGCACTGACCTTGTTGAAGAGTTCAGAGGCGTTAACAGGTTTGCTGATAAAACCAAAAATCATCTCGGCCTGCGGTGACTTTTTTAGCTGCTCGACATCGTAAGCTGAAATCAGGATGGTTTTTGGCACATTGTTCGGACCAATCTGATCTGCGATTTCCTGGAGTGATTGGTAGGCATCCAGGTCGTCCAGTTGCCAGTCAAGGACCAGGCAGTCATAAGGGGTTTCTGAGTGATACTCATCGACGACCCGGTTGATGAGATCGCTGCCGGCGTGGACAGTTTCGACGCTCCAGCCCAGACGCGAAGACATATTGCACAGGGTTCTACTTTGGATGAAATCGTCTTCCGCAAGCAACACCCTGAGGTTGCGATGCAGATCGTTGCTGGCCAATGCTGTAAATTCGGTGTCGCTGACCTGGTCAAAATTTACCTCAATACTGAATGCACTGCCCTCACCTTCCACACTCTCAACCTGAATGTCCCCTTCCATCATGTCGATCATTTTCTTGGTGATGGTGAGGCCCAGTCCGGTGCCACCAAAGCGGCGGGTGGTCGACACATCTGCCTGGCTGAATGGTTGAAAGAGTTTTTCCCTGGCTTTATCAGAAATGCCAATGCCGGTATCGCGAACGGTGAGACGAAGACAAATACGTTGATCGTCGCTAATGGCAGTGGTGGCATTCAGGGTGACTGAACCCTTGTCGGTAAATTTGATGGCATTGCTGAGCAGGTTCACGATGATCTGTCGCAGTTTGTGGGAATCCCCCTGAATACAGGATGATTCCTGGGGTATATCCTGCTCTACCCTGAATTCCAGCCCCTTGATTTCCGCCTGATTGCCGAGCATTGCCTCAATATCGGATAGCAGGGCGCTGAGGTTGAAGGGGATTGTCTCAATGTGCATCTCGCCCGCTTCAATCTTGGAAAGATCCAGAATGTCGTTGACGATTGAGAGCAGACTTTTGCCGGCAAACTGGATCTTGGCAACGTTTTCACGCTGTTCCTGATCGAGGTTGCTTTGTTCCAGCAGGTAGGAAATGCCCAGCAGAGCATTGAGTGGTGTGCGGATTTCGTGGCTCATATTGGCCAGGAAGATACTTTTTGCCTCGTTGGCCAATGAGGCTTTATCGGACTCGCGGGTTAATGCCTGGTTCAGGTCTTCCAGCTTGGATTGAGCGGTTTTGAGTTCGGTAATATCGATAGCCACCACCAGGTAGCCTTCCAGTTCCCCATCGATACGACAGGGGACAAAATGCACGATGACGTCAGTGGCCTGACCATCGCTGCCGATCAGTTTGCGCTCAATTTTATAGGGCTCGCCATCTTTTTCTGCCGCCAACCCGGCTTCGACATGCCCATGTACGTTGTCACCCAGCAACTCCTTGATATCCGGAGAATGCTCATCCTTGCCATTGGATTTCAGCCATTTATCGAAGTGGTGGTTGACGATGCGGTTTTCCAGAAAAATATCCCAGTAACCGATCATGCCGGGCAGGTTGTTGGTGATAGAGATAAGAAACAGCGCCTGATCCGCTCTGCTTCTTTCCCGCTCGATCGCGTCACGGTTATCGATAATGGTGGTGATGGAGTGGGAAAAATCCCCTTTGCTGTCGTATTTGGCGACGCTGTTGTAGAGCACTGGCATGGTAATGCCATTGCGACGCTTTAACTCCAGTTGCAGATCCCTGAGCACACCCCTGTCAATAAGATCCTGCTGCCTTGACTTGAGGGTCTGGTAGCTCTCATCCGTCAGTACTTTACTGATATCAGCCTTACCGATTAGCTCATCCCGTTCGTACTCGAGCCAGTTCAGCTCGGTGTCATTGATATTGATGAATGTGCCATCAGCACTGCAGGAGTGATAGCCACAGGGGGCGCTGTTATACAGTTGCTCTGTAAAATTGAGGTTCTCGATATGGTTGACTTCCTGCTGACAACGCCGCCAGGAAAACCTGGCGAGAAGAATCAGCGGCAGCAACATAAACAGCAATGATTTGCCGACAACATTCTTCTGTACGCTCGCTATGGCTCCATTGTCGAGTTGCGTTGCGATATAAAAAGTGGGGTTGACGACATCAATGGTGGTGTCGTTGACGAATGGCACTTTTTCCCATATGCCAAGACCCTCGCGATCCGCATATTCGCCGTTATCTACACCGGACTTCATGAGTCGCCATGTTTCCGGGTGTTTGGCGACGAAATCGCTCGCTTCACGACGGAAAAACCCTCCATAGGGGTCGCTCCCCTGGGTATGAAGTTCATAGCCTGCGGCATCAATAAGTTTGAGAGATGCAAACTCAGAGGTATTTTGTTCAAAACGGTCAAGCAGCCCGGTGGCATTGATATTGAGTACCAGCAGACCGATCTTTTCACCGGCATGGTCTGTGAGTAGTGTCACCAGGCGTAAAACGGGCTTGTATGGCACTTCGACGATGCCGTGTTCGCGGTTTAGCTCCATCTCGCTGATATAGATCTGTTGTTCGGCGAGCTTGCTGCCTTCAATAAAATAAGTGTGCTGCGCTTTTGACTGTAACTTGTTGTCTGGCACCGTCACGATAGTGTTGGTGTTGTCCCGGTGTACGCGAATCAGCTCCCTGCCCTCCAGGTCAATCCATCGAATCTGATCGTATTCGGGGTTTCTGGCCAGTAGAGAGGCAAAGGTGACCTGTTTGATGATATTGATATTTGCGGGGGTCTGTTCCCTGAGCGCGGTTTTAAGAATCGGCTCCCTGGACGCAAGGCTGATCAAATGATCGATGGCTTTTTCTGTTTCCATCGATACGGCATTTACCCCGGAATGATTGAGCAGTTGCCCGTCGGCGACCAGCCTGGACAATTCACTTCGAATGTTAAAGCCAATCAGCAGAATGAAGGCGACTACCATGACCACAAGGGTGGGTGATAAGTCTCGAATAAATTTTTTGTAAAAAGCGTTGCTTTCAATCATTAGACAACCAATACGCGAATTACAGACTCTCCTTGCGACGCATAGCATGTGACGTTCAATGACTCAGTCGAAACACTCTTCTGCGGAGAAGGTTTCTTCATGATTGTTTCGTTTTGTCACACGCTAACAGGCCCTACCTGCCTGTATTGACTATCGGCCGTGATTTCTGGTTCTTGAGTAAAAAAGACTGGTTTTGCTGGAAGAAATACCCTTCTCACCACCCTGAATCGGGGTGCTGCTGTTGAGGGTCGGGGGGGTATGGAGTGGCGTGGAGGCGGTCTGGATGATTGCTTCAGGCGGATGTGCTTTCCTCGTCGCGCAACGCTTCTACCAGATAGCCAAATTGCAGCATCAGGATATCTGAAAGGTATTTGACGGTATCCGTGTGCTTGTCCATAGCTGCCAGCTCCAGTTCATAGCAGAGATAGCCGACTTTTTTGCCGCCAACATTTTCAGAAATTCCTTTAAGATCGTGAGCTAATATCCTGATCTGATTAAAATTCTCGGTAGAAATAGCTTCTTTGAGATTGTCGATAATTTCGGGGGCAGACTTCTTGTACATTTCGATCACAGTGTCGAGAATCTCGATGCGGTTCATGAGACGCTTGAGTACGGCATCCTTGTCCCAGACCGACAGTTTGGAGAGTTCTTTCTGGACTTCACTGTTGAGTCCGCTGACCACAACACTTGCCGGCAAGGAGGGACCATCGCCGACTTCACCGGAGTTGCCAATTTTATCCAGGCCTAGGGTTAGAATTTTCCGCTCAAGTTCGTAGGGCTGCACCGGCTTGGTGAGGTAATCGGTCATGCCCGATTCGAGACACTTCATCCGATCACCAGCCATGGCGCCCGCTGTCACCGCGATAATGGGAATACGAATGTAGTTAAAACCGGCATTGCCCGCCCGGATACGCCGGGTAGCTTCGTAACCATCCATGACGGGCATTTGGCAGTCCATCAACACCAGGTCGAAAAGTTGGTCGGTATTTTTTTTCAATACATTGATGGCATCTTCACCGGTGCGCGCATAGGCAACCTGAACGCCGTATTCTTCCAGCATGCCCCCAACAACCTTCTGGTTGATGGCGTTGTCGTCAACCACTAGTACTTTGAGCGTGGCAAGGGCATTCCAGATTCGCTGTTTTTCGGTATCGGTGATATCGGTCAGATCCCTGACGGGTTTTCGCTCAACACCATAGGCAGAAAGCAGGCTGTCTTCGAGGCTGATGCCAGTAATGGGTTTTTCCAGCAATGCTGTTCCTTTCTTAAAGGTTTCCTGCAGATTGGTGGCATCCAGCGACAGTGGCGCAGATACCAGCACTCGCATGGGCTTTTCATTGGTGCGGCCGGACTGGATTTCAATAATGCGTTTCCGGTGCTTCATATAGCTGTCGGTGTCGATGAGCAGAATATCGGCAGACTGTGCCGTGGGCACGTCGATGTCTTCAAATGAGGGGTATAAATGGGTTTTTGCACCACTTTTTGTCAACCAGGCAGCGGCAGCATTGGCCGATGATTGGTTGGTATCGACAATGATGGCAGAACTACCCTGGTCGATTACTGTGGATATGGATGAACTGTCTTCAGAGTGTTCACACAGCGGCAGGCGCAGGTAAAAACTGAACTCGGTCCCCTCACCCTTCTTGCTGGTGACAAGAATTTCGCCATCCATCAATTTGCAGAGTTGACTGGCAATGGCCAGGCCGAGACCGGTGCCCTTGGCCTTGCTCTCTTCTGCCTGATCCCCCCTGGAGAAAGGCTGGAAGAGTTGTGCCTGGGCCTGGGGTGATATGCCGACACCGGTGTCAGATACGCTGCACGACAACATGAGTTCACTGTCACCCTTCAGTGTGGTTTTTGCCGAAATCAGTACCTGGCCGGCATCGGTATATTTAATGGCATTGCTGATCAGGTTGCTGAATATCTGGCCGATGCGCCCAGGGTCACCCATTACGTGGGTGTCACTGACATTGGCGCAATCCACAATCAACTCAATCTTCTTGTCGCTGGCAGGAATGGCAAACAGGTAGGCGCTGTTGTGGATAATCGTCGGCAGATGAACTTCCGTGGCCTCAATTTCAAGTTTTTCCGCTTCAATCTTGGAGATGTCGAGAATACCATTAATGAGGTCCGTCAATTCATTAATACTGGTCTCAGCCATTAACAGACGATGTTCCTGGCGCTCCGTCAGGGGGTCCTGACGCAACAGGCGTAACATACCGAACACCCCGTGTATGGGCGTACGAATCTCGTGACTGATATTGGCAATAAATTCGCTTTTGATCTTGCTGGCGGACATGGCGATATTGCGGGCCTTCTCAAGCTCGGCAGTCCGTTCCCTCACTTGTCGTTCAAGGTCAACGTTGGCATTTTTTACCTGCATTTCCAGGCGGCGTTGTTCTGAGGTGTCGGTCAGAACAATAACAATGGAGCCATTATCGATGGTTGTCTTATCGTCCGGTGTGAGACGGAAGATGCTGAGGGTGACATCCACGGGTTTGCCCGACGAGTCAAGGGCCACCAGGTCCACTTCCTTGATACTTTCCCCCGCTGAAATAAGGTTCAGTACGTCGGTATTGAAGTAGGTGGTATTTTTAAACTGTAATACATCAAAAATATTCCGGCCCCTGGCATCAACGGCACTGTAGCCAGTGATATTCGTAGCGGCAGCATTCCATTGCCGCACCACCCCCTCGGGAGAGATGGTGATAATGCCATTGAGGGATTCCTCGATAATCTTTTTATATTCGGCCTGCTTGGCCAGCAGTCGGTTTTTCATTTGCATCATGGCGATGAATATCGCTATCGCCATGCCCAGAATGGTCAGGCTGACCGCGGCAACCACTACCCCGCCGGTTCGCTCCATGCGAATCATTTCATCAAGTTTGGAGCGGGTAACACCGACCACCAGCTCGAGGTAATCTTTCTGTGGATTGCCGTTATAGTAGATGCGCAGACTCTCGGCATAGAGCTCATCATTTGCTGCAGGCATGCTGTAGGTAGTCAGGTTGCCCATATTCGGCAGAGCCTCGTCAGATGGGACGAACTGATCATCCCAGCGGACGCGCTTGCCGAGGTCAAAGCCAAACGTCATTTTGTTGTTGGGGTGATAGAGGAAATCACCGTCGGCATTCAGCAGGTAATAGGAAATATCGGTATCAATGGTGGATGACAGCATCTGAAGAATTCTCTCTGCTGCTATATTCATCACCAGTACACCAAATGTCTCTCCCTGCTCGTTGTAAAGTGTTTTGGCCAGCCGGTATGTCGGCCAGTAGGGGTAGTCCAGTACACCGTTTTCACGGTTAAGGGTAATGGCGGATACGTAGTTGGCCTCGGGGGACAGCTCCAGGCTGTTCGTAAAATAATCGCGCTGGCCTTTCACCTGCAGCGACCTGTCCGGAACAATATGAACCTGGCCATTTTTTCTTTCCAGCCTTATCAGTTCACGCCCCTGGTTGGCGATACCGATAATTCTCAGTTGCCGGATATGTTCATCGTGTTTGACCAGGGTGCTGAAAAATGCCTCAAGAGCCTGTTGGGTCTCCGCAATTTCTTCCCTGTTACCCTCACTCATCGCTGAAACGTAATTGGATACCAAGGGGTTTTCATAAATGATTTGCAGCATTTCTACATCTATGGAATAGATCTGGCTTATGGAGACCTGTTCATGCTGAATGATTTCTTTGATATAGGCGCTGTAGGTGCTGTTGAGGGTGCGCGATGAAAAGTGGTCATTTATAAAAATGGTAGCCCAGAGAAGAAACGAAATCCCCGCTATCAGCAGCGCGTAGCAATAGGGTTTTTTTGTGAGAAAACCTGCCTTCATCGAGGTGACCATGGTTTGTTACTGATTGCCCTAGCTTATGGGTGCGACTGTTACATCCGTTCTTTTGTCTGTTCTAAAAATTGTTGTTATCTGCCGCCTAGCTATCCGCTGAGATATCCATTATCAACGGTTATAGAACAATGATCGCTATGACCTTTTACCTGTTGCACGTGCCTGATGGCGGAGGTCATATCAGCCACATCTCATTCTAGGGATGTAAGCTGTTGATCTCAATAGCAGACAGGGGTCCTTCACCCGTTGTTTAATGCCCGAGCAAGCGTTTCACGAGGCCGATAAAATCAGCCACATCAATCGGTTTCGTCATGTAGGTATCAAATCCGGCTGAAAGCCCCTCTTCCAGATCCTTTTTTGTTGCTGACGCGGTCATGGCAATGGTGGGTGTGTGTTTTGTTTCTTCAAAGGTTTTCAGCAGCTTCAGTGCTTCGATACCATTCATTCCCGGCAGGTTAATATCCAGAATAATGATATCGGGTTTATGTTCCCGGGCCATTTCTATCCCCAGTTCCGCGGTTCTGGCAGATATCATGCTGACGCCATCCAGCAGCCCCAGAATTTTTTCAACCAATGCCAGATTCGCGAGGTTGTCTTCTACGTATAAAATTTTACCCATGAGCTTTTCAATACCTGTTAAATCCGAATTTCACGGTTAAGTGAAGAAAGCAATGGAACTTTCTTCTTCGTGTTCCTGGTCACCCGGCCGACGCAGCGGACCCTGTGCCAGGGGAAACTGAACCCAGAAATGGCTGCCCTTGCCCATAATGCTGCTGAAGCCTATCTGGCCATTCATCAGGTGCGTCAGGGTTTTGGCAATGATCAGACCGATACCGGTGCCCTCAATGCCCGACGATTCCATCCCCAGACGGTCAAATGACATGAAGATGTTTTTCTGGTGAGCATCGCTGATGCCAATGCCTGTATCCACAATATTGATGCGCAGGTTATCTCCGCTACCCACCTGAACATCTATAAACACCACACCTTCTTCGTGGTTATATTTGATCGCGTTGTGCAGCAGGTTAATCAACACTTGCTTCAAGCGCAACTTGTCTGCGACGACTAACGGCGCTTCTTTCACCACCTCGGATACGGTGATTTTCACTTTGGCATTTTCGGCCATGCGACGTGTCATGGCGACACAATCACGGATCAGTGCATCTATGCTGACGTCGTCCTGCTCAATCTTGAGTTTTCCGGCCCCGATTTTTACCAGATCGAGGATATCGTTGATGATGGAAAGCAGCAGATGTCCGCTGACAATAATTTCTCCCAGAAATTGCTTCTGCTCTTCATTAAAGCCCTCATTTTCGCATTCCAGCAGCTGCGAAAACCCGAGAATGGCGTTTAAGGGTGTACGCAGCTCATGGCTCATAAAGGACAGGAAGGTGGTTTTTGCATTGCTGGCAGCTTCCGCGGCTTCCTTGGCATCAATCAGGGATTGTTCATGCTTTTTGATCTCGCTGAGATCCTTGAATAACCCGTAGGATATCCACTGCCCCTGAAAGTAGGTGCTGTTGGCGTTAACCTCAACGGGCACTTTCCGTCCATCCGCAAGACGATGCACAGTTTCGAAATTATTGGTCGGGTGTTCTTTGACATTCTTTAGCAACTCGGCAAGACGTTCTTCCGTGAATACCGGGTCCCACTCGGGTATGCGCCAGCTCAGTATTTCCTCCCGCTCTGCGCCGAAGTGAGTCACAGCGGCATCATTCACGTACAGCATTTGCCCGGTTTCCAGGTTCAGCATGTAGAAGGGGTAAGGCAGAGAGTCGATCATGTCCTGGAACAAACGGGTTTCATGGAGCAACTCGGCGACCCTTTGTTCCTTGGAAATAATGGTTCTTACCAGCCGACGGCGGGTAGCCAATCCCCACAACGCGGGGAGCAAGGCCAGACATATCAGACAGGCCACGATAATGACTTTTTTCAGGTACTCAGCCAGCTGTGCCGCATAATCTGCGCGGGGCACATGATAAATGAGGTTCCAGAACAGTTCAGGGTCGCCCTTGATGGGTCTTACCACGTGGGATAGCCACAGGCCATCATCAAACTCAACTCGACTCAGGTTACTGCGTTGATTGATCCACTCCCAGGCGTCAGGAAACAGCACTTGCATATTATGCTTGGGCTGCCCCAGTTCACTGCCCCATTCCACATGGCTGTCTCCAAGAAGGAAGTAACCGTCCTTGTCCGCTACCCACAGGTGTCTGGATGCCTGGGAGGCCAGTGCCAGCAATGGCGATGAATTCACTTTTACAAACAGCACGCCACGATTCTGATATTGGCTGTTATAGACCGGTCTGGCGATGACCTGTACCGGCTGAAATGGCACGATCAACTCATCGTTGTGTTTATCCAGTGTGACTGGAGAAATATATCGATAGCCGGCGGTCATTCTGGCTGTAGTTTTGAAGTAGGGTTTTTCTGCGTCGTGCAGCAGTTCATTTTTGCCGGCTACCTTTAGCTCGCCCTTGGCTCGCTTGATACACATTTGTTGCCAGCCGGATTCATCGACCCAGCAGATTTCCATTAGATCCTGTTTTGTCTCAATGCCTGCGTATACCAGCCAGTGCTCGAGAATACTTTCTCTCAGCGTGGTGTCTCCATCAATAAACTGCTGGAAATAGGGGCTGCTGGCAAGGTAGCTGGTATGCCCCAGCAGGTTCTTGGAAACGAGCTCTTCTATCTGAATGGTGGAATAACCCAGCACCTGATAGCCGAGGTCAAAAAAATAATTACGGACAGATTCGTGTTTTGCCTGATAAAAACCGACGCAAACGAGGACACTTATCAGACCAGTGATGCCCAGATAAGTAATAAAACGCTGTACGGTTCGCCGATTTGTTGCCATGGATTCTGCCCAGTTTCCAGCAGTGTACCCCACAGTGGTGTATGCCAAACGTTCAAATAAGACCGCTATTATCAATTATTTGCACCTTTAATGGTGATTCACCCTATTGCCTGTGATGTGCTAAGCCCTGTTTGCTGCCAGGCAGGGTTTAAAGGGTGTGTTCCTCCACGACTTCCTTGAGGCGATTCAGGTTGGCATCGGCCCCGGCTTCCTCACCATGGCGGATGACAATCTCTACCCTGCGGTTATAGGCACGGTTGTCACTGGAGTCGTTGGGTCTGAATGGTCGTGTATCAGCATGGCCAACCACCATAAAACGGGCCTCGTCCAGTGCGCCGCCCAGCATTAGGGCTTTTGCGACAGACAACGCCCTGGCTGCGGACAATTCCCAGTTCGACTCGAAAGTGGAACCGAAGATAGGGACGTTGTCGGTATGCCCCTCTACGGAAATCATGCCGTTAATCTGCACCAGCCCCTGACGCAATTCGGCCAGAACCGGTAAAAACTGTTCGTTGAGGGAGGCGGAGCCTGAGGAAAAGGAGCCGTTTTCGCGGATGCGGATGGTGATCTCGTTGCGTTTTGACTCCACGTCAATTTTGCCATCACTGACACTTTCGCTGAGAATCTGCTCCAGCCGGGTCACGCCTTCCTCATAGGAAAGCATTTCCTGACGGTTTTCCGGCGCCAGAATCTGCACTGTCTGCTCTGCCGGTGACTCGTTCTGTCCCTGTGCGGCCTCATCGCCCACTCGCAGATGTGGGTCCAAAGAATCTGAGGTGCGTTGCTGGATCGAATCCGACGGTATCGGTTGCGGGCTGCCTGGACTGAATTCCTTCATGGCAACGCTGGTTCCCTTGGGAATGCTGGGCGCCTCTATTTTTGTTTGTACGCCGAAGGCTTCTTTTAATGAGCCGGCAATCTGTTTGTACTTGATGACGTCCATTTCAGAGAAAGACAGTAACAGCACAAAGAAACAGACCAGTAGTGACATCAGGTCGGCAAAGGTGGCCATCCAGGGTGGTGCCCCCTGCTCGACCTCCTCTTCGTACTCATCTTCGATCATCAGGCTGCTTCTTGTGTCTCTGACTCGGCGGCAGCCTCAGAGGTGCCATCTTCGCTGGAACGCGATTTAGGTGAAAGGTAGACCTGCAGCATGGGTTCCAGAAGCCTGGGATTGATCCCGTCATGAATGGCAACCACCCCATCCAGACACAAGCGGTTCAAGCGCCCCTCTTCCGCTCTGCGCAGAGAGAGTTTGTCCGCGATGGGTTTGGCGACAATATTGGCAAACAGCGCGCCATAGAGGGTGGTGAGCAGTGCTACTGCCATGGCCGGGCCAATGCTTTTCGGGTCGTCCATATTGGAAAGCATCTGCACCAGGCCAATCAGGGTGCCGATCATTCCCATGGCTGGAGCAACATCTGCAGATGCCAGAAAGACTTTTGCCCCGCGACTATGCCGTTCAGTCGTTTGTCGCATGTCTTTGATCATCTGTCTTTCAATCACTTCCTTGTCAATACCATCAACCATCATCATGACGGCATTGCCGAGAAACGGGTTGCTGATTTCTTCCCGCTCCAGGGCCAGAACCCCATCCTTGCGGGCAATGCGTGCCAGATCAAGTATTTTCTCGATGGTGGCTTCGACAGAATCCAGCTTGCATTGAAAGGCCCTTGTGGCCACTTTGAAAGCCCCGAGAAAGTCCGCGAGGGAGAATTTGATCATCACCACCATGAAGGTGCCGCCCATGACAATCAATATTGACGGCAGGTTAATGAACATGGTGGCAGAGCTGCCCAGTAGCACGGCGATCAGGACAATCACCAGTGCGCCGACCATACCGATTACGGTTGCAAGATCCATTGTGTAGAGAATCCTCAATTAACGACTGCGATTTTTTCCTCATCTTTGTATCGGCGAGACAGAAAGTTCCTTAAATGAAAAAAAATCACATTTTTTCCTAAAGTGATTTCCCGGGGGGCCGATATCTGTAGTGGATGATTAGGTTTTTAGTAGCGCCACCAGCTGCTATCAACAGAATAAAGGTCGTTTAACCTGTTGATATTGATGAAGTTACTGATGAATTCTGATCTGACATGGTCTAAGAGATAGAAACTGAGGGGAGGAGCCGGAAATGATGATACTGACCGTTGTATCCGGTAACCCTCCCCATACTTTTCAGGATCCCGAACGGGCATTTTAGGGAGATTTGTATGAATAGCAGCCAGTGTTCTCTCGAATCAATTTCGAGCCGAGTTAGCGAACCACAGTCAATCCCGAGTATCGATATCAAGGGGAAGGAGTCTGTGTCCTATTTATGTTCGCAACTGGGAAGAATGGATAAGATGCAGACCCAGCGCCTCCTGAAGCTGGAAGAAGAGAATATTTCGCTGAAGAAACAGTTGGATGACTGTATTCTGGAAATTCAGGCCTTGCAGGATGTTCTGAAAAACGCCTGGTAGCTCTCCTCTGCTATCAGGCTGCCATTGGCTGCTGTTACGTCATACTCAAGGAGTGTGGCATCAGCCGGAGCGGACTGACATTGAAACCGCTTTATTTCTACCGCCCCCCTTGGCTTCATACAAAGCCTCATCTGCCCGTTTAAAGAGGCTCGTCATTTTTTCCTCGGCAACATACTCCGTGACACCAATGCTCATCGTCACTTGCTTAACTTCAGAAAAAACGTGGGCCTCAGTGGCAGCCCGCAAATTTTCAGCCAATGTCATTGCCCCGCCAAGGACAGTATTGGGGCAGATAATGGCGAATTCCTCGCCACCCCAGCGGCCGGGAATATCTGTTGCCCGTAGATGTTCCCTGATTAACGTGGCGATTTCTCGCAACACGGTGTCACCGACAATATGACCGTGCGAATCATTAATCTGCTTGAAATGATCAATATCGAGAAATAGCAGGGAGAACCTAGAACCTCCCCGCCCGACCCGCATACACTCTTTCGACAATTCTTTTTCCAGTTTGGCGCGGTTATACAACCCGGTAAGGCTGTCGGTAATGGACTGGATTTCTATTAGCTTGTTCTGGGTGATATCCAGTTGCACCACGGTGTAACCATTGGGTTCGCCCTGTTCATCATAGGTCGGCTCAATGAAGACATCCATGGTCAGCGGATCACCCTCGGCATTGCGCTGCAGGACTTCGCCCTGCCAGTTGTTGCCGAAATAGACCTCTCGAATCATCTGCTGGATCTGGTTTTTATCCTGCTGCTCATGAAACAGAAAGGTGTGCGGCTTGCCGATCAGTTGTTCTGAGCTGAATCCGGTGATATCGCAGAGGGCATAGGAAACCTCTACAAACTGGAGGTTGGTATCGATGCGATAGGTACAGGTGTAGCGATTGATGATGTCCACATAACGCTGCACTTTCTGATTCGCCTGCTCCAGGTCACGGGTGCGCATCTTAACCAGCTTGTTCAGTCGCTGGTTGAGCACCATCAGCAATATTGCCAGTACAGTGGTGATGGAACCAATGATGGCAATCACTTTTAGGGCGATACCTGCATAACTGGTCTGGACCAGGTATTCAGAGGCAAAAAAGCCCTGTAAATTACTTTCCAGGGGTACTCGCCCGCGCTCCTTGTAGATGTCGACTATGCGGTTAAAGCGGTCTTTGTTGACGGTGCCTATCTCAATAAAGTCGGGCTTGATCATTTGCGAGGTCAGCTGGGCTTCGTACAACAGTTTTTCCCGGCTGTTGCGATCGCCGTAGTTTTTCAGGATAACTTCAACTATTTCAGCCTTGTGTTCCAGGGCATATTTCCAGCCTTTGAGGCTGGCTCGCCGGAACGCTTCCACCGTTTCCGGTGATGATTTAATAAATGACTCGGTGGTGAAAATGCCATCGCCGTAGAAGTCGATGCCGTAATTGGCGGGATCAATGATATTGATCGGAATCCCCCGTGCGCGATAAAGAAAAGGTTGGTTGGTCACATAGGCAGCCATGGCATCAATGTCAGTATTGAGCAGGGCGAAATCATCAAAATTGTGTGGCAGGGAGACAAAGTCGTTACTGGTGAGCCCCATTTGGTTCATGGTGGCGACAATTACCGCATCATCCCTGTCTTCCTGGTACATGATGCGCTTGCCCGCCAGGTCTGCCGGACCCTGAAGGTTTTTATCTGCCAGTGTAATCAGCACCAGCGGTGAATGCTGGTAAACGGGAGAAACCAGCACCACGGGGGCACCTTTCAGGCGGGAGACAATCAGACTGGAATCCGATACCCCGAAATGCGCGCTGCCCGACAGGACATCATCCACCACATCAGTTTTGGGGTTGCGCTCCTGGATAGTGACATTGAGGCCCTCAGCACGATAAAAGCCTTTTTCCTGTGCAGCATAAAAGCCGGCAAACTGAAACTGGTGGAACCATTTTAATTGCAGCACCACCTGATCCAGTCTGGCCGGCGCCGAAGGCTCTTCTGAATAGGCAAGTCCGGAAAGCGTGAGCATCGCCAGGACAGCGATCATGCCAAGTGCTTTGCTTGTTATTGTTGTTTTATGTTCAACCACAGTCGCGTCCACTTATACCCGCTCAGAAATGATACTTTACGAGCAGATTGACGTTCCTTTCGTCGGTTCTGAATGGCTTGTCCTTTAACCCGAATTTATTGTCCCAGTGCACATACTCAATGCCGAGAAAGAGGCGGTTTTTTTCGCCCCAGGTTGCTCCTGCATCCCACTTCAGCTGTGACGTCCAGTTTAACGATGGGTGATGGGTGCGGCTACCCGTACTCCAGTCAACGTAGCCATCATACAGCCATGAAGTGCCCCCCAGTTGAAATGGTAATGCCCAGGTGACGGTAACCTGTTCATCATCCTGCTGGTCTTCGTTATCCGCATAGTAGACGTTGGTCTTAAAGTAGCGAAATCCCGGGAGATTGAGGTCCACGGCCACGCCATAGAGAACGTTGATAAAGTCGTTATCCCGGAATTGTGAATCGTAGTGGCTGACTTCAATGGTCGAGGACAGCAGCAAGTCTTTGATAAGAGCTTGCTCATCGGTCTGAAACAGGCCCAGCTTCCCCAGGGAAAGTCGCGGAGAAAACTCTGTGTAGGTGGCGTCTGAATTTCCTGCTGAACGCAGCTGATCCAGAAAGAAAAAGCTGTCACCCCAGCTGTGCCCGGTGGCGTTTTCCAGAGTGATCACGGTGCGGATATTGTCATTGGCCCCCGGCTGATAATTGACTTCGTAGTGCTCGCCGTAGAGGTAGGAAATGCTGCTGTTAGTCCAGAGAACTTCAGCCAGCACAAATTCTGGTATCAGAAACCCCACAACAACAGTGATAAAAACACTCAGGGTTTTTCCGGACATCCATCCCTGTGAGTCGCGGCTGTTCATGTGGATTAGTTCGCGAGGCTTTCGAGATGCAGTTTGCCGCGTATTCTGGCAATAGCCTGGCTGTGCAGCTGACACACACGTGATTCACTGACACCCATAATGGCGCCAATTTCCTTGAGGTTAAGTTCTTCCTGGTAGTACAGGGCCATCAGCATTTTTTCCCTTTCCGGCAGGTTGTCGATGGCCTCAACCAATACATGCCGTTGCTCTTCGTCAAAGACGGCGAAGAAAGGCGTATCCTTACCGTCGGCGGAAGATTCGGGTTCCCACCCTTCTTCCACCAGTTGTTCCAGGGGGAGTAACAAACCATTGTTGGTGTCGGACAGAAGCTGGCGATAATCTTCCAGGTCGACACCCATCCGTTCGGCGATCTCCAGTTCCGTTGGCGAGCGCCCCAGCTCTTGCTCCAGCATGGAAATACATTCATCCATACTGCGTGCATTGCGCCTGACGCTTCTCGGCAACCAGTCCCGGGTGCGCAATTCATCGATCATGGCACCGCGAATACGAAGGCTGGCGAACGCCTGGAACGGCGTACCGGTGGATTCATCGTAGCGACCCATGGCGTCCAGCAGTCCGATATACCCGGCCTGAATCAGATCATCCAGCTCAATATTCGATGGCAACTTGACGCGCAGGGCCAAAGCCTGACGCCGCACCAGCGGAATATATTCAGCAATCAGATCGTTTTGTTCTATTTTTCCTTTAGCTGTGTACAAACCATAACCTCTAGACATGGTGTGGCGGTGTAACAACAACCCACTTAATGGTTTTCCTTCACTGTATTATGGAGAAGTGAGCATCAAAGAATCGGCCAAATAAAACAGATAATTGGGTTTTATTCAGGGTTTAACTCGGGGTTGCTGTGGGCATTCACCAGCACTTTCAGCCCTTCAATCATCACCGGATCTGTGTTTCCCCGACTCAAGCGAAACTGAAAATAAAGTGGGAAATCAGTGCTTTTTCCTTTAAAAACAGTAGATTGACCGGATGATTTGAGAAGCGCATCACACAGGTCAGCCAGGCAGAGCCAGGCATCGACGGCTGTCCAATAGGGTGTGGAGAAGTGCCAGGTAACTTTGCCGTACTGTCCGTTGTTCAGTGGTTGTTTTCCGGGGTTGGCCAGTACTGTTGACTGGTAGAGTCTGCCAGGTACATCCACCCGGATGTGTTCAGCGGTCGCGCTCCAGCTGGTCGCCGACGCGGTTGCTATCTCGAACGGCAGCAAACAGCATAAAATCAGGAGGAAAACTCTCATACTGCCTACCTCTTCATCTTTGCCTCTTTAGCGCGTCAACACCAGCAGCTCGATACCGAAATTGCTGGCTGCAATACCCTGCAGATTCGACAACAGCCCTTTTTTGGACATGCCCGCTTTGTGTAATGCCAGCAGACGTTTCGGGCCACCATTGGCTGCGGACTCCTTGAGGGACTGGTAACTGCGCTGGAAGGCATCCAGATCAGATCCCACCCACAGAGCCCAGCGCGAATGTTCGCTGGCCAGTGCAGAAAGACGAAAGTCCAGTGTAGAGACAGGCTGGCATTGCCAGCGTCGCACATCTCCCAGCCATTTATGGCCCTGTGAGGACCACTCCTGCAGACGTTGGTTGACCAGCTCGACGTGTTTGGAACTCGAGCCGCTCATGCCAATAACCATCAGCTGATATGGCCGGATGGTTTCAATGGAGGCGGTTTGTTGATGGTTGGCCGCATCCAGTTGCTGTGTAGCCCATTGCCTTAAACTTGCTGCCTGATCCATGGTGTCTTAGCTCACATAACCGGGTTCAAAGACATCCCGTGCCGCCATCAAATACAGCAGTGCGTCAAGTGCCATGCGGGTTGAATAGCGGCGCTTGCCACTGTTAAGCCCCTGCAATTGCGCACGCAGGTCCATGCCCCACTCACTTTTTTCCTGCTCAACCTGGCTGACGACAGACGCCAGACTCGTGGCGACCAGCAATCTCAGATCACGACAGGATTCAAAGCCGGGGATTGTGCCCATTTTTTGCCAGGCCCGTTTTGCCAGCGGGGCCAGCGAATCGGATGATAATTGTGCTACCAGTAACAGCGTATGATCGCCCTGCTCCGGTGTCAGCCAGTAGCGACGGGAGATCACCATATCGGTTTTTGGGTCGCGTATTTCGCCAAACCAGCACAGCGATGAAAATACCGGCTCTTCGCGACGCCGCCGATTGACCTGAACCTTCACCGGGACAGTGGAGAGAATAAGGTTGGCAGTGTCGCCCCGATGGCAGACAGATTGGGTGAACGGTGCACCGGCGTACTCATTGAGCTCGGAAACCGACATCAACTCTCCGGCATAGTAGACTTTCAGGCCGGGCTGAACGGGACTGCACCAGCCCTGACCGTTGTCTTGCAGCCATTGCCAACCAGCACTATCCGGAAGGGCTGAAAACATGTGACGGGTGACGCCATATTGCTCCTTGCAGCGCGCCAGCTTATCGACAATATCTGCCGGCTGGCGGTGTTGCAGCATGACGGCAGCAGTGTTTCCCAGGGACCTGTCCAGCAGCAGGTCAGGCAGTGGTTGCGAGAATCCGCCGGGGGATGCCGGTGGCTGCCATAACACCGCCATTTCCTGACCCTGAATCGGCCAGCATTGATCGAGTATGTCATCCAGCATCTGCTGCTGCAGAGAGACGGGGCCATTGCCCAACTCCCAGATTTTTTCCAGGCGGTTGAAACCAGCTATATGCTGTCGTAGCAGTTGCAGGGTGCCTTTCAGGTGACGACTCTGGGACAGCAGGTTGGGCGTTTGTTTGTCGATGGCGGGTGGCGCGCCGACCTGAACGGAGGTGTCGTTGAAAGTCAACGCCTGGTGCAGCAGCTTGTCCAGGGCGGGGTCTTCAATATCTTCCGGCACGCGCTGTCCATTGGATACGCAGATGGGGCGCATTTCCCGTCTCACAATCATGTCCAGTGAAGGACCGAGGACGACGGCTTCATCGATTTTCGTCAGAATGCAATCAATGATCTGACTGTTGGCCGATGCTGCCCGCCGGTAATTGTCGATCACCTCTTCCGAGGCCTGGGGTTGGCTGGCCGCGTTCAGCAACAACATTAATTTCACCGGACGATGTGCCCGTTGCAGGGCGGCGATATGGTCATTCATGCGGACATCGCGCTGGCTGAGACCGATGGTGTCGACCAGAATCAGATGTTTGTCAGAAATTCCGTCAAGAACTTCTGCGACATCTTCTCCTGATTCCAGTGCGTACAGATCCACACCCAGAAGGTTGGCGTAAACGCGAAGCTGTTCATGGGCGCCGACCCGGTAACTGTCCGTACTGACCAGCGCAATCTGTTGCGGACCGCGGCGCATCACATATTGAGCCGCCAGTTTTGCGGTGGTGGTGGTTTTGCCAACCCCGGTAGGGCCTATAAGGGCAACTGCACCACCCTCTTCCAGCAATTGATCGACGCTGCCCGGCGTTTTGACGCGCATGGACAGTTGCCGGTTTAACCAGTCCATAAGAGGTGCTTCAAGCCGGGTAATGTGCTCGAGTTCAACGGGCAGGGCCCTGAGCAATTCATTGGTTAATTCCAAACTGAAACCTGCCAGGCTCAACAAATCCTGCAGAAAACTGTTTGGCTGGTCGTTAGCAGCTGACTGCACACCTGGCTGTTCTTTTGCCAGCAGGTCACGCATTTCGTGCATTTCATGGCGCAGCTTCAGGCTCATGGCCGCGATATCAGTCATCGACTGTTCACGGGGAACTGAGGGGACCCTGTTTACGACCTCTTCCAGGTGTGTCACCGATTTTTTGGGTGGGGTTGTGGCCGGTTGGTCATCTCCGATAGCGAGAATCTCTATACCACCTTCTACACTGCGATTCGCCAAAATCAAGGCGTCGCTGCCAAGTGCGGCTCTTACCTGCCGCATGGCTTCACGGCTGTTTGCGCCGACAAAACGCTGAACGGTCACGCGCTAGCTCCTATCCAACTGGTAATTTTGATATTGCGATCATGGGGGATTTCCGCCTCGGACATGACAATAAGACCGGGCAGACGACGTTGCAGAAACCGTGACAGGATGGCTCTCAGCCCCTGCTGTACCACCAGTACAGGCGGATTGCCCGACTCTTCCTGCTTGTGGAGGGCTGCCCCCGCCAAATCCACCAGGGTTTCCGCCAGGCCGGGTTCCATCGCACCACTGTTTTGTGCCTGCAGCAGCACCTGCTCCAGCTCATTATCGAGGGCGATAATGTGCAGAATGTCACTGCCGCCAAACCATTGCTGAGTGATGGCCCGACCCAGTGCTACGCGAACCACGGCGGTCAGTGTATCGAGGTCGGAATGTTCTCCTTCGTATTCGGCGAGAGTTTCCAGAATGGTTCGCATGTCCCGAATAGAGACCTGCTCCAGCAGGAGGTTTTGCAGCAGGCGCTGCAGCTGCGACAGATTGAGTTGTTTTGGCACCACTTCTTCCACCAGTGCCTTGCCGTCATCGCCCAGCTTGTTGAGCAGTTCCTGCACTTCCTGCCTGCCCAGCATTTCGCCGGCGTGCTTGTGCATCAGGTGATTGAGGTGCGTGGCCACCACAGTGCTGGCATCTACCACCGTATAGCCATATATTTGCGCGTGCTCGCGCTGTCCCTCATCAATCCACACGGCGGGCAGGCCGAACGCCGGATCGACAGCGTTAATACCCTCTACCTTGCCGGTCAGTTGACCGGGATCGATGGCCATATATTTATCGGGATAGACTTCCCCGCGGCCAATTTCCGCTTCCTTCAGCAAAATGACATAACTGTTGGCGCCGAGCTCGAGGTTATCGCGGATATGGACCACCGGCGGCAGGAACCCAACCACCTGGGCAAATTTCTTGCGCACACTTTTAATACGCGCCAGCAATTTACCCTGTTGTTGCTGATCCACCATCGGGATCAGGCGATGACCGACTTCAAAGCCGAGCACATCTACCAGCTGCACGTCATCCCAGGTCGCCTCCGGCATTTCCTGGGTTGGTGGGGCTTTGGGTGTCAGCAACTCCTCCTCTACGGCCTGCTGTTCACGGCGAGAGAGATAGAAGGCCAGGCCGCCCAGCAATCCGGTGAATAGCAGAAATACAAAGTTGGGCATGCCGGGAACCATGCCCAGCAAACCCATAACACCCGCGGTGAGGGCGAGTACCCGCGGATTGACAAATAATTGGCTGATCATCTGCTGACCGACATCCTGGTCAGTGTCCACCCGTGACACCATGACACCGGCCGCGGTGGAAATCACCAGCGCCGGGATTTGCGCCACCAGGCCATCACCCACGGTGAGCAGAGTGTAGGTGCGAGCAGCAGTGGAAAAATCGAGATCGTGTTGAGCAACACCGATCATCAGGCCGCCGATGATGTTCACCACCATAATGATCAGGCCCGCCACTGCATCGCCGCGAACGAACTTGCTGGCACCGTCCATGGAACCGTAAAAATCCGCTTCCTGAGAAACATTGGCGCGGCGTTCACGCGCTTCAGCTTCACCGATCAGTCCGGCATTAAGGTCGGCATCGATAGCCATCTGTTTGCCGGGCATGGCATCCAGCATGAAACGCGCGCCGACCTCGGCAATCCGCCCGGCACCCTTGGTGATTACCATGAAGTTGATGATGACCAGGATCATGAAAACCACCAGACCCACGGCAAAGTTTCCGCCCACCAGAAACTGGCCGAAGGCTTCGATGACTTTACCGGCAGCCGCCCCGCCCTGGTGGCCTTCAATGAGTACCACGCGGGTGGAGGCAACGTTAAGCGCCAGCCTCAGCAGTGTGGTGAACAGCAGGATGGCCGGAAATGCCGCGAATTCCAGGGGTTTGTTGGTAAACATGCTGACCAGCAGCACCATCACGGCCAGGGAGATGTTGAAAGTGAAAAACAGGTCCAGCGCGAAGGGTGGCAACGGCAGAATCATCATGGCCAGCACCATGATGATGAGCAGTGGCCCGGCCATCAGATTCAACCGCAGGTTACGCAGCCAGCTGTTGTCATCAAGTTTGGAGGTGATTGTGTTCATAACTCTCCCTGCGGGCACTCATCATTGTTGAAAATCCATGGATTCGGGCACTTCCAGGTTGGAGGGCGGTGCTAATACCTGTCTGGCGTCGCCACGTTTCAGACTTACTGACCAGGCCATGACTTCGGCAACAGCGGTATACAGTTCCACGGGGACTTCTCTATCCAGATCCACATGCCGGAACAATGCCCGGGCCAGCGGTGGCGCTTCCAGCATGGGTACATGGTGTTGTTTTCCCAGTTCCCGGATTTTCAGGGCCACCGCGTCAGCACCCTTGGCAACCACACGCGGAGCGGCCATACGGTTTTCGTCATATTTCAGTGCCACAGCAAAGTGTGTGGGGTTGGTGACGATGACATCGGCATCGGGTACCTTGCTCATCATGCGCTGGCGGGCCATGGACTGCTGCTGTGCACGGATATGTGCCTTCACATGGGGGTCACCTTCTGACTCCTTGTGTTCGCGCTTGATTTCTTCCTTGCTCATGCGCAACTGCTTGGCGTGGTTCCAGAGTTGAAAAGGGACATCGATCAGGATCACCACCATCAGTGACAGCACCATCACCCCGCAGGCCAGTGCGGCAAGGCTGAGCATACTGACCAATGCCTGATCGACGGGTTTAGTGAGCAATGACATGAATTCCTGCTCGTGGGAAATCATGAACAGTGCCGCCACGGTGGCCATAAGAACGATTTTGGCAATCACCTTGGCCAGTTCAGCCAGGGCCTGGGCCGAAAAAATACGCTTGAAGCCTTTTATAGGGTTGAGCTTTGACATCTGAGGGACCAGTGACTTGGTCGATATCAAAAACCCGCCAAGTAACATGGGAGACACCAGCGCCAGCACCGTCATAAAGATAAACAGCGGCATCAGGCTGGCCAGGGCGTGTTGGCCCAGGTCCCAGACAGTTCCCATCATGGCCTCCACTTCCAGGGCGCCCCGGCGGTCAAACACGAACGCCCCCTGCATGACACTGCGCATTTGCTGGTAGAGGTAACTACCCATGGATGACAGCGCCAGCACACCGCCCAGTAACATGGTAAAGGTGGTCAATTCGCGGGAACGGGCAACCTGCCCTTCCTCCCTGGCTTTCTCCAGTTTTCGGGGGGTCGCCTCTTCCGTCTTTTCCTGGTCTTCAGTTGTATCCGCCATAACGCCTAAAGTCTTAGCAGGTTATGCCGATATAGTAGTGAAGAACCAAAATAACAAAGGCCGGAATAGCTACAGGAAATCGCTTTATTCTCGCGTTCGTGCTGTATACATTGGAGTATGGTTACGCCCTGATTGTTACCAGGACTGTTAGGTATTATGGTGTAAGCCCCGCTTATTCAGTGGTGTCTGGCGACTTTCAGCCCTCTGCGGTTGGCTTAACCATTGCGCTAACGATTGCTGAATCTCTCCAAGGCTCGCATAAAAGCGGCGACTTTTGATGAATAGACGTTTTTATACGACGGGCTGCACCTATACCCTGACAAATCAGGGCACTATAGAGTTGGGTTGCAAAATCTGGATGAAAGCAAAAGTTAAGGGACTTTTTACTCCCTAATCGAAACTTACAGGACCTGCATGCTGGACTATTCTATGTCCAGTTAAGTGAATATTGACAGGTAGGTTCAGAACCGACGTAAGGGATCTATGAATATATCGGATCTTGAAAGACAGAATGTTCAGCAAATCAGTCTGCTTAATGCGCTGGATAACCACGCGATTGTCAGTATCTCCGATCGCCGTGGTCGCATTATTTATGTCAACGAGAAGTTTTGCCAGATATCGGGATATTCTCAGGAAGAGCTGCTCGGCAAAAATCACCGCATGATTAAATCCGGAATTCACCCTCCTGAACTTTACCGGGACATGTGGAATACCATTATTAATGGCAAGGACTGGGAAGGCATTCTCTGTAACAAGACCAAAGACAATGATTACTACTGGGTGAAAACCACGATTGCCCCGGTTCTCGATGAAAACGGCATACCCATTCAGTTTATTTCAATCCGCACAGAAATCACCCAGACCAAAAAGAACGAAGACAATCTCTACCAGAAAAGCCAGCTACTCTCGCTGCTTAACGATACCGCCAAAGAATTGCTGAATACCTCCCACGATGAACTGGAGCAGGTATGTAAATATATTATGCACATCTGGCACCAAATGATCGGCTCAGATTATGCACTGATGCTGAATTTCTCAGATGAAACTGGCCAGTTTTATATTGATAAGTTCTTCCCCCAGGACGACAGGAAGTTCCCTGTGGCTCTGGAGAAGTTTGGTCAGGACCTATTCTCGAGGGAAGAGGTAAACAGCAAGATTTATGTGATCACGGATACCGACTCAGATATGGGCGATTCCATGACGGAAGAGCTCAAGAACTTTTTTGAAAAATACAATATTCACGGCATGATTAACGTGCCGCTAAAGGTGAATGAAAAAGCCGTATTTATCTTGAGCTTTCTCACCACGAAACACGGTCATTTTAATCTCTGGCATGACCAGATTCACCTGCTGGAAATTCTTTCCGATGTCCTTTCCAGTGCCTATCTCAGAACCAGGCAGGAAAAGGAATTGGTTCAACAGAAGGACAAACTGAAGAAAAGACAGTATTACGCCAATGTCGGCGATTGGGATATGGACATTGAGAACAATATTATTGCCTGGTCTCCCAGTCTTTTCGGGTTTGAGGAAAGTATCAGACATATCAGCCTCGATGATTACATGAAGCTGATTTTGCCCCAGGACAGAAGCCTCTTTATCAGTAATCTGAAGCAGTGCACAGAAAATCATCAGCCCATTAATTTCGAATACCGGCTGGTTAAAGACAGCGGCCAGATCATCTGGGTACAGATGCGTGGCTCGAAAATTATCGACGATACAAAAAATGCTGTGGTGGTACTGGCCACACTGATTGATGTCAACCGCAACAAACACACAGAACAGGAGCTGATTCTTGCCAGTGAAGCGGCAGAAAGAGCCAACTCGGCAAAATCCGAGTTCCTGTCTAATATGAGCCATGAGCTTAGAACCCCGCTGAATTCGATACTGGGTTTTGGGCAGCTACTGGATATCGATTCATCTACCTCAAAGATGCAGAAGGAAAACGTCTCTGAAATCGTCAAGGCAGGCAAACACCTGCTGGATCTGATCAACGATATTCTCGATCTTTCCATGCTTGAATCGGGCAATATCAACATTATCCTGGAGCCGGTGAACCTGAAAGCACTCATTAACGAATGTATTACGTTAATGAAGCCGGTTGCCAAAAAGGAAAATATTCAACTGCTGACCGAAGACCTGCCCGAATCCTATGTTTATGCCGATAACACCCGTCTCAAACAGGCATTAATTAACCTCATCAGTAATGCCATCAAATACAACACTGTCGACGGTCGGGTCACCATTGCGGTGTCGCCGAAAGAAGATGAACGTTTCAGGGTTGATATCATCGATACGGGGATTGGTATTGAACCCAAGAAGTTTGACGACCTGTTCCAGCCCTTTAACCGGCTTGGTTTGGAAAATTCCGGTAAGGAAGGTACCGGTATCGGGTTGAGTTTTACCAAGAAAGTGGTCGAATTGATGGGAGGCAGAGTTAGCTTTACCAGCAAGGTTGGAGAAGGCAGCACCTTCTCGCTGTGCTTCCCCGCCGCATCCATAGAAAATGGTTCGCTGCTAAAACAGGTAAACAAGACGGGTCTCGGATCAAATGTTTCGCCCGTTAAAAGAGATATCAACATCCTCTATATCGATAGTACCCGGGAGAATTTTGACTATATTCACCACCTGGCAGGAGATCGTGAAAACTTTATTTTCCAATACGCCAGCTCACTGGAGGGGATCAGTAAACTCGCCAGCCAGAATCTTCCGGAATTTATCGTCGTTAATATGAAAACCCATGATTCGATTATGTTCAGCGAAGACTACCTGTCTGAATTGCAGAAGCTGTGTGGAAATGCCTATTTTGTCGGTCTGATCGAATCCTCGTCCATGCGGCATATCAGGCCCTATCACCGGGACTTGTTCGGCAATATCTGCCTGATACCCATCGATAACGGCTCCCTGAAATCGATCATAGACAAACACGTGGTTGCCTGACTTGTATGACCAGTATGCCGCAGCTCAGCAATACCATTTTTCTCGTCGACGACGAACCCATCAACCAGAAATTACTTGAAAAAGTGTTGAGAAAAGCCGGGTATGAAAATCTGGTGGCCATCTGTAATCCCGTTCTGGTGATGGAAAAATACCAGAAATTCAAGCCCGACCTGATCCTGCTGGATATAAGAATGCCAGGCATGTCAGGTTTTGATGTTATGGACCAATTGAATGACCTCAACGATCCCATGATGCCCCCGGTGATATTCCTGACGGCTGAAGGCAGTGATGAAAACATGCTGAAGGCACTGGAAAAAGGTGCCAGGGACTTGATGCAAAAGCCGTTCAACCAGCCTGAATTGCTGATGAAAGTGCGCAATATGCTGGACCTGCATACGGCGCACAAAATGTTGAACAAAAAATATGACCTGCTGGAGCAGGTGGTGAGTCATCGCACTCGGGAACTCAGGGAAACCCGCCTGAAAGTGGTGGAACGCTTGGGTATGGCGGCTGAATACCGGGACGACGAAACAGGAAATCATATCAAACGCATGAGTCATATCTGCTCATTTCTGGCCTCAAAGCTGAATATGGAGCCGCGCTTCTGTGAAGAAATATTGCATGCCAGTCCCATGCACGATGTAGGCAAACTTGGAATACCTGACAATATATTGTTGAAGCCGGGAAAACTGACCCCGGAAGAGATGACTATCATGAAACAACATACGGTCATTGGCCGAACGTTACTGGATGGTGATAATTCCAGTCTGATGATTATGGCGAAAGAAATTGCCTATACGCACCATGAAAAATGGGATGGTTCAGGTTATCCCCAGGGGCTCAAGGGTGAACAGATTCCTATTTCTGGACGCCTTGCTGCCATTGCGGATGTCTTCGATGCACTGGCTTCCGTTCGCCCCTACAAAGATGCATGGCCCCTGGAGCGGATTATCGATTATCTACAAGAGCAGAAAGGTGGGCATTTTGACCCGAACCTGGTGGATCTGTTGATGGACAATCTGGACGAAATTGGCGAAATCCGGGCCCGCTTCGCCTAACCACTTCATTTACACAGGAACTGGCAATTAAGGCACGGTATTCTGATCAAAGAGCCTTAACAGCCGACTGCTGCGGGAAATAGCTGGCGGTATCACCCCTTCACTGAACCCCTCTACAGGGCCTTCATATCTGGGTGTTTTCAGTAACCCGCTATTGATATCCCGGTAGGCCATCTCCCAGTCACCGTATTCGCGCTCTGGAACCATCTGCCGGGTAAGTACCTGAACGCCGGAATGCCTGGGGTCCCGGGCGATGACAGACATCAATTCCTCGACTGCCTGCTTGGGTCCTTCGAGCGCCTGAATAATATTGCCTTCCTTGTAGAGCAGCATGCCGGTTATCCCGAGCCGTTTATTCTTCGACCAGGCAACATTCAGTATGTCTTCGAGTTCTTCAGCGCTGTATAGCCAGTTGGCGGAGCTTACGTAAACGAGTTGATAGGTGGATGTCATAGTTAGAATAAGCTCTCGAATAGCTATAGATTAACCAGTGTCTCTGACGGCTCGATCTCCTTCCTTGATTGATTGAGTTCTGTCATCACACCACGAATAAAGGTGCTTGAGGAATTGCTGCGGTCCGGCTTGATGGAGTCAAGCCCGGAACAGATATCGAGGCATTTTACCGCATTCTGTGACAGGACATCACCGATACTTTCACTGAAAGAGGCATTGATCTTATCGACAACCAGGCGGGCACCAATGGAATCCGTGTCCGGAAGAATAATAAGAATTTTATTATCCACATAGCGGGCTGGAAAATCTCCGGGGCGGTGCAGGCAGCGTTCCACCACTCTGGCCAGATGTGTGAGACAGCGATCTGAAACCGACTCGCCGAACTTGAGGATGACATCACCCAGCCCGGTTAATTCCAGAGCGACGACGGCGATAGTGCGTTGCAGGCGCACCGCCCTGGCCCACTCTCTGGCCAGGTACTGGTTAAACAAGCGGCGATTAGCCAGCCGGGTGACGCCATCGATGGTAGTCAGGAATGACAGGCGCTCTATTTTGCGCTTCATCAGCAGGCAGCTGTTTACCCTTGCCCGCAGAACATTGCTGTCCACTGAAATATTGAGAAAATCTGCCGCACCCAGATTGATGGCTGCCTCCTCGGTCTGTGGGTCCGTGGATGAAGACAGGAAAATCACTGGCACGTACATTAATTCCGGGATGGTTTTCATCCGGGCAAACAGTTCAACGCCGAAATTCTCCGGGATATCCCTGTTAATAATGATGATGTCCAGTTTGGCATCACAGATTTCATCAATGTCGACTTGCTGATTGTCTATCCTGACTGAAAATGCGTCACGAAACAGGTCGGCCAATCGCTCTGCGAAATCGGTCTCGTTGTCGATGATGAGCATATTGCTCCGGGGCATGGGTTGTATCACTGTCATTCAACTGACTCCATTTACAGGTAGTTTTCTTTCCTTGTGGATTGTGATGGCTGGCAGGACATTTTTTATTAACACAACTGCCACGCCAGAGACTGATTTGAACACAGTCGCCATAAACGAATTATCGACCGCTTGGTCAACAACTTGAGCCGAAAAAGCAAAAATCAAAAACTACAATAAGAAGCTAAAAACAGTTGATTTAAGTCATATAGGCAGCTGGGTTTGTGACCTATTCTTACAGTGTCTGCAAACAAGAATTGGTTTAGGAGTAGAAAGTATGAGCCGGTTTGAATGGGATGACAGTCTGGATGTTGGTGTAAAAAGCATGAACGACCAGCACCAGCAAATTATAGATATGATCAATATCGTTGCCGATGACGTCAATAACGGTATTAACGCGCTGGCTAATTTTGATGCGCTGTCACGCTACGTGGTTCAGCACTTCAGTGATGAAGAAGCCTTTATGAGAAAACATCAGTACTCAGGGTATGAATCGCATATCAAGCTGCATGCAAAACTGCTGGATCGGGTGCAACAATTCCGGGCCGATATGGTGTCCGGTGCCCTGGATACCGATGAACTGTTTGTTTTCCTGCGGATGTGGCTGAAAACACACATTAAAGGCATAGATCATAAATACGGTGTGGAATGTGGTGACCTTAAAGCTGAGGGTATCAGGCTCGCCAGCTAATACCCGGACTCAGTGATTATTTCGGTAGCCAGCGCAGGAAAGCTGCATAGAGGTTGTAGAGTTCAAACGGTTTGGAGAGGTGGTCGTTAATACCCACTTTAGCGGCCAACTCCACATCGTCGGTAAACGTCGCCGCAGACAACGCCAGAATCGGCAATTCATCCTTGTTGTAATATTTACGGATTTCTTCCGTGGCCTCAAAGCCATCCAGAACCGGCATCTGCAGATCCATAAAGATAATGTCGTAACGCTCCTGCCCTGTTTTGATTACCGCTTCAAAGCCGTTGGACGCGACATCAATCTCTAATGGGAACTCCTTGAACTGTTCCAGAATGATGGTGCGGTTAATGAGGTTGTCTTCTACCACCAGCAGGCGGGTAAGACCCCTGCGCTCCAGGCGCTCCTGTATCTCATTCTTGATCTGCGACAGCCGATAATCGTCAGGATCCTCTTCTTCCTGGCCGATTATCCCGAGACGCTCCAGCACCTGAAGCAGTTTTGAGATAGTGACAGGCTTGATGAGCAGCTCAATATTCAGGCCAGTGGTTGTAATATTTTCAGGCAACTGCCAGCCACTTTCCTGCGTCATAATGATAACGGGGATGTCCTTGTTTTCTGACTGACTTTTCTGCTGTAGCTGCTCGATCACTGAGTGATATTTCTGCTCAACCAGGGTGCGATCAAACAGATAAATATCAAAGTCTTCCTGGAAAAAATCCTCGTTCAGATAACTCTGGCGAATAACATCACATCCCCAGTGCTGGAGCATGTCTGTGAGTAACTGGCACTGTTTCCGGTCTTCTTCGGCCAACAGGACCTTCTTGCTGATGTGACTGATTTCTGAGATGCGATCGTGATCCTCTTCAGTTTCAAAGGACAGTTCAAACCAGAAACGGCTACCCTCTCCCACCACACTGGAAACATACAGTTCACCACCCATGAGTTCGACGATCTCTTTACTGATGGATAACCCCAGACCAGTGCCGCCATATACTTTTGTGCTGGAATCATCCAGTTGTTCAAAGGGCGTGAACAGCCTGTCCATGGATTCCGGATGAATACCAATGCCCGTATCTTCGACACTGAACAACAGACGGTAGTTATCACTGGTTTCATCCACCAGCTTAACCGTGAGAGTTACTCCGCCATAGTGGGTGAATTTAATGGCGTTGCCAATGAGATTGTTGAGCACCTGACTGAGCCGAACACTGTCGCCCTTGAGATATTTGGGTAATTGCTGGTCAAGCGACAGACGGAGATTCAGATGCTTCAACTCAGCACTGGGGGAAAATAAATCAATCACCGTATCCAGTATTTTTACCAGAGAAAAAGTACTTTTCTCCAAGGTGATCTTGCCGGATTCTATTTTGCTGACATCCAGGATGTTATTAATGATCATCAGCAGCGTTCTCGCCGCACTATAGATCTCAAGTGAATATTTTTGCTGGGTGCTATTGAGTTTGGTATTGCGCAACATCTCCAGCATGCCCAGCACGGCCGTCATTGGTGTGCGAATTTCATGGGACATATTGGCGAGGAACTGAGTTTTGTATTGACTGGCCAGACGGTTTCTCTGGGCCTCTTCTGTCAGGGCTGCCCGTTGTGCCAGTAATTTCAGATTGAACCACTGATAGACGAATGTTACTGCCAATATTATGAGCAGACAGAGGATCACGATTGGCATTGTGCGGGAAAAACTGTTCTGCGCTAGAGCATTGAGAACGGATGGTGTCAGCGACGCGCTGACATAGTACTTGTATTCATGGCCATTGGCTTTCAAGTGAAGCGCCAGGTCTTGATAATGATTGTGATTCCAGCCCCACAGGGCCTCATTGGTCAGCCGTTTGAAGAAGTCAGCTGATTGTACTTTCATATTATTGAAATGTTTCGTACTGATAGCTTCGTGGTCCAGGGAGTTAATTACCACTTCACCGTGGTTATCTATCCATTTGACATCAAAATCATGGCCGACTTTTTGGTAGAACTGATTAATTGTCTCAGTCAGAGACAGAATGACAAGCAGCGTGCCCTGCTGAAATCGATCAATGGATTGCGCTAGCCCAATCAGGTACTGGAGTGAAGTTTCATCATAGGTCGCAGGGGTTAACCGACTTGCGTAAAAACCATCTTTGGCTGAATCGATCAGTGTTTGGTCATATTGTTGTCTTGCCTGGCTTGAGTAAGTGTTAGCGTCGAGCAGTACCAGGGAATTGTCATTTTCCTGATCGACCTGGCAATTTATGTTTAGTTGCGAAGTGAGCCAGCGAATGTGCGCTATGGAATCGCTTTGTGCAAGGTACTCCGACAACACCTGTTGAAAATCTTTGCAGTCTGATTCCAGCTTCGTATCCATTGCTTCTGCAGCATGTGCTGCCTGTAACTCTGGTGCCTGATGATGTCGATGGATCAAATACAACTGCAGTTGTAATAGCGCCCTTCTGGCTTCATGAATTTCATGGGTAATCGAATCTGCCAACTCTTCGTTGAGATGATGGATATGGTCTTTTTGTTGGTTGAGCTGCTCGTTGTACTGGCGCTTGTAATATTCAAAACAGATAAACACAGAGAAGCCGGTCAGCACCATAAAGATGATGAGTGGGCGCCCGTACTTGGCAAAAAAATTACCCTGTATCTGCATTTCTGTCTGTGCCTTGAAAAATCCATGTTGGCGTCTATTGGGCAAATGTTATGTAACCCAGGAGCAATCATTTTCATTGTTTTTATATTTATAAGGGAAAGACTGAATCGTTCCCTGATCAATAAGAGATGATGCCGCTATTTGTAAAAAACTTGATCACAATCCCATAAAGGAATCCAAGCTGCCCTGCAATGCTGGAAAATAAATAGCGCCTTTATTTACAGGCTGCCTGACCAGAACTAAATTTAGCAAGTAAATGATAGTGGCTGATTACAACCCAATAAACCTGAAATAACAATACGATTACTATGGTTATTTGCCGGGAAATGTTAGCAGCTCGTCGATAAATATGTTTTCCATGTATAACAAATAACATCTAATTAACAGATTGTTATCACGATACTTTTTTTGTGGGAGGCTCGAGGCATGCGGAGATCAATGCCTCGGCAATGGCATTCAGGGGCAGTACTTCACACGCCCCACCACGTTTCACCGCTTCACCGGGCATTCCCCAGACCACACTGGTTTTTTCATCCTGTGCGATGGTATGGATGCCCTCTTCCCTGAGTTCCACCAGGCCCTGAGCACCGTCAGCCCCCATGCCGGTAAGAATACAGGCGGTGGCATTTTTGCCGGCAGCCTGAAGCACTGAACGAAACAGCACATCAACACTGGGTTTATGTCGATTGACGGGCTCTGCATCACTTAACCGGCACACATAGCGGGCACCATCTCTGGTCAACAGCAGGTGCCGATCACCGGGGGCGACAAAGGCATGGCCCGGCAGAACCTGATCGCCATCCTCAGCTTCCTTGACGATCAATGGGGTTTGACGATTGAGACGTTCGGCAAATGCGCCGCTGAACCCATGGGGAATATGCTGTGCAATGACAATACCAGGGGCGTCCGATGGCATGGTGGTTAATACCGATTTAATGGCTTCTGTACCACCAGTGGAGGCTCCGATGGCAATGATGCGGTCGGTAGTTTTGAAGGTGGAGGCCTTGGGCTTTGGCATTACCTGATCGGCACTGTACTTGGGTGCTGGTGCGTGAGCACCTGAATACTGTTTTACATTGGCCCGGGCGGCAAAGCGAATTTTTTGCAGCAATTCCTCAGTGTAATTTTCCAGGGTATGGGAAAGATCGATTTTGGGCTTGGTGACAAAGTCAACAGCACCCAACTCCAGGGCCTGTAAGGTGACATCGGCACTTTTTTCGGTTAGTGATGAGACCATCACCACGGGCATGGGTCGCAAACGCATCAGGTTGCGCAGGAATGTGACCCCATCCATTTTGGGCATTTCCACATCGAGTGTGAGTACGTCCGGGTTTAATGCCTTGATTTTGTCTCTGGCGACATAGGGGTCTGAGGCGACACCGACGACTTCTATATCAGCTGCTTCACTCAGCATTTTGGAAAGCAGGTTACGAACCAGTGCTGAATCATCAACCACCAGGACACGAATTGGCGTTTGAACTGTCATTGATCAAAACAACTCCACATCACTTTCGACTTTTGTTTCAACCAGGCTTGCCTGATAGGCTGTTTCACGTTGTGCAATGGTGTCATTGCGCAGTCTTTGCAGTTTCTTCACCTTCACGGCCCCGGTCTCGGGGAAGTAGGCCACACGACGGGGAAAACGGTCCCCCAGGTCTTCGGAGACGACTTCCAGGTTTTCCGCATGCAGATATTCCCGGACGAAGGCAATATTCTTTTTCCCGACATCGGTCATGTTGGCCATCACCTGACCACCACCGAAAATTTTCACTTCCAGGTATTTTCGTGAACCACCGTGTTTCAATATCTCGTTGATTAACTGCTCCATGGCGTAGCTGCCGTAACGGGCTCCGGTCGTCAGTAGGTCTTCATCCCGGGTGTAATCGGAATGTGGCAGCATGAAATGATTCATGCCTCCGATACCCATGACACGATCGCGAATGCAGGCAGAGACACAGGAACCGAGTACGGTGGTTATCATTTCACCATGGCAGGTCACGTAATACTCGCCGGGAAGTATTTTCGCTGCATGGCAGTCGAAATGACGGTCCCAGTAACGGTTGATATGGCTGTAGCCAGGTAATGTCGGAGGCTGGTTCAATGTTTCAGTGCCTAATCCTAGAATTGACATATGATCCCCTACCGAGTCCGCTGATAAATGGTCTTACCCACCAGTTTGAAACGATCACAGACTTTATTGAGACTTTCAGAATGACCGATAATCAGGTGTCCATTTGGGTGGATCTGATTGGCAAAACGGTCGAACAGCTTTTCCTGGGTCGACTTGTCGAAATAAATGACCACGTTACGGCAGAAAACAATATCGAACTGATTTTTCATCGGCCATGCTTCGAGTAGATTCAGTTGCCGAAAAGTGATCATGGCGCTCAGCTCGGGGCGCATTTTAATCTGGTTCGCGCGCTCCCCTTTACCCCGCATGGTCCAGCGTTTCAAGCGGTCTGAGGTGAGTCCTCGGTTGGCAAGGTCCAGTTCGTAGATACCCGATGCCGCGGTTGCCAGTACTTTTGTATCAATGTCTGTTGCAAGAATCTTTACATCCCAGTCGGCGGGGACAGTATCTGCGACTGTCATGGCAATGGAATAGGGTTCAGGGCCGGTTGAACAGCCTGCAGACCAGATGCGTAGGGATTTTCGGCCCGGTTCGCGCATCAGTCGGGTCAGGATCTCATCCTGCAGGTAGTCAAAATGGTGGCTTTCCCGGTAGAACGACGTCAGGTTGGTTGTCAGGGCATTAACAAACTCTTCAAATTCTACCTTGTTGCTGCCATTGTCGAGGTAAGCGCAGTAGTCTGAAAACTTCTTCATGCCCAGGGCACGCAGTCTCTTTACCAATCGCCCGTAGACAAGATCCCGTTTGATTTCACCGAGGACAATACCTGCATGTTCACCAATCAGAGTGGCAATAAACTTGAAGTCCTTATCGGTAAAGACAAAGTCACCAGCTCCCAGATTTTCACCTTTGAGTACCACTGCGGGTGGTACGGTATTGCCGACATCCATTAGTTCCGCTTCCATAACTCATCACTCCGGCATTTCATTAGGATTAGTACTCATTCCTTTCGTCTACGCTTGTCTTTGATTTACACGATGGGCAAATAGCCAGTTCTTCAGCCCCCAAAACCGGTGGCTGTAAAGCACACCGGTCAGGGTTATCTCAGGAACTTACAGCTGTTTCTTTTAGAACTCCTCCCACTCATCCGTTGCTCCAGAGCTGGATGGCTTGCTCACGGCTGCCGCTTTAGGGCGTGCTGCAGGGCGTGGTGCGGGCGCTTTCTCGGTGCGAGAAATACTCACCACATCTGCGTTGTGGGTAGGTTCTCCGATATTGAAGAAGCTCATCAGGTCGATCAGGCCGCGTGATTGCTCATCCATGGATTCGCTGGCTGCGGCGGCCTCTTCCACCATGGCCGCATTTTTCTGGGTAACTTCATCGAGCTGGGAAATGGCGGTATTGACCTGCTCGATACCCATGGATTGTTCACTGGCCGCAGCGGCCATTTCGGCGATGATGTCGCTGACCTTTTTCACCGCGGTAACGATCTCTTCAAGGGTTTTGCCGGATTCACCGACCAGCCTTGAACCATCTTCCACCTTGGTGACACTGTCTTTGATCAGTGATTTGATTTCTTTTGCTGCCTCGGCGCTGCGCTGTGCCAGGTTGCGAACTTCGGCGGCAACCACCGCGAAGCCCCTGCCCTGTTCACCCGCCCTGGCGGCTTCCACAGCGGCGTTCAATGCCAGCAGGTTGGTCTGGAAGGCGATTTCATCAATGACGGTGATGATGTCGGCAATCTGGCTGGATGACTTGTTGATTTCACCCATGGCGGTAATTGCCTTGCTCACCACATCTCCGCCAACTTCAGCCTGATCACGGGCACTGGATGCCAGCTGGTTAGCCTGGCGTGCATTGTCAGCACTGGATTTCACGGCAGCGGTCATCTCTTCCATACTGGAGGCTGTTTCTTCCAGGGAAGAAGCCTGGCTCTCAGTACGTTGCAGCAGGTCGGCGTTGCCTTGAGATATCTCAGAGGAGGACGTGGAGATATTGTTGGAGCTGGCAAGAATCTGATTCACCATCTTCCGCAGTACTTCAACAGTGCCATTCACGTCCACCTTCAAGCGTGCAAACAGGCCGCTGTACTCGTTTTCCATACCGCAGGTCAGGTCACCCTCGGCCAGGCTTCTCAAAACAGAAGACAGGTCTTTAAGGCCAACCATCAAACCGTTTATGGTTTCACCCAATTGCTTGTAAAAGCCTTTGTACTTGTTGGTGTCCATCAGCACCGAGAAGTCACCCTCGGAAGCAGCCTGTACCAAAGCACTCAATTCGGTTTCGGCATTGGTCTGCTCGGTGGCATCGACCCACTCCACCATATTGCCCATGTACTCGCCTTTAGGGCCGGTGATCATGGTGGCATTCACTTCGAAAGTGAGGTCGAGCACACTGATTTTTGCTTTGGCCGGCAACCGTGAAGCATCTTTTAACAGCGCCCGTTGGTGGGCCGGATTTTTGTGGAACTGGTCAATGTTCTGGCCGACCAGGTTGTCGGGATTGAACCCGGGGAATACCTGGCGCAGTTCATCGGCACGGTTACGGAACATATCCATGACTGCGGGGTTGGCATAGACAATATTTAAATCGCTGTCACACAACATCAGATTGGTGGTAGCACCATCAATGGCAGATTGCAGGCGGGCCACATCCGATTCTTTTTCTCTTTGCGCAGTAACATCTGACCATTCCAGGGAATTGCCCAGGTAATTGCCCTTGTCATCCATGATAGCCGTGACATTGAGGGCAAAGCGCAGTGGACCTACCTGGATATCCGTACGGTAGGGCAGGTTTTTAGGGTCGCTCAACAGTTTGCGCTGGTGTTCGGGTTTGGCATGGAACTGGTCAATACAGGAACCTACAAGCTTGTCGGCATCAAAACCGGGATAAATCTGCCTGAAGGTAGTTTCGTGCTCTTTCAGCAGGTCGATGGTCGAACGGTTGGCGTAGGTGATCACCAGGTCGCGGTCAACCGTCATAATGGCTGTCATGGCGCCATCAACTGCAGACTTGAGACGTGTGACCTCACCCTCTTTCATGCGGGTACTGGTAACATCTGACCATTCCAGTGAGTTGCCCAGGTAATTCCCTTCCGCGTCAACAATGGCGGTCACATTGAGGGCAAAGATTAGCCCACCCACTTTGATATCCGTGCGGTATGGCAGGTTCTTTGGGTTGTTCAACAGCTTGCGCTGGTGGCTGGGATCTGTATGGAACTGGTCAATACAGGCGCCCACCAGATTATCCGGATCAAAACCGGGATAAATCTGTCTGAATTCTTCTTCGTACTTGGAGAGAAGGTCAATGGTTGCGCGGTTTGCGTAGGTCACTTCCAGATCGCGGTTCACCATCATGATTGCCGTCATGGCGCCGTCCACTGCTGAACGCAATCTGTTCAGTTCTTCACTTGCTTCAGTAGCGACGTCATCATCCATCGCCGCAGCACCTTTACTAGACATAGCTTCTTCCTCATTAGAATTGTATCCACTCAGCATCATGTCACTCACCGCTGTGAGCGCTGCCTGCCAGGCGTTTGTTAGTTCATCGGTCCAGTGTGACCCGGCCATTTCGGACATTACTTCGATCAGTGTTTCACCAACCGCAGGGTAATGGGCCTGTACTGCGCCGTATCCCTGGTGACGTGCTCCCATTTCCACCAGCGCTTTTTGCAATACTTCCGGCTTGCGCAGGTTGTTCATAACCAGCACCAGTGAGGCCAACAATTTTTTCTGTTGTTCGCTGCTCGAGGTGTTGGCAAAAAGAGGTTTTACCGCCGGGTATTTTTCAAACAGGCGATCATAAAATTTGGCAACCAGCTCTTCGGCTCTCGGGGCCAACAGCTCAAAACTTGATTCGAGCAATTCAATATTCAGACCTGAATCATCGTCAGAGGTGGCTGGCCTGGATTTTTTCTGGGCAGGTTTTTTTGCGCTGCGTCCTTTACTGGCCGGCGCTGTTTTCTGCGCTGTTTCAGAGGATTCATCTCCAGAAGAATCCGAGCCTGATGACTCCTGTAACCAAGCGAGGGGATCGTCACCCATTTTGGAGTCTTTATCTGTTGTCATGCGAGCTTCCTCGAGATTGTTACCTTGCTAACCAAGTTATCGGCTAAAGATGCGTATTCCTTAGCTGAACGTGAATTCGGTTGATATTCGAAAATACTTTTTCCGAAGCTGGGGCTTTCGGCCAGGGCCACCGACTCATGAATCACGGTGGGCAATAGCTGTTCCGGGAAATATTGATGGATTTTGTTAGCCACTTCGTGGGCATGTCGGCGACGCTGATCGAAGCGTGTCACCAATATCCACTTTTCTGATTCGCGCTGAATTTTTTTCTCTACACCGTCGAGTATGGATAACAGTCGTGACAGCCCAAGTAGCGCCAGATAGTCGCCGGGAACCGGTATCAGGATTTCTTCCGCTGCCACCAGTGCATTCATGCCCAGCAGGCCAGAGGATGGCGGGCAATCAATCACAACAAAATCGTAGCCTTCCATATCATTGAGGATGTTGTGTAACATCCAATCGCTGGATTCAGCCGTCTCTCTCAGTCCATCAAACTCGTTGAGTCTGGGGCCGGGGGCCAGCAGATCTAGATTGTTCCGGGCATTTAAAACAACATCGGCCACTGAAGCCTCATGACGAAACACAGCATCCAGCCCGTTGCCGGAGGGCTTTAGTCCAAGACTGGCGCTCATATGGCCCTGGGGGTCGAGATCAATGGCCAGAACACGCTGGTTTGCCATGGCCAGGGAATGGCAGAGGTTGACCGTCGTGGTGGTTTTACCAACCCCGCCTTTCTGATTGATGACCGCCAGGATTCGCATTGGGACGCTCTCTGATGATGCCGGCTCTTAGTTGAGGGTGCGGGAGACTTCGGAGTTGAGGAAGGTATCGATGTCCAGCAGGATGATCATTTTTTCTTCCACGGAAGCCAGCGCCTTCACAAACTTTTCTTCCACTTCACTGCCCATATCCGGTGGCACCTGACACTGGCCCTCACTGAGGGTGTAGACCTCGGAAACAGCATCGACCACCAGGCCCATAACGCGCTCCTGCTCGCCGTGCTCTACACGCAACACGATCACCACCGTAGTGGTACCGTAATCTAGAGAGTCCATGCCAAACCGTTCCCGCAAATCGATAATCGGCACAATGGCGCCGCGCAGGTTGATCACGCCTTTCAGGTACGCGGGTGAATTGGGGATAGGTGTTACCTTTGACCAGCCACGAATTTCCTGTACGCGCAGAATTTCCACGCCGTATTCTTCATTGGCCAGGATGAATGTAAGGAATTGACCACCCTCTTCCTTACCATTTAAAAATTCTGTCTCAGCGACTTGTGCAGTGTTCATGATGTTTCCTCGCGGTGTGGGCGTTGTTTCCCAAAATTTATCTGTTTGTCATACCGTCATTGTCGATAGGGTCATGCCCCAGTTAATGAAGTACCTTCTCCACCAGTGCCTGCAGCTTTTCGGGATCGAAGGGTTTGCTCACCCAGCCGGTGACCCCCATGTCCCGACCACGCTGTTTCACTTCCTGGCTGGAATCTGTGCTTAAAACCAGAATGGGCGTGCGGCGGTACTGGGGATTGGCGCGGATTTTTTCTGCCAGGCTGATGCCATCGATCCCAGGCATGTACATGTCAGTGAGAACCAGGTCCGGGGTGAAGCTCTGGAGCGCTATCAGCGCGTCCTCGCCACTTTCTGCCTGGTTCACTTCGTGACCTGCCTTGGTCAGGACAAATGCCACCATTTGCCTCAAGGTCACTGAGTCATCTACAACGAGAATATTGGCCATAACACACCTGTTTTACGTTATCGTTCTGGTTAAAAACCCAACTCATCCAGTAAGTCATCAACCTGGTCCTGATTGCTGACGACATCCGTCGCCTCCGGATCAATCTGGGGACCGTTCAATAATGTTGATGATTCTTCACCGCCACTTTCGGTCGGCTGTTTGACTTGATCTGCTATACGCTGGCGGATTTCATCCCGCTCGCCCTCTTCGTAAACACTGTCGACGATCAAATCGAGCAACTGGTGTTCAATTTGCTGAACGAGTTCCATCAGTTTTTTAATCACCTGGCCGGTGAGATCCTGGAAATCCTGGGCCATGATGATTTCCATCAGTTCTTTACTGGTGGCCGCGGTCGTGTTGGGCAGGTCGTCCAGAAATGCACGGGTGTCGAGAACAAGTTCTTTGGCGCCATCAATGGATTCAGGATTTTCAAACCAGGCTTCCCACTGACCGCTTAACGCTTTGGCCTGTGTTTCCAGGTCATTCTGGAGTGGCTGGGCGCGGTCCACAGCATTCAACGCACGCTCTGCAGCCTGTTCCGTCATGGTGGCGATATAACTTAATCTTCCTCTGGCATCGGGAATGATTTCCGCTGCTTTTTCTACGGCCCGGTCGAGGCCCAGTTCTTTCATGCTTTCACGCAGCATTCTGACCAGATTTCCTATACGGTGAACAAACTCATCTGATTGCTCGCTGGATAAGGTATTTTCGGCTGTCTCTGCATTCATAACTCAAACCCCTAAGCGAGCGATCTCCGGGATCACTTGCCAAGTTTTTCAAAAATTTTGTTTAGCTTTTCTTCCAGGGTGGCCGCGGTGAAGGGTTTCACCACATAGCCGCTGGCTCCGGCCTGTGCCGCTGCGATAATGTTTTCCTTCTTCGCTTCGGCGGTCACCATCAAAACGGGCAAGTGCTTCAGTGCGTCATCGGCACGGATGGTTTTCAGCATCTCCAGGCCATCCAGGTTGGGCATGTTCCAGTCGGATACGACAAATTCGAAGCTGCCCGATCTCAGTTTTGTGAGACCCTCCTGGCCGTCCTCGGCTTCGTCAACATTGGTGTATCCCAACTCCTTGAGGAGACTGCGGACAATGCGTCGCATGGTTGGAAAATCATCAACGATCAAAATGCTTATGTTCTTGTCGGCCATGTGTGATCACCGTTTCCTTATAAATACTGTCACTAGCAATGTTTCTTTTGATGAACTTGACTATATCCATTCCTGGATTGGCCAAAAGCTCAAATAAGCAGCCTAAATAGCCTTTTTTAAATCAAGACAGTGAATAGACTGCCTTTTAGAGACTATCGGCTCAGTCAGCACCTTCTTGAGCGGACTTTCGCGATTCTTCAAGGGCTACAACGTTGTCGAGGAGCTCTGCGACCGTGAGCTCGGCGTCCGCCTCAACCTCGATGACATCGTCGTTTTCTGCCGTTTTCTTCAGGTCAATCCTGTTTTTCTGGCCCAGCCGGTAGAGGTCAGAGATATCGAGAATCAGGGCTACGCTGCCATCGCCCAAGATGGTTGCGGCGGAAACCCCTTCAACTTTCCGATAGTTGCTCTCAAGGTTTTTCACTACTACCTGCTGTTGTCCCAGCAACTCATCTACCAGCATGACGTATTTGGTGTTGCCACCCTGAACCATCACGGCAATCGTGCGATCCAGTTTTTCGTGTTCCTGGCGACTGTCGATATGCATTGCAGAGGCAACGGAGATGAGGGGGTAGTATTCGTCCCGGACCTTGAGCATGGGGACTTTGCCCGGCAACGAATAAAGGCTTTGATCCTTCAGTTGCAGGGATTCAACAATGGAGCTGACCGGCAGGATGTAGACCTGGTTGCCAACTTTGACCAACATGCCGTCAAGAATTGCCAGGGTCAGTGGCAGCACAATGCGCGTGGTGGTGCCCTGACCCTCTTTGGACATGATTTCCACATGACCACCCATGGACTGGATGTTGCGTTTCACCACATCCATGCCCACACCACGTCCGGACAGGTCACTGACTTGTTCAGCGGTGGAAAAACCGGGGGCGAAGATCAGCTGCCAGACTTCGTCATCGGAGGCATTGTCCGGTACTGATATGCCATTGGCAGCCGCTTTAGCGAGGATACGCTCGCGATTGAGACCGCCACCATCATCGCGAACTTCAATCAGGATGTTGCCACCCTGGTGTTGTGCAGAAAGTACCAGCTTGCCGGTTCTCGTCTTGCCATTGGCCACACGTACTTCCGGCAACTCGATACCGTGATCCAGGCTGTTGCGGACCAGGTGCGTCAGCGGGTCGATAATCCGCTCTGTCAGACCCTTATCCAGCTCTGTGGATTCGCCTTCTGTGACCAGGTCAATTTCTTTGCCCAGTTTGCCCGCCAGATCCCTGACCAGTCGTGGGAAACGGCTGAAGACATAGTCCATCGGCAACATTCGGATGGACATTACCGCATCCTGCAGGTCCCGGGCATTGCGTTGTAGCAGGTTGATACCATTAAGCAGGTCGCTGTCATTGACGCCATCGAGGCGGCCCGCTGTTTCATTGAGCATGGACTGGGTAATAATCAATTCACCCACCAGGTTGATGACCTGGTCGACCTTGTCGACAGAGACACGGATACTGGAAGACTCTCCAGCCGGTTTTGGCTTGGCTTTGCCAGCCGCTGACTGGGCCGCTTCTGCGGGTTTCGTCGGCTCCTCCGGTGTTTTCGGTGCCTCAGCTTTGGCAGTTTCCTGGTTACTGACCTCGGCTACTGCTTCATGGTCGTTTTCGACCTCCGTAGCAGTCTCTGTTTCTGTGGTCGCTTGCTCGGCCTCGGTTGTAACAGGAGGGGCAGGTTCTTCTGCCTTGGGCGCCTGAACCGGGGGTTCTTCGACAACCGGTGCTTCCGGCTCACCACCGATACGTTCAATTTTTAATTGGTCGCTATCGATCACAAAGCAGAGTACCGCTTCGATGGTCTCCGGCCCTTCATCTGCCTCTAGCACGATGTCATAGGCTTCTTCATCGCCAACGGCTGAACAGACACTGCCCAGATTTTTCAGTTCTTCCAGCAGTAGCTCGCGGTCCTTTTCATTGACGTTGAGCAACGTGATCGATAGTCGCTCAAGGTGTTCTTCCGCGTTGAACAATTCCATGTCGGCGACATCCTCAACCGCTTCAGGCTGGCTGCTGGCATCGGTCTCAACCGGTTTGCTTTCAACAGCACTGTCGTCTTTTGTTGCCTGGTCAGTGCCATCATTCTCTTGTGCGATTTCCTGCAACACCGAACAGATGTGTTCGAACGCTTGCTGATCGGGTGCTGTGCCATTTCGATAGGCGTCAAGTTGTTCTTTCAGCATGTCTTTGGTTTCCAAGAATGTGTCGACAATTTTCCCCGTCAGGGCCAATTCACCTTTGCGAGCTTCGTCAAGCAGGTTTTCAAGAATGTGGGTTGTCTCCTGGAGGACCGTAAAGCCGAAGGTCCCCGCCCCACCCTTAATGGAATGTGCCGCCCTGAAGATGGCATTCAGCTGCTCCACATCCGGGTTGTCGATATCAATTTCCAGGAGATGACTTTCGACGTCGGCAAGCAGTTCATCAGCTTCTTCGAAGAACGTGTCGTAAAACTCAGTGATATCCATCAGTTAATTCGCCTCGGCGTTTCATTCACATGAACGGTGACAATATTTATCGCTCACTCATTAAAATATCGGCACGATTGCCCGATCCTGTAGGTGTCAATACCTCCTGAACAGCCGTTAACGCTGATGCGTCATTGGCCGTTGATAACAGCTCAGGGTGTCGTATGCCCTCGGCCACCTGCGGGTATAGCACGAGCAACTCGATGCGGCGGTTAATGGGGTTGTCTTCATCAATGTCCGGCATTTCCACACGGTCGGCCACACCGGAGACCCGTAGCAGTTTTTTGGCATCCAGCCCTCCGGCAATCAATTCCCGCCGCGATGCATTGGCACGATCACTGGACAGCTCCCAGTTGCTGTAGCCGCGGGTACCGCCCACATAGGGCAGGCTATCGGTATGCCCGCTGATGCTGAGGTCATTTGGCAGTTCATTCAGCAGTGGTGCGATGGTGCGCAACAGTTCCCGCATATAGGGTTCAACACGATCACTCCCCAGCTTGAACATGGGTCGTTTTTCGGTATCCAGCACCTGGATGCGCAGCCCCTCCATGGTGAGATCAAAACGCATCTGGGATTTCAGCTGTCGCAGAAGAGGATCCGCATCAATGGCGGACTCTATACGGCGTTGCAGGTCGGTAAAAAAACGTCGTTGCTGGTCCGTGGGACGGGTCTGCTGACGCATATCAATTCTGGCCCGTTCTCCTTCGGAATAAATCGGATCTGGACCACCACCGGGTATCGCACTGGTGCTGGCAGTCGGTTTATCGCCGCCGGCCATGGCTACCACCAGCGGGGTTCGAAAGTAGTCGGCAACGGCCTCGCGTTGCTCCTTACTGGCCGCCGTAAGAATCCACATTACGAGGAACAGTGCCATCAGTGCCGTCATGAAGTCAGCCAGGGCAATTTTCCAGCTGCCGCCATGATGACCATGTACGATTTTTTTGCGGCGGATAATGATGGGGCGACGATCACTCATGCCGTTTTGTTTTCCCTGACATGATCCTCCAGCTCAATAAAGCTGGGGCGCTCTTCACTGTGTAGCGCCTTGCGACCAAACTCGATAGCGATCTGGGGGGCATAACCATGCAGGCTGGCCAGCAGGGTGACGCGGATGCATTGCAGTACCTTTACGCCCTCCGCAACCTGTCGTTCAAGCCGGCTGGCCAGGGGGCTGACGAAGCCGTAACCAATCAGAATGCCAAGAAATGTCCCGACCAGTGCGTGGGCAATCATTTCACCCATCTCGTCCGGACCTGCGTCAGCGGTGCTGAGGGCTTTTACAACCCCCATCACCGCGGCAACGATACCGAAGGCCGGCAGGCCATCGCCTACCTTTGTCAGTGCACTGGCTGGAACATGGGCTTCCATTTCGAAGGCCTCGATTTCATGGAGCATTAATTCATCCAGTTCCATTGGCTCCATGCTGCCGCTGACCATCAACCGCACGTAATCGGTGATAAATCCCATAATCAAGGGGTCACTGGACAGTCTCGGGTATTCGCTGAACAGGGGGCTCTCTTCAGGATTGTCGATGTCCTTTTCAACCCCCAGCATGCCCTCGCGGCGGATTTTGCTGAGCATCTTGTACAGCAGTGACATGAGTTCCATGTACAGGGCTTTGTTGTACTGGTTGGTGCGCTTCAGGCGGGAGAAGGTCTTGAAGGTCGCCTTGATGGCCTTGCCGTTATTAGAGGCGATAAAGGCTCCCAGGGCGGCACCACAGATCATGAGGACTTCCGTCGGCTGAAACAGGGGTCCCAGATGCCCCCCCGCCATGGCAAACCCGCCAAAGACGGAAAAAATGACCACTACAAACCCTATAAGGATAAGCACGATACTGACCTGCCTTATTTGTCGCTGACTTTTACACTGCTTGTATCGGCGGATGCCACCTTGACTTTAGTGCTTATCGCCCTGCCATCAGGTGGCTGTTTACGCTTATATCTTATGTCTGGCCCTAGGGTTTCTAGGGTTGAAAAAAAGGTCTAAATCAGTCGTTATTCTCTTGGATGTCGCACGACGGGGAATCAGCACCAGCCAGGTATCTGCGATAAATTTTTTTCATATCGGGGCTAAAGCTCCCTTCGGTTCGGCCGATAGTCGGAATTAGGAAAAAGCCGATAGCAGGATGTAAGGTATGGATCTCACATGGATGTTACAAACATAGAAATACACGAAACCGATGGAAAAACTGTGTCGTATATAAAACAGTTCGCAAAGGCATTGTTGCTTCACAATCGCTATACGGCGTGGACAGTGCTTCTCGTTTCCATTCTGTTAACCATTACTGGTTGGCAAGTTTCCAAGCACTATGTGCAGGAGCGAGCCGAAGAGCGCTTTGCGTTTGAAGTGGAGGATGCGAGCGCAAGAATCGTCGCGCGCATGCTCGAATATGAGCAGGTATTGCGTGGTGGCGCGACACTGTTCGACACTTTGGAACGCATACCCACCAGGTCCGAATGGCGCGAATACATTACCGGTCTAGAAATTAAAACCTACTACCCGGGTATACAGGGTATTGGTGTGTCCCTGATGTATGAGCCCTCTGAGCTGGATGCCCATATAGAGGATATTCGCAGCCAGGGTTTTCCTGAGTATCAGGTCAGGCCGCCTGGTGATCGTGAACTTTACAGTGCCATCGTGTATCTGGAGCCTTTTGACTGGCGAAATCAGCGGGCCTTTGGCTATGACATGTTCTCCAACCGGGTACGCCGCGAAGCCATGGAATATGCACGGGATACCACCCTGCCTGCGGTTTCCGGGCGCGTGACATTGGTTCAGGAAACAGATAAGGATGTTCAGGCAGGTTTTCTGGTGTATTTGCCTGTCTACGAAAAAGGGGCGGCAATCGACACCATTCCCCAACGGCGCTCAGCGTTGGTGGGCTATGTTTACAGTCCATTCCGCATGGTAGACCTGATGCGCGGTATTCTTTCCAAAAATCGTCCGGATGTAAGTTTTACGCTATTTGACGGTCAGGAGGAAATGTCAGAAGCCACCAGGCTCTACAGCAGCCCGGGTGTCCGTAATTACACAGAACCCAAATGGAACCAGTTACTGACCATTCCTCTGGCGGGGGGATACTGGACTGCGGAGTTTTCCAGCACACCCGCATTCGAAGCCAGTGTGTCCAGTAACCAGCCCACTATCATTGCCGCAACCGGCTTGCTGGTGGATGTGCTGCTGTTCATAATCCTTCGTTCTCTGGCAACCGAGCGGCAGCGGGTTCATGCCCGGGCAGAAGTCATGGTCGGAGACCTGAAACAGGTGTCAGAGCGCTTGCAGCTGGCCCAGAAATCTGCCGGTTTCGGCATCTGGGAATTTGACTGGGTCAACAGGGAAATCAACTGGGATGAACGCTGCCACTTTCTGTTTGGCTACGATAAGAACCATGCGGCACCCACACACCGAACGGTGTTTCAGCATATCTATCCCGAGGATATTTCGCAGTTCAGGCACTGTATTAAACAGGCGTTGTCCAGTGATGAACCTGCCTACAGCGATTTTCGTGTAGTACAGGCAAATGGTGAAATCCGGCACCTGGAAGTCTATATGAGTTCCCGCCGCTCAGCGGATCGCAAATCCATTATCAGCATTGTTGGCGTTGCCCTGGATAGCACCGAACACCTGCACAACCAGCAAAAACTCAAGGTTGCCTCTACGGTATTCGATCATGCCCAGGAAGGCATTATGGTTACCGATGCCAATGGCATTATCACTGATATAAACCCGGCCTTTACTCAAGTAACCGGGTACTCGAGAGAAGAGGTGCTTGGTAAAACACCCCGTATCCTGAAATCGGGCGAGCACGATAAAGCATATTACACAGAGATGTGGCGCACGATCACGGATAAAGGTTTCTGGCGTGGAAAAACCTGGAACCGCCGCAAGAATGGCAGCCTGGTTGCTGAATTGCAGACCATTAATGCCATTCGCGATGATAATGGGAAAGTCACCCGCTACATCTCGGTGTTCACTGACATTACTAAAATGGTTCTGCAACAGCGCAAGCTGGAACAAATGGCCCATACCGATGCCCTCACCGGACTGCCGAACCGTGTTCAGCTCCGGGATTTGTTACGACAGGCCATGGCTGCAGCACATCTCTACGACCATATGCTGGCGGTTTGCTACCTGGATCTGGACGGTTTTAAACCTGTCAATGACCGATTCGGCCATGCAGCCGGCGACCAACTGCTGGTGGATATATCCCAACGGTTACAGGGGCTGGTGCGCGGACGGGACACCATCGCCCGCCTAGGCGGCGATGAGTTCGTGGTCCTGCTCAGTGAAATCGAGGATATCGAAGCCTGCGACCAGACGGTTACCCGCCTGCTGGATGGCCTGACGGGAACCTACGATATTGATGAAGGCAGTAAGGTGCATATCTCTGCCAGTATTGGTGTCGCCCTATATCCGCTGGATGATGCCGATGCCGATACCCTGTTACGTCACGCGGATCAGGCCATGTATATGGCCAAAGACCAGGGACGTGCCTGTTACCACCTGTTTGATATAGCCAAAAACCAGGAACAGCATCATCAGAGAAAATGGCTGGAACGTATTGATTACGCTTTGAAAGATGAGGAGTTCACCCTCTTCTATCAGCCCAAGGTGGATATGCGTCACGGTAAAGTGGTGGGTGCAGAGGCGCTGATTCGCTGGAATCATCCGGAGCTTGGCATATTGCCGCCATCGGAATTTTTACCACACGTTGTGGGTACAGAAAGGGCCGTCGCCATTGACCGCTGGGTGATCAACCAGGCGCTTCAACAGTTGGATACCTGGCGCCAACAGGGGCTGGATCTGAAACTCAGTATCAATATCGACGGTTATCACCTGCAACAGAGAAGTTTTATCGAGTCGCTGAGGTTTGGCCTGCTTGAGTACAGGGATGTGCCGCCCTCCTCTCTTGAGCTGGAAATTCTCGAATCCTCTGCATTAGCGGATATGAATAAAGTTTCTGCGGTGATCAAGGAATGTCGTCATCTGGGGTTATCTGTTTCTATCGATGATTTTGGTACCGGTTACTCCTCTCTGTCCTATCTCAAACAGTTGCCTGCCGACACGCTGAAAATTGACCGGTCTTTCATCCGCGATATCGTTAATGATGAAGATAACCTGGCCATTGTCGAGGGAATTATCGGCCTGGCCCGTGCCTTCGACCGCAATGTGATCGCCGAAGGCGTGGAGGAAGAAGAGCACGGTACCCTGTTGCTTCGTATGGGATGTGACTTTGGTCAGGGCTATGGCATTGCCAAGCCTATGCCGGCCGAAGACATGATTATCTGGCTGAAAGCCTATCAGCAACCGGAAGCCTGGCGGGAAGCAGCAAAAATTTACTGGATTCACAATGAGCTGAGGGAAAAGGAAAACCTCAGAATTGGGCAACAGTTCAGTTAATCGCAAGAAAGACCGGTAAACCGCAAACAACCGGTTTTGCTGAGGCTAGACTATCAATCAGTCTTGACAGTTTTCCCCGCGCGAGATGGCGGGTGACAAATGCCACAGAGGTAATCGCCCTTGGCATCCAGGGAATGGACAATAAATTCCGCTCCACAACTGTTACAGCCCATAAACTCCAGTATGCCACTATCCAGAAACCGCACCAGGGTCCAGGCGCGTGTCAAGGACAGCACCGGTTCAAGGTCATCCACAGAGAGTTGTTCGAGATATAAGCGGAAGGACTTGATGAACAGTTCCATGGCAGAACTGCGACTCAGACCTTTCATCGTTCTGTGGATATTGGCAAACAGGGAGGAGTGAATGTTTGGCATCCAGGTAATAAACCAGTCTGCCGAGAAGGGCAGCATACCTTTTGGCGGCGAAGAACCTTTCACCTCTTTATAGAGCTTGAGAAGGCGGCCACGACTGAGATCAGTTTCCACCTCCAGCACCTGAAGCCGGGCACCGAGATCAATCAGCTCTATACAAAGCTGAACCTGACGCATCTCCTCAACAATATTTTTGGTCGTCACATCAGCCCTCAGTGCTCCACAGTGGCTCAGTCATTATTCTGAGCGGATTTTGACGCGAGCAACATGGTGTGGTGATTCGGTGTGGACAGATAGTCGCGGTGGCTGTTGATGGATGCATCCAGTAATGATGCATCATCAAAACGGAAGGTGAAAAGCAGTTGATTGGTGCGAGATAACTGACTGAGTTTTTTTGCTGTGAGGGAGAGGATGTAATCCGCCATGGCTTCATCCATTCCCAGCCGAAACATTCCTGCTTCCTTATCTTCGCTGAGCAATTGTTTTGCCAGGAGCAGGTAAGTCATATTGAGCTCTCTGATTTCACTCAGCGTGTCATCATCAATCATTTGTTACTCTTGTAGCTAACCTGGCAAGCTTAGTTGTCATAATTAATGAAGTCGACCCGGCAGCTGGATGCATCAAGATTACAACACGATATGCCCTACTGGATCACACACTATTGCTCTAGGAGCTATCCACTCAGAACAAAAAAATGCCTGTATGAAGCGCAGATTAGGATACATTGAACACTATTAAAAAAACAGTGTTAGTCATCAAGAGGTCTGCGAACCAAATCACACGATGGTTCTGCCAGATTCAATCCGGGGGTCACTGGTGATCAAGCTGTTTTAACCAGACCAGCAACTCGGCGATCACCATATAGAGTTCTTCGGGGATGGCTTCGTCCAGTTTCAGTCCCATCAGCAGAGCTACCAGCTCAGGTGAGTCGTGGACAAATATATCGCAGCGTCTGGCCTCTTCTATAATCCGTTCGGCCATGGTGCCATAGCCCTTGGCTACAACTTTGGGGGCTATATCGCCATCGCGATAGGCCAGTGCCACTGCGCTGCGACGTTCCGGTGAATGATCGTCAGCCATCATCATTTCTCGCTTTGACGGCAATCGCAGGCTGTTCAAAGCCACGATCTTTCATCCTTTGGGTAAAATCATCCAGGTTGGCCTCTATCAGCGCCCTCGCCTCCGCACTTGCGGGCACGATATCCAGAGATAGATGGTGAGCACGAAGGGACAGCTTGATATACACCGCACCCAGGTTCGGCAGTGTAAGGTTCAGGTCAGACTGCCAGGGCTGTGGTTCCTGCTGGTTGTCTTCACCCTGTTGATCGTCCCGCTGGAGATACTCATCTTCGGGCGGATGTATATTCATCTGTAAAAACATACCCGTGGTAATTTCACCTTCCCAGCGCAATACCGGGGTTCCAAGCAGTTCCAGCTGATGACGGACGATAGTCTGCAACTCGGACCCCATGTCTTTCACATGGCGGGACGATGTCTGATCACCGTTGTCCATTACAGGTTCAGCATCCATGGTTGGGGTCGGAGTGACCGGCATGTACTTACGGGGGTTGACCAGCATCGATAGAATAGCCCCTAGTCTTGGGGCTTGTGGCTGCTGTTCCGGGGTTGTAGAGGGATTCGTCGCGTTACCACCACTGGCGGTACCGACGCTTTCCCCGGCTGATTGTCGCACAAGCTTGAAAAGCTGCATCTGTGGTTCGCGGGACAGATGCTCAACTGACAGCTTGCCATTGAACCATTTGTCCAGGTGCGATTCGTAAAACAGGCCACTCTCCCGAATACTTTGCTGAATTTGTTGGGCAACCCTTGTGGGTGTAAATACCTCTGCCTGTCCTGATGGCAGCATGGTTCTATCCGGTCGGATGGCTGATTCCAGCAGCGGTTTTTCAGTAAGCAGATTCGATAGCAGTCTGGCGGTCGCGCTCATGCGGAGGTCAGCTGCAGGATTTGCTGATGAGGGGGATGTCGGTGATGCCGGGGTTTGCGTCTGTGAGGTTGAGGCACTACCCGACGCCACTTTCTCGGTAAACTTGACCCCTGGCTCGAGCAATCTTGGGTCGAGCCGGGAATCGCTCTTTACGGCACGGGCCGGGTCCGAAGCGGTGACTTCGCTGACTGGCTGATTGGTGCTTTTTTCCGGCTGAATGTCGACACGCTTACCCAATACCTGGTGCAACAGCGTATCAAGAATCGGCGTCAGACCACTCATTGCAGACGGTTATTGCATCTGTGGATGACCACTCGAAGAATCCGCGAATTGCTCAACGACAAAAGTCTCTGTCTTGAGTTCGGCCTCTTCCAGCATCATGCTCAACTCCAGTCGCCTGGTCAGGAGTCGACGATAGGTTTCTTCATTTTTAGACAGTATCTCTTCCATGACCAGCGATTTGCTCACATGGTGGTCCGACGATAAGGACAATGCCGACTCCGCATGAGATATGCGGTCCAGCGTTGAAACATATTCAGCCTCTTCGGAGATAAGTGCCACCCAGCGGTTCTCTCTGGCCCATGTCAGCATTTTTGTTGAGTGATTCAGCAACTGACCGTACATTTCGAATAATTTATCAGGCGTCATGTCAATCATAGCAGTATACCCGGTGTTTTGATGCCTAGACTGCCTCAGCCCGTGCGCCAATCTCGCGCCAAGCCGAACCAATATGAGAAAGCAGCTGCTCAGCCTCGATTAACAACTCGATATCGTTATTGAGGTTGGCGCGAAGTAGCAGGTTGCCAACATATTCATAAATACGCGCCAGGTTTTTGGCAACATCGCCACCCTGTTCCTGGTCCAGGGCAGCCAGAAGTCCCTGGTTGACGATATCAATGGCTTTGGAAATCGCCTTTCCCTTTTCAACGATATTGCCATCCTGCATATACACACGGGCATTGCGCAGAACAGTTTCGACGCCATCAAACAACATCACAATCAGCTGGTGTGGGTCGGCTGACATGACGCCACTTTCCACGCCAACATTTGCGTAAGCATTGGCACCGCGTATAGGTCTGGGTGAGCGCTGTAAGGTATTCATTGCCATATCCTTAAACAATATTATTAGGTTTCGTTTTTAATCTATTGATTTAGCTGTGCATTTAGTATGTCAAACTGCTGGGCAATATAGCTGCTGGTGGAATTCATCCGACCAATGGTGCTATCGAGTTGACCAAACTGGGTCTGATATCTGGCAATGGTACGGGCAATGTTCTGATCCACCCTGTCATATTGGTCATCCAGGCTATCTATACGTGAATCCAGCCCGTTAGTGGCTGTTTTCAGCAACCCGTTATCTTTGAGAATGGTGTCCAGCGTGGTATCGAGCTTGTCGGCAAAACCGTCACTGTCACCACTGCCAGCGAAGAATGAACCCAGGGCACGTCGGTCTGAGACCAACAGATCGTCCAGAGTATCTTCATTCACTTCCAGGGAACCATCCAGTTGCAGGGAGATGCCAATATCGGATAGTTGCTGCAATTCTCCCTCAGAAACTCCGTCAATAAAGACATTGCGCAACCGGGACTCAACAGAGCGCGTGGTACTGTCACCGAGCAGTTTGCCGGCGTCACCCGTCTCCGAGTTATAGGCCGTCAGCTCTGCCATGCTCTCCTGAAGCTTGTTGTAGGACTCGACAAAGTCCATCACAGATTTTTTCAGTGTTTCGGTATCGCTGGTCACAGAAATCGTGGCGCTGCCCTCCTCGGCCAATACCAGGGTCATTCCCTCTATCGCTTCCTCCAGTTGGTTGGACTGGCTGACAACATCCACGCCATTGACTTTAGCCATGGCATTCAGGGGTGTAACTTCTGTGGTTGCGTCCAGCGACAGGGATGTCGCCAGGGCCCCGAAATCAACCGATGCAATTGCGGAATCGGTGCCGGTTTCGGAAGAACTCAGCGCCAGGCGGTAAGGTGTGCCGCTGCCATCATTGACAATGGAGGCGTTCACACCGGCATCCAGTGCGTTAATTTTGTCACGAACATCCTTGAGTGAACTGAACTCGCTGGTCAGTTCAACGGAAAAACTGTCGCCGTTGGCGAGATTGATGGTCACCGTACCAGCACCGAGATCTTCAGTTTTGTCAGCGATACCCACTGTCGCCACGCTGTAGGCGCGGGCCAACTGACTGACTTCAACCTGATACGTACCAATCTGTGCGCCGTCACCCGCAGCAGCCGTGAGTGCAGTTCCTGCCACACTACTTTTGACTGAATCGAACAACCCGGCCTTGTCGAGTTTATTGGCGGCACTTTGAAACTGTGCCAATGCAGATCTTAACGTTCCGTAGGCGGAAATCTTGGCTTCGTAGCTTTTTTTCGCCCTGACGATAGGAACCAGCTTTTCTCTTTCAGCGGCGTCAAGTTGATCGAGCAACCCATTCAGGTCCAGACCAGATCCAATTCCCAGTGCGCTGATAGTAGCCATGTTGTCCTCTCTGCTTGGTAGTAAGGGCCCGTAGTGCGGGTTTATCCACTACAGGCCCCGTTACATACAGTTTATCGGCACAGATTCGAGGAAATTTAGAGGGAACAACAGAAAGAGAGGGCAGAAAGTGTGGACCAGGTCCAATTGATGGTACCTAGCCAAATATAGTGATCAATGATTACAGCCCATTAAAAGAGGCGTACCACTTCTCTGGGTTTGCCCAGGGTTGACAGTGCTTCACCGACAATTTCTTCTCCGAGGTTGTCTGCTGTGAGCAATGTGGGTGTATTGGCGCCAATCACAGCTTTTATCTGTTTGTGGTCATCAAGGCGCGTTACCCAGCCATACAGGCCGGACTCAAAACGCACCAGGCTGCCAATAGGAATGCTGCCAAAATGGCGAAAGTAAAAGCGACACCACTTGTGATCAAACTGTTGCTGGTGCCCTTCAAAATAGCTGGATACCTGGTCTGCCGTCATTGGCGATGATGCATGGTTGTGACTGCGCAGGGTGGCGACCGTATCAACAACCGCAGCCAGGCGACCCAGTTCACTGATATTCTCAAGTCGCAAACGCCGAGGGTAACCACTGCCATCGGCTCGTTCATTTACCTGCTTGATCAGCTCCCTGATCACCTCATCCGATAGCCAGCGGCATTTTGTGAGCTTTGAGGTGAGTAATTGCACATGAATAGCCGAGTCTGCCGGGTTGTGTCCCTCATCATCAGTACTTTCCAGCAGAGCCATCCCGAGATCATGAATCATGCCGCAGGCTGCAATGGCTTTTACCGTTTCATGGGGCATGTGCAGGGTACGAGCAATATCCGCCAGTCGCACCGCCACCTCCAGGCAATGACTCACCAGCGGGGATTGATCGTGGATGCAATGCACAGCAAAGAGCATCTCCTCACGGTCCCGTGAAAGCAGTGACAGTAATTGATCAGCCTGGCGGGACAGCAGGATCGGGTCTATATCTTCATCGCTTCTCAATGCGAGAATCAGTGTTGCTATATAGTCGGCACTTGGCCCGAGCAATCGCGCCATGGGAGTGGCGTAGTGATTGTGGTTGTTGGGCCTGACAGGCCGTGTTCCCGACTGGCGTTCAAACAGGGCTGAAGCCTTGAGTTCACGACCTGCAGACGCACCACGGGCAAATTCACGCTCAATTTCTCTTACAAAATACCAGAGTGATTTACTCTGCTCGGTGGCAACGGCCACAAACTCAAAACCAGCATTGATCACCCCGCCCGCAACATCAACCTTGTGGTGCCGCAACTCCGCAAGCGTATCCAGTGTCATGCCGTTGGGGAAGCGGAAGTTCAGGCGCAACTGTAATGACTCATCAATCAGCGTATTTACTGCCTTGACAGGAAACTGCACCTGGCAGCCGGTTACCGAGAGGTCCTTGAGGTTGCCGCAAAGGGGGTCATGATCGCCGTCAGTGTGTAATTCCACGGTGCACTCCAGCCCTTTTCGCATTTCTGCACGGAAGGCATTGCGTCTCACCATCACCTTGAACTGTTCGGGATAACTGACATAACAGTAGGTTTTACCCGCTGACTGGTAGCGTTCGCCCGGCGTCAGAGCCGAACTGAGTATATTCTTGTGATCCCGGCGACCCACCAGCCTGACCTTGCATTCCTCCTGCAGCTCATCCCACAGTCCCCGCGCCGAGCTGATATCAAGAAGCACCCAGTTGCCGGGTTCGGCATCTTTTAATATAACCGGGAGTGCCAGGCCGTCAGGTACATCGTTGCCATCATCCAGCAGCACATCGGCGCCTTCTGACTGCATGAGCTGTTCCAGCCAGGCACCGACTTTGTCGGGACTGTCCTGAACCTCGATAATGATTTCGTGCTGACGATCCACTCAAATATTCCCAAATAGCAAAACGCGACAGACCTGAAGATGGCCTTGATTAAAGCTACATCGGCCGCGTTACAAAACTTTTTATTATCATTTTCCCGGCGAACAACCCGGTGCTTTCGGCATGCGGGACAGTTTCTTTAGTGGATCCTTCCAGAACCGTGAACACTGACAAAAAATACAGCAGATTCAAGGAATATTCACCAAGTTCCTAAAGCAAAACACAGATCAGCCGAAGAATTGTGTAACGGCCGATTAGCCGTTGATACAGAGATCAAAATCTCCGTAAAAGTTAACGACTAACTTAACAAAGGTATACGACCATGTCAGTTATCAATACGAACATCACCGCGCTGGTCGCCCAAAAAAATCTGGGAAGCTCACAAAGCGCTTTATCCACCGCCATGGAACGTTTGTCTTCTGGTCTGCGTATCAACAGCGCCAAAGACGATGCTGCCGGCCTTGCTATCGCCAACAGAATTTCATCTCAAATCACTGGTTTGATGCAGGCTCAACGCAACGCGAACGATGGTATTTCCATTTCACAAACGGCTGAAGGTGCCCTCAACCAGGTCAACGACAACCTGCAACGGATTCGCGAGCTGGCTGTACAGGCGGCTAACGAAACCAACTCCGAGAGCGACCTTACCTCCATCCAGAATGAAATTACACTGCGCCTGGACGAGATCGATCGTATCTCTGCAGAAACGTCCTTTAACGGTGTGAAAGTTCTGGCCGGTGACCAGGGTGTGACTATTCAGGTAGGCGCTAATGATGGCGAGACCATCACCATGAGCTTGCGTGAAATGTCAGCCTCAACATTGGGCCTGTCTGACTTCCAGGTAAACAATACAGTATTAAGCGATGAAATCAGCAGCACCCCTGTTACCGAAACTGTTCCCGCTTCTCTGAACATTGAGAGTGCAACCTTCGTTGACGGAGCTACTGCCGCCGCTTACGACATCTATGTGGATACAGATGCGCCTGACACCATTATCGTAGTTAACACAACCTCGGGAGAAGGCTTTAATGCCTCCTACAACTCCACCACGGGAGCACTGGAATTCGATACCACCACCGCGGTTGGTGATGGTAGTGGTGGTGACGTAACAGCCACAGACGTGGGCACAGATTACACCCAGGTGACTGCCGGTGACGGTGTTTCTGTGGGCGGCGGTGTCACCATTGATGCCGGCGACCTGGAGAACGGAAGTTTTGTGGATGCCAACACCGCAGCTACACCCGAACTCTATGTTAACGAACTGGGTGAATATGTGGTTACCCTTGACGGTGGAGCCACTTACCACGATGCCACTGTTGACCTGAGTGCCACTTCTGCCACCTACGGTCAGGTGGATTACGACAGCACCGTAGCTAACACCTTCAGCACAACTAACGTGAACACCGTGGACCTGACCGACGTCAGCAACCCTACTCCCAGTGTAGCAATCGACACCAGCGGCCTGGATACCGGCCTGGTTGGTGACAGTGCACAGGTTTATACGCTGGAAAGCGGCGGCTACATTGTTCAGGGAGAAGATGCTGACGGTAACGATGTTTTCTACAGTGCCACTGTGGACGAAACAACCGGTGCAGTAACGCTGGGCGATCAACTGACCGTTGACCCACTGGCCGCTATGGATGCGGCGCTGACAGAAGTTGACGTACTGCGCTCCGAACTGGGTGCGGCACAAAACCGCTTCGAATCGGCAGTGTCCAACCTGGCAACCACTTCAACCAACCTGTCAGCTGCAAGATCTCGTATCGAAGACGCTGACTACGCGGTAGAAGTATCCAACCTGACCCGTGCACAGATCCTGCAACAAGCTGGCACCTCTGTACTGGCCCAGGCTAATCAGGTACCGCAGACTGTCCTGTCCCTGCTGCGTTAATCCCGCAGTAACTGATGGCTGCATACCCCTCGCAGCCATAAACGCCCTGGAAACAGGGCGTTTTTTTTTGCCTGTAGCTCAACACTGTGATGGCAGACGCGGCTATAAGACCCTTTTGAATACGCCCATAATCGGGTGATTTAGGGTGTTTTATCTCCCTTTTTTCCGCCTTTAGGTGTTTTTTGATAGCGCTAGACTGGTAGCAATCATAAAACGATCGCCACTGTAGGCCTCAAGGATTTCCCATGTCCAAACGACTCAAAAAGCCGTCAAGACCTTTCACCTCTTCCACGAATCCAATAACCGGCAAGTTTCGGCCAGTTGCCAGTGCCCAGGTGCCGATCAACAAACAACAGCAATTTGTGGAGCTGCAGAATAGCGGTCGTGAAGCTGCCTCGCTTGACCTGGCCCGTGAACTGGTCAGGGACTACCCCAAAGGAACTTTTGGCTGGAAAGCACTGGGAGCATCGTTATTGCGAAACCAGCATCTTGAGGAAGCCGAAAATGTCTTGCAGAAGGCACTCTTCCTGACCACCAAAGATCCTGAAATTTATTACAACCTGGGCTGTGTCATGGTCCAACAGGGCCGTACAGAAGACGCCATGCAGCAGATGGAACACGCACTTGCCCTGAAACCCGATTTTGAACCGGCACTGATGTGGCTGGTAAAGACAATGCAGGACAAAAGCCTGCACAACGATGCCCAAAGACACCTGGACAGGGTGCTGGAGTTGCAGCCGGACAACCCTATCTGGGTAAAAAAGAAAGCCGCTTCATTGATGAAACAGGGGCGTTTTAACGAAGGTGGCCTGATCCTTGAAAAATTACTTGAAACGTATCCTGACAACCCGGAAATCTACAACGGGCTGGGCAATGCCTATTACAACCTGGGACGCTTTGATGAAGGCGAAGAGGCACTGAGCAAGTGCCGGGAACTATCACCAGAAAACTTCCTGTTCTACTCGGATCGTCTGCTGTTGATGCATTACAACCCGGACCTGAGTATCGAAGAGATACAGGCAGCTCACCTGGAGTGGAATGACCGGTTTGCCCCGAAAATCATCAACCGTGCACACGCCGCTGACCGCAACCCGAACCGCCGGATCCGGGTGGGCATGATATCCGCCGGTTTCCGGATTCATCCTGTTGGCCAGATGATTGCGTCAGCACTGTTATTCCTGCCACGGGAAGACATAGAAATCTATGCCTACACCATGAATGAAAAGGTGGATGCCTATACGAAAGTCATTCAACAGCGTGCCGACCATTGGGAAAGCATTATCCGTCTAACCAACAACGAGTTGGATGAAAAAATCCGCAGTGACGGCATCGATATCCTGCTTGATCTGAGTGGCCATACTGAAGGTTCGCGCAGCGCAGTCATTGCCATGGAACCTGCCCCTCTGCAGGTGAAGTGGGTCGGTGGACAGATCAATACTACCGGTCTCAAGGCCATGGATTACATGATCAGCGATAGTGTTGAGACGCCCCCCGGTATTGATGCCACCTACGTAGAAAAACTCATCCGCCTGCCGGACGATTACATCTGTTATGTACCCAGGGCCGATACCCCGGATATTGGCCCAGTTCCGGCTCGCAAAAATGGCTACATTACTTTTGGCTGTTTCAACAACCCCGCTAAAATTAACAATGTCATCATCGCTCACTGGGCTGAATTGATGAGCCAGGTAGCGGACAGCCGCCTTTTTTTGAAAGGTAGCCAGTATGATTCTGAAGATATGGTGGAACGTATCTGCCAGCAATTTGAGTCCCTGGGCATTGCTCGTGAAAGACTGATCATCGAACAGCGGTCCGCACAGGTTGAACTGCTGGATTGTTATAACCGTGTCGACATAGCGCTGGACCCCTGGCCCTATTCCGGAGGTTTGACTACTTGTGAAGCCCTGTTAATGGGTGTTCCAGTGGTTACCCTACCCGGCCCAACTTTTGCCGGTCGCCACTCTGCCACCCACTTGACCAATGCGGGACTGCCCGAACTGGTGGTGGAGAGTTGGGAACAGTACCTGGCAAAGGCAATGCAACTGGCTAATGACCTGGAGGACCTTGAATCCAAGCGCAAAACCCTGCGCAGCCAGCTACAGCAATCACCGGTGTGCGACGCACACCGCTTCGCACGGCACCTGAATACGGCCTTAAGGGCGATCTGGCAGCGCTATTGTGAAGACAAGGCTCCAGCCGCCCTCACCTTCAATAAGGATGGCCAGGCCCATTTTGAAGGTGATGACGAGCCGGTATCGGTAACCATTAACGAGCTGGAAAATCCCCGTGACAATGTGGTTTCAAGTCAGGAAACCGCGTTTGACTGGGCGTTGCCGCGGCAGATCGTGGTGATGGATAACGGCGGTAATCTGCTCAGAGACAAACATTTTCCACAGCTACAGAAAAGCAATGCGTTCGCGATCATTGCATTTGATCCAGCCAGGCGATTGACCGATACCAGTAGCTTTGATGCCGATGACAATGTTCAGATATTTCCCCACGTGTTGCTTGGCAACGGCGATGAATGCACTTTGTATGCCTGCCTGAGTGGTGCCATGAGCAGTACCCTGAAACCACTTCCCGGAGAGCAACTACCGTCATCCATGAGGCCCGGAGCGACCGTATTGGCCAACCTGCCCATCCACAGCCTGGCGTTAGATGCCATCGAAGGGCTGGAGCAGGTCGACTGGCTGATTCTGGACGAATGCTGCAAGCCCCTTGAGGTGTTATGTCACGGGAGGCAAACCCTGGCAAATACTCTGATTCTTCAGGTACGTGTTCTTATGCAGCCCCGCTACGAACAACAGGCGTCCATTGGCGACGTGATGGATTGGGCCAGAACCAATGGTTTCGCCCTCTACCGAATGAATAACACCCGACATATTCAACCACTGTCCCAGACCATCGGAACGCTCGCCCCAACCCAGCTGGAGAGCACCGACCTGCTGTTCATCCCGTCAAAAGAGCGCATGGACAGTCTTGGCGAGGATCAGCGACGGATACTGGCGTATCTGTTGCACACAGTATTTAACATCCAGGATCTGACACTGAAAGTACTGAGCCAGTTGGATCCTGCGGTTGCCGATGCCTATTTAGCCACACTGACGGTCAATCCCGAGGAACAGCCAGGTAGAACAGACGTGGCTGCGGAAAGAAAAAGGCGGCAAGCGACCGAATCTGCGCAACGACCTGCGGCAGAACGTGAGATGACATTACCGGATGCGCCGCATATGTCCGATGCCGAGCGAAACTTGTTCCGGAAGAGTCTGAAAGCTGCCAAATGCTATTTCGAATTTGGTTGTGGTGGATCCACTGTATGGGCCGTCCGGGAAGGACTCGTGGTTAAGGGAGTGGAAAGTGATGCCCGATGGGTTAATGCCTTGCGGGACAAATTGGGACCGGACTGCCAGGTTGAGGCTGTAGATATTGGACAGACTGGCAAATGGGGGATGCCTGTTGGCAACGACAGTGCCGAGCGATTCCCCGACTACAGCCAGGCGATTGATAAACACACCACCGCGTTTGATCTGATACTAGTGGACGGTCGTTTCCGGGTGGCCTGTACACTGAAAGCCATACTCCACATTCTTGAGCACAGTGACGAACCACAGAATGCCCGTGTATTCCTTCATGATTTCTGGAACCGCCCTCAATATCACGCAGTGTTGGAATTTCTGGAGGAAATTGAACGGGTCGATACCGCTGGCCTGTTTAAGGTGAAAGCGGGTATAGACGCTGCTGAGGTGGCCAGTACCTGGAAAGAATATGCTTGTGTTCCACAATAAACCGGTTAGATCAACCCTGTGGATCATCAGGGTTTAAGACAGACAGTCAATGGCCGATAACTGTTGAAATGAGTAGTAAAACGAAGATATGAAACGTTCATTTGGCCTCCATTGCAGTGGCGAGCTGGGTGAGAAAAGAGTTCTCCCCCTGCTGTGAGCATACCCCGCAGCAGGACATTTGCCGCCGATCCTCTCCCCGCGAGGTGGCAATCTACAACGCCCTGGTAACAGGGCGTTTTTTTAATAGCAGACAGTCATCAACTACCGCTCTAGGCGGCCGCTCAGTATCGGCAACTATTGCCCCTGCCATTTTGTGAAAGAAATCACGCAACATCAAACAAAAATCGACAATTACATTAAAGCGATTGCATAAATTGCCGATAGCTATTTAGAACAAATTTTTAATAACAGGTAATGAAACATGTCTACTCCGATCATTCAGGGCGCTGGCAGTCCATTTTCGGCGACGACTAGCGCAACAAGCCGAACTGACGTATCCATGCGCCAACGCATAGATAGTGTCATCGCACAAGCCGAAGCTGACACCGGTGCAGTACAGCGTCCAGAAATGACGGACCTGGTAAAACCTGTGTTAAAAATCAATGAGGTCGTCAAGGCGTATGGCGTGCAGTTCGATCTCAGCGAAACAGGTGGCCGAGTGGTTGCTCGTGTTGTCGACGTCGACTCCGGTGATGTGATCCGCCAGATTCCGAATGAAACTGTTCTGAGGATTTCAGAGCGGCTGGATGAACTGGTGGGCGTGTTGATTCAGGACAAGGCCTGAGGTCTGTGCAGATGGATCAGTGGGTCATCAATAGCGTGGAAATGCAGGTTCAAACCTGCATATTCATGATTTCCTTGTACGCGTTAATCAGTCTGTTGCGTACCTGGACACCCATCTGGAATGCGACACTGGCTTTCTGCATATCGACCATGACTTCATTGAGCGAGACGCCGGATTCGCCTGCTTGCAGTGCCATGCCTTTGGCCTTGGCGGTCTGTTGCAACTGGTTGATGCGTTCAATGGAGCTATGCAGCTCTTCGGCAAATCCGCCGGCACCCACAGCGGTATCGAGCTGTTTTCCCTTGCGGCTTTCCCCTGCTGCCTCGACAGAGAGGGTTTGCATCTGCTGAAGTGCTGACTGAATGACCGGTGACACCATGGTTCGCGTTCTCTAGCTATCGCTTTAGTGGACATAATAGGTCGTGCACGTCTGCTGCAATCTGCCAATAAGGCAATAAAAACTCCTTTTTTTCATCACTTCGAACCCAACCCTTCCACTCCATAATCAATCCCAAGAATGCTCAATCCGCCAATATTTTGGCTGAGCCAGGACATCAACAGGGGAAGATTATGTCCAACACCATGGTGACCAACGTCAAATTCAGCACGGGAGAAACTGTCCCGATGTCGCCGATTTGGCCGATAGCGCAGGTTGTCTTATGAGCGCTGCAGCAACCATGTCAGATACCACTGCGAACAACGCCTCCAACAGCGGTGTACCACCGCTGTCTTTGACAGGGTTGAAATCCCTGATTGGTGCAAACTCACTGGTCCCCGTGATCATTGTCGTTGCGGCCTTTATTGCCCTGTCTGTGGCAGCTTTCCTGTGGGCTACAGCTCCCACCTACCAGGTACTGTATAGCAACCTCAGCGAAACTGACGGCGGTACCATCATCAGTGAACTGGACAAGCGTGCTATCCCCTACAAATTCAGCGAAGGGGGCCACGCAATTCTTGTACCCAACGACCAGGTTCACCAGTTGCGGCTGCAATTGGCCGAACAGGGACTGCCGAAGGGTGGCAAAGTCGGTTTCGACCTGATGGACAAACAGGCTTTTGGTATCAGCCAGTTTGCCGAGCAGATCAACTTTCAGCGGGGCCTTGAAGGCGAACTGTCGCGTTCCATGGAATCACTGGGCCCCGTGGCTCACGCCCGTATTCATCTGGCCATGGCCAAACCCTCAGTATTCGTCAAGCAGCGCACCCCATCCAAAGCTTCAGTGGTGCTGAATTTACATCCTGGCAGAACCCTCAGCGAAGGTCAGGTCAATGCCATTATTCACATGGTCTCCAGTTCCGTTCCGGATCTGCTGGTGGAGAACGTCTCTATTGTTGACCAACAAGGCAACTTGCTGTCAAAACCTGGCAGTGCCGGCAGTGATCTCGACGGTTCACACCTCAAGTACACCAAAAATGTCGAAGAAACCTATCAGGACCGTATCAGCCACATTCTCAACCCGCTGTTTGGTGAGGATAACTATCGCGTTCAGGTAACCGCCGAAATTGATTTTTCCACTGTTGAAGAGACCAACGAAGCTTATGCGCCCAATCAGAGTCCGGAAAAATCCGCTGTTCGCAGCGCACAAAGCAGTACCCAGTACAGCGGAGATGATCAGCTGATCGGCGGTATTCCCGGCGCCCTCAGCAATACGGCACCGAACTGGGCACCCTCTCCGATTGAAAAGACCGATGCAGAGAATACTGGCACGGCTGAATCCACCAGCCAGAGGGACGGCAACCTCAGCAAAGACAGCGTCATCAATTACGAAGTGGACCGTAACATCACCCACATCAAACACCAGCGCGGCATGACCAAACGCCTGTCTGTCGCCGTTGTTCTCAACTACCGGATGGGCGTCAACGAGGAAGGCAAACCCGAGGCACAGCCTCTGGATGATGCCGACATTGAACGCGTCACCCTGCTGGTGAAGCAGGCAGTTGGCTTCTCTGCTGAGCGCGGAGATCAGGTGGAGGTGGTCAATAGCCCCTTCTCGCCCGAGGCGCCGGTTATCATCGAGGAAGACCCCTGGTGGAAAACCCCTCAGTTTATCGATCTGGTGCTGTCCGGGATTCGTTACTTCTTTGTCGGTCTTTTTATCCTTCTGGCCTACCTGCTTATCGTGAAACCCGTCGTTAAAAAGCACCTCGCGATTCAGGTGATATCTGGTGGCCGTGGTAAGGCTGGCTCTGTGCTCGGCGAGGGTATTGTGGTTGGGGACGACGGGGAGGAAGAAGACGAATCAGTGCCGCCGTTCAAACGTAAAAACAAGGCTGCATCCTACAGCCAGCAACTGGATGAACTGAAAAACATGGCGAAGGATGACCCACGCCTGATCGCCATTATTGTTAAGAACTGGATGGCTGATCATGATTAAGAACAGAAACTCAGAAATGAGCGGTTTGCGTAAAAGCGCCATCCTGTTGCTCGCCATTGACGAGGAAAGCACAGCCGAAGTGCTGAAGCATATGTCATCCCGCGAAATTCAACAGGTCAGCCAGGAAATGGCCACCCTGGGCCAGGTTTCACACACCGACATGCAGAGAGTCCTCGATGGGTTCTACCAGGAATCCGAAGAGTTCTCCGTATTGGGTGTCAGTTCTACTGATCACATCCAGGGCATTCTTACCAAGGTGCTGGGTAGCGACCGCGCACTGAGTCTGATTGAAGACATTACAGAGACCAAAAATACCCACAACGGTATAGATGCACTAAACCTGATTGAACCCGCCACTGTGGCGGAAATGATCAGGGATGAGCACCCACAGATTATTGCCACCATTCTGGTGCACCTGGAACGCCGTCAGGCCGCAGACATTCTGCAGGTTTTTGACGACAAGGAGCGCAACGATGTGATGCTCAGGATTGCCACCTTCAGTGGTGTTCAACCCGCAGCCCTGCAAACACTGACAGAAGTGCTGACAGGCATGCTCAGCGGGCAGAACCTGAAACGCAGCAAGATGGGCGGAGTGAAAACAGCAGCCGAAATTCTCAATCTCATGAACTCCTCTATCGAGGAAGGCATCATCGAGAATGTCAGGGCCTACAACGATGACCTGGTACAGAAAATCATCGACGAAATGTTCCTCTTTGAAAGCCTGGAGAACGTCGACGACACCGCCATCAAACTACTGCTCAAGGAAGTGGATACCAATACCCTGGCAATTGCACTCAAGGGTGCACCGGAAAGCCTGCTGGAAAAATTCACAGGCAACATGTCACAGCGTGCCGCACAACTGTTGATCGAAGATATGGAAGCCAGAGGGCCAATTCGTCTGTCCCTGGTGGAAACCGAGCAGAAAAATATTCTGCAGATTGTAAGACGCATGGCCGATTCGGGTGAAATCATGCTGTCCAGTGCGGATGAAAGCTATGTCTGATTCCGGTCAAAACATTCACAGCGTCCCCCAGTGGCAGCAGTGGCACATGAATCAGCTGTCTACGGACAAAGGCAAGCCGGCTGGCACCGTGAAACCGGCCAATACTGCCAAGGTAAAAGCTGTGCCAAAACCAAAAAACGCTGAAACCCAGGCCCGCGAAAAAGGCTTTAAGGAAGGCGTGACCCAGGGCAAAAAGGAAGGCTTGCAGGCTGGTCTTGAGGAAGGTCGCAGCAAAGGCTTTGAACAGGGTCTTGAAGAAGGAAGAGCTGCCGCCCGGCAGGAAAATGCCGAGGAAATCAAAAGACAACTGAAATTTTTGCTGCCCCTTGCTGAAAACTTTGCCAATGCTATCAACCTCACCGAGGAAGATGTAGCCACCGACCTTGTGGAACTGGCCATGTCCATCGGCAATCAGCTGGCTCTGGGAACACTGAAAACCAACCCTCAGGTGATCCTGAAACTGGTCAAGGACTTATTTAATATTGACCTCAATCCCACTGCCCGCCCGCAGTTAATCCTTAATCCGGAAGACCTGCAGCTGGTCGAGGAGCACCTCGGTGACGAGTTGGCCAATATGGGCTGGCAAACCAAGGGTGATGAAAGCATTAGCCGAGGTGGTTGCCTGGTAAAAAGTCATACCGGCGAAATCAACGCTACCTGGGAGGCACGTTGGGAAGCCCTGATGAGCCGCAAGCGCCAGCGGGCAAGTGAAAACAGTCCGGTCGCTGATGAGGGGCAGGCATGAACCAGCCGTTCAGAAGACTCAACTCCCATGTCGAATGCTGGCAGAACACGCTCAGGAGCATGAACCGGCGTGTTGCCAGTGTTGTTCCCTATCAGGTCAGCGGACGTGTGGTGCGCGCCACCGGCCTGGTACTGGAAGCGATCGGATTGAAACTGCCCATTGGCAGTATCTGCAATGTGGAAATCATCAAAAAAGGGGCTGACCAGACCCACCGTGTCGCCGAGGCAGAAGTGGTGGGATTTTCCGGTGAAAAACTGTTTCTGATGCCTCTGACAGAAATGAGCGGCCTGGTGCCAGGCTCTGTCGTCTACCCGGTAATGGGTGCAGAGGAAGCCATCGGTCAACGTCGTTACCCCAGCGGTATCGGTCTTCTGGGCCGTGTTGTCGATGGTTACGGTGTGCCCCTGGATGGCAAGGGCCCATTGATGAACACCAATTATGCGCCCCTGGGCAGTACCCCTATTAATCCGTTGAACCGCCGCCCGATCAATTCCCAGATTGATGTTGGCATTCGCGCCATCAATGCACTGATCAGTGTTGGCAACGGACAGCGTATGGGCCTGTTTGCGGGTTCCGGCGTGGGCAAATCTGTGCTGTTGGGCATGATGGCCCGCTATACCTCAGCGGACATTATCGTGGTCGGGCTGATCGGCGAACGGGGCCGCGAGGTGAAGGAGTTTATCGACAAGATTCTCGGTGAAGTTGGCCTGCGCAGAGCTGTGGTGGTTGCCGCCCCTGCAGACAATTCACCATTGCAGCGCCTGCACGGTGCCGCCTATGCCACAAGACTGGCCGAAAGCTATCGGGATGACGGGTTTAACGTATTGTTGATCATGGATTCCCTGACCCGTTACGCCATGGCCCAACGGGAAATCGCCCTGGCCATTGGTGAGCCGCCGGCCACCAAGGGCTACCCACCATCTGTATTTGCCAAATTGCCGGCACTGGTGGAACGGGCCGGTAATGGCAGTCATGGCAGTGGTTCCATTACAGCTTTCTATACGGTGCTCACGGAAGGTGATGACCAGCAGGATCCCATTGCGGATTCCGCCAGAGCCATTCTCGACGGGCATATTGTCCTGTCCCGGACGCTGGCTGAAGCAGGCCACTACCCGGCCATTGATATCGAAGCCTCTGTCAGTCGAGCCATGGACAGCATTGTTCCACATGAACAGTACAAGCGTTCCCTGCAATTCAAGCAAATGTTTTCGCTCTACCAACGCAACCGGGATCTCATCAGCGTCGGCGCCTACAGCCCCGGCAGTGATCCGAAGCTGGATAAGGCCGTGCAGCTTTATCCGAGTCTGGAAAAATTTCTTCGACAAGGCATGTCCGAGCGCGCCTCCATTGAGAATTCAGTGAGCGCCATGAATGAAGTGACGGGAGAAGTCTCATGATTGATCATCAAGCACTGGAGTTTCTGATTGAAAAAGCACAGAAATCCCGAAACAGCGCTGGGCGTGATCTGGCTGAACAGCGCCAGATTGAGGAACAACTCAATGCCCAGATTTCTATGCTCCAGAATTACCGCAACGAATATCGCCAACGATTGCAGAATGCTATGGCCAATGGCGTGTCATTACTCACCATTCGCGATTATCAGCGTTTTCTTTCATCCCTGGACCAGGCCATTGAGAAGGCGGAAATCCAGGTTCAATTACAGCGCGGAAAAGTTGAAAACTCCCAACAGCATCTCAGTTCGCAACAGCGTAAATTGCTGTCATTCGACACCCTGTCAGAACGTCGCAAAAAGTCAGAACTGGATTTGCTCAATCGTCGCGACCAGAAACAGACCGATGAAATGATCACCAATAAAGTTGCCCGCAGAACCATCGGCGACAGCTCAGGTTTCAACCTCCAGGAGGATGCATGAACATCAACATCATCACGGCCAACGCTGCCGATACCAGTGGCAACACGTCCCGCTCCAGTGTCGAAGGCAAAAACGTCTCTGGAAAAGAAGGACAGAGCTTTGCCAGGACTCTGGAGAAAGCCAACAATAAGGCCTCGAACAATTCACAGGCTGAATCCTCCAAAACGACCCAGACAGCCAGAGAAAAGTCCTCGGCCAAGCCTGTATCAGAGACGGATGCCGCCACCCTGCCCAATGCTTCCGAAACGCCGACCACTGACGAGACAACACTGGCCGTCAGCCAACCCGAACTGAGTGATGACGCTCTGGCCATGAGCGAGTTCAGCCCGGTTGAAGCTGATGAAACAGATACCGATGAAACAACGCCTGCTGTCGCTCCCTGGCTGTTTGGCGTGGCCAACGCTACCGTGACTGAAGATCGCCAGTTGAAAGGGCTGACTACCGCCAAAAATGCCATTGCCGAGCATCAGAGCGCCCTGCCCCGGGCCTTTGTCGCCAGCGCTGACACCTTGCCGACTTCGGAAGATACGTCATTGACTGAGGTTGTGAACAGCAAACAAACCATTGCTGATGGAGAGACCGTAGACAAACTTGTCAGTGATGAACTTTCTAACAGCGGCACATCGAAAGACAGTCAACGCACAACACCGGTGTTGCCCCAACAGGCGTCAGACACTGCAGCAAATAAAATCGCCGAACTGGCGGAACACCTGCCAAAAGCGGCTAACCGTTCACCTGTAGATGCTCAGCAGGCAGGTATCAATACGCAACCGCTGAATAGCATTAACCCGCAGCGCGTCGGTGGCAGTGAACAAATGACGGCCCTGCAGCTTGCCACACCTATCAACCATGCCAATTGGAGCCAGGAGTTTGGGCAACGCCTGAGTGTGCTGGCAATGCGTGGTGAAAATCAGGTTTCACTGCACCTGAATCCCCGGGAGTTGGGCCCCCTGGTGGTGGATCTGAAAATGATCGACAACCAGGCACAAATGCATATTTTTTCAAATCACAATCAGGTAAGGGCCGCCGTTGAACAGGCCATCCCACAATTGCGTGAGTCCCTCGAAGAACAGGGTATCACCCTGGGTGAGGCCACTGTGTCACAACAGCAACACCAGGAACAGAGGGACAACGCTGGTAACAACAGCCACCAGGGCAACCCTGCCCTGGCCGATGACTCTTTCACCTCGGGCGAGACCGGTGTCTCACAACCCAATATGGTGATCGATGATGGCCGGGTCAGCCTGTATATCTGAGGTTAATGCGTTGTTTGGCAGCGTGAATACAAGGCGAAAAATAGCCGCTTTAGTAAGCGCTTTTCTCACCATCAGTATCGCCGTGAAACGCATATTATTTAAATCAGAGTTTTGAAAGTAAAACGGACTGCAGCAGCATGAGAAATAATCACGGAAAAGTCACTCTCAGCGCCCTGATGATGGGCCTGGTGGTGTTTTTATTGTTCATCATGGTCGGCATGAATATGTACCTATTGCTGAAGGATGATGATGACACCGCTGCAGAAGCCGAAGCCGAAGTGGTGGAAGAAGCAGAGCCAATCGAAATTATCGACCCCATTTTCGTCAAGGTCGGCCCAATGACGGTGAATATTAAATCCACCCACGGCGAGCGATTGCTCTACACCAGTATGATGGTGAAAGTCAGTGATGACGAAACAGCGAAATTCCTGCGCATCCATCTGCCGGATATTAATAACCGTATGTTGATTCTGTTATCCCAGCAGACGGCTGAACAGCTGACAGAACCCGACGGCAAGGCCGGATTGGCTGAGAAAATAATGGAAGTATTGCAGGCGCCGTTTGCTACCCCACAACCCGAGTTAGCACTGGAATCCGTGTTATTCCAGGACTTTATCGTTCAGTGAGCTAATCAATCATGTCTCAGGATGATTTCTTAGTACAGGATGAAATCGATGCGCTGCTTAACAGTGTAAGTGGTGACGAGGAGAATGGTGAGCAGAACCAGGGCGACTCCCGCATTCGTCCCTACAATCCGAAAACACAGCACCGCATTATCAAGGACCGACTGCACGCGCTGGATATGATTAACCAGCGCTTCGCTCGCCTGTTCCGAATCAGCCTGTTTAACCTGATTCGGCGGAATGCGGATATCACCGTTGATCCTATCTCGTTCCAGAGTTACAGCAATTACTCGAAATACATGCCGGTGCCGACCAATATCAACCTGGTTTCCATGAAACCACTACGCGGTACCGGATTGTTTGTGTTTCCTCCCAGCATGGTATTCATGGTGGTCGACAACCTGTTTGGCGGCGACGGTCGCTTCGTCACCAAATCTGAAGGCCGAGAGTTCACCTCCACCGAACAGCGCATTATTCAGCGCATGCTGAAACTGGCGACCGATGCCTACCAGGAGTCATGGGAATCCATTTTTCCCCTCGAAATCGAATACCTGCGGGCGGAAATGCAGGCAAAATTTGCAAACATCACCAATTCTCCCAATGAGGTGATAGTCAACACTACCTTTCACCTTGATGTGGGTAACACCTCAAGCGATTTCCATATCTGCATGCCCTATTCAATGATTGAGCCATTGAAGGACCTGCTCACCAACCCTGCCGACAAGAGCCAGAATTATGGTGATGGCTCATGGAATACCCGTATGTCCAAAGAGTTGAAGCAGACAGACGTGGAACTGGTAGCAGACCTGGTGGGCATACCCTCAACCATTAGCCAGGTATTGTCCCTGAAAATAGGCGATGTGCTACCCATAGAACTTCCGGAAACTGTTACCGCCCATGTCGATGGCGTACCTGTACTGACCTGCGGTTACGGTAGTCAGAATGAGCACAAGGCGCTCTCTGTGGAAAAAATTATTGAAATCCCTGCCGACCCACCCACTCCACTGGCCGTTGAATTGACCAAGAAACCCGCGGCCAAAGAAGCAAAGGAATCAGAAGATGAATGATTCAACCGATGACGAAAAAGTAGCCGCTCAGGAAAGCGAAACAGCAACGGCAGAAAGCGGTACCACCAAAAAAATGGCCGAAGCTGCGGAAGCACTTGCCGAGGAAGGCATGGCAGCCCTGGCCGAAGAAGCAAACGCTGAACAGGCTGTTGCCGGTGAACCCTCGGAAGAGGATCCATGGGCAGAAGCTATGGCTGAGCAGGCAGAAAGCGAAGCCAAAGGCGGCGATCAGGAATCAGCCAAAGGATCGCCTGAGGAAGACCCCTGGGCGGCTGCGTTAGCTGAGCAGGAAGAAAGCGAAGCCAGCAAGGTCGACCCAGAGGATGAACCCCCGCCGGCAAAAACAGCTGCTGCAAAAGCTGTAAAAAGCGATGTTTTCAAACCGCTGGAAGGCGATTCGCCCACTACTCATGCCCGCGAACTGGACATCATAATGAATGTCCCGGTGCGCCTTAATGTGGAGCTGGGTAGAACGCGTATTTCTATCAAGCAACTGCTGGAACTGACCCAGGGGTCAGTGTTGGAACTGGATGGCCTGGCCGGCGACCCCATGGATATTCTGATCAACGGCTATCTTATCGCCCAGGGTGAAGTGGTAGTGGTTGAAGACAAGTACGGTATCCGCATCACAGACATCATCACCCCGTCTGAACGGGTCCAGAAACTGAATCGATGAACGATAGCGCCCCACAAGTTGCCAGCAACCTGGGCACGTTGGGTACAGGTACTGATGCGTTGTACAGCATGGCGATGCTTGGAAAAACCGTGCTGTCACTGGTCGTTGTCATTGTCGTTATTCTCGCCCTCAGCTACCTGTTGAAGCGGCTTAACGGCAAGGCTGTCAGCAGTAGCCAGGTGATCAAAACCATAGCCAGCACCAGCCTGAGCCCTCGGGAACGAGTGGTGATTGTGGAGGTGGAACGCACCTGGTTGGTCTTGGGTGTGGGTGGCGGCCAGATCAGTAAACTGCACGACATGCCGCGACCGGACACGGTCACTACAGCTGAATCCCAGGCAGATAATGGTCATTTCGGCCATCGCTTGCTACAGGCGATGGCAAATCGTTCAACCCCTGGACACGTTCCCGACAAGGGAGATAGTTAATGCCCGGTCCCAACGTCGCCAGAACCCGGTTGTTGATGCTGACTCTGGGCATTGTTGTGATGCTTTTGCCGGAGACCAGTCTCGCCCAGATTCAGGGGTTGACCAGCACGCCGACAGCCGACGGTGGCCAACAATGGTCGATCAACCTGCAACTGCTGCTGTTACTGAGCAGCATGGCATTTATTCCGGCCATTCTGCTGATGATGACCAGCTTTACCCGGATTGTCATCGTACTGAGCTTGTTGCGCACCGCCATGGGCACACAGTCTGCGCCACCCAACCAGGTGTTAATTGGTATGGCGCTTTTTCTGACCCTGTTCGTCATGGCGCCGGTGTTTGACCGCGTCTATGAAACGGCTTGGGCGCCCCTCAACAACAATGAAATTGGTTTTGAGGCATTCCTTCAGAAAGCCAGTGTGCCGATGCGAGAATTCATGATGCTGCAAACTCGTGAGCCCGATCTGGCCCTGTTTGCACAACTCTCGGGCAGCGGCCCGTTCCAGGGACCGGAAGATGTGCCCATCAAGGTGCTGATGCCGGCATTTATCACCAGCGAATTGAAAACTGCTTTCCAGATCGGTTTCACCATTTTTATTCCCTTTCTGATCATTGACCTGGTGGTAGCCAGCGTACTGATGGCGCTGGGTATGATGATGGTGCCGCCAGCAACCATTTCACTGCCTTTCAAGCTGATGCTTTTTGTCCTGGTGGACGGCTGGCACCTGTTGATCGGTTCACTGGCACAGAGTTTTAACTGACTAACGAGGATTTGCCATGACTCCAGAATCGGTAATGGATCTCGCCTACCAAGGTATGCGCGTCGCCCTGATGCTGGCCGCCCCACTGCTGCTGTCGGCGCTGTTGATCGGTTTGCTGGTGAGCCTGTTCCAGGCAGTGACGCAGATTAACGAAATGACACTCTCCTTCATCCCGAAAATTCTTGGAGTCTTTGCCGTTCTGGTCCTTGCCGGCCCATTCATGATTCAGATCATCACGGAGTTCACGACAACCTTGTTTCAGGATATTCCGTTCTGGATTCAGTAACCCATGTTGCAAATTACTTTTGCACAACTGGAAGCCTGGCTGGCGTTGTTTATCTGGCCTTTCACCCGTATTACCGCATTTCTCGCTGTGGCACCGCTACTCGGGCATTCCAGCATTCCCATGCAGGTCAAAATCGGCATGGCCTTTATTATTACCGTCCTGATCAGCCCTCTACTGCCGCCACTTCCCACTGCCCCGCTGCTGTCCTGGGCAAGTATTGGCATTCTGATTGAACAGGTGATTATCGGCCTGGCCATCGGGCTGGTAATGGACATTATTTTCAGTGCTATTCAGGCCGCCGGCGACATGATCGGCTTACAGATGGGTCTGGCATTCGCCTCATTTTTTTCCCAGGATTCCGGTGCAAACACCATGATTCTGGCCCGTGTGTTTTACATCGTCGCCCTGCTGCTGTTTGTCACCGTGGATGGACACCTGTTAATGATCAACGTGCTCGCCGGGTCATTTTCACTGATTCCCATCGCCTCGTTTTCCATCCAGGCCAGTAGCTTCATGATGCTGGTGGATTATGCGGGGATTATTTTTTCAGCAGGCCTGTTGCTGGCACTACCAGTACTCGGCGTGCTGCTGATCATCAATTTGGCCATGGGTATTCTCAACCGCTCAGCCCCTCAGTTCACAGTGTTCTCGGTGGGCTTCCCGATCTCGCTGACCGTGGGCATCCTGCTTTTTGCCCTGCTGATGCAGGATATCGGCGGCTTCCTGTTAAGCCTGTTTGATCAGGGGCTCAATTTTATGCAGGAACTGTTGCGAGGACTCAAACCCTAGGTTAACGACCTGAACATTTAACAGCCTTATCCGCCCTCATAATGGCTTTATCGAATACACTGAGAAACACCTGTGTATAGAACTTGATAGATCTAGTAGCTACCTAGGTTTCACCAGGTGCAAATAACGTGAGTTGAATTGAACAAACAGTATGTACAAAGGCGTGTCGACAGACTGACTCTGACGACGCAGAAAGTATTTCGAATTGGTTAAAGGCAGAACCGAAACTTAGGGGCCCGTTATTTCAGGAAATTGAACAGTGACATGCCGTTAATATCGACGAAAGCTTTCTGCGCGGCCTCGAGACCCACCTGTCGCAGGCTGTAATCCGAAATTGCGCTGACATAATCCAGGTCAATCAGGTCGGACAGGTTCTGCTGGTAACTCAATTTGCGGTTTTCAGCCACGCCGTCGACGACATCCAGTTCATTGAGACGGGCGCCCACAGACGCCTGAACGGTCAGTACATTGTCGAGGCTGTTATCAAGCTCTCGCATCACTGTGCTCATAGTATTACGGAAGGCTGCGGTATCAGCTTCGGTGGCTTGCGGTGTGTTCAGGGCCGTCAGGGCTTTTTGCAGGGTGGCGAACAGGTCCGTGTTCATGGTTTCAGCGGTGCCTACGGTAATGGAATCACCGTCAGCCGGAATACCCTCAAGCTTCAGGGACAGACCGCCAAAGCTGATATTGGCGCCATCTTCATAGAGAACCGGTGCACCGCCGTCGATGCTGTAATACATCTCTCCTGCCACATCGACAAAGTCTATCTGAAAGTTATTGCCAAACTGGGGATCGGTGGGATCAACCACCAGGGGACCGGTAAACACGGTTTCCCCGGTATTGGTGGTTGCGGCTTCAGCGACATAACCGGAGCCACTCTGTACGCTCAGGAACACATCTACGCCATGGTCCGTCACATCCATCAGCCGTGAGGAATCCACACGCTGCTGGCGGTTGTTGGTATCACCCACATAAACAATGGAACCGGTAGCATCCTCGATAAAGGGTTGACTGTTGTCGCTGAACCCACCGAACAGGTAACGGCCATTGCCATCCGCGGCATTTGCCTGACCAATAACCGTCTGCAGGATACCATTCAGTTCCGTCGCCACGGAGGCTCTGTCGGTGTTGCTGAGAGTGCCGGTAGCGCCCTGAACCATCAGTGTTTTGGCTTTGGCGATGGCGTCGCCAATACTATTAAGCACGCTCTCTTCCTGGGACAGAGAGTTGCGGGCGGTAATACGTGAATCGGTGTACTGTTCAGTGATACCGATAGCCTGGGAGACACCAATGGCCTGCGCGGCGGCCTGCGGGTCATCCGATGGGTTGACCACACGACGTCCGGTGGCAATCTGCTGGCCCACTTTCATGAAATCAGTCTGCTGGCGATTCATGGATGAGACGCTCTGCTCATAGATAGTGATGGTGCTGATACGCATGTGACTTTTCTCCCGCGGCGTTAGCGGATACCCAGCAAGGTATCAATAATGGTTGAACCCACTTCTATCACTTTGGCATTTGCCTGGTAATACTGTTGATAACGGATCAGATTTGCCGCTTCCTCATCCATGTTTACCCCGGATTCTGACTGCTGCAGGGTGCGAATCTGTTGAGTCACACCGGCCTGGGCAGACAGGTTGACCTGCACGATATTGGTCCGGTTACCCACATCGCTGACAATGGAGGCATACCCCTGGCTGAGCGTTGCCGAGCCACCGAAAATCGCACTGTTTTGCAGATCCTGAAGTGCCAGTGCATTGAGGTTGTCACCACTGCCGCCAATCTGACCTGCGGCAATCAGTGAACTATCCTGGATCAGGGTTGACAGTGAACCTGCCAGATCACGGGTGGGTAACAGGTTAAAGCGGTCGCCATCAACCAGTAATGCCGGGTCATCCAGGGTCATGGTGACACCATCGAAGGTCAGCTGGTTGCTGCCATCCAGCGTCGCTGTGAAGCTGGCGGTGCCATCGCTGGGAATAATTGTGAATTCACCGGTGGCGGCATTGCTGACACGCAGTTCGTAGTCGACGCCCTGAAGCTGAGTGGCATCGATGATTTCTGCACTAAAACTCGCTGTGCCAACATTTCTGGAGCTGAAGAAGGTTACGGGCTCGCCAATGTCAAAAAACTCAAGACCGGGATCCCCATTCAGATCCAGACCGGCCAGGTGCTGATCGTTAAATTCCATGGCCAGGGTGACGGCCATTTGACCGACTTTGTTCTGAACAATGTCCAGGGTTTCACGGCGGAACGTCATCAAGCCACCGAGACGGCCTTCCTCAAAAAGAGTCTCGTCAAGTTCCAGCACATTGCCGGCTGAATCTTCATATCCAATAACGGTTTTGTAGGGTTCCAGCGAGGAAGCAATGGGCACCAGCTGGTAACTGTCACTGCCGGAGACCAGTGGCTGGCCATTGCCAATACTCACGTTGTAGGCCCCGCCGTCCTGGATATAGACCTTGACCTCAACCCGCTCACTTAGCTCGGCAACCAATTGATCGCGACGGTTGAGCAGACTATTGGGTTCTTCACCGGTGCGCGCCCGGGAAATGGCGATTTCCCGGTTCAATTTCGAGATCAGGTCTGCGGTATTGTTGATCTGAGTGATTTCAGATTCAATCTGGGTGTTGATTCCCTGCTGCATATCTTCAAAGTATTCCCCCATGGAACGGAACTGTGCGCTAAGGGTATTGGCTGTACCAATCACGCCCTGACGTGCTGCGGGGTCCGAGGGCGCCGCTGACAGGTCCGACAGCGCGGAAAAAAAGTTCTGCATCAACGGGGCCAGGCCGGCATTCTGATCGGCCAGCAAGTTGTCAATCTGGTTGATCTGGATTTCGTAGGATTCCAGCGACTTTAACTGTGAGTTTGCCTGGTTGAGCTGATTTGCGGTGAAGTAATCAAACTGGCGCTGAATGGCAGTGATCTCGACACCACCTGCCAGGGTCGAATCCTCCAACAGTGTCAATTCCCGGTTGTAACCCGGCGTATAGACATTACTGATGTTATTACTGGTGGTTTTCAGCGCCACCTGGGCAGCACTGAGGCCGCTAACACCAATTGAAAAGATACTCATTCAGCCTGTCCTGTGTAATCCATAGTGTTATATCGACGCAAAACAGATCATCTTGAGCGCCACTCACCCGGACTGCCCCGGTGTCAGATTCTGTTTCATCAGGGCAATCAGCTTGCTGGCATATTGCGGGTCTGTAGCATAGCCCGCTTCCTGTAATGCCTGAGCGGCCAGACGCTCATCACCGGCACTGATTACCCGCTCGTAGCGCGGATTTTGTGCCATCAGCGCAGCGTAATCTTCAAAACATGACTGGTAAGAGTCATAGGCACGGAATTTTTCCGTGACTTTTTGCTTGCGGCCATCGACATATTCGTGGGTGACGACGTCAACAGTGTCTCCCTGCCAACTACTGCCCGCCTTGATACCAAATAGATTGTGGGAATTACTGCCATCCTCACTGAAGATCTGACGGGATCCCCAGCCGGTTTCCAGTACCGCCTGTGCCATCATCAGCGATGCTGGCAACCCGGTGGATTTTGCAACGGCATGCGCCTGAGACTCGAGACTATTCACAAAGTCCCGACCCGTCAGTTGTTCATTAGTAATACTGTGCTGAGCCTCTAGAGAGTCTGCCAGCAAAGTCGTCTCTTTCAATCCAGCCGTTTCAGGGGCCAGTTTTGCCAATGCTGCAGGTGCAGGTAGCACCCTTGGTACACCCCTTGGAATACCGGCAATGAGCTCATTGATCTGGTTATTGGCGGGCTTGCCGTAGTTGCGTTGCAGTGAAATCTGACTGACCAGCTGATCTGCCAGACCGATGCCCTGCCCGGATAAATGCTGGGCCCACTGTTTGTCCATCAATGAGTCATAAAATTCTGTCTGCTGACTTTTTAGCAGGTCGCTGGTAGGAATTGCATCGCGCATGCTCTGCAGCATTTTCTGCAGGAACAAGGCTTCAAACTGCACCGCCGCTTCCCGCAGGGCTTCCTGCTGGTTGCCCCGTGCCGCAGAGTGTTTTAGTTTCTGGGTGCTGAGTACATCGAGGGCAAACTGATTGGTCAGCTGGGTCTCATGCATTAGAGAATCTCCAGGTCCGCGCTCAACGAGCCCGAGGCTTTCAGCGCCTCCAGGATGGACATCAAATCCTGGGTGGTTGCCCCGAGCCCGTTCAGTGCGCGAACCACTTCCGCCAGGTCTGCCCCCTCGACAAAATGCAGGGCACCGGCTTCCTGTTCGATGGCAATATCACTGCGGGGCACGACCACGGTCTCCCCTTCGCCAAAGGGTGCGGGCTGGCTGACGCCATAGTCGGTTTCAATCACAATTGAGAGGTTGCCGTGGGCGACAGCCGCAGGTCGCAGTTTGACGCGGCTGTTCAACACGATTGACCCCGTTCGGGAGTTGATCACCACCTTACTGTCGCTCGCTTCAGGGGTGATCGAGATGTTTTCGATCCTGGCCATAAAGCTTACCAGTGCATTGCTGTCTCTGGGACCACGCAGGTTGATTACACGGCCATCTGCGGCCCAGGCCACCGGGCTGCCAAACTGGCTGTTGATGAGATTAACGGCGTTTTCCACATTACTGAAACTGGCCTCTTTCATCTGTAGTTGCAGTACACCGTCGTCGGCACCCAAACGCAGGGGCACCTGGCGCTCAACCACCCCACCGGACGGGATGCGGCCGCCGGAAAGCTGGTTAATTTGAGCACTGCTGCCACCTGCTTCAGCTCCAGCTCCACCGATTAACACATTGCCTTGAGCGATCGCATACACCTGACCATCAGCACCCTTGAGGGGGGTCATCATCAAGGTACCACCGCGCAAACTGCGGGCATTACCCACAGAGGAAACCACCACGTCCAGATTTTGTCCGGGGCGGGCAAATGGCGGCATGGTCGCAGTCACCATCACCGCAGCCACGTTGCGCAGCTGCATGTTGGTTCCCGGAGGAATGGTGATACCCAGCTGTGAAAGCATATTGGCGAGACTCTGGCCAGTGAACGGTGCCTGTTGTGTCTGGTCACCACTGCCATCAAGACCGACCACAAGGCCATATCCAACCAGCGGGTTGTCACGCACACCGATAAAATCAGCGATCTCACCCAACCGTTCAGCCGTTGCCAACTCGCTAACCAGGCAGCCCAATACCACCAGGAGCCACTTCAGACTGCGGGCGGTTGTTCTGTGTATTTGTTGAAAGCTGTTCATACCTGAACCCCAAGTTTTCAAAATGGTGCAACCAACAGGAAGAAGCGCTGCAGCCAGCCGATGCGCTGGGCTTCATTGATGTACCCTTCACCCACATATTCGATATGCGCATCAGCGACCTGGGTGGACATCACGGAGTTCTGCCCGTCGACATTGCGGGGATTGACCACGCCGGAAAAGCGCACGTATTCCTTGCCCTGGTTTATAGCAATTTGCTTCTCGCCTACTACCCGCAGGTTGCCGTTGGGATAGACCTCGGCCACAGTGACGGTAATAGTGCCGCTCAGAGTGTTGTTTGCTTCAGAACCACCGCCCCCGGAGAAATCGGAATCACCGGAAATATCAAAGGAGTATTTGCCCAGTCTCTCCAGGCCATCCGGGAGGACGTCAGGTGTGAGGGACGCAGAACTGGTGCGGCTGATACTTGACGACGAGTTCTTGCTTGCACTGACTTCCTCGTTGAGCACGATGGTGAGGATGTCGCCGACACGACGTGGGCGAAGATCCTCAAAGAATGGCATATAGGCAACACTCGGCTGATATATCGAACCATTGGCTTCCACTGGAGGTGGCGTAACCACCTCGGCACTGCGAAACGCTTCAGTCTGGCGACTGGGTAAGGCCGAACAGCCCACCAGGACTGTTGCCAGCAACAGCAGAAGCAGTGAAAGTGATGCGTGTTTAATGGCCATGTCCGTTGCCTCTCCAATTAGAGTTGTGCCAGCCTCGATAGCATTTCATCACTGGTCTGCACGGCTTTGCTGTTGATTTCATAGGCTCTCTGGGTCTGGATCATGCTGACCATTTCCTCCACAACATTGACGTTCGAGGTTTCCACATAACCCTGGTAGATCTGCCCGGTACCATTCATCCCGGGAATGGACTCATTACGCGGACCTGAAGAGCTGGTTTCCAGATAGAGATTCTGGCCGATGCTTTCCAGGCCAGTGGGGTTTACAAAGGTCGACAGTGTCAGTTGACCCACCTGCTCGGCAACCGATGATCCGGGAGTCGTGACAGAGACAATGCCGTCCTGGCTGACGGTAATTGACAGCGCGTTCTCCGGAATCGTGATAGAGGGTTCTACCGGATAGCCACCGGCAGTCACCAACTGACCATTTTCATCCAGCTGAAAGCTGCCATCCCGTGTAAAGGCGGTGGTGCCATCCACCATCAGCACTTGGAAAAACCCGCGGCCACTGATGGCCATGTCTCGCGAATTTTCCGTACTTTGCAGATTGCCCTGGGTATGCAGACGCTCAGTGGCCACCGGCCTAACACCGACACCGACCTGCAACCCGGAGGGCAATGAATCCTGTGTGTTGGCAGAAGCACCGGGCTGGCGAAGGTTTTGATAGAGCAAGTCTTCAAAGACCGCGCGGGAGCGCTTGAAACCATTGGTACTGACGTTGGCGAGGTTGTTGGATATCACATCCATCTGTACCTGCTGTGACTCGAGACCTGTTTTCGCTGTCCACAGTGACTTGATCATAATGTTATCCCTTGCATTTAGTTGTTAGACAGAAGGTTATTGGCGCGCTGATCGTTTTCCTCGGCGCTTTTGATGACCTTCATCTGCATTTCGTACTGGCGGGCACTGCTGATCATCTCCACCATGCTGGCAACGGCGCTGACATTGCTGCCTTCCAGTACACCAGTTGCCACCTGAACGGATTCATCCTGGGGTAATTTGGCCACCTCACCATCGTCATTGGGCGGCGCACGGAATAAACCGTCCTCGCCACGAATCATGGTCTTGTCACCGGATGACACCAGTTTTAGTCGGCCCATATCGGCAATGGACTCTGGGTCCTCGCCTTCACCAATAGCGCTAATGGTGCCATCGGCACCGACAAATACCTGGGCGCCGAGGGGCAACTGTATGGGCCCGCCCTCACCCACCACCGGCAATCCACCGCTGGTTAACATGCCATTGCCGTCAACCTGCAGATCGCCACGACGTGTATAGGCTTCACTGCCGTCTGTCGACAACACCGCCAGCCAGCCGTCGCCCTTGATGGCCACATCCAGTTCGCGCCCAGTGGTGGACATGGGACCGTGAGCGAGATCCGCACCGGATATAGCGGTTGCAACAGAGGTGCGGGTGTGCAGAGGTGCGTCACCCTGCACAGGCACTGAGCGCATAGACATCAACTGTGCCCGGAATCCACTGGTGGAGACATTGGCCAGGTTGTTACTGACCACTGCCTGCTTATCCATCAGCTGTTTGGCTCCGCTCATGGCGGTGTAGATAATGCGGTCCATAATTTAATTACCGAAGGTTAACGGCGCTTTGAAGTACTTCGTCCTGAACCTTGATGGTCTGGGCATTTGCCTGGTAATTGCGCTGGGCAATGATCAGGTTGACCAGTTCACGGGTCAGGTCGACGTTGGAGTTTTCCACCACACCGGAAGCCACGGAGCCGAACTGACCGCTACCCGGTGTTCCCACCAGGGGCTGACCAGAGGCGGTTGTTTCAATCCAGGCGTTGTCGCCCTTTGGCAACAGCCCTTCAGGATTGCCGAAGTTGGCAATCAGAATGGTCGCAATCACCTGGGATTGTTCGTTGGAATACTTGCCGACAATATTGCCCTCATCGTCAATAACGACGCCGACGAGGCTACCGGAGGTATATCCGTCCTGGTTGATCGCGGTCAGCTCAAAGTCATTGCCAAACTGGGTGGAACCATCGAAGTTGAGTTCAATGTCCAGGTCAGCCACGCCACCGCCGGGTGAGAATGTAAAGCTGTCGAGGCCGGTAGTGGTGTCAAGCAGACCGCTGGTATCAAAGTTCAGTGTGCCCACTTCTGGTGCCAGCTCACCGGCTCGGGAAAAACGGACTTCCCAGGTGTTATCAGCAGTTTTCGTAAAATAAAGGGTCGATGCGTGGGAATTACCCTGAGAATCGTAAATAGTGACGTTGTTGGTATAGGAGTACGTGGCATCATCGGTAGGATCAAACGCGACCGTGCCGCGGTCAATCGCCGTGGTTGCGGAATCCAGATTAAATACTGCGCTGACAGCGGTGGTTGGTGTCGCTTCCAGACCCCCTGTGGGTATCTGGATCTCCTCGGGGTCACCACCGCCGACTACACCGCCGGGGAAGCCAGTGAGACGAGCGCCCTGGGCATTTACCATATAGCCACCGCTATCCAGGGTAAGCTGACCGTTGCGGGAATACACAACCTGGTCATTCTGGATCAAACGGAAAAAACCGGAACCGCTAATGGCGATATCCAGGTTTCTTCCCGTATTTTCCAGAGTGCCGGAGTTGAAATTCTGTAGTACCGCCGCCACCTTGGTGCCCAAGCCGGCTTTAGCGCCAGCGTAGACGTCTGCAAACAGCGTACGTCCACCTTTAAAACCCACGGTCTGCGAGTTGGCAATATTATTGCCAATCACATCCAGGTTTGTGGCCGCGGCGTTGAGCCCGCTTAATGCCTGTGAAAATCCCATGTTGCTCTCCTTTACCTTACTTTACGAATGAGAAATCTGTGGTGACGGATCACCCTCAGAGAATTTGTCGTATGTCATCAATAGTGACTTGTTCCGATATACCGCCCAGATCCAGTCTGGGGCCGTTTTCACCGCCGTTACTGATACCGGTAACCATGGCGTAATTCAGCGACCGGGCGATGACCGGGCTGCCCTTCTCAGAAAGCGCCTGGACAACGACTTTGTAGGCGCCACCCGGCGCCGCTTGGCCGTCATCCATCAGGCCATCCCATACAAAGGTTTCTGCCCCCGTATCCATGGCACCAATATCAAAGCTGCGCATCAGCTGACCGGCCCCATCGACTATGGAAACGGTGACTTCAGCAGCCGGACTATCCAGCTCCAGCCCGAAGGGTGTGGTAACACTGTCCTCGCCCACCAGAATGCGATCACCAGGTACCATGACGCCCTTGCCAATCAGTGCAGTGGCCTGCAGATTCTGTCCGGCTTCAATCTGGCTGTTGATGTTCTGGAGGGTGGTGTTAAGCGAATCGATACCGCTTACGGTGTTAATCTGTGCAAGCTGTGAGGTGAGCTCTGCATTTTCCATGGGTTTCAGCGGGTCCTGATTCTTCAGCTGCGCGATTAGCAACGTCATGAAGTTGCTGCGCAGCTTTTCCGCAGTCCCACTGTCCTTGGCAGCATTGCCATTCACGGCATTGAGAATATTCGAGTCAATCGCGTTAATAGTGCTCATGATCAGTTCTCTCCAAGGGTGAGTGTTTTCATAAGCAGCTGTTTGCTGGTGTTCATGACTTCCACATTGGCCTGGTAGGAACGTGAGGCTGACATCATGTCGATCATTTCATGTACCGGTTCCACGTTAGGCTTGCGGATATAGCCTTTGTCATCAGCGAGCGGGTGACTGGGGTTGTATTCCATGCGAAAAGGCTCATCGCTCTCGATCACTTCGGTCACGCGAACCCCGCCAAGCTGCTCGGGTCTTTTCGACGCTGCTTCAAAAATCAGTTGTTTGGCGCGGTAGGGTTCGCCGTCGGGACCGCTGACGCTATCGGCATTGGCCAGGTTGCTCGCGGAAACGTTCATGCGCTGTGACTGTGCTGTCAGTGCTGAACTGGAAATATCGAAAATTGAGAAAAGTGCCACTATTAATTACTCCCTGCTATCAGCTTCAGCCATCACTCGGACTGAATGGCTGTTTTCAGACCCTGTATATAGCTGTTCATCATTACCAGGCTTGTCTGGTAACGAACGGTGTTATCCGCAAATGCAGCCCGTTCCTGATCCATATCCACAGTATTGCCATCAAGACTTGGCTGTGCCGCCACCCTGTAAAGCAGGTTGTTACCAAAATCCTGCACCTGGGCACCACCACTGAGATGACGGCTGGAGGTGCGCTGTAATCCACCACTAATACCATCGGACTGCCGTTGAACCGCAGAAGACAGAGCTTTGGGAAAGTCCAGATCGCGGGCTTTGAACCCGGGTGTATCGGCATTGGCAATATTGTTGGCCAACACTTTCTGGCGCTCGTGCCGGAGGTTCAACGTCTGTTGATGGAACTGGAAGGTGTCATTGATCTTGTCGAACATGGGCGGATTTTTCTCCATTCATACTCAAACTTGGATTGAGTGTAGGGGGTAGACCCTGCTTTCAAATGGAGAAAAAAAAGGGTTTTTATCCTTTATTTCTTCAACCAAAGTGCATTTACACCCTCTAGAATCTCTTTCAGATGCCGATAACAACGGGTTAACAATGCAGCGATCAACGCAAGTAAACGTCAGCAGAAACAGTCATCATGCGCGGGGATTCCGGTTACCAGACCTTGCCCTATTACTGTTATTCATCGCGTTTGGCAGTCCAGTGATGGCCATGGACGAACAGCTCATGAGCGATGAAGTGGAGACCTTTCTGCAGGCAGAGTTGGCTCACCTGGGATCGGAGGTATCTGCCGAACTGATCACGGATGTCGACTGGGCCAGTAACTGTCAGGCACCGGGGTTTTCTCTTCCCAGGGGTTACCAGAGCCGTTCCGGCCGGCTTTACGTGGGCGTGGACTGTGGCGGTGAGCAACGGTTTCTGCAGGCACAGGTCACAGTGATGGGCGAATACCTTGTCAGTGCTGAAGATATCACCAGGGGATCAGTTCTGACTCAGAATCAGTATGAAATTGCCTATGGGGACATCACCAGCTTACTGGACACCATGGTACCGAACCCTGAGGCCGTTACGGGCAGCCGTACCAAGCGGAACCTTAAAAAAGGCCAGGTACTACTGACCCGAAACCTGGAAATGCCCAACCTGGTGGAGCGCGGTGATCGCGTGCGGGTGGAAACACGGGGTAAAGGCTTCCGCATTGCACTGGTGGGCCAGGCAATGCAGAAAGGCCGTATCGGTGACCGGATCAATGTACGGATATCACGAAGCCGGGTACTCTCTGCAGAGGTGGCTGGACCTGGTATGGCCGTTATCCAGTTATGAGACCGGAATATGGCTACATTAACGCAGTAAAAACCCCTAAAGTTATCTCTCGAAGAGCCGATAATAGGGTTAACAAACAGGTTTTCACATAATGAGGTGGTACCTTGAAAATTAACAACAACCCCCCGCTGACGCCCTTGCAGAATACGGAGCAAGGTAAAGGCACTTCCGTCAGGGAGAATGCCACGGCTAACTCGCCGGCAGCGCCACAGGGCTCTGTCACGCATCTCAGCCAGAAGCTGAATGACACCACGCATGACATCGATACGGCAAAAATTGACGAAATTCGTCAAGCCATTGCCGATGGCAAGCTGGAAATCAACCCTGAAAAAATTGCTGACCGTCTGATTGAAAGCCTGCGGGATATCAAACCACATGACCCTAGCAAACCTGTTTGATCGGCAGCTGACCCTGCTGGAAGAACTGCTGTCACTGTTAAACCGTGAGCAACAGCAGCTATCGCTACCTCAACCAAACGGGACCGAACTGGAAACCATTGCCGGACTCAAAGCCGGCAATTTTCAGTCTATGGAGCACCTTGAACAATCCCGACGCCAACTACAGCTCAACCTGGGTTTTGACGACGACGCCTCAGGCACCGAAGCAGCGGCCAGACAGGCCGGTTGTCTGACAAACTGGCAAACCCTTCAGGATCTGGCTCGGCGGGTACAGCGGGTGAATCAGCTGAATGGTGGTCTCATAAACGTTCGCCTCAGCGCCAACCAGAAAATTCTGAATTTCATGAGAGAGGTAAGAGGAGTCACTCTGTATGGGCCTGATGGCCAATCCAGTGCGAGATCCGCAACGATAAGTTCATCAGCCTGACAGCCTCGCTGTCAGTCAGTTAGCATCATAGGACGAGAACACCAATGAATATGCAATCCATGCAACTTCATGATAACGCTACTGAAACATCACTGAATATTATGGTCGCCATGCGGCCCATCTACGCCAAAAACCTCGAAGTCGCGGCCTTTGAACCTATCGTCAGGGCTCTCCAGGACAACCAGACCATCACTGCCGATGACATGCAGGCGCTGGGGCGTGTGATAGAGGAAACCTATGGCGTCGTCTACCAGAGCAATGCCAAAAACAGCGTTCCCTGCTTTCTGAAAGTCACCACCCAGGTGCTTGCCGATCTGGAATTGCCGGCATTCCCGAAAGACCAGTACATTATTGAGCTGACACTCGATGAAAATGATCTGGAGGGACAGGTAAAGGCTCTGAGGGAGCTGTCCTCGAACGGTTACCGGCTGGCCATCTCCGTGGATTCACCGGACCTGAATGGTATCCAGCCTATTCTCGAATCCATCCACATGCTGAAACTGGATATCCAGCAAATCGGCACCGTGGCTGCCCGGGAGATGGTGAAACACGTGATGCCCCTGGGGCTGGACCTGCTCGCATTCAACCTTCACAGCCAACAGGAATTCCTGCAGTGTATCGATATTGGTTTTAAGTACTTTGCCGGTGATATTCTTGGCAAGCCCAAGGAAACCCAGGGTAAAAAACTGGGCCACAACAAAGTGGTACTGTTCGAACTGTTGGCTGAATTACAGAATCCGCGTGCTACCGTAGGCTCCATTGAGCAGATGGCAATCAAGGATGTCAATCTCACTTACAAACTACTGAAAATCGTCAATTCTGCAGCCCTGGGACTATCGCGGGAAATCGATTCCCTCTCCCACGCCATCAACATTCTGGGTATGGATCAGATGCGTCGCTGGATCAGTCTGTTTCTGCTGGATGGCAGTGATGACAAACCCCAGGAGTTGATGCGTAATATGCTTGTCAGAGGCCGCATGTGTGAGATTGTGGCCGAGCTCAAGGGCCGTGATATGCCAGTCAGTTACTTTATGGCTGGCCTGCTCTCACAGCTGGATGTACTGGCTGATATTGAAATGACTGAGCTGGTGAAACAGATCCCCCTTAACAGTGATATCAAAACAGCCCTGGTGAGTAGAGAAGGCCCACTGGGTGAAGTCCTGAACGAGGTGGAAAATTACCAGGATGGCAACTTCAAGGTACTGAAAGGCCTGCTGGATATGAACTATTACGAAGTCTGTTACCGCCACAGCACCGCCTGGGCAGCCCAGATACAGAAATCCATGGCCGCCTGATCAACCGGTAGCGCACAACAATATGACGCATTGAAATCCGACATAAAAAAAGGGCCGGCAATTAACATGTCGGCCCTTTTTTTATCGTCATTCAAACAGACAGCAACAGGAACTCCCGCTCCCAGGAACTGATAACACGGATAAACGCCTCGAACTCTTCCAGCTTGACGTCGGTATATGCCATCACAAAAAGCTCACCGAAGATCTCCTTGATCTCATCGCACTCATCCAGTGCGCGAATACCCTCTTCCAGGCTTCGGGGCAGCATGATTTCCTCCTCGTAGGCGTTTCCGCTGTGTGGCGGCGTGGGCTCAATACGGTTTTTAATCCCCAGGTAGCCACAGGCAAGGGACGCCGCCACCGCCAGATAGGGGTTCACATCGGCACCGGGGAAACGGTTTTCAATCCGGCGGGAAGCCGGCGTACAGTCCGGAATGCGCAAACCCGCCGTACGGTTGTCATAACCCCAGCAGAGATTGATGGGTGCTGACACATCTTTTGTGAAACGCCGGTAGGAATTGACATTTGGCGCGAAGAAGGAGATCACGCTGTTTGAGTATTTCTGCAAGCCGCCGATGTACCAACGGAAGTAGTCACTTTCCTCGCCCGTTTCGGTGGAAAAAATATTCTTGCCGTCCTGGTCGTTAATGCTCTGGTGCAAATGCAGGGCGCTCCCTGGCTCATTCTTCATAGGCTTGGCCATGAAGGTGGCGTAGATATTGTGCCGCATGGCCACTTCGCGAATGGTACGCTTGAAGATGAAAACCTGATCAGCCAGATCCAGTGCATCGCCGTGGAGAAAGTTGATTTCCAGTTGTGCGGGCCCGGACTCGTGAATCAGTGTATCGACATCCAGTTCCATCACATTGCAGTAGTTATACATGTCTTCGACAAAGGGCTCGAATTCATTGGCGGCATCAATACTGTAGGATTGGCGCGCTGTCTCCGGGCGTCCCGAGCGCCCTGTTGGCGGCTTCAGTTCAACATCGGGGTCGAGATTGCGTTCGATCAGGTAAAACTCAACTTCGGGGGCAACGATAGGACGCCATCCCTCCTGGGCGTACAGATCCAGCACCTTTTTCAGGACATTGCGCGTGGAAAGCGGATGCGGGTTGCCGTCCTTGTCAAAACAGTTGTGGATGATCTGTGCCGTGGATTCGTTGGCCCAGGGCACTTTGCGAACCGCGGAGAGGTCAGGTTCCAGGATCATATCGCCGTCACTGGAACTGTAGACACCCCAGAAACGGTCGCTGAAATCACCGGTTACGGTCTGCACCAGAATACTCTCGGGCAACCGGCTCTCCTCCTTGAGAAACTTGTTAGCCGGAATGAATTTGCCGCGGGCGGAACCGGTCATATCCGGCACCAGGCATTCCACCTCGCTGATGTTATTGGCTTTGAGCCAGTCGGCCAGTTCCTGATCTTCCTGCATAGCAAATCCTTAAATAGTCCTCCTGCATGGTAGTGTATACCTAATTATTTAATTAAATTAGCGCAGATTTCCTCCGAGATTAGACCGGGCACATGATAAACCCACGCCAATATCCAGATTGCTACTACGAAGCCAGTCGACGCTATGACCTGTCGTGTCCTGTTCTGGATCAGGATATCGAGGTTGATGTCTGTATCGTCGGAGGTGGTTATACCGGCTTGTCTGCCGCACTCCATCTGAATGAAGCTGGTTGCAAGGTAGCAGTACTTGAGTCTCACCACATTGCCAGTGGTGCGTCGGGGCGCAATGGCGGCCATGTAGGCACGGGACAGCGACGTCATCAGGACGACCTGGAAAAACTCTACGGTGCAGCTGTTGCCCAGCAACTCTGGCAGGCCGGGCTTGATGCCGTGGCACTGGTTAGGACGTTGATTGATCGTCATCACATAGCGTGCGATCTTCAGCAAGGGATCCTGCATGTGGCACACAAATCCCGTTACACGGAAGAATTCCGGGCAGAGGCCGACTTTCTTCAGCAACGCTATGGCTACACCCAGGCACGGGCCATTACCAGGGAGGAAGTCTCGGAACTACTTGGGACCACAGCCTTTTACGGCGGACTGTACGATACCGCCTCCATGCACCTGCACCCGCTGAACTATGCACTGGGACTGGCACAGGCCGCGATGGCAGCTGGCGTGCAACTGTTCGAACATAGTCCGGTGTCGTCATACCGTAGCCAGGGGCAGGATATTACGGTTTTCACAGCCAATGGTTCTCACGTCAAGGCAAAACACCTGGTGCTAGCCTGTAATGGCTACCTGGGAAACTTGGAACCACGCATATCCGGCAAGATCATGCCCATCAACAACTTCCTGGTGGCTACCGCACCACTGGGACAGGAGCTGGCGAACTCTCTGATTCGCAATCGCCTGGGCGTTCAGGACTCACGTTTCGTGATTAATTACTGGCGTTGCAGTGAAGATGGCCGCCTGGTGTTTGGGGGTGGGGAAAGTTATCGCTCTTCCCTGCCAAACAACATAGCCGACATTGTCAGAAAGCGGGTGCTCCAGATATATCCACAGCTGGCCGCGGCTTCTATTGACTACGCCTGGGGAGGGAAACTGGCCATTACCCTACAGCGCATGCCCCATGTAGGTCGTCTGCAGAAAAACATCCATTTTGCCCATGGTTATTCCGGCCACGGGGTACCTACCGCAACCTTCCTGGGCAAAGCCATTGCAGAGGCCATCTGCGGAGACAGTGAACAGTTTGAATTGTTTGCAGGGCTGCCCATCAGAACATTCCCCGGCGGCACCATGCTGCGTTGGCCAGGTATGGTAGCCGGGATGCTGTACTATTCGCTGATGGACCGGTTCTGAAGCTGGCAGCATTGAGAGATCAAGCCGCGCTTGCGATCAGGAGGGTTCACGCATGGTTACGAATTCTTCTGCAGCTGTGGGGTGAATACCGATCGTCGCGTCAAAATCGGCCTTGGTGGCACCGGCTTTCATGGCGACGGCCATACCCTGGATAATTTCCCCGGCGCCCTCCCCGACCATGTGACAACCAATCACACGATCAGTGGAACACTGGACAATGAGCTTCATAAACACCTTGCCATCGCCGCCACCCAGGGTTTCTTTCATGGCGCGGAAGCGACTGCGGTAAATGGCCAGATCGTCGCCGTGTTGTTCCCGGGCCTGGGCCTCGGTCAACCCCACGGAAGCACTATTGGGCTGGCTAAAGACCGCCGTGGGTATATTGCTGTAATCCACCGCTGTGGGCGTTCCCGTGGTAAGAGTTTTGGTCAGAGCCATACCCTCGGTGATGGCCACCGGTGTCAGCTCCACGCGCCCGATCACATCACCGATGGCATAGATTGAGGGTTCCGAAGTCTGAAAGTAGTCATCCACCACGATGGAGCCGTTATCCCGACATTCAATCGCGGTGTTTTCAAGCCCCAACCCATCGGTGAGGGGGCGGCGGCCAGTCGCATACATGACCAGGCCCGTTTCAAGGCTTTCACCGTTGTTAAGCTGTACTGAGAATCCGTTGTCGACGGCCTCAATTTTCTCGATATCAGTTGAGAAATGTATCTTAACTCCTTGTTTTTCAATTTCTTCCTTGAGTGTATTTCTCACATCTTCATCGAATCCCCTCAGGAACAGCGGTCCCCGGTAAAGCAGATGTGTTTCCACACCCAGGCCATTGAAGATACCGGCGAATTCAACGGCGATATAACCGCCACCAACAATTACTATGCGCTCCGGAAGGCTCTCCAGGTAAAACGCGTCGTTAGAGGTAATGGCCAGCTCACTGCCGGGAAAGCTGGGAACAAACGGAGTACCGCCCGTGGCGATGAGAATGTTTTTACATTGGTAGACCTGGCCGCTGACCTCGACCTCGTGGGGACCCAGAATCTTTGCCCAACCTGTCACCAGTTCAACGCCGGAGTTATCCAGCAGGTTGCCGTAAATACCATTGAGGCGTTGAATTTCACGGTTTTTATTATCCCGCAGCGTAGGCCAGTCAAACTCGGCTGCACCCAACTGCCAGCCAAATCCCCGCGCGGCCCTGAATTCCTCTGCAAATGACGATGCGTACACAAACAGCTTTTTGGGAACGCAGCCGACGTTAACACAGGTACCACCCAGGTACTGGGCTTCAGCAACTACCACGCGCAACCCCTGTTGAGCACACATACGAGCGGTACGCACCCCACCGGAGCCTGCACCGATGACAAACAGGTCAACGTCATAATTGGCCATGGGTATTCTCCTTAAAACCGTGTTTAGCCCTTGAACCAGGACAACTGATCATGAAGTTTGACCACATCACCAACGATGATCAAGGTAGGGGCTTTGGCTTCGGCTTTGCGCACGATATCCGGCAACGTGGTCAGATCGCCGATAAACACACGCTGGCGAGCCGTTGTGCCCTTTTCTACCAGGGCGGCTGGGGTGGTGGCGGACTTGCCACGGGCAATCAGCTCCCTGCAGATGCTCTCCAGGCCACTGAGCCCCATATAGAACACCAGAGTCTGATTGGAAGACACCAGATCCTGCCAGTTGAGGTCCAGTGAATGATCCTTTAGGTGTCCGGTAATAAAGCGCACGGACTGAGCATAGTCCCGGTGGGTCAGCGGAATACCGGCATAACTGGCACAACCCGAGGCGGCGGTGATTCCAGGTACTACCTGAAATGGCACACCCCGTTCCGCCAAATGGGCAATTTCCTCACCACCACGCCCAAAGATAAAGGGGTCCCCACCTTTCAGGCGCAGCACGCGCTTGCCCTGCAGTGCATATTCCGCAAGTTTCTCATTGATATTTTCCTGGGTAACAGGATGATCACCAGCCGTTTTCCCCACATAGATCAGTTCGGCATCTCTGCGTACCAGAGCCATCACCTCTTTCGAGACCAGGCGATCGTAAAGTACGATATCGGCTTTCTGCATTAAGCGCAGGGCCCGAAAGGTCAACAGGTCTGGATCACCCGGACCACCGCCCACGAGGTAGACCTCACCAACGTTGGAGGGCTGATCTTGCTCGAGTCGCTGCTTGAGGCGCTGATCGGCCTCTTTCAGCCGTTCTGAGTAGACCAGCTCGGCAATATCTCCCTCAAACACCTCTTCCCAGAACGCTTTGCGATCAAGACTGCTCTGAAATCGTGCCTTAACCCTGTCTCGGTATTTGCCCGCCAACGCTGCCAGCTTGCCGTAACCGGATGGGATGAGTGCTTCCAGGCGGGTACGCAGCATACGGGCCAACACCGGGGCGTTGCCGCCACTACTGATGGCGATCTGTACCGGTGAGCGATCGACAATGGAGGGAAAGACCACGGTGCACAACTCAGGACTGTCCACTACATTGACAGGGATATTGGCCGCCTGAGCCAGCCGGGAAACCTGCGCATTGACCTCATCGTCATTGGTGGCTGCCACCACCAGAACTGCACCGGCAATATCTTCCTGTACGAACGGCCGTTCCTGAAAGCTGAGGGTATGTTTTTTAGCCAGCTCACGGATGGCCTGGTTAATCTGGGGAGCGACAACCTCAATAGCGGCACCGGCATCGGCCAGCTGACGCAGTTTACGCAGAGCGACATCCCCGCCCCCGATAACCAGACAGCGCCGACCGCGGAGATTGTGAAAAAGCGGCAACAGATCCATAGCTTAAGTCTGGTCCAGAAAGGCGTGTTCAGCCAATGCTGGCCTGACCACCCATGTAGGGTTGCAGCACCTCGGGAACAGCAATGCTGCCATCGGCTTGTTGATAATTTTCCATCACTGCCAGCAGCGCGCGCCCCACCGCCAGACCGGAACCATTGAGTGTATGCAACAGCTCGGGCTTGCCGGTTTCCGGGTTGCGCCAGCGGGCTTTCAGGCGGCGTGCCTGAAAGTCTCGGAAATTACTGCAAGAGGAGATTTCCCGATAGCGCTGCTGGGATGGCAACCAAACTTCTATGTCATAAGTGCGGGCTGAGGAAAAACCCAGGTCGCCCCCGCAGAGAATGATGGTGCGGTATGGCAGACCGAGTTTCTGCAATATGGCCTCGGCGTGGCCGGTGAGCTGTTGCAGGGTTTCAGTTGATTCTTCTGGTCGGACAAATTGCACCAGTTCCACTTTTTCAAACTGGTGCTGTCGAATCATACCCCGAGTGTCCTTGCCATAACTGCCTGCTTCGCTGCGGAAACAGGGGGTATGACAGGCAAATTTAACCGGCAATTGGGCGGCGTCGATGATTTCATCTCGGAACACATTGGTCACCGGCACTTCGGCTGTGGGTATCAGGTAAAAATCGCGGTCGTCCGTCAGTTTGAACAGGTCTTCTTCAAACTTCGGCAGCTGCCCGGTGCCATAAAGGGAATCGCTGTTGACCACGTAGGGCACATTGATTTCCTCGTAGCCATGCTCCCCTGTGTGAGTATTGAGCATAAACTGGATCAGGGCACGGTGAAGGCGGGCGATTTCGCCCTTCATCACGGCAAAACGGGAGCCGGTGATCTTGGTGGCCGTTTCAAAATCCAGCAGGCCGAGGCCGGCGCCGAGATCCACATGATCCTTGACTTCGAAATCGAATACTCGAGGCTCACCCCAACGGCGGATCTCAACGTTGTCATCTTCCGTTGCGCCTGCTGGCACTTCCGGATCCGGAGTGTTGGGTACGCCACTCAGGTACTCGTCCAGTTGCTGTTGCACGGTCGCGAGGGCCGCCTCTGCTTCACTACAGGCAAGTTTCAGAGCCTCCCCTTTTGCCTTTAGAGGCTCAATATCTTCCCCTTTGGCCTTGGCTTCACCAATGGCTTTACCCATGGACTTTGCATAGGCATTTCGCTCTGCCTGCAGTGATTGGGCCTTTTCCTGGAGCTCCCTGCGGGCAGCTTCCCATTCGTTCAGTTTATCAACATCCAGGGTAAAACCCTTGACGGCGAGCGCAGCGGCAATGGTCTGTGGCTCTGAACGAACCAGTTTTGGATCCAACATGGGAGGGGAATATTCCTAAAACAATCGGGTCAATACAATGGCGCCCAGCGTTCCCGCAAGACACAACACAAGGTTCAGGGCGACATAGGCGGCCGCCAACGCAAGGTGGCCATTTTGCCATAAAGCGAGGCTATCAAGCGAGAACGTAGAGAAAGTGGTAAAGGCGCCGAGAAACCCCACCATCAGCAAATTGCGAAGTTCTGCGGGCAGCACCCCTCGCTCGATAATCAGTACATAAAACATCCCCATGAGCACGGAGCCAACCACGTTCACAACCAGTGTCCCCATCGGGAATCGCCCACCCATAGTGGGATAGATCAACGCATTGACTCCGAAACGCCCCATTGCACCCAGGGCACCGCCAAGCGCCACCATTACCCACTGTATCATTCAGCATCCCCATATCGTTTTACCGGACTCTGTTTGTCGAGGCCGCGCAAGTGATCGAGTTTTTCAGCGATCTGTTTTTCCAGTCCCCGGTCTGCGGGGAAGTAATAGCGACTGTCTTTCAATTCGGGGGGAAAGTAGCACTCCCCCGGGGCATATGCACCTGGTTCGTCGTGGGCATAGCGGTACTCTGCCCCGTAATCCAGCTCTTTCATCAATTTTGTAGGCGCATTGCGCAGATGCAGTGGTACATCATAGGTAGGCATCTGACGGATATCAGCGCGAACACGGTTAAATGCCTGGTAGACAGCATTACTTTTTGGTGCTGCAGCCATGTAAACCACCGCCTGCGCAAGGGCGAGTTCACCCTCCGGACTGCCCAATCGTTCCTGGGTATCCCAGGCGTTTAATGCCAGGGCGAGTGCACGTGGATCGGCGATACCAATATCTTCGCTGGCCATCCTCACTACCCGTCGTGCAATATAAAGCGGATCGCAGCCGCCATCCAGCATACGGGCATACCAGTAGAGTGCCGCATCGGGCGAAGACCCTCTTACGGCTTTATGGAGAGCGGAAATCTGATCGTAGAAATATTCGCCGCCTTTATCGAAGCGTCGTGTATCACTGACCAGTACCTCCTCAATCACTGTCCTGTCGATGGTATTTCCCATGACCAGGTCACTGGCAATTTCCAGCAAATTTAATGCCTTGCGAGCATCTCCGTCTGCGGCACTGGCGAGTAACTCCAGGGCATCGTCAGCAATGGATAACTGACGATCACCAAGACCGCGGACATCAGCCAGTGAACGGCGCAAAATAGCGATAATGTCACCCTGCTCAAGACTTCGCAGAACGTAGACGCGACAGCGGGAAAGCAGTGCATTGTTGAGTTCAAACGAGGGGTTTTCTGTGGTGGCTCCAATCAACACTACTGTGCCGTCTTCCACATAGGGCAGGAAGGCATCTTGCTGTGACTTGTTGAAGCGATGCACTTCATCGACGAACAGAATGGTCTGCCGGCCATGAATGTCGCGCTCTTCCTGTGCCTTTGCCACAGCGGCACGAATTTCCTTAACGCCTGCGAGAACGGCGGAAACCGCTTCCAAATGCGCGTCAACGGAATCAGCAATAATTCTAGCCAGGGTTGTCTTGCCAACCCCCGGGGGTCCCCAGAAAACCATAGAATGAAGCTGTCCGGCCTGGATGGCCTCCCGCAGAGATTTCCCGGTATCCACCAGGTGCGCCTGACCACTGAACTCTTCCAGCGTGCGCGGGCGCATTCTTGCCGCCAAGGGTTGCCCGATATCGCGACTGAACAGGTCCCTACTCATCGCCGATAATATCCACCCCGTCGGGGGGGATGAACTCGAACTGATCTGCGGTCCAGTGGGGGTTGCGCTGGAGACGGTCAAAATGAATATCGGTCTTCTGACCCAGTGTATCCCACAAAGCCATACCCACCGGTGTGAGCCCCTCGAACCGGAGTGTTACTTTTTCGTAGAGGCTGTCTGCTTTATTCGGCAGCAGTGTAAACAGTACTGACGGGCCCTCTTCATCCAGAGACACACTGTAGCTGTCTTCGAGAGCTTCCAGGTCGCCAATAAACAGAACTGCCGGCGTTTTTCCGAGATCAGCATCGAATGGCTTGATAGTGACCTGCTCAAGGTCAGGATCATACAACCACAATTTTTTGCCGTTGGTGACGATCAACTGCTCAAGGGGTGCATCGGTATTCCATCTGACCCGGCCCGGCCGCGCCGCAAGCATGTGTCCACTAGCCTGTTGCACGATTTCACCCTCAGCGGCATAGACCGTTTGTTTGAAGTCGGCCGAAAGGCTATCCAGATCACTCATACGCATCCGCAGTTCACCGGCTGGCGGCTGCCCCCCCGCATAACAGATGGTGGAGATCATCAGCACAAAAACGGTGAATAACTTTCGAATCATGGAGCGAAAACCACGGATAGTTGTAGATGGTAACTTAATCACGTCCTGGTCCCGGAGCCAGCACTTCCCGGTTGCCATTGGTTCCCATCTCACTGACAACACCAGAGGCCTCCATTTGTTCTATAAGTCTGGCAGCACGGTTATAGCCGATACGCAGTTTGCGTTGCACGGACGATATGGAGGCTTTACGTGTTTGCAACACAAAGGCAACGGCTTCGTCGTATAGAGGGTCCGATTCAGCATCTTCACCACCTTCACCACCTTCTGTTGTGTAGCCAGGGACCTGGATGTTACTGATCGCCGCCTCATCAAGAATATCTTCAAGGTATTCGGGTTCCCCGCGACGTTTCCAGTCAGCGACTACCCGGTGCACCTCGTGATCATCAACAAATGCCCCGTGTACACGAATGGGTACACTGGTTCCCGGTGGTAAATACAGCATGTCACCATGGCCGAGCAACTGTTCTGCACCACCCTGATCGAGAATGGTACGGGAGTCGATCTTCGACGATACCTGGAAGGCTATGCGTGTCGGCACATTGGCCTTGATCAACCCGGTAATAACATCGACAGAGGGGCGCTGAGTAGCTAGAACAAGGTGAATGCCTGCTGCCCTGGCCTTCTGGGCTATGCGCGCAATCAGCTGTTCAACTTTTTTCCCGACGATCATCATCATGTCGGCAAATTCGTCGATCACGACAACGATATACGGCAGTTTTTCCAGGTGGGGAGCCACCTGCCCTTCACCTTCATCGGCAAACAGGCTGGCGTGTTCGTCAGGCTGCCAGAGGGGGTCTGGTATCGGGTTGCCCGCCGCAGCGGCATCGGCAATCTTGCGGTTAAAGCCTGCCAGGTTGCGTACGCCCATTGCCGCCATCAATTTATAACGGCGCTCCATTTCACCCACACACCAGCGCAGGCCGCTGGCCGCATCTTTCATATCGGTAATCACTGGCGTCAGCAGATGCGGGATGCCGTCATAAACTGACAGTTCCAACATTTTGGGGTCGACCAGTATCAGGCGCACATCTTCCGGACTGGCTTTATACAGCAAGCTCAGCAGCATCACATTAATACCTACTGACTTGCCCGAGCCGGTTGTTCCCGCCACCAGCAAGTGGGGCATTTTTGCCAGATCGGCGACTACCGGCAACCCGGAAATATCGTGGCCGAGGGCCAGGGTCAGTGAAGACTTGGCGCTTTCATAGGTTTCCGATGAAAGCACTTCACTCAGCCGCACCATTTCCCGGTGTTCATTGGGAATTTCTATACCCACCACGGATTTACCGGGAATCACTTCCACAACCCGCACACTGACCACTGCCAGCGAACGAGCCAGATCCTTGGCCAGATTACTGATACGACTGACTTTGACACCGGCTGCCGGTTGTATCTCGAAGCTTGTCACCACCGGGCCAGGCAACACCTCGACAACCTCAGCACTGATGCCGAAGTCCTGGAGTTTGAGCTCCAGTTGTTTCGACATGGCCTCCAGAGATTCCTTGGAATAGCCACGGTTATGGCTGCCATCATTTTTATCCAGCAAGCTGATGGCGGGTAATTCGCCGCTGACCGGCTCATCAAAAAGTGAGACCTGTTTTTCCTTTTCGACCCGGACACTCGGCACTTCACGTTTTGGCAGCGCTTTGATAGTCGGTGGAATCCTGGTTGCCTCTTTCTCAGCGCGCTTGGCCTTCACTTCCTTGCGATGTTGCTGGGCGACTTCTGCCTGTCGGTTTTCTTCACGCCGAACACGGTAGTTGGAAACCCCTTGCCTAAGCCTCTCAACGCCACGCAGAGTCAGACGCCCCGCACCGTCAATAACTGCCAACCAGGAGAGATCGGTAAACACTGTCAAGCCAAACAGAAACACTGCTAACAACAGCAGTGTGCTACCCACGTAGCTGAATGCCGTAGCAGCGGCATTGGCAACCGAGGAGCCCAGGATCCCCCCGATGCCAAAAGGTAGCGGTGTCGACGTTGCGCCATACTGCAGAGCGACCAAGGAGGTCGCGCACACCATGACCAGGACGAGGCCCAGAATCCGTAACGCGAAGACCAGGCCATCAAACGCTGCCCCCTGCTCGCGGTGTACGCGGAATACATGCCAGGCCCGGACCGCCAACAGCACGGGAAACAGGTACGCGATATAACCGAACAGGGAGAAAAACACATCGGCCAGCCATGCTCCCATCGGACCGGCAGCGTTTTCTACGCGATCGATATTTCCTGTATGTGACCAACCGGGGTCGCTGGGAGAATAATTAATGAAAGCAATTAACAGGTAGGCACAGATGGCCAGCCAACTGATCAGGGCTCCTTCACGCAGAATCAATTTGACACGCGATGGCGGGTGCCCTTGATCAGGCACCGGCTTTTTCTGAGGCGGTTTGGTTTTACTCAACGGAGGACCCGGCTGTTATACATCTGAATGCTATTGTAATGGCAGTAGATGGAAATACCAGCAACCCAAATCCGGATTAGTTCACTATATTCGGACAATAGTGAAATGCTATTTTGTCTCTCATAGCCCTTTCATTATGATAGTGCCCAAATTAAACCATCTGATCTGGAAGATTAACCATGGCTGAGACACAACATCATAAACTCATCATTCTGGGGTCAGGCCCTGCGGGCTATACCGCGGCTATTTACGCAGCCCGGGCAAACCTCAATCCGGTGGTTATCACCGGTATACAACAGGGTGGCCAGTTGACCACCACCACCGAGGTCGATAACTGGCCTGGCGATGTGGAAGGACTCCAGGGTCCCGATTTGATGGTCAGGATGCAGGCTCATGCAGAACGCTTTGATACGAAAATCATTTTTGACCACATCGAAGAAGTGGACTTCAGCCAGCGACCCTTCAAGCTGAAAGGCAGTAACGAGTACAGCTGTGACGGATTGATCATCGCTACGGGCGCTTCAGCACAGTACCTTGGCATCCCCTCTGAAGAAGCTTTTATGGGGCGTGGTGTCAGTGCCTGTGCCACCTGTGATGGTTTTTTCTACCGCAACCAGAAAGTAGCGGTAATTGGTGGTGGCAATACGGCTGTTGAAGAGGCGTTGTACCTGTCTAACATCTGTAGCGAGGTGACCCTGGTCCATCGTCGCGATTCCCTGAGGTCGGAAAAAATTCTTCAGGACAAACTCTTTGAAAGAGCCGAAAACGGCAATATCAAATTGCTGTGGAACCACACCCTTGACGAAGTACTGGGTGATGACGCAGGTGTCACAGGCCTGCGCCTGAAAAGCACAGAAAATGGCCAGATGTCAGAGGTAGACGTGAGTGGCGTCTTTATCGCGATTGGACACAAACCGAACACGGATATTTTTGTCGACAAACTGGACATGAAAAATGGCTACATCACCATTCAGAGTGGTAGTCACGGCAACGCTACCGCCACCAGTGTCGAAGGTATCTTTGCTGCTGGCGATGTGGCTGACCATGTCTACCGCCAGGCCGTGACATCTGCCGGTTCCGGCTGTATGGCAGCCCTGGATGCTGAAAAATACCTGGATGCCCTAGAGTGACCTAACGTTGCACCAACTGACTCGACTGAGTGATAGCAATCCAGTCTTCCCACCGCCCGACTTTGCCTTAACGGAACCCGACGGCCTGTTGGCCGTCGGCGGCAATCTCTCCACAAGCACACTGTTATCCGCCTATTATCAGGGCATTTTTCCCTGGTACGAGGCGGGTCAGCCAGTGTTATGGTGGTCCCCGGACCCCCGTGCGGTTCTGTTTCCCGAACATATCAGGGTGTCCCGCTCACTGTGCAAGAGCTGGCGTCGACAATGCTGGGAAATACGCTCAAACAGTGATTTCCAACATGTCATCGACAGCTGTGCGGCACCACGAAGCAGCAGTAATTCAGGCACCTGGATAACCGATGAAATGCGCAGTGCCTACCTTGCAATGCACCATGCTGGTCATGCACACTCTGTGGAAGTGTGGAACGGCAACGATCTGGTCGGCGGTCTCTATGGAATCCTGGTAGGTAGGCTATTTTGCGGGGAATCCATGTTTAGCCGTGAAAAAGACGCCTCCAAGGTGGCTCTGGTGGCTCTAGCCGGGATGCTGTTGTCGCAAAGCCTGGACTGTTTGATAGACTGCCAGGTCAGCAATGGGCACCTGATATCAATGGGTGCTGAAACCATTCCACGGCGGGAATTTCTGGCGCGATTGCACAGCCTGCGGGACAAAACTTTAGACTGGAGTAGTATTGATCCTGCAAATGGATTGTCTAAGCTTATATAGACAGAGTAAATGTGAGAAGTTATAGCGATGTCACGGGATATTACGCCAGATGTTAGAGCGATAAGGCTGTTCTTAACGGAGCCGCACCCCTGCAGCTATCTGGATGATCAAAAGGCTATCACCGCCTTTGTCGACCCCGCAATTACGGTGGATAAAACCCTATACAGCCACCTCTCCAACTACGGTTTTCGGCGCAGTGGACGTTATATCTATGCCCCACGCTGTAAATCCTGCAATGCCTGCATTCCTGCCCGGTTAGTTGTCAACGACTTTGAACCAAATCGGCAGCAGAACCGCTGTAACAAGCGCAACGCTGACCTCACGGTAAGCATTGCGCGAAGCATTGATGAAAATGAGCACTACCCCCTGTACGAGCAGTACCTGGCTGAGAGACATGCTGATGGCGATATGTTCCCGCCTACCATGGCTCAATACCGTGATTTCATCAGCAGCCTATGGGAGAACAGTCGCGTTCTTGAGGTTCGGCATGAGGGCAAGTTAATCGCTGCGGGCGTGATAGATATTCTGAATGACGGCATTTCGGCAATTTACACCTACTACTCTCCCGACCACCCGAAACGCAGCCTGGGAACCTATATGATCCTGGCAGAGCTAGTTCTGGCCAGGGATGTAGGCTTGCCCTACCTGTATCTGGGTTACTGGATCGCGAGCAGTCCAAAAATGGCCTACAAAAAGAATTTTCAACCCTTAGAGCTGTTAATTAACGACCGCTGGGAGCGGATGAATTGACTTTGCCTGATTTTCAGGCAGAATGCGCCACTTCCTAGAGAAAGCAGCTGTTGGAGAACCCAAGCGGAATGGCGAAAGAAGATCATATTGAAATGGACGGGGAAGTGGTAGATACCCTGCCCAATACAACGTTCAGAGTAAAACTGGAAAACGGCCACATTGTGACCGCTCATATTTCAGGCAAAATGCGTAAAAACTACATCCGCATCCTTACAGGTGACAAGGTCAAAGTCGAACTGACACCCTATGACCTGTCCAAGGGGCGTATTACCTACCGCGCTCGCTGAGTTGCCTGACTCCCTGTCAGGCAACCTCGGTTTCAGTATCTGTCTCAACCAGCAATTCGCCTGCATCTGACACTGTCACCCTCGCAATACCACCGCCAGAGAGACTGCCAAACAAGACTTCTTCCGCCAATGGTTTCTTGATCATTTCCTGGATCAGTCTTGCCATCGGGCGCGCACCCATTTTCTCATCATAGCCGTGTTCGGCCAGCCAATCTTTGGCTTCATCATCCACGTCAAGCTGTACTCGTTTCTCGTCCAGCTGTTGTTGCAGTTGACACAGGAACTTGTCCACAACGGTATGAATGATGGAGATGTCCAGGGGTTTAAACTGGATGATCGCATCAAGCCGGTTGCGGAATTCCGGTGTGAACATTTTCTTGATCACTTCCATACCGTCGGTGGTGTGATCCTGGGATTTGAAGCCGATGGAGGGGCGGCTCATTTCCTGCGCGCCCGCATTGGTGGTCATGATCAGAATCACATTACGGAAGTCCGCTTTACGACCATTATTATCCGTCAGCGAGCCATGATCCATTACCTGCAGCAACAGGTTGAACACTTCCGGGTGAGCTTTTTCAATCTCGTCCAGCAGTATCACAGCATGGGGATTCTTGGTCACTGCATCAGTGAGCAACCCGCCCTGATCAAACCCGACATAGCCGGGAGGTGCACCAATCAAACGGGATACCGTATGGCGTTCCATGTATTCGGACATATCAAAACGAACCATTTCGATGCCCATGATCTCAGCGAGCTGTTTTGACACCTCGGTTTTACCCACGCCGGTAGGACCGGCGAACAGGAAGGAGCCAATTGGCTTGTCACCTTCTCTCAGGCCGGCACGGGCCAGTTTGATCGATGTGGACAAGGCTGTAATGGCCTCATCCTGACCAAATACAACCATCTTGAGCTTTTCGGTCAGGCCACGCAGCTGCTCTTTATCTGAGGCAGACACACTTTTCGGGGGAATACGGGCGATCTTTGAAATAATGGCTTCCACATCACCCACTCCGATCACTTTTTTGCGTTTGGAAGCAGGCTGCAATTGCTGATAAGCGCCCGCTTCATCAATCACGTCGATAGCCTTGTCAGGCAGAAAACGATCATTGATGTGGCGTGCAGAAAGCTCAGCCGCTGCTTTCAGCGCAGAATTTGTAAAACGGAGATTATGGTGTTCCTCAAAGCGCGACTTCAGCCCCTTGAGAATACCCACTGTCTCTTCAACGGTGGGTTCAGCCACGTCGATTTTCTGGAAACGGCGAGACAGAGCGCGGTCTTTCTCAAAAATTCCCCGGTACTCTTGGAAAGTAGTCGAACCGATACAGCGAATCTTGCCAGAAGTCAGCAACGGTTTGAGCAGATTAGATGCATCCATCACGCCACCAGAGGCGGCGCCCGCACCAATAATGGTGTGAATCTCGTCAATAAAGAGGATCGCACCATCCTGATCATTCAGCTCGGCAAGCACTCCCTTGAAGCGTTTTTCAAAATCACCGCGATACTTGGTACCCGCCAGAAGATTCCCCAAATCCAGGGAATAAACCACGCTGTGGCTCAGAGCCTCCGGTACCTGTTCCTCAACAATCAGCTTCGCAAGCCCTTCAGCAATGGCAGTTTTACCCACGCCGGCTTCACCCACCAGCAGTGGATTATTTTTGCGTCGGCGAGCCAGCACCTGGCAGACACGCTCTACTTCTGAGTGACGGCCCACCAGGGGATCGATACCACCTTTGCTGGCCTGCACATTGAGGTTGGTGGTGAATTGCTCAAGCAGACTGTGACCCTGGCTTTCAGATTCGGTTGATACCTCTTCCTGATGTACTTCGCCATCATGTTGCTCAGACTGGTCCGCATATTTGGAAATACCGTGGGAGATGTAATTGACCACATCAATGCGGGCCACATTCTGCAGGCGCAGGAAGTAGACAGCCTGACTTTCCTGTTCACTGAACAGGGCTACCAGGACATTATCTCCCTGCACTTCTTTCTTGCCTGAAGACTGAACATGAAACACGGCACGCTGCAACACGCGCTGAAAACCCAGCGTTGGCTGCGTATCTTTTTCTTCAAGCTCCTCAGGGATCAACGGGGTGGTTGATTCAATAAATTCGTCAAGGTCGTGACGCAATACGTTAATGTCAACACCACAGGCCCGAAGCACTTTGGACGCTGACTCGTTATCGAGCAACGCCAACAACAAGTGTTCGACAGTCATGAACTCATGACGCCTTTCACTGGCACCTTTGAACGCCTTGTTCAGGGTTAACTCAAGCTCTCTACTTAACATACAGTCACCTATATATAGTGCTTACTTAGAGATCATCATCTGCCTCAGGTTCTGTTTCACAGAGCAAGGGATGTTCATTGTCCCTTGCATATTGGTTAACCTGAGCTACTTTTGTTTCCGCCACATCTTTAGTGTAGACACCACAAACTGCCTTACCTTCCATGTGTACTTTAAGCATTACGCGAGTTGCAGCCTCCCGGTTCATTCCAAAGAAGACTTCCAACAGCTCAACCACAAACTCCATCGGTGTAAAGTCGTCGTTAAACAGTACAACCCTGTACCGGCGTGGCCTCTTGAGCTCTGGCCGTGTCTCTTCGACAACAGCTTCACCCGCGTGTTGCCATTGATCCTCGCCACTATTGTTACTCAATCGAATGTCTAAACTCATAGTTACGTTGTGTTCTAAAATCTCTTCCATCTATCTTACATTCTAATACCCTTTTTCAACCCCAATTCTACTGATAACAACTTTTTTGTGTGCTTTTTTTAGGGTCTGTTCACCTTGACTTAGACCCTAATAAGTTATAGAAAATCGGTTTGGGTAAAAAATATCCATCAAAAGTGGCAATCCGATCACATTAGTTATCGGTTGTTAGCAGGGCAAATTTAATAACTAGAAAGTCCAGCAAGGGGTTCTAATATGCCGTCAGGTACAGTCAAGTGGTTCAACAACGCCAAAGGATACGGATTTATTCTATCTTCAGATGGGGCAAGTGATATTTTTGCCCACTACTCCGCCATCAATATGGATGGATACAAAACACTTAAAGCAGGCCAGGAGGTCTCATACGACCTCGTTGAAGGACAAAAAGGACTGCATGCGACCAATATTGTGCCAACAGACAACGGCAGTGATGAAGGTGCGGAATCAGTGACTGACTCCATAGCCGAGCAGGAAAGTGAACATAGTTAGTGACTCTATAGTCACAAAAAAACCCCTGTTTCTTTTCGAAACAGGGGTTTTTTAATGGAGGTAACAGTTGTTACATCTTCGCAATCATGGCATCGCCAAACTGAGAACATGACAACAGTTTCGCACCATCCATCAAGCGCTCGAAGTCATAGGTAACAGTTTTTTCTGAAATCGCGCCTTCCATACCTTTCACAACAAGGTCAGCTGCTTCATTCCAGCCAAGGTGGCGCAGCATCATTTCAGCTGACAGGATCAGAGAACCGGGGTTCACTTTATCCTGGCCAGCATATTTCGGTGCGGTACCGTGTGTGGCTTCAAAAATAGCAATGTCATCAGACAGGTTAGCACCCGGTGCGATACCGATACCGCCAACTTGCGCTGCCAGCGCATCAGAGAGGTAATCGCCATTCAGGTTCAGAGTGGCGATAACATCGTACTCTGCGGGACGCAGGAGGATCTGTTGCAGCATGGCATCAGCAATTACATCCTTGATAACTATGTCTTTGCCAGTATTGGGGTTTTTTATTACCTGCCAGGGACCGCCATCCAGTGGTTGTGCGCCAAATTCTTCCTTGGCAACCTCATAACCCCAGTCACAGAATGCACCCTCGGTGAATTTCATGATGTTACCTTTGTGCACAAGGGTAACGGAGTCTTTATCTTGGTCTATGGCGTATTGGATCGCTTTCGTCACCAGGCGCTTGGTACCCTCTTTGGAAACTGGCTTGACACCGATGCCACAATCTTCCGGAAAACGGATCTTTGTTACGCCCATTTCATTGCGCATGAAATCGATGACTTTCTTTGCTTCATCTGTGCCAGCACGCCATTCGATACCTGCGTAGATATCCTCTGAGTTCTCACGGAAGATACACATATCAACCTTGCCCGGTTCTTTAACAGGGGACGGAACACCCTCAAACCAGCGAACGGGACGCTGGCAGACATACAGGTCCAGCTCCTGGCGCAGAGCCACGTTCAGGGAACGGAAGCCACCACCTACCGGCGTGGTCAGGGGGCCCTTGATTGAAACACTGTATTCTTTAATGGCGTCAAGTGTTTCTGCAGGGAACCAGTCACCATCGTAGGTTTCCGCTGCTTTTTCACCACAGTAGACTTCCATCCACGAAATTTTCTTGCTGCCGCCATAGGCTTTTGCAACGGCTGCATCGATAACTTTGATCATGACTGGAGTAATGTCTACACCGATGCCATCGCCTTCGATGTAGGGAATAATTGGGTTGCTGGGGACGTTGAGAGAGAAATCGCTATTGACAGTAATTTTTTCACCATCAGTTGGTATCTGGATGTGCTGATATCCCATTGTTGGCTCCATAGGTAGCTAGTGCGTTTGTTTCTAGTGCGTCTGTAACAGGTAACGATGATTTTTCTATTATCGTTGTACACTTCAGTATTCGCGAGGGATGCTACCATAAACGCACCTGCTCTTGTAGCTGATTTACACGAATTACGGGCATATTTCTGCTAAAAAACATATGGATCAAATAAGCGCCAAAATATTGTTGTTCAACAAGCCCTATGGTGTTCTGAGCCAATTTACCGACCTGGATGGCCACCATGGTTTAGCTGGCTATATCAAAAACAAAAGCATCTACCCGGCAGGCCGACTCGACCAAGATTCAGAAGGCCTGTTGCTGCTGACAGACAGCGGCCCCTTACAGGCCAGGATCAGCGACCCCAGGCATAAAATGACGAAAACCTACATCGCCCAGGTGGAGGGGAATATTACAGAAGAGGCACTGGCAAACCTGCGTTTTGGCGTGAATCTAAAAGACGGTCCAACGAGGCGTGCACAGGTCAAACGTATCCCGGATCCTGATATCTGGAGCCGGTTTCCACCTATCAGGGAACGGAAGAATCTACCCACCTGCTGGATTGAGCTGAAAATTACCGAGGGCCGTAACCGCCAGGTCAGGCGTATGACTGCTGCTGTCGGCTACCCAACACTGCGGCTGGTACGCACAGCTATAGGTCCCTGGTCTCTGGGTAATCTTCAGCCCGGCGACTGGAGAGAGGAAGCCGTCAATCTCCCTGCCAACAAATCTGCACCTGCCAGAATCTGGAAGAAAAAACCTCATGCCTGACCGCATCCATTTAACCGTAGCGACTGTCGTGAAACGCGACGATAAGTTTTTGCTGGTTAGGGAAATCAGCAATCAGAAAAGTGTGTTAAACCAACCTGCCGGGCATGTTGAGCCTGGGGAAACACCGCTGGAAGCGGCCGTTCGGGAAACCCTTGAGGAAACAGGCTGGCATGTTTGCCCCACCGCCCTGGTCAGTTTCACCACTTACTTATCTCCTAACAACGGCATCACCTACTACCGGTTGGCGATCGCCGCCGATGCGCTGGTATTTGATCCAGACGTCACCCTTGATAGTGATATTGAAGAAGCTCTCTGGCTCAGTTATGAAGAAATACTACAAAATGAGCGCAGCCTGCGAAGCCCCATGGTGATGCAGGCGATCAATGACTATACCCATGGCCCACTTTATCCATTGGATATACTGAAAACTCCCCGGTAGAATCCGCCACCCTATGAACACATCTCAAACAGTCATTGTCGGTATGTCCGGCGGCGTCGACTCCTCCGTTACTGCCCTGTTGTTACAGCAGCAGGGTTATCACGTGCAGGGACTGTTTATGAAAAACTGGGATGAGGATGATGGTACGGAGTATTGCACTGCTCGCCAGGATCTGGCCGATGCCCAACTGGTAGCCGACAAACTGGGCATTCCCCTGCACACGGCCAACTTCGCCGCCGAATACTGGGATAATGTATTCGAGTATTTTCTCGCTGAATATCGAGCCGGGCGCACACCCAATCCCGACATTCTCTGTAACCGGGAGATCAAGTTCAAAGTCTTTCTTGAGTATGCACAAATACTCGGCGCTGATGCCATTGCCACCGGCCACTATGTGCGCCGAATGGATAAAGACAATCACACCTATCTGTTGAAGGGGTTGGATAATAACAAGGACCAGAGTTACTTCTTGCATGCTGTCAGCGAGGATGCATTCAAAAAATCCCTGTTCCCCATAGGGGAAATGGAAAAGCCCCAGGTACGCGCCATTGCTGAGGAACACGGGCTGGCCACAGCCAAAAAGAAAGACTCCACCGGTATCTGTTTTATCGGCGAACGTCGCTTCAAGGATTTTCTGGAACAGTACCTGCCAGCCCAGCCGGGTAATATTGAAACCCCGGAAGGCAAGGTTATCGGCCAGCATCACGGTCTTATGTACCACACTCTCGGTCAGCGGCAGGGCCTAGGTATCGGTGGCAGGCAGGATGCCACAGACGCCCCCTGGTATGTGGTGGGCAAGGATCTGGAACGCAATGTCCTTATCGCAGCACAGGGTAGCGACCACCCTCTTCTTTTCTCCAATCGCCTGAGCGCCCGGGATATCCACTGGATTAACGGCACACCCACCGATTGCGAGCTGCACTGCCACGCAAAAACCCGCTACCGCCAGCCGGATCAGTCCTGCACAGTTAGTCTCTCTGCCCATGGTGTCGAGGTATGCTTCGAAGTACCTCAGCGGGCGGTGACACCGGGTCAGTCAGTGGTATTTTATGATGGCGAAACATGCCTGGGCGGCGGTGTCATCGAACGCGCCTGGCAGGAGGCCCCCTGATGTTTTTCAGCAAACCCGATCACGACCAGGTCATTGCTCTCGCCGGGGTATTCCAGGCCTGCCAGCTCGTGGAAACCCTCGCCAAAACGGGATCAGTGCCTTCAGATCGATTCAGCGTCTGTATCGACAGCCTGTTTCAACAGAACCCAGAGAACACCGAAGCGGTGTTTGGCAATTTGTCCAACCTGCAGTTGGGCATTGAATCCATGCAGGAGCTGATTACCCTCCAATCCCGCAACCACCAACCGGATACACTGCGCTATGTGGTCGGTGTGATTTATCTCGCCAACAAATTGCGCGGCAAGAAAACCATGCTGAATGTCATTGGCGAACGCCTGCAACAAGCGGGAAGGCAGGCTGAACACTTTGGTGCTTCCAGCCACAGTAATGTGATCGCCAACCTGGCACAGGTTTATCAGGACACTATCAGCACTTTCCGCTACCGCATACAGGTCAATGGTTATGCCGGCTACCTGCAACAGGAAGCAATTGCCCAGCGGGTGCGTTGCCTGCTGTTTGCCGGCATCAGGGCAGCTGTGCTCTGGCATCAACTGGGTGGGCGTCGCAGGCACCTGATTTTTAACCGCCAGCAGCTATTGCAACAATTGCGGCTACTGCAGCAGGAAAGCAGCGAACCCCGGCAGTAAGCAGGCAATTTTTACCTGAAAAAACCCTGCTATTCGGTTAAAATTCGCGCCTTTCTTCGCCACATTCAAGTTGTTACCCATGAATCTATCCAGCCTGACTGCAATTTCACCTATCGATGGCCGCTACGGCAGCAAAACGTCCACATTGCGCACAGCCTTCAGTGAATTCGGGCTGATCAAATACCGTGTGATGGTGGAGGTTCGCTGGTTGCAGCAGCTGGCGTCCCATCCGGGTATTGCCGAAGTTCCGGCACTCTCCGAGGCGGCCAACAACAAGCTGGACAAGCTGTTGGCAGAGTTTGATGAGCAACAGGCCTCACGCATCAAGGAGATCGAAAAAACCACCAACCACGATGTTAAAGCGGTGGAATATTTTATTAAGGAATACATTGCCGATGTGCCAGAGTTGAATGCCATTAGCGAGTTCGTCCACTTCGCCTGCACCTCGGAAGATATCAACAACCTCTCTCACGCCCTGATGCTGAAGGAGGGGCGCGACCAGGTGTTGCTACCGGAATTGCGGGAGGTTGCACGTCAGATTTCCTCGCTGGCTCACCAATTTGCCGACGTGCCCATGTTGTCGCGCACCCACGGCCAAACGGCCTCCCCCACCACTGTCGGCAAGGAGATGGCCAATGTCGCCTACCGCCTCAATCGTCAGATCGAGCAGATTGCCGGGGTGGAACTGCTGGGCAAGATCAACGGTGCTGTGGGCAACTATAACGCCCACCTGTCCGCCTATCCCGATATTGACTGGGCTGCCAATGCCGAGACATTTATCACCGGTCTGGGCTTAAGCTGGAATCCCTACACGACCCAGATTGAGCCACACGACTACATTGCCGAACTGTTTGATGCCATAGCCCGCCTCAATACCATACTGATCGACTTTAACCGCGATATCTGGGGTTACATTTCTCTGGGGTACTTCAAGCAGAAAACCATTGCCGGGGAAGTGGGCTCGTCAACGATGCCCCACAAAGTGAACCCCATCGATTTCGAAAACTCCGAAGGCAACCTGGGTATCGCCAACGCTGTATTTGGCCACCTGGCCCAGAAACTTCCCATCTCTCGCTGGCAGCGGGACCTCACCGATTCTACCGTGCTGAGGAACATGGGTGTCGGCTTTGGCTACAGCTCCATTGCCTACCAGTCCACACTCAAGGGTATCAGTAAACTGGAACTCAACCAGCAACGCCTGGCAGAGGATCTGGACAATGCCTGGGAAGTCCTCGCGGAACCGGTACAGACAGTGATGCGCCGCTACAACATTCCCGAGCCCTATGAAAAACTCAAGGCGTTGACACGGGGTCAGGCTATTACCAGAGAGACCATCCAGGCATTTATCGAGACCCTGGAGATTCCCGAGTCGGCTAAAGCCGAATTGCGACAACTGACACCAGCCTCCTACATTGGCAACGCCATTGAGCAGGCCAAAGCACTCTGATCAGGGAAGATCGTTTCATGTCGGGGTCCATACTGGGTGATATCTCAGCGGAGGTTTTTCTACGCGACTACTGGCAGAAAAAACCCTTATTGGTGCGCGGAGCACTGCCTGGTTTCCGGTCACCCATCAACCCGGATGAATTGGCGGGCCTGGCCCTGGAAGATGATGTCGAATCACGCATCGTGGTCGAAGCCGGGAAAAAGTCGCCCTGGGAATTAATCTGTGGCCCCTTTACTGAAAAACAGTTTGAGCAACTTCCTGAGAGCCACTGGACATTACTGGTGCAGGCGGTTGATCTCTGGGTGCCGGAAGTGGCTGCTCTGCTTGAGCATTTTCACTTCCTGCCCCCCTGGCGTCTGGATGACATTATGGTCAGCTATGCTCCCGTTGGTGGTAGCGTTGGACCGCATTTCGACTTTTACGATGTCTTCCTGTTACAGGCTCAAGGCCAGCGTCACTGGCAAATTGGTCAGATCTGTGATCAGCATACGCCGATACTCAACGAGACATCTCTGCGGATTCTGAAAGAGTTCACCAAGACCGATGAGTGGGTACTGAATCCAGGGGATATGCTCTACCTGCCACCCCAAATTGCCCACTTTGGTATCGCTGTAAACGATTGCCTCACCTATTCCGTGGGCTTTCGTGCACCCACCCTGGCAGAAATTCTTGGTGACCTGGCTACCGAATTGATGACCCAGGGCGATTCCACCTATTACCGGGACCCACCCCTGAGACCCGAGATGGCAGGGGAACAGATAGACCCGCTGTTCATTGAGCAAATTCAGGGAATGCTGCAAGCACTAAGTAACGATAAAGCACTGCTCGCTGACTGGTTTGCCCGGTACATGACTTCACCCAAGTACCCTGAGCTTGTCGATGAGTTCGAAGAGAAGCGCAGCGCCATCATTAACGGCAACCAATATCTCAATGGCCAGCCTGTAGATTCATCAAGCTAGTCGACTGCCACTGCCGCCCCGCCCGGCCAGCGGTTGTCTGTCACACCATATTGCCTGCCACTTTCCTGCGAAATAGCCTGTATCTTGCCTAACACCCTGGGAGTATCGTTGAAGGTGTGCCCCATGTTCTGTAACAGCTTGAGCGTATCGGCACTGATTCCCTGTTCATACTGAAGCCTGTCCGGCCACCATTGGTGGTGAATACGGGGTGCCGCCGTCGCTTCAGCAATATTCATCTGGAAGTCAATAACATTCAGGATGTTCTGCAACACCACCGTGATGATCGTACTGCCACCCGGGCTGCCTGTGGCCAGTATCGGTACGCCATCCTTAAGTACAATAGTTGGGGTCATGGAGGACAACGGGCGTTTTCCTCCGCGAATCGCGTTGGCCTCACCACCCAACAAACCGTAGGCATTGGGCACACCCGGCTTGGCAGAAAAATCATCCATTTCGTTATTGAGCAAAAATCCGGCCCCAGCCACTGAAATACCACTGCCATAGGAAAAGTTCAGCGTGTAAGTGTTACTCACTACGTTGCCCCAGCGATCGATCACAGAATAATGGGTAGTTTGCGGGCTTTCCTCACGCAACAACTGCCCCGGTTGAATATCTGCAGAGGCTGTAGCCATCTCTAAATCTATACTCACCCTCAACTTCTCTGCATAGGTCTTATCGATCAGCTTCAAAACCGGCACATCGAAAAAATCGGGGTCCCCAAGATATTGGCTGCGATCCGCATAAGCCCGGCGCATGGTTTCCAGAAGTCGGTGCAGATACGCCGCGCTGTTGTGGCCCAGTGATGCCATGTCCCATCCCTCAAGGACATTGAGCATCTGTATCAGGTGAACGCCTCCCGATGAGGGTGGCGGCATTGAAATCACGTGGTAACCACGATAACTGCCCTGCACGGGCTGACGCTCCAGCACGCGGTAATTGGCCAGATCGTCTGCAGTTATCAGCCCGCCACCCCGTTTCATCACGCCGACAATCAGTTCAGCGGTTTTTCCGGAATAGAAGCCAGCGACACCCTGACTGGCAATCTGCCTCAGAGTGACAGCTAGGTCGGCCTGACGCCAGATATCACCCCGCTGCAACGGACTGCCATCGGGACGAAAGAAATATTCGGCCGACGCCCGGTCAGCACCCAATCTACCTGCTGCCTGTTGCAGAGAAAAGGCCAGTGTGTCAGAAACTTCAAAACCATCCTCTGCCAACCGTATCGCTGGTGCCAATACCTGCTCGACGGTCATGGTGCCGTAAACATCCAGCGCATGGAGCAAGCCGGCTACTGTCCCGGGAACACCCGCCGCCTTATGGCTAAAACGTGATAGGTTGGCATCCGCCGCCCCCTGCTTATCCAGGAACATGTCATGGCGGGCCAGAGCAGGAGCCATTTCCCGGTAATCAATGGCCAGGGAACGGTTCTCTTTGGCCAGATGCACCAGCATAAAACCACCACCACCAAGGTTGCCTGCCTGGGGTAGCGTCACAGCCAGGGCAAAACCTGTGGCGACAGCAGCGTCGACAGCGTTACCACCCCGTTTAAGAATATCTGCGCCTACAGCACTGGCCAGGGCTTCCTGAGAAACCACCATACCCCTGGTCGATAACTGCGGGTGAAATCGGGCCGTTTGGTCAATAATTGCGGGCTCTACCGCCAGCGTAATCTGCAGTGGGAATAACAGAAACAAAAACAGCCACTTGAGAAAAGCCTGTTTCACATCAATACTCCGCTATAAATCGAACGTAATCTTAGCATTCGTCACCACTATAGACCCCTGAAGGTCTACGATATAAAAAATGGGAGTAATGAATGGACACAGTTGACTATTTCCCCATCGAAGTTGAGGAGGTCAGCTGGCAAAGTGCCGGCGAGCAGTTAACGGCTATTCGACACAAGGTTTTCGTCGAAGAACAAGGTGTACCAGTTGCTGAAGAAGTGGATGAACTGGACCCCACGGCCATGCACTGGATTGCCTTCGGACCAGGAAATGTAGCTATGGCCACAGCGCGTATGCTGCCGAATGGTCAAATCGGACGCATGGCAGTTCTGAAACCCTACCGACAGCGGGGTGTAGGCTCCTCGCTGATGCGCAATATCATCCGCTATGCCATTCGTGAGGGAAAAGAACAGCTGATACTCAGTGCGCAACTGCACGCCATTCCATTTTATGAAGGGTTTGGCTTTATGGCCGACAGCAAAGAATACATGGATGCGGGCATTGCCCACCGCACCATGGTGCTCAACCTGCACCGTTTCATGGACAACTCCCCGAAACCATTACTGAGAGCGATTTCTGACGAAGAACGGCAAAGAGTCGGTATTGAGGGCGTGGAAGAGTTTCTCGATAAAGCTGTCATGCTGGTGGAGAGGGCACAGCGTGAAATTCGTATTTTTACCTTTAGGATGGAGCCCGGCATCTACTCTAACAACCAGTTCTGCGACGCTATCTATGCGTTTGCCACCAGCCACCCTCTGGCAAGAGTCAGAATTCTGGTCAAAGATCTGGCCCAGGTGATTCATCAAACCCACCAATTGCATGAGCTCTGCCTGAGACTGCCCAGTCGCATCCAGATACGCAAACTGGAAACCCAGGAAGACTGTTTACACACCGAGTTCATGCTGGTGGACCGCACAGGGATTCTCTACAAGCAAGAACCGGAACGCTTTGTTGGTTACGTCGTCCCCCATGCACCGCTGGAGGCCGTCGAACTGGTTGAAGAATTCGATAACCTTTGGGAACAGAGTGAGTTGGACCCGGACCTCAGGCGTCTGCATATCTAGCTACTCTTCAAACAACGATCTGCGACCGTTGATATTGAACCGATAAGTAGCCTAAAACAGTGATAACCCGCTCATGGAAAAAAACGCCGGGAATCTAGCCCGGCGTTTTTTTGCTATCGTCACCTCAGACAGGGCAATTACTGCAGTTTTGCCTTCTGGCGATAAGCATGCAGCAAGGGCTCTGTGTAACCGCTGGGCTGTTCACACCCCTTGAATACCAGGTCACAGGCAGCGGCAAATGCCACGCTGTTATCAAAATCAGGTGCCATATTGCGATAAGCCGGGTCCCCGGCATTCTGACCGTCGACCACACTGGCCATACGCTTCATGGTTTCCATCACCTGAATATCGGTACAGATGCCATGACGCAACCAGTTGGCAATATGCTGGCTGGAAATACGCAGCGTGGCCCGGTCTTCCATCAGCCCCACGTTGTTGATATCCGGCACTTTGGAACAACCTACACCCTGCTCTACCCAGCGAACCACGTAACCGAGAATACCCTGGGCGTTGTTATCCAGCTCCTTTTGAATCTCGTCGGCTGTCAACTCGCCTTCCAGCAGTGGGATGGTGAGAATATCGTCGACGCTGGCCGGAGTACGGTTAGCCAGCTCATCCTGCAGTGCAAAAACATCTACCTGGTGGTAGTGAATGGCGTGCAGGGTCGCGGCGGTGGGTGACGGCACCCAGGCAGTATTTGCCCCGGCTTTGGGATGACCGATCTTGGCAACCATCATATCCGCCATATTGTCGGGAATCGGCCACATACCCTTACCAATTTGTGCACGACCTTTCAGACCACAGGCCAGGCCAACATCGACGTTCTGATCCTCGTAGGCTGTAATCCATTTCAGGGTCTTCAGTTTACCTTTGGGTGCAAAGGGCCCGGCTTCCATACTGGTATGGATTTCATCACCGGTACGATCCAGGAAGCCAGTGTTGATGAACACCACTCGCTCGCTGGCCGCGCGGATACACTCTTTCAGGTTAACCGAAGTACGACGCTCTTCATCCATGATACCCACTTTCAGGGTGTTGCGATTCAGGTCGAGGGCGTCTTCAACTGCATTGAACAAGCTGTTGGTGAATGCCACTTCTTCCGGACCGTGCATTTTCGGTTTCACAATGTAAACACTGCCGGTTTTGCTGTTTCGCAGCGAACCATTGCCCTTCAGGTCGTGAATGGCAATCAAACTGGTGATCATGGCGTCCATGATCCCTTCAGGCACTTCATTGCCATCGCTGTCCAGAATCGCAGGGTTGGTCATCAGGTGGCCCACGTTGCGCACAAACAACAGGCTGCGACCGGGCAGCACCAGTGAACCACCTTCAGGGGTGGTATATTGGCGATCCGGGTTCATGCGGCGCACGATGGTCTTGCCACCCTTATCCAGAGTCTCTTCCAGGTCGCCCTTCATCAGGCCCAACCAGTTGCTGTAGACCAGCGCCTTGTCTTCCGCATCCACGGCAGCCACGGAGTCCTCACAATCCATAATGGTGGTCAGGGCGGCTTCCATCAGAATATCTTTCATACCCGCACTGTCAGAAGAACCGATCATACTTTCGGAATCAAATTGAACTTCCATATGCAAGTTATTGTTTTTCAACAACACAGAATCGGGATTTTCAGCATCACCTTGGTAACCGGCAAACTGTGAAGGGTCGGCTAGACCCGCATGGCTGCCGTCTTTCAGGGTGATCTGCAATTGATCACCGACAACGCTATAGCGGGTGGAATCCTTGTGGGAACCGGACGCCAAAGGCGCGGAGTCGTCAAGTAACTGACGTGCGTAGGCAATCACCCTGGCACCGCGAGTCGGGTTATAACTGGAGGTTTTCTCAGCCCCACCGGTTTCCGGCAACACATCGGTACCGTACAGAGCATCGTAGAGGCTGCCCCAACGGGCATTGGCCGCGTTCAGGGCAAAGCGGGCATTCATCACTGGCACTACCAGCTGAGGGCCTGCCTGCTGGGCGATCTCGGGATCAACATTGGCCGTAGTAATGGCAAATTCACTGCCCTCGGGAACCAGGTAACCAATATCCTGCAGAAAGGTTTTGTATTCCGCATGATTATGGGGCTGGCCTGAACGCTCGCGGTGGAAGTTATCGATCTGCGCCTGCAACTCATCACGCTTTTTCAGAAGCTGTCGGTTTTTCGGCGCGAATTCAGCGACGATGGCACTAAAAGACTGCCAGAAGCTATCCACATCCACACCGGTGCCGGGAATAATGTCCTGCTTGACGAGGTCATAAATCGAACGAGCGACCTGAAGTCCACTCACTTGAACACGTTCAGTCATGATTGAGCCCTATGATTGATCTATTCAGTTAAAGAGGAATTGTAGGTACCCAAAGCGGAATTAATCAATTTTATGGATATTATGTCGGCTATTTGTCTGGCGAATAACTAGTCCAGAGTACGAGCAACATCCGCTATGAGGCGACGCATCCACTGGTGGGCCGGGTTATGTTGCAATAGTGGACTCCAGGCCATGATCAGCTCAATCTCCGGAATCTCAAAAGGCGGCGGCAGAATGACGACGTTGGGGTTATCCTTCAGTAACATGGCCGCCTTGGTGGGCAAGGTGATTACCAGATCCCGCAACTCGGCAAGCCGCATCGCTGCCTGGTAATGTCGTGTGAATACCCGGATACGGCGCTTTTTACCCTGCTTCGCCAGGGCTTCATCCACCCAGCCCAAGCGCTGCACCGCACCTGGTTCCATGCCGACGCCAATCCCCATACCGGTTTTACTGACCCAGACATGTCCTGTTTCGAGGTAATTATCGAGTGTGAAATCATGACGAATAGGATTGTGCTCACTCAACAGGCAGGAAAAGGAATCTCGCCAAATGGTCATCTGGTGAAAAGATTGCGGCAACATGTCAAAACGGTTGATCACCAGGTCGACACTGCCCTGCTCCACGTCCTGATAGCTAATATCACTGGGGGTCAGCACGTCGAGGGTAATATTGGGAGCCTCGGAACGAAGCCGGCGCATTAGATGTGGCAGCAGGGTCGACTCGGTGTAATCACTGACGGAGATGCGAAACACCCGGTCCGCCTGAGCAGCATTAAACTCCCGGCGTGGCTCTACGGCCTTCTCTATGGATGCCAGCACTTCCCGGACAACGGGTTGCAGCTGCTCGGCACGCTCAGTGGGCGTCATCCCGTCACTGGTGCGAACCAATAAGGGGTCGTTAAAAAGATCTCTCAGCCGTCGCAGGCCATTACTCATAGCAGGCTGGCTGATTCCCAGGTTTTCTGCTGCCCTGGTGACGTTACGCTCTTTCAGCAGTACATCAAGGTAAACCAGCAGGTTTAGATCGACGCTACGTATATTCATACTAAAAATACCGGAAATAAGATCAATAGATTAGCTAAATTTTAGTCCGGTGGCTAGAATTCGTTTCGTTCAATTCAATTTCTTTTCTCAATTTGGAAGGACTGATCATGTCAAACTATTCTAAAGCGATTGACGACATTGCATCCGTATGTGGTGCAAACAGCACATGGAGTGCTATCAACCCGGAATCTGCAGCTCGCATGCGCATCCAGAACCGCTTCAAAACCGGTCTTGATATTGCCAAGTACACGGCAAAAATCATGCGCGAAGACATGGCAGCCTACGATGCTGACAGTGCCCAGTACACCCAGTCTCTGGGCTGCTGGCATGGCTTTATCGGCCAACAGAAACTGATCTCTATCAAGAAACACCTGAAAACCACCAACAAGCGTTACCTGTACCTGTCTGGCTGGATGGTTGCTGCACTGCGTTCTGATTTCGGCCCCCTGCCCGACCAGTCCATGCACGAGAAAACTGCAGTTTCTTCACTGATTGAAGAACTTTACACCTTCCTGCGTCAGGCGGATGCCCGTGAACTGGACCTGCTTTTCACCGGTCTGGACGCTGCCCGCGAAGCGGGTGACAAGGCTAAAGAAGCTGAGCTGCTGGACAAGATCAACAACTTCGAAACTCACGTAGTGCCGATCGTTGCCGACATCGATGCCGGTTTCGGCAACCCTGAAGCTACTTACCTGCTGGCAAAGAGAATGATCGAAGCCGGTGCCTGCTGTATCCAGATCGAAAACCAGGTTTCCGATGAGAAGCAATGTGGTCACCAGGACGGTAAAGTAACTGTTCCTCACTCTGACTTCCTCGCCAAGATCAACGCTGTTCGTTACGCATTCCTGGAACTGGGTGTTGACGACGGTGTGATTGTTGCCCGCACAGACTCCCTCGGTGCCGGCCTGACCAAGCAAATCGCTGTTACCAACGAACCAGGCGACCTGGGCGACCAGTACAACGCCTTCCTCGACGGCGACTACGTTAATAGCGCTGACGACATCGACAACGGCGACGTTGTCATCAAGGCTAACGGCAAACTGCTGAAGCCTGCGCGTCTCGCTTCCGGCCTGTTCCAGTTCCGTAAAGACACTGGTATTGACCGCGTAGTTCTGGACTGTATCACCAGCCTGCAAAACGGTGCCGACCTGCTGTGGATCGAAACCGAGAAGCCCCACGTTGGCCAGATCGCTGAAATGGTTAACCGTATCCGCGAAGTTGTGCCGGATGCCAAGCTGGTTTACAACAACAGCCCGTCCTTCAACTGGACCCTGAACTTCCGTCAGCAAGTGTTCGATGCATGGCAAGCCGAAGGCAAAGACGTATCTGCCTACGATCGCGCCAGCCTGATGAACGAAGAGTACGATGCCACTGAACTGGCTCTGGCTGCTGATGAGCGTATCCGCACCTTCCAGGCTGATGCTTCTCGCGAAGCGGGCATCTTCCACCACCTGATCACTCTGCCGACTTACCACACTGCCGCGCTGTCTACTGACAACCTGGCTAAAGGTTACTTCGCTGAAGAAGGCATGCTGGCTTACGTGAAAGGTGTTCAGCGTCAGGAAATTCGTCAGACCATCGCCTGTGTTAAACACCAAAACATGGCCGGTTCCGACATCGGTGACAACCACAAAGAGTACTTCTCTGGTGAGGCTGCACTGAAAGCTGGTGGTAAAGACAACACCATGAACCAATTCTGATCCCTAGTTTAGTTTCACTCTATATCCCCTATAGAGTACCCTTCAGGGAGCTGGTAACAGCTCCCTTTTTTTATTTCGTATTTTTATTTGTTTTCTCGGGTACAAACCGTAACTGGCCACGCTGTTGGCGGTTCCAGTAAAGCTTGAAGAATGTGGGATTATTTCAGTATCTGACTTTCAAGATAGTCGGCCAGGGATGTCCTTTCCGCCTCTGACAGGTGCTCAAAGGACGGCATTTCACGGTGTTGGTCGCTTCCCTTAATCCACGCCATCAACTCGTTTTGCGACTTTCGCGTCAGTAGGGTTGCGGGGATACGTTTAAGGAAATCACTGCGACCACTCCGTGGATGGCACTCGGAGCAGTTTTCCTGAAAAAGCTTTTCACCAGCAACGACTGATGGGTCAACCTCTGCTTTACCCTGATCGCCGCAGGCAACCAGCCCAACTGCTACACATAAGACGAGAAGACTTTGGGACTTAATCATCAACCTCTCCTTAACACTGGGTCTTTTATAGTTATTAATTGTATTTCAACCTGGCTCCGCCTGTGCCCGCAATCCACATTCTCAGCGTTTACCCGGCAATATACGCAACAGCGTATTATCTTTTAGTACGTAATGGTGAACCAGTGCTGCGCCCGCATGTATGGCAATCAACACATAGCCGGTGGTACCAAAAATTTCATGTACTTCCTTGAAGATACCTGCCAGTTCCTTGTTTTCACCGGTGAGCGGAGGAAGTGACAGGCCGAAAAACAGAACGTCCTTGCCTTCGCCACTCAACACCAGCCAGCCAAGCACCGGCATCACAAACATCAAAAGATACAGCCCAAAATGGAGTACTTTTGCCAGTTTCAACTGCCAGTTTTCGGGTGCGGGGATGATGCGTGGCGAGATTTGAGTCAACTTCAATAGCAGTCGCAGCCAAACCAGGCAAAAAACACTCAGACCCAGGGAAAAATGCCAGGCTTTAAACGCATTGCGCGGGTCGCTGCCCTTCGGAAAAAACTCCCGGCATTCAATAGCGGCATACACCGCAATGATCAACAGCAACATCAGCCAGTGCATGGCGATGGAGAGCGAGCCGTAACGTTCAGACGTATTCTTTAAACCCATAACTATTTTCTCGTATCCACAACATCACTTTAGAGCAATCACCCGCACCTGATTTGATATCAATCAGGTGAGTGAGAAATTGCTGGCCTATAGCAACTGACAGGCCGATACCACAACGCCATTGTTATCAGCGTAAACATAGTCACCCGGAACAAAAGTCACGCCACCGAAAGTTACCGGCACATTCAAATCGCCAATACCCCGCTTGTCTGTTTTCAGAGGGATACTGCCCAATGCCTGAACACCAAGGTCGAGATCTGCCAGAGCATCCACATCCCGCACACAGCCAAAAATGACCAGCCCTTCCCAGCCATTTTTGACAGCATTCTCGGCAATCATGTCACCAAGCAACGCTCGCCTCATGGAACCTCCACCGTCGACGACCATCACCTTGCCGTGCCCGGGTTTAGCGGCATTTTCTTTCACCAGAGAATTATCTTCATGACACTTGATAGTGACAATTTCACCGCAAAAGTAGTCTCTGCCACCAAAATTGGCCAACATCGGTTCCAGCACTCTGACCAGGTCAGGGTTGTCATCACATAAATCCGGGGTAGAAAAACTCATAACTGATCCTTAGATTTCATCAATAATAATGCCTACCTGGTCGCCTTCACTGATCAAGGTCAGGCTCACCAGCGGTCCAACGTCTGCAACCACATCACCACCAAGAGGCTGTCCATTCTCCAATTGAAACGAGATACCGTGCTTAGGACAACGCAGACAGCCCTGTTGCAAGCGCCCCTTGAGTAAGGGGGAGCCATCGTGGGGACAGCGATTCTCTATCAGACGGGTAATACCTGCACTGTGTAGTAGCAACAGATCTCTGTCTGCCACCTTGACACGCCGCAGGTACCCTTCTTTAAGGCGACTTTTTGACTCTAGTGGATAGAAACTCATAGGCCCAAAAGGTTGCCATGATCAGGGTGGTGTCGCAATGGAAAAAAGTCGCGTCATCAGAACGGTTAAGAGTATGAAACGGGTAACCTTAAGTGAGCCTTAATCGCCCTCTTTATCTGTGAAAAGAGCTTCTGCTCCCTTAGACTAGCGACCATGTCTTCCGTAGATGTCCTCGATTTTCCTTACCGCCCTGATGCCGAAGCACTGTTCGCGGAAATACGTGATCTGCCCAATGCCATCTGGCTGGACAGCGGTAAGCCGCGCAGCCTTTCCGGTCGTTTCGATATCATCACGGCTCAGCCCAATTGCGTACTGGAAACCAGGGGTAATGAAACGCTTATAACGACCACCAGTTCCACCCACACCAGTGGCGAAGACCCCTTTCTTCTGGCGCAGGATTTACTCAACGCCTCAGGTGCCATGGAACCATCCCTCAGCGCCTATCCGTTTGTCGGTGGTCTCGCCGGATTCTTCGGCTATGATCTGGGTCGCCGCATAGAATCATTGCCTGACTCGCTACCAAAGGTCGACGGTTTCCCGGATATGCATATTGGCTATTACACCTGGGCGCTGGTGTTAAATCACTCCTCACAAAAAGGCTGGTTGATTTTTCAGTCAGATTGCTCGCAAACCTTGCGGTCGGATATCAGAAAACGCTTGAAACAGGCTCCGGAAGAGAGCAGCGACCCCGGCTATCGCTCTGAATACCTCTTCACCCCATCCGCTACCAGGGATGAATATTTCGAGGCCATCAGCAAGATTAAAACTTATATCCGGCAGGGTGACTGTTATCAGGTTAACCTGGCACGCCATTACTCGGCTCCCTTTGACGGCGACAGCTGGACACTATATCGGCAATTGCGTCGGGTTCTGCCCTCTCCCTACAGTTGTTACTACCAATGGGGAGAACCTCAACAGGCTATCTTGAGCCTGTCACCGGAACGCTTTCTGAAACTGTCCATGGGACAAGTGGAAAGCAAACCAATCAAGGGAACAGCTCGGCGTGGAAAAACCGTTGAAGAAGACCAACAGAATGCCATCGAATTGATGAACAGCGCCAAGGATCGCGCAGAGAACCTGATGATAGTCGACCTATTGAGGAATGATCTCGGCAAGACCTGTGAACCCGGCTCCATACGGGTGCCCAAGTTATTTGGCCTTGAAAGTTTTCCCAACGTTCATCACCTGGTGAGTACGGTTACGGGCAAACTTCGGGAGGGAGAAACGCCTTTAACTCTGCTGCGCGGCTGTTTTCCCGGCGGTTCCATTACCGGGGCGCCCAAAAAGCGCGCCATGGAAATCATTGAAGAACTGGAATCCTGCCGGCGATCTCTGTATTGCGGCAGTATTGGGTACATTAGCGCCACAGGGAGGATGGACACCAATATCGCCATTCGCACGCTGCTTGCCGACGCGGAAACACTCCACTGCTGGGGTGGCGGTGGCATTGTTGCGGATTCGGTCGCCGAGAAAGAGTTTCGGGAAACCCTGGACAAAATCCGTATTCTTATCCAGGCCAATGGTGACTAGCAGCCATTGACCATTTAACCAGCTACAGACTCAAGTCGCGCTGACTGGCTTTAATGAATTCTTTTTTCAAATCTTCAAAGGTGTGTACTGCGGGGAACTGCGGAAATTCATCAATGACATTTTGTGGCGCGTGAAACAGGATACCGGCATCCGCTTCCGCCAGCATGGTGGTGTCGTTATAGGAATCACCCGCAGCAATGGTGCGGTAATACATACTCTTGAAACCCACGATAGCCTGGCGCTTCGGATTCGCCTGGCGCAGTCTATAGTTGGTCACCAGGCCATTGCCATCGGTTTCCAGCTTATGGCACAGCAATGTCGGGAACCCCAACTGACGCATCAAGGGCTGGGCAAACTCATAGAATGTGTCGGACAGAATCACCACTTGAAACCGTTCACGCAACCAGTCGACAAAGTCACGGGCGCCTTCCAGGGGAGAAAGTGTGGCAATCACTTCCTGTATCTCGTTCAGGCCAAGACCATTTTTTTCGAGGATATCCAGCCGGTAGCGCATCAAAACGTCGTAATCGGGCTCATCCCGAGTGGTCCGTTTCAGGGCGTCAATTCCCGTTTTTTCCGCAAAGGCAATCCAGATTTCCGGGATCAGAACACCCTCAAGGTCTAAACATGCGATTTCCAAAGTACTATCCTCATTTAACAGGCCTAGAAAAGCCGCGCCACTCTAACCATTTCAGGGCATTGGCGCAACAGACGGATGACGCAGCCAGCTAATAGCCGTATGGATGTAGATTATATTTTCTGATTATTTTTCCTTTAGTTAAGGCTTTGCTATTATGCGCGACCTCAACTGATGAACCCTTTAATTTGTAGCGAACAACGAGCGAACCCCATGGCAGAAAACCGTTTAAACACTGTCGATCTCGACAGCGAGCTCTCCCAGAAATCGCCCCAGGACATTATTGAGTACGCCCTGGACACCTTCGACAATATCGCCATCTCATTCAGCGGTGCGGAAGACGTGGTACTGATCGACATGGCTCACAAGATCAACCCGGACAAATTACAGGTATTTTCCCTGGATACCGGACGCCTGCATGCTGAAACCTACCGTTTTATGGAGAAGGTTCGGGAACATTACGGCATCGAGATCGATGTGGTTTTCCCCGACTCCGACGCGGTCAACCAGCTGGTGCGGGAAAAGGGTTTGTTCAGCTTCTACAAGGATGACCACAAGGAATGTTGCAGCATCCGCAAAATTGGGCCCCTGCGTCGCAAACTGCTGACCGTTGATGCCTGGATTACCGGACAGCGTCGCGACCAGAGCCCCGGCACACGCACCTCCATTCCTGCAATTCAGGATGACAAGGCCTTTGCCCGCCCGGACGACAGTCTTACCAAGTTCAACCCTTTGGCCAACTGGACATCCCAGCAGGTGTGGGACTACATCCGCAGCAACAACGTACCGTACAACGAGCTCCATGATCAGGGCTACGTCAGCATCGGCTGCGAACCCTGCACCCGTCCCACCGGCCCGGGTCAGCACGAACGCGAAGGCCGCTGGTGGTGGGAAGAAGCCACGCAAAAAGAGTGTGGCCTGCATGCAGTTAATATCAAGTAGTCAACGGAGTTGTGGATGAAAATCACCCTCGTCAAAAAGATCAAACTGGATGGCAGCCTCTGCAAAAAGTGCGAGGAAGTGCAGCAGAAAATGGAAGCTGCCGGCCAGATGACCTTTATTGACGAGGTACTGATCGCTGATGAACGCGACCCCACCTCCCCCGGCATGGAACTGGCCTCACTCTACCAGGTGGAGCGCGCGCCCTTCTTCGTTGTGGAGCGGGACGGTCAGCCAGCTGAAATCCATACCGTCTACTTCAAGTTCGTCAAAGAAGTTCTAAATCAGAAAACTCAGGAAAAAGATGAGCTGAAGGAAATTCTTAACGACAATCCGGATCTGGATTTTATCTGAACAAACGATTCAGCAGGAGGACATCACACCCTTCTCGCCAACCAGTTACAACTCAGGTAACTCGACCGTACTGAAAAACTTCTCAAGATCATCTTTGGCATGGATGCCACAGGCCTCGTCGATCCGGTCCCTGGTCAGATGCGGTGCAAACAACTCAATAAAGTCATACATGTAACCGCGCAGATACGTACCCCGCCGGAAACCGATGCTGGTGACGCTGGATTTAAACAGGTGCGTTGCATCCAGAGCAACCAGGTCAGTGTCCTTGGCTTCGTCATAAGCCATATGCGCCACAATACCTATGCCCAGCCCCAGGCGAACATAGGTTTTGATGACATCCGCATCCGTAGCCGTAAACACCACACGGGGCACCAGGCCGCGATCATTAAATGCTTCATCTAATCGGGAGCGACCGGTGAACCCGAACACATAGGTCACCAGTGGATAGGTAGCGACATCTTCCAGCGTGAGTCTGGAGGTTTGCGCCAGGGGATGATCCCGTGGCACCAGAATACATCGATTCCAGCGGTAGCAGGGCATCATCAACAGGTCGTGAAAAAGCTCCAGCGCTTCCGTGGCAATGGCAAAATCCACTGCGCCATCTGCAGCCTGCTCTGAAATCTGCATGGGCGTCCCTTGATGCATATGCAGGGAGACATCGGGGTACTTGTTGATAAACGATTCGATCACAGACGGCAGCGCATAACGCGCCTGGGTATGGGTAGTGGCAATGGACAAACTGCCGCGTTTGGGGTCGTTATGTTCCTGGGCCAGTTGCTTGATGCTTTCGACCTTACGCAGGATATCACCAGCAACATTCAGTATTTCTTCACCTGCGGGAGTCACTCGTGTCAGGTGCTTACCACTGCGGGAGAAGATTTCCACGCCCAGCTCATCTTCCAACAGTCTTATCTGCTTGCTGATTCCCGGTTGCGAGGTATAGAGGCTTTGCGCGGTGGCGGAGACATTCAATTCATGGTGAGCTACTTCCCAGATATAGCGTAACTGCTGTAATTTCATGATCCCACCCAACTAGACTGCAATGGTCTAAAAATATAAGAAACTATTCCTTTGAAGAATAGATTTAAATTGCTAGAGTTGCCAGCCAAATTTGGGGTACATGGAAGCTTTGGATTTTGCTGGATTTTTTTCTTTATATCCTGTCAGGGGCATTTGTCGGGCTGATTGTGGGACTGACTGGCGTGGGCGGCGGTTCGCTCATGACGCCGCTGCTAATTCTGCTTGGTATTCCCTACAACATAGCCATCGGAACAGACCTTCTCTACGCCGCATTGACGAAAGCTGGAGGCGTTGTCGCCCACGCCAAACAGAAGAGCGTGCAATGGCGTCTGGTTGGGTTTCTCGCGGCAGGCAGCATTCCAGCTTCACTGATCACTGCGCAACTGCTGAATACAGTGTTCACAGATGCTGACGAGTACAAAGAAATACTGACCACCAGCCTCGGCGTGATGTTGATCATCACTGCCGCAGTCATTCTGTTCAAACGGATGCTGCGGGATACCTCTGATCGGCCACGCGGAGCCGTGGGTTCTTTTTTCCAGGTACATGCAACCAAAGTCACTTTTATCGCAGGAATATTCCTGGGTGTATTTGTGACTCTGTCATCAGTGGGTGCCGGTGCATTCTGTGCCGCCCTATTGATGATCCTGTTCCCGCGCCTGCCCGCTCTCCACATTGTCGGGACCGATATTGCACACGCGGTTCCCCTCACCCTGATAGCCGGGTTAAGCCACCTCATCATCCTGGGGAATGTGGACCTGCTGCTGCTCGGCTCGCTGTTGATTGGCTCCCTGCCAGCCATACACGTCGGCACAAAGCTGGCCGCCAAGCTTCCCAGTGGTGTGCTGCAGTCCATACTGGCCTTCCTGTTATTCGGGCTGGGAATCAAGTTCAGTATTTTTTAGGACGACGAATCACTGCCAGAGGAGCTGTCACGAGGGTTGGCAATACCGTGGGGAACATGGCCCGTTGCCACATGGCTTTTGGCCGATTCACAGTGGGCCTGCTGGTCATCGAAAAACACATCAGCACCGTAGGACTTGAGAAAAGCGCCCTTATCCAACCCCCCGAGAAACAGGGATTCGTCGATGCGGATATCCCACGCTCGCAGGGTTCTGACCACGCGCTCATGGGCCGGCGCTGAACGCGCCGTAACCAGTGCCGTGCGTATGGGGCAGGTTCGCGGTGGAAACTCCGCCTGCAGGGCATGTAGCGCCTGCAAAAAGTTTTTAAACGGGCCTCCGCTCATGGGCTGCTTAGCCGATGCTTTCTCACTCTGGGTGAAAGCCGCCAGCCCACCCTCCTTGTAGACCCGTTCAGATTCGTCGGAAAACAGGACTGCATCGCCGTCGAAAGCAAAACGCAGCTCATCATCCTTGCGATCCCTTGAGCCAGAAGAAATCAGGGTTGCGGCCGCCACTCCATTGTCCAGTGCATTGCAGACATCCTCGGCGTTGGTGGACAGAAACAGGTGACAGCCAAAAGCGGATACATAGCGGTAAGGACTTTCACCACCACAAAAAGCCGCACGGGTAATGTTCAGTCCGTGATGCTCGATGGAGTTAAATACCCTTAGCCCGGTATCCGCAGAATTGCGCGACAACAGGATAACTTCCACACGGGGTTCACCCTCGAGTTTCTCATTAATGCGCAACAGTTTTTTCACCAGAGGGAAAGCTTCCCCGGGTTCCAGCAGTTCATCTTCATGATCCACCTGATAGCGTGAGTAGGCTTCCAGGCCTTCTTTTTCGTAGACCTGGTGACTTTCATCCAGGTTGAACAGTGCCCGCGATGAAATCGCGATCACCAATTTGTCACCAAAGTTTTTTGACACTACTCTGACCTCAACACTGCGGCGGAATAAGGCATCTCTTTACCAGGTTAATTTAATGGCAATACCTGCAAAGCTCAAACAGCAAATTGAGTCCCAGTTAAATGCAACTATTCAGCGGGTAAGCCCAGTTACCGGTGGCGATATTGCTTCAACCTTCATAATAAGATCCGACACTGACCAAAGCTATTTTCTCAAGTTTGGGGAAGATCTTGTCTCTGATCTGTTTACTGCCGAGGCAACGGGTCTGAAAACTATAGCAGCTGCCGCCTGTATCAGAACACCGGCGGTCATTGCGGTAAGCGAGGACTGGCTGGTTCTGGAACTGATCACCGACACAAGACCCGAAAGTCACTACTGGACTGAGCTCGGCCATCAACTGGCACAATTACATGGCCATACATCTGAATGCTTCGGTTTTGAGCAAGATAACTACTGTGGTGCCACCCCCCAGCCCAACCACGAAGAAGACAATGGCTACCGATTTTTTGCCACACAACGTCTCAACTACCAGGCTGAAATGGCCTCTAAAAAGGGCCTGCTGACCATTGAAGACGTTCACCTCATTGAACGGATCGGTATCCGGCTGTCAGAGTTAATACCTCCGCAGCCACCTTCCCTGCTTCACGGTGACCTGTGGTCTGGAAACCAGCTATGCGATGAACATCAGCAACCCGTGCTCATTGACCCGGCCTGCTACTACGGTTGGGCTGAAGCGGAAATTGCCATGACGCGGCTGTTTGGAAGGTTTGATCAGCATTTTTACCAGGCGTACCTCGAGGTCAACCCACTTGAGCCAGGCTGGCAACAGCGCAGCGGTATCTACAATCTTTACCACTTGCTCAACCATCTCAACCTGTTTGGACAGCGCTACTATTCCCAGGTAAGAGCAATCATCGACTTTTACCGCTAACGGGCTTCGGAAAAATAGGCCCGAGTCAAAGAGAAGATGACCGGGCTGAGCAATAACAATCCGACCAGGTTCGGTATCGCCATCATGCCATTGAGGGTATCGGCAATACTCCATACCAGCCCAAGCTTGAGCGTGGCACCCACATAGACTGCAACCACCCACAACACTCGGAATGGCACAATCACTTTAACCCCGAACAAATACTCTGCACAGCGTTCGCCGTAGTAACTCCAGCCAAGAATCGTGGTAAAGGCAAACAGAGCAAGGCACAGCGAAACCACGTGGTCGCCAAATGGCAGCGCCGAATTAAATGCCAGATTGGTCAGCGCAGCACCCTGCTCACCACTGTTCCAGGCTCCGGTGGTAATCAGCACCAGCCCTGTCAGCGTACAAATCACCAGAGTATCGATAAACGTGCCGAGCATGGCGATGGAGCCCTGCCTCACCGGGTTGTCGGTTTCCGCCGCGGCATGGGCGATGGGGGCACTGCCGAGCCCGGCCTCATTGGAAAAAATACCCCTTGCCACACCCATTCGCAGCGCCAGCATGATAGTGGCGCCGGCAAATCCGCCGCCCGCTGCCACCGGGGAAAACGCGCTCTTGACGACAAGCAATAGCGCCTCTGGAATAGCGCCGATATTTATCGCCAGAATGATCAGGGTTACAACCAGATACAGCAACGCCATAAATGGCACCAGCTTTCCCGCCACACTGGCAATGCGGCGGATACCGCCAAGCAGCACTAACCCCACCAACACGGCCATCAAAACCCCTGATAGCCATTCCGGCACGTTAAAGCTGGTGCGCAGTGCATCTGCCACGGAATTGGCCTGTACGGTGTTGCCAATACCGAATCCGGCCAAGGTGCCGAACAGGGCGAAACACAAGGCTAGCCAGGCCCAACGCGGGCCAAGGCCATTGCGGATGTAATACATCGGGCCACCCACTTTCCTGCCGCGCTCATCAGTTTCACGGTAGTGAACTGCCAGCACTGCTTCACTGTATTTGGTCGCCATACCCACCAGTGCCGTACACCACATCCAGAACAGCGCACCGGGACCGCCAATACCTACCGCCGTAGCAACACCTACTATATTGCCGGTGCCCACAGTCGCAGATAGGGATGTCATCAAGGCATTAAAGGGACTGATATCGCCCTCACCACTACCCTGCCGACCGATAAAAAGCTGTCGAAAACCGTAACCGATTTTACGGATACTGATACCCCGCAGGCCAATAGTCAGGTAAAGGCCGGTGCCAAGAATCAGCACCAGCATCACCGGCCCCCATACAAATCCGTTTATCGTGTTGACGATGCTTTGTAGCGTCATGGCATTAACTCGGCTCTATTCTCAGTTAGCTTTTTATCGATTCTGTGTTGGGAGGGACAGACCCAGCTGCTGCCGTTGTGGAAACAGCCCGAAAAGCCCGCCGGTATGGATAAACACCAGGTCACTGTCGGGGGCAAAGCCCCCGCCCTCAAGTTCTTTTATCATGCCGTAAAACGCCTTGCCGCTATACACCGGATCGAGAATGATGCCCTCCAGCGCAGCAAGATGGCGAATAGTGGCGAACACTTCTTCCGTGGCCCGGCCATACCCCGGGCCAATATATTGATCATTCACATGCACTGGCAGAGCATTCACATCCAGTTCCTGCCCATAACGCTCCTGCCAGTCAGTCATATCTTCACGAATTTTTTGCTGAAAATAAGCTGCATCATCACATACGGCAAAACCTACTACAGGCACATCGAGGTTGTGCAGAGAACAGCCCAGGGTCAACCCTGCCTGGGTGCCGCCGGAACCAGAGGCGCAGACAATGGCATGCGGGGTTAAGCCATGGGCTTTGAACTGGGCTGACATTTCGTCGACGCAGTGGATATACCCCCAGGCACCAATGCCGTCACTGGCTCCCGTGGGTATAACAAAAGCCTGGTGTCCCTGGCTGCGATAATGGGCTTCCCAATGCTCAAAAAGGGCCGGAAGATGACGATATTCGGAGAGCGGGTAGACACTGATCTGCGCACCCGCAAGGCTGTCGAGTAACAGGTTACCCTCCAGATCTTCCGGCGTCTCACCGCGGAGAATCAGGTGTACCTTTAGCCCCAGTTGGGCACCCAGAATTGCCGTGGCGCGACAATGATTGGACTGTAACCCACCACAGGTAATGATGGTATCGGCACCCTCTGCCAGGGCATGAGCCAGGGTGTATTCCAGCTTTCGAACCTTGTTGCCACTAATAGCACAGCCCGTCATATCGTCGCGCTTGATCCAGATGCGGGCACCGACTTCTGCAGACAGTCGGGATAGCAGATACAGCGGCGTCGGTGTCTGGGCGAGTTCCAGCCTGTGGGGATAGGAAATCATGGGCAAAAGAAAGGCCGCATCAGCGGCCTGTTCTCATCAGATCTCTTTGATCGTGCCTTTGGGCAACACAGCGTGAACTGCAGCCCGCTGGAATTTCAGTTCGACGTTATTGCCGGCCAGCAACACCAGGTAATCGTCGTCGAGCTTGCTGATTTTACCCAGCATGCCACTATTCATCACCACCTCATCGCCTTTGTTCAGAGATTTAGTGAGTTCCTGATGCTCTTTCTGGCGTTTGCGCTGGGGACGGATGATCAGAAAATACATAAAAATAAACAAACCGCCAAACATCAGTAATGTAATGAGTGGGTTTGGCTCCTGAGCGGGAGCAGCTGCGGCCATGACAACCTGTGACATATCAAGAGACATGCAATTACCTCAATTGTGTGTGTTATTCAGGAAAGGGGCGACTTTAGCGCGATCACCGCGGTTACTCAAACCAGATTTTCTTTAATCCAGCCAAGGATGTCGTCGTGGTGGGTTTTCGTCTTCACTTTATCCATCACCAGCGCGATTTTGCCTTTTTTATCAATCACAAAGGTGGTGCGTAATACACCCATGAACTCTCGCCCCATAAATTTTTTCAGACCCCAGCAACCATAGGCTTCGGTAATGGCATGATCCTCGTCGGAGAGCAGGTCAAAATTGAGGTCCTGTTTGTCTTCAAAGCGGGCCAGCCGAGGGAAAGGATCGGGGCTCACACCCAGAACAACCGTATCCAGATCGGCGAATGCCTTTTTAGAGTCCCGAATACCACACGCCTGAACTGTGCAACCGGGGGTCATAGCCTTGGGGTAAAAGTACAGCACCACGTTTTTACCTTTGAAATCACTCAACTTGACGGTTTCACCACGCTGGTTTTGCAAGCTGAATTTAGGTGCGGCTTTGCCCACTTCCGGAAATGCCATGGGGGTCTCCTTGTGATCAATGAATTTGCAGGGGTGAACTTTAGCAAAAAATCAGAAGCTGGTGCGAAGATATGGGTCGTGACTGCAGACCTGCAGGTGCATTTTGTTTTTCAGCACTCCCGCCAGGCGAAAACGATCTGATCGACTGAGAAAGGAACCCAGGTGGTAGCAATGGCCCAGGGCCACCAGGTCAATGTCTGGCAGACTCATGGGGCGGGATGGGCGATCCACCAAGATACGAATGGACTGTTCCGGGAAATAGAGATACAGGTCAGGAGTCTTTTTGCCCCGTTCCAGTCTCAATACACCGTCTTCCAGGGTCAGGACTTCCTGGCAATCCAGTTTGCGCAGGGTCAGATGCATGGCGGTGGCCAGTGCAGTAATTTCCAGCCCGGCAAAGGGCAGCACTAACCAGGCACCCTTCAGGGCAAAAATTGTGGCCGTCACCAACAGGATTGAGGAAGCGCCGAGCAAAACCATGAGATTACCGTTCCAGTCCATCGAACGGTTAGGCGTCAGCACCAATTGCAGGGCGTGGTTTGTCAGCGTATGTAGAGTAACCATGGCTTTACCTGTTTCCAGTTTAGACCATTTGATGACCCCGGAGCACTACCTAAATGATGTCGATAAAAACAAAAAAGGCGCCCATAGGGCGCCTTTTTCTAACAGGGATAGAATCCCTTAAGGAAGGAGATGGCTGACAGCATCACGCTCTTCGGCCAGTTCCTGCTCAGTGGCTTTCATTTTGCCACTTGAGAATTCATTGACATCCAGACCCTGAACTATTTCCCAGTCGCCGCCTTTGCATACGCAGGGGAAAGAGTAGATCAGGCCTTCGGCGATACCGTAGCTACCGTCGCTGTATACGCCCATGCTGACCCAGTCGCCATCGTCGGAGCCCAGGGCCCAGGTGCGCATGTGGTCAATAGCAGCATTGGCAGCAGAAGCCGCGGAAGAAGCGCCACGAGCCTTGATGATAGCGGCACCACGCTGTTGTACTTCAGGGATGTAAGTCGCTTCATACCAGTCCTGGTCAACCAGGTCGATCGCAGTTTTGCCGGAAACAGTACAGTGGTGCAGGTCGGGATACTGGGTTGAGGAATGGTTACCCCAGATGGTCATTTTCTTGACATCGTTGATGGTAGTGCCAGTTTTCTGCGCCAGTTGAGTCATGGCACGATTGTGGTCCAGACGGGTCATGGCAGTGAACTGACGGGGATTGATGTTCGGCGCATTGCGCTGGGCAATCAGTGCATTGGTGTTGGCAGGGTTACCGACCACCAATACTTTAATATCTGGGGAAGCGTTATCGCTAATCGCCTTACCCTGGACAGAGAAGATAGCCGCGTTGGCTTCCAGCAAATCTTTACGCTCCATGCCGGGACCACGAGGACGGGCACCTACCAGCAGTGCGTAATCGGCATCTTTGAACGCCACATTGGGGTCATCAGTTTGAACAATGCCCGCCAGCAGTGGGAATGCACAATCATCCAGTTCCATTGCCACACCTTCCAGTGCACCAAGAGCAGGAGTGATTTCCAGCAGTTGCAGAATAACCGGCTGATCTTCGCCGAGCATTTGACCCGCAGCAATGCGGAACAACAGGGAATAGCTGATTTGGCCAGCGGCGCCAGTAACGGCAACACGTACAGGTGCTTTCACAATAGATCTCCAAGACAAGTTGTTAACCAGATGGGTCGGCCATTATAAGCAAAAGTCAGAAAATTTCACTCGCTGAATCGGATTGTGGACATCCGGCTGGTGAATACCAATCGGTCAGACCTGATCGTCTGGTGAATGCAAAAACAGCCCGGCACTTTGGACAATCTGGTTGACGGGCACAGAGACATATTCGTACTGGTGGTAATCCGTGGTCAAAAGCTCTCCATCCCAGGCAACCAGATCCAGATCAATAGTCCGAGGACCCGACTTGATTGCCCCCCTCACCCGCCCCAGGCGGTCTTCTACTGACTTCAGGTAACAATTAAATGACTCCCGGTCCATTGCCGTCTCCACCAGGTAGGCTGTGTTGAGAAAGTCAGGCTGGTACTGAAAGCCTACTGGCGCAGTTTCAATTACGTCAGCACTTGCCAGAAGCCGGGTTTCCTCTGCCAGGATTTCACGAGCCTGGCGCAGGTGTTCATGAGGATCAATATTGGACCCCCCCGAAATGATGGCCTGGTGTACGGTCTCCAAGGCTTCTGTCACGACTCACTCCCCGGGACGTAATCTTCCGCATTGAGTCCACGCAGGTTAATGCTTTCTCCACCATCGACATAAAGTACCTGGCCGGTGACAAACTCGTTTTGCAGCAGGTAATTCATGGCGGCCACCAACTCTGACACATGGCCCTGGCGACCCGCAGGAATCCCCTGGACACGCCAGGCAATATAATCTTCCGTGCGATTGCTTCCCGGGAGAACAACGCCCGGCGCAATGCCGTTCACACGAATATGCGGGGCAAACTCCACCGCTGACAGCGTTGTTAACGCCGATAGGGCTTTTTTCGAGAGCAGGTAAGCAGCGTAATTATTCTGCTGAAAAGCCACCTTGTTATCGATGATATTGATAATGGACCCTCGCTGGACCACTGAGGCAAAGCGACCGGACAATAAAAACGGGGCGAAGCAATTGACCTCAAACTGCTGTTTTAGCAACGCAGGCGTGGTCTCGGCAATCTTGGCTGCTGAATATGCGGAGGCGCTGTTGATCAAGAGCTGAAGTGCCGGGAAGCGCTCCACCACCTTGTCAACGAGAGTATTTAACTCCTCACCTGCGAGGTCACATTGAAACCCCTCGCAGTGCACACCAAGGGCTGTTATCTCGGCAATGGCTAAATCTGCCTCGGATATGGAGCGATGATAATGCAGGGCGATATCAAAGCCCTGCATCGCCAGGGCACGGGCAAAGGCCAGCCCCAACCTTGTGGCAGCTCCAGTGACCAGGGCTGCCGGTCTCTGATCAATCTCTGTCATGTTGCGACTCCGATTTTAGGTGCCATCATTTCATTGTGAAACAGTGGCTGCAAGCCAGGCATCGGGTCGAAATGTGCGATAGCGCAAAACATTTCAGTACTGCCGAGGTCTAACAAAGGAGATTTTTGCTACACTGCGTTTTCCATATGAGTGACGAGAAGTTGTCCGCCTGATGTCCTATATCCCGCGCATTATTGTCTGCCTATCCTTTTCTGTCTTTGCACTGCTGGTGTCAGCAGAGGTGCAATTTGACACCGAGCAGCCGGAAACAGCTATTGAAATTGTCGATGAGTTGATCAACAAACACTACCGCAAGCAGGACCTGGACGACGATCTTTCCAAAGAGTTTCTGTACAAATATATCGACAATCTGGACCCGGCAAAAAGCTATCTGCTGCAGAGTGATATCGACGAATTCCGTCGCTGGGAAACAGAACTGGATGACATGCTGAAACGCGGGGACCTCACTGCTGGCTTTGTTATTTTTAATCGTTACATCAAGCGGGCCACCGAGCGCCTGCAGGCCAATATCGACCTGCTTGAAAGCGACTACCAGTTTGACCTTGATCAAGACGAGCAATTATCTATAGACCTCGATGATCTGCCCTGGCCCCGGACCATGGCAGAAGCTGACGAGCTCTGGCGGAAACGCCTCAAAGAAGCCTATCTGAGACTGATCCTGAGCGACAAGGAGCCCCAAGCAGCCCGGGAGCTGTTGATCAAGCGATACAGCAATCTCAGCAAACAGCTGACACAGCGCGATAATGAGGACACCTTTCAGGTGTTCATGAACTCGCTGGCCACCCTGTACGATCCTCACACGACCTACATGTCACCCCGCTCCATGGAAAATTTCCGCATTGCCATGTCCCTCTCACTAACCGGGATCGGTGCAGTTCTGCAGTTGGAAGATGAAAACACCAAAGTGGTCAGGGTGGTACCAGGTGGACCGGCTGACAAACAGGGTATTCTCCAGGCCGGAGATATGATTGTCGGCGTCGGCCAGGGTCAGGAAGAAATCACAGATGTCGTCGGCTGGCGACTGGATGATGTGGTCGACCTGATACGCGGTCCGAAAGACAGCACCGTGAGGCTGGAAATCATCCCTGCCACTGGGGAGTCCGCCGGCACAAACCGGGAAATTGCCATTGTCAGAGACAAAATCCAGCTCGAAGAACAGGCGGCCAATTCTGAAATCATCGAAATCAATAGTGATGTGGGCAGCTATAAGCTGGGTGTTATCACCGTGCCCACCTTTTATCTGGATATTGAGGCCTACTATAACCGGGACCCCAATTTTAAAAGCACCACACGAGATGTGATGCGCCTGCTGAGCGAGCTTGATCAACAGAAGGTCGATGGCATTATTCTCGACCTGCGCAACAACGGCGGCGGCTTCCTGCAGGAAGCTACCACATTGACCGACCTGTTTATCGATCCCGGTCCGATCGTTCAGGTGCGCTATTCCAACCAGATGATCTCACGCAATCACCGTTCACATGCCGACGCCTACTATCGCGGCCCGCTGGTTGTCCTCATTAATCGCCTTAGCGCCTCTGCGTCGGAAATTTTCGCGGGTGCTATTCAGGATTATCAACGGGGATTAATTATCGGTGGACAGAGCTTTGGCAAAGGCACGGTGCAGGTTCAGCTGCCGGTTCGCCAGGGTCAACTGAAGCTGACCGAATCCAAGTTCTACCGGGTTTCCGGCAACAGCACCCAGCATCTGGGCGTGGTACCCGATGTGGAGCTGCCATCCTATTTCGACAAGGAAAAAGTCGGTGAAAGTGCCGATGAACACGCGCTACCCTGGGATCAGATTAATGCCGTCCCCCACCGCCGCTACAGTTTCACTGACATCCCGCTGGAAACGCTGAAGGAGCGCCACGTCTATCGTCAATCTAAGGACCCCGATCTTGTCTACCTGAACCAGGAGCTGTCCCTGCTCCGGGAACGCCGCAAGGAAAACAGCATTTCGCTGAATGAAACCGTGCGCCGGGACGAAATGGCCAAGTACGATACCACCTTGCTGACCATTGAAAATCAGCGCCGCCAGTCGAAAGGGCTGGAACCCTACACCACCATTGAGGAATGGCGGGAATCCCGCAGCCCAGAGGATGACGATACGCGCGACCTGTCAGAACGCGACCCGTTACTCTATGAAACCGGCAATATTCTGGCTGATTATCTGAGCCTGCTGGCCCCCAGGTCTTTGCTGGTCACCCAGCCCTGATCACCAGCCTTACCGCTACCGTGAAAATCGTCTCATTCAATGTCAACGGCCTGCGTTCACGCCTGCACCAGTTGCGGGCGGTAATCATGGACCACCAACCGGATATCATCGGTCTTCAGGAAACCAAGGTGGCGGATGAGCTGTTTCCCATTGAGGACATCCATGCCCTGGGTTATGAGGCGATTTTTCACGGCCAAAAAGGTCACTACGGCGTCGCACTGCTCTACCGTACTCCGCTTCAACGTTCAATGTCGGGTTTTCCCCACGATGGTGAAGACAGTCAGAAACGACTGATCTACGGACGCTTCGAATACCAGGGGCGACCGCTACATGTGTATAACGGCTATTTTCCTCAGGGGGAAAGCCGCGATCATCCTGCAAAATTTCCGGCCAAGCGCCAGTTCTATGCAGATCTTTACGAGCACCTCAGACAACATCATCACCCGCAAGAACAGATTGTTGTCATGGGAGACATGAATGTCGCACCTCTGGATACAGACATCGGCATTGGCGACAACAACCGAAAACGCTGGTTGCGCACAGGAAAGTGCTGTTTTCTGCCAGAAGAGCGGGAATGGCTGGAACAGATCAAGAACTGGGGCTTGCAAGACAGCTTTGATCACTTTCACCCCGGCAACCAGCCGCCCTTGTACAGCTGGTTTGACTATCGCAGTCGCGGCTTTGAACAAACCGTCAAGCGGGGCCTGCGAATCGACCTGTTGCTGGCATCTGCCCCAGTGATGTCCCGTGCCACAGATGCCGGCATCGATTACGGCATCCGGAGCATGGAAAAGCCCTCTGACCATTGCCCTGTCTGGTTAACCACAGACAATTAATTTCCCCTTCACTGTCAACCAATGACGATCTGATGCGTTTTTAGGGTTACACGCGAATGAGGGAGTACCCATGAAAAAGCTCGCTATTATTGGTCTTTTGACAACATCACTGGCACTGGGGGCTACACCAGCCCTGGCGCGGGACTACGACAGAGGCAAGCACTTCTCCTCTGATCACCATCGTTATGAACATCGTGATCACCGTAACGACCGTCATAATGACTATCGCAGAGGCAAGCACCATGACAAACGCCGTTATGATGATGATCGCCATTACTATCGCTTCAGCTACAGTGACCGGTATCGCCACGAGGTAAAACACCATTACAAGCACTATCGATGTGGCTATCACCCCGGTTCACGGGTTCGTCATAACCACGACCATTACTACGACAGCCGTACCGGTGAATACCTGGCTATCATCGGTGGAACCATACTGCTCACAGAAATACTCCGCGGCCACCATTGATTGAATGGCACGCATCTGTGTTGCAGAATCCCTGTGGCAGTCTCAATACCAACAGTGAAAGGAGTACTGTTCTGACCCGAGAACCTCTGGAAACTTTCCTGTTGTCCATTGAGCGCAGGGCTTACGCTATGGCTATGACGTCTCTGGGCAACAGGGAAGATGCGTTGGACGTGGTGCAGGAAGCAATGACGCAACTGGTGATCAGCTATGCTGACCGTACAGAAGAACAATGGCGCCCCCTGTTCTACCGTATTTTGCAAAACAAGGTCACTGACCTGCAGAGAAAAAGGCGTATTCAGGGACGGTTCAAAGGCTGGTTTTCCCGATTCCGTAACCAGGAAGATGGCTCGGAACATGAGGGTGATCCCCTGGACTCAGTGTCGGGTCCGGAACACCAGGCGCCCCACTATCGGCATGAGCAGGATAGGCAGATGGCGAAATTGCTAGAAGCGCTCACATCGCTACCCGAACGACAGAAGCAGGCCTTTATGCTGCGATGTTGGGAGGGCCTGGATACGGCAGAAACTGCACTGGCCATGAAATGCAGTGAAGGCAGTGTTAAAACGCATTATTCCAGAGCTATACATCGCCTGAGAGAACTACTGGGAGATCATTGGTATGAATGACTTTGAAAGACAAATGCAGCAGATTCTGCGTCGTTCAGAGCGGGATATCGACGACCAGATTATTCAGAAGCTTGCCAGTGCTCGCGAGACGGCGCTTGGCGCCAGAAATAAGCAACGGGTGCCCCGCTTTTTTGTACCCGCCACCGGCATGGCGCTGGCATCCATTCTTGCGGTCGTTCTGGTCATGTCACCCGATCTGATGGAAACCACCAACAGCAATGGCGGCCAGGAAGAGGCGTTGCTCAGTGAAAGCATGGATCTTTATGAAGATATGGATTTTTACTACTGGCTGGCCCGCGAAGACAGCAATTTACAGGGTTAATCTATGAAATCGACCAACAGCAAAGCAGTTTTTCGCATCGGCAGTACTGTCATGCTGATGCTGGCAATGCTGTTTTCGCCAGCGCTTCTGGCCAGCAAACAGCCTGCAGGGGAAACCTGGTCGCAACGGGCGGCATTCGAGCGGTCGCACCACAGAACTCATGCCCCTTGGGAGTCGCGTCATGTTCCCCACGTCGTTATGGCAGATAACGGAGAGTACCATAAGGACTCGGACAAGCGCTGGAAGGACAAAAACTCGAAAGACAAAAGCTGGAAAGACAAAGATCGCAAGCGGCGTTTTGATGCTTTATCTCCGGAGGAGCAGGAAAAAATTCGTGAGCGCCGCAAAGCTTTCAAATCACTGCCCCCCGAAGAGCAGGAACGTATTGAGCGGGCAAGAGAAAAATTTCGCAACCTGCCCCCGGAACGGCGGGAGGAAATCCGGGAGAAGTGGCGCAATATGAGCCCGGAGCAACGCAAGGAGTACCATCGCCGGATGGAGAATGACGAGCGCAATCGCAACTACCGGTAATCCCGGTATCGACAGACATAAAAAACCGGCCAGATGGCCGGTTTTTTACACCCTGATATCAGAGCTTGCTGCTCAGCTCAGGCAGTGCCTCGAACAGATCGGCAACCAGACCATAATCGGCCACCTGGAATATCGGGGCTTCTTCATCTTTGTTGATAGCCACGATGACCTTGCTGTCTTTCATGCCGGCGAGATGCTGGATCGCACCGGAAATACCCACGGCAATGTACAGATCAGGAGCGACGATTTTGCCGGTTTGACCAACCTGCATATCGTTGGGAACAAATCCCGCATCCACGGCAGCACGGGAGGCGCCAACAGCTGCGCCAAGCTTATCAGCCAGTTCCTCCAGAACATGAAAGCCTTCGCTACTACCCATACCACGACCTCCGGAAATCACCACCCGGGCGGAAGTGAGTTCAGGGCGCTCTGAGACAGCGAGCTCCTCTCCAACAAAACTGGAGTTGGCGGCATCATGTGCGCTGCTCACAGTCTCAACGGGGGCATCGCCGCCCTCCGCAGACGCGGGGTCAAACGCCGTGGAACGCACGGTCAGCACCTTGATGCTGTCACTGCTTTGCACCGTGGCAACTACATTCCCTGCGTAAATCGGACGCTTGAAGGTGTCGGGGCTGACCACCGCACTGATATCGGAAATACTCTGCACATCCAGCAATGCGGCAACCCTTGGCACAAGGTTTTTACCTGTCGTTGATGCCGGCGCCAGCACATGGCTGCAATCACCCGCCAACTCCGCGACTAGCGGTGCAACATTTTCTGCCAGTTGATGTTCATAGGCTGCATTGTTTGCCAGAAGTACCTTGCTGACACCGGGCAGTTTCGATGCCTGCTCCGCCACACCATCACAACCGTGACCGGCAACCAGAACAGAAATGTCGCCACCAATGGCCTGTGCGGCGCTCAGGGTGTTCAGCGTCGCCGGTTTCAACTGGCTGTTATCGTGTTCGGCAATAATCAGAATACCCATCAGATCACCTTCGCTTCATTTTTCAGTTTGTCGACCAGTTCATCCACACTGGCCACCTTGATACCGGCCGCACGTTGTGCCGGGGCTTCCACCTTGAGCAGTGTGACCCGGGGAGCAGTATCAACACCCAAAGTCTCCGGCGTGGTGGTATCCAATGGCTTCTTCTTCGCTTTCATAATGTTAGGCAGCGAGGCATAGCGGGGTTCGTTCAATCTCAGATCCGTGGTGACAATCGCAGGCAGCGACAGCGCCAGCGTTTGCAGGCCGCCATCAATCTCGCGGGTGACTTCTGCCTTCCCGGCACTCAGGGTTAGTTGCGACGCGAAGGTTCCCTGAGGATAGCCGGTCAGTGCCCCGAGCATTTGTCCAGTCTGGTTGTTGTCGCCGTCAATGGACTGTTTGCCCATTAATACCAGGTCGGGAGATTCCTGCTCACAAACCACTTTCAGGCACTTGGCTACTGCCAGGGGCTCCAGGTCGGTTTCCGACTGAATCAGGATGGCGCGATCAGCGCCCAATGCCAGTGCCGTGCGCAATTGCTCCTGAGCCTGCTGAGGACCGATAGAAACAGCGACGATTTCGGTCACGGCACCATTCTCTTTCAGCCTGACCGCTTCTTCCACGGCAATCTCACAGAAAGGATTAATGGACATTTTGACGTTGTTGAGGTCAACACCGGCGCCATCGGCCTTTGGCCGGACCTTGACGTTATAGTCCACAACGCGTTTGACAGCGACAAGTACTTTCATGAAATACCCTTTGAAAATGGTCGGTTAGCTTTGAAGGGGCGTAATAATGCCGCCCCGCTGATACCAAATCAAGGCAAACAGGGGGTTTTGTGTTTACCAAGCTTGACCCGTCAGTACTGACCGCTGGGTCCTAATTCCGCGTGGCACCGAAAGGTCAGAACGGCTAAAATTCACGCTGCTCAAAATCAGAACCTTCCAGCCCATTCCAGCAGCCCAAGGAGACATCGGTGGAACGTGAATATATGGATTACGACGTAGTCATCATCGGTGCCGGTCCTGCAGGCCTTGCGGCCGCCTGTCGACTCAAGCAGATCAACCAGGATCTGTCTGTTGTCGTTGTCGAAAAAGGCTCTGAAGTCGGTGCGCACATTCTCTCCGGTGCCGTGCTTGAACCCCGCGCCCTCGATGAACTTTTCCCCAACTGGCAAGAACTGGGCGCACCAGTCACCACGGCGGTCAACACTGACAACATCTATGTATTTTCCGAGAGCAAGGGCATCAAGGTTCCGTCGTTGTTTGCACCGAAAACCATGCACAACCACGGCAATTACATCATCAGTCTGGGCAACCTGTGTCGTTGGCTGGCCGAACAGGCGGAGAGCCTGGGGGTTGAAGTCTTTCCTGGTTTTGCGGCAGCTGAAGTACTGTATGCCGACAACGGTTCGGTAGCCGGTGTAATCACCGGCGATATGGGTGTGGGACCTGACGGCGAACACAAAGACTCCTATATGCCGGGCATGGAGCTGAGAGGTAAATACACCTTTTTTGCAGAAGGCTGTCGAGGCCACCTGGGCAAACAACTCATTGAACACTTTGAACTGGACCGCGAGGCACAACAGCCACAGCACTATGGTATTGGCATCAAGGAATTGTGGCGGGTTCCCCCGGAAAATCACCACCTGGGGTTAGTGTTACATTCCGCTGGCTGGCCCCTCAATGAAAGCGGCTCTGCTGGTGGTGGATTTCTTTATCACCTGGAAGACAATCAAGTTGCCCTGGGATTGATTACTGACCTGTCCTATTCAAACCCTTATGTCAGTCCATTCGATGAGTTCCAGCGCTACAAGCACCACCCGGTCATCAAACAGTACCTGGAGGGTGGCGAGCGCATTTCCTACGGAGCCCGTGCGCTGGTCAAGGGTGGCCTGCAATCACAGCCTAAAATGACCTTTGCTGGTGGACTGTTGATTGGCGACAATGCCGGCACACTCAACTTCGCCAAGATCAAGGGCATTCACTGTGCCATGAAATCCGGCATGGTCGCCGCGGAAGTGACTGCTGCCGCCATTGCAGCCGATCGCGCAGGTGATGAGCTGACAAAATACACGACCAGCTACAAGGACAGCTGGGCTTACAAGGAGCTCTATCAGCAACGCAATTTTGGGCCGGCTCAGCACAAATGGGGCAACATTCTGGGCTCAGCCTATGCCTTTATTGATATCAATATTTTTAATGGCAAACTACCCTGGACCCTCACCGATCCCGTGCCGGATCACAGCAAGATGATTCCGGCCCGCGATGCCAAGAAAATTGTTTATCCAAAACCGGACAACAAGTTGAGTTTTGACAAGTTGTCCTCTGTCTTTCTTTCCAACACCAACCATGAGGAGGCACAACCCTGCCACCTCAAACTAAAGAATGCAGATATACCCATTAGCCACAACCTGCCACTGTATGATGAACCCGCACAGCGCTACTGCCCTGCCGGCGTCTATGAAGTCGTAGAAGACAGCAATGGCAGTCCCCGTTTCCAGATCAATGCCCAGAACTGTGTGCACTGTAAAACCTGTGATATCAAGGACCCGAGCCAGAATATCACCTGGGTAACACCGGAAGGCTCAGGCGGCCCAAACTACCCAAATATGTAATAAAACAATAGGTTATATAGATAATTTAATACTCGGCAATAGATTTTTAAGGGCTTAAAGAAGCGAGCTCTGACGGTATTTAAGCCAAAATCGCTCTTTGCAAGGAATACAGACAAGGAGTTTCCTTCAGGGGTTAGACAACCCCCTGGCAAGTGATTTTTAGTGGAATTAATCGGACATAATCCGGGTGTCTCTTAAGACGACTTCTGTCCCCGCAATTGTCCCAGATTGCCCATGGTAATACCGATATTGGCAACAAAGCGCAGGAAATCTTCTTTGTCTTCAAGATCTGCGCCATAGCTGACATTGAAGTACGCTTCCACCGCACCCTGCGCGAGAGCCCAGCAAGCCAGGTAATGGTAGCTGGGCGGCACATCCTCGAGAATGCCTTTATCAATCAGTTTGGCAATCATGTTATTCAGGGCATCGACATTGGAACGTCGCAGCTTATGGAGTTCCAGCATTTTGTCAGCTACTTCCTCGTTATCCTGCAGCTTGACTTCGAGTAACTGCACCAGCCTGTCGAGTGCCGGGTTGGCCAGCCGGGCTTTGAAATAGGAACGGGCTGCCGCGCCAGGATCACCGGAATCAGTGGCTTCAATACCCATCCTCAGGTTTTCAGTAATATTGCGCTCGTAGTCGAGCACAATACGCATAAGGATTTCAGTCTTGGTGAGAAAGTGCTTGTAGACAGTGCCCTTGCCCACACCTGCCTCTTTGGAGATGGCTGAGACAGTTACCTTGTCGATACCGTCACGGATCAACAGATATAACGCCTTATCAATAATACGCTCTTCACGTGCCAGGAAACGCTTTTTCTTGGCACGAATTTTATCGGTACTATCGCTAGATGACCTTGGCATTAAACGCCCCATCCGTTCCAAAAGTGGAGGCAAATTGTGTGATGAAAACCCAAACCCTGTCAATGGTCACGTAGATACGACACATAGACAGCCAAACGGAGAGTGATATAATGCGCGCCGCCGGTGTGTAGCGCAGCCTGGTAGCGCACTTCCTTCGGGAGGAAGGGGTCGGAGGTTCAAATCCTCTCACACCGACCAAATACAAAAAAAACCCACGTTATCGTGGGTTTTTTTATGCGCCTTCGGTTGTGACTCTGCACTCTATTGCCCATGAAGATCCTCAAACAACTCTGGGTCAGAGTAGCGTTCCGGCTCCCGATAGCTTGTATAAGTACCGAATAACTCGCCCCACAGGTTCTTTGGCGAGCAGTGGTAGTATCGGGCATTGATTGCCTGTGCCGCCTCCCGGCAGCGCCCTTCCGTGAGATAGCCAGTCCCTTCCAAAGTTGGCTCCTCGTCAAACGGACTGTGTTTAACGACCAGGTCGTACTGCGGATAAAACATATACACGATGACCAGCACGATAATGACCAGTACCGCTTTCATCCGAACACCTCCGGTATCGTAAAATCCAGTATAGATCGCGAATAGCGCCACGGTCTCACAGTCGCGCATCCTTCAGGCGGAACCAAATCACAAACACAGCAATGAAACAAGCTGCCGCACCCATTTCAAAAGCCAACAGGGACCGATAATCCCACACCAGTCCGCCTAACCAGGACCCGATGGCGCCGCCAAATCCCAGGCAAAAAGCACTGTAGAGCGCCTGTGCCTTTCCCTGGTTGCCTGGCTCAAATAGTCGCCTTATGCAATCGATACCGGCAGAGTGATAAGCGCCGAAAGTGAAGGCATGGAGAGTCTGGGCCAACATCAGCAGCCACAACAGTTCCGGGAAATAACCAATCGTCAGCCAACGTAGAGTGGCCAGCAACAGGCAGGCAGACATGATTAAACGCACACCAAAGAGAGGTAACAGGCGATGCATGACCATAAACAGAACCACTTCGGCCACCACACCAACAGACCAGAGCACGCCGATGACTCCCCGGCCATATCCCTGGGTTTCCATGTAGATACTGAAAAAACTGTAGTAAATGCCGTGTGAAAACTGGATCAGCATGCCTGCCACAAAGAATGCGGCAACCGCGGGCTGTCGCAATACGCTGAGAAAAGATTCCGAGGCTCGCTGATGTTTCTGTTGATGGGGTGTTGGCACGGCCAAGCTGGTGATGAAAATGCCAGCTAACAACAAAAAACCGATAAATGGCAGGCTATCAATGCTATAGGCATCAAACCAGGCACCGCTGCCGAGAACAAAGATGATAAATCCAATGGAACCCCACAACCTGACCCGGCTGTAGTTCTCGGGAGTTTCGCGAAGAAAGCTGGTGGTTACCACCTCCTGTTGTGGCAATACGGCATTCCAGAAAAAACTGTAGCCAATCATTACCATGGCCACGACCCAGAACTGCTGGCTTAAGAAGATTCCTGAAAAACATACACAGGACAACAGGGCACCCACACGGATAATGAGCAGCCGTTGACCCGTATGGTCTGCCAGCCACCCCCACAGGTTTGGGGCAACCATTTTGGTCGCCATGGGAAGCGCCAACAACAAACCGATATCAGCGGCAGAAAAACCCAGGGATTTGAGATAGAGGGACCAGTACGGAAACAGCGCCCCCAACAGGCCGAAAAAGCAAAAGTAGAACGCCGACAAGCGCCAGTATGGAACCGGCTCAGAGCCCTCCTGCTGCATGGGGTATCAGCTGCCTTTACCGGCGGGGATCGGCTCCAGTCCAGTATCCACGTGCAGGTTCTGTGCACGATGACGCATCAGGTGATCCATGAGCGTAATCGCCAGCATGGCCTCCGCGATGGGAGTGGCCCGAATACCCACACAGGGGTCGTGACGCCCTGTAGTCACCACCTCAATGGGGTTGCCGTGAACATCAACGGAGTTTCCGGGAATACGTAAACTACTGGTGGGCTTTAACGCCAGGTGAGCAATAATGTTCTGACCGGATGAAATACCCCCCAGAATCCCACCAGCATTATTGGACTGAAAGCCTTCCGGGGTTATTTCATCCCGGTGCTCGGTTCCTTTTTGGGCTACCGCATCAAACCCTGCCCCGATTTCAACACCTTTCACGGCGTTGATACTCATCAGACTGTGGGCAATCTCGGCATCGAGACGATCAAAGATGGGCTCACCCAGGCCAGGCGGCACATTGCTGGCAACCACGGTAATCTTTGCCCCTACTGAGTCGCCGTCCTTTTGCAACTGCTGCATGTAGGTTTCCATTTCAGGCACCTTGTCCGGGTCAGGGCAAAAGAAGGGATTGTTTTCCACCTCATCGAGCAGTACTTGTTCTACCTTGATAGGGCCAAGCTGGGACAGGTAACCGCGCACTTCAATACCGGCAATCGCTTTCAGGTATTTCTTGGCAATTGCGCCTGCTGCCACCCGCATGGCGGTTTCCCGGGCTGACGAGCGTCCACCACCGCGGTAATCGCGAATGCCGTACTTTTGAAAATAGGTGTAATCCGCATGGGCCGGGCGGAACTGGTCCTTGATATTGGAGTAGTCCTTGGAGCGCTGATCCGTATTTTCGATGATCAGACCAATGGGGCACCCTGTGGTTTTACCTTCAAACACGCCAGACAGAATTTTTACCTGGTCCTGTTCGCGGCGTTGGGTAGTGTAACGGGACTGACCAGGTTTGCGACGATCCAGATCGCGCTGCATATCCTCTTCAGTCAATGCCAACCCGGGCGGACAGCCATCAACGATACAACCCAATGCCAGACCGTGGCTTTCGCCAAATGTCGTCACGGTGAAAAGTTTGCCTATGCTATTACCCGACATAAGATTCCCAGTTCCAGTTAACAGAGACCACACTGACACGCAGACCGATAAGCATGTGCCCCGCAAAGAGGCGAATTTTATACGAAGCTACCGGCGATGTCTCACGCGGGGCACAGTGCCGATCGATATTCCCGGAGTTGTAGCGCCGTCAGCATAAAAACACCGTGACCACCATGCTCAAATTCCAGCCACAGGAATGGTACCTGTGGGTAGGTCTCTTCCAGCGCTTCCCAGGAATTTCCCACTTCTACGATCAATACGCCCTTCGCGGTAAGATGGCTTTCGGCCTGAACCAGCAATCGCCGCGTAAAGTCGAGCCCATCATTACCCGATGCCAGACCGATTGCAGGTTCATGGTGATATTCATCCGGCATTGAAGCGATATCTTTAGCATCGACATAGGGTGGATTGCTGACAATCAGGTCAAAGCGTTGTGACCCCAGTTCGTCAAACAAGTCTGACTCAATGACAGTGACTCTTTCTTGCAGACCATAACGAGCAATATTTTTTTCGGCCACAGCAAGTGCTTCATGTGAAATATCACTCAATGTCACCCTTGCCCTCTCCAGATAGAGTGCACAGGCAATACCGATACAGCCACTTCCGGTGCACAGGTCAAGAATGCTATCCGGAGCTTCAGTCAGCCAGGGGTGGAACTCATTCTCAATGAGTTCCGCAATGGGGGATCGAGGCACCAGCACCCTCGAATCCACGAAGAAAGGCACGCTGGCAAACCAGGCCTCGCCAATCAGATAGGCTGCCGGTATGCGCTCCCTCATACGGCGCTCAAAAAGAGCCTGTATATCGCCCCATTCGTCTTCTGTAAGCTGCTGTTCCTGAACAGAAGGATCAACATCCCAGGGTAACGACAGGCAATGCAACACCAGGAATAGTGACTCGTCCCAGGCATTGTCTGTGCCGTGGCCAAAATACAGGCCCTCACCATCAAACTGCTCGGCTCCATAGCGGATGGCCTCGCCCACAGTACAGGGATTTTTCGGTGGATTACTCATCGGGCTATTGTAACCAGCAGCACCACAAATGGCTTTACGTTTCTCAGTCCCTGACGTAGGGTTATGCACCGAAGACTTCGTGTTGAAACCGAGACAAACTGTGAATATTGCCGACTGCTACACCCAGATCCTAGAGTCCATTGGCGAGGACGTATCACGTCCGGGGCTGGTAGACACCCCGCAACGCGCCGCCAAGGCATTTGAGTTCATGACCAAGGGTTATCACCAGAAGCTGGATGACGTTATTAACGATGCCCTGTTTCCCTCGGACGCCAATGAAATGGTGATCGTAAAAGACATTGAGCTCTACTCTCTGTGTGAGCACCACCTGCTACCATTTATTGGCAAATGCCATGTCGCCTATATTCCGGATGGCGTTGTTCTGGGTCTGTCGAAAGTTGCCCGTATTGTCGACATGTTTGCCCGCCGCCTGCAGATTCAGGAAACGCTGGTCACGCAGATTGCCAATACCATTGAATCCGTTACCGGAGCCCAAGGGGTAGCTGTCATCATTGAAGCCAAACACATGTGTATGATGATGCGCGGCGTGGAAAAACAGAACTCCCTGATGAAGACCTCTGCCATGCTGGGGGCATTCCGGGAAAACCAGGCTACACGCAACGAATTCCTGTCGCTTATCGGTTGCTGAACACGAATGCCGTCAGGGCTGGGTGAGCCAACGCAGCTCTGCGGCCCCTCGTCCAAAAGCCATCGCATCCAGACAAGCCAGGCTACTTGTGGTCATAGACCAGCCGAGCCCTGGTTCGTCAGTGAGATACTCCAGCATCTTGCCAATCAATGGTTGATGGCTCAGCAGCAAAAGAGAGCGGGCCTGGAGTTTGTCCACACAGGCCTCCACCGCTGACAGGCTGGCTTCAGATCGCAACACATCCTCAAACAGCAAATCACCCTGGTAAGACAGCGTTTCCTGCAGAACACTGAGTGTTTGCCGGGCTCGTAGAACCGGGCTACAAAGTATCAGGTCCAGGCTCTGCAAGTCGTCCAGGTGTTGGTTGAGAACGGCTCTGGTATCGTCATGGCCGCGCTGGGACAGCGCCCGTTCACCTCGAATCTGGTCGTAGGGAGCATCGCCGTGCCGCAACAGGTAAATCAGCACCACTAGGCCTTGGGGCTACCCTCGGGAGTATCCTTTTCTCCCTCTGAAGGCGTGATAAACGAAGGCACATCTTCAGAGCTGTTGGCGGCGGGTACCACAGGTTGTACATCTTCCCTGCTCCTCGGGGGTTCCTGAGGCTCAATAACCTGAGTCTCTGGCCAATCCGTGAACGGGTATGGTTTCTCGTCACTGTTATAGGTCAGAAACAGAAAAGCCTGCAACGCCCACTTGGACACACCCTGTCCCAGCTCCAGCAGTGAAGTGTTCGGTTTTGCCGTCACCAGGACAAAAATAAACTGCAACACAGCGATCGCGAGAATGACGAGCCGCGCCAACACCAGCAACAGGGCAAACAGGATCATGTAAAGAAGACGAATCCAGGTGTCGGGATTTAATAGGTTCGCTTTAGTCTCATCATTCATGGCATTCACTCCGCAAAAAATTCCACATCGGTACTCTGTTCTGCCAGCATCAAACTACTCAGCACTTCGCTGACCGGCCTCTGGTTGAACATGGTTTCGTAGAGTGCACTGACCAACGGCATGTAAATACCCAGTTGCTCAGCCTCTTCCTTGATAATCCGGGTGGTATTGATACCTTCTGCAACCTGCCCGACCTTCGCCACGGCTGCCTCCAGCTCCAGGCCTTCACCAAGGGCATAACCCACTTGAAAATTACGACTGAGTGGCGAGGTGCAGGTAACAAACAAATCACCGACACCACTGAGGCCAAGAAAGGTCATGGGATTGGCACCCAATTTAGCGGCAAAACGGCTCATTTCAGCCAGACTACGGGTAATCAGTACACTGATGGTGTTTTGGCCCATCTGCATTGCCGCAGCCATGCCCGCGGCTATCGCGTAGATATTTTTCAATGCCCCCGCCAGCTCAACCCCGAAACGGTCACGATTGGCATAGACCCGAAAGTAGCGGGAACCCAACAAACATTGAACAGTTTTACAGAGTTCACTGTCATCACTGGCAATAACCGTGGCGGTGATGGCTTTTTTGGCGATTTCCTTGGCCAGGTTAGGGCCGCTGATGACACCTACCCTGACCTGGGGCAGTTCCTCCTCCAGGATTTCACTCATCAGCTTGAAGGTGTTGGCTTCAATACCCTTGGCGGTACTGATCGCTATCGTGCCGGGGGAAAGAAAAGGTTTCGCCTGATGGGCTATATCACGGAATGCCTTGCTGGGCACGGAAAAAAAGACAACCTGGCAACCCAGTAACGTCTGCTCCAGGTTACTTGAGAATTTCAGGTTGTCATCCAGCCGGTAACCCGGCAGATAATTGCTGTTTTCATGCAGCCGGGCACATTGCTCAACATTGTCCCTATCACGCATCCACAAGGTCACGTCATGGCCATTGGCTGCAATCATATTGGCGATGGCAGTACCAAAGCTGCCACCGCCAAGAACGGCTATTTTTGTTGCTGTTGCCATGTATCTACTTCGCGGTGAGTCATCCGAAGATTATAGGTGGAATCACCGCCAGGAAGCTACGCGGCACCTTCAAACAACAACTGATTAAGTCGTTTCACAAATAGCGCGGGGTTTTCCAGTTGCTCACCCGCTGAGAGAACAGCCTGGTCATAAAGCAGTCCTGTCAATTCAGCGGAGCGCTGTTCGTCACTCTCAGTACCCAACTGGCGAACCAACGGGTGCGAAGCGTTAATTTCAAGCACCGGCTTGTCAGCAGGCACTTTCTGACCCGCAGCTTCCATCATCTTTCTCATATGAGGACTTAAGGCATCTTCCGCATAAACCAGACAGGCCGGCGAGTCGGTGAGACGACGCGTCTCCCTGACACTTTCCACCTTATCCTTGAGGAGGTTGCCGATTTTCTCAATAGCCTCTGACGACGAAGAGTCTTTTTTATCGGCTTTTTCTTCAGTATCGGCATCGTCGGCAAACAGGCTGTCTTCAAGCTCACCCTTGGTAATATCTTTCAATTCCTTGCCTTCAAACTCTCCAACATGGGCAATTGTCCATTCATCAAGACGGTCGGTCAGTAACAGAACTTCAATATCATTTTTACGGAAGGCTTCCAGATAGGCACTGTTGCGGGCGCTGGTCAGGTTGTCTGCCACCAGGAAATAAATCTTCTCCTGGCCATCTTTCATACGCGAAACATAATCTGCCAGTGAATCCGCCGCTTCATCGCCCTCGGTTTTTGTGGTGACAAACCGGAACAGACCGGCAATGCGCTCCTTGTTGGCGAAATCTTCAGCGGGCCCCTCTTTCAGCACTGCACCGAACTCGCGCCAGAAAGTGCGGTAGTCATCGGAGGATTCCTTGGCCATTTTTTCCAGCATATCCAGAATACGCTTCACCAGCGCCGAGCGAATGCTGTCCACCGCGGGGCTGTGTTGCAGAATTTCCCGGGACACATTTAACGGCAGATCGTTTGAGTCCAGCACGCCACGAATGAAACGCAAGTAGGAAGGCAGGAATTGAGAGGCGTCGTCCATAATGAACGTGCGCTGAATATACAGTTTCAGGCCCCTGGACACCTCGCGGTTATACAGGTCAAACGGGGCATGGCCAGGCACATACAGCAGGCTAGTGTAGTCGAGCTTGCCTTCTACCCGGTTGTGGCTCCACGCCAGGGGTGTCACAAAGTCATGGCAGATATGTTTGTAAAATTCCTGGTATTCATCATCCTTGATTTCACTACGCGGACGGGTCCAAAGCGCCGTCGCGTTATTGATTGTGTCGTAGTCGTAGGTCGGCTCATCGGACTCTTTATCCTGCTCATCCGCCCGTTTACGAAGTGCCACAGGAATGCCGATGTGGTCAGAATATTTTTTGACGATGCTGCGAACTCTCAGGTCGCTGGCAAACTCCAGAGCATCATCCTTGAGGTACAGGGTGATGCTTGTACCACGATCCTGCTTCTCGATATCCTCAATGGTGTATTCGGCCTCACCCTCACAGGTCCAGCACACTGCCTGGTCAGCTGCTGCTCCCGCACGACGGGTTTCAACCACCACTTTATCAGCAACGATGAATGCCGAATAAAAACCCACACCGAATTGTCCAATCAGCTGTGCATCTTTTCGCTGGTCGCCAGACAAGCCCTGCAGGAACTGTGAAGTTCCAGATTTTGCGATGGTCCCCAGGTTCTCTATGACTTCTTCCTTGGACATACCCACACCGTTATCGTGGATAGTGACGATACCGTCATCCGGGTTGAGATCGATACGAATACACAGGTCACTGTCATTGTCATACAGCGAGGCATCGGCCAGGGCTTCAAAGCGAAGTTTGTCAGCTGCATCCGACGCATTGGATATCAGTTCGCGAAGAAAGATTTCACGGTTGCTGTATAGCGAGTGAATCATCAGGTGAAGCAATTGCTTGGCTTCGGTTTGGAAACCGTGGGTCTCGACTGTCATGGCTCTCAATGTCTCCCTTATCTGTGTTTATTAGGATGAAACAAAGGTGGGGACAAGTACGCCAAATTCAACCTCAGAGGTAAAAAAAGTCAGTCAGGTCCACAAGCAATCGATCCCAGAAACAAAAAAGGCGACCCGGAGGCCGCCTTTTTATCGATGACACCAGCCGGTTTACCAGCCAGTAATTTCCTTCAGACCATCACCGATATCGGCCAGACTGCGAACAGTCTTGACACCGGCATCTTCGAGAGCCTTGAATTTGTCATCTGCAGTGCCCTTGCCGCCAGCAATGATAGCGCCGGCATGGCCCATACGTTTGCCCGCAGGTGCGGTAACACCAGCGATGTATGAAACCACAGGCTTAGTGACATTTGCCTTGATGTACGCCGCAGCTTCTTCTTCAGCAGTACCACCAATTTCACCAATCATCACAATAGCTTCTGTCGCAGGATCTTTCTCGAACATCGCCAGGATATCGATAAAGTTGGAGCCGGGAATCGGGTCACCACCAATACCGACACAGGTTGACTGACCAAACCCGTAATCCGTGGTCTGTTTCACGGCCTCATAAGTCAGAGTTCCGGAGCGGGAAACAATCCCGACCTTGCCTGGCAAGTGAATGTGACCGGGCATAATACCGATCTTACATTCACCGGGAGTGATCACACCCGGGCAGTTGGGGCCAATCAGGCGTACGCCAAGCTCATCGCACTTGACCTTACACTCCAGCATATCCAGTGTCGGAATACCTTCTGTAATACAGACAATCAGCTTGATACCGGCATTGGCCGCTTCCAGAATCGAGTCCTTACAGAATGGTGCCGGCACATAAATAACAGAGGCTTCCGCGCCGGTTTCGGCAACGGCATCAGCCACGGTATTGAAAACCGGCAGGCCGAGGTGCGTAGTGCCGCCTTTACCCGGGGTTACGCCACCAACCATCTGCGTACCATACTCAATGGCCTGTTCGGTGTGGAAGGTTCCCTGGCCGCCAGTAATACCCTGGCAGATAACTTTGGTTGATTTGTTAATCAGGATAGACATTACTAGTTGCCCTCCGCTGCTTTTACCACTTGCTGGGCTGCATCAGTCAGGCTGGTTGCGGCGATGATGTTCAAACCGCTATCTGCCAGAATCTTTGAACCCAGTTCAGCGTTGTTACCTTCAAGGCGGACCACAACCGGTACTTTTACGCCCACTTCTTCTACAGCGCCCATCACGCCTTCAGCGATCAGGTCACAGCGCACGATACCGCCAAAGATATTGATCAGAACCGCCTGAACTTTCTCGTCTGAAAGAATGATCTTAAATGCCTCAACAACACGCTCTTTTGTCGCGCCGCCGCCCACATCAAGGAAGTTGGCAGGTTGTCCGCCGTGAAGTTTGACAATGTCCATGGTTCCCATGGCCAACCCGGCTCCATTGACCATACAGCCAATATTGCCATCCAGGGCAACGTAGTTCAGATCCCACTTGGCAGCGTGCGCTTCACGGGCGTCATCCTGGGAAGGATCGTGCATGTCCTGCAGCTTGCGCTGACGGTACATGGCATTGCCGTCAATATTGATCTTACCGTCCAGGCAATGGAGGTTGCCTTCATCGGTAATGACCAGAGGGTTGATTTCCAACAGGGCCAGGTCATAGTCCTGGAACAGCTTTGCCAATCCCAGAAACAGTTTGGTGAACTGCTTGATCTGATCAGGATTCAAACCCAATTTGAAACCAAGTTCACGCGCCTGGTAGGGCTGTGCACCGGTCAGGGGGTCAATAACGGCCTTGAGAATTTTCTCCGGTGTTTCTTCTGCCACCTTCTCAATCTCAACACCACCTTCAGTGGAGGCCATAAACACGATGCGACGGGTAGATCGATCGATAACAGCGCCCAAATACAGTTCCTGCGCAATATTGGTACAGGACTCAACCAGAATGCGACTGACGGGCTGTCCATTGGCATCTGTCTGGTAGGTCACCAGACGATTGCCCAGCCACTGGCGCGCAAACTCTTCGATTTCCGCTTTGGAGGTGACCAGTTTGACGCCACCTGCCTTGCCGCGACCACCAGCGTGTACCTGGGCTTTAACAACCCAGCGACCACCGCCGATGATATCGGCCGCAGCAACAGCCTCATGCACGGTTTCCGCCGCTACACCTTGCGACACTGGAAGGCCGTACTCAGCAAAAAGCTGCTTTGCCTGATATTCGTGTAGGTTCATACTCTAAATCCCCGTAGCTGCTTTCATTGGATGGATAAAAAAACTCCGCAGGCCAGCTGTACCTGCGGAGTTCGTAAGACACTGTTACTTGCGCTTTTTGCGGTTTGGAATGTGAATCGCGTGACCGTTGACCGCCAGTGCGGCTTCATGGACCGCTTCTGACAGGGTCGGGTGACCAAATACAGTCATACCGATGTCTTCAGCACTGGAACCAAACTCCATGGCAATGGCAACTTGTTGCACCAGGTCAGCTGCGCTGGGACCAACGATGTGGCAACCCAGAATACGGTCAGTCTCAGCATGGGCAATCATTTTCACCATACCTTCAGTCTCATCCGCTGCGAGCGCCCGGCCACTGGCAATAAATGGGAAAATACCAACGTTATAGGGTTCACCCGCCTGTTTCAGCTGTTCTTCAGTTTTGCCAACAGCTGCAATTTCCGGGTGGGTGTAAATAACGTTAGGAATAATATCGTAGTTCATCTGTGTCTTCTGACCGGCAATACGCTCGGCAACCATGACACCCTCTTCCGAGCCTTTGTGGGCCAGCATTGGGCCACGTACCACGTCACCAACAGCCCAGACACCCGGTGCATTGGTTGCGCATTGTTCGTTGACAAAGATAAAGCCACGCTCATCGAGGTTCACACCGCTATCCGGAGCCAGCAGTCCCTCGGTATAGGGGCGACGACCCACGCAGACAATCAGTTTGTCGAACGTTTCCTGTGCTTCCTCACCTTCACTGTTCTGGTAGGTAACGACCACTTCCTTGCCCTTCACTTCACTACCCGTTACACGGCAGCTAAGACGGATATCCAGCCCCTGTTTGGTAAAGATCTTCTGTGATTCCTTGGCAATTTGCTGGTCCATGATCGCCAGGAAGTCCGACATGGCTTCGAGCAGTACCACTTTACTGCCGAGGCGATTCCAGACACTGCCCAGCTCCAGGCCAATAACACCAGCACCAATGACACCAAGGCGCTTGGGCACCTCGGTCAGCTCCAGCGCACCAGTGGAATCGATGATGGTCTTGCCATCGATAGGTGCTACCGGAATATTGATAGGCTGTGAGCCGGTAGCAATGATCACGTTATCCGCTGACAACACCTGGGTTTTGCCATCATGATCCGTGAACTCGACCTGACGACCGGCCAGTAGTTTTCCGGTGCCAAACAGAGAGGTCACACCATTGCTTTTAAACAGCCCGGCGATGCCACCGGTGAGCTGTTCTACGATTTTAGCCTTCCGGCCAATCATACTCTTTACGTCGATACCCACTTTCCCGGTGGTGACACCGTGTGTGGACAATGACGTTTTTGTTTCATGATATTTGTAAGAACTGTCCAGTAGCGCTTTCGAAGGGATACAGCCCACGTTCAGGCAGGTACCGCCATTGACGCCCTGTCCTTTACTGTTCTGCCACTTCTCGATACAGGCCGTCTTCAGGCCCAGTTGGGCCGCTCTGATCGCTGCCACATAACCGGCAGGACCGGAGCCAATCACAATCACATCATATTTATCGGACATCATTTATCCTAATAATTTCAATAAATTAGCAATTAAATCTCAAGGAGAATCTTAGCAGGATTCTCAATCATTTCCTTGATAGCCACGAGGAACTGAACTGCTTCTTTACCATCAATCAGGCGGTGATCGTAGGACATTGCCAGATACATCATCGGCCGCACCACAACCTGACCATTCTCTACCACCGGACGCTCCTGAATTTTGTGCATACCCAGAATGGCCGTTTGTGGCGGATTGAGGATTGGGGTGGACAGCAAAGAACCGAATACTCCACCATTGGTGATAGTAAAGGTGCCACCAGTCATTTCTTCAATAGTCAACTTACCGTCGCGGGCCTTCGCCCCGAACTCGGCGATGGTACTCTCGATCTCCGCGATACCCATATTATCTGCATCACGAAGTACTGGAACCACTAGACCTTTGTCGGTGGAAACGGCAACGCCAACGTCCTGGTAACCGTGGTAAACAATATCGTTGCCATCGATGGAAGCATTGACTGAAGGGAAACGTTTCAGTGCTTCAGTGGCTGCCTTTACGAAGAAACCCATGAAGCCTAAGCGTGTGCCATTGTGGACTTTGGTGAAAGTGTCCTTGAATTCAGAGCGCAGTGCCATGATACGATGCATGTCCACTTCGTTGAATGTGGTCAGCATGGCAGTGGTCTGGGTGACCTGAAGCAGACGGTCTGCAATGCGTGAACGCATGCGAGTCATGGGTACACGCTTCTCAACGCGCTCACCCGCTGCTACCGCAATGGCTGTCTCCTGCACCGGCTGTGCCGGGGCTGGTGCCGCAGGGGGAGCACTGGGTGCTGCCGGAGCCTGCCAACCTACGACATCTTCTTTGGTAATACGGCCATCTTTACCCGTACCAGCAACCTGTTGCAGGTCAATGCCCTTTTCTTCGGCAAGTTTGCGCGCTGCGGGGCTGGCAATGGTATCACCACCAGCTTCCTCGTCTGTCGATAAATCTTCAGCTGCCGGAGCCGCGGCCGGAGCGGAGTCAACAGCACCAGCCGCCACCTTGGCAATGACTTCATTGCTGAGAACCACATCGCCCTCACCCTTAAACACCTCCTGCAGAGTTCCGTCGGCAGGGGCTACCACTTCCAGCACCACCTTATCGGTCTCGATATCAACCAGCAGCTCATCACGAACTACCGTATCACCGGGTTGTTTATGCCATGTAGCAATATTCCCTTCCTGAACAGATTCGGGGAATGTAGGCGCCTTAATTTCAATGCTCATTTTTTATCATTTCCTTGGTCGAGGATGGCCCTCTGGCCATTTAAAAACTCAAAGCTTCGTTAACAAATTGTGCCTGCTCTTCGAGGTGAGCAGACATATAACCTGCAGCGGGCGCAGCTGATGCAGCCCGGCCGACATAACGCAAAGGCAGAGATGGTTTATAGCTGTCAATCACTGCACGCATGTGATGCTGGCTGCTATACCAGGCCCCCTGATTGATCGGTTCTTCCTGACACCAAACCACCTCCTCAAGCGCAGTATATTGCTTGAATACTGACAGCAGAATGTCATCAGGGAACGGATACAACTGCTCAATACGCACCATGGCGATATCGTCAATACCACGTGCTTCCCTCTCTTCAAGAAGGTGGTAGTAAACCTTGCCTGAACAGAGAACCAAGCGACGCGCTTTCTTCACATCGATATCACTATCGGCAATCACCGGCAAAAACTCACCATTCGCCAGGTCTTCCAGCGACGAAGTTGCCAATTTATGCCGCAGAATCCATTTGGGACTCATCACCACCAGCGGGCGACGCATGGGCCTGATCGCCTGTCGGCGTAGCATATGGAAAACCTGTGCCGGAGTCGTTGGGATACACACCTGAATATTGTGCTCCGCACACAACTGCAGGTAGCGCTCCAGACGCGCCGATGAGTGCTCGGGACCCTGCCCTTCGTAACCGTGTGGCAGCAGCATGGTCAAACCACACAAGCGTCCCCACTTGTGCTCACCACTGGTAATGAACTGGTCAATGACAACCTGGGCGCCATTGGCAAAATCACCAAACTGGGCTTCCCAAATTACCAAACCATTCGGAGCAGTGGTGGCATAACCGTATTCAAAGCCGAGAACAGCTTCCTCAGAGAGGAAAGAATCATAAATATCAAACAGCGGCTGATCATCAGACATGTGTTTGAGGGGTGTGTAAGTTTCACCATCTTTCTGGTTGAAAACCACTGCATGTCGGTGGGAGAAGGTACCCCGGCCAATATCCTGACCAGTCATGCGCACCGGGTAACCTTGCTCCAAAAGGGTGCCATAGGCCAGCAATTCACCCATGCCCCAGTTCAGCTCAAGAGCACCGCCGGCCATTTTGCGTCGATCGTCGTAGATTTTTTCCACTTGACGCTGAACAACAATTCCTTCAGGAATGTGGCAGATCCGGCTGGCAACCTCTTTTAACGCAGGCAGCGGGTAGCCGGTATCAGCAGGCGTTGTCCACTCGTGCCCCAGATATGGCGTCCAGTCTACAAACAATGCCTCATCCGGCTCGGAAACCAGCTTGTTAACAACATTCTCACCACGATCCAGGGTATCCCGGTAGGCAGTCAACATGTTCGCTGCCTCATCTTTACTGAGAATACTTTCACTGACCAGCTTATCCGCATACAACTCACGGGTGGTTTTATGCTTTTTGATGGTTTGGTACATCAAAGGCTGGGTCGCCGAGGGTTCATCTGTCTCGTTGTGGCCGCGACGCCGGTAGCAAACCAGGTCAATGACAATGTCTTTCTTGAACTGGTACCGGTAGTCCATGGCGAGGAATGTACAGAACATCACCGCATCGGGATCATCACCGTTCACATGGATGATAGGTGCCTGAACCATCTTGGCAATATCAGTGCAGTACTCGGTAGAGCGGCTATCTTCCTGACGGCTGGTGGTAAAGCCAACCTGATTGTTGATGACGAGATTAACGGTACCACCTGTTTTATATCCCCGGATCTGGGACATTTGCAGGGTTTCCATCACCACGCCCTGACCAGCAAAGGCAGCATCACCATGAACGAGAATAGGCACAACCTTGTTGCCTTCCGGATCTACCCTGCGGTCTTGACGGGCGCGGGCAGAACCCTCAACCACTGGCGATACGATTTCCAGGTGAGATGGGTTAAAGCCCAATGCCAGGTGCACTTCACCACCCGGCGTCATCACGTTGGAGGAAAAACCCTGGTGATATTTCACATCACCGGATGTATCCACGTGGCGTTTACCTTCAAACTCGGCAAACAAATCTGCCGGATTCTTGCCCAGCACATTGACCAGCACGTTGAGGCGGCCACGGTGAGCCATCGCCAGAACAATTTCTTTTGCCCCGTATTCGCCAGCGCGCTCAATCAGGCCATCCAGTAATGGAATCAGGGTCTCTCCGCCCTCCAGTCCAAACCGTTTGGTACCGGGATATTTTGAATCGAGGTGGCGCTCTAGACCTTCTGCAGCGGACAGCCGCTGCAACACATGCTTGCGCATGTCGTTGTCATAAGTCGGCTTCGAACGAACACTTTCAAGACGCTGCTGCAGCCACTGCTTTTCAGCCAGATCGGTGATGTGCATTAGCTCAACGCCCACGTGGCGGCAGTAGGTTTCCTCAAGCGCAGCTATAATTTCTTTTAGCGGTGCTTCCTGCTTGCCAATAAACAACGTGCCACACTGGAACGTAGTATCCAGATCGGCTTCTGTGAGGCCGTGGTAGTTCAGCTGCAAATCCGGCACCTGCTCGCGCTTCATAATGCCAAGCGGATCAAGACTGGCTTTCTGGTGGCCCCGGTTGCGATACGAACTGATCAGCTGCAAGACCTTGACCTGCTTCCGCTCATGCTCAACATGCATGCCACCAGAACCAGGTGCAGGTGTGGGCCGCGCACGACGGCGACCGAGCAGTTCGAAATAATCCTGGATGGTTGCGTGAGAGACATCAGCACCGGAATGGCCGTTTACTCTCGGAAGGGAGTCAAAGAATGAGCGCCACTCTTCAGGCACTGCATTGGGGTCGTGGAGATAAGTTTCGTATAAATCTTCGATATATGCGGCGTTCCCACCTGAGAGATGGGAAGAGCGCAAAAATTGCTGCATGATGCTTTCAGGCATCGAAAGGTTCCCTATAGTATGAAAGCTGGATCATCAAGGCCCTCTTTTGGCGGAGGGCCCGATGGGTTGTCATTATTATGCGTCAGCATTTTAGGTCGCACTTCTCAACAACATGTTTCTGATGTGGCCGATTGCCTTGGTCGGGTTCAACCCTTTAGGACAAACAGACACACAGTTCTGGATACCATGGCAACGGAAAACGCTGAACGGATCATCCAGATTCGACAGGCGATTTTCTGTGTCAGTATCACGACTGTCAATCAGAAAGCGGTAGGCCTGAAGCAGGCCAGCGGGACCTATAAACTTGTCGGGGTTCCACCAGAAGGAAGGGCAGCTGGTAGAACAACAGGCACACAAGATGCACTCGTAGAGACCATCCAGCTTGGCGCGATCTTCCGGAGACTGCAAACGCTCGATCGCCGGCGCCGGTTGATTGTTCACCAGGTAGGGCTGGATCTTTTCATACTGGGCATAGAACTGGCTCATATCGATAACCAAGTCACGAACCACCGGCAGTCCTGGCAACGGACGCAGCACCAGTTTGTCGCCTTTCACGCAGTCAGACAGCGGAGTAATACAGGCCAGACCATTCTTGCCACTGATATTCATACCGTCTGAACCACACACACCTTCACGACATGAGCGGCGGTAAACCAGCGTCGGGTCCTGAGCTTTCAGCAGTTCCAGGACATCCAATACCATCAGGTCTTTACCACCGGTATCGATCTCATAGTCTTGCATGTACGGCGCTTCGTCGATATCGGGGTTGTAACGATAAATACTTACTTTCAACATGGTTCACTAACCTTTTATCAGTAGGTACGTGCCTTCGGTGCGAAGGCTTCCATGGTTTTGGGTGAGAAGTTCACACTGCGCTTGCCCACACGCTTGTCGCCGGGGAAGTAGACAGAGTGACACAGCCAGTTTTCATCGTCGCGCTCGGAGTAATCTTCCCGGGCGTGAGCGCCGCGGCTCTCTTTACGCTCTTCTGCAGTAATCGCAGTCGCCTCAGCCACCTCGAGAAGGTTTTGCAATTCGAGGGCTTCAATTCGAGCTGTATTGTAGGCGTTGCTTTTGTCATCAAGGCGAACGTTCTCAATGCGGGGGCGCAGTGCTTCCAGCTTCTTAATACCTTCCTGCATGAAGTCACCGCGACGGAACACACCAAAGTGGTTCTGCATAATATTCTGCAACTCGGCACGCAGTTCGGCAGCGCCCTCTCCGTCATTACTGCCATTAACACGATTGAGACGCGCCATCGCGACATTGACGTGTTCATCCGTAGGGTCATCCATCTCGATTCCTTCACGGAGGGCTTTTTCAATGAACAGGCCGGAGGAACGACCGAACACCACCAGGTCAAGCAGTGAGTTACCACCCAGACGGTTGGCACCATGAACAGATACACAGGCCGCTTCACCACAGGCGTAGAGGCCGTTGATGACCTTCTCGTTGCCATCTGCATCCAGCGTCAGGGCCTGGCCATCCACATTGGTGGGAATACCACCCATCATGTAGTGGCAGGTTGGGACGACCGGAACAGGCTCTTTAACCGGGTCAGCATGAGCAAAGGTTCTTGACAGTTCGCAGATGCCGGGCAAGCGGCTTTCCAGAACTTCTTCACCCAAGTGATCAAGCTTCAGGTAAACGTGATCACCTTTTTCACCGCAACCGCGGCCTTCGAGAATTTCCAGAGTCATGGAACGGGCCACAACGTCACGAGACGCAAGGTCCTTGGCGTTGGGTGCATAACGCTCCATAAAGCGCTCGCCATCTTTATTGATGAGGTAACCACCTTCACCACGACAGCCCTCGGTAACAAGCACACCCGCCCCAGCAATACCGGTCGGGTGGAACTGCCACATTTCAATATCCTGAACAGGGAAGCCGGCACGAAGCGCCATGCCTATCCCGTCACCGGTGTTAATGTGGGCATTCGTGGTCGATGCATAGATACGGCCTGCACCACCAGTAGCCAATACTGTGGCTTTGGATTTTACAAAAACAGTTTCACCCGTCTCGATGTCAATCGCTATAACACCCACGACCTCGTCGTTAGCATTTTTCACCAGATCAACCGCAAACCATTCATTAAAGAAGACGGTATTGTTCTTGACGTTGTTCTGATAGAGGGTGTGCAACAATGCGTGACCGGTACGGTCAGCAGCAGCACAGGTACGGGCAGCCTGACCGCCCTCACCAAAATTCTTGGACTGACCGCCGAAAGGACGCTGATAGATACGGCCTTCTTCGGTACGGGAGAATGGCAATCCCATGTGTTCCAGTTCAAACACCGCTTCAGGGCCGACTGAACACATGTACTCGATGGCATCCTGGTCACCGATGTAGTCTGAACCCTTGACGGTATCGTACATATGCCAGCGCCAATCATCATTGGGGTCATCACTGGCAATCGCACAGGTGATACCACCCTGAGCTGACACAGTGTGTGAGCGCGTTGGAAACACCTTGGAAATTACAGCTGTTTTATAACCGGACTGAGCCAGTTGTAACGCGGCGCGCATACCGGCGCCACCACCGCCGACGATAACGCCGTCGAAGGAAATAGTTCTTACGCTAGTCATGGATTTAAATTCCCCAAACGATTTCAAGAGCCCAGATGACATACACCAACGTTACGGCAATCATGCCTAACTGCAGGAAAATACGCAGTGGTGTCGCTTTTGGACCAAGCAGACGGACAGTCACATAGTCAGTCAGCACTGCCCACAGACCAATCCACGCATGGATGGCGATCGACAACACAGTCAGGACATTGAACACTTTCATGAACAGGCAGCTGTGGAGTGCTACCCACTGGCTGTATTCCAGATTTGGGGTAAACAGCAGATAAAACGTGATAAAAATGGCATAGGCCGCCATCACGACAGCGGTGACGCGTTGCAACAGCCAGTCAGACAGGCCGCTGCGACCAAAACTAGTAATATTGGTTATCATGCTACCCATACCCCCGCAAGCAAAATCAGAATGGCGGCAACAACCAGCACGATCTTAGCGCCCAGGCGACCGCCTTCAAGCGTTTCACCAACGCCGAAGTCCATAATAAGGTGACGAATCCCTGCCGCCATGTGGTAGGCCAGTCCTGCCAATGAAGCCCATATGATAAGCTTGCAAAGCGGGCTGCCCATGGTCTCCTTAATAGCATTGAACCCCTCTTCTGAGGAAAGGCTTGAGTCCAGCAACCAGAGGAAAACACCAATGGCTGCAAATAGAACCACACCGGAGACCCGGTGAAGAATGGACGCGTAGGAAGTAATTGGAAGCTGTATGGTTCCAATATCGAGATTTACAGGTCTTTTCTTGTTCACGGTATATACACCTTATCTAATCTGTACAGCTAGCTATAAGATGAGTTAAATGCAAAGCAGGGAATCGGCTATACCATCGTTAGCATGCCGGGTTAGATCGGGCGGAAATTATAGGTGGATTACAAGCTGATTACAATTAAACCGTCGTCTGATTGCCAACAACCCGGCAACGGCTTACTGCATGTTATAGTCGCTATTCACTGCATCGATCTTCACTTAAATTGACAATTTTTGCGAGCAAGCTATAGTTTGCCGCCTCTGATAAATTTTTCAGGTCATTTCGCAAGGCTATTGCTTGCTATCCCAGATCCAGATTCCTGACTCTTAGGAGAACCCAATGAGCGATAAGAAGGCCCATCTTTCTGTAGAGGGCACAGATTTAAACCTTGAGCTGCCCATTCTTAAAAGCACCATCGGTGAAGATGTAATTGATATTTCCCAGGTGCCAAAAACAGGTTGTTGGACCTACGATCCCGGCTTTGGATCTACCGCCGCCTGCGAATCAAAGATCACTTATATTGACGGCGAGAAAGGTGTGCTTCTGCACCGCGGCTATCCTATCGAGCAACTGGCGGAAAAATCCGATTATCTGGAGACGTGCTACCTACTCCTCCACGGCGAACTTCCCAACGCAGCTGAGAATGAAAAATTCAACAGCATTATTCGTCAACACACCATGGTCAACCGCTCTATTGAGCAATTCATGTCCGGCTTCCGCTACGACGCGCACCCCATGGCCATGCTTTGTGGTGTTGTTGGCGCCATGTCGTCGTTCTACCACGACTCCATGGACATCAACGACCCTGAGCACCGCCTGATCACGGCCCACCGCCTGATCGCCAAAATGCCTACCCTGGCGGCCATGTGTCACAAGCACTTCATTGGCCAGCCTTATATGTATCCCGACAACAGCCTGAGCTACTCAGAGAACTTCCTGCAAATGATGTTTGGGACGCCCTGCGAGCCCAGCAAGGTGAACCCGGTTGTCGCCAAAGCCATGGACCTGCTGTTCCTGCTCCACGCTGACCATGAACAAAATGCATCCACGTCCACCGTTCGCCTGGCCGGTTCTTCAGGCGCCAACCCCTTCTCCTGTATTGCTGCGGGTATTGCTGCATTGTGGGGACCCGCCCACGGTGGCGCCAACCAGGCAGTACTGGAAATGCTGGAGCAGATTGGCGATGAGAAACACATCGACAACTTCATCAAACGTGCGAAAGACAAGGATGACCCCTTCCGTCTGATGGGCTTTGGCCACCGCGTTTACAAAAACTTTGACCCCCGCGCCAAAGTGATGAAAGAAGCCTGTGACGCTGTACTGGCTGAACTGGGCATTGAAAATGATCCCCTGCTGAAAATCGCCAAGCGCCTGGAGCAAATCGCACTGGAAGACGAATATTTCGTCGCGAAGAAACTCTATCCCAACGTCGATTTCTATTCCGGCATCATCATGAAAGCCATAGGTATTCCGACAGAAATGTTCACTGTCATCTTTGCCACAGGCCGTACCGTGGGCTGGATTTCCCACTGGAACGAAATGCTCAGCAACCCCTACCGTATTGGCCGTCCACGCCAACTGTACACCGGGTCGCCAAAGCGCGATTACCCTGGCTGAGACGGGCATTGATAGAAAAAACCGCCATACCAGGCGGTTTTTTTTCGCTCATGAAAACCTTCGTATTCAACAAGGTAAATAAACCCCATGCACTGCCTATGGCCAAATTCGCACTGATATGTCAGCATGAACTGACAAAAAGGCTGAACTTGGAGAAAGCCTGACAGTCATAATTGGAGTGCCTTTAGGAGATTACAATAATGAGTAAAAGACTAGCGGGTAAAATGCGTTTAACAATAACCACTTTGCTGTCGGCTTTACTGCTGTCAAGCGCCACATGGTTGTCGGCCGCCGAGGCAGAAAATACCCCAGAAGCCGTGGTTAACAGCTATTACGCGGCGCTTAAGGCCCGCAAATACGAGGATGCATATAAACTGTTAACACCTACGATGATTGATGGCCGAACCAGCAAGGAGTACGTTGCAGACTGGAAAAATATTGTCAACCTGGGTTCGGTGATTCTCCACGAATACGGCATAAGCTCCATTGACATCGATGGCGAAACCGCCACAGTCTCTGCCTGGACACGCGCCAGTGATGTATTCAATAAAGATGGCATCATTGAAAAAGAAATCGATCACCTGAAACTGATCGATGGTGTCTGGAAGCTCGACGCCACAGAAGTATTGATGGAATAATCTGCGGCTACACAAGCACAGCGAAAAGCAGCCATTTTCCTGGAAATGGCTGCTTTTTTATGCCCCACGACTAACGTCCAATAGGTTCCTCAACTGCTCTGTGAAAGACTGCTAAAAACACAGCTATAAAAGGGTATGAGGTCATGCAAAGAATACAGGCGTATCTAGTAGGAGCACTCTTAATGTTTGGGTCGGCAACCTGGGCCGCCATCTTTGCCCAAAACATTACGTCCGTCATCATGCTGATGGCCGTTCCCTCAATGCTATGTGGCTATGTATACGCTACCGCCCTACCCCAATACGTATGGGGCATGGTTCTGGGTATCTGTGTTTACATGATGGCTGAGTACCTGATGTATGGACCGGTTTATAAAGTGACTGGACTGATATACGGCATCGGTTACGTCATCTCCATCGGTTTTGCCTTCACAGGGTTTGCCGTCTACCGCTGGAAATGCAAAAGACAGCAGGGGGGCAAAAAAAAAGCTATGAAGCCTGAAGCTCGACACCCAAAATGGGCCCAGTTACTGTGATCAGCAAGGACTCTCACTGACAAAACGCTCTATAACCCCTACGCCCGCCCAACAAAAAACCCCTGCATGAATATGCAGGGGTTTTTTATTTGGTGGAGCTAAGCGGGATCGAACCGCTGACCTCAACACTGCCAGTGTTGCGCTCTCCCAGCTGAGCTATAGCCCCGAAAGAGGCTGCGAATTTTAGGTACTGACCCCATAGGTGTCAAGCCTGTTCTTCAGGATGCTGCAACCGTGTTCTGGACAACTCCTGGTATTCTTTTTCCAGCTTCTTGAGCTGCTTTTTGGATACGCCGCCAGCGGCGTTGAGAGCGTGTCTAACGCGCGCTCTGACAATATCCGGGCCAAGGATGGCCATGGCATCAAAAAGTGGTGGTGCTGACGGAGAGCCCGCCACAGCGACAAACAGCGGAAACAGGAAATCCTTTAATTTTAATTCCATCCCCTGTGCAAGCTGGTTCAGTTCCTGATACAGCCCGTCGCGATGCCAGTGACGCAGATTATCCAACCGCCAGGAGCTGAATTGCAGAATTTTGCAGACCATATCCATTTCAAGCTTTTTATGCTCAAAACTGTTCTCTTGTAAAATAGGCATACCCGAGAGCATGAAATTCAACAGGGGCGCGAGATCAGTAAACTTCTCCACGCGCTCCTTAATCAATGGGATCATTTGGCTGAGGTTATCTCGATTCAGCGCCCAGGCAGCAACACGGTCGGCAAACTGTTCATCATCTAGGTTTTCGCGTATCCAGCAACCATTCAACCAATCCAGCTTTTCGGTATCGAACACCGGGCCACCCAAATGAACGGAACTGATGTCAAAGTGTGTGAGCATTTCCTGTAGAGAAAACTTTTCACTTTCATCCGGCATTGACCATCCCATACGCCCCAGGTAATTCACCACCGCTTCGGGCAAATACCCCATATCGCGGTAGTAAGTTATGCTGGTGGGATTCTTACGCTTGCTGAGCTTGCTTTTATCTGGGTTCCTCAACAGCGGCATATGGCAGAGCTGCGGCATTTCCCAGCCAAAATACTGGTACAGGAGAAAATGCTTGGGAGCCGAGTTAATCCACTCCTCGCCACGAATAACATGGGTAATGGCCATCAGGTGGTCATCAACCACATTGGCAAGGTGATAGGTAGGCATGCCGTCCGCCTTGAGCAGTACCTGCATATCGACCTGTGACCAGGGAATCTCAATTTCACCACGCAACATGTCGTTAAATCGACAACTGCCCTCAGCGGGGACCTTCATACGGATGACGTAGGGTTCACCCTCAGCTAAACGTCGATCGACGTCTTCCCTGGAAAGACTTAATCCGCGTCCGTCATATTTAGGCGTCTCACCGCGGGCCGTCTGTTCACGACGCATTTCATCAAGCTCTTCCGGGGTGGCAAAACAATAGAATGCATGTCCTTTGTCGATAAGCTCCGCAACATAGCGGTGATAGATATCCATCCGTTCGCTTTGGCGATAAGGGCCATAGTCACCGCCGACATCAGGGCCCTCGGACCAGTCCAGTCCCAGCCATTTGAGGGATGACAGAATCATTGCCTCGGACTCCGGTGTACTGCGAACCTGGTCTGTATCTTCTATGCGCAGAATAAATTCTCCGCCCTGGCTTTTGGCAAAACACAGATTGAATAACGCGATATAGGCAGTCCCGACATGGGGGTCACCTGTGGGAGAAGGAGCAATACGTGTGCGAACAGACATAACGTTGGGATTCCGCCTAAATTAAAGGTTCACAAAAAGGCGGTCATTATACGCATACCAACGCTAGGCGACAGGTTTCACCTGGGGTTCACCTAAAAAATAGCCCTGAGCTGCATCGACCCCGAGGGCCTGCAGCTCCAGCCATTCCGCTTCGGTTTCCACACCCTCAATCCACAACTCCATGCCCCGATTGTGAATCAGGCCAGCCAGGGATTTGATGTAGAACTGGTTGTCCTTGTTGCCATCTAGTCCACGTGTGAACGAGCGATGTATCTTGAGGTGCTGCAGGGATAGGCTGCCCAGATAACCGAATGCAATTGAGTCAACCCCAAAGTTGTCGAGGCCCAGCGCCGCATGACGTCGCTCCAGCAGGTCGTGTAATTCGCGCAATGGCGCATCGTTGGATTTAATTGCGTATTCAGGAATTTCAAAAATCAGCTTGCTAGCCAGCTTGCGCTGTGATGACAGGAAAGTATCGAGCCATTTCATGAAGCCCGACGACTTAATGGAGACCATGGACAGGTTGACACACAACTTGCCATCGAGGCCATCCTGTCGATGAGCTGATGCCAGCGACTCCAGCACCAGCTGATCCAGCTTCGGCATCAACCCCAATCGTTCAGCGATGGGTATAACCACCCCAGCGGATAACAGGTCACTTCCCTGCAGAAAGCGCACAAACACTTCGTTCGCCACCAGGGAACGGTCTTTCGTGGTGTATATCGGTTGAAAGTGCAGAGCCACCAGCCTGTTTTCCACCGCCTGACGCAGATAGCTTTCCCAGTCATTCAGGGGCTTGCCGAGAACCGGCACTTCTCCGTCAGAGACATCCGCAAACTGCATCCAGCGACTGCTCTTGCCCATTCGCGCCTGGCACAACGCGATATTTGCCTCACTCAGCATCTCCGAGACATCACTGACGTTGCTGCTATAGGTGTACCCCATGTGAAAGCGAAGGGGATACTTCTGATTGTTTAGCCAACTTCCACCCTGCAGACTCTCGAAGACCTGCCCTGCCAACGCAACACCCTCTGAAGGCGCTATATCAGGGATAAAAATCGAAAATTCCGGCCCTTGCCGCCTGGCTACCAGGGCTCTGGAATGCTCGCTCAACGCCTCTGTCAGTTGCTCACCAATGGCCTTAAGAATCGCATTACCTTCACCACGGCCAGCATATTCGTTCACGCTGGCAAAATCGTTGATAGCCAGAATGGCCAATGCGCCTGTATGCACACCACCTTCCTGATCATCTGTGAAGCTTTTCAGTCGATTATCAAAATCCACACGGTTGGAAAGTCCGGTCACTTCATCCTGAAAAGACTGTTTCTGCAACCGCCCAATCAGCTCCAACTGCTCATCAAAAATGTGTTTTAACGTCTTGGCCATGCGATTCATGGCTTCAACAACCCTGGCCAGTTCACGGGTTTTAGGCACCGTATCCTGAACCACAAACCGCCTTTCACAGATCTCGTTAGCCTGAATTTCAAGGCGAGACAGTGGGACCAGCAGCCACTTGAGAGCAGCAAAGGCCAGCAGACAAGCTCCCAGGGTGATGGAGGCAAACCAGGCAAGCTGTGAAGTGGTTACCTGCCAGAGCTTCATGTACGCCTGTCCGGGATTACTGACCACGTAAACTTCACCCAACCGGGTCCAGCCAGAAGCCACTTCTGCCCTGCCGGTGGCCTCAGGTAAGTCCACAAACGAAATAAACCACGGAGGTACGCCCTCAATGGACACAGGGAATGACCGGTCGATCATCACCTTACCATCGAGGTCTGAAAAATAGATGCGTTGATAGTATCCGCTGTCAGATACGGCATTGAACATCGTATCAAGCGTGGCGATATCCTTATCCTCAGCTGCCTGCGTCATGGATAAACCGAGCGACGTTGCCGTGTCCTGGGCATGGACCTGCATTTGATCCGCTACCAGCTGCTGGTTATTGCGAAGGCTGACGACGGTATTTCCCGCATAGAGGCAAATAAACAGCAATAAAATCGCGACAATCAACTGACGAAACAGGGTCACGTCGTTTTTCCTTATACATTGTGTGTTAACGAGTCTAATGGAATCCCGTTCACTTGCCAATTAAGCACTGGATCACAGTTTGCGCAGGCTGAAAGCCACTGAGACAAAGGGGTTCATGATAAGATCAAATCGGCTTTTTAACGACTCGACAACGTCTCAAAAAGAAGAGAAAAATTGAAAAATTTCAGGCAAAAAAAACGACGGGTAAAAGGAGCTTACTGGCTTCCTGTTATTTTTTTCGCTCTGTTTTTTTCAGCAACAGCACAGCATTTTGGTATCAGTGACCGAATGCTGGCAAAAATACGTATCAAATACGGGCCAACGGCAGAAATCCGTATCCAGTACTGGCAAGACATGATCCACCAATACCGGCAAAGCCAGGACATGGAACGACTCAATGCCGTAAATGATTTCTTTAATCAGGCCCGCTTTGTCAACGATATCGACCTGTGGCATAAAAATGATTACTGGGCAACACCGCTGGAATTCCTGGCCAAAGATGCAGGAGATTGCGAAGACTTTTCCATTGCCAAATATTTTACCCTGAAGGAAATGGGTCTTGATGTATCTAAACTGCGTATCACTTACGTAAAGGCAGAAGTGTTTAACCAGGCACATATGGTGCTGGCCTATTATGAAAACCCGAGCGCTGTACCTTTGATTCTGGACAACATCAACAAGCGTATATTGCCAGCTAGTGAACGCTCCGACCTACGCCCTATTTATAGCTTTAATGCCAACAATCTGTGGCTGGCGCGCACTCGAAATGAACAATTAAAGGCTGGAACGCCAGACCAGATCAGCCTGTGGAAAGACCTGAACAAACGCATACAGCAAGAAATGCTGTGATTATTATGAGTTGAAACCCCAGTTTTATATTTCACCGTCGACAAAAAAAGCCCCGGTTGTCCGGGGCTTTATGGTTATGCTTGGTTTAGGTATTAGTCACCAAATTACCATCAGCGACAAGATTACCAATTATTTCCGCATTACTGAGTGTGCCACCTGCTGTGAGATCGGTGTGCTCCAGATGTATTGTAGCTGTATCTGTGCCAGCACCATCAGTATCAATAACGACAATGGTGCCGCCGTTTCCATCCTGGCTAAACTCAAAGTATTCATCCAGATTAGCGGCATTTTCACCGGTTAGGAGTGACTGGAGGTCCAGAACATCCCCCCCACTACCCGCTTGGAAGTCTTCAATCACATCAACTGCACCAGTGTCGTTTGCGCCCCAGATAAAATTATCAGCACCCGCGCCACCAACCAAGGTGTCGTTTCCTTGGCCGCCAAAAAGATAGTCATTACCGTCACCGCCGACTAGAGTATCGTTGCCAGTACCTCCTTGCAGGGTATCAACACCACCGTACCCGAAGATATAGTCATCAACACCATCCTCGCCCGTCAGCAGATTAACAAGATCATCACCTTCGATACTCTTTGTATCTGGGTATACCGTCACTGACAGAGTGCCGCCGATTGTATCCCCATCGGCATCTTCTCCTTGAACAGCCAGATCGAAACTTACTGGATCAACATCCGAATCAGAACCGAATTGGAATTGTCCCAATTTAAAACTAGTGGTTTTGTTATCCGCCCCGTATTCAGTGCCTTGAATTTCAAGAGCAGTAAATCCGCCAGCCCCCGAGTCGACGGTGTTGACTTCAAACCACCAACCGTTCTGCAGTTCATGTATTGTGACAGTGCCATCTCCATTATCCACTACGTATGGACTGGGATCGCCCACTGCGACATTTGAGGCATCATAAATAACAATATCTGCAGCGGTGATAGCAACAAAGTCAGGGGTAGAGGTCCCACCATTTACCAGACTAGTCGTTTCACCACTTGCAGTACCTGAGCTGTTGTACACCCTAACAATAAAATCTGCATCCTTGCTGCCACCAGTAATGTTTACCTGCTGTTTAAAGGAGTAAACAGCCTCTTGGTGGTTAGTGAAAGAGTAAGACTCATTGTTTGGCGAATCGACTATGCTCAGACCCTCAACCAGGTCATAACGAATATACTCGCCACTTGATACCTCATTACCCTGACCGACACCCAACTCAGTAGCATTACTGTTGACCGATCCAGCATTGAGATCATTCAGCGGGTTTATCTCGGAAGACACCAGAACATCATCTGTTGTATCAGCATCAGGGGATTGTTTGGATCCAATATTCAAGCCCTTAAAGGGAACGTTACCACCACCGATACCGGAAAGGTCTGTCACCGTGGTGATTTCCGTATTTGTGATAAAGCCACTAGGGAACATGGTGATAGTCACATCACCTAGCGCGTCAATTTCCGCCTGCATGGCAATCTCGCCATCAGAGGTTACAGCCTGAATATGCTGGTCATCGATGATTTCTAAAGTCAGGGGCTTATTGTTAAGGAACAGTTGCAGTCCAGCATCATCTGTAAAGGCTATTCCATCCAGACTAGAATCAAATTTAACAGTACCCAGCCCATCTCCACCCACCTTGCCAGCAAAGTTAATGGACTGACTGACTTCCACTGACTCTCCACCAGCTATGGGCAGTACCACATGGGCATGCTCTGGATAGAAAACCACAGGACTGTCATCCTCAACGGTGACTGTGACTGTAGCATCATCACTTAACAGCCCATCTGAAACGGTTAAGGTGACATTAAAACTTAGTTCACCTTCGTTATCTGTATCACTTTCGTGATCAATGGGGCCGTCTAGAGTGACAGACACTTTACCTGTGGCGTCTACAGTAAGAGTGATAATAGTCGTTACACCGCCGTCGATAGTGCCGATTAAAGGATCGCCAACAGTTCCTGTACCCGCGAAGGCAATAGATTGACCACCAGAGGACAGAGAAGCCAAAGTTGATAGACTATAACTCAATGTGTCGCCATCAATATCTGAGCCGGGAATAGTTATGTCATCAGTTGCACTATTCGTTTGATCGTCTGTGCCAATATCATCAATATTACCACCTGACAGACCCTCTTCAGAAACACGTAACACGCCCCCCTGAGCAACTGGACGGTCGTTGACACTAGCAATGGTCACCGACACGGTCGCCACATTGGATACCGCGCCATCATCATCTGTCACGGTGTAGGTGAAGCTGTCACTGCCGAAGAAGTTGGCGTTCGGCGTGTAGGTGAAGGTGCCATCACCATTGTTCACCACACTGCCATTGCTCGCCTGACTCACCAGGGTCCAGCCCACAATGGTGCCGTCCACATCACTGTCGTTGCCAGTGACATCAATCACTACCGGAGTGTCTTCATTGGTCGTATCTGAATCGTCACCCGCTACCGGCGGATCATTGACATCAGCAATGGTCACCGACACGGTCGCCACATTGGATACCGCGCCATCATCATCTGTC
>CAYNAU010000002.1:0-33832 GCA_964395715.1 uncultured Porticoccus sp. | reverse complement strand
CTACCGGAGTGTCTTCATTGGTCGTATCTGAATCGTCACCCGCTACCGGCGGATCGTTAATACCTTCAAGGGTAATAACTACATCTGCAAAATTACCATCATTCACACCATCAGTTACTTGGTAAGCATCTTCAAAGGTAATTGAGTCAGTTTCACCACCTTTTAACGAGATCAGGTAAGCCTTTCCTTCCTCATTCAGAGTAAAAGTGTACGAACCATTTTCTTCGATAACGAGGGTGCCGTACTCATGCCCCAAAACGATAGGTGAATTAGCGACAACTTGAGGAGAATCACCATCTTCATCTGTGTCATTTGACAGCACGTTGCCACTGACCACATAGCTAATTTCGACTCCATCTGAAATAGAACCAGAATCATCATTTGCAACCGGCGTTGTGTCATCGTCAAAAATAGTCACCGTCGCACTGTTTGAAGATGGGTTCACTGTCGCGTTAGTCGCCGACAAAATCATAATGTCGAAGGTTTCGTTGCCTTCGTCCAAGCGATCCTCAACGATAGTGACTGTAACCGGGAAAGATGTTTCGCCCGCAGGAATGGTCACCGTATTTACCACAGGGCCGTCATACCAGTCCTCAGGATTATCTGCAGTGACCGGCTTCAGTTCGTAAGTAACTGTCACATCCTGGTTATAAGCTTTATCCAGTTGCAGAATAAAAACGATTTCTTTTCCGCCCTCGCTGGTGCCCTCAAGAACACTTGCTGAATTTCCACTAACTACCACTGGATATTCAGGTGTAGGAGTGGTTGGCGGTTCGCCGCCATCCGGCGGGTCCTGAATGTCAATTTCAACTTCTACAGAAACACTGACAGTCGGCACACCTTCCTGCACGTCGGTATCCGCCGTCGGGTCGAGTGTGGGTGGTGGCACGTAATCTGGGTCAATACCGGCGGTGGGGGTTACTTCACCACCAATCAGATTAAAGTAGAGGCCCTGGCCGATTTCATCACCTGATCCGCCAGCAGCACCTGCTTCACCTGCTGCAGTAGCTTCCTGGCCCTCAGCTATATCCTGGCCTTCGTTAAGAGCTGCCAACAGCGCTTCAAACTCAGGATTCTGCTCTTCACCACCATCAACCAATGCCAGTTGCTGGAAAGTATCCTGGGCAATCACAAAAGTGCCACCGCTATCCAGTTGTCGGGTTGAGCCATCGGCAAAGGTAATGGTCACGTGACTACCGTCAGTCACCTGAAGAACATCGCCTTCACGGATGGCATCACCGGGGTTGAGCTCGCGGAGCGTTCCGTCAGCAGATACAACGACAACAGTCGCGCCATCTGTGGATGCAACAAATCCCATGATTTGTTGCCCATCATTGGACTCGATTGTGTTTCCTTGCTTAATTTGCTCGTTCATTTGCATAACCCTCCCGGTTTGTCCCGGTCAAAATTCAGGTTTCTCACCTTAATGGCATTTTCGTACTTAAAGTTCCACACCCACGGTGTACAAGAGCTCACCCATGGTCTGGAACAGCCGATACTCGTTGTAAAGAAGATCCTGCTGGGCAGCCACCAAGGACTGTTTGGCAGAAATCATTTCATTTTCTGTATTCAACAGATCCAGCAAAGTCCTGCGACCCAAATCAAACTGCTTGATGTAGGCTTCTTTGGTCGCGGAAGAATCCTTGACGTAGTCCTCCAGAGAAGGAATCTGATCACGGATAGACTCATAGGCAACCCAGGCCAGGCGTGTTTCCTGCTCCACCTGACGGTGGGTGTTATTGCGCACTTCCTTCGCCTTTTCTACCAGATACGCAAACTGTTGCTTACGCGCCTTGTCTGAACCACCACGGTAGAGGTTGTAACGCATTCTCAGCATCACTTTCAGATCATCTACCTGCTCTTCAACCCCATCAATGTTGTCATTGAGATCACGTTCCAGCTCCACATGGAAATGGGGGTAGAAAGGGCTTTTGGTCTGTTCATACTGATAATTGACCGCCTCAATATCTGCCGCCGCTGTTTTCAGTAATGGGTGGTTATCCAGCGCCTTGGCGACAGCGTCATCAATAGACATGGGCAGATACTTACGATATGTGCCAGGATGGGTCAACGCGCCCTCACTGGGATAGGTACCAACCACGCGCTGGAAGTTGGTTTTGGCATCCAGCAGGTTAGCTGTCTGACTGATCACGTTGGTCTTGGCCAATGCCAAACGACCGGAAATCTGATCGAAGTCAGCACGGCTACCAACACCGGAGTCAAAACGCTTTTTCATTTTGTCGTAGATATCTTCATGGGTTGCCAGGGTCTGCTTGGCCAGCGCCAGAATATCCTGCTGCTTGATCACTTCCAGGTAGGTTCTGACAACCTGAAGTGCGATATCCTCACCCACAGATTGCGCCCGGAACTCAGAGCTCTTGTGACGAGCCATCTGATTTTTGTGCTCATTCGGGGTCTGAAAACCGTCAAACACCAGCTGACTGACATTGAGCTGGGCTTCCCTACGTTCCAATTCATTACGGGTACGATTCGGGTCAGCAAATTCACGGGAAGTGGGATCACGCTCCTGGAAACCGAAACCGGCCAGCAGGTCCACTGTGGGATAGTAGCCACCCAGTGCTTCACGCACCTGGCGGTCTCTGGTGTCTACTTCACGCAATTCGGCCAGAACTTCGGGGTTGGTTTGAATGGTTTGGGCTATAGCGTCACGCAGGTCCAGGGACTCAGCCTGAACGTGCATGGTAGTAGCTGCAAATCCCGCTAGCAGCAATATTGATAACTGGCGCTTAAACATAGTTTGTTTTCCTTTCGCACGACGTTGTTTTACACAAGCCTCGAAACATTAACCATTCCATACATTGATTTGTATCACAAAACCCATGGGAAGCAGTTACCGCTCAGAGGCGACTTAATACCGTTTATAGCTTTTGGTTGAAAAAGTGTGACGCAGTCTACATTTTTAACTATATAGAATCACCTGTTAGGGATATTACCTCTCGCGAAACGCCAACTCTTTTGTCTTTAAAATGGGCTTTAACAGGTAATCTAGAATTGTCTTTTTACCGGTAAGAATATCCACCTGAACCGTCATTCCGGGAATAATCGGCAAGGGATCTTCGGGCTTACCAAGGTTGCTGCTCTCAGTCTGCAACCTGACCTGGTAATAGCTAACACCCTCTTCGTCCACAATGGTGTCCGGGCTGATATGAACCACCTTGGCGGCCAAACCTCCGTGAATGGAAAAGTCGTAGGCCGTAAACTTTACGGTAGCCGGTTGCGTCGGGTGGATAAACGCAATGTCGCGAGGCAAGACCCGAGCATCAACCAGCAAAGAGTCATCAAACGGCACAATCTCCACCAGATCCATACCCGGCTGAATCACACCGCCAACGGTTTTTACCTTGAGCTGTTTTACCGTGCCCTTCATGGGCGACCTGACCACAGTACGCTTAACCCGGTCCTCCAGCGCCTCATTACTCTGCATGATGCGCCCCAGCTCTGACATCACCTCATTCAGCTCACCACGGGATTCGCTGGCAAATGTCTGCGCATGACTGGTGACATTGTTTTTGGCCTCGCTGTATGCCGCTTCAAGCTGAGGAATAGCTATTGCCGCGCGGTCCAGTTCGCCCTTGAGATCAGTTACCTGGCGTTCAAGGCGCAGTAATTCAACCTGGGACACGGCTCCCTCGGCAACCAGTGGGCGGGTGAAGTTAAGCTCCCGTCGCATCAAATCATAACTGTCTGAAAGGCTCTGGCGATTCACCTTAATGGAGGACAGCTCCTGTTTCTTCTGGGAAGCTTTCTGATCGAGAATTTCCAGCTGCGAGTGATGCTCCTGACGCCGGGACTCGTACAATGCACGTTCACTGGCCACCAGCAGAGAATCATAATCTCCACCCAGCTTGGCCAGCTCTTCATCAAAACTGGTGCCATTCGCCTCAGCCCGAAGCCTTGCCGCCTTGATGGTCAGCTGTTCTGCCTGCAGCGAACGCTCTTTATAGGTAGAAGCAAAAATAGTGTCGTCAATCTGGATCAACGGCTGACCACGAGCAACCACATCGCCTTCTGCTACGAGCAGGGAGGCAAGAATACCCCCCTCAAGGTTTTGGACCACCTGAATATCACTGGATGGAACAATCTTGCCCTCACCCCGGGTAAATTCATCAATTTTGGCGAGGCTGGCCCAGATAAGCATCACCACGATAAAAGCGGCGATAACCCATAACAACAATTGGGAAACTAGCGGTGATTGTTTGAGTACCGCCTCAGAGGAATAGGACATATATTTCAGGTCAACAGCAGGCGTCTGCTGAAACTGCTTCCGGAATTTATTGCGCAGCGTTGAAAACATTAACTTTTGCCTCTGATTTTGCCTTCTTTGAGGGCTGCCAAAACCGTCTCCTTCGGGCCATCGGCAACAATAGTGCCGCGATCAACCACCATCAGGCGATCCACCAGTGCCAACATACTCATTTTGTGGGTAATCAGAAAAAGTGTGCTATCCGCAAACTCGGTCTTGATCTGACGGCACAGGCTTTCTTCAGTGCCCTGATCCATGGCCGATGTCGGTTCATCCATCAGTAACACTTTAGGTTGTCGCAAGAATGTTCTCGCCATGGAAATGGCACTGCGCTGCCCCCCGGAAAGGTTCTCGCCCCGCTCTCCCACCGGCATTTCAAAGCCCAGGGGGTGGCTATTGATCAGCTCCAGTATTCCGGCTTTTCTCGCCGCCTCCACCACCTCGGCGTCGCTGACGCCCTGGACGCCAAAGGTAATGTTTTCCCGAACGGTACCGAAATACAGTTTGGCATCCTGTGCCACGTAACCCACATTGATGCGCAGGTCTGCCGGGTCGAGCTGTTTGACGTCAAAACCATCGACCAGGACGGCGCCTTCATTCGCGTCATAAAGGCGGATCATCAGTTTCGCCAGCGTTGATTTACCGGAGCCGATTCGCCCAATAACGCCCACTTTCTCTCCGGACTTGATCGTGAAATCGACATTTTCTAGGGCGGGCCGCGGCTGCTCCGGATAAGTAAAAGTCACCTGCTTCAAACGAATATTGCCTTCCAGGACCGGGCGGTGTAGGTAGCGCTTGTCAGCTTCACGCTCTACCGGCAACGCCATCACTTCATTCAGCGATTTCAGTGTGCCTTCAGCGTGGTCATAACTAACCAAGAGGCTGGCTATCTGACTCAGCGGTGCGAGTGCTCGACCATTGAGGATGACACAGGCAATCAGTCCACCCAGTGTCAGGTTTTGATCCGCAATCAGGTATACCCCCACCACCACGATCGCCACCATGGCCACCTGTTGGAGAAACTGCACACTCTGCAAAGCAGTATTTGAAATCAATCGCGACTGCAGCCCCCATTGAGAGACATAGCCCACCGACTGCTCCCAGCTTCTCTGCACCTGACCTTCTGCCCCGAGGGTCTTGATGGTTTCAATTCCCACCAGGCTTTCAATCAGGGTGGCATTTTTCTTGGCGCTGCCACGCATGACATTTTCAATGGTGGGTCGCAATTTTTTCTGGGCACGCAGCCCCAGGTAGATTGCCAGTGGAAACATGAGAATGGGCACGGCCACCAACCAGCCGCCCAGGTAGAAAATAAATATCATGAAGATAATGACAAAGGGCAAATCAATCAGGGTCAATATGGTCGAGGAAGTCACGAAGTTCCGCAGCATGTCAAAATCGTGAATACGGGAGGCAAAAGCACCGGCTGAGCTCGGGCGCACTGACATCTGCAGATTCAGTACCTTTTCAAACAGCTGTGCCGACAACACCACATCAGCTCTTTTTGCTGCCAACTCCACCAGGTAGGCACGCAACAGTTTCAAGGCCAGATCAAAGACATAGACAATCAACACACCGATGGCCAGAGCCCACAGGGTTTCAATGGCATTATTGGGTACTACCCGGTCGTAGACATTCATCACGAACAGGGGCTGAGCCAAGACGAAGAGGTTGATCAAAAAAGAAGCCAGCAACACATCGCGATAGATTTTTGACGAGCTGCGCAATACATCCCAGAACCAGTGAGCGCCTTTTTCCTGATGAATTTTTGGTGTGCGCGAATCAAATTGCTGCATGGGGCGCAAATAAAAGACCTTGCCGCTGTATATTGCCTGAAGCTCTTTCAGGTCAGCCTGTGTCTGTTCCTGGGTAACGGGATTGGTCAGAAAAGCCAGATTCAGATTGGCGTCAAGGCCACTCAGCACCAGAGCCTTGCCGTCCCTGGTGAGCAATATGGCTGGCAGTACCTCCAGAGGGATTTCCTCCAGCGACCTTTCCAGCATCAACGAAGCCAGCCCGGCCCTGTTGGCTGCGCGGTTAAAGATTTTGGGTGTTAAACGGCCATTTTCTAATGGCAGGCCTGAGGACACGGCAGGAGCCGATGTAGGTCGTCCTTCCAGAGTGGCTGCCAATAACAGGCAGTCCATTAACTCATGGGATTCGAGCTCAGGGCTCGACGACAGGCCTTCGTTGGCTACCTCGGACATATTCATACAGTCAATCCATCAGCGAATTTAACACCAGAACAGGCGCAGCAATCCTATCACGCAGTTGGTGACACTCCCAATAACACGGCCCCATTTGCACAAGTTTGTCGATATAATGACCTTTTTTTAGGATTAATCTCCCACTACCGGCTATGCCAGAGCAACAACACACCAAAATTTCCGCGGTTGACCGCCGCTTTTCTGTTGCCCCGATGATGGAATACACCGATCGGTTCTGTCGCTATTTTCACCGTTTATTGAGCAAACAGACCCTGCTTTACACAGAGATGGTCACCAGTAGCGCACTGATTCATGGCGACCGGCAACGTCACCTGGAGTTCGCTAAAATCGAACACCCGATCGCCCTGCAACTGGGCGGGAGCAATCCCGAGGAACTAGAAACGGCAACCCGTATTGCCTCCACCTATCATTACGACGAAATAAACCTTAATTGCGGCTGCCCAAGCGATCGCGTGCAGTCTGGCATGTTTGGCGCCGTGCTGATGAAAAATGCCGACCATGTGGTCAACTGCTTCACCGCCATGCAGGGTGCGACAACCATCCCCGTCACCATCAAACACCGCATTGGTGTTGACGACTTGGACAGCTACGGCTTCCTGCGTGATTTTGTAGGCAAACTGGCAGATGCCGGGTGTGGAACCTTTATCGTTCATGCCCGCAAGGCGTGGCTGAAAGGTCTCAGCCCGAAGCAAAACAGGGAAATCCCTCCTCTGGACTATGAAGCCGTATATCGCCTGAAGCAGGATTTCCCTGGCAGCGAAATTATTCTGAACGGTGGGGTAACAAGCATTGATCAATCACTGCAACACCTGCACCATGTTGATGGCGTGATGATGGGACGAGAGGCCTACCACAACCCTTATATCCTGTCTCAGGTAGACACAAGTCTATTTGATAGTGAGGCATCGCCACCCAGCCGTGAAGCCGTTCTGGATCAGTTCTCCGACTTCGTGGAGCAGGAGCTATCCAGAGGTATCCGACTGGGACAAATGACCCGCCATATCCTTGGGCTGTATCAGGGCGTTCCCGGCGCGAAACGTTTCCGTCGTTATATCAGTGAACATGCCCACCAGCCCCGGGCGGGAACCGATGTGTTACTGCAGGCTCTAAAGGCACTTAATGAAGTCAGAGTATGAATATGCCCAGCAAACTGGATCAATTACGTGAAATGACCGTGGTCGTTGCTGACACCGGCGATATCGAAGCCATTCGCCTGTATCAGCCCATTGACGCGACCACCAACCCCTCATTGCTGCTGAAAGCCGCATCCCTGCCCCACTATCGATCTCTGATTGAAGCCAGTATTTCCAGGTCAAAATCAAAAGGTGGTGATTGGCTGCCGGACTGTATGGATGAGTTGTCGGTAGCGATTGGCCGGGAAATTCTCGATGTCGTGCCCGGACGGGTCTCGACGGAAATCGATGCGCGCTTATCTTTTGATACCCAGGCCACCGTCAGCCGCGGACTGTCTCTGGTGGAAAAATACCAATCTGCGGGCATCGACAGTGACCGCATTCTGCTGAAAATTGCTTCCACCTGGGAGGGTATCCGTGCCGCGGAACAGCTTGAAAAAAGTGGTGTGCAATGCAACCTGACTCTGCTGTTTGGCTTCGATCAGGCGGCAGCGGCAGCGGATGCCGGAGCCTTCCTGATATCACCTTTTGTCGGCCGCATACTGGATTGGCACAAAGCGAATGGCGGCAAACAGGAATATGCCGGCCATGAAGATCCTGGCGTTCTCTCCGTCAAAACCATTTACAACTTTTACAAGCAGCGCAATTACAACACCATTGTCATGGGCGCGAGTTTTCGTAACCCCGGAGAAATCGAGGCACTTTCAGGGTGCGACCGCCTGACTATCAGCCCGCAGTTGCTTGCCGAATTAAGCGACGATCACGGCGAGCTGCCGCGCCAACTGGACCCGCAACAAACTGGAGACACCATCGACTATCAACTGGACGGGGAATCAGCATTCCGCTTCAGGATGAATGACAACGCCATGGCCACGGAAAAACTGGCTGAAGGTATCCGCAATTTCGTGGCCGATCAGGTAAAACTGGAAAAAATGCTCTGGGAGATGGGCCGTTGATCGACCAAATCCAGAAATTCTTCTCCTCCAGACTGAATCCCTCAAATGAGGAAACAGATCAGGAGCAGATGAGGCTGGCAGCTGCGGCTCTAATGGTCGAAGTGATGGTCATCGACCGGGATCTCAACGATACAGAGCTAACCGAAATCAACCGCATGCTGACAACCCGGTTTCAACTAGGATCTGAAGAGGTCGAGCTGCTGATTAAACTGGCTCAAAAGGAGGTTGATTCTGCCACCTCGCTGTTTCAATTCACGCGATTGATCAATGATCACTTTGACGCAGAAGCGAAAACTCATTTGATTGAGAATCTGTGGCGGGTCGCTTTTGCAGACCAGGTGCTGGACAAACATGAGGAGGCACTAATCCGGCGCATCGCCGAACTGCTGTATGTGTCTCACAAGGACTTTATTCAGGCTAAACAGCGCGCTATGGGCCGTTAAGCAATGCTCATACCTCGTGTCAGCAATCCTGCTCGAGGGAATGGATAAGATCGACAAATTCTTTCTGATTGCGATCATTTAAAAGAGACAAAAGCCTGTGTGCTTCAAGCACCCGCTCCCGAATCTCTTCGACTCCGGACTCGATACTGCTCAGCTCTTCGTACCCCTCATCATCGTCGTGAGGACCCTGGATAATATTGAAAATCTCATCCAGCCCCATGACTGTGAGAATCTGGTAAATGCTTTCGTCGTTGCAAAACACCGTGGGTTTGACGCCGTAGTGTTCTTCGCAATACAGCGCCATTTTTGCCAACAAACCCAGAGTGGTGCTGTCAACCGCATCGGTATCCATCATGTCAGTCACAACTTCACTGACATGGCCGTCCTTGAAAATCGCCTCAATGTAGTTATTCAGCGATGTGCACAGTGTGACTCGGACGTCACCGACCAGTTTGATCAGATAAACTTCTTCGTGGTGTGAAACCAGAATTTTTCCAGGTTGCACTTAAAAACCTCTGCGAATCGTGAGTACGGTGACATCATCCGGGACATCGCCTACTTCATTAATGCCTAAACCTTCACAAATACTTTCCATAGAGGTGTCAGATTGGGCCACGGTATCTGCCAGATACTGTTCTTTTTCCCGGTATGAATCGCCGGGAAGAAACTCCAGCACACCATCAGACACAATAACCATAGCAAATTTTTCAGGAAGCATGATTTCCTGGACTTCCCAGGTGGCATTCTCAAAAATACCCACCGGCTTACCCTTGCCCGGTAACGTACGCACGTCGCCCTCGCTGAAGAAAACGGGCGTTGGCATATGGGCGGCTACTGAGTAGCGCAAAATATTCTGTTCCATATCAATCGATGCAGAAAACAGTGTCAGGTGCTTGTCCAGCCCCAGCGCCATAATCTGACGGTTGATATGCTCAATAAAGCCAAGCGGAGCTTTCGCCATAGCCTCATGGTCGTTGCGCGTAATGTGGCGGCGAAGGATACGATTTAGTATGAATTTGAGCAATACCGTCAGAAAGGCAGAAGATGCACCGTGCCCCGAGACATCGGCCACATACAAGACCATATAACGGTCAAAAACCACGTTGTAGCCGACAAAGTCACCACTCAAAAACAGGGACGGCACAATGCGGTGGGCAATTTCATATTCACCATGGCGTAGTGGCGTGACCGGTAGCAGGCTGTGCTGGACCTGACGGCCCGCCATCTGGTCAATTTCAAGGATACGCAGGCTCTCTTCCAGTTCCCGGTTGGCCTTCTCCAGCTGTTCGCGGTACTGCCGGTTCTGGACCAGCAGGCTCTTGCAGCTGGAGGCTCGTTCGACCGCCTCGCGGAAGCGGTCACCACTAAAGGGCCTGATGACCACATCGGACACATTTTGATGGAACAGTTCCACAACCTGTCTGGGATCACCTTCAGGCAACACCATAATGTAGGCGACATCCAGGTCAGGGGACGCGAGTGCTAGGAGTTGATCCTGCACATCAGAGAATGGAAGGTCGATCACCACCACGCCGGGGTGATCAACCTGAATAGCGCTTATGGCAACCGTAGTATCATCAAAGCATGAGACCTGCCATGCAGTGCCGGCCAACAGGCCTTGCAGTTCATGGCAGTTATCTTGGTTGTCGGCAACAATAAACAGTTTGCCGTTTTTTTCCATAGCTTAACCAGGACCGACGTTGCATGAAAAAACCATGCTTCGTCACTGACAAAAGTTCAATCCGCCTGATAGGCCAACGGATCAGCAAGCAGCCTAGAACTCCTCGTAGTCACCACCGAAGTCATCCTCTACCAGACGGTCGTTGAGGAGAAACTTGCGGCGCTGGAGGTAGGCATCACGAATAAAGGTATAACGGTCGCCGCGAATAAACTTCTCAGCCTCAAGCAGGTCCGCACGCATAGACAGAAGTTCAACGCCATAAATGGTGTTGCGAGTGGGCACATGGTCCACTTCATTAATCGGATTAACAAGACGGTCCACTACCCTTGAGGGCGCATCACGCATGGTGCTGGGACCGAAGAAAGGGATAACCACGTAAGGGCCGGAGTTAACACCGTAAAAACCCAATGTCTGACCGAAGTCTTCCCCGTCATTTTTTGGCAGGCCCATGTTATCGGCAACATCAAAGAAGCCCACCAGGCCGATAGTGGTGTTGATCACCAGACGGCCGGTATCGTTGCCAGCCTGTTTGAATTTACCCTGCAGAAGGTCGTTCAGGATATTAACCACCTCACCCACATTGGAAAACATACGACTAATACCGCGTTCAACCGGGTCCGGCGTAATCGCCTTGTAACCCTTCGCCACGGGTTTGAACGCATAGGTGTCAACTTTCTCGTTGAACACAAACACCTTGCGGTTAAAACCTTCCCAGGGATCTTCCTGGTTTTTGGCATCCGTAGCGGCCATTACCTGACCTGACAACACAACTCCAGCAAGCAGCAGCATGAATTTTTTCATTGGGTCTTCCCCTTAACATTATTCTCGTAGCAGAAAATCCGCTGATTCTACACGTTCAGATAATACAGGTATACCGCCAAACCGGTCTTAGAGCCCCAAAATATGGCCTTTCATTCCCAAAATTCCTCACTAACTATGTGGTTTTAAATGACAATTTTGTCATAAAAATGACACACATCTATCAGAGAATGCCCGCATGGTTTGAATGGGACGGTCCATTGAGCCAGGAATGACCAGTCATAGGTCAGATACTTACTCACAACGCCCACAAAAGGATTGGAGTTGATAATATGAAACGTACTGCAATTTGCTTAGCTGTCAGCGCACTCACCGCCAGCCCGCTGGTAATGGCTGCGACTCCCACCGCTGCCGAGATTGAAGCGGCCAGCGTACAGGATCTGAAAAAATACGTGCTGGCGCTGTCCCAGCGTATCGAAGACATGGAAGCCAAAACCGACAAGGTTGTGGCACAAGCAAAGCCCGCCAAAACCTGGGCTGACAGCATCGTGTGGTCCGGTGATGTTCGTTACCGCTATGAAAATGTCGACAACGATGCCAAAGCCGATGAACGCAACCGCAACCGCATTCGTGCCCGCATCGGTCTGACTGCCCAGGTAACTGAGGATGTTAGTGCTGGTGTGGCTCTGGTCAGCGGCAGTGATGATCCAATTTCAGGCAACCAGACCCTGGGTGGCGGCGCCAGTTCCAAGGGCATTCAGCTGGACCAGGGTTGGGTTGACTGGAAGTTTGCGCCCAACACCCACCTGATTGCGGGTAAAACCAAAAATCTCTACTACACACCGGCTAAAAGCGGCCTGATCTGGGACGGCGACCTGCGCCCGGAAGGTGTTAACGTTAAATATGACAACGGCACCATTTGGGCCGTCGCTTCCTATCACTTCCTGGAAAGCGACAACAATTACGGCAAACAGGATGCCGAAGAAATGTTTGGCGGTCAGTTCGGCTATAACGGCAAAATCAACGACAGCACTTCCTTTGTTGTCGGTGCCGGTTACTTCTACATTCCGGTAGAAGGCAGCGCAAACTTTGTAGGTGATCCCGGTGATTTCTTCGGTAACACCAATGACGGCACCCTGCACACAATGGATTACAAAGTGGCAGAAGTCTTCGCTGAGTTGAATACCAAGCTGGCAGGTATTCCCGCCACTTTCTATGTCGACTTTGCTCAGAATACTGAAAGCGATGCCGATGAAGACACCGGTTACCTTGCTGGTTTCAAACTGGGTAAAGCCAAAAAACGTGGCGACATCGAGTTTGGCTACATGTATGAGGATCTGGAAGCTGATGCGGTGTATGCTGCCTTTACCGACTCTGACTTCGGTGGCGGTGGTACCGATGTGAAAGGCCATAAACTGAGTGCAGCTGTTGGCCTGAGCAAGAACACTAAAATCGGCATTTCCTATTACAACAACGAATACGGTGACAATACTGCTGCTGGCGAAACTGATTACGACAGCGTGAAAGTGGATCTGGTAACCAAGTTCTGATCAACACTGTTGATGTATCGTCAAAACGGCCCTTCGGGGCCGTTTTTTTATGCCCGGAACGTCTCCATCACTCAGCCAGCACGATATCCAGCGACAACAGCTGCTCAAGCACTTCTCGACCAAAAACCAGGAGTGATTCAGGGTCTCGCTGACTCAATAGGCCGGCCAATTCACGCAGTGCTGACTCACCCGTCTGAGGCATTTCTTCGAGCAGCTGTAGCAACTGCATGGTCACGCCGTTGGTTTGCAGGAACCCGACCTCCTCTAACCGATTGCGGTAAACCACCAGAAAGGTCGGCTCTTCGCCAGGTTCTTCTGGCTGATGCTGCGGACCGATCATGTGTACCGGGTATTGATAGGAGAGCCGCCAAGCCAGGGGGGAGACCTGCAACCGGTCAGACAGCACATCGACGCCCTCTTTCCGGCCTCCCTCGATACCGCCCTCTGCCACATCCAGCGCCAGCTCTACCCACTCGTAATGGGCAAGCTCCAGCATGAAATCAGGGTCACAAGTTACAGTCTGATGTTCCTCCTGCAGATATGTGAGAAATTCCTGGGTGATTTCCAGAAAGTAGGGAGAATGACTCTGGTGACAGGCGATAAACTGTCTAACCATGGCATGCCAATCGCTTTCCGCATAGAGACTGCGCAGAATCGGGAAACCGCTGCTGAGAAAGTCCTCGATATTGTTGTAGACCAGCTCCCGGTAGATTTTCAGGCGCCGGTCTTCGATACCGCAGGGTGCGGGATTTGAATCGGGATCCCGCAAATGCGCAGCAAATCGGTACTGGGTTTCCTGAAAGTCGGGCGCGCTAAGATCAGACATTGGCCGACTCCATCACGGACTGTGTGACCGTGACCGATTGAAGATGCTGGATATGCTCGACTTCCAGCATCAGCTTGTCCACAGGGGGCAGGTTAAAGTCCCTCTCCAGCAATGTCGGCATGACGCCAAATAGTTCATAACTTTTTTCAAGTAATGCCCAAACAGGATCAATAACATCAGCACCGTGGGTGTCTACACGTAGGTCTTCCGCTTCCACGTAATGCCCCGCCACATGAACATAAGACACACGATGACCGGGCAACTGCTGCAGGAACTCCGTCGGGTCGTAGTCATGATTGATGCTGTTGACGTAAATATTGTTCACATCCAGCAACAGGTCGCAGTCGGCCTCTTTCAGCACGGCGTTAAGAAAATCTATTTCGCGCATTTCTTGCTGGGGAGCTGCGTAGTAGGACACGTTTTCCATGGCAATACGCTGACCGAGGAAGTCCTGTACCTGTCGAATCCGGTTCGCCACGTAATGCACGGCTTCTTCGGTGAACGGAATTGGCATCAGATCATAGAGGTGGCCGTCATCACTGCAATAGCTGAGATGCTCGGTATAGGCACGTATCTGATGCTCTGCCAAAAAGGACTTGATATTGCCCAGCAACGTCATATCCAGCGGCGCTGGCGACCCAATAGAGAGTGACAGGCCATGGCAGACAAAGGGAAAACGCTCGGTGTAGCAACGAAACTGGCGCCCTAACCGGCCACCGACATGAATCCAGTTTTCCGGGGCGACCTCCATGAAACCGACCTGATCAGTTGTCACGGAAGAAAGCGGGCCCAGCAGGGCCCGCCTTAAACCGAGACCCGCCCCATGGACGGGATAGTGAACTGTGGTCACAGCAGATAAACGCGTTGGAAATTAACTTTTACCACCGCACTTACCTTCACCACATTTACCTTCTTTTTCAGATTTTTTCTCTTCACCACACTTGCCTTCTTTTTCGGCTTTTTTCTCTTCGCCACAGCGGCCTTCACCACATTTGCCATCTTTTTCGGCTTTTTTGGCTTCGCCACACTTGCCTTCACCACATTTGCCTTCGCCGTGGGAATCCGCCAGGTTATAGCCGGAACTCAGCTGATTGGCCTGAAACGGATTTTCCGCCGCAGATACCAGAGGGGCGACAGCAACTGATGCCATGAAAGCAGCGCCAACAGCCGCGGCCAGGGGTTTCAGGTTTTTCTTGGACATGATGTATCTCCATTGAGGGTTATCTTGTTAGGGGAGGTGCGCGATCATCCAGACCACACTGCTAATCAGACTGAGTGTTACACAATTAGTTTCAAGGAAATGGCCGGTTATGCTTTCAGCTTATGAATGAGTACCCGCTAAATTTGCGGACAGTGTGGCCCAATGGGACAAAATCCGTTTGTCGGAAACAGGAAAAAGCGTCCTCAATTGCTGAGCAAACAGTGAAACCCGGTATTCCTCCATCATAAAGCGGTATTGCCAGATATCGGCCTGTACATCCACCGGGTAATCCTGCCAATGAGCATCAACCCCCTCCAGTTTGCTGATCAGCTTATCCAGCATCAACACGTATTCGCGTTCCTTTGCAGGTTGCGAGGGCAACTTTTCCAACCTCACCGTCAACGCCTTCAGGTAGCGTTGATACTGTTGTAGCCACTCGAAGGGTACGTGGCAGAGAAACCCTGACTGAAAGAGCATCGCCAATTGGCGGTTAACGTCCGGCACCGACTGAACAGCAGACAAACCCAGCTTTTTGACTGACTTGTGAATATCAGAAAGTACCGGCAGCCAACCGATCAGCATCTGCTCGAGTTCATTGGCCGCTTCGACAATCTGTCCCTTGCCGGCAGCCAGCTGCTGTTCGAAGGACTCCCGGGTTCGGGGTACTTCCCTGCCATCGATCAGAACTCGTTTATAGGCAGCATCGATCAGGTCTGCTACCAGCACTTCCCTGCCCGGCAGGTGTGCCGCCTTGAGCTTGAGGTCCTGCCCTTTCAACAGTTCCTTTCGCAAGTATTTGACTGCCTGGGGATAGCTCAGCTGGTACAACCTGACCAAACCATCGAGAGTACAGTTCAGTGCAGTCGAGGGATTATCCAGTAACTTCAGATCCACTTTCTGACCATGGGCAACCAGGGCAGGATAAGTCCGGATCGTCAGACCCTGCTGCTGGATATCATAAACTTCCGGAAGGCTGTCAAAGTCCCAGCCGGTCAGGTCTGACTGCTCAATGCCAACATCGGAAGCCTGCTCAACAGTATGGGAAACTCTTCCCCGGTACTGTGCCCTGAGCTGTTTCACATCACGGCCGGTGGTCAACAATTCACCCTCTTCGTCAATCAGACGTACGTTTAGCAAATACACATCTTCCAGAACCACTGCCTGCCACTGCTCTGGCGTAATTTTCACCCCGGTGTGCCGCTGTAATTGATACCCGAGGGCTTCTGTCAGCGGAACGTTTGCTGGGTGCATATCGATTAGTGCCTTATCGACATAGTCCGGCACCGGAACGAAATGGCGCCGTAGGGATTTGGGCAGGCCTTTGACAAGGGCAATACATTTATCCCGCAACATGCCGGGTACCAGCCACTCGAAGCGGGCAGCGGGCACCTGATGAAGAATACTGACGGGAATCGTGATACTGACACCATCCTCTGCATGGCCCGGCTCGAAGTGATAGCTCAAGGGGTAACGCGTCCCCTGCCACTCGAGATAATCGGGGAACTGCGCGCCAGTGTCCTCCTCCAGTTGCCGCTGAGCCAGCAACGCCTCATCCATCCACAGCAGTTTTGGATCATCTTTTTCAGCGCTCTTGCGCCAGTACTCAAAGCCCGCCAGGTTCAGCACTTCACTGGGAACACGCTGGCAGTAGAACTCAAACATCACCTCATCATCCACCAGAATATCCCGGCGGCGAGTCCGCGACTCCATCTCTTCCAGATCTTCCTGAAGCGCACGGTTATGGCGAAAAAACTCACCCTTACCCCGGTACTCACCTTCAACCAGGGCCGCACGTAAAAACAGCTCGTGACAAGCCGACGGATCAATTTTGCTGTACTGGCAGGGTTGACGATCGAGAATTGGCAGCCCGTACAATGTCTGGCGCTGGTAGGCCATCACCTGACCACTGCGGGCGCTGTAGTGCGGTTCGCTGTAGTGTTTCTTGACCAGATGCGCCGCTAGTTCTGACAACCACTCAGGCTCGATACGGGCATTGACATGACTGTAAAGCCGTGAGGTCTCGATCATTTCTGCCGCCATCAGCCATTTCGGCGGTTTTTTAAATAGCCCTGAACCTGGAAAAACGTGAAATTTTCGGTTGCGAGGCCCCATAAATTCTTTTTCTTCATGGCGAAAACCAATCTGGCCCAATAACCCGGTGAGCAAAGCCCGGTGCACTGCCGCATAATCAGCCGGCTGACGATTTTCAGGCAACTTCAATTCCCGGCAATAGCCGTGCAACTGATGATGCAGATCACGCCATTCGCGCATACGCAGCGGTGACACAAACTGCTGCCGGCAGTATTTATCAAACTGATTCCGCCCCTGGGCCTGACGCTGTTCCTCCATGTGGTTCCAGAGGTTTAGATACGCCAAAAAGTCGGAATCCTTATCCTGCCACTGACGGTGCTTTTCATCCGCAGCCTGCTGTTTGTCGGCAGGTCGTTCCCTCGGATCCTGCACACTCAACGCAGCGACAATGACAAGTACTTCCCGCAGAGAGCCTTCCTGCGCCGCAGCGACAAGCATTCGCCCCAGACGGGGATCTGCTGGCAGCCTTGAAAGGTGCCGACCAATACGGGTCAGCTCACCGCGACGGTTAACTGCCTGCAGCTCCTGCAACAGGCTGAAGCCGTCATTGATCAGTCGTTGATCCGGGGCATCAACAAAGGGAAAGTCTCGGATATCACCAATGCGCATCTGCAACATTTGCAAGATGACCGATGCCAGATTGGTGCGCACAATCTCAGGATCGGTAAACTCGGGCCGGCTGTTGAAGTCCTCCTCGGAATACAGCCGATAACAGACACCCTCGCTGATTCTGCCGCAGCGGCCTTTGCGCTGGTTGGCACTGGCCTGGGAAACCGCTTCAATCGGCAGACGCTGCACCTTGGTGCGGTAGCTGTAACGACTGACACGCGCGGTGCCTGGATCAATCACATAGCGGATACCGGGGACAGTCAGCGAGGTTTCGGCCACATTGGTGGCGAGCACCACCCGCACCCCACGGTGTGGCTGAAATACCCGGTTCTGTTCCGCCAGGCTCAAGCGGGCATAGAGAGGCACTACTTCCAGGTTGGGCAACTGGGCCTTGCGCAGCACATTGGCGGTTTCGCGTATTTCCCGCTCACCACTGTGGAACACAAGGATATCCCCGCGCTGTGGCAGGCTGAGAATCTCTTCCACACTATCGAGCACCTGTTGCGACAGATCGCGCTCCTCATCTGCCGGGCGATATTCCACAGTCACCGGATAGGTGCGGCCGGAAACCTCTATCACAGGCGCATTGCCAAAGTGTTGTGAAAAACGTGCCACATCAATGGTGGCAGAGGTGATGATCAGTTTCAGGTCCGGACGTTGTGGCAGGATTTTCTTCAGATAACCGAGCAAAAAATCGATATTGAGACTGCGTTCATGGGCCTCGTCGATAATCAGGGTGTCATAGCGATTCAGGTACCGGTCGTGCTGAATTTCCGCCAGCAGGATGCCATCGGTCATCAATTTGACCAGGGTGTTATCGCTACTCTGTTCATTGAAGCGCACCTGGTAGCCGATGGTTTCCCCCAGTGGCTGACCCAGCTCTTCGGCAATACGGTTGGCCACGGTGCGGGCGGCGATACGCCGCGGCTGGGTGTGGCCAATCATGCCCGACACTCCCCGCCCCAACTCCAGACAGATTTTGGGCAACTGGGTAGTCTTGCCGGAACCGGTCTCGCCGGCGATCACCACCACCTGGTGATTTTCAATAGCGTCGCGGATATCGTCCCGGCGCCCGGCGATAGGCAGTTCTTCGGGATAGCTGATTGCGGGCACGCTGGCTTTGCGGGCCTTGAGGCTGGCATCGGACTGTTCCAGTAGAGCAGTAAACTGCTGCAGGTCGCGATCAAAGGGTTTGCCCTGCCGGTCACGCTGGCTGATTTTTTCCAACAGGCGTTCGAGGCGATAGCGATCCGCGGCGAGACAGCCAGCAATTCTGTCACGCCATTGTTGCAGTTCATTGTTCATTCAAGACAACTAGTCAGAAACCTGTCGGACCCGGCTTACCCCGGCCCTGTGAATGGGGGCATCAATTATCGCGCAGTTCCCGCCGCAATACCTTCCCCACATTGGACAGCGGCAATTCATCACGAAATTCGATGTGCTTTGGCAGTTTGTAACGGGCCAGCTGCTCGGCACAGAAATCGCGGATATCTTTCTCGGTCAGCCCCGGATTGGCACTCACCACATAAAGTTTGACCGCCTCTCCGGAGTGTTCGTCAGGCACACCCACTGCCGCACAGTAAGTCACATCGGGGTGACGGGAGACCACCCCCTCAATTTCATTGGGATAGACGTTAAAGCCGGAGACGATGATCATATCTTTCATTCGATCATGAATGCGCAGAAAGCCATCCTCATCCACCGAGGCGATATCCCCGGTTTTCAGCCAACCGTCTGCCGTCACTGTCTTGGCGGTTTCTTCCGGAAAATGCAGGTAACCCTGCATTACCTGAGGGCCCCTCACCCACAACTCACCGTGATCATTTACGGCCTGTGGATTGCCCTCGTCATCGGCAATCTTTATTTCCGTGCCGGGCAGAGCAATGCCCACCGCCCCCTGCTTGCCACCCGGAGAAGGGGTCAGCGATACCACCGGCGACGCCTCCGTTAAACCGTAGGCTTCACTGATTCTGCAACCGGTCTTGTCAAACCAATCGTTGCTAGTGCCGGTAGCCAGCGCCGACCCACCGGATATGGTGAATTTCAGGGTAGAGAAATCGATACGACCAAAATCCGGGTCTTTCATCAACGCCACAAAAAGCGTGTTGAGCCCGATAAAGACCGATGCCGGCCACTGGCGCAGCAATTTCACAAACGCCTTGATATTGCGTGGGTCCGGAATTAACTGACTGTGTACACCCAAGTGAACACCCACCGTGATGACCACGGCAAACGCATAGATGTGGTAGAGAGGTAGTGGCGATACAAAGCGCTCTGCACCGCGGTCAACACCACAACTCTCCAGTACCATGGCAGATTGCCGTGTCACACTGACCATATTGCCGTGACTGAGCATGGCTGGCTTGGAGACTCCTGTGGTGCCACCGGTATACTGAAGAATCGCCAGCTCATCGCCGCTCAACGCTAGTGCCTGATGGGGTTGCTCACTCCCCTTCTTAAGTGCTTCCAGAAGAGAGATTGAACCGGCAGCCGAAGCAGCTTTGCCCAGCAGTTTCATCAGCGCTGACATCACCATTCGTTTCAGAGGCGGGTGCAGGTCAAATGGCGCCGTGGAGATAACCGTTTGCAGGGGCGTTATATCTTTCACGGCCAGTGTATGGTCCAAAAACTTGTCAAAAACCACCACAGCCTTTACGTCCGCGTGGTTGAACTGATACTCCAGTTCGGTGGCTGTGTACATCGGGTTGACGTTGACGATGACCATTCCCGCCTTGAAAGCACCATAGGCAACGACAAGGTACTGGATCAGGCTCGGCATCTGGATGGCAATGCGGTCACCACGCTCTAACCCGGTATGCTGTTGCAGGTAACTGGCAAAAGCACTGGACTGACCGTCCAGCTCGGCATAGGTCAGCGTTCCCCCCAAGCAGGTGACTGCAGGTTGGTTGGCATAATTTCTGACGGCTTCGGCGAAGAGGTCCAACAGACTGTGTATATCACTGGGTGGCAAGTCGTGGGGAATACCATAGTGGTCCCAGGAGTTGCGAACCGCTTCCATGACTTCCATGGTGTTGTTTTCTGACATTTCCGCGCCCCTGCTCCGTCGTTAATTATGATTATTATGGCGACCAGTGTGTCCACCTGCTTTTTGTCAATGCTATCGAAATGCCCCGCACAGGTACAGAACAGCTGCTCGCTCTCCTGTTAAAAATCTTTCACCGGGTCAGCGCTGTCATGCCCTTCTCCAACCCGGCAAGGGTCATGGGGAACATGCGCTCAGAACCCATCAATTGCTGAATCAGTTTGATAGAGGGTGTGTACTGCCAATAATCGGTACGCACCGGGTTTAACCAGATAAATCGGTCGTAATTATCCATGATGCGCTGCATCCAGACTGCACCGGCTTCCTGGTTGTAGTACTCGGCGCTGCCTCCGGGGGCACTCACCTCGTAGGGCGACATGGTGGCATCACCGACAAAAATCACCTTGTAATCGCGGCTGTAGGTATGCAGTAACTCCAGGGTGGGTGTTTTATCGCTTTTGCGGCGGTGATTGTCACGCCAGACATAGTCATAAAGAAAGTTGTGAAAATAGTAATATTCCAGGTGCTTGAACTCACTTCTGACGGCAGAAAACAGCTCTTCGCACACTTTGACGTGAGGATCCATGGAGCCCCCGACATCAAAGAACATCAGGACTTTGACCGCGTTGTGACGCTCCGGCACCATCTTGATATCCAACAGGCCCGCATTTCGGGCAGTAGCGTCGATGGTGTCCTCCAGATCCAGTTCCTCAGCAGCACCGGTCCGGGCAAACTGACGCAATCGCCTCAGGGCCAGTTTGATATTGCGGGTGCCCAGTTCAACCGTGTCATCCAGATTGCGGAATGCGCGTTGTTCCCAGACCTTGACGCCCTGCTGCTGTTCACTCTCCCCGCCGACACGAATGCCCTCGGGATGAAAGCCACCGTGCCCGAAGGGTGACGTACCCCCGGTTCCGACCCAGCGACTGCCACCTGCATGGCGCTTCTGTTGTTCGGCCAAGCGCTTTTTAAACGTTTCGAGCAATTGCTCCAGGCCACCCAGGCTCTCTATTTTGGCTTTGTCCTCATCGCTCAGATGCCGGGCAAACTCTTTGCGCAGCCACTCTGCGGGAATCAGGGCATCAACCAACTGCTCGATATCCGACAACTGATGAAGATAGGCGGCAAAGGCTCGGTCGTAGCGGTCGTAATATTTTTCATCCTTGATCAGGCAGGTTCTGGCCAGAAGATAAAAATCATCCATGTCGGCGAAGGCTAACCGCTGTTGCAGGGCCTCCAGCAACACGAGGTACTCCTTGATGGAGACGGGGATGCCCGCCTGCCGTAAACCCTGATAGAAATCGAGCAACATGGCTTCTGTGCCGACAGGTTACCGGTTTTCCCGACGCGCCATAAACGCCAGCTTTTCCAGCAAGTGCACGTCCTGTTCATTTTTCAGCAGGGCGCCGTAGAGCGGCGGAATTACCTTGGTGGGATCTCGTTCTGCAAGCAAATGCTCTGGTATCTTGTCTGAAAGCAGCAGCTTCAACCAGTCAATCAGCTCGGAGGTCGAGGGTTTTTTCTTTAATCCGGGCACCTGGCGCACTTCAAAAAAGATATCCAGCGCCTCCTGCACCAGGGTTTTCTGAATATCGGGAAAATGCACCGCCACAATCTGCTCCATGGTGTCCCGTTCCGGGAACTTGATAAAGTGGAAAAAACAGCGGCGCAGAAAGGCATCCGGCAGCTCTTTTTCATTGTTGCTGGTAATAATGACCAGAGGACGTTGCTGTGCGCGGATGGTCTCTCCTGTCTCATAGACGTGAAATTCCATGCGATCCAGTTCCAGCAACAGGTCGTTGGGAAACTCGATATCCGCCTTGTCAATTTCATCAATCAGCAACACCAGTGGCTCGTCGGCGGCAAAAGCCTGCCAGAGCTTGCCGGGCTTGATGTAATTGGCGATGTCATGAACCCGGTCATCACCCAACTGTGAATCCCGCAATCGGGACACGGCATCGTACTCATAGAGGCCTTGTTGAGCCTTGGTAGTGGACTTGATATGCCAGGGGATCAGCTGCCATCCCAGAGCTGCAGCCACTTCCTCCGCGAGCATGGTTTTACCGGAACCCGGCTCGCCTTTGATGAGTAGTGGTCGTTTCAGGGTGACGGCCGCATTCACCGCCATTTGCAGGTCATCGGTGGCGACATAGCGATCAGTACCGGAAAACTTCATAATCGGACCTATTCGATAAAAGCATTTGGTCATTCTAGCGCCAGCAGCGGGTACAGCAAACGACCTAAACCACGATCACGCTCAGGGGAGTCACTTTGACAACACAACACCAAGAATGGCTTGGGCATCCCAAGGGACTCTACGTCTGTTTTGCCACGGAAATGTGGGAGCGTTTTTCATTCTACGGCATGAAATACCTGCTGCTGCTGTACCTCACCAAGTATCACCTGTTCAGCGACGCGATGGGGCTAGATGTACTCGGCAGTTATGCCGCGCTGGTGTACGCCATGCCGGTAATCGGAGGATTGCTGGCGGATCGCTACCTGGGCATGCGAAAAGCGGTGATTTTCGGGGGCTGCCTGCTGGCTCTGGGGCACCTGGGCATGGCCGTTGAGGGGACTCAGGCAACTACTGTCAACGGAACTATTGTCCGTGATCAGGCAGCTCTGCAGGTTTTCTATTTTTCCCTCTCGCTCATTATCGTCGGTGTCGGTTTTCTCAAGCCCAATATTTCTACCATCGTCGGTCGTCTCTATGGAGAGCAGGATTCCCGTCGCGACAGTGGCTATACCATTTTTTATATGGGCATTAATGTCGGCGCCTTCAGTGCCACCCTGCTGTGCGGTTACCTGGGCGAAACCCTTGGGTGGCATTATGGTTTCGGTGCTGCAGGCATCGGCATGGTTCTCGGTCTGGTCATTTTCCTTTACGGTCAGCACCATCTGCAGGGCCTGGCTGAGCCGACCCACCCCGAGTTGTTAAAGCAACCGGTGTTTCCGGGCATCAACCGGGAATGGAGCATATACCTCGCTGCACTACTGGCCCTGGTTGGCCTGTGGCAACTCATACAAACCACCGAGTGGGTGCAATATTCACTTAACGGACTGGCCATTGCCGTGGTGCTCGGGCTGATCTGGTTTATTTTTACCCGCTGCGACAGCGTGGAGCGGGGTCGTATGTGCGTCCTGATGGTCCTGACATTTGCCTCGGTGGTATTCTGGGCACTATTCGAGCAAACCGCAGCCTCGATGACACTCTATGCCGACCGCGTGGTAGACCGCACCCTGCTAGGGGTCACATTCAACGCCTCGCAGTTTGGGGCATTAAACCCCCTCTTTATCATGCTGTGCGCCCCACTGTTTGCACTTCTCTGGGCGATGCTGGGGAAACGTCAACTGGAACCTTCGACACCGGTCAAGTTTGCGCTTGGCATTGCCCAGGCAGGACTTGGCTTTGGGGCACTGGTACTTGGCGCCAGCTTTCCCGACGAGACCGGGAAAGTGGCAGCGCTGTGGTTGGTACTGGCCTACCTACTCCACACCACCGGTGAGTTGTGTCTGTCACCGGTTGGTCTTTCCGCTGTGAGTAAGCTGGCGGTTCCGAAGGTAGTGGGGCTGATGATGGGCACCTGGTTCCTGGCCACTGCCTATTCGGAATTCCTCGCCGTGCAGATTGCGAAACTGGCGCATATGGACACGATGCCCGGGGAAACGCTGAATACAGCAGAGGCATTATCGGCCTACACCGGGCTCTTCAATGACCTGCTGTTGGTTGGCTGTAGCGCCGGCTTGCTTCTACTGCTGATCAGCCCGCTGCTGAAGCGGCATATGCACGGAATATCGTAACTTGCCTGCTAGCCCTCACCACTGCTTTCAAGCATGCCTTCTTCCCGCTCAGTATCACGGCGCTTGAAGACACCAAGCAGCATAGCCAGGATGTAACAAGCAGACGCCACCAGATAACAGGTAATGATCGGTTGTGCACCGCGCAGGAAACCCATGTCATCCGGCCCGGTGAGTCCTTCAAAAAGACTGACAAACCAGGCGGGTGCCAGGTAATTCATATCAGGATAGGCCTTGATAGGTACGAGAATGACGGCGGCAATGAAAAGAATGAGGTGATTGCGAAAATGCCTGCCTGGCAACAGGTCCTTGAAACGCACCAGGAACATCAGAAGCAGGATACAACCCAGATAGTAACCGACAATTCCCCAAAGATAATTTTCGCCCGAATACATGATCATCTACCTCCTTTAGTAGTCCTTTACAAAAGAATGACATGCGGACTTGCTTTAACCAGCACGACTTCAGCTGACTTGCGAACTCACGGAAAATAGTAACACACCCGACGCAAAAAACTACCAGGAGTTGTATCGCCCCACCATACAAAACCTTTTGGTTATAACACCCAGTGGATGATTCTTTCTTCCATATCAGCAGCTTGTACTGATGACTCCGAAACAGCCCGGCCCCGCACTGACATTTCCATATCGTGAATGGTATGTGAATCGCCCGATACCAGATGGTGCCAGATTGGCAATGACTCACCCTCCGACAGTAACCGGTATGCGCAGGTACTCGGCAGCCACTGAAAATGATCGATATCAGCCGCGGTGAGCTTCAGGCAGTCGGGAACTCGGGAAAGCCTGTTTTCGTAATCCGTACAACGGCAGGCTTGTATATCCAGTAACTGACAGGCGACATCGGTGTAGTACACATCCCCGGTATCTTCGTCCTCAAGTTTATGGAGGCAGCATTTCCCGCAGCCATCACAGAGCGACTCCCACTCCTCCTGGTTCATTTCGGAAAGAGATTTTATCTCCCAGAATTTTTCCATAAAGCAAGGTTACAGCTTGCTGTTCTTGTTGCGCATCTCCTGCAGATACTGCTCCGGAGAGGGCGGCATTTGCAGGTAGTAACCCTGTTCCGTAATGGACTCAAGGACTTTGCCAACATCAGCCCGGGCCAGCTTCCTGTCTGCAGATAGTGCCAGTGTCATTGCCAGTTCCGGTTTGCCAAAACGCTGCAATAATGATTCAGGAACACGACTCAGATCTTCATTTTTATCCACATATAGATACATGCCCTCTTTTTTGGGACTGCGGTATATCGTGCAAAGTTGCTTGGACATGGGGGAAATCTACTCACACACGGGTTGATCGGAAATGGCTTTGAGTAATGCAGCGCCCACAACCCGGTAGCGCCAGCCACTGGCGAGCGAATCCGGCAGGACGGTGGGGATGGTCTCGCAATGTGAGCGGACCAACTGCTCAATATCGCGTTTGCGGGCCAGCATCTCCACGGGCAATTGATAGGATTCAGCGCAATCTGACACCACGGCTTTCATGGTCCTGCCAAGATCCCTTGCCTCTTTTGGCAAGGGAGCATCAAGGGGTTGCAGTGACGCATCAGGCACAGACTCTTCCGCCGTTTTCACCATGTCCAACAGCAGGTCGCCATAGCGTCGGATCAGGCCGGGGTGCATGCCTTCGATGTCTGCCAGCGTTGTCTTATTCCGGGGTTTTCTGGAAGCAATCTCCAGTAAGACCCGATCCGGAATAACACGGTTGCGGGGGCGATTTCGCGCTCTAGCCTCATTTTCACGCCAGTGACAAAGTTGCTGTAACGCCAGCAGTGCGTCGGGAGACAGACGCCAGGCTCCTTTGACTTTGCGATAATACTCACTGCTGTCATCCCGCATGCTGGTGCGCGTCACGAGGTCCTGCATTTCCTCAACAACCCAGTCAGTTCTGCCCAGACGCTCGAGATCGGCCAGCAATTGCTGATAGACCGGCAGCAGGTAATAGACATCCGAAGCAGCATAACCCAGTTGTGCCTCGGTTAACGGGCGTTGCAACCAATCTGAACGGGTTTCATCCTTGGGAACATGGATTTCCAGCATATCCGCAACCAATGCCGCATAGCCGCGGGAAAATCCGTAGCCAGCCAATGCCGCCGCAATCTGGGTATCAAACAGCGGCAGAGGCAAACACCCCATCGCATGCTGCAACACCTCAAGGTCTTCAGAGCAGGAGTGAAACACCTTGGTGATGGCATCATTGGTGAACACTTCCGACAAAGGCTGCAGATTCTCTATGGCCACAGGGTCAATCAACCAGCAATGTCGGCCATCGAAAATCTGTATCAACCCCAGAATCGGGTAAAACGTGTCCGTGCGCATAAACTCGGTATCCACCGCAAGCGCAGGGCAACAGATCAGTTCTGCAATACACTTGCCGAGTGCCTGCTGGTCGGCCACAAGTATTGGGGCTGATGCCTGTTCCATCATGGAAACCTCTTCAGAAGAGCTGGTAAAAACAACCGCGTAGACTCACAGCTGCTTGCGACTTGAAAATGCATGGGCCAGGGTTCCTCCGTCAACGTACTCCAGTTCACCGCCCATGGGTACGCCGTGGGCAATACGGCTGACAATCACATTTAACTGGCGGGCTCGCTCGCTGATGTAATGCGCCGTGGTTTCACCCTCTACCGTAAGGTTCGTGGCCAGGATCAGCTCATTGACGTCCTCTTCCACCAGCCGGTTCATCAACTGATCCACGCCGATAGCTTCCGGGCCAATACCGTCAATGGGTGACAGGTGACCCAACAACACAAAATAGCGTCCCCGGTAAGTATTGCTCTGTTCAATCGCGAACAGGTCTGCAGGGGTCTCCACCACGCATAGCTGCTGGCTGTCCCGACGGGGGTTAGCGCAGATCTCACATAAATCGCTTTCTGTCAGGGTCCGGCACATCTGGCAACGGCCGACATGCTCTACCGCCTGTTCAAGGGCCTGAACCAGACGCGCAGCACCTTTGCGATCCCGCTCCAGCAATTGCAGAGCCATACGTTGTGCAGACTTTGGTCCGACGCCGGGGAGGCATCGCAGGGCATCGATCAGCTCATCAATCAGGGGGCTATACACAGGGTGGCACACTCAAAAAGGCATTTGAAAGCCGGGGGGCATCTGCATACCACCGGTAAGTTTTTCCATCTGTTGGCGCTGTGCTTCCTCCACCTTGCGCACGGCATCATTAACTGCCGCTGCCAGCAGGTCTTCAAGGAACTCTTTATCTTCTGATAGCACACCGGGATCGATCGTGACCTTGCGCACATCGTGGCGACCATTCATCACCACCTTCACCATACCCGCACCGGATTCTCCCGTCACTTCAGCCTTTGCCGCCTCAGCCTGCATCTTCTGCATTTTTTCCTGCATCTGCTGTGCTTGCTTCATTAACTCATTAATATTCATTACATTACCATCAATAGTTAATCTAAAGGTTTAATTGTGTTTTCCAGTAATACCCCATTGAACATGTCGGTAATTCGACGCACATGGGGATCCTGTTTCAAACTGTTCACAGCATCCTGCTGGCGCTCCTGGCGCAACCGTTCCAGATACGCCTGTGGTGTTTCTGAACTGACCACACCTACCTCTATGACAACAGAAACCGGAGCATTGAAATAGTCCTGCAGAATGTCTGCCAGGCGTTGCTGGTGACCTTCCTCATAGAGTGTCGAATGATCGATATCCAGTACAAAGTGCAGTTCAGCGCCGCTGACCTCAACCAGCGTCAGGTTTGCCGCCGTATTCTGTAGCAGACCACCTACATGCAGTGCCTGGTATAGATCCAGCCAATCTGTCGGCTTCACCTTCGACAGGGACAATTTAGACGGAACAATCGCATCTTTAATATGCCGGTTCTCATTAGATTCACTGATCGTCGGAGCCGTCGGTGTGACTTCGGCAACCTCAGATACCGGCTGCCGGGCATGGGCCGCGCGGGAAAAGGCCTCCAGGGTCTCTGTCGAAACCAGCGATGACTCTTCCCCCTCAGGCCCAGAGCTGGCGATGGACTCATAATATTCCAGCGCCGCATCGGTATCTTCGCTTGATTCATCAGCCTCAAACAATGGATTCCGATCCATATCAGAAGTATCAACAGCCAAAGCCTGCTCAAAGTCTCTCTGATCTGTGTCTGCTGGTGTTCTTTCCGTCGCCGGCTCTTGTGTGGCTTCAGACATTTCTGCAGCCACAGATTCTTGTACCGTTAAAGACTCCTCCTCGGTGATCGGATTTTCTGCGCCCGAAGGTCTTGTCTGATTAGTCGGGGGGTTATCCTTAGGAACAGAGTCAGATGTCTGGGTGACTGGCACTTCGGCAGACACTTGTTCATGTGTTGCACTGAGGGCCTCAACGATGGCGGCAGCCTGGTGGCGCTTAGCGTCCACCGGGGCTTCAGATTCAGGCTTTTTTACAGGGGCCAAATCCTCCCCTTTATCAACCCGGGAAGAGGCCGCGGCTGAAGCAGAGACGGGTTTGAGCCCAGTCTCACTCACCGGGCGAAAAGCCAGGGTGCGCAGCAACGCCATTTCAAAACCCAAACGAGGATCCGGCGCCAGGGGCAAATCCCTGCGACCGAGCAAGGCAATCTGGTAAAACAACTGCACATCCTCGGTACTCATAGCCTTCGCCAGTTCCTGCACCAGCTGGTAGTCACCATGGCGGTTATCCAGCGCATCCGGCACAGTCTGGGCGATGGCCACGCGATGCCATACGGACAGTAAATCCCCTAGAGCAGCACCATAGTCCGGGGCATGTTCGGCCATACGGTCCACAACAGCCAGTACCTCTATGCCATCACCATTAGCCAGCGCCCTGGCAATATCGGCGATAGCGCCTAGATCGATACTGCCCAGCATGTTGTTGACTTCGGCTTCTGTAATTTTACCTGCGCCGTGTGAAATCGCCTGATCCGTAAGGCTTAACGCATCGCGCATGCTGCCGTCCGCGGCACGGGCCAGAGCCCACAAACCGGCTTCTTCGTTGGGAACCTGTTCTTCACCAAGCACAAACTGCAAGTGCTCGACGATACGTTCCGGGCTCAGGTTCTTCAGGTTGAACTGCAGGCAGCGCGACAGAATGGTGACCGGCAACTTCTGGGGATCAGTAGTGGCCAACAGGAACTTCACATGGGGAGGCGGCTCTTCGAGGGTTTTTAGCAGGGCATTAAAGCTGTGCCCTGAAAGCATGTGCACTTCGTCAATCAGGTAGACCTTATAGCGGCCAACGGTAGGCGCATACTGCACATTTTCCAGTAGTTCCCGGGTGTCTTCGACCTTGGTGCGGGAGGCAGCATCCACTTCAATCAGGTCGACAAACCGACCTTCAGCAATGGAGGTACAGGCACTACAGGTTCCACAGGGTGTGGAACTGACGCCCTGCTCACAGTTAAGGCACTTGGCCAGAATACGGGCAATAGTGGTTTTACCGACTCCCCGGGTACCGGTAAACAGGTAAGCATGGTGCAGACGGTTGTTATCCAGTGCATTGACCAGTGCCCTCAGCACGTGTTCCTGCCCGACCATCTCGCTGAAATTGCGAGGACGCCATTTTCGGGCCAGCACCTGATAGCTCATGAAGTCGAATCCAGCAGAGGAAAAAAAACCATTATAGGGGCAACGGATTTGCTTCGAAAGGCAACGGACAGTCCCTCGCACATTCCCTTTAATGACACAGGAAGACCATCAGGCAGTTTCCCTGGCCATATCACCTGGAGCGCTACTTTCCGGGACACCGACACTGTCGCAATCAGCACCGCTTTCACCATCCCATAGGTTGACCATGCCAATTCGCGATGGCCGTTCAATCTGCAGACTGGCGAAATCAAACAGGTCGGTGTCCGCCAATTGTGACGGGGCCACATTTTTGACGGCAGCAAAGATGGTTTCCAGGCGACCCGGGTGTTGCTTTTCCCAACCCTGCAGCATTTCCTTGATCACCTGACGCTGCAGATTATCCTGTGAGCCACAGAGATTGCAGGGAATAATCGGAAACTCTTTCAGGCCGGCATAGGCTTCCAGGTCTTCTTCCTTGCAATAGGCCAGCGGACGAATCACAACATTCTGCTTGTCGTCACTAAGTAGTTTCGGGGGCATAGCCTTTAACTTGCCACCGTAGAACATATTGAGAAACAGGGTTTCTATGATGTCGTCCCGATGGTGGCCCAGGGCGATCTTGGTAGCACCGATTTGCTGGGCAAAACCGTACAACGTGCCGCGGCGCAGTCTTGAGCAAAGACCACAGTAGGTTTTGCCCTCCGGCACCAGTTCGGTGACCACGCTGTAGGTGTCTTTTTCCAGAATGTGGAAAGGCACCCCGAGGTCAGCCAGGTAGTTGGGCAGCACCTCCGGCGGAAAACCGGGCTGTTTCTGATCCAGATTGATTGCCACTATCTCGAACGATACCGGGGCCGTCTTCTGCAGATTGAGCAAGATATCCAACATACAATAGGAATCCTTGCCACCGGACAGGCACACCATGATCTTGTCGCCGTCTTCAATCATGTTGTAGTCAGCAATAGCACTGCCTACATTGCGGCGCAGGCGTTTTTGCAGCTTGTTAAATTCCAGCCGCTCCTTGCGAGTGTCAAATTCAGTCATGACTCGTTATTCAGTCTTGTAATTGGCTCTGCCAAAGGGCCGCCATTGTATAGTTTTTCACCAGCAACCCAAAGAGTTACGGTTACCTCAGGCACTGGCCTGATAACGCTCAGCCAGCTCAGTGTAGAGACGGTCTTTGAAGTCCGCACGGCTGTGATCCAGCTCGGCAACTGCTTCCACCAGATGTTCATTATCCTCCTTGCCACCCCACTGTTTGCGGTAAGTGCCATCCTGGTAGCCGTGATCCTGACGGAAAAAATTCAGCACATTTTTGCCGACATAACGGGTGAAAAGTTCATCAAAGCTCAGGTCAATGCCGTCCATCAGGGTTGCGAATCCTGGCACATCAAACTTACGGGTTTGCAGGGTATACAAGGTGAATGACTCCAGATCTTCCCTGAAATCACCGGAGGGCGCCGCACGGGAGAAGGCCTCCGCGACCTGTCCGGCAATAGATTCGTGGCCATCAGAATCCAGCAACAGGATGCTCAATCCGAAATGCCAGATATCCACCAGTTCCAGTTTCACCTGATCAGCATCAGGGGTCTGTTTTTTCCACCATTTCCAACCGTAGTGGTCGAGCAGTTCTGCACACTCCACCCAGATCGCCCGGTACCAGGCAAAGTTCTGCACAACCCAGTTGCTATTGACCTTGCTGTTCATGGCATCTTGCAGCTCGAGCATGGTGAGAATTTGTTGTTTCATCAGGGAGGTATCCTCATTCATTGGCTTATGCCCTTACGAACATATTGCTGCGCTTCTCGCTACCGATAGTCGTACCGGGGCCATGCCCCGTCACAACCGATACATCATCGTCCAGTTCATAGAGACGCTGACGGATCGATTTGACGATCTCTTTGTGGTTGCCACCAGGCAGATCTGTACGACCAATGCCGCCGCGAAACAGGGTATCACCAGCGATCAGGGTTTTTGCCGGGGCAAACCAGAAACTGGTAGAACCCGGTGTATGTCCCGGAGTATGCATGGCAACCCCCTCACAACATCCCAGATCATGATCATCCTGCAGGTAACCGTCCGGTTTTGGCAGAGAAATTTCCGGCACACCAAACATCAGACATTGCTGAGCCACCCCATCCCACAAAAACATATCCTCCCGATGCAGCTGAATCGGCGCACCGGTTGCCTTCCTGATGTCTCCTGCAGCGAGAATATGGTCCAGGTGGGCATGGGTATGGATAATCGCCACTACCTGAAGCGAGAGTTCGGTCAGTTTTGCCAGTATCAACTCCGGGTTACCGCCGGGATCAATCACCAGCGCTTTTTTTGTTACAGGGTCGCCAATAATGGTGCAGTTGCACTGCAGCGGACCCACTGGAAAGGTCAGGACTATGGGGGAATTTTCTTCACTCATGGATAGCGGTTATTCAACAATTTTAAAGGGGATCATGGTACCACAGCTCTCTACGCTGATCGGCCATGAGAATCGCCGCTGATCCATAACCTTTATCAGTGCGTAACAACTGTTGCATCACAAGGTAACAGGAAGTTCGGAACCATTGATGCTGCGCGGAATCTGAATTACCACGCAATCTTCGTCGGCATCAGGGCCTTGAGTACAGGTTGTATTGCTCTGAAGACAGCAGTAGTCAGCGAAGTCAGAAAAAAGGGTTGCCAGAGAGAGCGAAAAACGCAAGCATGGCGCCCATAAAATTACGCCCGCTACGACTTGGATATTAAATGGAGCAAGGCAATGAAATCACTTCCACATATTTTGGCCACACTGTCCCTGGCCTTCACAATGCAGGCTTGGGCAGATGAGCCCAAAGAGGCGACGATTGACTGGCAATCCCCCGCCGCTATTTCCACGCTGATCGAATTCAAGCTCGATGCTGTGAATGGCGAAATCACCTACGGACCTAACTTCGCCTATTCCGATAAAACACTGCTAGACAACTTCTCGGAGATCTACCTGGTGCGCGCCATCGATCACCAGGGTGAAGATCAGTACATTCTCTACATCACCGCACAATACAATGACGAGGATTGGCGCTCCTACAAAAATGCAAAACTGAAAAACGGTGCCCAGCCGGTGAAACTGGTGTCCTTGTCAACCGACATGAATGTTTGCCCGGAGGCTTCCTGTCGCTACGAAGAGCGCATGGCCATACCCCTGAGCATGATCAACTTTTTTGACAGCGCCAACATGGGTATGAACCTGACCATTGACGGCAAAAGCTCCTACAACATCGCCCTGCCAAGCAGCTACTTCAGAGCCATTCTCGATGCCGCCCCTGAAGAAGAGCTCTATGACAACCTGCCCACACAGGATCAGAGCATCTGATCCTGACCATCAGGAACACACTAAATAAAAAGGGGCCTTAAGGCCCCTTTTTATTTAGTTTTTTTGCGCACCAGAGTACAGAAAGAAAGCACCTTGTCGACACCGGGTTAACGCTGAAAGTAATGGTGCCCGGAGCCGGGGTCGAACCGGCACGGAGGTTACCCTCCGAGGGATTTTAAGTCCCTTGCGTCTACCAATTTCGCCATCCGGGCATGGAGAAGGATGGTCAGCGGAACAGCTCTTTCAGTTGGATAGATGCTAGAGCTGTGCCGAGAGAAAAATGGAGGCGCGGGTCGGAATCGAACCGGCGTACACGGAGTTGCAGTCCGCTGCATGACCACTCTG
>CAYNAU010000001.1:386210-705256 GCA_964395715.1 uncultured Porticoccus sp. | reverse complement strand
GTGCTTTACAACCCGAAGGCCTTCTTCACACACGCGGCATGGCTGGATCAGGGTTTCCCCCATTGTCCAATATTCCCCACTGCTGCCTCCCGTAGGAGTCTGGGCCGTGTCTCAGTCCCAGTGTGGCTGATCATCCTCTCAGACCAGCTACGGATCGTTGCCATGGTAGGCCATTACCCCACCATCTAGCTAATCCGACGCAGGCTCATCCAATAGCGCAAGGTCCGAAGATCCCCTGCTTTCCCCCTTAGGGCGTATGCGGTATTAGCATGAGTTTCCCCATGTTGTCCCCCACTACTGGGCAGATTCCTACGCGTTACTCACCCGTCCGCCGCTCTACTCGCTCCCGAAGGAACTTTCACGCTCGACTTGCATGTGTTAGGCCTGCCGCCAGCGTTCAATCTGAGCCATGATCAAACTCTTCAGTTTAATCTTTTACCTCTACCTTTCGGTAAGAGGGAGCAGTTTCACGAAAACCCGTGGTACTACTCAAAAACTTGGCTCAAACACTTTGGCTTACCAAATCGTATGAATTGATGAGTTACTTGCGTTTGATGATTCGTTGTCACATGAATCGTCTCAGCAAGCACCCACACGCATTATCTGATCTATTTGTTAAAGAACGGTTGCTCCCTTGGGAGCGGGCTGCGTATTCTAAGGATCGCCGCCCTTATGTCAACTGATTTCGATGAATATTTGTTAAAAATATACATCTCTTTTTTCAGTTGATCCGCTCGGCTTGTTCCCCGAAGCGGACGCGCATTCTAGCGCCTTACATCTGCTTGTCAACGGCTTTGTGAAAAAAATTTTTTCTTTTCAACAAAGCGTTTTTGTAGCAGTCAGATCGGCCAGTAACTCCGAACTGAGGCGCGCATTCTAGCGATTAATTTCAGGCAGTCAACGCCTTTCTCAGATTTTTTTTCCTGGCTCTGTTTCACTGCTTTTCAGACAGGCCAGCTGTATTCTTATAGCACAAAAAAACGCGACACGAGGTCGCGTTTTACAATAAGTGACAGGGTCATCAGATCAGCTCAAAGAGGTGATGCTTTTTCTTCCCCATCTTCACCATAAAGAAACGTCCGAACAACGCACTGCCAGGACTAAAGCACTCACCAGCCCGCAAATTGTCGCCTTCGTCCTTGGCAATGCCGTTCACCAGCACAGCAGAGCGACCCAGGGCATCTTTTACTTCCCGTCCCGCCTTGGCCATACCACACTCTGTCAGCAGGGTGGTCAGCGGCTTGCCATCCAGGTCTGAAGCAGACAGATCACTTGCCGGCATACCGTCCTGCTTAAGCTGCTCCAGGTCACTTTCTGTCAACGACTCAAGACCACCCGAAAACAACGCCTCAGTGATTCGCTCTGCTGCGGCCAAACCCGTTTCACCATGCACCAACCTGGTCACCTCCCTGGCTAAGATACCCTGTGCAGATTTTCTGCCTTGGGTTTGTGCATCAACACGTTCTATTCCCACAATCTCTGAAACCGGCAGGAACGTAAAATAACGCAGGAATTTATAGACGTCGGCATCTGCAGTATTTATCCAGAACTGGTAAAAGGCGTAGGGTGAGGTCTTGGCTGCATCCAGCCAGATTGTCCCGGTCTCCGTCTTACCGAATTTTGTTCCGTCGGCCTTGGTGACTAGCGGTAACGTCAGGCCAAACACCTGATTACCGTTGAGCCTTCGCGTCAGGTCTATTCCACCAGTGATATTTCCCCACTGATCTGAGCCCCCCAACTGCAAAGTGCACTGATAACGTTTATTGAGTTCAGCAAAGTCATAGGACTGCAGCAACATGTAGGTAAACTCGGTATAGGAAATCCCGGCACCCTCTCGGTCAAGGCGCTGCTTCACAGACTCTTTATTCACCATATTGTTAACCGAGAAATGCTTACCCACATCCCGCAGGAAGCTGAGCAGTCCCATGCCGCCAATCCAGTCGAGGTTGTTCACCACCTCAGCAGCGCAGTCCCCCGCTTCAAAATCTATAAACTGAGAGACCTGCGACCTGATGCGCTCCACCCAGCCACCCACCACATCGGGTGTGTTCAACTTGCGCTCCTGGGCCTTGAAGCTGGGGTCACCGATTAATCCAGTGGCACCTCCCACCAGTGCGATCGGCTTATGTCCTGCCAACTGAAAGCGGCGCAATGCCAATAGCGGCACCAGGCTACCTATATGAAGGCTGTCTGCCGTAGGATCAAAGCCACAGTAGAGCGTGCGGACCCCAGAGGACAAATGCTCTTCCAATGCGCCATCGCCAGTCATCTGCGCAATCAGCCCTCGAGCCTGTAAATCAGCTATTAGCTCCAAAGAATCTCCAGACATGCCTTCTTCTCTTATTAACCACCGCCAAATAAAGGGAGGCAAACCTTACATTATCCCGCCGCAAAAACAAGAGTACGCCACCCCCTAAGCCTATAGTATCAGTGGGATTGGCCGAATATCTGTTATATATTGGAGCCTTAAGATCACCAGTTACAGTAATGGTTAAACTACCAAGAGCCTGAAAACGCCATGAACCAAGCCAGTTTTAAAACTCCAAAGAAAGAATCGACCCAATGGCAGCCCTTGCTGACCAAGCGATTCTTTACCCGCGGACTATTGGCCATTGGCATCGGTGCGGTTGCAGTTGTGCTGACGACATCCTTTATTGGTAACGACAATCACAACACCGTGGTGAAAAAGGAAAGAGTTGCCGTTAACTTTCAGACATCCGGTAGCAGCCAGGTGGAAAACCTGACAAACCTGGAAACACAAAACACCCAGAAGCCAACTGTACCCGAACAACTTGCAGCCTCAACGACACTAGAGCCTGAAGAAACCTTCACCTGGAAAAAACAGATCGTGCGAAGCGGTGACAACCTGACCGCTATTTTTAAACGCGTGTTGCTTGGCGCTGCCGATGTACATCGCCTGATGTCGTCCTCACCCCTCGCCATGCCCCTCAGCAACATGCGGCCCGGCGAAGAGTTGCGTTTCGGTTTTACGGAAAACGGCACTCTGGCCCAACTGAAATACACTAAATCACGGCTCGAAAGCTATATCTTCAAGTCCGCGGATGATGAAAGCTCCACTTATGTGGCTGAACACATCATCCGCGAGCCGGAAATCACAACGGCTTACCGCGAGTCCACCATTGAGGACTCCCTGTTTCTTGCCGGTGATCGCGCACAACTGCCCCACAACCTGATCATGGAAATCGCCAACATTTTTGGCTGGGACGTGGATTTTGCGCTGGATATCCGCAAGGGTGACCACTTCGCAATACTCTTTGAAGAAAAATCCCTGGATGGTGAGAAAATTGGCACTGGCAATATCCTCGCCGCCGAGTTCACCAACCAGGGGCGCACCTTCAAGGCTGTTCGCTATGTAGACAGTCAGGGCAAGGCCAACTACTTCACTCCTGAAGGCCTGAGCATGCGCAAGGCATTCCTGCGTGCACCACTGGACTTCACCCGCATCAGCTCAAACTTCAATTTGCGCCGTAAGCACCCAATTCACAAGAGCATTCGTGCACACCGTGGCGTCGACTATGCTGCCCCCCGGGGAACACCGGTGTTCTCCGCTGGAGATGGCAAGGTAATTGGTGCCGGCTACAGCAAAGCCAATGGCAATTACGTCTTTATTCAGCACGGCCAGCGCTACACCACCAAATACCTGCACCTGAACAAGCGTGCGGTCAAAAACGGCCAAACCGTGCGCCAGCGCCAAGTGATTGGCACGGTCGGCTCCACTGGCTATGCTACCGGCCCCCATCTGCACTATGAATTCCTGGTCAACGGCGTCCATCAGAACCCGCGCACCGTTTCACTTCCCCAGGCATTGCCCATTGATGATGCCGAGCGCAGCGAGTTTGACACGGCCACGGCTTCTCTGACTAATCAGCTAGCCCTTCACAAACAATCCACTCAACTGGCCATGCTGACCGAAAAGGACCAGCAAAGCACCAGCACGCAATAAGCTACATGCCCGACGCCGAACTCTTCATAGGCCTTATGTCGGGCACCAGTGCAGACTCCATAGACGCTGCTCTGGTTGATTTCAGCCATGGTCGGTGCCAGCTTCTGGGCACCCATAGTCACGACATCTCAGATCTCAAGCCAGAAATTCATGCTCTGGCCCAACCTGGCGATAACGAAATACAACGACTCGGACAGCTTGACCGTGAACTGGGCATTCGCTTTGCTGAAACCGTGAATCAATTGCTGACACAACAGCAACTCACCAATACCGCCATTCGCGCCATCGGCAGCCACGGCCAGACCATACGCCACAGACCACCTTCCCCAGAGGGAGGTCACGCCTTTAGCCTGCAGGTTGGCGACCCCAATACCATAGCGGGGCACACGGGCATCACTACCGTTGCAGATTTCAGGCGACGGGATATCGCTCTTGGCGGGCACGGCGCACCACTGGTGCCAGCTTTCCATCAGGCGGTATTCCATCAACCCGGGGCCAGGCGCGCCATTGTCAATATCGGCGGCATAGCCAATATCACGCTGCTGGAAAAAAGTGATGAGACTCCGATCCAGGGATACGATACAGGGCCAGGCAACGGCCTGATGGATGCCTGGACATTCGCTCACCGGCAACAGCCCTACGATGCAGACGGGGCCTGGAGCCGACAGGGCAAGGCTATTCCAGTCCTGCTGGAACAATTATTGAGCACACCCTATCTGGCCCTGCCGCCCCCAAAGAGCACTGGCAGGGAGCTGTTTAATCTGGACTGGCTCAACAGGCAACTCCGGGGGCTCAACCAAACATTGGAGCCAGTGGATGTGCAGGCAACGTTGCTCGATTTCACCGCCCAATCCATCGCGGCTGCCATCAAGCGGCATGGCGAAGAACCTCTGGACGTGTTTCTCTGCGGCGGAGGTGCACACAATCGTGCTCTGGTGGAAAAGTTGAGCGCCTTGCTGCATCCGATTCAGGTGGCAACAACGGATAGCATCGGCGTGCCCGTCGACTGGGTAGAGGCCATTGCCTTTGCCTGGCTGGCACAACAGACGCTGGAGGGGAAACCGGGCAATGCACCCGCTGTAACCGGCGCGCGTACAGCCGCAATTCTGGGGGCTATCTATCCCGGCTGAGATCGAAAGGTTAAAAGTAAATGTACTTTTCCACTTCGATAAGACGGCTTTCTTCAACCGGGCCCACCGGAACCGTGCCAACAAATGGCAGAAGTGTTTTCAAATCCAGACCCAGACCATGGGACTGAGTCTCACAGACCTTGATATCAACCACTTTGAGCGCAGAGAGCTTGGCCGCGAGGTCGACAATAGAGCGGTAACGGAGATAGTTTTCCCTGAAGAAAATGCTGACTTCGGGGCCATGCAACACAAGCACCACCGGCGAAAAATCCTGCCGCATACCTTCGTTAAGAAAAAACTGCTCGGCACGCTGAAGAACTTCCGCCACCTCTTCGGGATTATTTTTTTCTATGCGTGCCAGATATCCGGCGACTTCCTGGCGCTCACCCTCAACCAGGCCATTGGCAGAGGTGATGCCGTTGGCAAATGCCGCAAGCGTCCAGAAAAACGTGATAAACAGGGATAACCAACGGCAGCTTCCCGGCATGGATTACACCGAGAATGAAGACCCGCAACCACAGGTCGTCGCGGCATTAGGGTTAGACACAGTAAATCGGGAACCCTGGAGTCCCTGCTCATAATCGACTGTTGAACCGGTGAGATACTGAATACTCAGTGGATCAACCAGCACGGCAACACCCTCTTTTTCAACCAGGGTGTCATCTTCAGCCACGAGTTCATCAAAGCTGAAGCCATACTGAAAACCCGAACACCCACCACCGGTGACAAAAACTCTCAGTTTCAGATCGGGGTTACCCTCTTCCTCCACCAGACTTTTGACTTTGGCCACCGCCGCATCTGAGATATACAGCGGCATGGGTGTAAATGTAGCGATACCTGACATGGATACTCCTGAATTCATTGTGGAAGTGCTATACAACTCAATACCCAAGCATTCCAGTCAAGTATTCTATCACGAACCAATGTCCTGCATGCCAGTTTCAGCAACATTTTCTACCGGCGACAGGGGTTCTGGCTGGGCAGACGCCGAACGGTGAACGAAATTACCGTTTACCTGGGCACCCTTCTCAATCTCTATCAATGCATAGTGCAAGTCGCCCTCCACCTCAGCATTGGCGGCAAGTTCCACCTGAAGGGAGGAGTAGATATTGCCTTCGATACGTCCATTGATCACCACCACAGGGACACTGACATCACCCACCACACAACCCTTGGGCAAAATCCTCACCCGTGCATCGGCACCGTCTTCAGCCATAATATTTCCTGTGATCTGGCCTTCCACTTCGAGGTTACCCGCAAAGCGCACATCTCCCATGACGTGAGTGCCACTGGCAATCAGTGTGGTGCTGCCCGCTGCAAAGTTTGTCGGATTGTTTTTCTTACGCATGGTTTGCCCCCTATGCTTCATCCAGGTGCCAGTCAAAACGCCTTTCAACGGCATTGGCGCTGGCATTGGTTTTCCAGACACTCACCTTGATTGCCCTGGGCTCAAAGCCCACGGGCAGGGTCAGCACCCCCTCCAGCATATGAAAATATTTAAACTTGACCGCCACTGGCGACGTTTCCACATTTTCATCCAGCTGGTCTAACGAGAGGGTCTCCTTAATGCCATTCCGGGCACCCTCCAATTCAACCTTGAGATTAATTTTGACAGTTTTCAGTTTGCTGTCTTTCTGCTGGATCACAATACGGTAGGACGCTCCCTGCCCATCCCCCAGTGATTTAAGCATCAATTCGCCAATTTGCAGTCCGCTCTCGCTGCCCCCCGGCTGCAACAGGTTGTGGTAAAGGCGCAACTCTTCTTCGTTGGCCGCCAGTTGCAGCTGCAGGGAGGTGACCAGTTTTCTCACCTGCTCCAAAGAGCCACGATCCACATTCGAGGCCAACTGAATGTTGGTGAATTGCTGACGCAGTGCTTTTTCCTGGGCACGTAACTGTTGCAACTCACTGGTCATACGGTGGTTTTCCAGCACTGCGTTATCCAGGAAACGGGAACCCAGAAAAAATCCGACCAGAAAACAGAGCAGTAATGCCAGCACCCATAGCAGTATTTCCAGCCAGCGGCGTCCCGGCCTGTGGGACGTCACCACCAGCTGGTGGGATCGACTGCGAAACATCAGGGCAGAAGCGCCGGCGCCATCAGGCCCGCATTTTCCGGCAGGCCAAACAGAATATTCATATTTTGAATGGCTTGTCCCGAAGCACCCTTCACCAGGTTGTCTTCAACCACCAACACCACCACTTTGTCGCCATCCTGTGGACGGAACACGCTGATACGACAGGTATTACCGCCTTTTACCGAACGTGTTTCCGGCTGACTGCCGGCGGGCATCACATCGACAAACGGCTCATCCCGGTAGCGCTCTTCATATAGCGACTGCAGATCCACATCTTTTTTGCTGAGGGTGGCGTAGAGCGTGGAATGAATTCCTCTCACAATCGGCAACAGGTGGGGCACAAACGTCACCGACACCTTGCCCCCGGCAATATCCTGCAACCCCTGCGTGATTTCTGGCAGGTGGCGGTGACCCGTAGTCGCATAGGCTTTGAAGCTTTCACCGGCCTCGGTCAGCATGGTGCCGATGCTGGCCTGCCGACCTGCACCGCTGGCGCCTGACGCTGAGTTTGCAATCAGGTCACTGGCATCGACAATGCCCAGCTCCAGCAAGGGCAGAAAGCCCAGCAGCACGCTGGTGGGATAACACCCCGGGCAGGCAATCAGCCGGGCCTGACGGATCTTGTCGCGATTTAATTCTGGCAATCCGTACACGGCCTCATCCACCAGTTCTGGACAGGTGTGGGGCTGCTTGTACCACTGCTCCCACAATGCCACATCGCGAATTCTGAAGTCCGCTGAGAGATCAATCACCTTGATACCCTTGGCCAGCAACCCGGGCACCGTACTCTGCGCCACCCCGTGGGGCGTGGCAAAAAACACCACATCGCACTTGTCCAGTTCACCCGAGGCCGGGTCGCTGAAACACAAATCGTAATATCCGCGCAGATTGGGAAACAAATCAGCTACCGGGCGTCCGGCCTCACCCCGCGAGGTGATGGCGCTCACCTCCACATCCGGATGAACGGCCAACAACCTCAGCAACTCGACACCTGTATAACCGGTGCCACCAACAATGCCTGCTTTAATCACGATAAGTCTGTTCCTGTCATGGGTTTGGGAAGCTGCTTATAATACCCCAATCATCAGGGCATGAAAGGGTCCCTGTTCCCCAGTATTCCAGGAAGCCCCTATGGCCTTCGAAAAGCGACAGACTAACTGGTCGACCCGACAGCTTGACAATTTCCGCGCCAGACTCGCCCACGCCGATGCACTGCCGCAACTGGCCATTCTCGGCTGCCTCAGCGGATTGCTGACCGGGCTTATCGCCATTGCCTTTCGCCTGTCCTTCGAGCTGCCACTTTCTATTCTGTTACCCAATGGCAGTGAATCCTTTGAAGACCTGCCGGCCTGGCTGCGCTTTTCACTGCCCCTCGGAGGAGCTCTGCTGTTGGGCCTGATCGTACATCGCCTGAAACCGGAACAGCGCGCCGTAGGGGTTGGCCATATCCTCGATCGCATGCGCCACCACCAGGCACAATTACCCGCCACGAATATGCTGTGGCAATTTGCCGGCGGGGCCATCGCGCTGCTCAGTGGCCACTCGGTGGGCCGGGAAGGTCCCGCTGTACACCTGGGTGCCGCCAGTTCCAGCCTGCTCGGACAGAAACTTCAGTTGCCCAACAACAGCCTGCGCACCCTCACGGCCTGCGGTGTCGCGGCCGCCATTGCCGCTTCCTTCAACACGCCCCTGGCGGGTGTAATCTTCGCCATGGAAGTGGTGCTGATGGAATACACCATCATCGGCTTTATTCCGGTAATTCTTGCCGCCGTCACCGGTGGCGTGCTGTCACGCATTGTGTTTGGCGATCAACCGGCCTTTGCCATTCCCCTTATCGACCTGGTGAGCCTGTGGGAGCTGCCCTACCTGTTACTTTGCGGTCTCGCCATCGGCCTGGCATCCACAGCCATGTTGCTGCTGTATCGCTTCAGTGGCCGCTTTGACCGCTACCCACTATTGTTGCGGTTCCTGTTTGCCGGCCTGCTGTGCGGCGGAGTCGCCACCCTGCTGCCCCAGATACAGGGCGTCGGCTACGACACCGTCGAACTGGCACTCACCGGGGAAATGGCGCTCTGGCTATTACTGGCCGTAGCGGCCGCGAAGATTATCGTCTCCATGGTTTCCATGGGGCTGGGATTACCCGGGGGTATCATCGGCCCGAACTTTGTCATAGGCGCCTGCCTCGGTGGCGCACTCGGTATGGTCGGCGACATGTTGCACCCCGGCGAGTCCGGCTCCAGCGGCTTCTATGCGGTGGTCGGCATGGGGGCTATGATGGGCGCGGTACTGAACGCACCTCTTGCGGCCCTGATCGCCGTATTGGAGTTAACCTACAACCCCAATATCCTGTTGCCCAGCATGCTAGTAATCGTGATCGCCACGGTCACCTGCCGTATGTTCAGCAGGCTGCCGGGCATCTTTTCCATCGACCGTGATTTGCGCGGTTACGAATCCCCCCTGTTCCAGATGTTGAGCCGCTCCGGTGTGACCAGCCTGATGCGCAGTAATTTTGTCCACCACTCGCGACACTTGCCCACCGAGAAAGCGAAAACCCTGCTGGACCGCAAACCGGAGTGGATTGTGATCGAGGATGTCGGCGAACCGAAATTTATCCTTAAGCCGGCGGATCTGGCCCATTACCTGGACACCCTGACCGCTGAAACTGAGGAACCTGCCGATATCGACCTGCGTGAAATACCCGGCGAGCGCTGGCGACTGTTTCCGGTGCACCAGCGAGCATCCCTGCAGGAGGCGCTGCTCACCATGCAGCAGAATAATGGCCAGGCTGTGTATATCAGTCAGCCCGCGGCTCCCCTGATGAGTGAAGTTGCAGGTATCATCACCCATCAGGACATCGATAACTTTTACCGATAAGGCCCCAGAAATGAGTTTGATCAAGGAGCTGTTGATTGGCGGTCAGAGCTGGATTACCGCCTTCCATATCATTGCCGTGGTGTGCTGGTTTGCTGCACTGTTTTACCTGCCAAGGCTGTTTGTCTACCACTCCATGTCCGACGACGAGGTCAGCAACGAACGCTTCAAGGTCATGGAGCGCAAGCTTTACCGCGGTATCGCCACCCCCTCCATGGTCGCCACCATCCTGCTCGGTATTGCCCTGTTCAGCATCTACCCGGACTACTTCCTACACGCCGCCTGGTTCCACGTGAAAATCGCCCTGGTCATTCTGCTGGTGATCTACCACCACGCCTGTCTGTACCTGATGAAGCAGTTTCGCGATGATAAAAACACCCGCAGTCATGTGTTTTACCGCTGGTTCAATGAAGTGCCGGTACTGATGCTGGTGGGCGTCGTCATTATGGTGGTGGTCAGGCCTTTCTGACCGCCGGCGGGTAGACCGCCTTTTGCCGACTATACTCAAGGGCATGACTTTGTTTTTAAAGACAATGCCCTATGAAAAAACTGCGCAGCTACCTGATTCTGCTGTTCTTCTGTAGCACCCTGAGCCTGTGCGCCTCGGCCCAACCGGGGCCCGCCAATGCCGTTTGGGTGCTGGATATCAAGGGTGCTGTTGGCCCGGCCGTCGCTGACTACCTGGAACGCGGCATGGCCTCTGCCCACGACAGCGGCGCGCAACTGCTGGTCATCCGCATGGACACCCCCGGCGGACTGGACAAGTCCATGCGCCAGATTATCCAGGCCATTCTCGCGTCACCAGTTCCCGTCGCCAGCTATGTCGCCCCCAGCGGCGCCCGGGCCGCCAGCGCAGGCACCTACATTCTGTATGCCAGCCACATTGCCGCCATGGCCCCGGGTACCAACCTCGGGGCCGCCACACCGGTGCAGCTTGGCGCGCCCGGTGCGCCTTCAGCGCCACAACCTGCCGGAGAGCAAGGGGAACAGGGACATCCTGAGCCCTCCACTGCCATGGAACGCAAGGTCATCAACGATGCCACCGCCTATATCCAGAGCCTTGCGGAAATGCGCGGCAGAAATGCCGAGTGGGCCGTTGCCGCCGTACGCAGCGCCGCCACCCTGACCGCCAACCAGGCGCTGGAACAGAATGTTATTGATGTGGTGGCCGACAACCTGCCCGATTTACTAAAACAGGTCGACGGACAGACCCTGCAAACCCCCGCTGGAACCTTGACCCTGGCCACGGCCGGCAGCGAGCCCCACTACCACCAGCCGGACTGGCACACCCGCTTTCTGGCAGTCATTACCGACCCCAGCGTCGCCTATATTCTGCTGCTCATTGGTATCTACGGATTGGTGTTTGAGTTTTCCCAGCCCGGCATCGGGCTGCCCGGCATTCTCGGCGGCATCTGCCTGCTGATCGCCATGTACGCGCTTCAGGTGCTGCCCATCAGCTACACCGGCCTGGCGCTGATGTTACTGGGCCTCGGGCTGATGATTGCAGAGGCACTCAACCCCAGCTTCGGGGTATTGGGGGTGGGCGGCATCATCGCTTTTGTGGTCGGTTCGGTGATGCTGATGGACACCCACGTACCTGCCTTTCAGATCGCACTGCCCATTATTCTCGGGATCACCGCCGTGTCCGCGGCCCTGCTGATTCTGCTGCTGGGCATGGTGTGGCGCGCACGTCACGCCAGGATTGTTTCCGGCCTCGGAACCCTCATCGGCCAGATGGCCGAGGTGGAATACCTGCACAAGGGCCAGGCCTTTGTTCACCTGCAAGGGGAAAACTGGTCCGTGGAAGCCGATCAACCCCTCGCCCCCGGCGACCGGGTACAGGTCACCGGAACATCCGGCCTGACATTACATGTGAAAAAGGAGACATCGCCATGAGTTTTTATTTCTTCGGCACCATACTGCTCTTTATCGTGATGCTGCTGGCGGCCATGTTCCGCGTGCTGCGCGAATACGAACGCGGCGTCATCTTCATGCTCGGTCGGTTTTACAAAGTAAAAGGCCCGGGCCTGATCATCGTTTTCCCCGTCATTCAGCAAATGGTGCGGGTGGATTTACGCACCATTGTCATGGATGTCCCCACCCAGGATGTCATCTCCAGGGACAACGTTTCCGTCAAGGTGAATGCCGTGGTCTACTTCCGGGTGCTGGACCCCGAAAAAGCCATTATCCAGGTGGAAAACTTTTACGAAGCCACCAGCCAGTTGTCACAAACCACCCTGCGTTCGGTGCTGGGGCAACACGAGCTGGACACCATGCTCGCCGCCCGGGACAAGCTCAATGCCGATATTCAGGAAGTGCTGGATCAACAGACCGATGCCTGGGGCATCAAGGTGTCCAACGTGGAAATCAAACACGTGGATCTGGATGAGAGCATGATTCGCGCCATCGCCAAGCAGGCGGAAGCGGAAAGGGTACGGCGCGCCAAGGTCATCCACGCCGCCGGGGAATTCGAGGCCGCGGAACAGCTACTGAATGCCGCGAAAAAACTGGCGGAACAGCCCCAGGCCATTCAATTGCGTTACCTGCAGACCCTGACGGAAATCGCCGGGGAGAAAAGCTCTACCATTGTCTTCCCGCTACCCATGGATATTCTGCAGGCGATCAACAAACCCGCTGGCAATAGCTAGTCATCCCGGCAACGCGTGTTTAGAAGCCGCTGCCAGGTTGCTCCAGGTACGCCAGCTCGGCAGCCGTGGACTCGCGACCGAGAATCTTATTGCGGTGGGGAAAGCGACCAAACTGCTCAATCACCGCTGCATGCCGCTCGGCATAATCCAGGAAGTTGGCGAACGCTTCTTTCTGCTTATCGTCCACCTGGGACAACAACTGCTTGAACAGAAACACACTGCGCGCCTGTATATGGGGATCTTCGGCGTGTTCCAGGGGTAGGTAGAAAAACACCCGTTCAATGGGGCGCAACTGCTTGTCCAGCCCGGACTCAATACCGGACAGGCTCCAGTTCAGCGCCAGGCGGTCGGAACTGAACGCGGTGGGACTATCGCGATAAATATTCCGGGAGAACTGGTCCAGCACCACAATGGCTGCCAGACGACTTTCGGCAAACTGTAACCAGAAACGATTGCCACCGTTCACCATCACCTGCAACAGGGTTTCGAAGCGCTCTCGTATCTCGCGATCGGTGTCCTCTGATTTTCCCCACCACAGGGCCGCCTGCTGTTCGGCAACCTGGGCACTGTCTACCGCGTCACCAAACCAGTAGTCCAGCACACCTTGCCAGGCTGGAAGTCCACTACCGTCCATTGTTCCTCCCATCTACACATTCCATGGCGCCCCCCGCGCCAATTGGAGATAATAGCCGCAAATCAGTCAGCGGTAAAAAGTCAGTATTCATCATGCAACAATCTCAAAAGCTTTTCGCAGCGGCCCAGCAGCACATTCCCGGCGGGGTAAATTCTCCGGTCCGCGCCTTCAAGGCCGTGGGCGGCACCCCGGTATTTTTCGAGAGCGCCAAGGGTGCCCACCTGTTCGATGCCGACGGCAAGCGCTATGTCGACTACGTACTCTCCTGGGGCCCCATGATCGCCGGCCATAATCACCCCGCGGTGATTGAAGCCGTCACTCGCCAACTGCAAAAGGGCATGACCTTCGGCGCACCCACAGCGCTGGAAATCGACCTCGCCGACAAACTCTGCGAACGGGTTCCCGGTCTCGAGATGGTGCGCATGGTCAACTCCGGTACCGAAGCCACCATGAGCGCCATCCGACTGGCCCGCGGCTTTACTGGCCGCGACAAAATTATCAAGTTCGAGGGCTGCTACCACGGCCACTCAGACTCGCTGCTGGTGAAGGCCGGTTCCGGCGCCCTCACCCTCGGTGTGCCCAGTTCACCCGGTGTACCGACAGCACTGGCAGACCATACCGTCACCCTCACCTACAACGATATCGAGGGCGTACAGCAGGCCTTTGCCGATATCGGCGAGCAGGTCGCCTGCGTCATCCTTGAACCAGTGGCCGGCAACATGAGCTGCGTACCACCGGTACCCGGCTTTCTCGAAACACTGCGCCAGCAATGCAATCTGCATGGCTCTCTGTTAATTATCGACGAGGTAATGACCGGCTTTAGAGTGCATCCCAAATGCGCTGTGGGCCGTTACCATATTGACGCCGACCTGATCACCCTCGGCAAGGTCATCGGCGGCGGTATGCCGGTGGGCGCCTTTGGCGGCAAACGCAAGATCATGGAACAGATTGCCCCGCTGGGGCCGGTGTACCAGGCGGGCACACTGTCCGGCAACCCGGTGGCCATGGCTGCGGGGCTCGCCACGCTGGACCTGCTGGCCCAGCCCGGCTTCCACGATGACCTGTTTGCCAAAACCACCTGCCTGATCGAGGGCCTGCAGGCACGCGCCGACGCGGCGGGCATTCCCATGACCACCAACCACGTGGGCAGTATGTTCGGGGTGTTTTTCACCGAGGAGCCCTCGGTCACCAATTACCAGCAGGTAATGGCCTGCGATACCCAGCGCTTTGGCAAATTCTTTCATGGCATGCTGGATGAAGGCGTCTACCTGGCACCGGCTTCCTACGAGGCGGGTTTCCTGTCCACCGCCCACAGCGATGAAGACCTGACCTTCACCCTGGATGCCGCCGAGCGGGTATTCAGCACGCTCTAAAGTACCAGTCGGTGCAGGGATGCCGCGACTTTCGTAGGCTGGTCAGCACGGGCCAGCCTGCAGTACAGTAACGCTGCAACGCTTTCGAATTGCGTCACTATAATAGCCACACAAAAACGCGCACCGACAGTGAGTGATATTTTCATCCTGGCTCAAGGTTAATGGCATGTGGTTACGCACCAGTTGTGATTTGAAATTCGACATTGAGGTTCCCACCCCCTTTATTCTCATGCTGCGCATGCGCAGCGGCGCGCAGCAGTGGGTGGCCAGCGAAAATTTCTTCCTCGAACCCAGTGTGCCCGTGTACGAATTCACCGATGCCTTCGGCAACCTCTGTCAGCGACTGATAGCACCCCCGGGCTCTTTCGCCATACACACCTCGGCGGATGTGCTCACCGACGGCTGGGTCGACCAGATGCCAGGGGCGCCCTTTGTCGAGGTCGATCACCTGCCGGATTCCGTGCTCGGCTACCTGCTGCCTAGCCGCTATTGCGAGTCCGACCGCTTTGGCCAAATGGCCATGTCCATCACGGACGGGCAACTACCGGGCTACGATCAGGTCAAGGCCATCGAAACCTGGGTACGCACCCATATCAGTTACCTGCCGGGCACCAGCGATGTGCCGGTTTCAGCCATGGAAATCAATACCCGCGGATCGGGAGTTTGTCGCGATCTGGCACACCTTGGCATTGCCCTGTGTCGCAGCCTCAGTATTCCAGCACGGCTGGTGGTGGGTTATCTGCACGAACTGGAACCCATGGATCTGCACGCCTGGTTCGAGGCCTACGTAGGCGGCCGCTGGTACACCTTTGATGCCACTCAGGCGGTACTGAAAGGAGGTTACGTGTCTATCGGTTACGGGCGCGATGCCACCGATGTTGCCATCTACAACCAGTTCGGCCCCCCGGTGTACCCGCACTATCATCACATTCAGGTGGAGCGTCTGGGGGAAGTCCATATCTGATGGACTGGAGTTAATTACCGGCTTTCGGTTATTGGCCGTCGTCCCGCGGCTCACCGCGATCACACTTTTTACACTCCAGCTCAAATCCCAACATGGAGTCCCGCCCTGTGTGTGACTGAACCCAGGGGCGGTTGGTCCAGGGCGGGTCGTGACGCACATGCTGAAAGTGGCCGCAGACCAGCTCCGCCACCCAATCGTCACATTCGTCTTTGTGATAACCGCAGATAGGTTGTTTCATTGCGCCAAACCCCGACTGGCTGGCTGGATGTTAACGGTCTTTTTCATGGCCGGCCGTGATTCTCGCCTGGCGCTTTTTTTGCCGCGCCAGTTCCCGGCATTCTCTGCAACGAACAGCAGTACTGAAGAAATAGCCCCCCGCCTCCTCGTACCACCACTTTTGCTGACTGGCGGTCCAGGTCTGGTGTACCCCGCAATCCTCGCAGTCAAACTCGATGTCGTAATAGAAATCCGGTGCGCTTGAATAGGTGTTGCCCATGACCAGCTTGCTGGCATCTACGGGCAGTCGATCCCCTTTTTTATTTTTTGATCTGACCTGTTTTCCCATTCATCACCTGACAGTATGAATGCTGCCCTCAGGCCCCAGCCGATTCCTTTAGGTAAGCAATCATGGTATCCACATCGCTGCACTCAAAGGGATCATCCGGGCAATCGTCCATCATGCCGGGCTCGGCAAATAGCTTTTTGATTTCACCATCAACAATATGGGCCGAGTAACGCCATGTCATTTCACGGCCACCCTTGGTAATCAACATGCCAACGCCACGGGTAAAATCGCCCTGGCTATCAGGCAGCATTTTTACATGCTCAATGCCGATATTTTTTGCCCACTGGGACATGGTGAAAGGTGCAGTCACGCTCATGCAGTACACCTCATCCACCCCTAGTGCTTTCAGTTCCTCATACTTGGCGTCGTAGCCGGGCAAATGCGCATTGGATGCCCGCGGTGTAATGGCCGCCGACAGCGCAAAAACCACAACATTCTTACCCGAGAAAATCTCTTCCGATGGAATGTCGATCCAGCGCCACGGGTTTCTACCACCCTCGCCTTCTCCACGAACACGGTTTCTGAACGTTACATTGGGTACTTGATTACTCATCATTATTCTCGTTTTCTTAAACTGGCGTGCGTGATTTTAAAGGGGCCAACGGGACAATTGTAGGGGCAATATCCCCCTATCAACCCGCCACAGCCTCCATTGTTTATTTTCGCGCAAAAGCTGCGCCTCAATTCTGACCAGCTACCCTAGCAGAATAGCCCGCTTTCGTCCCGGACCGAGCAACCCGCCCTGCCCCGACCAGCGGATGCAGGTTACACTCGCCTGACATGGAATTTCACCTGACACGGAACTGGAGCACCACATGCGCAAACCGTTTCTATTCGCCTACACACTGGCGGCCGCCCTCGGGGCCTGGAGCCTGTTGGCCCAAAACTACGAATTCCTGATCTACACCCTCGTCACACTCGCGCTGGTGACGCTGATCTACCTGGGGGACAGAAAATTCACCTTCAGCCCTGCGGTGTTGTGGGGTTTCAACCTCTGGCTGGTGCTACATATTCTCGGCGGGCTGTTGCCAGTGAACGGCAGCGTGCTGTATTCGCTGGTACTGATCGATCTCGTCGGCGAACCCTACTCCATCCTGAAATACGATCAACTGGTGCACGCCTACTGCTACTTCATTATCGCGTTGCTGCTGTGGCGGGTGATCGCAACCATCAGGCTCGACGCTCCTCAATGGCTACTTGTGGCACTTACGGTACTCGCTGCCAGCGGCGTGGGCGGGCTCAATGAAATTGTGGAGTTTTCCGCCACCGTGCTGGTGCCCAATACCAATGTGGGCGGTTACGAAAACACGGCGATTGACCTGGTGGCCAATCTTCTTGGCGCTTGTCTGGCTATCCCATTGTTCAAAAAAACCTGAGGCCGCTAATCAGTTCTGGAAAGACCTGTTAGCCCGATTCCATCTATCAATACTGCTCAAAAAATCGGTACACCTGCCCGAATTTCCCTTGTCTTCGTGACTGAAATCCATCTGACCAAGTTCTCGGTTTTGCCATGCTCGCCGGTCTGGAAGGCTTTGCTTTCCAGACCGGCGGGTACTATATATTTCTTTAAAACTGCCTGAGACGGTCTCAGGTTGGCCATGCCCAATTCAGGAGGGCATCCCATGAAAAACATCATCAACTGGACGTTTGCTGCCGTGGCAGCATGCATCACCATCAGCCCCGCGACGGCCGAAATCCTGGCCATCATGAATTACGAGAGCAAGCCGCCAGACCAGCTCAAGAGCCTCAAGTTATCCGGTGACACAGCTCGACGTGAGGGTGTGGCGATCATCGATGTTGATCCGGAAAGCCCGAATTTCGGGCGCATCCTGTCGGACATCCCCCTCGACCCCGCAACGGTCTCGCACCATATCTTCTATGATCGAACAATGACCAAGGCCTACATCACCGGACTGCAACAGCCGGCTCTTCAGGTTCTGGGCCTCACCAAGAATCCCTACCGCCTTTCCACGATCGAAACGCCGCCGTGCAAGCTGGCCGAGAACGTCGTCTTTGACGAAGCGAACAAGCGCTGGTATCTGACCTGCATGGGCTCCGCCAAGGTGATCGTGGGCGACGTCGCGAGCGACAAAGTGGTTAGCGTGATTGATCTACCGGGCACCTACCCGCACGGTATCGCCTTTAACAGTGCGATCGATCGCATTCTGGTCACCTCGACCATCACGCCTGATCTCACCACCCCGGACGAGTTCATCTCCGTGGTACGCGCCTCCGACCTAAAACCACTCGGCAAGATCAAGATGTCAGATGCCGAGTCGCCTTCAGGGGTAGCACCCGTAGAGGTGGTTTTCGTGCCAGGTGCCGAGCCCCCGACAGCGCTCGTGGCCAATATGTACGGGCATACGCTCGAAGCCCTCGTCTGGGATGCGGACGCACAGAAGTTCGACCGTGAGACGATCTTCAACTTCGCCGAGCATGGCGCCACTGTGACCCTCGAGATTTACTTCAACGACGATAAGAACCCCGATCGCCTGTACGTCACAACGGCGATGAAGCCGGGTCACCTGCATATTTTCGACATTTCAGCAGGCCCGACGAAACCCAAGCTTCTGAAGCAGATCGTGACAGCCGACGGCGCACACCATGTCGGGTTCACACCTGATTTCAGGTACGGGTTCGTTCAGAACTCGTTCATCAACCTGCCGGACATGAGCGATGGCTCGGTCACGGTGGTGGATCTTGAGAACGGCAAGGTGATCGCCTCGATGGACACCCTCAAGGATGCCGGGTTTAACCCGAACTCCCTCACGCTCTTGCCGGCATGGAATCACCTGGCCGGGCACTAGGCGGATGGCGCAGTACCAGATGGACAACGTCACGGCAGACCGTCCGGAGTTGGCGATGCATCTGAAGCGACTTGCGGTAGCAATGTCCGTCGTCCTGCTGCTGTGCGCATCGTCCGGGATCGCCACGGCACATGACAACAAGCCGCATGACCAAACAGACCCGTCGCCAACGCATCAGGCGCACGAATCCGCACCCGAAGCCCCCCACAAGGTGGCGGATAGCAGTGTGACCGTGATTGAGCGCACGTTGGGGGAAGGCCCTGCCGAGACCATTGTGGTCAGTCGGGGGGAGATCGTCCGGCTGGTCCTGCACGCGTCGGCTGGCATTGAACTGCACCTGCACGGGTACGACCTGTCTGGAACGGCATCCGATGATGCGCCGGTCGTCATGACCTTCCGTGCCGATCATGCCGGCCGCTTCCCCATCGAGGCACACGGGGTGCAAGACGTTCTGGGTCGCACCGACAGCGCACTCGCCTACCTTGAGGTTCGTCCGGATTGACGCGCTGGAAGGTTGCACTATTAGCAACGACGGTTTTGGCAGTGTCCCAGGCTCAGGCCCATGCCTTCGGAGCACGCTACGACCTGCCACTGCCGCTCGGGCTGTATCTTGCCGCAGCGGGTATAGCAGTGGCGGCTTCGTTTATCGCCGCACTGTTCTTCCTCCGCGCGGGGCAAACGCGCCCTCTGCATCTGGATATCTCAATCCCCTCCACAGTTGGCCGCACGCTATCGACACTGCTGGGCATTGTCGGCGTGCTTGCGCTGGCCGTTCTGCTCGGAGCCGCGTTCTCCGGGCCGCAGGAGGCCGTGCGCAATTTCGCTACCGTCGGGGTCTGGGTGATCTGGTGGGTAGGGTTCGTGCTCTTCTCGGCCTTGGTAGTCGGGCTCTGGCCGCAGATTGACCCTTTCCGCAGGATTGCGCAGTTCTCGGCATGGGTGGCCCGGCGGCCTTGGGCAGACAGTCCGGCCAACCTGCCGCCAATTGCGGGCTTGCTTGCACCGGCAGGGTTGCTGACGATCGCCTGGGTTGAGTTGGTTTCAAACTGGTCGGAAGATCCGCACGCCATGGGCTTGCTGATCATCGCCTATCTCCTGGTCGCGCTCCTCGGCGGGCTCGCCTTCGGGCATCAGTGGTTCCGCGTGGCAGATCCACTGAGCCGTATCTTCGAGGTGCTTGGTCAGGTTGCGCCTTTCGCTGTGGTCAGCAGCACAACCCTGCTCGTGCGTCCGCCGGGCGAAGGCCTGTTGAACAGGTCAGAGCCCGTTCGCGGCGAGGTAATACTCGTCACCGGACTCATCGGGATTGTGCTCTTCGACGGCCTATCCGAGACCCCGGCCTGGGCCGCAGTGCTGACTTTTGTGAGCGAGTCGCAATCTCTGCGGCCAACATTGCTCTGGCTGCGCGACCAGGGCGCGGATTTAATCCAGGTCATTCGCACCATCGGCCTCCTCTCGACCATTGCCGCCTTCTATGGCGCCTACTGGTTTTTGATGGTTCTGATACGGGCGTTGGCCGGCGACAGCTTCACGATCAGAGAACTCGCGCGAACCTTTGTCGGTACGCTCCTGCCTATCGCGGTCGCCTACCATCTTTCCCACTATGCCTCGTACCTTCTTATCGCCGGACAGCTGATCTTCCCCGCCGCGTCCGACCCGTTCGGCATGGGGTGGAACCTCTTTGGTACGCGCAACTGGTCCATCGATATCGGCGTCATCGGAGCGAAGCAGATCTGGTGGATGGCCTTCACGGCACTGATTGCGGGGCACGCGCTTTCCGTCCTGCTCGCGCACCGGCGCGCACTGCAGATATTCAAAGAGGCGCGGCGCGCGGCGCTCTCGCAGATCCCGATGACAATCGCCATGGTAGGACTGACCGTGCTGAGCCTATGGATACTCTCACAGCCAATCACAGAGTGACTGGAATCGCAGTGTTTCGGGCTTCGCACCAGTGAACGCGGGGGAATATGAGAATACGGCGATTGATCTGTTGGCGAATTTTCTCGGCACCTGCCTGGCCATTCCGTTTTTCAAAAACTCTAAGGTCAGTGTTTCGCGGGGTTTTACTCAGACCCCAAATTCCAATCCAAATAACGCCCCAACAACCGGCGCGCTGCTTTTTTTGCGTCCGGCGCCGTAGGCGCGTAGTTGATTGGTTTGTTAGTTGCTTTCTTGGTTGACTCACTTTAAGACGGACAAGCACCTATTCAACACTTCCTGATTACCAATTATTATCAACTTTAACTTCTTTCTAGTACGAGTAATATTCTGAAACAGCATCTTCACTGAGTCATAATAAGTTTTTGAATTATATGTTAATAGCCCGCTAGGGTCATACGAAAAATATTCGTCAATAACTACAGCAACATTATCAAATTCCTGGCCAATCACTCGATGAGAATTCTGACTATAAACCTGAGAATATGATTCGTGGTGTTCGTTATTGAATCGAGACGGGGTTAGTCTAAGAACCTCCCATCCTTCACTTGATATTAGAGAAAGATAATTTTTGACATTTAAAGAATTGGTGAAATAGTCAAAATCAATATTCCCGCAATTTGAAACTGAAATATTATTTCTCTTATTATTAAATAGAGCCTTTATGAAATTAGCAATTTCTTTGTTTGTTCTTATTTTTTCTGAAAGCTTATATTTAGTAGAACTTCCAATGGCGTTGATTTTACCCTCTAAATCCATTCGTGATTCAGATGAATGCAATGTTTGCTGCTTATCATAGGAAAATAGACAATGAGTATTGGTTGATGACGCATCCGTAATTAGCTTATCAAGCTGATGCCCATAAATTCTTTGAGTTTCGTCAACCACAACCAAGTCAATACTGGTGAAGTCGTAATCTTTAAAATCTCGTATAGAGATTATATTCCAGCCAAGCTGCTTCAATCTCAAATGACCATCGTTGAGCTGCCCGCAATGGACTATTACAGTTCTCAATGAGTTTCTGACGGACTTGACTATATCGTATGTTAACAATGTTTTTCCGGTACCAGGCCCTCCAGTTAGTGATATGAAAGCTGATACTCCAGTACTCATGTCTGATAAAATACTTTTTTTGATACTCTCTTGATTTCCCGTTAAAAAGTATTGGTCGCCAACAAATTTAGATGTGGAGTTGAAAGGAGAAACTAAATAGTCGGAAGGATTGAAAAGAGAATCAGGGCTTTCTAATTTAATTAAATTTTGGCCAGTCAAAAGTTGTACTAAAGAATTTAAGGGTACAACATCCAACTCCCCCAAATAATTCAACTGATATAATGTTTTCGTTTTAGCAATGAAACAAAAATTGTGAATAACCTTATTAATATGACCAAGATAGTATTTATTTCTAATTAGTTGCTTCTTTATCTTATCTTCAGTGCTTTCACTCTTAATTTCTATATTAACTATAAAATTATCGCCAAAACGAAGAAGATCAAACTCTTTGCTTATATGTTGTATTTTATAGCCAACATAAAAGTCGTTGAAAATATTAACAAACGATAATAAGGCGAACATTTCGTTTATTAATACTTTTAGGTCGCCTACTTCATGGTTGTTTATGTCAATTCCATAGTGCTCAATAAATGAACTGTATTCGCTCAAACCCAAAGAATCATGCGCTTGTGCTAGCGATAATAAATTTATGCTTTTCATTAAAAACTCTAAACCAAATCCTGTTACAAGAACTCACCACCAGCATTGAGATCATCTGGATGGATATTGCTAGCAACTAACGCCTGTGTTCAGTGGCGTTTGAGGCGACGACCGTTTTTGCGTCAGCAAAAATGGGCGGCGGGTCAAACGTCCCCTGCAACACTTTGTTAGATTTCAGTCCCACTGGTCTTCGTACTCGCTCACATAGACTTCGATGTCTTGGGTATTGATCAGACGAGGACCATCAATATTGAAGTTATCTAGCTGCCCATCGTTGGCCTCATAGCTCACGTAAAACTCACAGGCCATCTCTTGGGTGCCCTCAACGGCCCTGGTGGTGTCACGAAAGGAAAGCATTCGCTTTTCCTCGGAATCGTAAATTCCGTTCAGAAGGTCTGGGCCAGTAACGGTGACCGAGTAGGCAACTTCAAAATCAAGCGTAACGATTGCTTCTTCGTCATCGACGTAGATGACTGAAGGACTGAAGCTCGTAATTTCACCAACTTCAAAATCTACAACCTCCGAGTCCTCCCACGGTGCGCTGTTGTACACGCCAAGTCCTTCAATCATCTCCTTGAGTTCGGCCTCGATCTGTTCAAGGCCTCCCACTAGCCTTTCGACAACTAGGTCAGCCAAAGCACTTTCATGACGGCTATATATGTCAAGAAATTGATCAAGCGTATCTAGCTGCAGAAACTGATCATGTATCTCGCAAAAAGACTTGTGGTCTCCATCCTCGGAAATGATGTAAATCTTCTCGTCGCCGACAGCGGACAGGAGGGAATTCAGCGAGAACGCGTCCGGAAATTCAGATTTTTTCTTTCCATCTCCAAAGGGCGGGCTACGGTCAAAGTAGCTGCTAATGATGTCCTCCGCCGCCACACCATTTGCATCTACACACGTTGAGTCACAGCCGTCCAGAAATGCGCTAAACACTGACTGAGCCTTGGCCTTGATGTCGTCACTTTCTAGATCGACAAACAGAGGCACGATCTCTGGTTCCTCTAATCTTTGCAGAAGGCGCGCTTTGCGTTGGAAATTCTTCACCGCTGTCAGCGCTTCAGTTATCGCGACGTCTATGTGACTTCGGACTTCACGCTCGACAACTGTCGTGATGTAGTACTGAATCAGCCGCTCAGACGCCAACTTCCGCAATCTTTCTAGCGCAGGATGGTGAATATTCAGCCCCATCTTTATGAAGGACTGCGTGTCAATAAAGACTTTGCGAGATTCCAGCTCCATCAAACGTTTCCCTGAAATCTAACATTCTGTTAATGAGGCCTTCGGCCTCATAATAATTATTAAAAGGCGGCCGCTGTAATATACTATGCTGGCCCCCATAACATTCCGTAACGCTCTAAATTTCATAACAATCTACACAAACCCGGATTTCTAAAGCCAGTTATAAGGGCAGTATTTTGTTTGGTGGATAAAAAAATGGCAGGCTGGACAGGACGTCAGTTTGAAATGAAAGTTTTGCAGAAACGTCATTACCATTCCCTTGGCTTGTGGGATGCCCCCCTTTAAGGGCAGATCGAGTTGCCCTGTTTAGCAAGGGCCAAGTATTCCACTCTCACCAATGGCTGGCAACTTATACCGTGTAGCTTACGTTGCAACAAATTGATTAACCGCCCTATCCCACCTATTATCCTCAGGCTTATCACACCCGGAGTAGCCATGAGTTTCAGTCACAATCGCGGACCTTTTCCCACCACCCGCTTGCGTCGCAACCGCGCCGATGATTTCTCCCGCCGCCTGGTGCGGGAATCGGTGCTTACGCCCAACGACCTGATTTACCCGGTGTTTGTGCTGGAGGGCTCCGGCCAGCGCGAGGCTGTAGGCTCCATGCCCGGTATCGAGCGGCTGTCCATCGATCTGCTGGTGAAGCAGGCCCGTGATATTGCCGACCTCGGCATTCCCATGGTGGCGCTGTTTCCGGTGACGCCACAGTCCGCCAAGACATTGTTAGCAGAAGAATCCTACAACCCGGATGGGTTGGCACAGCGAGCGGTGAAAGCCATCAAGGATGCTGTGCCAGAGCTGGGGGTGATGACCGATGTGGCGCTGGACCCTTTCACGGTGCACGGCCAGGACGGCATTATTGATGAAACCAGCGGCTATGTACTGAACGACATTACCGTAGAAACTCTAGTGAAACAGGCGCTGTCCCACGCCGAGGCTGGCGCCGATGTGGTGGCCCCCTCGGACATGATGGACGGCCGCATCGGTGCGGTGCGCAATATTCTGGAACAAAATGGCCATGTGAATACCCGCATCATGGCCTATTCCGCCAAGTACGCCTCCAGCTACTACGGCCCGTTCCGGGATGCGGTGGGTTCTGCTGCCAATATCAAGGGCGGCGACAAGAAAACCTACCAGATGGACCCGGCCAATAGCGACGAAGCCCTACACGAGTGCGCCCTGGATTTGCAGGAAGGGGCGGACATGATCATGGTGAAACCTGGCATGCCCTACCTGGACGTGGTGCGCCGTGTGAAGGAAGAACTGAAAGCCCCCACGTTTGTGTACCAGGTGAGCGGCGAATACGCCATGCACTGTGCAGCCTTTGAAAACGGCTGGCTGAACCGGGAGCAGATTATTCTGGAGTCACTGCTGTGCTTTAAGCGTGCCGGGGCTGACGGGGTGCTGACCTATTTTGCGATGGAAGCGGCGCGGCTATTAAACAAATAACGGCTTTTTATCCGAAACAAAAAAGGGCTGCCATTGGCAGCCCTTTTTAATGCGCTTTTGGAAAAGCCCAGCTTAGTCTTCGTCCGACGCATCGGCGTAGGCATCGGCATCCATCATGTCTTCCAGTTCTTCCGGGTCGGACATTTTGATTTTGAAAAACCAGCCGTCGTCGTAGGGGGAATCGTTAATGGTTTCCGGCGCGTTTTCCAGCAGCTCGTTAATGGCGATCACTTCGCCGGATACGGGTGCATAAATATCGGAAGCGGCTTTCACGGATTCCACCACACCGGCTTCATCACCGGCGGAAACGTTGGTGCCGATTTCGGGAAGCTCCACATACACCACGTCGCCGAGGCTGTCCTGGGCGTGGTCGGTAATGCCCACGGTCACAGTGCCGTCACCTTCGTCGCGAGCCCATTCGTGGGTGCTGGCGTACTTCAGATCAGATGGGGTCTCGCTCATGGTGGTGTCCTCAAAATTGGTAGTCTAAAACTGCCGGGGATTTTAAACCCGAATGCCGGCAAACTAAAGTGCTTGGAAAGCTGGCCTTAACCACCAAGCCCCATGGCCTGACGTACCAGCTGGTTTTTCAGGGGGCCGAGTTGGTTGGCCAGCTTCATGCCGTCGTTGCGCAACAACCGCAGGGGCATGGCCTGGGATTCAAACAGGCGCTTAAAGCCTTCCATGGTGGCCATCATTCCCAGGTTGTGGGGTTTGCGGCGACGCTGGTAGCGCTTCAGCCCGGACAGCTCACCCGGCGACAGCCCCCGCGACAGGGAGCGCTGGATTTCTTCTGCCAGGGTGATGGCATCCTGAAAACCGAGATTCACCCCCTGGCCCGCCAGCGGGTGAATGGTATGGGCGGCATCTCCCAGTAGGGCAATGCCGGGCAACACGTAATCCACTGCATGGCGTTGCCACAGAGGAATGCAGTAACGTTTATCGACGGCGGTAATCTCACCCAGGCAGTGATCGCTGGCCTGACCCAGCGCCCGGCAAAACTCTGCCTCGTCCAGCGCCATCAGCTCTTTGGCTTTCTCGGACTGCTGGGACCAGACAATGGAACAGCGGTGGCAGTCGCCCTGCTCGTCCTGCAAGGGCAGAAACGCCAGAGGACCGGCCGGTAGAAAACGCTGACGGGCCGTAAAATTGTGTTCCTGTTCGGTGGTAATGGTGGTGACGATGGCCTGATGGCCATAATCCCACTGTCGCAATTGCAGGCCGCAGAGTTCGCGCACCCGTGAGCGGGCACCGTCGGCGGCGGCCAGCAACTGGGTTGTCACCCTTTCGCCATCGGCCAGTTCAATCACCACACCACCATCTTTTTCCAGACGTTCCAGACCGGTGACTTTGGCCGGGCAAAGTAGTGTCACATTGGGCAATGCTTCCAAGCGCTGCAACAGGGCCTCGACGATCAGGGCATTTTCGACAATATGCCCAAGGCTGGGCTGGCGCACTTCGGCGCAGTCGAATTCGATATGGCCGGTGCCATCCGCCTCCCACACTTCCATATGGCGGTAGGGGCAGGTACGACGGCTGGCTATCTGTGGCCAGACACCGACATCACTCAGCAGTTGCCGGGATACTTCGGTCAGCGCCACAACCCGGGGATCAAAGGTTTTGGACAGGTCGGGCATCACGAAGGGACTGGCTTCCAGTACACCGATACGCAGCCCGGCACCCCAACTGGTACTGGCCACCCGGGCGGCAAAGCTGGCGCCGACCATACCGGCACCCACCACCACGATATCAAAGGCATGATCAGCCATTGGCGGCTCCCTTGATGCCGTTCAAACCCGGTGTACCGCGGGTTTCCAGCCCCATGCCGAGGCGGGCAAACTGGTGGCGCAGCAACGGCACCGCATCCAGAGCCAGCAACCCTAGGTTGCGTGCCAGCGCTACCGGCGAGGAATCCAGCCCGAAGACTTTGGGCAACAGGTCGCTGAGCAAGATGGTTTTCTGCTGGTCGGCCTGTTGTTGATTCAAATAGCGTTGCAACACGCCGAGATCACCAATGGCTTCACCTTGGGCGGCAGCATTGCCCAGCACTTCGGCCAGCACCGCCAGGTCCCGCAGAGCGAGATTAAAGCCCTGCCCGGCCACAGGGTGCAGGGAGTGGGCGGCATTGCCGGTGACCACTACATGGCGCCGCACCTGTTCATCGCTGGTGACCAGCTTGATGGGATATGCCTGACGGCTGCCCACCCGTTGGAAATGCCCTAAGCGGAAGCCAAAGCGCTGCTGCAGTTCTTCGAGGAAGGTTTCGTCATCGGCCTGCAGCATTGCTTCGGCACGTTCCGGCGGCAGCGTCCAGATCAGCGCGGCACGGTATTCACCCTCAATGGGTTGCAGCGGTAACATGGCCATAGGGCCGAGGTCGGTAAAGCGCTCGTAGGCAACTCCCTGGTGATCCTGCTGAAGGGAGATATTGGCGACAATCGCCATCTGTCCGTAATCCTTGCTGCTGGCACCAATACCAAGCAACTCACGGGTGTGTGATTGCGCGCCATCTGCCACCACCAGCAGGCGGCTGGCAAAAGATTCCGTCGTATCCTGATCATCGAGGCTAACCGTCAGGTTGACACCTACCCGGCGCGCCTGAACAGCGGTGACGCGGGCGGGCGCAAGCCAATCAATATCGGGGGTCTGCTGCACCGCCGCCATCAGCGCGGCACCGAGATGACGATTTTCCACCACGTAACCGAGCGCAGGAAGATTTTGTTCTTCCGCCAGCAGGCGGGTGGTGCCGATATGACCACGATCGGACACATGCACTTCGTCGATGGCCGCCACGCCCGGCTGCAACTGCTCCCAGAGTCCCAGCAGTTCGAAAATTTCCCGGGAGCTGTGGGACAGGGCCGTGGAGCGGGCATCAAAGCTGGGCTGTGCGGGTGTGCCGGAGGGTGGTGTTGCCACCGCCTCCACCACGCGGATTCGCCAATCCAGCTTCAGGGAAGACAACAGCAGGGCCAGGCTGGCGCCCACCATACCGCCACCGATGATGGTGATATCGAATGTGTTGTCCCGCTCTGTCGCCACAGTTGTTACCTGGTTTCCGCCATCAGCGCTTCAATGTCTGCGGTGGCTTTCGGGGCGGCGGCACTGAGTATGCTGGGGCCTTTTGACTTGATCAGTACATCATCTTCAATGCGAATGCCGATACCCCGCCAGCGCGGCTCCACATCGTGGTTGTCGCGGGAGATATAAATGCCCGGCTCTACCGTCAGCACCATGCCCGGCTCCAGCACGCGCCATTCGTCGTGCACCTTGTAGTCGCCAACATCGTGCACATCCATGCCCAGCCAGTGACCGGCACGGTGCATGTAGAAATCGCGGAAGGCACCGGTTTCCATCAGCTCATCGCGGCTGCCCTTGAGAATTCCCAGGTCGATCAGGCCGTCGGTAATGATTTCCACCGTTTTCTGGTGGGGTTCGTTCCAGTGGTTGCCCACCTGGCAAACGTCAATGGCCGCCAACTGGGATTCCAGCACCACGTCATAGATGGCCTTCTGTTCCGGCGAGAACTTGCCGTTGACCGGAAAGGTGCGGGTAATGTCCGAGGCGTAATGCTCCAATTCGCAGCCGGCATCGATTAGCACCAGGTCGCCATCGTTCAGTTTGGCGCTGTTTTCCACGTAGTGCAGGATGCAGCCGTTGGCGCCGCTGCCGACGATGGAGCTGTAGGCGGGGGATCGCGATCCCGCCATGGCGAATTCATGTTCCAGTTCCGCCTGCAGCTGATACTCGTACATGCCCGGCTTGCAGATCTGCATGGCCCGGCAGTGGGCGCGGGCGGAAATTTCGGCCGCCGTGCGCATGATTTTCTGTTCGGCGGGACTTTTGAACAGGCGCAACTCGTGCAACAGATGATCGAGATCTACAAACTCCCCCGGAGGGCTGGCACCGGCCCGCGCGCGGGAACGGATATTGTTGACCCAGTCCATCAGGTGCTTGTCGAAAGCGGTGTCCTTGCCCATGGCGTAATAGACACGGTCGCGCCCTTCCAGCAGACCCGGCAAGATGTCGTCGATATCATCGATGGGGAACGCATCGTCGGCGCCGTACTGTTCACAGGCACCTTCGGGGCCGGCGCGATAGCCGTCCCAGATTTCCCGTTCAATGTTGCGGTCGCGACAGAACAGCAGGAACTCGCCCTGGGGACGACCCGGAATCAGCACCATAACGGCTTCCGGCTCGGGGAAGTTGGTGAGGTAATAGAAGTCGCTGTCCTGCCGGTAGGGATAATGCACATCGCGGTTGCGTACCCGCTCCGGGGCCGCGGTAATAATAGCGATGCTGTTTTCCGCCATCATGGCGGTAAGAGTTTCTCTGCGTTTGGCAAATTCCGAGCGGGATATCATAGATAACAGGGTCCAATACGCTTAATGGAGTGTTCGGGGCTGCTCAACCTCTGGCATGCCCAGTTCTGCATAGATCAGCAGCACCGCTACGCGGACATATTCCACCAGTTCGGTGTAGCTGACTTCATCTTCCTGATCTTCATCATCTTCCAGCATGCCGATCTGGGAAATGGCCGCCAGGTCGCGAAGAGCATCGGCAATATCTGCCGCCAGCTCGGTTTCTCCGGAGATACTGGAATTGCCCAGCCCATAGAGAAAACCCTGGCACCAGTCTCCCAGCGCTTCGAGTCGCTGGTTCAGCTCCATGTCGTCTTCCGGCAGGATCGGCTGGAATTCAAAACCATCACTGCAAATCTGCTGCCGTGAGAAGGCATACAGCGCTGGCAACATGTCACCCATATCCTCGACGCGCTCCCGCTCCTGATCAAGCAGCTCCGCCACCAGGTTAATCAGTTCTTCTTCGTCAAATTCCTGGCCCCCGGAAATACGGCCGCACAACATGCCGTGCAGCTCGGAAGGGCTGCCTGGCAGGTTGGCATGAATAAAGCCGTCGGCAACATCATTAAAATCCATGGAAAACCTTAATCTTGCAGGGTCGATCGAACCGGAATCCTAACACCGTTCAGGTGGCCAAGCATCCTGTCGGAGGGGTGCAAATAAAAAATCCCAGTTCAGCAAATAGCTAGGCAATACTTCTCGAAACAGCATCAGGATGATTGACCGCTCAGTAACAGCACAATATAGTTGCTGTGAAGGATCAGCCACGGCCACGGCAATGTCAGACGATTTGCAGACACTCGAACACAAAATTGATCGACTGATCAATATTTGTGCGCGCTTACAGAAAGAGAACCTGACACTGCGGGAGCGTGAAACCAGCCTGCTGAAAGAACGCAGCCGCCTGCTGGAAAAGAATGAGCTGGCGAGAACCCGTGTCGAGCACATGATTGTGCGCCTGAAAAACCTCAACAGCGAAAGCTGATCATCATGAGCCAACAAACCGTCAATATCCGCATTCTCGACAAGGAATACCAGGTTAGCTGCCCCCCGGAAGAGCGGGATGCACTGTTGCACTCCGCCCGCGCCCTGGATGAACGTATGCGCGCCATTCGCAATTCCGGCAGTGTTATCGGCCTGGAGCGCATCGCGGTGATGGCGGCCCTGAACCTGACCTACGACCTGACCAAGCTGGAATCCCAGGCTGTCGGCCAGAGCCTTTCCGAAGAAGCCTTCAAGCGCCTCGACAACAAACTCGATACCGCCCTGCAGAGCTTCGAGACCACCACCTCCTTTTAATCGCCACCTTTCATCGACAGCTGCGTTATACTAGAGCAACGCCCTGGGGTGCTTGCCAGTTGACAAGTCCTTGAGCCGATAATCTGTAACCCGGAGGTTACAAGACGATACGGTGTGCATGTCCGCGTGACGGAAAGCCTAAAGTGTCGCTGTAGCCGCCACCTTGAACTGTACGGTTCAAGGCCACGTTGACAGCGGCACCACCGGGGACTCATTCTCGATTTTCCTTCCGGGTATTGCCTGTATTCATGGACAGCAAGAACCTTCGCAGCCTGATGCGGCAGCGCCGCCAATCTCTGACCCGGCGGCAGCAGCAGAACGCCAGTGCAGGCCTCGCCGAGCAACTGTGCCGTCTGCCGGAATTCCGTTACCGAAAAAACATTGCCTTTTATCTCGCCAACGATGGGGAGATCGACCCGCAGTTTGCCATGGGCATTGCCGACCGGGCAGGCAAGCACTGCTACCTGCCGGTGCTGCACCCCCTGAAACAAAACCGCCTGCATTTTGTCCGTCATGGCCACGGCGATGCGCTGGTGGCCAATCGCTATGGCATTCTGCAACCGCCCCTGAGAGGCAACCGCATTGCTTCCATGCACGGGCTGGACCTGATCCTGTTGCCCCTGGTGGCGTTTGACGCCAGCGGCAACCGTCTGGGCATGGGCAAAGGGTTTTATGACCGCACCCTGAGCAACCGGGCCGCCCACACGCGACTGATCGGACTCGCCCACAGTTGCCAGGAAACTGATAATATTGCCCGGCAATCCTGGGATATTCCGCTGGATGCCATCGTCACGGAATGCAATACCATCCATATTCGCCCGTAAATGGGCTAAGAAGCAGCTCACTATGCGCAAAACCAAAATTATCTGCACCATCGGCCCTGTCACCGAGTCCTACGACATGCTGGAGCAATTGGCTCTCGCCGGTATGAATGTGGTTCGCCTCAACATGTCCCATGGTGACCATGAGTCCCACGCAAAAGTCATCAAGGCAGTGCGCACCCTGAACAAGAAGCTGAAGCACCCGATTGCACTGCTGATGGATACCCAGGGCCCGGAAATTCGCACCGGCGATATTCACAATGAGTTGGACCTGAAAAAGGGTGACGAGATTTCAGTGGTGGCGCGGGGCGAGGACGATGTGGAAGCCAGCTCCATCCGTATCAACTACGAAGACCTGATCCACGACGTGCATGTGGGCGACAAAATCACCGTGGACAACGGCCTGATCAACCTGGAAGTGCTGAGCAAGGAAGACCGCGTGATGCGCTGCCGGGTGGTGGACGGCGGCGTTCTGAAAAGCAAACGCCATGTGAACCTGCCAGGGATTCGCGTCAACCTGCCGGCCATCACCGAAAAGGACAAGCGCGACATCGAGTTTGCCATTGAACAGGACGTGGATTTTATCGCCCTATCCTTTGTTCGCGCCGCCGACGACGTGCGCCAACTCCGGGAGTTGCTGGGCAGTCGCGCCGACAAGATTCAGATTATTTCGAAAATTGAGGACCAGGAAGGCGTCAAGAACATTGAGGAAATCATCGAGGTTACCGACGGCGTGATGGTCGCCCGCGGCGACCTGGGGGTGGAAATTGCCATTGAAAAACTGCCCCGGGTACAGCGCCGCATCCTGCGCATGTGCGCCCAGCACGGCAAGCGCGCCATTGTCGCCACCCACATGCTGGAATCGATGATTGAAAACCCGATCCCCACCCGCGCGGAAGTGACCGACGTGGCCAATGCCGTGTATGAAGAGGCGGACGCCATTATGCTCTCCGGTGAGACCACCATCGGCAAATACCCGGTGAAGTGTGTTGAAATCCTGGACCGTATTGCCCGCTCCATTGAGCAGAGTCCCGGCCTGCAATTTACCCAGGGACTGATTCTGAAAAATGACAAGGAAGAAATCGCCGCCGCTGCGGTGAAGCTGGCCGAGTCGATCCAGGCCAAGGCGATTATCGTTCCCACCAGACGCGGGCGCATGGCCGGTTACGTAACCAACTGTCACCCGCAGACACCGGTCATCTGCGCCTTCACCAACGACAGTCGCACCCGCCGCCAGCTGGTACTGAACCGGAACGTACTGAGCTTCCGCATCAATTTCAGTGATGACCCGGAAAAAACCCTCGCTACCGCCGCCAACATCCTGGTGGAGCGCGGCGGATTTTCTGAAGATGACCGATTGGTGGTGATTTCCGACGCCCTGGCCGGCTCCGGCATTGATGCCATCCAGATCCGGCGCCTCGGCGACCTGCTGAAGGTCCCCACCGAGTAAGCGGATTTACCGATGCGCGGCCTATTGCCCTGCACGCTGCTGCTCTGTGCCCTGACGGCACCAGCAGTGCATGCCGAGGCATCCGGGGCCACCCTCGAACAACCCCCTCCGGCCAATGTCATCCTGTTCATAGGCGATGGCATGGACGAGCACCAGATCACCCTGGCTCGCAATTACCTGTACGGGGCCAATGGTGCGCTGGCCATGGAGCGATTGCCGGTCCGCAGCTCCGCCCGGGTACAAACCCTGCGCGAGGAAGATCCCCGGCAATATCGCTACGTTGCCGACAGTGCCAATACGGCCAGTACCCTGGCCACCGGCGAACTCACCAGCATGGGGCGCATTGCCACCAGCGCCGGTGAAGACAAAGATCTGCCCACCATTCTCGAAGCGGCGCGACAGGCGGGCCTGGCCACCGGACTGGTCTCCACCGCCAACCTCACCGATGCCACCCCCGCAGCGTTTGCCGCCCATACGGCCCATCGCAACTGCCAGAACCCGGGGGATATGCACAAATCCATCAGCTACACGCCCAAATCACAGCAATGCCTGGCCGATCACCAGAGCCAGGGCGGCAAGGGGTCCATTGCCGAGCAATTACTGGCCTCCGGCGTGGATGTGCTGCTGGGTGGCGGAAAAAAAGAATTTACCCGCATCGACAGCCATACCCCCCTTGAAAAAACCGCCGCGAGCCACGGTTACCACTTGCTGCAACAACGCGAGAAGCTGCTGGCGTATCGCGGCAACAAACCCCTGCTGGGATTATTTACCAGCAGTCACCTTCCCGTGGAGTGGATAGGCGAAGGCAAGCGCCGCGCCGAGCCCATCTCTTTCAACCTGCTCGGTGAGCCGGTGTTCCCGGCGCCCTTCAATTGTCAGCAAAATCCGAAGCATCGGGGCACACCGACACTGGAAGAAATGACCGGCGTTGCCCTGAATCAGCTTGCGAACAAATCTACAGGCTTCTTTTTGATGGTGGAGGGGGCCTCCATTGATAAACAGGCGCATAAGCGCAACCCCTGCGGCCAGATTGGCGAGTTGCTGGCTTTTGATCGTGCGGTGGCACTGGGTAGTGCCTTTGCCCGCACACATGCCAATACCCTGATAGTGGTCACGGCTGACCACGGCCAGGCGGGGCAGATCATACCCCTGCCGGAGTACTATCAATCCTGGGGCAACAAACAGTATCCACCGGGCCATTATGCTGTTCTGAAAACCCGTTCGGGAGAGCTGATGGGGGTGAGCTATGCCACCAACGCGGCACCTCAGGGGAAAAGTGAACTGCACACCGGGATCAACGTGCCGGTATTTCTTCAAGGCCTCGGGGACAAACAAGTACCAGCCCTGATCGACCAGCGCACCATCAATCAACTGATGCGCCAACACCTCGGCCTGGTTTCAGGCGCCCAGTAACAGCCCGGCACCCAGCAGTACCGGTGTCAGCAACACCAGCACCACATTCCGCCCCAGCGCTGGTACCAAAATTTCACGGCGACCCTCACTGGCGCGAAGTGCACTGAACACCTGCCAACCCAGTGGCAGCGTAGCCAGGGCCAACAGTGACGCCAGCGGCATGACGCCGAGCAGGTAGCCCAGCAGCAGCGAGCCATAGGCTCCCACCAGCAACAGACCGTACACGCCCACACTGCCGGGTATGCCGAGCAGCACGGGAATGTGCTTGCGACCGATGGCTCGGTCGGCCTCAATGTCCGGCAACTGGTTGAGCAGTAACAGGCCATTTACCAGGAAAAACACCAGCCAGGAGACTACCTGGGCGCTGGCCGGGAAGTGGCCGGTTAACAACCAGGCCGCCCCGTTCACCATCAACAGCCCGAAACCCAACCCCGGTGATACCAGGCAGAGCAGCGGCATGCGATTGATGACGCGGGTATAGGCCAGAATAATCAGGCCACCGATCAGCCCGATAACGAAAATTCGCGTGCCCACCCGCCAGCTGAGGTAGCCACCGATGGCTGCCATCAATGTAAAGGAGGCAATGAACAGCCACCTGGCCGCATTTGCCCGCTGCGGCCTGGCGGGCAAGGTACCACTGCCGCCACTGAAGGGCGTTCGATCGGTGGTCTGGTCCAGACCGCTGGTAAAGTCCTGGTATTCATTCAAGGCGTTGACCGCCACATGGGCTGCCAGGGCAGCAATGAGGATCAGGCAGGCCAGATCAACGGCCAGCGCACCGCTGAAGCGATAGCTGGCCGCCATAGCCGGAAACAGCACGGCGGGGGTCAGTAGCAGAAAGGGACCGCGAGCAATCGCCAGAAGGTCCGCCGCAAGCCCCCGCATCAGCGCTACCTAGCTGAGGAAGAAGGTATAGGCGGGATTATCGGTTTCCTCGGCCCAGACATAGCCCAGGTCATCGAGAAACTGATTCACCAGTTTTTTCTCCCCGGCAGGCACCTGCATGCCGGCGAGCACACGGCCATAGGCCGCGCCGTGGTTGCGGTAGTGGAACATGGAGATATTCCAGCGTCCGCCCAGCTGGTTGAGGAAGTTCATCAATGCTCCCGGGCGCTCCGGAAACTGAAAACGGTATACCAGTTCATCCACGGCTTCGGGGGCACGACCACCTACCATGTGGCGGATATGCAGTTTCGCCATCTCGTTGTCGGTCATATCCTGCAATGGGTAACCCTTGGCCACCAGGTCTGCCACCAGCTGTTCGCGGTCTTCATCACCGCTCACCTGAACACCGACAAAAATATGTGCCTTGTCAGGATCGCCCATACGGTAATTGAACTCGGTGATATTGCGCTTGCTCAACGCGGTACAGAAGGCCTTGAAGCTGCCGGGCTGTTCCGGAATGGTCACCGCCAGCACGGCTTCGCGGCGCTCACCGATTTCGGTGCGCTCCGAAATGTAGCGCAGGCGATCAAAATTGATGTTGGCGCCACTGTCCACCGCCAGCAGACTCTGGCCCTGAATGCCGTGCTGCTCGACGTATTTTTTCAGGCCGGCCACCCCCAGTGCGCCAGAAGGCTCACAAATGGATCGGGTATCGTCGAAGATATCCTTGATGGCAGCACTGATTTCATCGGCATTGACGGTGACAACCTCGTCCACCGTATCTTTCAGCACGCGGAAGGTTTCCTTGCCGATCTGGGCAACTGCGGTGCCATCGGCAAAAATACCCACGTGCTTGAGCCTCACCCGACGGCCTTTTTCCAGCGCCGCCGCCAGACAGGCGGCATCGTCCGGCTCGACCGCAATGATCTTGACCTCGGGGCGCACGTACTTGATGTAGGCGGCCATACCGGCACAGAGGCCACCGCCGCCCACCGGGATAAACACGGCATCCAGTGGTCCGGAAACCTGCCTCAGGATTTCCATGGCAATGGTGCCCTGACCGGCGATGACATCGGGATCATCAAAGGGATGCACGTAGGTCATGCCCTTCTCTTTCACCAGTTTCTGGGCGTAATCGGATGCCTCGTCGTAGGTTTCCCCGTGCAGTACCACCCGTGCACCACGGGCTCTCACCGCATTGACCTTGATCTGTGGCGTGGTGCTCGGCATCACGATGGTGGCCTTGACCCCCATCTTTTTCGACGCCATGGCTAAACCCTGTGCATGGTTGCCGGCAGAGGCGGCCACCACCCCTTTCTGCAACTGCTCTTCGCTCAGGCACAGCATTTTGTTGTAAGCACCGCGCAACTTGAAAGAGAACACCGGTTGCAGGTCTTCCCGCTTCAGCAACACCTGATTGCCGAGACGCTCCGACAATTGCGAGGCTTCATCCACCGGGGTTTCAACCACCAGGTCATAGATGCGGGCATTGAGAATACGTTTGACGTAACTTTGTGGCATGGTGTGGCCAGTACTTCCGTTAGGGTTAGCGGGCAATAGTAAATTTTCGCCCCGCGCAAAGCCAGCACTGTCACGGGTTATCTGTCCTTTCCGCAGGCGATCCGTATAATTGCTACCTCCAATTTAGCAATGGCCCCACCCATGACCGCAAATACTTCCTCCCAGGACGCCCTGAAACAGGCCGTGGCCGCTGCCGCAGTGGCATACACCCTGTCGCGTATCGATGACAAAAGCATTGTCGGCATCGGCACCGGTTCCACCGCCAACTGCTTCATTGACCTGTTGGCTGAGCACAAGGCCCGTATCGCCGGCACCGTGGCCAGCTCCCAGGCATCGGCAGATCGACTCAAAGGTCACGGCATACCCGTCTATGATCTCAATGCCGTCGATGAAGTGACCATCTACGTGGACGGCGCGGATGAAACCAATCCACACCTGGAGCTGATCAAGGGGGGTGGCGCTGCGCTCACCCGGGAAAAGATTGTTGCCGCCGTGGCACGGGAATTTCTGTGCATTGCCGACCAGTCCAAATGGGTGGATCACCTGGGAACCTTTCCCCTGCCGGTGGAAGTGATTCCCATGGCCCGCAGCCACGTGGCGCGGGAACTGGTAAAGCTGGGTGGCGACCCGGTCTATCGCCAAGGTGTGGTGACCGACAACGGCAACGTGATTCTCGACGTTCACCATCTCCACCCCATCAGCCCGGCCCGGGAACTGGAAGAAAAGATCAACAACATTACCGGGGTCGTCACCAACGGCCTGTTTGCACTGCGGCCCGCAGACGTATTGATGCTGGGCACGGCGGAAGGCGTCAAGACCCTTTACCCCGCAGACTGAAGAGCGCTGAACAGCTAGAGCACTTGCAACGGGGGCTCCGCCAGCTCCGCAAACTGCTCGCGCAATTCCAGAATGTGTTCGCTCCAGTAACGCACGGTATTGAACCAGGGAAAGCCCATGGGAAATGCCGGGTCTTCCCAGCGACTGGCCAGCCAGGCCGCATGATGAATGATGCGTAAGCTGCGCAATGCCTCCACCAGTTTCAACTCACGGGGGTGAAACTCGAAAAACTGGTCATAGCCATCGACCACTTCAGACAGTTGCGCCAACTGCCTATCTCGACTGCCGGACAACAGCATCCAGATATCCTGCACCGCCGGTGCCATGCGCGCGTCGTCCAGGTCGACAAAATGGGCGTTGTCATCCCGCCAGAGAATATTACCGGCATGGCAGTCGCCGTGAACGCGGATATGCGCCACCGGACCGGCAGCGGCAATCACCTCATCCACCGCCTGCAATAAATCCTTTACCAGCGAATCGTAGGACAGCTTCAGTTCGGCGGGAATAAATTCACTCACCGTTGCCACCGCATCGTGGCCAAAGGTCTGACTATTCAGCACCGGTCGGTGCACAAATGGCTTCACGGCTCCCACCGCATGCATTCTGCCTAGCAGTTTACCCAACAGGTGGAGGTTATCCAGGTTATCCAGCTCCGGTCCCTGGCCACCCTTGCGGGGAAACAGTGCAAAACGAAAGTTCTCGTATTCGAACAGGCTGCGGCCTTCGGCATCCCGAATCGGTGCGACTACCGGCAACTCCTGATCTTGCAGCTCAAAACTGAACTGATGCTCTTCAAGAATCTGTTCGTTGCTCCAGCGTCCGGGACGGTAAAACTTGGCGATCAGTGGCACATCATCTTCAATGCCCACCTGATAAACGCGGTTTTCGTAACTGTTTAAGGGAAACTGGCGCCCGTCGCAGAGATAGCCGAGGCTCTCCACGGCATCCATCACCTTATCGGGGCCAAGTTGGTAGAAGGGCTGTGCCGCGGAGGCTACCGACTGTTCGCCGGTCTCATCATTGTTCATCAGCTAGCGGCTTTTGCCCGCCCACAGCAACAACAGTGTGCCGACAACCCAGAGTGCTGCGGTACCGCCCCAGAGCAGCAGGAAATTTTCTCCGGCTGCAAATTTTCCAGCTACCAGGTGCCCGACCACCAGACCGGCCAACGGTGCCACCAACAGCATCGGGGCATAACGGCCGCTGCTATCAAGGTGTGCACTGAGGCCAAGCATGTAAGCGGCAGCAAAAAACATGGCGGCGGCAACCAGGCTAAAGCCCACCAGATACCCGGTTTCTCCGGGCAGGAATTGCAGCAGGGCCAAGGCAGCCAGCAGGATGACAGCCGCCACTACGAATGGCAGGGCGTAACCCGCACGGATAGTCAGGAATGCCGCCACGATTGCACCCAGCGGTCCGGCCAGCGACAACACCAAGCCCGACTGTGCGGAAACCTGCAACGCCATGGCACTGGCAAGGGGTTCGCACAGGTACCACAGCAGGCCACCACCCAGGAACAGTAACAGGCCGCCGGCCAACGCCGCGAGTAACCCTGCTGAAAGCTGGCTGCCCTGGTCACTTAGCAAGCTGATGCGCTTTGATCCACTGGATGGCAGCAGGCGGCTGAGGGGAATCGCCACAAAAGCCGCAGCCGCCACCCCCAACAATCCCTGTTGAAAGCTGAAACCGGCCAGCAGCGTTTCCCGGACTTGATCCAAGCCAGCCGACACCAGACCGAGCAGCAACAGCAGCCCGGCAAAATTTCTAACCGGCGCGACCGTATCACCCAGACAGGTCACCACCACACTGAGACCGAAACCGGCAAACAGCCCGGCAAACGCAAGACAGGACCACAACACGGCATTACCTGCCACGAACCCTGGCAGCAGGAAAGCGGCACCAGAAACCAGGCCGGCAATCAGGCTTAAACGACGCCAGTCGCCGAGGCGAATGAAAAAGATCGACAGCAAGCCACCTACCAAAACCGTCAGAGAAAAGACGCCGCTCGGCAACCAGGGATGTATCGCCAGGGCCTCGGCGGCGATTTGCCGTTGCAGGAATGGCTGTCCCAACCAGAATGCTGCCAGGCACAACCCCACCAGTATTGTCGCCAGTCGCGCACCTGCCCCATTGATATTGGCACGCCTCTTTTCAAACAGGATGGAAGACATGTTGTTGACCCTCGCCGGTACTCTGGAGAGCGCGTACTTTGCTGTCTGAAACCCCAAAAGTCCAGACGGTTTTTCGTTCCAAGCGGCGCAATGTCATCAATTTGTCACAGCAATTTCACACTGCTGACACAGGGCAGCACTAGGCTTTGCCATGAACAAAAGAAAAGAACGAGGAAAATGCCATGAATAAGGCAGCGAATGAAAGCAGCACCCAACAGCCCATTGCCAACCTGATGCGGCAGCAGGCCAGAAATTTTTTTGTGGAAGTGAATGGTGATGGTGAATATATCTACCACTGGATCGATACATCCATCGACATGCTCTCCAGCAGCAAGCTGTGGGACCTTCTGCGAATCGCCGAAATTCCGGGCTGCATGATGGATGCCGGCTTTATCGGTTCCATCACCGATGAGTTAATCCGCCGCAGCGACTACTTTGACGGTCGCCCGCTACTGCCCCGCCACTGAAAGCTCCACTAGTCCATCGCGGCGATGTACTGAAAACGCTGCACGCGCGCCCCGTCCCGCTCAACCACATCCCCAAACAGCGCCAGGGGCCGCACCCATAACCCCCCTTCACCGTAGAGTGGCCGGTAGACCACCAGCCACTCTTCTGTTTCGCTGTGCCGGGCAACATCGATGACTTGGTAGTCATTTCCCTTGTAGTGGCGATAGCGTCCGGGATGCACAACCGGCTGATCAGAGTTCGGCAAGTATCTTCTCCGCCGAACTGACATCAATGCCACCCGCGGGCTCTACCGCCAGATGGGTGACGATGCCGTCCTCGGCAATCAACGCAAAGCGCTTGCTGCGCAAGCCCATGCCGTAACCGCTGGCATCGACTTCGAGGCCGAGAGCAGTGGCAAACTGGCCATTGCCATCGGCCAGCATCAGCAGCTCGTCGGCATTCTGGGCTTTGCCCCAGGCGTCCATGACAAAGGCATCATTTACCGACATGCAGACAATGGTGTCCACGCCCTTGGCCTTGATCTGGTCTGCCAGCACCACATAGCCGGGCAAGTGTGTCAGGCTGCAACCGGGGGTAAACGCACCGGGAACTGCAAACAGCACCACCTTTTTACCCTTGAAAATGTCGTCGGTGGCGATGTCCACCGGGCCTTTCTCACCCATGGTTTTCACGGTGATGTTGGGCATGGCTTCGCCTACGGAAATGGTCATGTAAACACCTCTTGAGGAACGGACTTGGCCATTGAGCATAGCAGATGCGGTGGCCGAGAGTGCATGGGCGCTGCCGTCAATGTGGATCGTTAACGTGCCACGACCGAGGTTGAAACCGAGATGAGGTCCACCAACTCGACGGTCAGCTGGTCCCCGGGTGCCAGCGGACCGACACCGGCCGGGGTTCCGGTCAGTACAATATCGCCGGGCATCAGGGTAAAAAAGCGGGAGATGTATGCCAGCAATTGCGGCACCGGGGTAATCATCAGGCGGGTATTGGATTCCTGGCGCACTTCGCCGTTCAGCGTCAGCCGAATCTGGACGTTTTGCAGGTCCGGCACCCTGGCGCGCTCCACAAATGCCGAGGCGGCACAGGCGCCATCGAAGCCCTTGGCCTTGTCCCAGGGATGGCCTTTCTGCTTGAGCTGCGCCTGCAGTTCCCGCAGGGTCAGATCCAGAGCCACGCCGACACCGACAATGGCAGCTTCCGCCTGCTGCTCGGTACACTCGGTCAGTTGCTCCCCAATCAGCACCGCCATTTCCGCTTCGTGGTGGCAGGCGCCATAGGCCACGGGAATGGCCACGGGTTGTTCCAGGGAGGCCAGGGCTGTGGAGGGTTTCATGAACAGTACCGGCTCGCTGGCGGCCTGGCTGTTCATCTCACTGATATGGTCGCGGTAATTGAGGCCCACACAGACCACTTTGCCGGCGGGAATTTCTGCCGACCGGCCATTGGCAAAGTGCAGCGAGTGATCAAGGTAGTACATTGTCAATTCCTTTGCCGTCATTGAGGGCCAGCCAGCCCTTCACAATCCGGTAGATGTACCAGACCCACACCGCAAACAGCACCACAAAGCCGATCAACACAAAGGCCAGCAACGAGCCGATTACCACACCCGCCAGCAACCACCAGAAGGTTTTGATCTGCCAGTTGAAGTGGGACTCAAGGTAGGTGCCGCGTACCTCGTCGCGTTTCAGGTAATTGATTATCACCCCGGCGACAGCGGTCAGACCCACCACCAGACTCAGCCCCTGCAGGAGATACACCAGCAGGGTGAGATTCTTGAGTTTTTCCTCTTCAACCGCGCTGATCACTTCACCGCTGAGGGGCAAGGGTTCTTCTGACATCTGCTCGGTCACGGGGACTCTCCCTGGGGGTTATATCAGATGGCATCCACCACTTTGCCGGGATTCATGATGCCATTGGGGTCGAAGGCTTTTTTCACTTGCTGCATCAGGGCCACTTCGGCAGCTGATCGACTGTAACTTAACAAATCCTTTTTCAGCAAGCCAACGCCGTGCTCGGCGGAAACACTGCCGTGAAATTCTTCAACCAGGGCTCCGATCTGCTTGCTGACGCCACTGCAGCGGGCGGTAAAATCGTCAATTGACAGCTCGTCGGGCTTGAGGATATTCAGGTGCAGGTTGCCGTCACCGATATGGCCATACCAGACCACTTCAAAATCCGGGTACTGCTCGGACACCAACGCCTCTGCCCGGGCAATGAATTCCGGCATGCGCGACACATTGACGCTGATATCATTTTTATAGGGCTTCCACTGGGAGAGGGTTTCCGACATGTCCTCACGCAGCTTCCAGAGATTTTCCGCCTGGGTCAGGCTCTGGCTGATGACGCCGTCCAGCACCCAGCCTTCCATGACGCAGGTTTCAAACAATTCCATGGCGCGATCCAGCTCCGCCTCGGACGTTTGCTCGAATTCCAGCAGCGCATAACAGGGCGCTTCGGACTCAAAGGGTGTCGGCACTTCGCTGTGGTCCACCACCCGCTCCATGCCATTGTGGGTAAAGAACTCGAACGCGGTTAAGTCCATGCCGTCATTAAAGACTTTCAGCACATCGATAATGCTGGGTATGTCTGACACCCCCAGCACCAGCACACTCAGCTCTTTCGGGGGCTTGGTCAGCCCAAGGGTCGCCTCGGTGATGATACCCAGGGTGCCCTCGGAACCGATAAACAGATGACGGAAGTCGAGGCCGGTATTATTTTTCACCAGGCCGTGGTTGAGATCGAGAATGTGGCCATGGCCATCCACCACTTTCAGCCCCAGCACCCAGTCGCGGGTCATGCCGTAACGGATCACCTTGATACCGCCGGCATTGGTGGCGATATTGCCGCCGACCTGGCTGGAACCTGTGGAAGCGAAGTCCACCGGGTAAAACAGCCCCTGCTGTTCGGCAAACTCCTGTAATTGTTGTGTGATCATGCCCGCCTGTACGGTCACGCTTCGGTCCACAGCGTTGAAATCTAGTACCTTGTTCATGCGGTCCAGGGCAATCACAATTTCACCATTCAGGGCCACAGCGCCCCCACTGAGCCCGGTGCGACCACCGGAAGGCACAATGGCCAGCTTTTCCGCATTGGCCAGCTGCACAATGGCTTGAACCTGCTCGGTGGTCTCCGGCAACACCACCACCCCGGGGGCCGGCTGCCAGATTGTGGTCCGATCCACACCGTATTGCTGAAAGGCGCTATCGTCTGTTAGCACTCGCTGTTCACCAACAATTTCACGCAATTTTTCAATGACTGGGGGGGCAACCGTCATCTCGGAATCCTCTACAAAATAGGAGCAGTTATCGAAGGGCGTGCATGGTATCATAGCCGCCCTTTTTTTTAGATAGCTGTATGGCCACCGGATCGAGGAGCGTATGGTCAATTTTTCCCTGAACAAATCCAAGATTAAGTTTCTACTGCTGGAGGGCGTTCACCCCTCGGCGGTCACCACCCTGGAAGCCGCCGGCTATACCAATGTGGAATACCTGAAAGCGGCGCTGTCTGAAGACCAGCTGGTGGACAAGATCAAGGATTTTCATTTTGTGGGCATACGCTCGCGCACCCAGCTAAACCGTCGCGTTCTGGAAGCCGCCAGCAAGCTGATCGGCGTCGGCTGCTTCTGCATCGGCACCAACCAGGTAGACCTGCAGGCGGCCACCGAGCATGGTGTTGTGGTTTTCAACGCCCCCTACTCCAACACCCGCAGCGTGGCGGAACTGGTAATTGCGGAAACCATCATGCTGATGCGCGGTATACCGGAGAAAAATGCCGCTGCCCACAAGGGTGATTGGCTGAAAACCGCCACCAACTCTTTCGAGGTGCGCGGCAAGACCTTTGGCATTATCGGCTATGGCAATATCGGCAGCCAGGTCAGCGTCATGGCCGAGGCCATGGGCATGAAGGTGAGATTTTACGATGTCGTCACCAAGCTGCCGCTGGGCAACGCCGAACAGATAGGCTCCCTGCGTGAGCTGTTGCGTATTTCCGACGTTGTCTCCCTGCATGTGCCGGATACCACGGCTACCCGCAACATGATGGGCGCTGACCAACTGGCCGCCATGAAAAAAGGCGCCATCCTGATCAATGCCGCGCGCGGCAAAGTGGTGGACATCGATGCCCTGTGTGGCCGCCTGGAAACCAAGCAGATCAGCGGTGCCGCCATCGACGTGTTCCCGGTGGAGCCAAAATCCAACCAGGAAGAATTCGTGTCACCGCTGCGCAAGTATGACAATGTCATCCTCACACCGCACATCGGCGGCTCCACCCAGGAAGCCCAGGAAAACATTGGTCTCGAAGTCGCCGAAAAACTGGTCAAGTACAGCGACAACGGCACCACGATCAGTGCCGTGAACTTCCCGCAGGTGTCACTGCCCTCCCACTCGGGCACTCACCGCCTGCTGCATGTTCACCACAACACACCGGGGATCATGACTGCCATCAACCACGTGTTCTCGGACAACAATATCAATATCAGCGGTCAATACCTTCAGACCACCGAGTCCGTGGGTTACGTGGTCATCGATGTGGATGCTGAATACAGCGACCTGGCGCTCAAGGAACTGCGCACCATTGAAGGCACCATCCGCTGCCGGGTTCTTTTTTGACCTGACACACCGCTATTACAAAAAAACCGCCATTACGGCGGTTTTTTTGTGTGTCGACTTTGTGGCAGAAAACATCAGCCTTCGCCGATGGCCTTAAATACCTTATCCCGCAGCCAGGTGACCTCATTGACCAGGTGATGCTGGGCACCATGAATCACCTCCAGCTTCATGTTGGGGAATTTCTTGCGGATAGCGCCGACATTGAAACGCCAGTCCACGGTGGTATCACAGTCCCCCTGTATCACTCTCAGGGGGAATTCACAGGGCGGCAGGGCGGCAAATTCCTCGGTCCAGCGTTTCATGGAAGCCACCCATTCGATCGGGATATAGCCATACTGGAGCGGATCGGCACTCATCAGAAACTGGTTGAATGCCTCATTGGCCGTATTGGGCCGGAAGGTTCTCGACACTTTTTTGAGAATGCGATGAAAGACCTTGTAGGTACGCAGGCTTTTCACCCATTCACGGGGCCGTATCAACGGCGCCAGTACCACGACATCGGTGAGGTCATTGGGGTAGTGATGGGGCTTTGCCGCCATCACATACTTGATCAGGATCGCCCCGCCCGTACTCTGTCCCACTGCATTCCAGGGTTTGGGAAAGTGGGCTTCACACTGCCTCAGCAGGTCGGAAAACACATCCACATAGCGGTCAAAACTTTTGATGCTGACGCGCTCCCCGCTGGACAGGCCGTGCCCGGGGAGATCAAAGGCAACCACCGCATAGCCGCGCCGTAGCAGGTAGCGGATCAGGTGTCCGTACAGGCCAATATGATCAAAATAACCATGTACCACAAGGTAGGTACCACGGGGGTTTTCCGGCAGCCAGTAATGGGTCGCTATCTGGTATCCGGAAGACGAATAACTGCCCAGGCAATAGCGGACGCTGGACAGGTCATCCGGCAATGCCAGGCCATAGTAGTCTAGATACCAGTTCTCGGCTGCATTACTGGCGCGCCAATCCACGGTGACGTCAAATGCCAGATTATGCAGGCCGGCCCGCAACGCTTCGAGCTGCTCCTGAGCCTTCCCCTCAGATGCCGTCTCGACAGGATCAATCCGGTTCGGATCGTTTTCAGCGTTCGTCATCATGAACCAACAATATCACCAGGCGCCTCACCATGGGTGCCACCACCATCACCGAGGGGAATGCCACAACAAACGCAAAGGCCCAGGCATGCAACCAGATCTCGAGGATATTCTCCACCAGACCGACATTAAAAATGCTGATCACCAGGGACATAAAGCAGGACATGAACAGCGCCATCAGAAATGCGAACAGAACATGCTGATATTTACTATGAATCACCGGCTTGAAACTCCTGACTCCCGGGTTGCTCCACTGCCACTTTTGGTCAAAAAAGGGCGGTTAAACCGCCCTTCTGGTCTGACTCACCCGGCATTGACCTTGGGATCCAGTGCACCGCTCTGGTAGCGGGAGGACATCTCCTCCAGCCCGATAGCAGTAATTTTACCGGCGTTGCCTGCTGTACCAAAGGCCTCATAGCGGGCCAGACAGATTTCTTTCATGGCCTTGACGGTTTCTTTCAGGTATTTGCGGGGATCAAACTCGGCCGGGTTATTGGCAAGAAAACGCCGCACGGCACCGGTTGATGCCAGACGCAGATCAGTGTCGATATTCACCTTGCGCACACCGTGCTTGATGCCCTCGACAATTTCCTCCACCGGCACACCGTAAGTTTCGGGGATATCGCCGCCGTATTCATTAATCACCGCCAGCCAGTCCTGGGGCACCGAGGAAGAGCCGTGCATCACCAGGTGGGTATTGGGAATACGGGCATTGATTTCCTTGATGCGCTCAATGGCCAGAATATCGCCAGTGGGCGGACGGGAGAACTTGTAAGCCCCGTGAGAAGTGCCAATGGCAATAGCCAGGGCATCCACGCCGGTTTTGGCCACGAAATCCGCCGCCTCTTCAGGGTCAGTGAGCAACTGGTCGTGTGACAGCGTGCCCTCGGCACCGACACCATCCTCTTCACCGGCCTGCCCGGTCTCCAGGGAGCCAAGGCAACCCAGCTCACCTTCCACGGAAACGCCGCAGGCGTGAGCCATGTCCACCACGCGCCGGGTGACATCGACGTTATAGTCGTAGGACGCCGGGGTCTTGCCATCTTCCTGCAAGGAGCCATCCATCATCACCGAGCTGAAACCGAGCTGAATGGAACGCTGGCAGACCGCCGGGCTGGTGCCATGGTCCTGGTGCATGCATACCGGAATATGGGGAAACTCTTCGATTGCCGCCAGGATCAGGTGTCGCAGAAATGGCGCCCCGGCATATTTGCGGGCACCGGCAGAGGCCTGCACGATCACCGGCGAATCCGTTTCGTCCGCAGCCTCCATAATAGCCCGCATCTGTTCCAGGTTATTCACGTTAAATGCCGGCACACCGTAGCTGTGCTCCGCAGCGTGATCCAGTAATTGGCGCAGTGAAATAAGTGCCATGAAATTATCCTTTATTCAGTAAGTATTCTTTTGCTCTTCAGTTTTGGGCCCGTGCTTCCAGAATGGCTACCGCGGGTAGAACCTTGCCTTCGACATATTCCAGAAATGCGCCCCCACCAGTAGAAATATAGGAAACTTTATCAGCGATACCATATTTATCCACCGCGGCCAGGGTGTCGCCACCACCGGCAATGGAAAAACCCTGGTTGGCGGCAATCGCCTCGGCAATGGCCTGGGTACCCGCACCAAACTGGTCAAATTCAAACACCCCCACTGGGCCATTCCAGATAATGGTACCGGCATTGCGCAGGATATCGGCTAGCACGGCAGCAGTTTCCGGGCCGATATCGAAGATCATGTCGTCCGCACCCACCTCAGAAGCCTGTTTCAGCGTCGCTGTTGCAGACTCGGAAAATTCTGTGCCCACCACCACATCGCTCGGTAGGGGAATTTGGGTTTTCGCCATCAGCGATTTAGCCTGGGGAATCAGTTCGTGCTCACAGAGAGATTTGCCCACGGGCAACCCGGCGGCGGCCAGAAACGTGTTGGCGATACCACCACCGACAATCAGCTGGTCAACCTTGTCCGACAACGTTTCCAGCACGGTCAGCTTGGTGGACACCTTGGAACCGCCAACGATCGCCACCATCGGTCTGGCTGGATTGGCGAGAGATTTTTCCAGGGCATCCAGCTCCGCAGCCAGCAGTGGGCCAGCACAGGCGACCGGCGCAAAACGGGCTACGCCATGGGTGGAGGCTTGGGCGCGGTGTGCCGTACCAAAGGCATCCATTACAAAAATATCGCAGAGATCGGCATAGGCACGGGACAAGGTCTCATCGTCTTTTTTCTCGCCGGGATTGAAACGGACATTTTCCAGCAATGCCAGCTGGCCATTTTCCAGCTCGACCCCCTGCTGCCAGTCCGACAGGACAGCAACTTCTCTGCCCAGCAATTTGCCCAAGTGATCTGCCACCGGCTGCATGGCAAATTCCGCCTCAAACTGTCCTTCCGTGGGACGCCCCAGGTGGGACATCACAATGACTTTCGCCCCCGCGGCAAGCGCCTGCTCGATCGTGGGTAACGCGGCACGGATACGGACGTCGGAAGTCACCACACCATCCTTTACCGGCACATTGAGGTCTTCGCGGATCAGGACACGCTTGCCCGCCAGGTCCAGGTCCACCATTTTCAATACATTCAATGCCATCTTGAAATTACCTTTTATACTCAACTGATACTCGACATGGGGGCCCAGTGCTTCACCAGCTCCACCATGCGATTGGCATAGCCCCACTCGTTGTCAAACCAGACCAGAACCTTGACCAGCCGCCGCTGACTGACCCGGGTCTGACTGGCATCGACAATGCCGCTGCGGGGATCGTGATTAAAATCGCAGGAAGCCAACGGTTCCTCGGTGTATCCGAGGATGCCTGCCAGCCGATTTTTCGCCACCTCTTGCAGCACCTGGTTCACTGTCGCTGCATCCACATCCACCTGCAGCAGAACAGACAGGTCGATGGCAGACACGTTCAGTGTCGGCACCCGCATTGCCTGGGCTTCAAAACGGCCGCTCAACTCTGGCAGCAGGCGGTCGATTCCCCGGGCCAGCCCTGTATCCACAGGAATAATGGACTGCATGGCCGCACGGGTTTTTCGCAAATCCGTATGGTGGTACGCATCAATCACCGGCTGGTCATTCATTGCCGAGTGGATGGTGGTGATCACACCGCCCTCCACACCGAAAGCCCGGTGCAGTGCATCTATAACAGGAATCACGCAGTTGGTTGAACAGGAGGCATTGGAAATTACCGTTTCCTGGCCGGTCAGCCTGTGCTCGTTAACGCCCAGCACCACCGTCGCATCAACGCTGGACTCGGCAGGCTGTGAAAACAGCACCTTACCCGCTCCGGCAGCGAGGTGTTGCTCCGCGGTGGCTCGATCTGTAAACGCGCCGCTACATTCCAGCACCACGTCCACAGCCAGTTCCCGCCATGGCAGGGCAAGAATATCCTCACTGTGGAATACCGAAATCGGGTCGCCGTTGATGGTCAACAGGTCATCCTCCACCGTCACGGAGCCGGGAAAGCGACCGTGGGTGGAATCGTATTTGGTCAAGTGGGCAATGGTTTTGCAGTCGGCCGGCTCATTGATGGCCACCACCTGAATCTCGTCACGGGCTCCAGACTCGTAGAGCGCCCGCAACACCGAACGACCAATGCGCCCGTATCCATTAATGGCTGCGCGAATCATAAATCGTGCCCACTCGAAGGCGCTGTCTGACAGTCAGCCGCTATCACAATATCGCGTTAACGGTCTTGATGACGTTTTCCGTGGTGAAACCGAACTGCTCCATCAGCAGACCGCCGGGTGCCGACTCACCAAATGTGGACATACCCACTACACGGCCGTCGAGACCCACATATTTATACCAGTAGTCCTTGTGCCCGGCCTCAACGGCTACCCGGGCCCGGACCTGGGGAATCAGTACGCTGTCGCGATAGGTTGAGTCCTGGGCGTCGAACACTTCGGCGCAGGGCATGGACACCACTCTGACGGATACACCCTTTGCACCAAGGGCAGCCGCCGCTTCAATGGCCAGGGCCACTTCCGAGCCAGTGGCAATCAGAATGGCCTGGGGTTTGCCCTCGCAGTCTTTCAATACATAGCCACCACGCTGCACATTGGCCAGCTGTTCATCGTTACGCGGCATGGGCGCCAATCCCTGCCGCGAGAAAATCAGGGCGCTGGGACCATCTTTACGCATAATGGCCTGCTTCCAGCACACGGCCGACTCAACGGTATCGCAGGGACGCCAGGTTTGCAGGTTGGGTGTGGAACGCAAGGCCGTCAGCTGCTCAACCGGTTGGTGGGTGGGGCCGTCCTCACCCAGACCAATGGAGTCATGGGTATAGACGAAAATGGTTTTCTGTTTCATCAACGCGGCCATCCGCACCGCGTTGCGGGCATACTCCATGAACATCAGGAAGGTGGCACCATAAGGGACAAAGCCGCCGTGCAGCACAATACCGTTCATCATGGCGCTCATGCCAAACTCGCGCACGCCGTAATAGATGTAGTTACCGGACGCATCGTCCGCTTCCACACCTTTGGCGCCGGACCACAGCGTCAGGTTGGACCCTGCCAGGTCGGCAGATCCACCCAGCAGTTCCGGCAATAACGGGCCATAGGCATTGAGACAGTTCTGAGAGGCCTTGCGCGAAGCAATTTTTTCCATGGCCTGCTGGCACTCGTGGATATAAGCATCCGCCTTTTCGGAAAAGTCTGCTGGCATCGCACCTTTCAGTCGACGGGAGAACTCGGCAGCCAGCTCCGGATACTCACTTTTGTAGCGCTCAAAAGCCTGCTGCCAGGCAGACTGGGCTTTCTGGCCTTTTTCTCTGGCATTCCAGCCGGCGTAGATTTCCTCGGGCACTTCAAAGGGACCGTGGTTCCAGCCCAACTGCTCTCTTGCCAACAGAATTTCATCGGCGCCAAGGGGAGCCCCGTGACATTCTTCCTTGCCCTGTTTGTTGGGCGAGCCGAAACCAATAATAGTTTTGCAGCAAATCAGGGTCGGTTTTTCGGTTTCCAGGCGAGCCATTTCAATGGCGGCCTGAATGGCTGCCGGGTCGTGGCCATCGACGTTGGGGATAACCTGCCAACCGTAAGCCTCGAAACGACCGGGTGTATTGTCTGTAAACCAGCCTTCAACCTCACCGTCGATGGAGATGCCGTTGTCATCGTAGAACGCGATCAGCTTGCCCAGCTTCTGGGTACCGGCCAGGGAGCAGGTTTCGTGGGAAATACCTTCCATCAGGCAGCCATCACCCAGGAAACAGTAGGTGTAATGGTCCACCACGTCATGAGCGGGGCGATTAAACTGTGCCGCCAGAATTTTTTCTGCCAGCGCCATGCCCACCGCATTACTGATGCCCTGCCCCAATGGCCCGGTGGTGGTTTCGACACCGGGGGCATAGCCATATTCCGGGTGACCGGGGGTGCGTGAATGCAACTGACGGAAGTTCTTCAACTCCTGCAGGGGCAGATCGTAGCCGGTGAGATGCAACAGGGAATACAACAGCATCGAACCATGGCCGTTGGACAGGACAAAGCGGTCACGGTTGGCCCAGGCGGGATCAGAGGGGTTGTGTACCAGATAGTCATTCCACAGCACTTCGGCGATATCCGCCATACCCATCGGGGCACCTGGGTGGCCACTATTGGCCTGTTGAACGGCGTCCATACTCAGTGCTCGAATGGCGTTGGCGAGATCACGTCTGGAATGCATCGGGGGCTTGCTCCTGCAGGATAGATCGGGGGTTTCAAAAGGGGCGCTATTTTCTCGTACTCGCGCTGCTCAGTAAACAGCCAGTCGGCCCCTTTTATCTATATCAATATTTTTTGATATAGATTGCCTGCTGTGCTAAGGTGCTGCCCCATGTCATACGCACTGCTGAAAACTGACCCATCTGCGTCCTTTCCGGATGCCAGCGAACTGGCGGCCTACTGCAAGGCTGCGGGGGATGGCCTGCGCCTGGAAATTCTGCGGGTATTGCGTCAGAACGCCTACGGGGTGCTGGAGCTGAGCCAGATCTTTGACATAGGGCAATCGGGAATGAGCCACCACCTCAAGGTGCTGTCGAAATCCGGACTGGTGGCGACACGCCGTGAAGGCAACAGTATTTTTTACCGCCGCGCCCCCGCCATAGAGGGCTCCGGCGGCCGGGAATTCCAGCTCGCCCTATTCAGTGCCGTCGACCAACTCCGTATACCCGCGGCGATTCAACAGCGCATTCAGCAGGTTCACCGCGAACGTACCGAGGCCTCACAGAACTTCTTCAGGCAAAATGCGGCGCGCTTTCATGTCAATCAGGACCTGATCGCCAGTTTTGACCAGTATGGAGAACCCGCCACCGAGCTGCTGGATGCCACCGCTGTCAGCCGACAGCATGTGCTGGAAGTCGGACCGGGTGAAGGCGGTTTTCTGCCAGCCCTGGCAAGCCGCTTTGACCGGGTCAGTGCTCTGGACAGTTCCGCTGAAATGCTCGAGCGGGCCAGGCAGATTGTCACTGAGCAGCAACTGGATAACGTTCAGTTGCTCCACGGCGATACCGACTTCGCCCTGTCGCAATCATTGCTCGCAGACTGCATTACGCTGAACATGGTGCTGCACCACACGCCGGACCCGGCAAAAATATTCTCTGACCTGTCACAGCTGTTGAAACCCGGCGGCGCCCTGCTGGTAACGGAACTCTGCCACCACGACCAGAGCTGGGCGCGCGAGTCCTGCGGCGATCTGTGGCTGGGCTTTGACCCGGAAGACCTTTCCCACTGGGCCGGAGTAGCCGGCCTGAATGAAGGCGAGAGCCTGTTTCTGGCACAACGCAACGGTTTTCAGATCCAGTTGCGGCAATTTTTCAAACCTACAGTTGCGGCCAATATCGGCCGATAGCTTGTTGATAAGTACTAAAAGGACCACCGACTATGTCGAATTACAGTATTTTCACTTCGGAATCCGTTTCAGAAGGCCACCCCGATAAGATGGCGGACCAGATCTCCGATGCCGTTTTAGATGCAATTCTTCGGGATGACCCGCACTCCCGGGTCGCGGTAGAAACCATGGTGAAGACCGGCATGGCCATTATCGCCGGCGAAGTGCGCACCAACACCTATGTAGACCTGGAAGACATCGTAAGGGGCGTCATCCTCGATATCGGCTACGACAGCTCCGATGTGGGTTTTGACGGTGCCTCCTGTGCAGTGCTCAATGCCATTGGCAAGCAGTCCGGCGATATCGCCATGGGTGTCGATGAAGCGGAAACCAAGGATCTGGGCGCCGGCGACCAGGGGTTAATGTTTGGCTACGCCACCAATGAAACTGACGTACTGATGCCAGCTCCCATTTATTACGCCCACCGTCTCGTGGAGCGGCAGGCTCACCTACGCAAAAGCGGTGTTCTGCCCTGGCTTCGTCCCGATGCCAAGAGCCAGGTGACCCTGCGCTATGCCGATGGCAAGCCGGTGGCCGTTGATGCCGTGGTTTTATCCACCCAGCACGCTCCCAATATATCTCTCTCTGATCTGCAGGAAGCCGTGCGGGAGGAGATCATCAACCACGTGCTGCCGGAGGAATGGCTGCACAGCGACACCCTGTATCACATCAACCCCACCGGTCAGTTCATTATTGGTGGCCCCATGGGCGACTGTGGCCTCACCGGTCGGAAAATCATTGTTGATACCTATGGCGGTATGGCCCACCACGGTGGCGGCGCCTTCTCGGGCAAGGACCCCTCCAAAGTGGACCGCTCTGCCGCCTATGCGGGACGCTATGTGGCCAAGAACATTGTTGCCGCAGGTCTTGCCGAGCGCTGTGAAATCCAGGTGTCCTATGCCATCGGTGTCGCAGAACCCACCTCCATCAGCATCAATACATTTGGCACCGGGAAACTCAGTGATGATGAGATTGCCGGCCTGGTGCGTGAACACTTTGATCTCCGCCCGCGCGGCCTGATCGAAATGCTTGATCTGAAGCGTCCCATCTACCGCCCCACCGCCAGTTACGGCCACTTTGGCCGGGAACTGGAGAACTTCACCTGGGAAAAAACTGATAAAGCCGCTGCACTTAAAGCAGCGCTTTAACACCACATTGTGAAAGGAACGAATCCATGACTTCGATGAAAGACTATAAAGTTGCCGACATCAGCCTCGCCGAGTGGGGTTTCCGTGAAATAGCCATTGCCGAAACGGAAATGCCGGCACTGATGGCCCTGCGCGACAAGTACAGTGCCGAGCAACCTCTTAAAGGTGCCAAAATTCTTGGCTGTATTCACATGACCATCCAGACCGCCGTGCTGATCCAAACGCTGGAAGCTCTCGGCGCCCAGGTTCGCTGGACATCCTGTAATATTTTCTCCACTCAGGATCACGCAGCAGCGGCCATCGCAGCCAGCGGCACCCCCGTTTTTGCCTGGAAAGGTGAAACGGAGGAAGAATATGACTGGTGTCTGGAACAGCAGATTCTGGATGGCGGCAAACCCTGGGATGCCAACATGGTCCTGGATGACGGCGGCGATCTCACGGCCATGCTCCATGAGAAATACCCGGAAGTCCTGAAAAATGTCCACGGCATTACCGAGGAAACAACCACCGGTGTTCACCGACTTTATGACATGCTGAAAAAAGGCGAATTGAAAGTTCCAGCCATCAATGTCAACGACTCGGTGACCAAATCAAAAAACGACAACAAGTACGGTTGCCGCCACAGCCTCAACGATGCGATCAAACGTGCCACCGACCACTTGCTGTCGGGCAAGAAAGCCCTGGTGATTGGCTACGGTGATGTCGGCAAGGGCTCCGCTCAGTCGCTGCGCCAGGAAGGCATGATCGTCAAGGTGACAGAAATTGATCCCATTTGCGCCATGCAAGCCTGTATGGATGGTTTTGAAGTTGTATCACCTTACCAAAATGGCGACCCCTCTCAGGGCGTCAATGCCGACCTGCTGGCCACAACGGACCTGGCGGTGACCTGCACCGGCAACTACAACGTCTGCGATTCTGATGTACTCGCCGCCCTGAAGTCCGGCTGCGTGGTATGTAATATCGGCCACTTCGACAATGAAATCGATACCGCCTATATGCGTAAAAACTGGCAGTGGGAAGAAATCAAACCCCAGGTCCACAAGGTCTACCGCAACCGGGAAGCCAACGACCATCTGCTACTGCTTTCTGAAGGACGCCTGGTAAACCTGGGCAATGCCACCGGCCATCCAAGCCGTATTATGGATGGCTCATTTGCAAACCAGGTTCTGGCGCAAATGCACCTGTTTGATCAGAAATTTGCGAATGCCGATGCCGATGCCCAGCACGAGATGCTGCGTGTCGAAGTCCTGCCGAAAAAGCTGGATGAAGAGGTTGCCGCCCATATGGTTGCCGGATTTAATGGCGTGATTACCAAACTGAAGAAGGAACAGGCCGCATACATCAATGTCCCTGTGGAAGGTCCCTTCAAGGAAGACAGCTATCGCTACTGATAGCCGTCTTCGCTATCCCTGAATGACTGGAACAATGAATTATTATGACTGAACACCACCTCAGCTTTGAGTTTTTTCCGCCCAAAACCCCGGAAGGGCAGGATAAGTTGCGAGTTACTCACCAGAAGCTCGCCCGCTTTCAACCGGAGTTTTTCTCGGTCACCTACGGTGCCGGTGGTTCGACCCGTGAACACACCCGGGATATCGTGTTTGAAATCCAGCAGTCCGGCTCCATGGCCACACCCCATCTTTCCTTCGGTGGCGACAGCCGCGATGCCGTAAAAAATCTTCTCGAAAGTTATCAGGCCGCTGGCATCAAGCGCATTGTCGCCTTGCGCGGCGATTTACCCTCTGGCATGGGTGGTATGGCACAACTGGTGTACGCCAATCAGCTGGTGGAGTTTATCCGTGAACATTTTGGTGACACCTTTGAATTACTGGTGGCCTGTTATCCGGAAATTCATCCCCAGGCTGAAAGTTACGATCGCGATATCTATTGGCTGGGACAAAAATTTGCCGCCGGAGCCAGTCGCGCCATCACGCAATATTTTTTCAACCCCGATGCCTATTTCTATTACCTGGAACAGTGTCAGAAGCAGGGCATTGACCAGCCAATCATTCCGGGCATTATGCCCATCACCAACTTCCAGAACCTGGTACGCTTTTCGGATAATTGCGGTGCCGACGTGCCTCGCTGGATTCGCCGACGACTTGCGCAGTTTGGCGACGATAGCGGCAGTATTAAGGCATTTGGCCTCGAAGTCGTAACCAAACTGTGTGAAACACTGCTGGCCGGTGGCGCACCTGGGCTGCACTTCTACACCATGAACCAGGCCGATACCTGTATGGCGCTGTGCCGTAATCTGGGCTTTGCCGAAAGCTGATACCCATGCGTGAAATCCGGGTTTTTACCGATCAGCCCCTGACCGTTGGCACAGAAATCACCCTGGAAGATCAGGTCGCCCGTCATCTGGGCGCTGTTTTACGGCTGAAAGCCGGCGACCCGATCACACTGTTTAACGGCCGCGGTGGCGAGCACCCGGCCATCCTGACGGACTGCAGCAGCAAACGTGTCCGTGCCCGGATTATGGATTCCATCGCCATTGAGCGTGAATCACCGCTGCAGATTCATCTCGGTATCGGCCTCTCCCGGGGCGACCGCATGGACTGGGTCATCCAGAAAGCCACAGAGGCTGGTGTCACTGAAATCACGCCGCTTTTCACTGAGCGCACTGAGGTCAAGCTCAAAAGCGACCGTCTCGAAAAAAAGCTGGGCCATTGGCAGCAAATCGTCGCGAGCGCCTGCGAACAATGTTATCGCAACCAGTTGCCCGTTATCCACGAGCCCAGCAACTTACATCTTTGGCTGAACGAAGCCTCTTCCGATAAAAAACTGGTGCTTCACCATCGCAGCGCACAGACCCTCCACCAATTAAAAGGTGAAACATGCTCCTCTGTCGCCCTGCTGATAGGCCCTGAAGGAGGATTAACCCCCGACGAGATTGACAGTGCCATACAGCAAGGTTTTCAGCCGCTGGCATTGGGCCCAAGGGTATTTCGTACAGAAACAGCACCAGTTGTCGCTATCAGCATCCTTCAGTCGATTTGGGGTGACTTTACCTAGTCACACCTCGCTTCTTTGTCTATTCTTCAGGCTCTGCGTATTTCAATCGGCCGCGAGCATGTCAGTGTCTCAGTTCAATTTTTACCCAAGGAAGGGGTAGCATGATGAATGTGAACTACCGCACCGTTTTCATAGTTGTCATGGTTTTCATCGCGCTGGTATTGACCGGCGTCTTAACCGTGGGTTTGCTGGGTCAGAGCACTGTTATTCCAGTCGACTGGGAACTGCTCACCTATACCGTGATGTCTATTTTTGCTATCTCAATGGTCGCCTTAATCACCGCAATACATCGCTTGTTTATCAAACCAATCAACGCACTTACCCAGGCTATCGAACAAAAAGCCAACGGTGAACACAACCCGCTTGAGCTTTCTGGCACAGCCGGCGAAGTGATCTCACTGAACAATGCATTGTTCAACGTATTTGATGCGGAAAGTAAAGCCAAAGCTCAAATCAAGCATCTGGCCTTTTATGACAACCTCACTGGTTTGGCGAACCGGCGTCTGTTCAAGTCCTATCTCACTAGCGCGATTGCCTCCTGTGCCCGTGACCAGAAAAAATTAGCGTTGCTGTTTATCGATCTGGACAACTTCAAGGTAATTAACGATCACTACGGGCACCAGATCGGCGATCGCGTTTTAGCCGAGTTTGCCAACCGCATCAAGCGGATCACCCGCGGCACAGATCTGGTCTCTGTCATTAACCCGGATGAAAACAGCAATATTGCTCGCCTGGCCGGTGACGAATTTGCCATTCTGCTGTCGGGACTGACGGACACCATGGCAACCGTTTCTGTAGCCGAACGCATTCTTGAGTCTACCCATCAGCCGGTTGAAATCGAGAATCATAAACTTTATGTGCAGGCATCTATCGGTATCGCCACTTATCCCGACGATGCACTCAATGCCGATGAGTTGATTCGCCATGCCGATGCCGCTATGTACCAGGCAAAAACCTCCGGCAAGCATACTTACCACTTTTTCTCCAAGACACTGTCCAAAATCCTCCAGAGGCAGCGCCAGGTACAGGAGGCTCTGCGAACAGCGTTACTCAATGACGAGTTTCATCTTGAGTTGCAGCCCTATGTTGAGTCCAAAGAATTCAAGCTGGCTGGTGTCGAACTGCTGCTGCGCTGGCAAAGTCACACGCTGGGCACTGTTTCACCCGCCGAATTTGTACCCATCGCCGAGTCCTGTGGCTTGATGAAAGAAATTGATGCGTGGGTCATCAGTGAAGGCTGTGAAATGTTGAGCGACTGGAGGCAGCGCGGTTTACCGCCTGTTCGCTGTTCTATCAACCTCTCCGCCGGAGAGCTTCGCAATCGTTCCCTTCCAGCCTTTATTGATGCGTGCCTCAAGAGTCACGACCTCTCTCCATCAGACCTGGAGCTTGAAATTACCGAGACAAAGTTAGTGGATCACGATGATCGCACCATGCATGTGCTGGAAGCACTCAATAGCATGGGCCTGTCGCTGGCACTGGATGATTTTGGCCGAGGCTTTACCTCTCTCAACCAGCTTGTGGCATTCCCTGTGCATAAGTTGAAAATTGATAAGATCTTTATTGCTGAACTCAATGACGAACAGCGTCAGTTTAAAATCGCAGACGTTATTCTAATGCTCAGCCGCTCCTATAATCTGACAGCTACTGCAGAAGGTGTTGAGAATATCCACCAAGCACGCTACCTATCCCAGTCGGGCTGCCAGTACCTGCAAGGCTATTATTTCAGCAAGCCGGTTTCCAGACAGTCATTTGAGGCAATGCTTGCCAAGGAGAACATCTCTCTTCCCTTGCCCAGTGCCAGTATCACTTCTATTGATAGCGGCCCCAAGCGCCGTTCTCATTAATAACATAGCCAGCATTTCCCACTGCTGGATATTTTTATGCAAAAAAAAGCCGCTTTCTATTGAGAAGGCGGCTTTTCTTTTGTGAGTTATTTGCGGGTTAATTCGTTTTCGCTTCTTTACCCGCTTTTTTCTCCTGATACAGTGCGTCAAAGTTGACGGGCGCAAGCATCAGGGGAGGGAAACCACCCTTGATCAGCATATGGTCAACAGTTTCACGAAGATAAGGGAACATGATGGCGGGGCACGCTGATCCGAGCGCCTCTTCCAAGTGGTCTTTAGTGAATCCACTAATCAAAAATAGTGCAGCCTGTTCGACAACCAATTTGAAGGCACCCATATTATTGGTTGTATTGTGGGCTTTAATTGAGACAGTCAGCAGCACTTCATAGCGGCCTTCTTCGATCGTATTGCTTTTGATGTCCATATCCAGCGAAATTTCCGGCTTCCAATCATCACGGAATACCGTCGCAGCATTAGGCGCTTCATACTCATTTCGCTTTAAATAAATTTTCTGCATTGAAAAATGCGGCCCGTTATTAGCTTGTTCAGCTTGAGACATAGTATTTTCCTCAATTTCTACACATATCAACTACGGCTCTAACAGCAGTCAGGCCATTGTTTATTATTCAGTGATTTTCTGGCTAGTGTCAGACAGATAGGCCGCTGTTGGCGGCAGGAGGGGCAGTATAGTCTCCCTGCTAGCTCAAGAAAAGTCAGCTGATCACCGGGAGTTAACACACACTGGCAACATGACTTTGTGAAACGTCTTAGCCAGAAATAAAAAGGGTCCCGACCCTAAGGTCGGGACCCACAGCAACCACCATTAAATTTTGGCGGGAGCTGGCATATCCATCCACTCGAAGAAAGTCTTCAGGTCGGGTTGGATGTCGTGCATTACAGGGTACCACGGAGTAGGAGCTTCCACGTCGTGCTGAATGCCGCAAGACGGGCAGTAGTACTCACGGTATACCTGCCAGTTAGTATCGGGAGCCATGATGGCAGGGTAAATCTGCTCCATCTTCTCTACGCTATCACGAACGTAGATCAGAGCACCCAGCTTCCAGTTTTTACGGTAATCGCCGAAGTCGTGACCACAGTCACACTTGATAACGATTTCCTGGTCGGTAGTGCGCTCAACAACGTTCAGGCGTGGGCCCAGAGCCAGGATGATTTTGTCATCATAGTCAACGTTTTCGTTAAGCACTTCCATATACAGCTTGTAGCGATCGTTATCTTTCGGCATGGAAAGCATCAGGTGGACGGTATCCCAGTCCAGATCACCTTTAACCAGGTCAGAGACCTGTTTCTTAGTGTAAGTAGACATATCTAAACTCTCTTATGTTCTGTCAATTCATCAAGTGATAGAGCGGGGGCCGGGACCCGGTCCCGCTCTTCCTATCTCGGCAAACAAGGTTGCCTTATTCTTCTACCATGACAACTGGGGTTACGTCGGGCAGATCACCAATTTCCATAGTGATGCGAGCACCGTACATAGGAGTACCCAGTTCTTCTTCAGGCAGTTCCCAAGACTCAGGCAGATCCCAGAACTCTTTGAATTCCGCCAGGAATGTGGGCGACAGATAGAAGCTTGATGCAAACATTTGCTGAACGGACACAGATGCTTTCTTGTCAATGATGTTTTGACGCTCACCTTTCATCCACTCGTGGACAGGCTGACCGCGAGCAATACGCTCTTTGCGGATTTCAGCTTGACGAGCTTTAGTTTTGTCAGCATCAACAGTGTAAACGCCTTCATCATCTTTAGTGAAAACAGCGCCGTAGATCTTGATGGCAAACTCTTCGAGGATGAAGTTTTCGTTCAGGTCTTCCTCAATGGCTTCGATTTCACGATCCAGCGGATCACCCAGACCCGGGCCACCACGCAGGTAGTTCAGGTACAGGTCGCCGTTGTCAAACATTTCTTCAGTGGTAATACACTGCTTGTCACGCTTAACAATAGCACCCGGCTCCAGGTGTTTTTCAAACTCGCAATCACGAGGATCGCGGTCTTGACCCAGAGGCAGAGACTTGCCTTCAGCGATACGTTTCTTCAGCCCGGTTTTGTGAGCTTCAAAACGGTAGCCAGTAGCTGACGGATAACCACCCATCAGGCCCCAGTCACTGTTCATGTAGCCGTTACCCATGAAGAACATAGTCCAGTCAGAAGAGTTCCAAACCATACGCAGTGTCTCGTAACCCAGACCACCGCGGTACTTACCGTAACCACCGGTGTTGGTCTTGATACGACGACCCATGTACAGCAGAGGCTCAGCCAGTTCCCAGATCTCGATATCACCCATATCACCTTCAGGGTTCCAGATCGCAGCAGCGTGGTTCAGACCGTCTTTAACCGCACATGCACCAGTACCACAGGCAGCAGTTTCGAAGCTGTTAACCGCGTGAACTTCGCCGTCCTGGTTTACACCGCCGCCTTGCAGCCAGTTACAGGGGTTGGAGTTTCCAGCGTTAACTTCTTCCAGGTAACCGCGACCGAAGTAGGTACGGCTCAGGCCGCGCCACAAGGAGCTCCAGGAAGATACCAGGAAGTGCCATGCGTCAGCGTGAGCTGTACGACGGTCATCCGGGTTAGTCCAGGTGCCTTTAGGGCAGTGGAAGCTGGTCGCGTAACGAGGACCATCATTGATACGCTCGGTAGGAACCAGAGTCTGAGTCATCATTACCCAGATACCGGAAGTAAATGCAGTCGGGTTGGTGTTATAAGTGTGCCAACCCCAACGGCTGCAGCCTTCGAAGTCCAGACGCCAGGTAGCATCAGCGTTCACGGTGATGGTACAAGGCGCGTGCATGATGCTGTCCATTTTCGCGAAAGTAGACGGAACATGAACGTCCGGGTGGGTGTAAGGAACGTCAACGAATGCAACGGTCTTAACCTTACCGGGGATACACATAGCACGGATACGGCTGATCAGACCACGACGGCCATCTTCAACCACTTCGTACATGAACTTCTCAACAGCTTCCGCGCCTTCTTCTTCGATTACTTCGAGAAGCATATCGCGGATCATGTGAGCACCAGCAATACGGGTTTTCTCATCGAGAATCCAGTATTTGGTGGTACGCACGTTACGCTGAGACTCGTGCAGGTAATCGCGCAGGGGAGTATCTTTTCTGCCTGTTTTACGGCAGCTGATCTGGATACCGTCACCGAAACGCTGGATTTGGCCGTTGGACATAGAACCAGGACCTACCGCACCAGTATCGATTACGTGAGTCATACCACCGACCCAACCAACCAGCACGCCATCATGGAAGATAGGTACGATGGTTGCGATATCACAGGGGTGAACGTTACCGATTTGACAGTCGTTGTTGGTGAACATGTCACCGTCTTCGATGCCGGGGTTCGCTTCCCAGTTGTTCTGGATCATGTATTTGATCGCAGCGCCCATGGTACCCACGTGAATGATGATGCCAGTAGAAGTTGCAACACAGTCACCACAAGCGTTGTACAGGGTGAAACACAGCTCACCTTCCTGCTCAACGATAGGAGAAGCAGCAATTTTCTTGGCAACTTCACGAGCGTTTACCAGGCCAGCACGAACCTTGGAGAAGATCCGCTCAAAACCAATAGGATCGGAATCTTTAAATTCCAGATCTTTCAGACCATCGTAGAAGCCAGTCTTGGCTGTACGCTCCAGAACAGCATTACGGTGCTCGTTCAGAGTCAGGCCACTTTTCAGCAGTGAGCCCGGTTTGGTACCCAGGGGGTTTTGTAAAATAGTCATTTTTTATCCTCTGTATCTTTTCGTCTATTTAGTCGACGTTAGCAATTCTCTATGGATAGCTACACTCGGTCCTTACACTTCAATCAAGTGGTACAGACGGTGTCCGTCCAACCAGGTTTCGAAGCCAGTAGGAACAACATAAGTAGTAGCATCGGACTCAATAACAGCAGGACCAGTAATGCGGTTGCCCGGCAGCAGAGTTTCCATTTTGTAGAGTTTCGCTTCAACCCACTCACGGTTGTAGTAGAACGGACGAGTACCGATGAAGGCTTCTTCCGGAGGAGTCGGGCCAGCATCAGGCTCGGACGGCACAGCGGGTTTCTTGGTCACAACAGAGCCACGCAGGATGGCACCGGTGATACCAAAGCCCAGTTCCGGAGAACGTGCTGCATCGGCGTATACACGAGCGTAGGTTTCATCAAAGGTTGTAATGAGAGCATCCCAGTCTTCTGCTTTGGAGATAGAAGTCAGAGGAGAGTTCATTTCCAGGTCGTTCAACTGACCCAGGTACTGCATGCGGTATCCGGGAGTCAGGGTCACGTCTTCTGGACCAAATCCGTTGATACGGAATTCTTCCAGTACTTTCTCTGTCAGCTCATCCCAAGCAGCTTGCAGGGTTTGAACAGCTTCCAGCTTGTCCTGCGTAGTGGACTCTTTGGTGATACCGATATCGGTAGACTTATCGTAACGATATTCGAAATCAGCAGTCGCACAACCGAATGCAGAGAAGCCAGCAGCCCATGCAGGAATAATGGTTTCTTTGAAGCCCAAGCCTTTGGTGTAACCGTAGGCGTGAACCGGACCACCACCACCGTAGGAGAAGCACACGAATTCACTCGGGCTGTAACCTTTAGCAGAGATCATTGCACGCAGGTGCTGACGCAGAGACAGGTCAAGCAGTTCGATTACACCGGCAGCTGCATCTTCCAGAGTCATACCCAGCGGATCAGCAACCTGTTCTTTAACACACTGCTTAGCACGCGGAACGTCCAGCTCCAGAATACCACCGAGGAAGTTGTCGGGGTTCAGGTAGCCGAGAATGATGTGACAGTCAGTTACAGAAACGGTGTCGATGCCACCTTCCGGCCAGCAGGTACCTACACGGTAACCGGCAGAGTCAGGACCCAGTTTGATGGAGTTACTGTAAGGATCGATACGTACGAAACTACCAGCACCCGCACCGATGGTGTCCATCGCTACCAGAGGCAGAGACAGAACCAGACGAGCCATATCGCCGTCCTGGTGGATAGAGAACTGACCTTTAACGATCAAGGCCATATCGAAGCTGGTACCACCGATGTCGGAACATGCGATGTTATCGATACCCAGCTGTTGAGCCAGATACTTGGCACCGATTACACCACCGATAGGACCGGATACCAGGGTACGTGCCAGCTCTTTCGCTTTCCAGCTGATAGTACCACCGTGAGATGCCATCACGCGCACGTCGTAGTTGGCGCCAACAGCTTTCATACGATCGCTCAAGGAAGACAGAATCGCACGAGAAGGCTCGGCCGCGTAGGCTTCCAGAATAGTAGTGTTAGTACGGTGAGTTTCTTTACGTACGGGGTAGTAATCAACAGAAGCAAAGACAGGGATATCTACACCCTTCTCTTTAATAACTTCTTTTACAACATCACGAACTGCACGCTCGTGGTCACCGTTCAGGTAAGAGCTCAGGAAGCTGATTACAATGGCTTTAACGCCTTGGTCGATCAGCTCAGCAGCGGCGTCACGGGCTTCGTCCAGACGAACTGGGAATACCACGCCACCTTTAGAGTCAACACGCTCGGTTACACCGCGAGTGTCATGAATGTGAACCAGCGGCTCATCGTAGCGGTGTGTGTTAAGGTGCAGACGATCTTCAAAGGCATAACCCAGGTAGCACTGAATCGCACGACCCATACGGTGAAAATCTTCAAAGCCTTTACTTACGATCAGACCAGTGCGCAGACCTTTGCGGCCAACAACCCGGTTCAGCATCGCAGTACCGGAGAATACACAAGTGACCATTTGCGGGAAGACTTCTTCAACAGTCAGGCCCCAGTGAGCGAGTGCATCCACACTTGAATCCATTACTGCTGATGGCTCATCCACGTCACTCTGTGCTTTACCTACAACGAACTCGCCGTCAGCGCGCACAAAAAAAGTATCGGTCATCGTGCCCCCGGCATCGATACCCAAAACTTCTACAGGATTGGTTGTTAAATCATTCAAGGTTATATCCTCTAGTTATGTTGATTTACTTCTACTCCCCCCGCTCATTGGCCCCATGGGTGAGACCGTTAGTTATGATTTTAGGGAGGAGTGCCCTCGCTACAGCTATAGCAATAGCCGTGCCAATTTTAATTTATTGTTTAATTTTATTGTCTTATAAGGGTTTTCAAATTAATGGCCACCGAAACCGTCCGAAAAACGTTCGAATATCAGTCGCAGGCCGGACATTAATCGAACCGGGATTAAAACACGCCCCCTATAACATGTCTACGACCATAGTATTAATCGCCATTTATCCCCTCCTTTTGGCCAGTTTCCACCCCGAATCCCGCTGTTTTCCCTCCAAACACCACTATAAGCCCTTCTAAAACTTGTATTTTCCCTCTTAGAGGACGAAGATACGCAGTCCTACTCTATAATTACATTGTGATAACTATAAAAAGTCGGCGAGTGAGAGTGCCATGAGTTACGAATCCTCCCTTAAAGGGTCGGCTGCCGTATCGCATCCGACGCGTATAGCATCAGCCCGAGAAAAGCTGCTGACCGACGGAAACCTGCCCGACAACACCGTGCGTTCCGTTATCGAAGCATCCTGGCAACGTTGCGTAACGAGCCAGGTTGACCCGCTGGTTGCCAAACACAGCCTGGAATTGAGCAGCGACGAGCTCATGGGTATTCGTCGACAACACAAAGAGCTCATATCTGCATCTGAAATTATCATGCGCGAGGCCAAGGAGCTGCTTGCTGAATCCGGAACAATTATGCACCTGGTGACGCCCGCAGGGATGATCCTCGACTATGAAGGTGACCCGGCGACTCTGGAGCTGGCCAACAATTTCAGCCTTATTCCTGGCGCGAACTGGAATGAGCAGGCAGCCGGTACTAACGCTATTGGCACCGCCCTGAATATTGGCGCACCTGTTCAGGTTCACGCTTTTGAGCATTTTTGTGAAAATATCAGTCGCTGGACCTGCTCTGCTGCAGTGATACGCGATCCCTTTGAAAAACGCTTGTTAGGCGCACTCAATATATCGGGCCTGAAAAACACTCTGCACGATTACTGCCTGGCATTGGCCATCTCCGGCGCCCGCAGGATTGAGGGCCAGTTTGCTCAATTGAAAATGGCCCAGCGTGACTTGCTGCTGGGTACCACCATTGATTACTTTACCAACTCCGGCAATGATGGCGTGTTAGTGTTTGACATGGATGGCAAGCTGGTTCGAGCCAATACCATGGCCGATAAAGTATTGGCGGCCAGAGGGATTAAGATTAACCTGACGCCCTACAACCCCATACTGACATTAAACAGTGAAGGCGTGTTTACTCCCGAGTCCGAACGCGCCCTGAACCAAATCGACTCCAACTGGGTCCAACCGGTCATTCATCAAGGTGAGCAGATTGGCTATCTTGCGATTATCACGCTCCCCGCCCGTCAGTCACAGAGAGCTACGAACCCAGTGACAAATGTCCCTCCACCGTCCCGGTCTACAGGATTTTTCCGCCTGGTCGGTCAAAGCGCTCCTTTTCTCAAAGCGGTACAACAGGCAAAACGTATTGCCAAGGCACCAATCCCGGTTCTTTTGCAGGGTGAAACCGGTGTGGGCAAGGAACTCTTTGCCCGAGCCATGCATGAAGAGGGGCCTTCCCAGACCGGCGAGTTTGTAGCTCTTAACTGTGGCGGCTTGTCGCGTGACCTGCTGGCCGGCGAATTATTCGGCCATGTTGAAGGCGCTTTCACCGGCGCCCGCCGCGGCGGCATGATCGGCAAGATTGAGGCCGCCAACGGTGGCACACTGTTTCTGGATGAAATCGGCGAAATGCCCCTGGATCTGCAACCGATGTTCTTGAGGGTGCTGCAGGAATCTGAAATCTGCCGTGTCGGTGAAACCCGCCCACGCAAGGTAAACTTTCGCCTGATTGCTGCTACCAACCGCGATCTGGCGCAGGAAGTTGCCGAAGGCCGTTTCCGCATGGATCTGTACTACCGAATCTCGTCCATGACACTGACGGTTCCGCCTCTCCGCGAACGCAAGGGCGATGTCTCTCTGCTGGCACAAAACATTTTTGCCCACCTGCTGGAGCAACATTCCGGCGATCAGAAAAGGCTCAGCAAACAGGTTCTGGAACTTTTGGAGCGCCACACCTGGCCGGGCAATATTCGCGAGCTGAGCAACCTTATTACAGCGGCCTTTTTCCTGTCTGACCGCGAAGAGCTCACACCAGATGACCTGCCCAAAGACTTTGTGTCAGCCCATTCTTCTACAGTGGAAGACGACGATGCCAACCCCCTCGATCTGGCCGAAAAAGAGGTTATCATTCGTGCCATCAGGGAACAGGGTGGCAATCTGACCCAGGTAGCGAAACAACTTAATATCGCCAAAAGCACGCTTTACATAAAGCTGAAAAAATACGGTATTGAGCGTCCATAACCAGGGCTTAAATCACCACATAAAAAGGCCGACAATTGTCGGCCTTTTTATGTGGTGATGTTATATAAAACCGCTAACTGCCCTCATCCACTGAAAACTCCCGGGCGATACGCAGGGTTCGCGTGGCCAGCTGCACCTCTTTCAGAAACAGCATCAACGCCACAATCAGGAACACCAGCGCCAGCACGAAAAAGCCGATAATCAGTGCGCCGATATGCAGCTTCCAGAACCCACCGACAAACAGACTTACAATCAGGGTACACACCAGCAGTGCCGCGGCAGTACACAGGCCGATTGCCCAGTTGGTAATTTTCGCTCGCCGCCAGAGGATGCGCAGTTCCCGCTGACAGATGTCTTTTTGCTCCAGATCTGTAAGACGCAGCTCCCGTAAGCCCACCACCCTTGCGCGGTCGACGATTCGACCCAGCCTTCCTGACATGACATTCAGAAATCCCGCGATCCCTGCCAGCAGGAACACCGGCGCAACCGCCAGCTGAATAATCAGCGCCAGATCGGTGGCCGTTATGATCGGATTGACACCCAACTCTACCCCCTAATTTTCATGGTTACTGGCCAGGATGCCCAAACGCTGCACTTTTTCCTGCAATCGCTCCCCACAGATGTAGATGGCTGGCACCAGCAACAATGTCACAAACGTCGCCACCAATACGCCAAACGCCAGAGAAATCACCATCGGTATTAAAAACTGCGCCTGGGCACTGCGTTCAAACAGTATTGGCATCAATCCAAAAAAAGTCGTCAGAGATGTGAGCACGATGGGCCTGAAGCGATCTCTCGCTCCCTGCATCACGGCATCCAGTGCTTGCCAACCCTCTTTTCTGAGCTGGTTAATGCGATCGATCAGCACCAGGTTGTCGTTCACCACTACACCTGCTGCCGCCAACACACCCATCATGGAGGGCATGCTGATTTCCTTGCCAAATAATATGTGGCCCAAAATAGCGCCGGCAATACCAAAGGGTACTGCACTGAGAATCATGATGGGTTGCCAGTAGGAGCGAAACTCCACCGCAAGAAAGGCATAGATGGCTAACAGGGCAAGTAGCATCATCTGCAGAAACCCGGTTTCAAATTCCTGCTGATCTTTCTGGGCACCGGCAATCTCCAGCGTTAATCCCGGATACTTCTCTTCCAGCATTGGCCAGCGTTGTTGCAGCAACGCCCCGACCACCTCATTGGCAGAAGCAGCTCCCCTCGTCAATTCTGCCTCGATTTCTACCATCCGCATGCGATCGCGGCGTTTGATCTCGGTATAACCCGGCACGAAAGCCGCTTCAGCAACAGCATTGAAGGGGATTTCTCGCCCGTCATCCGTGCGTATGCGCAGTTGATCCAGCGAGGAAACGCTGGCGCGCTCCTGCTCGGGGTAGCGCACCATCACTTTGACATCTTCTTTTTCACGGGGGATGCGTTGGGCTTCAGCGCCGTAGAAGGCATTGCGCAACTGTCCCGCCACATCACTCAATCCAATACCCAGAGTATCAGCCCCATCCTGCAGACTGATTTCAATTTCCTGTCTGGCTGTGCGCAGGGAACTTGAGGTATTGAAAACGCCGGGATAACTGCGCAGCGCTGCCTCCACTTCAGCGGTTGCAGCCCGCAGGTCATCCATATCACGCCCTTTTAGCAGCAGATTGATATCCTTTGGCCGCCCCATCAGGGTGTATTCGACCTCATATTCTTCAACATTTTCAATTGGACCAATATGTTTGCGCCACAGCTCGGCAACGGCTCGCGACGACACCGAACGCGTTTCATTGCTGGCCAGCTCCAACACCACGGAAACCAGGTTTTCCTTGCTTTCGGAGTAGTGGTTTACCAGCACTGAACTGCCATCCTCTGCCGTCATCAGGGGCTCCTGCCTTAACCCTTCGACGCCCTCCTCGATCTGCTCCATGATAACCAGCGTGCGCTGGAAGCCCACACCTTCCTGCAGCTCGACAGTAGCCCGCAAGTACTCGCCTTCTACCACCGGGAAAAACGCGACCCGCAACCATCCGGTGAAAAAAACGCCAAGAACCACAATCAACACCGCGACAAACAGGGATATGGTGGTCGCGCTATGGGCCAGAGCTCTCGCCAGGAGGGGCCGATAGGTATTTTCAGAAAATTCTTTTAGTGCCCCTGAGGTATGTTGACGGGCACTGCGCAACCATCTGGTTACAAGCCAACGGGGCGTTTTTTCCGGCTTCAGGTGACGCAAATGCGCGGGGAGAATCAGGAACGACTCCAGCAGCGAAAAGGCCAGGGCAATCAGGGCCACTTTCGGCATTTCCTGCATCAGCTTGGTGGAATCTCCCGGCAGCAAAAGCATGGGAACAAATACCACCATGGTGGTCAGCACCGCAAATGTCACAGGCTTTGACACAGAATGCGCTCCCAGTGTGGCGCTCTCCACACCCTTTAGGCCACGTTCATAATGTGCGTAAACACTTTCACCCACGACAATGGCATCGTCCACCACAATGCCCAGAATCAGCAGAAACGCGAACAGTGAAACCACGTTTACACTGATCCCCAGGTAAGGCATAACCCAGAGCGTACCCACATAGGCAATGCCAATACCCGCCGCGACCCAAAAGGCCAACGCCGGCCGCAGGAACAGGACCAACAACCCAAACACCAACAGCAAGCCACCCAGGGCATTTTTCAACAACAGGTCAATACGGCTGTTCAGGTAGACGGAAAGATTGCGCCAGACAACCAGCTCAATACCGGGCTGTAACGTGGGCATTTTCCTGTCGATATATTGCTGGACCGCCTCGGAGGTGGTGACCACATCCGGGTTTCGCGTATTAAAAAGGTTGATAAAGACCGCTGGCTTGCCGTTAAACAACGACACCAGGTCCTGTTCGGCAAAGCCATCATTGATATGGGCAATGTCACCTAGCTTGATTTCCGTGCCGTCTGTATCACGCAATACCACAATGCGCTCAAAATCTGCCCGGTGGTAGGCTTGTCCGCGGGTTTGCAAAACAATATCACCGGCCACTTCCCGGATTTCCCCGGCGGGCAGGTTGACCGATGATCGACGGATAGCCGCCACCACATCCTCAAAGCGCAACTGGTAGCGTCGCAACGCATCTTCCGAAACCTCCACGGAAACTTCTTCTGCACGGGTTCCACCAATTTCCGCCAGGGTCACCCCCGGCAGGTTCACCACCTCATCGCGAATAGTTTCAGCCAGGCGCTTCAAATCGCCTTCATTTAACGGACCGGCAACGGCGAGACTGAGAATTTGTGTGCGGGCCAGCACTTCCTTGATTTGCGGCCGTTCGGCATCAACCGGGAAGGTGTTAATGGCGTCGACGCGTGATTTCACATCATTGAGCAGCTTCTGAGTGCTGTAGCCATCGGCCACTTCAATTTCTATGCGGCCTCCACCCTGGTAGGCAAAGGAACGGATCTCCTCAATGCCATCCAGGTCGTGAACTTCTTCCTCCACCCGAATACAGATCTGCTCTTCCACCTCCCGGGGGCCGGCACCGGGATATGGCACCTCGACCTGCACAACATCTCTGGGAATTTTCGGGAACATTTCCTTGTCGAGTCCGGGGAGACTGGTAAACCCTCCCACCAGGATCATCCACATCAGAAGATTGGCGGCAATCGGGTTGTTGACCCACCAGGCAATCAGCCCTTTACCGGAAGTACTCATCTGGCTGTCGCCACATCCGAGCTGATGACGGGCTCGATGGTCATACCCTCAATCACATACCCCGGGCGCTCCAACAATACTTTCTTGCCCTGCTCGATACCGGTGACCAATGCCAGCTCTGCGGACAACTGCAGCACCTGAACCGTGACGATCTGTAATTGCTGTTGATCATCCAGCACCAGCAGACGGTTTTTTTCATACAGGGCTGAGCGGGGCACCGATAATACATTCTGGAAGGTTTTTCCGGCGACCTCGGCCTGCACAAACAGGCCCGTCACCATGGGCGGCTGGTACGCCAGTGGGTCAGAGACCTCGACAATGCCGTAGAGCACACGGCTTCGGGTATCAATACTGGCTTCCGTTCGCAGCAACCAACCCTGCCAGGTAGCCTGCTCACCGCCGACCCGCGCACTCAGAGTGACGGGCAATCGCACCTTCTCATTGGGCTGCAGCGGCAGCTGTAACAGCGCGGTCTGATCCGGCGTCAACGGCAAGCGAACTTCCGCAGTATCGATACCAAAAATACCCGCCACCTGCATACCCGCACTAACGTACTGCCCGAGATCAACTTCTGTTTGTCGCACACGGCCAGCAAATGGTGCGCGAATACTGGTGCGCTCCAGGTTGATCAATGCCTGTTGCAAATCGGCCTCCGCTGCGGCCAACGCCGCCTTTGCCGCTTTTAGCTGGGGCTCCCTCAAAAACAGGGCGTTGCCTTCCGTGTTGCCCAGGTCGCGCCACTCACGCTTTGCCTGTCGAGCCTGACCACTTTCCGTGGCCAGTGTTTTCTCCGCCTCCGCCACCCGCGACCTGGCTTGGGTGACAGCAATGCGGTAATCGCGATCATCCAGCTGCAGCAACTGCTCTCCCTGTTCGAAGAAACCACCATCGACAAAGCTCTCGGACACTGCCACCACTTGGCCACTGACTTCTGCGGTAAGGGTAATTTCTGTCTTGGGCTGAACAGTCCCCTGCGCATCAACCTGAACCTGTGTCGGCTGGGGGTTTGCCACCAGGACGGAGATTTTCGGTGCCTGCTCCGTTCGCGGCATCTGCGGTTGTGGTAAAGGTTTGGCCGCCGACAACAGCATTACCACGATGACCGCCACCAGCAGAATGGACAGGGGGATAATCCGGTTTTTCAATACAGCTTTGGGCACAGAGCGTTCCTTATTCAGAGAATCCATTATGGCAAAAATGGTTGCCAGAGGGCGCAGCAATTGGTGAGAAAAACCTGCCGTTACGGGCCAGATATTTGGCCCAGTTTTGTCATGAAAGTTTCTTTTTACTGCCACCGGGCAGTCATCTGCCTTATTTAGGCTTGTGGCAAATGAGGAAAATATTATGCGCTACAACACCATCTGGCTATCCGACATTCACTTGGGGTACCGGGACTGCAAGGCAGATTACCTGCTGGATTTTCTGACTAATACCCACGCCAATACTCTTTACCTGGTGGGCGATGTCGTCGACTTGTGGGCCATGAAACGCTCTTTCCTCTGGCCAAAAAGTCACCACGAAGTGCTGCGCAAAATAATTACTCTCGCCAACAACGGTACACGCATTGTATACGTACCCGGCAACCACGATGGATTAGTCCGCGAAGTTATCGGCAACTCCATTCTCAACATTGAAGTTTGCGCGCACTTTGTGCACACCACCGCCGAGGGAAAACGACTGTTAATGATGCACGGCGATGAATTCGATCATGCGGTGCTCTGCAGCCCCTTGCGGCGTCTGGTGGGCGATGCCAGCTACAGCCTGCTGTTGCGCCTCAACCGCTGGGGCAACGGTATTCGCCGTTGGTTTGGCCTGCCCTACTGGTCTTTGGCCTATTACGTGAAAAACCGCGTTAGAAATGCCCGTGAAGCCATCACTGCCTTTGAGGAAGCGGCTGCCCAGGAAGCCCGCCTCCATCAGGTCGACGGGATTGTCTGTGGCCACATACATCAACCGGAAATTCGCAACATCAATGGCGTGTTGTACTGTAATGACGGCGATTGGGTTGAGAGCTGTACCGCACTGGTAGAACACGGCTGCGGCAAGCTGGAGCTGGTTCACTGGGCGGATTTGCAACAGAGCATCAAATCTGACCTGGCTGCCAACGATGAAACCATCACGGCACCCTATGCCCTGCCGCGTCTAACCCCTTAATCTTCGCAATCGACTAATGTGCCTGCCTCGGCACCACGGCCAACCGCCAGGTAATCAAAACCCAGTGCTGACATTTTTTTCGGGTCATAGAGGTTTCGCCCATCAATGATGACTTTCTGATTCATTTTTTCGGCGAGCTGCGCAAAATCCGGCGCCCAGAAATGTTTCCACTCAGTACAGATCACCAGCGCGTCAGCACCCTTAACCGCCGCTTCCTTGGTTCCCATTAACACCAGGTCCTTGCGGTCGCCATAAATGCGCTGGCATTCCTCCATAGCCTGGGGATCATAAGCCTGAACTGCTGCACCCTGCTGCCACAAGGCTTCCATTAACACCCGGCTGGGCGCTTCACGCATATCATCGGTGCGCGGTTTAAAGGCCAATCCCCACAGGGCAATCACTTTGCCTGCCAGCTGGCCATCAAAGTATCTGTTCACCTTGTCAAACAGACGCTGCTTCTGGTGGGCATTAACCTGCTGCACCGCTGACAACAAATGCGCAGGATAGCCAACTTTCTGGGCAGTCGCCTGCAGGGCCTGCACATCCTTGGGAAAACAGGAGCCCCCGTAACCGCAACCAGGATAGATGAAGTGATAGCCAATGCGCGGATCGGAACCTATGCCCTGACGTACTTTTTCAATATCAGCGCCGAGGTGTTCCGCCAGGTTGGCAATCTCATTGATAAAGCTGATTTTTGTCGCGAGCATGGCATTGGCGGCGTACTTTGTCAGCTCGGCAGAACGCACATCCATCACCAGCAAGCGTTCATGGTTGCGGTTGAAGGGCGCATACAACTCACGCATCAGTGCCTCCACCCGCTTGGAGCCGGAGCCAAGGATAATGCGGTCCGGTTTCATAAAATCAGCAAGCGCGGCACCCTCTTTCAGAAATTCTGGATTCGACGCAACGTCAAAGGATATTTCAACCCCACGCTGCTGTAACTGTTGCTGAATAACTTCACTGACGCGATCCGCCGTACCCACTGGCACCGTGGATTTGGTCACCACCACGGAGGATTTTGACAGGCAGTCACCGATAGTTTTTGCCACAGACAACACGTGCCGTGTATCTGCCGTGCCATCCTCATCGGTGGGTGTCCCCACCGCAATAAAAATAACATCGCCATGTGCCACGGCGTGCTGAGCATCGCTGGTAAATTCAAGTAATTGTTCCTGCTGGCCTTCCAGCAGATAGTCTTCCAGACCCGATTCAAAAATCGGACAGATGCCCCGCTGCAACAGAGCCACTCTGCTTTCATCCTGATCCACACAAACCACATGGTGCCCAACGTGGGCCAGGCAGGCACTGGTCACCAGCCCCACGTATCCGCCGCCAAAAACAGTCACTTTCATCTGTTTATTCCCATAAAAATCTGCTTGATGATGTGACCATACCATGTCACAGGCATGTCAGATACGTGATGTTTTTAAGTCAACCAAGGAAGCTCTGCTCATCGGCTAATTTCAGTTACACTTACCGTCAGATCTCCGGCTTACCGCCACTCGACAGGCCTAGCTCCAGAAATCAGTAATGAAAAATGGCCCGCCGCTTTTATGCAGGGTTAGACCAATACGCATTGATTATCATCATTGGGAATTTATCACTCCCTGGAGAGGTCGAAGCGATCAAGCGGCATCAAATCGGTAACCGTTGGACAGACCATTTACATACGGTCAACTGACCGAATCAGCACAAGGAACTAACGTTGCCCCTGCTCAAAAGCCGACTGGATTTGCTCTCTTCCGACCCTCACTCAAAGCTGCTGTCCGGTGTTGTTCGCGGCATCGAAAAAGAAAGCCTGCGGGTAACCCCTGAGGGAACGCTGGCCAAATCACCCCACAACGCCTCACTGGGGTCTGCACTCACCCACCCCCAGATCACCACCGACTACTCGGAAGCGCTGCTGGAATTTATCACACCGCCTTCAAGCGATGCGGACCAGGTATTGAAGACGCTTGAGAATATCCACCGCTTCACCTACCGCCAGATTGGCGACGAGCTGTTGTGGGCCAACAGCATGCCCTGCCAGCTGAGCGGCGACAGCGACATTCCGGTGGGTCAATACGGCAGCTCCAATATCGGTCAGATGAAAACCATTTACAGGGTAGGACTCGGTCATCGCTATGGCCGCCTTATGCAGACCATTGCCGGGATTCACTACAATTTTTCCGCGCCCTACGCACTGTGGGAACTGCTTCGCAAACACGAACAACCGGAACAGTGCCTACAGGACTTTAAAACCGACAATTATTTTTCGCTGATTCGTAATTTCCGGCGCCGCTTCTGGTTATTGCTCTACTTGTTTGGGGCATCTCCGGGTGTATGTCGCAGCTTTGTCCGCGGTCGCGAGCATCAACTGGAACCATTCGGCAAGGACGATCACAGCCTCCATAAACCCTTCGCCACTTCCCTGCGCATGGGCGACCTGGGCTACCAGAGCAAGGCCCAGGAACAACTGGTGGTCTGTTACAACGATCTGCGCAACTATGTTTCCACCTTGCGAAAGGCTCTGCTGCAGCCCTATCCCGAGTATGAAGCCGTTGGCCTGAAGGATGCTGACGGCTGCTACCGTCAACTGAGCACCCACCTGCTGCAGATTGAGAATGAGTTCTACAGCACCATACGACCCAAGCGAACCACCCGGTCCGGGGAAGTGCCCCTCTGGGCGCTGTGGGAACGGGGGGTCGAATACATTGAAGTGCGCTGCATTGACCTGAACCCATACCTTCCACTGGGCATTGATCGTCAACAGATCGACTTCCTGGATATCTTTCTTCTCACCTGCCTGCTTTCCGCCAGCCCGGCCACGGATGACGAGGAATACCGCAACATTCTGGATAACCAGCGGCGTACGGTATACGAGGGGCGCAATCCTGACATCAAGCTGCGGGATGGCAGCCACCATCGGTCTCTGGGTGAGTGGGGAAAAGCACTGTTTGCTGAGATGAGGCCAGTGGCTGAACTCATGGACAAACATCATCAGAGCTCCGATTACAGTCTGACCCTGAACCGGCTTGAGGCTCGACTGGATGACCCTTCATTGACACCATCAGCACAACTGCTAGCCGAGATGGCCGAAACCGGACAGACCTATTTTCGGGTCGCCATGAATCACGCTATCCGACACCGCCGGTATTTTCTGGATTCGCCACTGCCCAAAGACATCGAACAACAGTTCAGCGACGAGGCTGAGGTGTCCCTGCAAAAGCAGCGTGACATTGAAGCCAGCGATACGCAGACATTTGACGAGTTCCTTGCCAACTATTATCGGCAATACGACTTTCAACTATGAACTACCTTGCCCACCTGTACCTGTCCGGTGAAAATCCGCAGCGCATGGTAGGCGGTCTACTGGGTGATTTCATCAAGGGTCCCCTGAGGGGTGACTTTCCTGACACCATCGAATGCGGTATTCAGCTGCATCGTCAAATTGATGTATTTACAGACAGGCAGCCTGAAGTTCAGATCGCCATCGAGCGCTTTTCACCACCTTACCGTCGCTTTGCCGGTATCCTGCTCGACCTCTGTTATGACCACATGCTGGCCGCCAACTGGCCGCAGTACCATGACCGGGAACTAGACATTTTTTGCCAGGACTTTTATCGCACACTGGCAAGCTATCACAACATCCTGCCTGCGGGCGCAAAACGCTTTTGCGAAGTCGCCCCCAGGGTGAACTGGCTGCAGAATTATGCTCGCTTTGAGGAACTGGAAATTATGCTGGAACGCATTGGCCAGCGTTTCCGCAACCCGGTACCGCTCCAGGAGGCCTTTCCATTTCTTGAACAACAATATCCGTTACTGGAGCAGGAATTCCATCAGCTGTTCCCCCGCCTGATTGAGTTTTCGGCAAAGCAGCGTCTAGAATCGAACCATCTTTGACAAGGAACTTCACTATGCCCACTCCCAGACAAGTCTTTCTACTGATGTTTGTCGCTTGCCTGTCGCTGATACTCGTCGCCCTGTATATGCAGCATGTCATGGAACTGACACCCTGCTATCTGTGCATTACCCAGCGGGTTTTTGTGATGCTCACCGGGGGTATTGCGCTGCTCGCCTTTCTCCACAACAGAAAAGTCCGGCTTTACGGAATACTCACGGCACTCAGCGCTCTGGGGGGAAGCTTTTTTTCCGGCAAGCAACTGTGGTTGCAGAGCCTACCCGAAGATCAGGTGCCCGCCTGCGGGCCACCCGCCGAGTACCTGTTCGATGTGTTCAGTTTTGACCAGGCATTGGGCATGCTGCTGCGCGGCGACGGCAATTGCGCTGAAGTTCAGTGGACATTCCTTGGCCTCAGCATCCCGGGCTGGACCATGATCTGCTTCCTTGGGCTGGCTGCCCTGGGTATCTGGCAGGTTGTTCGCAAGCCGTGAACATGTTGCGAGGGCTTGCCACGCTGGTTTGCTTTCAGGGCGTCGGCGAGGCCATCGTCTACCTGAGCGGTATGCCCATACCCGGACCGGTGATTGGTATGGTGCTGCTGTTTGCGACACTGCAACTCACGGGAACAGAGACCCCTGAATGGCTGGGTGAAACAGGGCATTTCATGATCCGCTGGCTATCGCTGATGTTTCTGCCCGCCTGTACCGGGCTGTTTTTTTTACCGGACATCACGACCGATCAATGGCTGCCGATCATTGGCGCCATGTTTCTGGGCACGCTTTTAACCATGGCGGCGGCAGGCTACCTCATGCACCGGCTGATGCCTGATCCTGACGGGGACAGCCAATGACCGTCGTGCTAACCACGCTGGCCCTGTTGGCACTGACTGGCGCGGCATTTTTCATAGCGTTTACCCTGTACCGAGCCTCTCATGCCCGCCCGGCCATACAGGCACTGCTCCACCCCCTGGTGGTCGGACCGCTACTGGTGACGGGTGTACTGTTATTGACCGGGGTCAGCTATTCACACTATCGACTGGCCAATAGCCCGTTTTTTTATCTGCTGGGGACAGCAACGGTGGCACTGGCTATTCCCCTGCACCAACAATTCCACCATATTCGCCGGCTGGCACGCCCCCTGCTGAGCACGCTGCTGTTTGGGGCCAGTTTTGCGGTCATCAGCGCACTGGGCATTGCCTCGCTGCTGGGGGGCAATAGTGAAACACTGGTATCCCTGGCACCCAAATCCGTGACCACCCCTATCGCACTGGGCATCGCAGAAAAAGTTGGCGGCCTTCCGGGATTGACGGCCGGGGTGGTGGTTTTCACCGGTGTAATCGGTGCTATTCTCGGCCCACTTCTGTTCAGCAAACTCGGTATCCGTGATGACCGCATTATCGGCTTTGTCACCGGCATTTGCGCCCACGGGGTGGGCACCACTCGCGCCTTCGAGATCAGCACTCGCTGCGGCGCATTTTCCAGCCTCGGGTTGGGAATGACTGGCGCCCTGACGGCGCTGGTCCTCCCCTGGCTTATTCTCTGGTGGTTTTAGGCCGCGACCGGAAAGGAGCGCTGTATTTACACCCTTGCCAGCCACTGCCTGTTTCCCTATGCTTGGTCGACCAAAAACAACAAAAGCAGCTGTCTATGCTTGAAGACTGTAAGTCGGCACAGGAACGTTGGGGTGGCGTCAGCCATTTAATCGATCAGTGGCTCCAGGAGCGCCAGGATATGCTGGTGCGCTTTTGCAGCCTCGGCGATATTCGTACTTTTGACAGCGATGACCTCTCTCACCGGCACAAGGTAAAAGCCTTTTGTGAAATTCTTGTGGACTACACGTCTGCCGGCCATTTTGAAATCTACGACCAGCTGGTGCGTGAAGGCAAGGACTTCGAGGACGGCGATGCCCTGCAAACTGCCAACCGGCTGCTGAAAACCATTGATGCCACCACAGAGCTCATTCTCGACTTCAATGATAAATACCTGGAAACCGATGACCTGACCACGCTGGGAGTGGACCTCTCTTCCCTTGGGGAGTCACTGAGTGCCCGCATGGAGGCAGAAGATATCATGATTGAGGTCCTGCACACATCTCATCAGGACAAGCTGGCGCAATAAGGCCCACCCGACCGGCAAGGTAATCAGTTGACAATAAAAAAGGCCCTTAGGGCCTTTTTTATTGCGTCACGGCAGCAACCGTTATTCTGCAACTACTGCTATCAGCTCAACCTCAAAAATCAGCGTGGCGTTGGGCCCCACCAGACCCGAGGTACCGCTTGGCCCGTAGGCCAGATCAGCCGGAATATACAACTCCCACACCGAGCCTTCCTGCATTTTTTGCAGTGCTTCTGTCCAGCCGGGAATCACCTGGTCTAGACGGAGCTCTACGCTTCCCCCGTGGTTTTCCGAAGCATCAAACTCGGTACCATCGATCAGGCGACCGCGGTATTTGACCTCAACCGTACTGGCGGCCTCGGGCATGGCGCCGGCACCCACCTGCAACACTTTGTACTGCAAACCCGTCTCGGTGGTTACCACGCCTTCTTTTCCTGAGTTTTCCTCAAGAAATGCCTTGCCCTCAGCAGCATTGTTTTCCGCGGCCAGGCGCATGGCTTCCTGGCGCTCAGCGGTAGCCTGCTGCTGCCTCGCCTCCTGCTGTTGCTGAAACTCCTGAACCACCGCCGTCAGCTCTTCCTGACTCAGGCGCGGATCGCGACCTGCCAGTGCGTCATCAAAGCCAGCGAGAAAGGCTTCGCGATCCAGTGCAATCTCGGGCTGTGCGGAAAGCCTGCCGCCCGTGTCCATACCAATCAGATAACTCAGCTTTTGGGCCTGGTTATCCAAATCAACAGCGGTGTCCGCTTGCCCGGAGTCAGCGTCGTCATTGCAGGCTGTTAACGTCAGTGACGCTGTCAACGCCAGCAACACCAGCAACACCAGTTTCATTTTCATAATCCGTCCTTTAACAATTACATGGTCAGCCAGCATCTTACCGTAATTCATGCCGGGAAATGTGGCCGGGTTAAGGGCCATAGCAGAGGGGATTGGTTTCCAGGCAACGGAGCACCCGACAGGGACAGGAAAAGCTCAAGGTTTGCCTTCTGCACCGAGGGCATCTTTTGATCACAGTCGTCGCGGGATTCACCCAGCCACCAATCGACCAGCATATCCTGTAGCACCCGCTCTGTGCTCAGCTCCAGCTCCCTTACATCCTTTTCTATCTGCTCAGTCGCCGCGGAAGAGCCTTTCAGATAACGCCGCAACTGTCGCAGCCGCTGTACAACCTGCGTATCCCACTCCGCGATTACACGCTGTGCCTTGTGTATCTGAGCTGTGTTCAGCGGTTCCCCCCTGGAACCGGTCCAGCAGCAAAAAAGCAGCAGGTTGATATTGACGCTATAGGTATCCTGCAAATGGAGACATACCTGTGCCACCTCCCTGCGACCATAATGCGCCAGTGAATATTCCCAGAAAGGATTGCCCGGTCGTTGCGGCGCCACCATCAGGCCATCGCCAAAACAGCATCCACCAGCTTGTTGATACCGATGGCAGCTTCACCGATATTTTCCGCCAACATGTAGGCAGGCGTGGTCACCAGCTTGTTGGCTTCATCAATGCAAACCTCATCCACCCCGCAGTTTTTATGAATCGCTCCGGTGGCTTCGACGGCCCGGGCAACCCCGGGGTCGCTGCCTATGGTGCAGGTTGCGCCATCAGTAAACAGGACGCCGGTCATGGCGGGGGCGATACACATCAACCCCACAGGCTTGTTTGCTTCACGCATGGCCTGAACAAAGGCAACCAGGGGGGGGATCACCGTCAGATCGGCGCCGTTCACGGCAAAATCAGATAGATTCTTGGCGGCGCCAAAACCACCGGGAAGAATCACGGCATCAAACTCGGCCGCATCTGCATCTGACAGGTTCTGAATGTTACCTCTGGCAAGCCGGGCTGCCTCTATCAGCACATTGCGCTCCTCGCCTTCCATCAACTCACCGGTAGCATGGTTGATGACATGGAGCTGTTGCATATCGGGGGCAAAACATTGCACCTCGGCTCCGGCCTGATCCAGCCGCAGCAACGTAATCACCGTCTCATAGATTTCCGACCCGTCGTAAACACCGCAACCAGAAAGCACAACTGCAACGCGCTTGGCCATAATAACCCTCCCAGATTTACCTGATACGGAATAAAAATAGTCTATGGTTAGAATAGAACCCAGATTATATGGAGCAACCGCCTAAAATCCTACGGTTCTCCTGGAGCAGAAACCCTTGGTCAATTGTCTCTCCTATCTCGTTGCGATCAACCCCAATGCCCCTGATCAGCCAGCCCTGGGACGGGCGGCTGCTCTGGCGGTAGAGAGTGGTGCCAGTCTTATCGCGTTTTCCTGCTGCTATCTCAGCAGGAAGGAAATGCTGCACTTCAATTCACGCCAGGACGCCAAACACGAGTCTCGCTGTGAACTCGAGCAGCGCCTCAGGCATCACGTGGCAAAACTCGGATTAACCGCGGACGTAAATTATGAAGCCGCCTGGAACGATGACGTTTTGACAGCCGCCTGCCAGCGCGCCCTGCAGCCCGACGTCTGCATGATGTTTCTTGATCGGGCTTACCAGGAAGACCTGCCACGATGGCTGGAATCCACCCCCTGCCCACTCTACCTGGTTGCCGGAGAGGCGCTGTCGCCAGAAGACCCCATCCTGGCGGCCATTGACCCGCGCCGGGACGATGAACTCCACGACGGACTGAATCACAACGTATTGGCCACCGCCAGTAATCTGGCCGAAGACATGCACCGCGAGTTGAGGCTGGTCTGTGCACTGGATGAGCAGGAGTCGATTGCCACCCATCTCGGCTTTGATTACCTGTCGGAACTGACCGCAGAACAATCCGCGATAGCCCAACGCTTTGCCATAGACCCATCACGGGTGCACCTGCAAATCGGGCGACCCTGTACGGTGATTTACCAGCGCGCCCAGCAACTGGAGGCCGCTGTTCTGGTCATGGGGAAAAGTCGCGATAAAAGTCTCTACAGCACACTGGTAGGCTGTAAGGTGGAACGCCTCATGGAGCACTATAAAGGTGATCTGTTGGTCGCGACCTAGCAAAGCTTGTTGAAAAACTATCTGCGTGACTTCTGCGTCGTTAGCCTAAACGGCCTCGAAAACGTATTTCTACAGACTGCTAGTCTACTGAGCTTTCTTTACGATAGAGCAAATCCCAAACGCCATGCCCAAGGCGAGCACCACGCTTTTCAAATTTTGTCACCGGCCGATAACTCGGGCGCGGCGAATACTGTCCGACTCCCGCTTCATTCACAAAGCCGCTGACTGCCTCCATTACCTCCAGCATATGCTCGGCATAGGGTTCCCAGTCTGTCGCCAGATGAAGTATGCCTCCCGGCTTGATATGTGTTCGCAACTTGGCAACAAAATCAGCCTGAATCAACCGGCGCTTGTTGTGCTTTTTCTTGTGCCATGGGTCGGGAAAATAAATCTGGACCCGATCAAAACTTTCGACGGGTATGCAGTCGTCCATCACGTCTATGGCATCTGCCAGGTACACCCGCAAATTACTCAGTTCGCTCTTGCCGGCATTATTGATCAGGCGACCCACCCCCGGCGGGTGGACTTCAATACCCACGAAGTCCTTATCTGTTTCCTGCTGCAACATCTGCAGCAGCGAGTCACCCATGCCAAACCCGATTTCCAGGACGCGGGGAGCCACACGATCAAACACCTGATCAAGATTGACCGGACCGTCCTTGAGATTTAACCCATAGAAGGGCCAGTACTTCTCAAAGGCAGCTCGCTGACTATCGGTCATGCGACCCGCCCGCACCACGTAGCTACGAATGGATTTTTTCTTGTACTCCGGCTTGATTTCCAACGCTAGGCTCCTTTCTCGCGTCGTGCGACCCATTGCACCAAGGCAAAGGAAAAAACGAGCCAACCTGCCAGCAACAGCACTCCGCCAACCGGCGTCACCATTCCCAACGCCCTGATGCCGCTCAACACCAGCACATAAAGGCTCCCCGAGAAAACCACGGTGCCGAGTAGAAACAGACGAGCCGCCCACTTCATTAGCGGCAGCGTCTCTCCCGCTGCAGCAAACACGATGGCCAGCAGGGGAAACACGTGAAACATCTGGTATTGCACTGCCGTGTGCCAGACATCCAGCAATGCAGAGTCAACGCTGCCGCGCAGGCCGTGGGCACCAAAGGCGCCCAATGCCACGGCCAGAAAACCTGACAGCCCGGTAAATATCGCAATTATTTTCATGGTATTCCTTGGCTTTTCATTAAAAAAGCCGCGGAGACCGCGGCTTTTAAGCGAGGCTTTGACAGCTGGGATCAAGCTTCCATAATCGCCCGCACTTTTTTCATGGCATTCTGCTCGAGCTGGCGAATACGTTCAGCAGAAACACCATAGCGATCAGCCAGATCATGAAGCGTCGCCTTGTCATCTGCCAGCCAACGGCTGTTGATAATATCGCGGCTCCTCTCATCGAGCTCTTCCAGTGCCTCGCTCATGCGCAGGCAGCTGTCCTGCTTGCTATCGGCCCGCTCCAGCTGCAGTGCCGGATCGGCTGACTTGTCTTCAAGATAAAGTGCCGGCGCCTGATAACTGCTATCGTCATCGCTGTCTTCCGGCGCATCAAAGGCGGCATCACGGGCCGATAACCTTTGCTCCATTTCGTACACCTGGGCAACTTCCACACCGAGATCCTCTGCAATGGCAGTGGCCTCGTCCTGGGTCAACCAGGCAAGTTTCTTCTTGGCCGTACGGAGGTTGAAGAACAGTTTGCGCTGTGCTTTGGTGGTAGCCACTTTAACGATACGCCAGTTGCGCAGCACGTATTCGTGGATTTCAGCCTTGATCCAGTGCACGGCAAAGGACACCAGCCGCACACCTTTTTCCGGGTTGAAACGTTTAACGGCCTTCATCAAGCCCACGTTACCTTCCTGGATCAGGTCGCCCAGGGGCAGACCATAACCGTTGTAGGAACGTGCAATGTGCACTACAAACCGCAGGTGTGACATCACCAACCGACGTGCAGCATCAAGGTCTTCGCGATAGTAGAGATCCTCTGCCAGAGAGCGCTCTTCATCGGCAGACAACACGGCAATGGCATTTACTCCCTGCATGTACGCAGAGAGATTGGCACCGGGTGCCATCCATTCAACTGTCTGTAACGCTTTCTTCATAACGGCCTCGATATATAAAGGTGCGATAGTTTACCAGCTTGTAATTAGATTTTCATACCCGCAAAAAGTTGCGATAAGCACCTGATTCAGATCAACAAACCCTATTTTGGTTCAATACTCGCGAGGTGCCGTGCAACTGCCAGCCATGCCCCCAATAGCCCCAGCAGAATGCCGGATATCAACAGCGCCAATAATCCACTGAAGCCCAACCCCGCCAGAGAAAACGATGTCTGGTAAAGCGTTGCCAACCTGTCGACCGGGCCATCAATCCAGATCAGTGCCAACATGACCAGCAACCAGGCGAGCAAGCCGCCCAGCTGGCCATACCAGATACCGGTGTAGAGAAACGGGCGGCGAACGTAACTGTCGGTTCCTCCCACCAGTTTCACCACCACAATTTCATCCCGGCGGTTTTCAATCGCCAGGCGGATGGTGTTGCCGATGATCAGCAATACACCGAGGGACAATACCAACCCCAATGACAAAACCAGTCGCTGACCAATTTCCAGAATGCCCTGCAGGCGTTGCATCCATTTCATGTCCAGACGAACATCATCTACCGCCGCAAGCTCGGCGACGCGAGCAACCAGTGCTTCACTGCGGGTCAGGTCAGTGCGGAAACGCATTGCCGGCTGGACCAGCAGCACCCCCGGCAGGGGGTTTTCATCCAGCAGCTCCAGGACGCTGCCAAAACCCGAGAGCGCCTGAAATTCCTGCAACGCCTGCTCGCTGGAGATATAACTCACGCTCTGGATATCACCATCATCGCGCAATAATTTTTGCAGCCCCGCTACCTCTTCCGCCGAAGCAGTTTTTTTCAGAAATACGGTCATCTGCGCCGTGCTGTCAACGCGCCCGGCCAACTGCTGCAGGTTGGCCACGCCCACATAAAGTGCAGCGGGCAAGCCCAGTGCAATGGCGACCACCAGAGACGTCATCAATGTCTGGACCGGTTCCGCCAGCAGTCGCCGCCCGGTGTTAAGGAATAAGCCCTTGTGGTGATCGATGTAGCTTTTCAGTTTATCTGACCAACGAGCGACACCATCGCTGGCACCACGGCGAGCATCACCCCGGGGCTCCCGAGATGGGGTTTTGCCGGGCGACGGACCCCGGCGCAGCAGGCGGTTACCGGGTGACATCCGCACTCACCTCGTCGCGCACCAGCTTACCCTGCTGAAGATGCAGCTGACGTCGGTTCATACTCGCAATCAAGTCCACATCATGCGTGGCGACCAGTACCGTAACACCCAGCTCGCCAAACTGTCTGAACAGCGTCATGATTTCCGCCGACAATTCCGGGTCCAGGTTTCCCGTCGGCTCATCGGCCAGCAGTATGCGTGGCTTGTGCACCACCGCACGGGCAATACCCACACGTTGCTGTTCTCCGCCAGACAACGCTATCGGATTATGTTTTTCCTTATTTAGCAGGCCGACCTTGTCCAGTGCGGCACGCACCCGCCGGCCAACTTCACGGGGCTGGTAACCAGACACCTGCAGGGGTAGGGCGACATTATCAAAGACATTGCGATCAAAAAGCAGTTGGTGGTTCTGGAACACCACACCAACCCGTCGACGGTAGTAGGGAATCTGGCTGCGGTGGAGCCTGCCAAGGTTTTTACCATTGATCAGCAACTGGCCGTGGGTTGGGCGCTCCATCAACATGATCAGCTTTAGCAGGGTACTTTTGCCGGCACCCGAATGGCCGGTAAGAAATGCCATTTCACCGGCATCCAGGTGCAAACTGAGACCACTGAGCGCTTCCTGGCCTGTGGGGTAACGCTTGCTGACCTTGTCAAAGTGGATCATACAGGGAGTTGCTACCTCAATCGCTTCTGCTCAGTAGTGCCTGAACATATTCCTGTGCATCGAAAGGCTGCAAGTCATCGATACCTTCACCGAGCCCCACAAAGCGGATCGGTACGCCAAAGCGCTTGCAGAGAGAGAAAATAATACCGCCCTTTGCCGTGCCATCCAGCTTGGTCAGTGCCACCCCGCTGACCTCCACGGCATCCTGAAATTGCTGCATCTGGTTCATGGCATTCTGCCCGGTCCCGGCATCCAGCACCAGCAGTACTTCGTGGGGTGCTGAATCGTCCAGTTTGGCCATCACCCGTTTTACTTTTTTCAACTCATCCATCAGATTGCTTTTGGTGTGCAAGCGCCCGGCCGTGTCCGCAATCAGAATATCCACTTTGCGCGACTGCGCCGCCTGAATGCCGTCAAAAATGACCGAGGCACTGTCGGCGCCGGTATGCTGAGCAATTACCGGCACACGGTTGCGTTCGCCCCATGCCTGGAGTTGTTCCACCGCGGCTGCCCGAAAGGTATCCCCTGCCGCCAGCATCACGGACTTGCCCTGGGACTGGAATCGGCGGGCTAATTTGCCAATGGTGGTGGTTTTACCAACACCATTAACACCGACCACCAAAATCACATAGGGACGTCTTTGCGTATCGAGCACCAGAGGCTGTTCGCAGGGTTTGAGCTTTTCCACCATGGCGTTCTGCAATGCAGCTACCAGCGCACGGCTGTGAGACAGCTCCCGACGCTGCACCCGCTCGGACAGGTCGCGAATGATCTCAACGGTGGTTTCAATCCCCACATCAGCCATCAGCAGCAGGGTTTCAAGCTCCTCCAGCAGCTCATCATCAATCTCGCGGTCACCGAGAAACAGGTTACCCAGACTGCGGCTGGTTTTGGACAATGCCTGGCGAAAACGATCCCGCAACCGTGTCTTTGTCATGGCCGAGGCCTCTGCGCTCTCAACCGACAACGGTAACTCGGATACTGGCTCCGTCCGGGTTGCCGTCGGGGTGCCCTCAGGAACACCGGGCTTTTGCCCGCGTATACGCTGCAGGAAAGAGCGTTTTTCCTGTTCCGGAAGGTTGTTTTCGTGGTTGTTTGATTCAGAATCCGACATCAGTTTTCTCAGTGGTCATGCGGCGGTGTAAGCTAGCACTATAAGGAGCCACCCAGATTTTGAAACACCACCAACGTTCAACATCATCACCCTCCGGACGCGGGTCTGCAGGGCAGCTGCGTATTATCGGTGGCCAGTGGCGTGGGCGCAAACTCCGTTTCAATGAAGTGGCCGGCTTGCGTCCTACGGGTGACCGCATACGAGAAACCCTGTTCAACTGGCTGGCTCCTGTAGTTGCCGGCGCCCGCTGCCTTGATCTGTTTGCCGGCTCGGGCGCCCTCGGACTGGAAGCACTTTCACGTGGTGCCGCCAGCGTCACCATGATTGAAAGACATCCGCTGGCCGTTGCCACGCTGCGGGACAACTGCCAGCTATTACAGGCGGAGGGGGCCGATATACTGGCGGTAGATGCACTTAGCTGGCTGGAAAGCACCCGACCGGAAACGCCTTACGACATTGTCTTCCTGGACCCGCCATTCGATGCCGACCTGCTGCAGCCCTGCCTGAAAATGCTCTTCAACTCGGGCATTCTGGCCGACGGCGCCTACCTGTATATCGAAACCGATCGCCAGCAATCGCCGCCCGCCATGCCAGCCTCGCTGAGCCTGCTAAAAGAAAAAACCGCCGGACAGGTGTGTTATCGACTATACCGCTTATTTGAGAATATCGATTAAAACGTTTACCATGCCCGCCCCACTCAGAGCGAAGAACCACTGTGAAAACAATTATTTACCCCGGCACATTTGACCCTATCACCAACGGCCATATCGACCTGGTAGAACGTGCCAGCAAGTTGTTTCACCATGTTATTGTTGCCATTGCCAGCAGTGAGCGCAAAGGCCCGACCTTTGGTCTGGAAGAGCGTATCGATCTCGCAAAGCAGGCATTGTCACACCTGGACAATGTGGAGGTGCTAGGCTTTGACTACCTGCTGGTTAATTTCGTCAAGGATTGTCGAGGGGACGCCATCCTGCGGGGCCTGCGCGCAGTATCCGATTTTGAATACGAGTTTCAGCTGGCCAATATGAACCGTGCCCTGGCACCCAATATTGAAAGTATCTTTCTCACCCCGTCGGAAAAGCTTTCCTATCTGTCCTCGTCGCTGGTCAAGGAAATTGCCTCACTGGGTGGTGACATTGATGCCTTTGTCCACCCCACTGTCAAAGAAGCCCTGCATCGCAAGTTCGGGCGATCCTGATTAGCGCTGACAGCCGGGGCAATACACTGTAGAACGCTGCCCCTGGCGAATTTCTTTAAGTTCCGCACCACAGTTCAAACAGGATTCACCGGCGCGACCGTAAACGTAAAGCTGCTGTTTGAAATAACCGGGCTTGCCGTCGCCACCGACAAAATCCCGAAGGGTTGTGCCCCCTTGCTCTATGGCACTGGTCAGCACCGCCTTGACCTGCCCGGCCAGCACCTCGTAACGGCCCCGCGCAACCCTGCCAGCACTCAATGTCGGGCGTATGCCGGCGTGAAAAAGTGACTCGTTGGCGTAGATATTGCCCACGCCCACAACAATCTTACTGTCCATGATGAACTGCTTGACCGGCACCTTCCTTCCCCGCGAGCGCTGGTAGAGATAATCACCACAAAAGTCTTCGTCAAAGGGTTCCGGGCCGAGGTGACGCAACAGCGGGTGCTCTTCAGGGAGACCCTCCAACCACTGAATCGTGCCAAACCGGCGCGGATCGCTGTACCGCAACACGGTGCCATCAACAAAGGTGATATCCACGTGATCGTGCTTTCCCGCCGGTGTTGCGGCTGTAACGATGCGCAAGTTACCGGACATGCCCAAATGGATCATTACGTGTCCATGGGCAAAGCGGAACAACATGTATTTACCGCGTTGTCGGCCATCCTGAAGCACCTGCCCAGCCAACAATGTGGGCAATCCCTCTGTGACCGGCCAGCGCAGTCTGGGCTCCCGCACGGTGACCGATTCAACCTGCTTTCCCAGTATATGAGGACTGACTCCGCGCAGGGTCACGACAACTTCCGGCAGTTCCGGCATAGATTACTCCCGCCATCAGGTAGCGAAAAAAAAACTCTGGCATACTAATGCACCCTTCAGTGGAGGGCACCACGTTTGTACTTTACAGGTAGCTTGTAGCCATGGCATTGGGACGTCGCAAAATTACCGATGAACCGGCAGAAATCGACATGACGCCGATGCTCGACGTTGTTTTTATTCTATTGATTTTCTTTGTCGTCACCGCCACGTTTGTGCGCGAAACCGGTATCGGGCTACAACAAACGGTACAGACCGAGCAGCCACCACCCGAGGAACTGCAATTGGCCACCCAGACCTTTCAGGTCGCCGAAGACAACAGCGTCTGGCTGGAGGGACGGCGTATCGATATCCGCTCCGTGCGAGCGAACGTGGAGCGGGCTCACGCGGAAAATCCCCGCTTACAGGTGGTTATTGAGGCTCACCCCAAGGCCAGGACAGCCTCGTTTGTGATTATTTCGGATCAGGCCCGGGAAGCCGGTGTCAATGACATCGCCCTCACCACGCTGCCTTAAGCGACCTTCTGCGGCCCTTATTCTTTCACCAGCTTTTTGCCCACCACAAAAAAGCCCCGATCCAGTCGGGGCTTTTCCAGTGATCGAACGTCTAAACGTAGAAGCGCAACTTACTTGATTTTGGCTTCTTTGTAAGGAACGTGCTTGCGAACCACCGGGTCATACTTGCTGAACTCCAGCTTCTCGGGCTGGGTACGCTTGTTCTTGGTAGTGGTGTAGTAGTGACCGGTACCGGCACTGGAAACCAGTTTGATTTTGTCGCGATTTGACTTGGCCATGTTAGCGCTCCTTAAATCTTGTCACCGCGCTTGCGGATATCCGCCAGCACTTGGTCGATACCCACTTTGTCGATGATACGCATGCCTTTGGAAGACAGACGTAATTTGACAAAACGCTTCTCGCTTTCAACCCAGAAGCGGTGAGAATGCAGGTTTGGCTCAAACCGGCGGCGAGTTCTGTTTTTGGCGTGGGAAACATTGTTTCCGGTCATCGGCTTTTTGCCGGTGACTTGACATACTTTAGACATTGCTTTGCCTCTGCTAACTGGCGCCACCGATCTCTAGCGAGCGCACTTAAATCCTGACTTTTGCTGTCGACCTGCGGGGACACCCCCGCGAAGAGCCGCGTTTTATACCAGAAGGGCCACCCTAAATCAAACAAATTTGCTGAAAAAGCAACCTGTTCCTGCACAGTCAGAGCTGTCCTCGCTCTGCCAGTGACACCGCATACCCGGCACCGACCACCAGATGATCCAGCACCCGCACGTCTATCAGTGCCATGGCATCCTTCAGCCGTCCTGTTATCAGGCGATCTGCCTCACTGGGCTCGGCCACCCCGGAGGGATGATTGTGGGCAAAAATCAGCGCCGCGGCATTGTGATGCAACGCCCGCTGCACAACCTCCCGGGGATGAACTGTTGCGCCATCAATCGTCCCGAAAAACAGTTTTTCCCAGGCAATCAGCCGATGCTGGGCATCCAGAAACATGGCACCGAAAACCTCCTGGCGGCAAGATCGCAATTCAGCCTGCAGGAATTCCGCGACCTGTGACGGACTGTTCATTACATGCTCACGCTGCAGATGCTCGCCGAGTTGACGTCTGGCCAATTCCATCACTGCCTGTAATTGCACGTATTTGGCTTCACCCAGACCGCGGGCACGACAGAAACGGGTTTTGTCCGCTGACAGCAAGGCGTTGAGATTGCCAAATTCATCCAGCAGTATTCTTGCCAGATCCACTGCAGACAGACCAACGCACCCCGTGCGCAGAAAAATGGCCAGCAGCTCGGCATCTGAAAGCGTCTGCGGACCCCGGGTCAACAGTTTTTCCCGGGGGCGTTCACCCTCCGGCCAATCGCGAATCGACATAACACCTCCCTGTGTTTCCGATTATGTGAGCCCTGACTACGCAAACCCTGCTCGCGGTGTTATCTTAGCCCCCTTGGCACGACTATGGGTAACTTCATGCTGTCATTGGCAAACAAGCGGATTCTGTTGGGCGTTACCGGCGGTATTGCCGCCTATAAAAGCGCCGAGATCATCCGCCGCCTGCAGGATGCCGGTTCAGATGTTCAGGTGGCCATGACGTCGGCTGCCAGCGAATTTATCACGCCACTGACCCTACAGGCCCTATCCGGCCACCCGGTTCACCTGGAGCTGCTGGATACAGAGGCAGAGGCCGCCATGGGGCATATCCAGTTATCTCGTTGGGCTGACGCGGTATTGATTGCCCCTGCCAGTGCCGACTTTATTGCCAAGCTGGCCAATGGGCAGGCGGACGACCTGCTATCCACCCTGTGCCTTGCCTCCCGCTCACCGCTGGCCATAGCACCTGCCATGAATCAGGGCATGTGGCGCAACCCGGCAACCCAGGCAAATCTGGAGCGCCTGCGCGGTCGCGGTGTCCATATTTTCGGCCCGGCAGAAGGCAGTCAGGCCTGCGGGGATATTGGTCCGGGTCGCATGAGCGAGCCCGAAGATATTGCCGAGCTTATGGCGGACATCTTTGAGACCGGAACACTGGCAGGCAAGAAAGTGGTCATCACTGCCGGCCCCACCCGGGAAGCCATTGATCCGGTGCGTTATATCAGCAACCACAGCTCTGGCAAAATGGGCTACGCCCTGGCTGAAGCGGCTGCCGAAGCCGGTGCAGAGACCATCCTGATCAGCGGCCCTGTCAGCCTCACGCCACCGGATCGCGTCCGGACAATTGCCGTAACCAGCGCCCAGGAAATGTATGAGGCAGCCCTGCATGAAGCAGACGGCAGCCAGCTGTTCATCGCCTCAGCTGCCGTCGCCGATTACCGACCTGTGCAAGCCTCACAGCAGAAGATTAAAAAAGATGCCACAGAAATGACCATAGAACTGGTCAAGAACCCGGACATTGTCAGCGCCGTCGCCGCATTGGCAAACCGACCCTTTACAGTGGGTTTTGCCGCGGAAACCGCCAACCTGGAAGACTACGCCCGCGGCAAGCTGGAAAGAAAGAATCTCGATCTGGTGATTGCCAATGATGTATCTGATCGCACCATTGGGTTCAACAGTGACGATAACGAAGTGCTGGTGGTCGAGATGAACACTTCGGAAGCTATTCCAAAAATTAACAAATCTATCCTGGCACGCCAGTTGATTGCCAAAATTGCTGAAATGATTAATCCAACAAAATGACAGAGACCACAAACGGCGCAGCCAGCGCCCTGCAAAAACTCAAACAACACCCGTTGATTCTGCTTCTGGTAGTCCTGCTCCTCGCGGGTGCCAGCTACACCGGTTACTGGCTGTTTCAGCAGACTGTAGAGACCTCTCAGAAAGAACAGGCCACCGAGCGCGCCAGGCAACTTGCGACCAAATTACGCAAGGCCACCAACCACTATCTTAAAGAGCGTGAGCAACAACTGGCATCCATGGCTGAAAAATCGCTGTTTACCACAGCGGCCATATCCGGCAACCAGGAGCAGATTCTCGCCGCTGAAAAACTGTTGCTGGAATGGGCGCCGGAATTAACCGCCGGTTATCTGGTCACGCCGGGTGATCTGCGCCTGATTGACCAACAAAACTTTGCCGGCCATTACCTGGTAGACAAAACCCTGGCTGGGGAGCTGCAATCGGTGGCCGCCGCACGCCTCGGGAAAGAGTGGCAACTCCTCTATAGCTACCCGTTAAAAAATCAGCAGGGTGAGATTATCGGGGCCATGCTGGGCATTCAGTCCCTGCAGCCGCTAATGGATGCATTGAAACCCGCAGTGAAGGAAAAACTGGGGCTGACCCAGCTGATTCAGACAATGCCCAAGACCAAGGGTACTGCATTTGTGTCAATGGGCAATAAATCCAAAGCGCTGGACGCTGTTGAGTTAAAGCTCGATCCGGACAACTGGTCATTGCGCTTTACCGGCAGCAAAGCATTACTGCAAAGCGCAGAGCCATCCTATGAGAGTTTCGCACTGTTTGCCTCGGTACTGGCTGTCGCCACCCTCATTATTATCTACCTGATGCTGCGCCTGACCCTGCACTTCCACGTGGACAAGGCACCTTCCCCGCAGGCAGTCAAAAAAGTGCGCCGTATCAATACACCCACCACTGACCCGGTCAATGCCGGGGGTGAGTCCTTCCTCGAAGCAATCCCGGCAAAAGGCGCCACAGCGAGTTCAGCCCAGGAACAGGAAGTACCCGCGGAGACAACTGGCGCGTACCCGGAAGTGGTGTTCCGCGACTACGATATCCGTGGCATTGCCAGGAAACAATTGACCACCGACTTTGCGCAGCAGCTGGGTAAAGCCCTTGCCCAGCGAGCCATCGCCCTGGGCGAACACACATTAATTCTGGGCCGCGATGGTCGTCAGTCCAGTGAACAGCTGAGTGAGGCACTGGAAGAGGGAATCCTAAGCACAGGTTGCAACGTTATCCACCTGGGCCTGGTGCCGACACCGCTGCTGAATTTTGCCACCCACCATCTGCAACAGAGCGATTGTGGGGTGATGGTGACCGCCAGCCACAATCCCGCCGAATACAATGGCTTCAAAATGTTTTTTCAGCACCACGCTATCTGTGGCGAAGAGGTGAAATCCCTGCGTCAGGAAATGTCACAGGACTTCCCGGAGAAAACACCAGGACAACGCAGTAATCAGGATCTCTCCGACGATTACCTGCAGGCCATCATCGGCGACATTGTACCGGCACAGGGACTCAAAGTGATTCTGGATGCCGGCAATGGCGCAGCCGGAGAGCTGGCCATCAGACTGCTTGAAGGCATCGGTTGCGATGTGTTACCACTCTACTGCGATGTGGATGGCACGTTCCCCAACCACCCACCGGACCCTTCGGTACCCGCCAACCTTGAGGACCTGAGACTGTGGGTCAAGGAACAGAATGCCGACCTAGGGATTGCCCTCGATGGCGATGGTGACCGTATCGTGGCCATTTCCGCCAGCGGGCAGATTATCTGGCCCGATGAACTGCTGATGATTTTCGCCCGGGATGTTGTCTCCCGGCACCCGGGGGCCGATGTGGTCTTCGATATCAAGAGCACCCGCCGCCTGAACAGCCTGATCAGCAGTTATGGCGGTCGCCCGGTGATGTGGAAAACCGGCCACTCGCACATGTACAACAAGATCATTGAAAGCAAGGCGCCCCTCGGCGGTGAGTTCAGTGGCCACATTTTCTTCCATGACCGCTGGCACGGCTTTGATGACGGACTCTATGCCGCAGCCCGCCTGATTGAAATCATGAGCATTCGCGAGCAGGGCCTGGATGACATCATGGCCAGTTTCGAAACCCGCCATGCCACCCCGGAGATTCTTGTCCCTACGGACGAAGAGAGCAAGTTCGACATTGTGCAGAAGCTGCTTGCGAAAGAGGTCTTTCAGGATGGCAAAGTGAGCACCATCGACGGCTTGCGCGTGGATTTCCCCAAAGCCTGGGGGCTGGTACGGGCTTCCAACACCAGCCCTGCACTAACCCTTCGCTTCGAAGCGGAGTCCAGTGACGCGCTGGAAAAAATCCAGTCGCTTTTCCGGGAGCAACTTCGTAGCATAGACAGCAATCTCACTTTCTAACTCGCTGATAAAAACACCAGGAACATCAATGTCACTAACCCGCGAAGCCGCCTCCAACACAGCCAAAGTGCTATCCGAGGCGCTGCCCTATATCCAACGTTTTACCGGCAAGACGATTGTCGTCAAGTTTGGCGGCAACGCCATGGTCGACGAAAAGCTTAAAGCCAGCTTTGCCCGGGATATCGTGATGATGAAACTGGTGGGCATGAACCCGGTGGTGGTTCACGGCGGCGGCCCCCAGATCGGTGACCTGCTGCAGAAGCTTAATATTGAATCCCACTTCATCAATGGCATGCGCGTCACCGACAGCAAAACAATGGATGTGGTGGAAATGGTGCTCGGCGGCACCGTCAACAAGGAGATCGTCAACCTCATCAACCACGCGGGCGGCAAGGCCGTTGGCATTACCGGCAAAGACGGCCAGCTACTGATGGCGCGCAAACTGAAGGTTCGACACAGCACGCCGGAAATGGAGGCACCGGAAATCATCGACATCGGACATGTGGGCGAAGTGGCATCGATCGACACCAGTGTGATAGACATGCTCACCAACAGCGATTTTATTCCGGTGATCGCCCCTATCGGCGTCGATGCCGATGGCCGCTCCTACAATATCAATGCCGATCTGGTGGCCGGCAAAATCGCCGAGGTGCTGCAGGCAGAAAAACTGATGTTGCTGACCAATGTAGCCGGACTGCAGGACAAAAACGGCCAGGTGCTGACCGGCTTATCCACGAAACAGGTGGACGAGCTGATCGCAGACGGCACCATTTACGGTGGCATGCTACCCAAGATCCAGTGTGCGCTGGAAGCGGTAAAGGGTGGCGCCAAAGCGGCCCATATTATTGATGGCCGGGTGAATCATGCCACCCTGCTGGAAATTTTCACTGATCAGGGTGTCGGCACCCTGATCACCAACGCAACCGGGTAATAAGCGTGGCAACGGATACTTCGTCCAGAAAACAGCAGATACTCCAGTCACTGGCAAGAATGCTGGAAGCCACGCCGGGCGGTCGCATCACCACTGCTGCCCTGGCCGCTGAAGTGGGTGTTTCTGAAGCGGCCCTGTACCGGCACTTTCCCAGTAAAACCCGGATGTACGAAGGCCTGATCGATTTTATCGAGGAAACCCTTTTCAGCCGTATCCGCACCATTCTCAGCGAAGAGCCCGACGCCGCTACGCGCTGCTACAGAATACTGACGCTGTTGCTGACCTTTGCGGAAAGAAATCCGGGAATTACCCGGCTGCTGACCGGGGATGCTCTCACCGGAGAGACTGACCGGCTGCACAAACGCATTCAGCAGCTTTTCGACCGGCTGGAAACGCAGCTTAAACAGATTCTCAGGGAAGCCGAGATGGCAGGCAATTTGCGACTGGCTACCACGGTCACGGCGGCGGCCAATTTCATTCTCTCACTGGCAGAAGGCCGCATCAGCCAGTTTGTACGCAGCGGATTCAGCCGCCCCCCCACGGAACACTGGCAGGAACAGTGGGCCGTCGCCCAGGCAGTGTTTATTCGTCAGGGGATTTAGCCGTCAACACCTTGAAGCGCTCCACATAGCGCTGATAGCGCAGAGCCATTTGCTCCCGCTCTTTCTGACGCAACTCAAGCATTTGCAAGGCATCGCGATTGGCCGTTTCCACTTCATTCAGGCTGTCCAACCGTTTGTCTGACAGTTTTTCACCGTTGAACTGGTCCATGGCTGCCTTTGCGCGAAACTCCATCAATTGCCGACGGTTTTTTTCCAGGTTGGACTCGACAATCTCTATTTCACGATCGAGCTGCTGCAAGCGGCGCTCACTCGCCGCCTGCAACTCCTCTACGGTACTGTAGCTGCGCAGTAACATCTGGTCTTCTTCGCGATTCAGAGAGGCCGCTTGCGCCGCCTCTGGCGACATTTCTTCCCCGTTTTCCTGATGCGGAGGAATTACGGCTTCCACACGCCCGGTACTGGTGATAACTTCATACCCTTGGGCGATGTATTCCGGGGGAACCTGGTGGTCAATAACCAGGTTGCCATCGCTGTTTCGATAGCGGTAAAGATTGCCCGCCTCTGCTACCATAGCGCTCAGGCATAGCAGTACAACGGCGACAGCACCGATGGATTTGTAGGTTGTTCTGGTGTTTCTCACAAACGCACCCTGCCCTTACAAAGTCGAGTCCCAATGCCCAGGTCATTGAATTCTGTTTGCCAATTCATCAAACCCGGCTTGCCGGTTATCATACACTCTCCCAAAACAAGGGGCGATAATGCGCATCATAAGTCTTGCCGTCGACGGTATTCAGCAAGCGACAGAAAAGGGCCTGTATGAGTGGCTGGCATCCCAGGATGCCACCCTGATCTGCCTTCAGGATCTGCGCGCTTCTGCCTACGAGCTTGAGGAACGCCAAGACTACGTCCTGGACGGTTATTTCAGCTATTTTCTCGATGCCCCTGATGCGACCAGAAATGGTGTAGCCATTTATACCCGCGAGATGCCGAAGGCTATCATGTACGGTTTTGGCGCCAGTAATGGCGAGGACATGCAGGGGAGATACCTGCAGGCGGATTTTGAGCGGATCAGCGTTTGCTCATTGCTGGCCCCGGAAGCCATTGCCGGTACCACCAGCCAGGAAACCAAGGATCGCTTTTTCCGCGACCTGCTTGGCCACCTCACCAAAATCAGCCACAAACGCCGCGACTATTTTTTCTGTGGCAACTGGAATATTGCCCACCGCGAGGCGGACGTCGCTGACCCTGTCGCCTGTGAGGACTTGTCCGGGTTTTTACCCCATGAACGGCAGAGCCTTGGGCAGCTCTATAACTCGATCGGCTACGCGGATGCCTTTCGGCTTTTCAATTCCGACAGAGATGAATTCACCTTCTGGCCCTCCGGCGAAATTGGTGAAGGCTGCGGCTGGCGTACAGACCTGCAACTGATCTCCAACAACCTGCGTCACAGCGTGGAATATGCCGTGACCTACAAGGCCAAAACCTTTTCCAGCCACCTGCCTGTGGTTATCGATTACGACATCGAATCGCTGTGATCGAACTCTGCCGCAACAACCCGACAGGTAATCTGGTTGCGCTGATGGCCGCCCCTATTTAGACTCCCGCAGATCCCTGACAAAGCCAAGGAGCCCTTGCCGCCCCGATGCCAGACGTTATTCCCGACAATTCAGTAGGTATCGTCACCCCTCAAGTGATTCAGTTCGATGAACCGCTGACACTGGCCTGCGGCCGCACCCTGAATCAATATCAGTTGGTGGTTGAAACCTATGGCGAGCTGAATGCCGATGCCAGCAACGCCATCCTGATCTGTCATGCCCTCAGCGGACATCACCATGCTGCCGGATACCACAGCATGGATGACAATAAGCCGGGCTGGTGGGATAACCATATCGGTCCGGGGAAGCCTTTTGATACCAACCGTTTTTTTGTGGTGTGCCTGAATAACCTGGGAGGTTGCCACGGCAGCACTGGACCGACATCCATCAATCCTCAAACGGGCCAGCCCTGGGGACCGGATTTCCCTGCACTACGGGTTCGTGACTGGGTTGAGAGCCAGATGCGACTGTCGGATCGGCTGGGTATTCAGCAGTGGGCCGCTATTGTCGGCGGCAGCCTTGGCGGCATGCAGGTCATGCGCTGGTCTCTGGAGCATCCGCAGCGGTTGCGCCATGCGATTATCATTGCCTCAGCCATGAAGCTCAGTGCGCAGAATATCGCCTTTAATGAAATCGCCCGCAACGCCATTAAATCGGACCCGGATTTTCTCGATGGCTATTATCTGGAGCACCAGACGTTGCCACGCAATGGTCTCGGCCTGGCGCGCATGATCGGGCATATCACCTATCTCTCGGACGAGATTATGGGTGATAAATTCGGGCGCGAATTGCGCTCGGGTTCATTCCAGCGCGGTCAGGACACCCCCATTGAGTTTCAGGTAGAGAGCTACCTGCACTACCAGGGTGACGTATTTGCCAATGCCTTTGATGCCAACACCTACCTGTTGATGACAAAGGCACTGGACTACTTTGATCTGGCCAGGGAATACAACCACGACCAGGTGGAGGCGTTCCGGCATGCCCAGTGTGATTTTCTCGTGATCTCGTTTTCCTCCGACTGGCGCTTTGCACCTGAGCGTTCCAGGGAAATCGTGGAAGCATTGATCGCCGCCAATAAAAATGTCAGCTATGCCGCCATTCAGTCTAATCTCGGCCACGATGCCTTCCTGTTACCCAACGAGCGCTATGAGCAAGTACTCACGGCTTATCTGTCTCGCCTGGACAATGAGGTCACGGCACCATGACCAACCGGACCGACCTGGACATTATCAAGCAGTGGATCAAACCCTCGAGTCACATTCTCGATCTCGGCTGCGGTGACGGCACCCTGTTAAAAATGCTGCACCGGGAAAAAAACGTTGAGGGTTATGGCCTGGAAATCGATCCGGACAATATCACGGCCTGTGTGGCCAACGGCATCAACGTGCTGGAGACCGACCTGGACGAGGGACTATCCCAGTTCAGTGACAAAAGTTTCGACACCGTGGTCATGACGCAGGCCCTTCAGGTCATGCGCTACCCGCACCTGGTGCTGGATGAAATGCTTCGCGTCGGTAAGGAGTGCGTGGTCACTTTTCCCAATTTCGGCAACTGGCGTGCGCGCTTTTACCTGCTCACCCGTGGCCGCATGCCGGTGACTAAACAGCTGACCTATCAATGGTACGACACCCCCAACATCCACTTCTGTACCGTGGATGACTTCGAGGCCCTGTGCGCGGAAAAAAACATTCGCCTGTTGCACCGTGAATTTGTTGCCACCCGCTTGCCCGATCGGCAAATCAAGGGAATCTGGCCTAACCTTTTCAGTGATACTGCAATTTATCATTTGAGCAAATAGACATTGCAACGCCGTTAATCTGTTATGGAAACTGCGAGGGAATGACCATGAAATTGTCCCGATCCACCTGTTTGGTCCTGCTGGCTGTATTCACACTCGCGGCTCAGGCCAGCGACAAACCCTACCGTGAATTTGGCAACATCAAAGTTTTTTACAGCGTGTTTAACAGCAGTTTCATCCAGCCTGACATCGCCAGCGCCTACAAGATTGTTCGCGGCAAGGATCGCGGACTGGTCAATATCGCCGTGCTGCGCGACGACAAGGCGGGCGGCACCACCGCACTGGTCAAGGGCACTGTCTCCAATATTCTCGCCCAGCAGCAAGCCCTGGATTTTTTTGAAGTGCGGGAAGGAGACACCGTCTACTACCTCGCGCCGTTTCGTATTGATAACAAGGATTACATGACGTTCAAGATTGAAGTCACACCCGATCCCAACCAGCCACCGCTCTCCCTCACCTTTCAGAAAACCCTGTATCAGGACGAGTGAGGCCAGCCTTAACCTGCGGGCCACTGCACATAGTGACCTGCGGGCTTCATTGATGTAACAGGTACCCAGAGTTATGAAAGTCGTCCTCGCCACCGGCAATAAAGGCAAGCTCACTGAATTCCGACAATTGCTCGCAGGACTGGATATGGACGTTGTCCCACAGTCTGACTTTGACATCCCCGATGCCATCGAAGATGGACTGAGTTTTGTTGAAAACGCCATTATCAAAGCACGGCATGCCGCCAAATTGACCGGCCTGCCAGCTATCGCCGACGATTCGGGCCTTGAAGTGGATATGTTGAACGGGGCTCCCGGTATCTATTCCGCCCGTTTTTCCGGCGAAAATGCCACCGACGAAAAAAACAACTTGCGCCTGCTGTCCCTGCTGCAGGAAATTCCGGAAGAGCAACGCACCGCCCGTTTCCAGTGCCTGCTGGTGATGATGCGTCATGCCGAAGACCCGACACCGCTAATCTGCCAGGGAACCTGGGAAGGGCGAATCAGCTTCGTTCCACAGGGTGACAATGGTTTCGGTTACGACCCGCTTTTCCTGATACCCGAGCTGGGTTTAACCTCGGCGCAACTGGAGAAAACCGAGAAAAACCGCATCAGCCATCGCGGTCAGGCAATGAGACTGTTACTGGAAAAACTGTCCCGCTAAACCCAAACCCGACTGCCCTCCCAGCAGTTAGAATAGACACCACACCAGCGTTATCAGGACCCCCATGTCGTTCACTTCAGAACCCCGTTGGCATCGCCACAAACGCGGCCCCGCTTCACCGGCCAACGGCCCGCTTCGCAGCTGGCTGCTGGATCGGGGTTCCCTCACCGAGCGGCTGATCAAACTCAGTCGTGGTGATTTTGGTGTGCAGGTTATCCGCCAGCAGATGGCACTCCCCAGGCCCTCCGAGCGCACCGTGCTGGCTATGGGGCACCACCAGCTGGCGCTGATTCGCGAAGTGATTCTTTATGGTGGCGGCAGACCCTGGGTCTACGCGCGCAGTGTCATACCCCAAACGTCACTAAACGGACGTCTGCGCGGTTTGCGCAAACTGGACAACCGACCCTTGGGGGCGCTGTTATTCAGTGACCCACACATGCGCAGGGGTGCCATAGAGCTCGCCTGTCAGGATACTCGCCAGCTTCCCCTGCCCGGCCCCCTGCAAGGAATACAGGCCGTGATACCGGGGCGACGCTCCCTGTTCTGGCTGGACAACAAGCCGCTGTTGGTGTGCGAGATGTTTTTACCGGAATTTACCCCTTACAATACCCCGCTTTAGCCCGGTATTAACGCCTAACATGAGTTCAGTGCGCGAAAGATTGCCAGATTTCATCAGCCTGATGCGCTTCAACAAGCCCATTGGGACGCTGTTGCTGTTATGGCCCACCCTCTGGGCACTGTGGCTGGCAGCGGAGGGAGTTCCCTCCTTCAAGAACCTGCTGGTATTTATTCTCGGCGTGTTCCTGATGCGCGCGGCCGGTTGTGTCATCAATGATTTTGCCGACCGCAAGGTCGACGGTCATGTAGCGCGCACCCGGCACCGCCCCATGGCCACCGGCGCCGTCACCACCAAAGAGGCGTTAATGCTGTTTGTTGGCCTGTGTGTGATTTCTTTCCTGCTGGTTTTATTGACCAATGAATTGACCATCCAGCTGGCCTTTGTCGGCGTGGCGCTGGCCTTCTGCTATCCCTTTATGAAGCGCTACACCCACCTGCCCCAGCTGGTACTCGGTGCGGCATTTGCCTGGAGTATCCCCATGGCCTTTGCGGCGGAAACTGGAACGCTGCTCCCTGAGCTCTGGACGCTTTACGCAGCGGTCATCCTGTGGACCATTGCCTACGACACTTTCTATGCCATGGTTGACCGCGATGATGATCTGAAAATCGGGATCAAATCCACGGCCATTCTGTTTGGCGACATGGACATCGCCATCACCGCCACCCTGCAAGTACTGGTAGTAATTGCGCTGCTGATGATCGGCATGAATTTTGGCCGCGGCCTCTGGTTTTTCCTGGGGCTGGCTGTTGCCGCCTTGCTGTTTCTCTACCAGCAGTTCCTGATACGCAACCGTGACCGGGAAGGCTGCTTCAAGGCTTTTCTCAACAACAACTACGTGGGTGCCGCCATTTTTATCGGGCTGGTGCTCGACTACCAACTGGGCGGCAGCTAGTTCACCATGTCGCGCCAATCGCTGTCATATTTCTGTCATCCCTGAGTCATGTAATACGCAGATATGAAAAGAGAAGATAGGGATATGAGCGAAAAAACCATTCTCGTCGTGGACGACGAACCCGCCATCCGCGACATGATTAGCACGGCACTCGATGTGGCGGGATTCAACTGCCTTCAGGCGGAAAATGCACAGCAGGCTCACGCCATGATCATCGACGAGCAACCGGACCTGGTGTTACTGGACTGGATGATGCCCGGCACCAGCGGTATCGAGCTGATTCGCCGCCTGCAACGTGACGAACTGACCAAAAACGTGCCGGTCATAATGCTCACTGCCAAGGCCAGCGAGGACAATGTTGTCCAGGGACTGGAAGTGGGTGCAGATGATTACATCACCAAGCCATTCTCCCCCCGCGCACTGGTGGCGAGGATTAATGCGGTTCTTCGCCGTGCTGAACCGGCCCTGCCACAGGAACCGATCCAGGTGGAAAGCCTGCTGTTTGATCCCATCAGTCACCGGGTGACAATCAATGACCAGACCGTGTCCATGGGGCCTACCGAGTTCCGGCTTTTGAGCTTTTTCCTGACCCACCAGGAGCGTGTCTACTCCCGCGACCAGATTTTGGACCACGTCTGGGGCGGCAATGTGTACATGGATGAGCGCACCGTCGATGTCCATATTCGACGCCTGCGCAAGGCAATAGCCCTTGAAGGCCATGACCGCTTCATACAGACTGTGCGGGGCGCGGGTTACCGCTTCTCCACACGGGTTACAGAAGAGTAAGGGTTACACTTGCATAGAGGGTTGCAGGCAGAAATACGGCGGATTGCCCTGATCACGCTGCTGCTGTTATTCATCGGCTTCATGCTGGGAGAAATACTGTTCACCCTGCTGGCCGGTGGCAGCATCTATATGCTCTGGACTTTTTCCCACATCGCCCGCCTCTACGACTGGCTGGACCAAGGGGCCAATGGGCTGCCGCCGGATGCCAGCGGTGTCTGGGGCGACATGACAGACTACCTGTACCGCATGCAGCAACGCAATGACCGCGCCAAGCAGAGCCGACGCCAGCTCTCCGAACGGGTGCGCAATATCACCTCCGCGCTGCCCGACGGCATCATGACCCTGACCCCTGACCGCGTTCTGGAATGGTGGAATCCCGCTGCTGAGGCCTTGCTGGGCCTGGAAAAAGGCGACCGGGGCCAGTCCATCATCAATATTGTTCGCGATCCACGCTTTGTGGCTTTTATCCAGCACAACGAGTTGCCACCACCTACAGAGTTGCCTTCCCCGGAAGACCCCAGCAGAACCCTGCTGTTCAGTGCCGCCGAGTTTGGCGACGGCAATATTATTCTGATGGCACAGGACATCACCCGGCTACGCAATCTGGAACAGATGCGGCAGGACTTTGTCGCCAATATCTCCCACGAACTGCGCACTCCACTGACTGTGCTTTCCGGTTACCTGGAAACCCTGCAGGACAACAGCGATCAGCTGCCGGGCAACTGGAAAAAAGCCCTCGACCAGATGGACCAGCAGACCGAACGTCTCAACGCACTGGCCAATGACCTGGTGATGCTGTCGCAGCTTGAGTCGAACCGAAAACCGCCGCCGCGCACATCTGTTGATATTGCCACGCTGCTGCAACAGGTGGTGCAGGATGCCCGCATGGTCTGCACCGAAAACCATCATATTTCAATGCAGTTGGAGGAAGAAAACCTCGAGGTCAGGGGGGAGTACAAAGAGCTGTACAGCGCCATTTCCAACCTGGCCATCAATGCCATCAAACACAACCCCGGCGGCGTGGATGTTCGCCTGACTTGCCACAGCACCGAAAATGAAGTGATTATCGAAATCTGTGACGATGGCTATGGCATAGACCCCAAACACATTCCGCGGCTTACAGAACGCTTCTACCGCGTCGATAACAGTCGCGCCTCAAGCACTGGCGGAACCGGTCTCGGCCTCGCCATTGTCAAACATGTTCTCATGCGCCACGGCGGCACCCTTCAGATTCGCAGCACCCTGGGTAAAGGCAGCTGTTTTTGCTGCCACCTTCCAAAACCTACTGTAGTAGCATAGTGTCCTGTTGATGATTACTGGCCCTGCCGGGGTCCGTGATCACTGTCGGTGCTCACTAAGAATGGGTCAGTTTTTTGGATATTCGGGTTCTAAACAGCATTGATGAATGCGATGCCAGCCTGTGGGATGGGCTATACAACAGCCCCTACCCGTTTTTGCAGCATCGTTTTCTTTCTCTTTTGGAACACTCCGGCAGTGCTTCCACCACCACCGGCTGGCAACCCTGTCACCTGCTCCTCACTGAGAAACGACGCACCATTGGTGCCCTGCCGATGTACCTGAAACACCACTCCTGGGGAGAATACGTGTTTGACTGGACCTGGGCTGAGGCCTACCAGCGTCAGAATATGGCGTATTACCCCAAGTTACTCAGTGCCGTTCCCTTCACACCAGCGGTGGGTCCCAGGCTGGCCCTTACCCCCAAAACCGAGCTTGCCAGGGTGGCGCCCCTGCTGCTTTCCGCCATCCACAAACTGGCAGATGACAAAGGCATCAGTAGCTGGCATCTGCTATTTGCGGAGCCAGACCTGATCTCAGCCATGGAGAAGTCAGGCGCCCTGCTGCGCAGTAATGTGCAATACCTGTGGGAAAATCGGGGCTATCGGCATTTCGATGATTTTCTCGCCGCACTGTCATCCCGCAAACGCAAAAATATCAGCCGCGAGCGCCGCGAACTGGCCAATAAAGGGCTGACTGTCAGACGCCTGTGCAACCGTGAAATCACTGCTGACTGGTGGGAGTTTTTTTACCAGGTTTACCACAGCACCTATCACAAACACAGCGGCAACCAGGGTTACCTGACAGAGGCATTTTTTAACAACCTGGGCGAGGTGATGGATGGCCAGCTGATGATGGCCGTGGCCGAGCGAGATGGCGTGAAAGTGGCTGCAGCGCTGTTCTTTTACGACGATGCAAGCCTCTACGGTCGCTACTGGGGTTGTATCCAGGAATATGATTTCCTGCATTTTGAACTATGTTATTACCAGGGCATAGAGTTTGCCATTGAGGTCGGCCTGGCGCATTTTGATGCCGGCGCCCAGGGTGAGCACAAGGTGCGCCGCGGCTTTGAGCCAAGGGAAAACTGCTCGGCCCACTGGATCAGCAATGTGGATTTCGCCATGGCTATCAAGCGCTTTGTCACCGAAGAACGACAATATGTGCTGGACTATATTCAGGACACCCGGCGACAGTTACCATACAAATCCGATAGCGGTGGTTAGACCCGATTCCGAGGAGGAAATTAGCCGTGAAGATGTACGTTTGGTTATTCATGCTGGGGTGCCTGTTTTTTTCTGCCTCAAGCCAGGCAGCCAATAAGCTGGAAATTGACCTCTATGTTCAGGAGGCACTGGCCGAGTTACACAAACAATCCCCGGCCGCCAGGGAGCTGACTTCCCGCGCCAAAGGTATTCTGATTTTCCCCAAAGTCTATAAGGCCGGGTTCTGGGTGGGTGGTGAGTACGGTGAAGGTGCTCTGCGCGTTGGCGGCAGCAACGTCAAATATTACAGCATTGCCTCCGCATCCCTGGGCCTGCAATTGGGGGCCCAGATCAAATCACAAATCATTCTGTTCATGACAGAAAATTCGCTCAACAAATTCCGCAACAGTGATGGCTGGGAAGCGGGGGTCGATGGCAGTGTCGCCATTGCCACTTTTGGCACCGGTGGCGAAATTGATACACAGACAGCTCAACAGCCTATCATCGGTTTTATCTTTTCCAACAAGGGCCTGATGTACAACCTCACCATTGAGGGTTCGAAAATCACCCCCATTGTTCGCTGACCGTCAAAGCCAACGGCGCACAGTGCGGCAGTATACCTGGTAGCTGTCGCCAAACTGGCGGGTGAGAATTCTTTCCTCAGGGATAATCTGTAAGAACGTGATCATCGCGACAAATAACGGTAATCCCGGGGTCGCGTACAAACTGTCCAGGTACAGGTTCCAGGCCAGCAGCATCACCAGCAGCCCCAGATAAACGGGGTTGCGGGAGTAACCGTAAATGCCCTGGGTAATAAGCCGTACCGTCTTGTGTGGATACCTCGGGTCAATGGCAGTTTTCGCCATATACAGTGTCAATACCGACAGGGCTCCCAGTGCTATACCCGCCACCAGTACCAGCATCACCAACAAACTCCAGAAGGCACTGTAGGATGTATCGGCCCCAAGCCAGCGGGCCAGCAGCCACATTAACGCCGCGATCAGCAGCCCTTGCGCCAGGGGCGGAATTTTCAATTCGAGGTTGTCGAGAACTTTTTCCATATCAGTAACCGGTTGTTGGCGGGCATCGCATTGTCCTCCGCCAGCCTAAACCCGGCTGCCTCTGCCAGTCTGTTAACCGCTTCAAAGTCTCGTATGCCCTGGTGAGGCGCCTGCTGTTTCAGCCACTGGTCAAAACGCGCATTGCTGTCGCTGGTAAAACGCCCCCCGTAGTTGAATGGGCCATAGATGGCCAGGGTCGCATTTCCAAGCAAGCGCGTTTCCAGTTCACCAAACAGGTTTTCCACCGACGACCAGGCCATGATGTGGCAAGTATTGGCCGTGTACAGCGCATCCGGTTGATAACCCTCGAGTGCCCAGGGTCGCTGGTCGGCATTGACCAACAGCGGCCGCTTCAGGTTGTCCGCAGGGAATTCATCGATCCAGGCATTGATGCCATCGTGATTGACCGCCAGGTCTGCGGTTTGCCAGGTTAGATGGGGCAGGCGCGGGGCAAAATACACCGCGTGCTGACCTGTACCACTGCCCAGCTCCAGCACCTGCTGGCGGTCGACAAAAACCCTCTGCAGAATATCCAGGATCGGCTGACGATTGTTTTCACAGGCCTGGGAAAAGGGTTTTTCAAGGTACATGCCTATCAAGCCTCAGCTTTATTACGAGTAAATACCCACTCACGCGCTGAGGACATCGCTGGCTGGTAGGCATACCCTGCGGTATCAAAGTCCTTGAGACGTTCGACAGCGTCAATGTGGTTTTCGATGATGTAACGACTCATCAGCCCCCGTGCTTTTTTTGCGTAAAAGCTGATGATTTTATATTTACCGCCCTTCCAGTCCTTGAAGACGGGGGTGATGACGTCTCCATGCAGTTCCTTGGGCATCACCGATTTGAAATACTCGTTGGACGCCAGGTTAACCAGCACCGGCGTTTTCATGGCATCCAGTTCAGCATTCAGCCCTTCCGTGATTTTGCTTCCCCAGAAACCGTAGAGATCCTTGCCGCGTTGATTGGCAAGACGGGTGCCCATTTCCAGGCGATAGGGCTGCATCAGGTCCAGCGGGCGCAGCAGGCCATAGAGACCGGACAGAATGCGCAGATGGTCTTGCGCCCACAAAAGATCCTCTTCGGAAAGGGTTTCCGCTTCCAGACCGGTGTAGACATCGCCCTTGAAAGCCAACACGGCGGGACGCGCATTGTCCGGAGTAAACACCTGCTTCCAGTCCTGAAAACGGCCATAATTGAGCGCGCCCAGTTTGTCGCTGATGCCCATCAGGGCTGACACTTCCGGTGGTGACAACTGACGCAGTTCCTCGATCAATACCGCTGAATCATCCAGATAGTCGGGCTGACTGTACTGGGCAGTATTCAACGGCGTCTCATAATCGAGCGTCTTTGCGGGGGAAATTACTGTCAACATACGTTGTCCAACCGGGTAGTCATTTACACATCAAGGTAGACCATTATACTCATTTCACCACTGCCGCTTGCCAGGAGTACAGATGCGCCAGTTACACCGAATTTCATTACCCCTTCTCGCCCTGCTGCTGACCCTCACAGGCTGCTCGGTCAACCCGGTAACGGGCCAGAGTGAATTTTCCCTGGTTTCTGCCGATCAGGAAGTGGCGATCGGTGCCAGCAACTATGCGCCATCCCAGCAATCCCAGGGCGGCCGTTACTACCTCGACCCGGACCTGCAAGTCTATGTCAGCTCGGTGGGCCGCAAACTCGCGGCGGTCAGTGATCGCCCCAACCTGCCCTATGAATTCGTGGTACTGAATAATTCCGTGCCCAACGCCTGGGCACTGCCTGGAGGCAAGATTGCGGTAAACCGGGGCCTGCTCAACTACCTTGAGGACGAATCGCAACTCGCTGCGGTGCTCGCCCATGAAATTGTTCACGCCGCAGCCCGCCATGGGGCTTCTCAAATGACTCGCGGCACCTTACTGAATATCGGAGCGGCCGCAGTGGGCATTGCCGGCGCCAATTACGGCTTCGGTCAGGCCGGTGCCCAGGTTGCCCAACTGGGCGCCGCCGCCTGGATGGCCCGCTATGGCCGTGAAGATGAACTCGAATCCGACCGTTATGGTATGGACTACATGGTCAAGGCTGGCTATGACCCTCACGGCGCAGTGAAGCTGCAGGAAACCTTTGTGAAGCTCAGTGAGGGCCGTCAGCAGGATTTCATCAGCGGCCTGTTCGCCAGCCATCCCCCCTCACGGGAACGCGTCAATGCCAACCAGGCCAAGGCTGCGACTCTACCCAAAGGCATAACCAACCGCGATATTTACCAGCGTAAAATCGCCAGGCTGAAGCGCGATGAACCGGCCTATAAAGCCCAGGATGAGGCCATCAAGTCACTCAACAACAAGGATGCCAAAGGCGCTCTGGCGGCACTGGATAAGGCGATTGCCATACAACCCGGTGATGGCTATTTCTGGGAGCTTCGCGGCCACGCCTGGGAAATGCTGGATAATGCTGCCAACGCCGAAAAAGCCTTCACCACCGCCATTGGTAAAAACCCTGACTATTTCAGCCACTACCTGGCCCGCGGCATGCTGCGCTATGAAGAGGCGAATAAAACCGGGGCACGGTCTGACCTCGAAACAAGCTACAACATTCTTCCCACCCCCTATGCCAGTTACTACCTGGGGGAAATTGCACTGGACAGCGGCGATCAGCAAAATGCCATTCGCTATTTCCAGTCTGCCGCTTCAGGCAGTGGCGAGATTGCCAAAAAGTCCCAGGAGCGGCTGGCGGTACTGGAGCTGGAATCAGCGCCCCACAAATATATCCCCAGCAAACTGGTCATGGGTGATGATGGCTACCTGATTATTGTCATCAAGAATAACAGCCCGGTAACCGTGACTAATGTGGAGCTGCAGCTGACAGAAATGCTCAATGCATTTATCGCCGGCAACACCTCAACCATCAACGGCCCAAGTAAGCTGGCCCCCGGCGAACAACTCAGCCTGCAAACACGTATCGGACCCTTTAAGGAAAGCGCCGAAGCCAGCGCTTACCGTATCAAGGTGTCCAGGGTACAGGTTGCCGCGCAATAGCCTTCAGGTGGCAGAAAGTCGTTCCGTCAAAAAACGGCTGCAGGCCAGCACCCTGGCATTGCTGCGCAAATCCGGGTGCGTCAGAAGCCAGAGCGGGGATTCAAACTGACGTTCAAACTGTCCCAGAGGCTGAAGGCCCGGCGCGACGTCTTCCGGCAAAAAAGCCAGCCCTAAACCCGCACGCGCCAACTCGGCCATACCGATCAGGGTATTGGCGCGGGCAGCCACAGTAAAAAGATGAATATTTTTCTCCAGCCATTGCATGGGGGCGAGTCGCAACAGGGAGCGGTCCGGGCCTATCACCGCCTGACCGGCAAAATCATCCAGACTTAAAGAAGTCTCCGTGTGGGGCTCTGTGCCTGCAACACCATACAGGCGCCAGGGTACAACCTTTAACTTTCGGCCTACCAGGTGTTCCGGGGGCCTGGCCGTGGCGCGCAGGGCAATATCCGCTTCCATGCGGGACAGGTTGAGGTCATCACTGCTGGCCAGTAACTCCACCTCGATACCGGGATACAGCTGCCTGAACTCCAACAGCAGTGGCGGCAGGTCGTAATAGGCAAACCCGTCTGGGCAGGTAATACGTACCGTGCCGGACAGTTCCTGATCACCACCAAGTATCAGCCGGTCAATTTCCTCAATGGCTTCGGCCACCTGCTCCGCCCGCACCATTAACGCCTCGCCGGCACCGGTCAGGTGATAACGGGCGTCACGGCGTTCAAATAACCTCACCCCCAGCTTGTCCTCCAGCCCGCGGATACGGCGAAACACCGTAGAGTGATTAACCCCTAGCTGTTTGCGGGCCCCATTGAGGCTGCCGCACTCTGCCACCGCCCGGAAATACCGCAGGTCGTCCCAGCTATCCACCCGAAATCTCCTTGAGTTTTGTTTGCATTTTTGCAAACTCAGTTTGGAAACAATGCGGATTTTCTTTCTGTATTGCAATACCCATACTGCACCCACTGACCAAACACATACACAGAGGACACCGACATGAACACATCAATACACCACGGAACTGCCTTACTGCGCATCAGCCTGGGGGTGATCTACATCGCCCACAGCCTTTACCTGAAACTGGTAATTTTCACTCTCCCCGGTACTGCCGGCTTTTTTGAAAGCCTTGGTTTGCCCGCATTCCTCGCCTACCTGACTTTCGCCGCCGAGGCCATTGGCGGCATCGCTCTGGTGCTGGGTTACCAAGCCCGCTGGGTCGCACTGGCGCTGATACCGATAGCTCTGGGTGCTACCTGGGCCCATAGTGGCGCTGGCTGGGTATTCAGCAATGCCGGTGGCGGCTGGGAGTACCCCCTGTTTCTCGCCATTGCCACCGCAGTCATCGCACTGCAAGGCAACGGCAGCTTGGCATTACAGCGCGAAAAAACTGTCTTAGAGTAAATAGACTATCTTCGGTGGGGGGTGGGTTATGCAAAAACTCTTTAAAGCAAATGAGCGGGGCAGCACTCAGCTGCCCTGGCTCAGCAGTTATCACAGCTTTTCCTTCAACCGCTATTACGACCCGGCGCACATGGGCTTTGGCCCACTGCGGGTACTGAATGAGGATCATGTCGCACCCGGCGGCAAATTTGATACCCACGGCCATCAGAGCGCGCAAATTATCAGCCTGGTGACCTACGGCACCATGTACCACGAGGACAGTAGTGGCCATGCATCGCTATTGCGATCCGGCGATTACCAGCTGATGAATGCCGGCAGCGGCATTACCCACAGTGAGGCCAATGCCAAAAGCAATGAGCCGATGGGGTTTGTTCAGTTATGGGTACTACCCAGACACCAGGGTGGGCTCCCCGACTACCAGTACAAACGCTTTGAAGACAGCGCTCCGTTGCAACTGGTCGCCAGCGGCGCCCCCGATGCCCAGGCCTTCTTGCTGGATCAGGATATTCATATCTGGCAATTGCGCCTCGCCAGTGGCGGAGAACTGTTACACCCACTGCAACCGGGCTGGCTGCGCCGCCTGCAACTTATTGAAGGGTCACTGACCATTGACCGTCAAACCCTTGATCCCGGTGACGGATTTATTCCCGCACCCGGAAACGCCACTGAATACCTCGCCCGGCAGGATAGTCTGGCCCTGGTTTTCGACGTACCCCAACAGCTTTACCAAGGACATCTCCATGAAACCCATTGACTCACAGAGCCTGCAACAACTGTTTACCGACGCCCGCACCCATAGTCGCTGGCAGGATTGCGGCATTGCCGCCGACACCCTGCGCCAGGTTTACCAGCTGGCGGCCATGGGGCCCACCAGCATGAATGCCCAGCCGGGAAGATTTGTGTTTCTAACCACACCCGCCAGCAAGCAACGGTTATTGCCGGCACTGGCGGAGGGGAACCGCGACAAAACCCTGTCGGCACCGGTCACCGTGATCGTCGCCCACGACCCGACTTTTTACCGCCGCTTGCCGGAACTGTTTCCCCATGCCGAAGGCGCGGAAAAGATGTTTGCCGACAACGAAGAGCTATCCAGAAGTACCGCTTTTCGCAACGGCACCTTACAGGGTGCCTGGCTGATCATGGCAGCCCGCTCACTGGGGCTCGACTGTGGCCCCATGTCCGGTTTCGACAATGCTAAAACGGATGAGATTTTCTTTGCCGAAAACGGCTGGAAATCCAACTTTCTAATTAACCTGGGCTACGGCGATCCAGAAGCGCTGTATGCGCGCGGCAAACGCCTGGATTTTGAAGAGGCTTGTTTACTACTTTAAAGTCATCAACCTTTCTAATCGCCCGAGATCGCGTTTTACATAGGCGATCTGAGAAAGATATTGGAACAGACATAACTTTTACCGTAGCTATCTCATACACAAAACACCGGAGTCAAAACAACTCCGGTGTTTAAGTAAATATCTTCCTTTTTATGCAGTTTCCTGGACTAACCCTGTCGGCGATACCCTGCCACTCTGGCGATTAAGGCCATTAAAGATGGCCTTAATCGCTGCACTGATAATATTCCGGTGTATGCCCACACCAAATATCGCCGGACCATCACCCACCTGCATTTCCAGGTAGCACACCGCTTCCGTGTCCGCACCGGTACCCAGTGCATGTTCGTGATAGTCGATCACGCGGATGTTTCTGCTCAGGGCTTTTACCGCGGCATCAATGGTGCCGTTGCCAATTCCGTTTAGGGTCCTGGCGATGCCGTTTTCCATAAACCCTATTTTTACTTCGGTAGCACCTTTTTCCCCATGACTGTGGGTGCTGACATCCGCCTCGGCGAAACTGTAGGTGCCACCGTCCTGTAAATATTCCTGCTCAAACAGTGCAAAAATATCGGCACTGGTCGCCTCGCGGCCTTCGCGGTCGGTAAAGGTTTTCACCGCCCGGCTGAATTCAATTTGCAGGCGCCGCGGCAATTCCAGGCCGTACTGCTGCTGCAGCAGGAAACTCACGCCGCCCTTGCCGGACTGGCTGTTCACACGCACCACCGCCTCGTAACCCCGGTGCAGATCCGCCGGGTCGATGGGCAAGTAGGGCACTTCCCAGACTTCGCCGTCCACCCGCTGTGCAAAGCCTTTCTTGATGGCATCCTGGTGGGAGCCGGAAAAGGCTGTAAATACCAGCTCACCGGCATAGGGGTGTCGGGGGTGCACCGGCAGCTGATTATATTCTTCCACCTTTCGTCGCACGGTATCGATATGGCTGAAGTCCAGCCCCGGGTCCACCCCCTGGCTATAGAGGTTGAGCGCCAGGGTGACAATATCCACATTGCCAGTACGCTCGCCGTTGCCAAACAGGCAGCCTTCCACACGGTCGGCTCCGGCCATTTGTGCCAGTTCTGCCGCTGCCACGGCGGTGCCGCGATCGTTGTGGGGGTGAACACTGATAATGATGCTTTCCCGGTTTGCGAGGTTCCGGTCCATCCACTCGATCTGGTCGGCATAGACATTGGGGGTCGCCATTTCAACCGTAGCCGGCAGGTTGAGGATCATCCTGTTGTGCGGCGTCGGCTGCCAGATGGCGCTGACCGCATCGCACACTTCCTTGACCACCTCCAGCTCAGCGCCGGAAAACACTTCCGGGGAGTATTCATACACCCACTCCGTCTCCGGGTACTGGCTGGTGTACTGCCTGACCCAACGGGTTCCCTGCTCGGCAATGGCTTTTACGCCGGCAACATCGGTGTTGTAAACCATGCGCCGGAACTGTGGTGCCACGGGGTTATACATATGCACAATCACCCGCCGGGCGCCCTGCACGGCTTCCACGGTGCGCTTGATCAAATCCTCTCGAGCCTGGGTCAGCACCTCAATGGTGACATCTTCAGGGATTCGGTTTTCCTCGATCAGGCGGCGCACAAAATTAAATTCAGTATCGGATGCGGAGGGAAACGCCACTTCAATTTCCTTGAAGCCTATCTCCACCAGCATGACAAAAAAACGCAACTTGGTTTCCACCGACATCGGATCAATCAGTGACTGATTGCCATCGCGCAAATCGGTGCTCATCCAGATAGGTGCTTTGTTGATGGTGCGACCGGGCCAACGGCGGTCATGCATTTCCACCGGGGCAAAGGCTCGGTATTTGCTGGCGGGGTTACTGATCATGATGTTCTCCAAAGGCAATTGTTTAACCCCTGAAAAAAAGCCGGTACCTGTCTGTAGGCAAAGCGGGTAACCAGCCATTAACGGTACCGGTGGGCTTCTGGCCCATTTCTTTTTCTCAGGACAGGATCAGTTTAGTGCGCATGAAGAACAATTTTATTGCCATTTATGTGTTGATTTATCTTTTATACGCAATAATATGCTTCATATAGATATTATTGAGCAATTTATGGAATACGATCACTTTGACAAGGCGATTCTCCGCAAGCTACAGCGGGATGGCCGCATCTCAAACCAGGATTTGGCGGAGTCCGTCAACCTGTCCCCCTCACCCTGCCTGCGCCGGGTGCGCCGCCTGGAAGAGGAAGGCGTGATTGTGGGCTATACCGCGCGCCTCAACGCCCGCAAGCTGGGGCTGAAACTGATGGCGTTTATCCAGATCAGCATGGACAAGCACACCCCTGAGCGCTTTGCCGGGTTTGAGACCGCCGTGGCCAATTACCCCGAAGTGCTGGAATGCCACCTGATCACCGGCCAGGCCGCTGATTACCAACTGAAAGTGGTGGTGGAGGATATGGACGGGTACCAGCAGTTTCTGCTGAACAAGATCACCCGCATCGAAGGCGTGACCGGTGTGCAGTCCTCATTTGTGCTGAAATCACCCCAGAACACCTCTGTGTTACCGGTGTAGGCTTAAGTATCTTTTGAATCGCTTGTGCCGTTTTTAGCAACGCTCTGTCCTAGGGCCAATATAAATTCTGTTTATCTGTATTCTTGAACCATTGGTCAAAATTAATGGCACAACCAGGAGTAGTTGGACTATACCTATGCCTGAAACCCCGAAAAGGTAAACCCGGCAAAAGCCGGGGACACAAAGCCACGGGGCCTCTTTCCCCAACCACCTCAAAGCGAACTTTGAGGCGAGTCAGAAAAAGCTGGCCGAGCTGCCGAAGGTTTCCCGCGCAAAGCGGGACAGGAGTGGTAAGCAGGTCATTCGCAGCTGTCAAACCACGGGTTCAGAATCCAGCACAGACTGGGCAATGCTCGTTGCGTTGGCCTGAATGGTTATGGAGAAACCGCCACCCCTGACGTTATCCCGCTTCAGTTATGTTGACTGCTCTGTGCGCGGCAAGGAGTGGTTATCTCGAGGGGGTAATGTGAAAAGCGATAACAATGCCGACTTCATTATTTATCGTACTTCTGTGGAGAGATTGCACAGCTCCCGAGGTCGGCGCCTGCTGCATAACTGCCCTCGCCACAAATTCAAAAACCTGACCACCCTTGCCTCATTATTCGTTGTTCTCTCCCCACTTGGCACTATGGCTGCACAACTGTGGCCCAGAAGCACCTTTTTGTGTGTTCCGGCGGATTTCGCTGGTAGGGCTGGCGCACTCACTATTCGTTACGTTGCGCCTGAGACTTTCACACAACTGTTAATGATCCGACCCGGTGAATACGCGGACGGATACCCTTTTTTAAAGGGCGAACCGGGTCAGGGAGGATTAGAAAATGGAACGATTTATCAATTACTGCAAACGATGTCTCCCGCTGGCACTCGTCATTGCACTGGGTGGCATAGCCACCGCCTACGCGGTGCATGACAACGGGCTGTTCGAGCTCGATATTGCCAACGGCTTTGGAGACGGCAATACCTGGGACGACGGCGCCGTCAACGGCGACGACTGGGAAACTATCTATACCGAGTACACAGGTGGCGCAGCCTCGGGAGCATTTGCCATTTCTTTTATTGAAGATACCTTTGCCAATGGCGAAATCAGTGGTCCCGATACTCCACCGTGGGTGACTGCCCGCACGCCGGAAGTGTCGTTTTTCACCGGGGGTGGCTCAAAGGACACGTTGGGTATTCAGGAGTTGAAAGGCAAGGATGGTCAGAACGGTTGGAAATACAAAACCGTGAATGACCAGGTGCCCGACAAAAACGACATCGTCAACGCCTTCGCTGCAGCCTATGAAGGCCCCGATGGCAGTGACGAAGGGACCGATCCCGACACCTACTTTTATTTTGGTATGGACACCTACTCGGTCAACGGTGACTCCAATGCCGGTTTCTGGTTTTTCCGCAACCCGGTCGGTTTGAACGACCTGGAACCGGGATCAGATACAGGCACCTTTTTTGGCACCCACACCACTGGCGATATTTTTGTCGCGGTTGCCTATACCCAGGGAGGTGACGTTGGGGAAATTCAGGTCTATGAATGGGTTGGCGACGACAACACCGGTTCTCTGGTGATCAAGTTTGACAGCGCCAATCAGGACTGCAGCATTGTCGGTAACGGTGACGATGTTTGTGGTGTGATCAACCTGACCCCAGGTGAGGACCCCTCTTTTGACTACGCCAACACACTGGTTGCCAATAACCCGCTGGACCCGGCGAGCTATGAGTATGAGTCCGGGGCACTGGTGGAGTTCGGCCTTAACGTCAACTCCATTCTTGGTGAGGATGTTGGCTGTTTCAGTACTTTCCTGGCTGAAACCCGGTCTTCCCAGTCTGAAACAGCGCAGTTGAAAGACTTCGCGCTGGGCGAGTTCGCCGTCTGTGGCATTGATGCCGCCAAGTACTGTGACGCCGAGTTCTCCCAAACAGCCCTCGGGTCCATCGATGTGGACTTCAATGGCTACGTCGAAAACACCGGTATTGTTGATCTTGCTGTACAGATCAGCGACAACAAAGGCGACATCAGTGAAGTTTGCCTCTACACCGGTGCTGGCACACCGTCATCGACGGAAGTCTGTGATGGCAGCAACGACGAAGCCTGGACCGGTTCATCCATCAGCTCAGGTGTCGCTTCAGGTAGTCTTCCTGCTGGCAGATTTGCCATCTACGAAGGTTCCTATGTGGACAGTTCACCGACCTTTGATAGCAACACAGGTGAATTTGTGCTGACCGATACCGTCACAGCGACAGCGACCGAAACCGGTGGCAACTTCACTGAAACTGAAATGCCATCTGCTGAGTGCAGAATACCCGGCGCGGCCAGTATCGATATCTCCAAAAACTGTACCAGTGCCGGCTTCAGTATTGTGGGCGGAGTCAATTACTCCAACTTCAATATTTCCGGCGGGGGCGTTAACGACGGGGATGTGATGCTGACTAACGTTGGCTTGAGCGACACCTTGCTCAGTAGCGGTAACGGCACCCTGCAAAACCTGGTGATTATCCGTAACCCGGGTAGCGACGATGAAGTCGTGACCAACGGTTCGTTCTCACTTCAGTCTGGTGATACGTTCTCTTATACCGCAACGTACTCACACACCAACAGCCTGGATCACCAGGACCGTATGACTGTCACAGCCACCAACCCCTATACGGCGGGTACTGATGACGTCAGCGATTACGATGACTCGCAGGTGTGCAGTAATTCACCCAATCCGAGCATTAATGTCGTCAAAAACTGTAATGAAGTATTCCTGTCGACTACTCAGTCTCCCGGATACATCGTGGTTGGTGTAGCCATTTCCGGCTATGTAGAAAACACCAGCACCGATATTATCCTGACAAATGTCGATGTGTCTGACTCAGAAGTGTCCGGCTTCCTGGTAGAGGATCTCACCCTGTTACCCGGTGAGAGCCAGAACTTTACCGGCATTTACTACCCGGACAGCGGAACCTTTACCAACGGTGAACTGGGCTTTGGCGATACTGCCTCTGCCTCCGGCGACCCGGCCTTTGGTTCCTCAGTCGGCGATACCGCCACCGTTCTTCCCGAGAATTGTGAGCTTTGTCCGGCACCGGGACAGTTTGGTTATTCATTCCCGTAAGGGCATGGTATTAAAGCCAAACCTGTCTGAGTAAAAATTAAGGGCGATGAATTTCTTCATCGCCCTTTTTTTGTATGGCCTAAACAGGGATCACCTATTTTCTGTTTTTGCCTTTTCCACCGCCGCCAGTACTGCCACCTCCCGTGCTGCCATCACCCTCTGAAACCAGCACCACGGTAACCGTGGCCGTAGCGGATAGGGCACCATCGCTGATGGTGTAAGTGAAGGTATCAACGTCCTTGAATTTTCTCGCCGGGTTGTAGGTCAACGTTCCATTGGCATTGGCAGATACACTGCCTTTTGCTCCCTGGCTGAAGCCGGTAATGGTCAGTGCATCATTGTCCGGGTCGGTATCGTTTGCCAGCACGTTTATCGTTACCGCTGTCGTTGAGGTGATTTCCACACGATCATTCACTGCCTGGGGAGCACTGTTTTGACTGCTTGATGTCACCGTGACATTGACCAGGGCACTGTCACTGCCGCCGTTGCCGTCACTGACGGTGTAAGTAAAACTGGTCTGCCCGGTAAAGCCCGCAGCAGGGGTGAATCTGACCGAATTGTTGGCACCCAGGCTGGTCGACCCATTTCCTCCGCTTAGAGATGTCAGGCTCAGGGCATCACCGTCCGCATCGCTGTCGTTGGCGAGAACGTCAATGGTAACAACGGTATCAGCTTCGGTGGTGGCGCTGTCGTCATTGGCGACAGGTACACTGTTCTGAGGCGGATTACTCACCACATAGGTTGCCATAGACCCTGCGCTATTAGTGCCGTTATCTGCCATGAGCTCGATATCGTAGTAGCCATCCACAGCGCTGGATGGGGACGTGACAGCCAGTATGACTGTTCCGGACGCACCTGGCGCCAGTGTGATTGCCGGGGTATTGAACTGGGTAGTCCAACCTGACTGGGCACTGGCAACCAGCGAGAATTCTGCTGGTGGGCAATTGACTGAATCTCCATTGATGAGCGTAAACGCGTAGTTGACGGTGGTGCCCGCACTCACCCAAGGCACCACAATAGGACTGTCGAGTACCAGTGAAGACGACCCGGTCGTACAGGCGGAGGCATTCACCTGGATCGTGACCTCTGCACCAATGCTGTCTGCGAGGTCGGTACTGATATAAATGCCACTGGCCGACTCAGATATACTGCTTCCCACGGTAAGGGCCGGATCGAGCCAGTCGAAGTAGTTGCCACGGGTATCACTGCCGGGGTTGGCGTCCAGCAAATGACTGGATGATGCATTGCTCTCGGTCGCGGCATGCAGTAACACACCACTATAGATATTGCCTGAACTTACACTGGCCAGATTCGCATCAAAGCCAATGGGTTGCCGGTATTCCAGATAAAACCAGTTTTTCCGGCCGGTGGTGGCGTCGATTGAGCGCAATACCTTGAGAGCCATTGGACTGCCGTCGGGCACGGTTTCGTAGGGTTTTAACTGGTAGCTTCCGCCAGTGGTGACCTCGACAATATCTTCCGGATGCAACCAACCCAGCCGCTCTTTCTGGAAGGCATTGAAGTGAGCATTGTTGCCGGTACCCATGGTATCCAGCATGTCGCCGTAGAAGATGGTGGAGCAGCTGCCGCTGGCCACCTCTTCACCACATTCCAGGGATTCCGAGTGGTAAAGCCCCAGATTATGGGCCAGTTCATGGGCGATCACCCGGTTGTCGATAGTGCCATTGATCCAGCTGATATTGCCTTCAATATAGGCAGAACCACTGAAGCCACAAGCATTTTTCGGGAATACATAAACCAACCGGTCATAGTTCAGGGGGTCATACCCATTGGCGATGGCATTATCATTTGCCATGCTTGCCAGCTGGTCCGGCTGGCAGGTCGAGCTGTCCTGATCAATGGTTGTCCAGTCCACCACGGCACCGCTGATGGATGCCTGCCCGTAGGAGGCTTCCACAAAGAACTCATTGATTTCACCAAAGACAACCTGCTCCACCTGCGCTGCGGACCAGGGCATGTCGCCGGGCGCATTCCTGAAATTGACCAGTATCACCAGGGCAGACTTATCACCGAAGGTATTGCCCAGCTCTGGTGTGAAACTGGTGGAAGAACCTGAGCCACCTGAAGTGCAGCACTCAAGAATTTCGATATTGCCACTACCGCCCTCAACGATCAGATCACCGTCGGTTTCACCAGAATCACCGGATGCCAGCAGCAAACCCTTTGCCCGCACAATACTGCCCGCCGGAAATTCCGCCGGCTGACCGGTGAAATGGACGGAGAATCGCTCACCGGCGGCTGTCTCGAAAACATGGTGCAGCTCGTGGCCGCCATCTTCGTAGTCGTCATACCGAGCTTCCAAGCGCCCTTCAATGATTGCCTGTTGGTTGAGCAGCATTTCCTCTACATCTGCGGGCATTCCCGCTCTTTGCTCTTCGGGGATGACCACCCGAAAAAGCTGTGCTGGGTCAGTCTCTGCCAGCTGAGATAGCAGCGCATGACGCTTCTCTGCCAGCTCAACCAGTCGTACCAGTTGTTGGGATTTAGTAAGGCCCTGGGCCTGTGCGAATTTTTGTTGCTGTGCGATCAGCGCCTGTGTCACTTGTGCGGCCTGATCCTGTGAGGGGGAGGTGTGTCCGGGTATGACGGCGGCGCTTATCAGCATCAGTAAACCCGTTCGTAGAATCTTTCTGAGTCGGTTCGGTTTTGCCGGCCCGAAGCGGCCAGCCCAACCGGTACCCAGGTCGAGTAATCGTGTCATGAATTGCCCCATTCATTAAAACTGTGTCATCAACGTAGTTGGTACGTCTCCTTTTGTTACCGGTTTTTTTCTTTCGCCGTGAACTGTCCCTCCGGGGACAGTTGCAGCAAACGGGAGGCCAATCCAGGCCCCCCAGGTCCCTATTGCCATCCCTGCTCCACTGGCGTCCGTTCGCCACTCAGTTCTTGTTGTTTCGTCCCTGTCCTGCCGACATTCCCTGTCGTAAAGCCCGGGTCACACACCCGTCACCCGGTCTCCTACCTGGGTGCCTGCGTTGTCCTTTTTCCATTCATTGTCGGCAACGCAGCCGGGATCTACTGCGCACTCGATGAGACCTGGCTCGTTGACCTGAGACCTCACCTTGCCTGCGAAAAGCGCGCAGCAACCCCTGAAGCCCAATCCAGGACTTCTGTATATTTTTTGTTTTATTAACCCGGAAAGCCGGTCACTTCGCGATGCAGAACCATCGAATGTGCTTGACTACAGCCCTTCACGCTCAAGCCCTACCAGTCGAGTACTGGATGAGCTTCCTTGCGTTTTTTATTGTGATGTCTTGTTAATGCTGTCTGCTTTCCAGATCGGCTTTCGATGTCCGATCTAAAGGTTGCACGCACGATATAGGCACCCAAATCTTCAGTCAAATACTGCTCATAAAATGACCAGATGGAAAGCAGCCACGTTAAAAGCCATGAGATTGATCACAGAATGACCAGCATCTGCTTGTTTTTTGTGCACTATTTCTCAAATTGATGAGGGGTCTGAAATTTATTTAGCAATGCAATCATCCATTTTTTATATGGACTTTAGGGTGACCCCTTCAAAAAACATAACTAAAAAGTCTATAAATCAATCAGTTATATGCCATAAATAATCCGGGCACTACGGACACATTCTCTTAAATAACCTTAGGTTATAAGTATAACCCCTTATAATTACACTAAATTTGGTGCTTTTGCCCTTTGTACGGCGGGCTTGCCTGGGGAATCCTGTCGAAACCTGTGTCAACCCGATCCATACTTAGTTCATGTTATCTGCAGGTATGGACACGTATGTCTCTCTCTGATCTCAGAACACGGATACAAGAAGCAACCTGTGCTGACGAACAGGCCTGTGTTGATCAGCTGATCACTTCGCCCGTGATGGATGACCTGCAACAGCAGGCATCCCTGACACTGGGCCGCCAACTTGTTGCTGCCTGCCGCAAAGACGGACAGCGCAAAGGCACACTGGAGTCGTTTCTTCAGGAGTTCGGGCTGTCTAACCGCGAGGGCATCGCCCTCATGTGCCTGGCTGAAGCGCTGTTGCGGGTTCCCGACGAGACCACCGCGGATAGATTGATCGCTGAAAAATTGCGAGAGGGGGACTGGGCCAGCCACCGGGGGCACTCCGAATCCCTGTTCGTCAACGCCTCTGTGTGGGGGCTGATGTTGACGGGCGAGGTATTAACCCTGGAGCAAGATATCACGGAAGATCCTCCCGGGTGGCTGAAACGGCTGGTCAACCGCCTCGGAGAACCCGTGGTCCGCAAAGCCATGGTACAAGCCATGCGCATTATGGGCAGCCAGTATGTAATGGGACGCACACTCCCGGAAGCCTTGTCGCGGGGCCACAGGGAATCGGCAGGCACTGCGCGCTTCTCCTTCGATATGCTCGGCGAGGGCGCCAGAACCGAAGCCAATGCAAAGCGCTATTTTGACGCGTATGCAGAGGCCATTCGACAAATTGGCGAAGCGAGCGGTGCGAACGTCCCCGACCGTGCAGATGGTATTTCCGTGAAATTATCTGCCCTGCACCCACGCTACCAGTTTAGTCAGCGCCAGGCTGTTATGACGGTTCTGCTGGGTCGCCTGCGCACCCTGGCCATGGCTGCCAGAAACCACCAGATTGGCCTCAGCATTGACGCAGAAGAAGCCTCCCGCCTGGAGTTGTCTCTGGATCTTTTTGAAGCCCTGGCACGAGATCCGGCATTACAGGACTGGCCGGGGCTGGGATTTGTGCTTCAGTCCTACCAGAAACGTGCACCCCTGGTCGCCCGGTGGCTGATCCAGCTGGCAAAGGATACCCACCGCCAGTTTATGGTGCGACTGGTCAAGGGCGCCTACTGGGATACCGAGATCAAACTCGCGCAGGAAGCGGGCCTCGCTGATTACCCGGTATTCACGCGTAAGGTGAATACCGATTATTGCTATCTGCATTGCGCCAACTTACTGCTTTCCAGCCCCGACTACATCTATCCACAGTTCGCCACGCACAACGCGCAAACGGTCGCAGCCATACTGCAACTGGCGGGTCAGGCCCGATTTGAATTGCAGCGTCTGCACGGCATGGGTGATTTGCTCTACCGTCAACTGCAACAACAGCTAGAGCACTCAGGGGTCCAGATGCCACCGGTTCGTGTGTACGCGCCGGTGGGCCAGCACCGGGAATTACTACCTTACCTGGTAAGACGGTTACTGGAAAATGGCGCCAACAGTTCGTTTGTAAACCGCCTGCTCGACCAGAAGGTCCCCGTTGAGGAACTGGTGCAGCCCCTGTTGCCTCAGGTGCTATCGTCGCCCACCCGTCGGCATCCCCATATACCCAGGCCTTCTGACTTGTACCAGGACTCAGCGGCACCCCGCAGCAATTCCCCTGGCGTTGACCTCAACAATCCCCTGGAAGTAAAAAACCTGCATGATGCCATGTCATTGGCAGACACTATTGATTGGCGTGCCGGGCCCACCATTAATGGCCAGTTGCGATTGGGATCACTGCAACCCCTGTGCTCACCCGCTGATGGAACAACCATTGGTTTCGCCAGTGACAGCACGGCCGAAGATGTCGAGGATGCCCTTCAGTCAGCACGCCTGGCACAGCCACGCTGGGACTTTCTGGGCGGCCGGGCACGGGCCGACACATTGGAGCAGGTTGCGACGGCGCTGACAGAAGAGTTCTATTCCCTGGTGACACTGGTCGTGCGAGAGGCCGGTCGAACCCTTGCCGATGCCATTGCCGAGGTACGAGAGGCGATTGATTTCTGCCGTTACTATGCCCACCAGGCCCGGCAGCAATTTGGCGGACCTGTCACGTTGGCAGGGCCTACAGGCGAGGACAATCGGCTCAGCCTCCATGGCCGCGGCGTGTTCCTCTGCATCAGTCCGTGGAATTTTCCACTGGCCATCTTTACGGGACAGGTTGCCGCTGCACTGGCCGCAGGCAATGCGGTAATCGCCAAACCGGCCGGTCAAACCCCGCTGGTAGCGACCCTGGCCACAGAACTGTTTCACCGGGCAGGGGTACCAGGGGATGTGCTTCAGCTATTGCCCGGTGATGGCAAAACGCTGGGCAATCTTCTCTTACCCGACCTGCGCATTGCCGGTGTCGCCTTTACCGGCTCGACCGCTACCGCCCATACCATTCAACGCACGTTGGCAGAGCGAGGCGGTGCCATTGTTCCCCTGATTGCCGAAACCGGTGGGCAGAATGTCATGCTAGTGGATTCAACGGCGCTGCCCGAACAGGTGGTGGATGACGTGATTCGCTCGGCCTTTCTCAGCGCCGGGCAGCGTTGTTCAGCGCTTCGCGTGCTGTTTGTACAGGACGATATTGCGGATGCCCTGCTGCATACCCTGACCGGAGCAATGCAGGAACTACGATTAGGTGATCCGGGTTTACTCAGTACGGATATTGGACCGGTCATTGACCGGGTGGCCCGGAACAGGCTCCAGGCCCACATTGAGCGAATGGATAAAGAAGCCAAACTGCTCGCCAGCCTTGCACCCCCATCAACCCCCGGCGGATACTTTGTGGCACCCCACCTGTTTGAGATTGATCATCTGTCACAGTTAAGCGAAGAGGTTTTCGGCCCGATTCTGCATGTGATCCGTTACCGGGCAGAGGAGTTGGATGACGTGATCGCCCAGATCACTAACTGCGGCTACGGGCTGACGCTTGGAATCCACAGCAGAATCCGCGGCTTTGCCGAGCAGGTGTTTGAACACACCCGGGTGGGCAACACCTATATCAACCGCAATATGGTCGGCGCGGTTGTGGGCTGCCAACCCTTCGGCGGTTGTGGACTGTCCGGAACCGGCCCGAAAGCCGGCGGGCCCCATTACCTGACAGCGTTCGCCATCGAAAAAGTATGCAGTGAAAATATTACCGCCCGGGGAGGAAATACCGCGCTGTTTGGTTTGCCCGACGACTAGCGCCGCCTGTCAGCGGCTGGTAAACGTCGGGTCACGGCCCTCGCGGCGTGCCTGTAACCCTTCTTTCAGGTCGCCAGAGGTATGGCAGCGCTCAATCTGAATCAGCGCCTTGGCCAAGTCAAGATTGCCATCGGCCATCTGGTCACAAAGCTGCTTCATGGTCGCTACGGTCAGCGGGGATAATGGCAACAGACTTTCCACCAGCTTCATGGTTTCTGTCTCCAGCTCATCCTGAAGCACCAAGTGGGTAAGGTAACCCACCCGCAGCAATGTCTCCGACTCCAGTATTTCCGACGAGATCAAAATACGCTTGGCCGTGGTCACCCCGAGCCGCTTCACATACCGGCGGATACCGTTCATGGGGTAGCAAAGGCCGATTTCCGCTGCCGGCACCTTCAGGCGCATACCGTGGACACCGATACGGTAGTCACAGCAAAGCCCGAGCTCGGAACCGCCACCGTAGACACTGCCGTTGAGCGCGCAGACAACCGGCATTGGCATCGCAGCCAATCGATCGGTCAGGGTTTCAAACTTCTCACCGGTCATATCGCCGGAGGACATCTGCTCGAGTGAAGCGCCGGCGCAAAAGGTTTTTTCGCCCTGACCGGTAATCACCAGCACACGAATATTTTTGTCGGCTTCTACACGATCCAGGCAGTCGATAAACAGGCCAATGCCCTGGGCCGTCAGCGAATTGTGTTTGGCGGGATTGTTGAGAAGGATACGGGCCACCGCACCATCCATGGATAATAAAACGGGGTCATCTGAATTACTCATATTACAGCCTTCCCTGTGTCGGGTTCAGGAGTGTTCAGCTTGATGTTGCATAGCGGTGTTTAATTTTTTCCACCGCCGCATGGTAGACGCTGCGGATTTCCTCGCGGCAATTAATATTAACTTCCAGATCCCGCAGCAGTCCATCACCAATGCCATAGATCCAGCCGTGCACCGTCAGCTCCTGCCCCCGGGCCCAGGCATCCTTGATGATGTTGGTTTTGGAGACATTCACCACCCCTTCAATGACGTTGAGTTCGCACACCTGATTGATCACGGCGTCCTTGTCACACTCATCACTGAGGTAGGTCTGATGAATATACTGGACATCCTGCACATTCAGTAGCCAGTGGTCGATCAGACCCAGGTGCTGCTTTTCAACCGCCGCCTTGACGCCACCACAGCCATAGTGGCCGCACACTATCACGTGTTTTACCTTGAGATATTCCACCGCATATTGCATCACTGAAAGGCAGTTAAGATCGCTGTGGACCACGATATTAGCCACATTGCGGTGGACAAACAGCTCGCCCGGCATCAGGCCGACAATTTCATTGGCGGGAACCCGGCTGTCGGAGCAGCCGATCCACAAATACTCAGGAGCCTGCTGTTTGGATAGACGTTCAAAAAACGTGGGATCTGCCTGTGTCATGGCTTCAGCCCATTCAAAATTCTTTTTGAACAACTCTTTCAACGGGGCTTCTCCAGGCAGGGTGGTAGATGGGAAGCCCAGTTTACGACCTATTGAGGCACAAAAAAACCGGATAAATTATCCGGTTTTTGTGAGTGAGTCGGGACGCAGCACTAGGCGTCAGGGCCCCGATGGCGGATATCACGCCCCTGCACCAGATATACAATATGTTCACAGATATTCTTGGCATGATCACCGACGCGCTCCAGTGAACGCAGGGCCCACAGAATATTCATGGAACGGGAAATACTTCGTGGATCTTCCATCATGTAGGTGATCATTTCCCGCAGTGCCGACTTGTAGTCCATGTCCACCTGGCGATCGTCTTTCATGGTCGCAATCGCGGCTTCGGCATCAAAACGGGAAAAAGCATCGAGGGAGTCGTTGAGCATTTTGCGAACACAGTTGCCGATATGCCGCACTTCCGTGTAACCCCGGGGCGCCTCACCCTCTTCCGAAAGCTTGATGGCCATCTTGGCAATTTTCTGGGCCTCGTCACCGATACGCTCCAGATCGCGGATGGTTTTCGACACTGCCGTCACCAGCCGCAAATCGCTGGCTGCTGGCTGGCGGCGGGCGATCAGCGTGGTACAGGTTTCATCGATATCCATTTCCATTTCATCGATGCGCGATTCCACTTCAATTACTTTCTCTGCCAGTCGGCTGTCGGCATCTTCCAGGGCACGAATGGCATCACCCACCTGCATTTCCACCAGGCCACCCATTTCCAGCATGCTGGTTTTGATTTCCTCCAGATCTTCATTAAATTGCCTGGAGATATGCTGATCGAGATTTAACTTGTCCATTGATCGCTCCTGTTAACCAAAACGCCCGGTGATATAGGCTTCTGTCAATGCATGTTCCGGTGCCGTAAAGACTTTTTCCGTGTCGTTGACTTCGACCAGGTGACCGAGGTGAAAATAAGCCGTGCGGTGGGAAACACGGGCCGCCTGCTGCATTGAGTGAGTCACAATCGCAATGGTGTAATTTTCTGACAGCTCGGCAATTAACTCTTCAATTTTTGCGGTGGCAATAGGGTCGAGTGCCGAGCAGGGCTCATCCATCAGGATCACTTCCGGGCTGATGGCAATAGCCCGGGCAATACATAGCCGCTGCTGCTGACCGCCCGACAAGCCGGTTCCCGGTTGATCCAGACGATCTTTCACCTCTTCCCACAAACCGGCACGGCGCAGGCTGTTTTCAACGATTTCATCCAGCTCCGCACGGCGGCTGGCCAGCCCGTGCAACCGGGGGCCATAGGAGACATTGTCGTAAATGGACTTGGGGAACGGGTTGGGTTTCTGGAACACCATGCCCACCCGTGCACGCAGCGCCACCGGGTCCATTTTGGCGCTGTAGATATCTTCACTATCCAGACTGAGTTCACCCTGAACACGACAGCTTTCCACGGTGTCGTTCATGCGGTTGATACTGCGCAGAAAGGTGGACTTACCGCAGCCCGAAGGACCGATCATGGCAATCACTTCATTCTGGCCGATATCCACACTGACATTGAAAATCGCCTGTTTATCCCCGTAAAACACATCCACATTACGCATGGACATTTTAGGGTTCTTGACGAAGGGCGAACCAATGGCCTGCTCAGGATAATCCATAACCTCGGGCCCAGTGGTCTCGGGTTTGGCGTTTTTATCTAACATTGTCGCTGTGTCTGTTACCAATTTGTTCACCATTATCAGTCCGTCCTGAAAAGGTTACCAGCGGCGCTCAAGCTTTTTGCGCAGCACCACGGCCAGTGTGTTCATCATGATCAGGAATGCCAGCAATACCATAATCGCCGCAGAGGTTTTCTCCACAAAGGCACGTTCCGGGCTATCCGCCCAGAGGAAAATCTGTACCGGGAGCACCGTTGCCGGATCGGTAAATCCACCCGGAATATCCACAATAAAAGCCACCATACCGATCATCAGCAGCGGTGCGGTCTCACCCAGAGCCTGTGCCATGCCGATAATGGCACCGGTCAGCATACCGGGCATGGCCAGCGGCAATACATGGTGTAGCACCACCTGCATCGGCGATGCGCCCACGCCAATGGCGGCCTCTCGAATGGAGGGCGGCACAGCCTTGATGGCGGCACGGCTGGAAATAATGATGGTGGGCAGCGTCATCAGGGTTAACACCAGACCACCCACCAACGGCACTGACCTCGGCACATGGAAGAAGTTGATAAAAATAGCCAGGCCCAATAGGCCGAAAATAATCGACGGCACCGCTGCCAGGTTGTTGATATTCACTTCAATCAGGTCGGTCCAGCGGTTTTTAGGGGCAAATTCTTCCAGATAAACCGCGGCCGCAACCCCGATGGGAAAGGACAACACCAGGGTAACGACCAACGTAAACAGTGAGCCCATGGCAGCACCCCAGATACCCGCCTGCTCTGGCTCCCGGGAATCTCCGGAGGTGAAAAAGGTGCTGTTGAAGCCGAGCCGGATGGCGCCATCCTGTTCCAGCTGGTCAATCCAGCCCTGACGCAGTTTGCTGGTGCGACCGGTAAAGGCGCCATCCTTATTCCCGATGCTCTTGTAATAGGTGTCCACGTCATCATCGGCTATCAGCCACAGGGTTTCTGTCTGCCCCATCAACTCCGGGTGATGGAGTAGCCGTTCCCGCAACTCGTAGCCAGCGCCACTGCTTACCAGCGAGAACAGCTCACGCTTTTCCTTGCGCTTGCTGACATCGGGAAACCGTTTCTGCAGGCTTTTTTTCACCAGGCCCTGGAAATCCGCCAGTGCCACCTGCTGTTTGTTCTGCAGGTCCGTAATACCGAGTACGTCGGCGTCATAGGTCACATCAAGCTGGATGGAGGTTTCCAGAAAAGCCTTGTGGCCCTTGCCAATAATGTCGACAAACAGCAGGGCTACACAGAGCAGGCCAAAAGCGATGGCCATCATGCCATAGGCACGAAAGCGCTTTTCCGCGCGATAGCGTTTTCTCAGGCTGCGCTGAATAGTCGCCGCATGTGAACGTTTAAATTCAGTCATATTGTTCCCGATATTTTTTAACAACGCGCAGAGCAATGAAGTTGAGAACCAGCGTTACCAAGAACAGCATCAGACCTAGTGCGAAGGCCGCCAGTGTTTTCGGGCTGTCAAATTCCTGGTCCCCCACCAGCAGTGTCACAATCTGCACCGTTACGGTGGTCACGGTTTCCAGCGGGTTCAGGGTTAGCTGGGCAGCGAGGCCCGCCGCCATCACCACAATCATGGTTTCACCAATGGCTCGGGAAACCGCCAGCAATACACCACCCACAATGCCGGGTAATGCAGCGGGAAAAATTACCTGCTTGATGGTTTCCGATTTGGTGGCGCCAAGACCAAGGGAGCCATCGCGCAGACTTTGCGGCACTGCGTTGATGACATCGTCAGCCAGGGATGAGACAAAGGGGATAATCATCACCCCCATCACCAGACCGGCGGCCAGCGCGCTTTCCGAGGAAACCTCTAGCCCCATACTCTCCCCGCTGTGACGCAGGAACGGCGCCACGGTCAGCGCAGCAAAAAACCCGTACACCACGGTGGGAATACCCGCGAGAATTTCCAATGCCGGTTTAGCCAGGCCGCGAAATTTCGGAGAGGCGTATTCCGCCAGGTAAATAGCTGACATCAGACCCACGGGCACTGCCACCACCATGGCAATCATGGAGATCAGCAAGGTACCCACGAACAGGGGAATGGCACCAAAACTCCCGGAAGAACCGACCTGGTCCGCGCGAATAGCCATCTGCGGGCTCCACTCGGTGCCAAACAGGAAGTCTGTCACCGGTATGCTTTTGAAAAACCGCATGGACTCAAACAGTACCGACAGCAGAATGCCGAGGGTGGTGAAAATAGCCACGCAGGCACATGACAGCAATAGCATCTTGAACACTTTCTCGACCTGCTGGCGGGCGCGCAATTGCGGGGAGACTTTTACCCAACCCCAGCCGAGCCCAAGCACGCCCAGAGAAAGCACCACCGCTGTCGCCAGGTAACGACCGATATTGCGCATTCTGCCCAGGTGGTCGGCCGCATGCACCAGCACAGGGTCGGCCCCTTCGCGGCTCAGTGCGCCGCTGGCAATATTTTCTATGCTGTTGAGTAACAGGTTCTGGTCCGCCACGGTTGTCGGCTGATGGCTTTCCGGCAGGCCATTGAGCATGGCAAAACTGATAATCGGCCCATCAAACATCAGCCAGAAAGCCAGCAACACTATCGCTGGCAAGGCACACCAGATCGCTGCACGCATTCCGTAGTAAAAAGGCAGGGAGTGCAAATGCCGAATCCCGCCCAGGGGGCGAGAGAGGGAGACAGAGCGATTATGTGCCAGAAGATAGGCTACTGCGCTTAGCGCGATAAGCACAATGACCAGGTTAGCTGTCTGCATATCGGTGTTACCAACAATTACCGGTTATAAAGAAAAACAGGGCCTGGCTTATGCCAGGCCCAACTTCATCAGCGTGTGGGAGAAGCCACGTAGTGTTGCTGTGAATCTTATAAACCATCAGCAGTCATTGGCTTCTGGTTAATCACATCAGCACCGATTGAGGTGCGAAGTGCTGTCGGCATCGGAATCATGCCCTTTTCCGCCAGGTAGCCATCTTCGCCCCAGGCTTTTTCGGCAGTAAATTCCGCCAGGTAGCCATCAATGCCAGGAACTACCCCGATGTGAGCTTTTTTCACATAGAAGTAAAGCGGGCGCGAGATGCTGTAAGACTTGTCAGCAATGGTTTCAAACTCCGGATTCACACCTTCGATGGTGGAACCCTGAACCACGTCGCTGTTCTGATCCAGGAAAGAGAATCCGAAGATACCCAGGGCCGCGTGGTTGGCTTCCAGTTTCTGAATGATCAGGTTGTCGTTTTCACCGGCTTCGATGTAGTGGCCGTCTTCACGGATGGCGTGAGCCACAGCCTGGAATACCTTTTTTCCCTTCTTGTTGAAGGCATTTTCGGGAATACCCAGCTTGGCCATCAGGGATTTGATTTCGGCTTCATCTGTTGAACCACGCAGGGTTTTCAGATCTTCAAACTTCTTGGCGCCGCCTTCCATCGCCAGTTCGGCAAATGCATCGCGGGTACCGGAAGTGGGAGGAGGACCAAGCACTTCAATATTGGTTGCAGGCAACACCGGGTTAACGTCTTTCCAGGTTTTGTACGGGTTATCGATGAGCTTGCCATCAGTGCCAGGAACTTTTGCTGCCAGGGCAAGGTACAGATCCTTACGGGTCAGGTTCATGTGCGGCGCATCGACAGAGTTGGCCACGACAATGCCATCGAAGCCAATTTGCACTTCGATAATGTCTTTTACGCCATTTTCCTGGCACATGTCGAACTCGGATTTTTTGATACGACGTGAGGAGTTGGTAATGTCGGCGTGCTTGGTGCCAACACCGGCACAGAACAGTTTCATGCCGCCACCGGAACCGGTGGATTCAACTTTAGGTGTCGGGTTGCCGGTTGCCTTGCCAAAACGCTCTGCGACTACGGTGGCAAAGGGGTAAACGGTTGAAGAGCCGACAATGCTCACATAATCACGGGCGGCGGCAAGCACACTGGTGCTGGCCATAGACAGCGCCATGACGGCACCGGCAATTGCTAATTTCTGAGTGTATTTCACTGTTGCCTCCAAGGCTTATCGTTAAACATCGAACGACATGCTATTCCGCTTTCGTGACAACTATATGAATACAATATGACATTAATGTTACAGCCGTTAACAGGTGCCAAAAAGGCTTTCTTCGTGTCGCTCCAGATATGGCCTTATAATGGACGGCTGTTGCTGGAGATCTTACAAAGACCATGTCCAACCCCACCCGCTTACTGGAATCATTGGCCAGAGGCATAGACTGTTTTACCGAAAAAACCGGTCAACTGATTGCCTGGCTAACCCTGATCATGATGCTACTTACCTGTGTAATCGTGGTGATGCGCTATTTTCTGGAAACCGGCTCGATAGCCCTTCAGGAGTCTGTCACCTACCTGCACAGCTTGTTATTTCTGCTTGGCGCCGCATACACCCTGAAACGTGGGGGGCATGTGCGGGTGGATATTCTCTATCAACGTTTCAGTGCCCGCACCCAGGCGTTGGTGGACGCGCTGGGCACCATACTGTTTTTAATCCCGGTCTCTCTCCTGATTCTGATCTTTTGCTGGGATTACGTGGCCAGCAGTTGGGCCATCGGTGAAGTGTCAAAAGAAGCCCGAGGCCTACCCTGGGTCTACCTGCTGAAAACCCTGCTGTTGGTCATGCCGGTCACCCTGTTACTGCAGGGGATTGCTGAATTCATCAAAAACCTGCTCTTTTTCTGTGGTATCGGTGGCGGCCATACCGGCACACAGCAGGAGGGGATGATCTGATGGGCGAATTCATACCCCTGTTCATGTTTGCTGTCGTCTGCCTGGTGCTGATGGCCGGCTACCCGGTCGCTCTTACCCTTGCCGGCACGGCACTGCTGTTCGCCCTGGTGGGCAGTGCCAGCGGCCACTTTGACATGTCTTTCCTGCATGCACTCCCCAATCGCCTGTATGGCACCATGGACAACACCACGTTGATCGCCGTGCCGTTGTTTGTATTGATGGGGGTAATGCTGGAGAAGTCCAAACTGGCCGAAGACCTGCTGGACAGCATGGCCTTGCTGTTTGGCAAGTTTAAAGGTGGCCTGGGTATTTCGGTGGTAGTGGTGGGCATGCTGCTGGCCGCCAGCACCGGCATTGTCGGCGCGACGGTGGTCACCATGGGGCTCATGTCACTGCCCACTATGCTGAAACGCGGTTACGACCCAGCACTGGCCACTGGCGCCATCTGTGCGACCGGCACTCTTGGCCAGATAATTCCGCCCTCCATCGCGCTGGTTCTGCTGGGAGATATCCTCTCCAGTGCATACCAGCAGGCGCAATTGAGCCAGGGCATTTTTACACCAAAAACCGTCTCCATTGGTGATCTGTTTGTAGGCGCCATCATTCCAGGCCTGGTACTGGTCTCCCTGTATATCGGTTACTTGTTGTTTATTTCCCGGCTGAGGCCCGATTCTGCTCCCGTTGCATATTCTGCAGATGACTCGCAAATCAGCGCCACAAGGCTGCTTCGCAGCCTGTTACCTCCGGTAATTCTGATCGTTGCGGTGCTCGGCTCCATCCTGAAAGGGGCTGCCACACCCACCGAGGCTGCAGGTGTTGGCGCATTGGGTGCAACACTCCTGGCCATATGGCGGGGCCAACTAGACCTGCCGCGCCTCCGGGAAGTCACGCGCTCTACTACTGAAATTACCGCTATGGTGTTTCTGATCCTGATTGGCGCTGCGGTCTTTTCACTGGTGTTTCGCGGCTTCGGTGGTGAGGAGCTGGTTGCCCACCTGTTTAACCACATCCCCGGCGGGGTGATTGGCGCCACGCTGGTGGTCATGCTGGTGATTTTCCTGCTGGGCTTTATTCTCGACTTTATTGAGATCACGTTTGTCGTGGTGCCCATCGTGGCGCCAGTGCTGCTGGCCATGGGCCTCGACCCCATCTGGCTTGGCATCATGATCGCCATTAACCTGCAGACGTCTTTTCTGACACCACCATTCGGTTTCGCACTGTTCTATCTTCGCGGTGTTGCGCCTGCCTCGGTAAAAACAGGGGATATCTACCGTGGTGTGATCCCCTTCATCATGATTCAACTGCTACTCTTATTGATGCTCGCGCTATGGCCGGGGCTCGCCACATGGCTGCCTAGTGCCGTTTTTTAGGCATTAAGTGACCCACCTAAACCAATAAAAAAGAGGAATTGTCTGTGAGCACCATCAATCAACCACCTGCACCCTGCGGGGAATTGACCCTGCAAACCATTGCCATGCCCAAGGACACCAACGCCAGCGGAGATATTTTTGGCGGCTGGCTTATGTCTCAAATGGACCTCGGCAGCGCCATCATGGCCCAACGTATTGCCAGGGGAAGAGTGGCCACCGTCGCCATCAGTGAAATGGCTTTTTTGCGTCCGGTGCCGGTGGGCGCTATCGTCAGCTGCTATTGCGAACTCATGGAAGTGGGCCGCAGCTCCATGAGTATCAATGTCGAAGTCTGGATCAATATCGAATCCACCAACGAGCCCGCCAAAGTTACGGAAGGCCAGTTTGTGTTTGTCGCCATTGACGAAAAGGGAAATACCCGAAAGGTGGATAAACAGCTTTCGGGTAGTATAGAGGGCTAGCCAGAGCGGGGATCAGGCCCCGTTTTCCTCTTTCAGGGTCTCCAGGTATTTGGTCAATTCCTGATATCCGCCCACGTACTGCTCCCCATGGAAGATTTGCGGCACAGTATTGACCGGTTTGCCGACGGTTTTAGCCAGGTCAGCCGGTGTTATGCCTTCTTCATGAATATTGACATAACGGAACGGCAGCTCTTTTGCCTCCATGACCGCCTTTGCCTGGCGACAGAAACCACATGCGTCATGTCCAAAAATTGTGAATCGCTGCATGATGAACCTCCTCTTCGTATGTCATCAATAGCCTTCACTATAGAACTTCTGCGCGCCATAGCTCAATTTGATTAAATTTATACTTTTGATAGTGGAATGCTATCTTTTGCCTTGCGGCAGTAAAGCATTCTTAAAAACACCAGCAACCCCAAGGCCGCGAGCAGATGCTTAAGGGTGTGTCCGCTGACCATCCCGGACCAGTGATAAATGTCACTATCAAAAACTTCAAAGAGTTTTGCCAGCAGGTAACAGAACAGTACCCAGCCAATATCCCCGGACCGGGTAAAGCGGGATGACCGCATCAACATGATCATCGGTATGCCCACCAGGGGAAGAAACTGTACCAGTAAATAGGCACGCAGATCTCCACGGCCCATCTGTTCCGTGATATGCCAGTAGCCAACTGACATCACACCGATCAGAATCAATGGATACAACAGCCACCGCTGCAAGGCGCGATGGCCATGCTCTGCTACCAGCCCACAGGTCAGGGACATGAATGCCACACTCATCGGTAACCGGTCCCACACCAGCCGATCATTATCTGGGGCCACATGAAAATAACCGGAACCCAGGCCAATACAAAATACAGCGTAAAAAAAGATACGGTAGACGGGTGTTTTTGTAAAATTATCGTGAACTAACTTTCGGGTTTTATCCAGATAAATACCCACTACTCCAATGACTAGAAATGGCAGACTGGAAATGATATTGAAAAAATTATTAATACCAAAAAAATTTCTTTGATCTGAAAAAATATTGTAATTTTTGGGCTGTGGTATTGGATCTGTTGTAATAAAAAATAAGGCTATAATCAGGGCAAATATAATTACAAAGAATATTCCTGATAGTTGATATTTTACAGCCATTTATTTGCTCAAAATTTTTATCATTAAAACAGCATCACCGGTGTAGTGAATCAGCGGGTCTGGCACAATTTTTTCCCGTTGAATTTCTTTGTAGCCAAGCTTTTCATACAGCCTGACCGCACCCTCATTCTCTTCAAACACTACCAGACTCAGGGTATTAAATTTGCGAAGTTTTGCTTGCTGTTCAGCCAGTTGCATTAGCTCAGTGCCTATACCCAACCCGCGATATTCCGGTAACACCGCAACTCCGCAAATGTAAAAACTGTTGTCGGCTTCCAATCGGCTGTAGGGCGCCAACACGGGATCATCCGAGACAGAACCATCACAAATTATTGGAAATGCCACCAACATACCAATTATTTTTTTATCTTTTTCAACAACAATACAATTTTTATAGCTAAAAACACTGTCTTCATTTTCATAACGCCTCTGTCCGACATCATGAATATTTTCTCCGTCCTCTGCCAGTTTTGTCCAAATGTAATCTGCTACACCGTCAGAGGAAATGCTGTACAGCTCTGTAATTATTCGGCAGTCCTCTTTCTTTGCAGCACGATACTCTAGCATCTCTATTTGTTTCCCAAGCCACTATAAATAATGCCAAGCCATTGTTCCGTTGACAGGAACCCGTCACCCCACTGCTCTTCGTAAGATTTTATAGGCTGCATGGCGATCACTTCCTCTAGCGATTTACCCTCTGCCTGCAATGCACGGAGTGTGTTGAATACGCCGACCAACATATCCCGGTAAGCCATTAGCTCGGCGCGGTTACCCACAGGCCCATGCCCGGGAATTATTCTTGTCTGCTCATCCGAGAGGGCAATGATCCGTTCACTGGCCGTGATCACCCCCGCCAAGTTGCCACCATGTTCGACATCAATAAACGGGTAGAAGCCATTGAACCAGATATCCCCGGCGTGAATAACATTTGACTGCTGGAAATGCACCACGGCATCACCATCTGTATGGGCATTCGCCACGTGGAATACATGGATGGTGTCCTGATTGATATGAAACGTCGTGTCGTGGCTGAAAGTCATTACCGGCAAGCCTTCTCTTGAGAGCGCCGGAATGTCCCGTTTAAAGGCGGAGATATGGTTGTCGTGGGAAAGTTGCTTTCTGACGTTATCGTGGGCAACGATCAGGGTTCCTTCCGCCCCCAGGTTTTCATTTCCCCCCGTGTGGTCAAAATGCCAGTGGGTATTGACCAGAAACCTGGGCGTACCACCGCCCAGTTCACCGATCTGCCACAACAGTTTGCGCGTCAGCGGGGCAAACTGATCGTCAATCAGAAAGGTGCCATCTTCTCCAATGGACACACCGAGGTTGCCTCCCTCCGCCATCAGGGCATAAATGTTTTCACTGACCTTCGTGGCCTGGTAGTTAACGGTTTCCCAATGATGCTCTGCAAACGCCGTGGTGCCATTAGATAACACAACTGCCAACACAAAATTCTTCAGCATTTTTTTCATAACCACCCCTTTCTCCTTTTCCTTTTAATTGTAGTTGTTGTTTGGACGCTCGAAAAAAACCCCGGAACTCCGGGGCTTTCTATCATCGGGCCTACAACTATCAGGCAGGAAGACTTAAAAAAGATCTTCTATGGACAGGTAGCGTTCGCCGGTATCGTAACTAAAGACCATCACCTGACTGCCCGGGGGAATGTCCGCAAGCTTCTGACTAACGGCTGCCAGGCTGGCACCGGAGGAGATGCCGACAAATATCCCCTCTTCCCTGGCGCACCGCCTTGCCATTTCAAAAGAATCTTCCTCGGAGACAAGAATAGTGCCATCCAGAATGTCCGTATTGAGCACTTGGGGGATGAAGCCGGCACCAATACCCTGGATGCGATGAAGTCCTTTCTCTCCACCACTGATGACCGGCGATTTTTCCGGCTCTACCGCCAATACACAGGTATTGGGAAATTTTTCCTTCAGCACTTCGGCGCAACCGGTAATGTGGCCACCGGTACCCACCCCCGTAATCAGGTAATCAATGCCTTCGGGAAAATCAGCGAGAATTTCCTGGGCGGTGGTTTCCCGGTGTACCTTGACGTTGGCGGGGTTGTTGAACTGTTGTGGCATCCAGGCATTGTCTGTTTCTTCCAACAACTCGTTGGCTTTGGCAATGGTGCCACCCATACCCAGCTCTTTGGGGGTCAGCACCAGTTCTGCACCGAGCGCTTTGAGGTATCGGCGCCGTTCAATCGACATGGATTCCGGCATGGTCAACACCAGGCGGTAACCTTTCACCGCGCAGGCCAGCGCCAGACCGATGCCCGTGTTGCCGGAGGTTGGCTCAATAATCACCGTATCTTGATTGATCAGGCCTTTTTCCTCGGCGTCTTCCAGCATGGCCAGCCCGATCCGGTCCTTGATGCTGGAACCCGGATTAAAGCGTTCCACTTTCATCCAGACGCTTACGTCCCCCGGGAAAAGTTTTCCCAGGCGAACATGGGGCGTATTGCCGATGGTTTCTAGAATGTTGTTGTATTTCATGCCTTGGTTCTCTGTTTGTCGTTATGTCCGGGTCAGTTCTGGATTCTGTCTATAAACAGGTTAGCTTCATCAATAGATTTCTGCATATCCAGAATAAGACGGTTTACATCACCACTGATGGTATTTAATTCTCCCTTGAGTGCATCGATCGCTCTGGCATTGAGGTTATGCTTGAGATAAAGCACCTGGTCGCGCATGGCACTCAGCACCGGTTTGATGCTCGCCTCTGCGCGTCGCATGGCGGCCAGCAGATGCTTGTATTTATAGCGGGTATCGTGCAATTTTTTTGCGCTGTCCTCGCGCAGGGTCCGATTCTCAATAAGCTGCAGCTCGTCTTCCCATTCATCGAACAGGTCTTCTGCGACATCTTCCACCGCAGCGATGCGCTCGGATATCAGGTTCGCGGCTTCTACACTGTCCTGATATTCACTATCCAGCCGGGTATATTGTTGCTGCAGATCGCCTCCATCAAAGTTGACCACGGTACGATATTGCTCAAGGGCATCCCGGAATTGCTCCTGGGCATCTTCCTGCGCTGTTCGCGTATCTTCTATTCGATCAACCAGCATATCGCGCTTGTGAATACCCAGCTTTCCCCATGCGCTGTAATAGGCCGACTCGCAACCGAGTAGGGCGAAAAACAGGAAACCCAGGCACCAGATTTTTTTCACTCGTCATACTTCCCTGATCTGTATAGACGGTTATTTTCCACCATTACCGGACACCATACCAATCCACCTGCATCAATCCCATGCCCGCCGAGCGAACAAGGATGAAACCCCTTACTATTCGCGGGTTGCAGCCTTATAATTGCCAGCTTTGCACGCCAACAGGGGAAGCCAGGTGTCACAGGCATCAGCGGACGTTTCAACATTTCAGGGGCTGATTCTGGCCCTGCAACAATTCTGGGCTCAGCACGGCTGTGTCATCCTGCAACCACTAGACATGGAAGTGGGTGCTGGCACATTTCATCCCGCTACCTTTTTACGAGCTGTGGGGCCGGAAACCTGGAACAGCGCTTATGTTCAGCCCTGTCGCCGTCCCACCGATGGCCGGTACGGTGAAAACCCCAACCGGCTACAGCACTACTACCAATTCCAGGTAGTACTCAAACCATCCCCCGATAATATCCAGGACCTGTACCTTGAATCACTTCGCATGCTGGGTATTGATACCGCCATTCACGATATCCGCTTTGTCGAGGATAACTGGGAATCACCGACCCTCGGTGCCTGGGGGCTGGGCTGGGAAGTCTGGCTTAACGGTATGGAAGTTACCCAGTTCACCTACTTTCAACAAGTCGGCGGTCTGGAGTGCTACCCGGTGACGGGTGAAATTACCTATGGCCTGGAGCGCATCGCCATGTACCTGCAGGGTGTGGACAGTATCTATGACCTGGTGTGGACCCATGGCCCTGAGGGCGATGTCACCTACGGCGATGTGTTTCACCAAAATGAAGTGGAGATGTCCACCTTCAATTTTGAGGAAGCTAATGTCGATTTCCTGTTCAAGAGTTTCGATGTTTACGAACAGGAAAGTCAGCGGCTGATTGAAAAGGGGTTGCCCCTACCCGCTTATGAAATGGTTATGAAAGCCTCCCACGCGTTCAATCTTCTGGATGCCCGCCACGCTATTTCGGTCACCGAGCGCCAGCGTTTTATTCTGCGGGTTCGCACCCTGGCCCGCGCCGTAGCGCAGGCCTATTTTGACTCACGTCTTGCCCTCGGTTTCCCCCTGGCGCCTAAAGCCCTGGCAGAAGAAGTGTCCCGTCTGGCTGCGGAGGTTAAGGCATGAGCGCTGATTTTCTGGTTGAAATTGGTACCGAAGAACTGCCACCCAAAGCACTGCTGAGTCTGTCCGAAGCTTTTCGTGATGAAATTCTCGCCCAGCTTTCAGAACGCGAGCTTACCTTTGGTGAGGTAACAAGTTACGCCGCACCCCGTCGACTGGCTCTGTGGATCAAAGCGTTGGATGAACAGACTCCGACCCAGGAAATTATCGCCTGGGGTCCACCGGTCAACGTTGCTTTTAAGGATGGCCAGCCAACCCGTGCCGCCGAAGCCTTTGCCAGTAAAAACGGCATCGCTATTGACGAACTTTCCAGCAAAGTGGAGAGCGATGGCAAGCAGGACAAACTCTGTCACCGCGCCACCCAGGCAGGTGAAGCCACTGAATCCTTGCTCGGCGCCATCGTCGAAAAAGCCCTGGCTGCCCTGCCTATTCCGAAACGCATGCGCTGGGGTGCCCGCCGCGAAGAATTTGTCAGACCGGTTCATTGGGTGCTGATGTTGCTTGGCAATCGAGTTGTTCCAGCGAAAGTTCTCGGTCTCGATGCCGGGCAGCAAACCCGCGGCCACCGCTTTCACGCACCTGCGGCCATTACCATTGTCTCTCCTTCGAGCTATGTGGAGCAGTTGCGCGACGCCTACGTGATTGCGGATTTTTCCGAACGCCGTGCGCTGATTCAGGAAGGCGTTATTACCGCCGCCAAAGCTTCAGGCGGCGAGGCGGTGATTGATGCCGATTTGCTGGATGAGGTGACTGCACTGAATGAATGGCCGGTACCGCTGGTTGGCCGTTTCGAGGAACGCTTTCTGCAGGTGCCCCCGGAAGCTCTGATATCTTCCATGAAGGAACACCAGAAATATTTTCATGCCGTGGATAATGACGGGAATTTGTTGCCACTGTTTATTACCGTGGCAAATATTGAAAGTCGCGACCCAGCACAAGTGGTTGACGGCAATGAGCGCGTGATTCGTCCACGGCTGAGCGATGCCGCTTTCTTCTATGACACCGACCGAAAAATATCACTGGAAGCGCGTCGGGATTCACTCAAGTCCATCGTTTTCCAGGCACAGCTCGGTACACTGTTTGACAAGACAGAACGTGTAGCCCGGTTGGCTGAATCACTTGCATCCAGCACTGGCGCCGACCCGAAACTGGCAGCTCGCGCTGCGCAGTTGTGTAAGTCGGATCTGGTCAGCGAAATGGTCGGCGAATTTGATGATCTGCAAGGTATTATGGGACGCTACTACGCCGTTAATGATGGCGAACATGCCGAGGTTGCGGAAGCCTTACTGGAACAGTACCTGCCCCGCTTCGCCGGTGACCAACTGCCACAAACAGCCACCGGCGCTACGCTGGCCATCGCCGATCGTCTGGACACGTTGGTTGGAATCTTCGGTATCGGTCAACCTCCGACTGGCTCCCGTGATCCTTTCGCCCTGCGTCGTGCCAGCCTGGGTGTGCTACGCATCCTGGTTGAGAAAAAACTGGATCTTGATCTGCGCGCAGCTCTAACCCAAGCAGCTACGGCCCATGACCTGCCGACAATCAAAACAAACTCAGAAGAGGTTGTTGAGCAAGTACTTACTTACATGGTGGACCGCTTCCGCGCTTGGTATGAAGATGAATCTATCCCCGTAGAAGTTTTCCTGTCCGTTGCAGCACGCCAGCTCAGCAACCCCCTGGATATTCACCTGCGGGTACAGGCTGTTAACGCCTTCAACCAGCTTCCGGAAGCACAAGCTCTGGCCGCTGCAAACAAACGCGTTTCCAATATTCTTACCAAGCAGGACACGGCATTTAACAACCCCGCCGTTGATAATACGCTACTCAATGATCCTGCTGAGCAGGTTCTGGCAAAAACACTGGTGGAACTCAGTAACCAGGTTAAACCTCTACTGAAGACCCGCGACTATACCGATGCCCTGAAAAAGCTGGCCTCCCTCAGGGAACCTGTGGATCGCTTCTTTGATGACGTTATGGTCATGGTGGATGATGTTGCTGTTCGCAATAACCGTCTGGTGCTATTACAGCAGCTACGGGAACTGTTCCTGGAAGTGGCAGATATTTCACTGCTGGTTCCCGCCAAGTAAGCCATGAAGCTTATTATTCTTGATCGGGACGGTGTCATTAATCAGGACTCCGACAATTACATTAAATCGTTGGAAGAATGGATACCGATCCCCGGTAGTATCGAAGCCATCGCCCGGCTTTCCAATGCCGGCTATACCGTTGTGGTCGCTACCAACCAGTCCGGCATTGGTCGTGGCCTATTTGACCTGGACGAGCTGGAAGCCATGCACGCCCGACTGAACGAGCTGGTAATGGAACAGGGCGGTGAGTTATCCGGCATTTTTTATTGCCCGCATACTCCAGACGACCAGTGCCAATGCCGCAAACCGGCCCCCGGTTTACTGGCCGCAATTGCAGAGGAATTTTCCACAGACCTCGAAGGTGTGCCATTAATCGGCGATAGCCTGCGGGATCTGCAAGCGGGTCTCAAATACCACTGCGCTCCGATTCTGGTCAGAACCGGCAAGGGCGCAGCAACGGAAAGCAAGCTGGCACAACAGCCCGAATCCGAACTGGCAACAGCGCCGGTTTTTGACGACCTGTCAGCTGCCGTCACCAGCCTGCTTGAGACAACACAGGACAGCTGACATGAAAACACCCATCATGTATTTACGCTCCATCTGCTTTTACGTGCTGTATTTTCTGATTGTTATTTTTTTCGGTGTTGTGTCTAGTCTGTCCGGACCTTTCCTCAGCTATATCAACCGTCATCGTATGCTAACAACCGCGGGTATGCTGATTGTTCGCGCCCTGAGCCTGACCTGCGGAGTAAAAATCAAGGTAGAGGGTCTGGAGAATATCCCCGAAACCCCTTGTGTGGTGCTCAGCAAACACCAATCCACTTGGGAAACGTTTTTCCTGCAGCGCTTGTTTATGCCCGTCAGTACCATATTGAAACAGGAACTGCTGCAAATACCTTTTTTTGGTTGGGGCATTCGCCTGATGCATCCCATCGCTATTGACCGCAGCAACCCCAGGCAGGCAATGGTTCAGGTTATGCACCAGGGAAAACAACGTATCTCCGAAGGCAATCGTGTAGTGATCTATCCCGAAGGCACCCGCACACCTTACGGTAAGGTAGGGAAATACGGTCGCAGTGGTGCAGCACTGGCAATTGCTTCCCATGTTCCTGTAGTTCCCGTTGCCCACAATGCCGGTTTCTGTTGGCCATCACACCAGCTACTGAAGCGTTCCGGTGTGGTTCATGTCGTCATTGGCAAGCCCATTGGTACAGACGGCAAGGAAAGCCAGGCACTGACAGAGGAAGTGAAAGAGTGGATTGAAGAGCAACAAAACAGGCTTGATGTGCGTTAATACCCAAGATAGCGTTCTGTTTATGGCAGCTGATAGTGGGTTAGCCTAGACTAGACTAATAATAATTTTCAGGGAGAGAGAACCTCTATGTCACCTTTAGATAATGGCACTTATACTGGCCCGGAGCGCCGCTCTGATCAGCGCAGAATAAAACAGGACCGGAGGGAAGATATCCGTTTTGAACCGGGTAAGGATGACCGTCGACAGGGCAAAGGCCGTCGCAAAACTGACGGTGATCTCTGGCGTCAGCGAGAAGAGTAATCTTTGCTATTTTGTAATTAAAACTGTTGACAAAAAACCGGCCTTTAAGCCGGTTTTTTTATTAATATCAAGTAGTTAAACATCGAGATTAGTCACAAGAAGCGCATTACTTTCAATAAACTCCCGACGCGGTTCCACCTGGTCACCCATCAGAGTATTGAACATCTGATCCGCCGCTATGGCATCTTCAACGGTCACCCGCAACATTCTTCGAGTTTCCGGATTCATCGTGGTTTCCCACAACTGTTCCGGATTCATTTCTCCCAGACCTTTATAGCGCTGGATGTTGTAGCCCCTGCGCGACTCCTGCATCAACCAGCTAATTACCTCACTGAAGCTGGTTACTGGTTTGCTGCGTTCACCACGCTGTACGTAGGCGCCCTCCTCTAACAATCCCTGCAGCTTTTCCCCCAGTGATCGAATAGCGGCATATTCACCGGAAGCAAAAAATTCGTGGCTGATGCGGTACGTGCTCGGTACACCATGCGCCGTGATCTCAATGCTTGGCAGGAAGATATGCCGCTCGCTATCTTCTTCCACATCCACTCGATAACGGTGGCCACCGGCAATGTTATCCAGTTCCAGACTGGCAGACAATTCGCTGCACCACTGCGCAACAGTTGTACGGTCTGACAGAGACGGGGTAACCAGGGATGACAAATACACCATCTTGTGTAATACCCCTTCCGGATAGACCCGTGACATCCGCTCGATAATACTCATAACACGGCGGTATTCAGTCACCAGTGACTCCAGCACGGTACCACTGATTCCCGGGGCTTCGGCACTGACGTGCAGGCTGGCATTTTCCAGTGCAGACTGGGTCAAAAAGTCTGTAAGTGCTTGATCATCCTTAAGATATTGTTCCTGCTTACCTTTGCTGATTTTATACAGGGGCGGCTGGGCAATGTAGATATGGCCTCGTTCCACCAGCTCTCGCATCTGCCTGAAAAAGAACGTCAACAGCAGCGTGCGAATGTGTGAACCATCCACATCGGCATCGGTCATGATCAAAATAGTGTGATAACGAAGTTTCTCCGGATTAAATTCCTGAGCCCCGATACCACAGCCCAGAGCGGTAATCAGCGTTCCCACCTCTGCACTGGACAGCATCTTGTCAAAACGGGCCTTTTCGACATTCAAGATTTTGCCTTTCAGTGGCAGGATCGCCTGTGTGCGTCGATCCCGCCCCTGTTTGGCAGAGCCACCAGCTGAATCACCCTCCACCAGGTACAGCTCCGACAATGCCGGGTCTTTTTCCTGACAGTCTGCCAATTTGCCCGGCAGCCCGGCGATATCCAGAGCACCTTTGCGGCGTGTCATTTCCCGAGCTTTACGGGCAGCTTCCCGGGCGCGGGCAGCCTCGACCATTTTGGTTACAACACTTTTTGCATCCTGGGGGTTTTCCAGCAGATAGTCACCAAACTGGGCTCCCATTTCCTGCTCTACCGCGGTTTTTACCTCTGAACTGACCAGCTTGTCCTTGGTCTGGGATGAGAATTTCGGGTCTGGCACCTTGACAGAAATTATCGCGGTTAAGCCCTCACGGGCATCATCCCCAGTGGTGCTGACCTTGGCGTTTTTGCCAATGCCTTCCTTTTCAATGTAGTTATTCAGGGACCGCGTCAACGCCGCACGGAACCCGGCCAGGTGTGTTCCGCCGTCTCTCTGAGGTATGTTATTGGTATAACAGAAAATATTTTCCTGAAAGCTGTCGTTCCACTGCAGGGCAACTTCCACACCAATACCGTCATCCCGCTGGATATCGAAGTGCATCACCTGGTTGATGGTGTTTTTGTTGACATTAAGGTACTCAACAAATGCTTCCAGTCCGCCCTCGTACTGAAAGATATCTTCTTTGCCTGTGCGTTCGTCCATTAACACAATACGGACACCTGAGTTCAGGAAAGACAGCTCCCTGAGCCGTTTGGCGAGTATTTCAAAATGAAATTTTATGTTGCTGAAGGTCTCTGACGAGGGGATGAAATGTATGGCTGTGCCAGTTTCTCTGGTTTCACCCACAATCTTCAGCGGTTCCTGGGGTACGCCGTGATGGTAGGTTTGCTCATAAACGTTGCCTCCACGTCGGATGGTGAGGCGCAACTCCGAGGACAGGGCATTTACCACCGAGACACCCACTCCGTGTAGTCCTCCCGACACCTTGTAGGTGTTGTCGTCAAATTTACCGCCAGCGTGCAGTACCGTCATAATGACTTCTGCTGCAGACACGCCCTCTTCGTGAATTTCTGTCGGAATACCACGACCATTATCAACAACCGTGACGGACTCATCCGGGTGAATGATGACCCTGATTTCAGAGCAGTGCCCAGCTAACGCCTCATCAATGGAGTTATCGACTATCTCGAATACCATGTGGTGCAGGCCCGTGCCATCATCGGTATCACCGATATACATACCCGGTCGCTTTCTTACTGCATCAAGACCCTTCAAGACCTTAATACTGGATGAGTCGTAATTCTGTTCTTCGCTCATGGTTTATCCTGTGACGGCTTTATTAACCCTTTATGGCTCTATCAGCGGCTCTTCAGTGATGTTGCCCTGTTCCACGTGGAACAATTTTATTGCCAGCGGGGGTGAGTTTTCCCAAAGGCCCAATAATACTTGCTTCTCGACACCCGTTATAAATACTTGTGCTCCGAGGCGTTCCAACAACCTGGTTACCAACATACGATGCTTCAAATCCAGCTCTGCTGCGAGGTCATCAACCAGGTAGAGGCCGTGCTTCCCAGTTTTATGGTGATACAAGTACCCCTGTGCAACCAACATGGCAATCGCCAGTATTTTCAGTTGCCCCCGAGAAAGCACATCGCTGGCATTATGCCGATCTATACGTATTCTCAGGTCTGCCCTGTGTGGCCCGTGGTGCGTGGTCTTAAACTGCTGGTCACGGGTTCGGTCCCCCCCCAGAGTGTCCGACAGGGTTTTGTTTTCATCCCACCCCCTGTAGAGCGCAAACCGGGCTTCCTGCAATTCTGGCGACAGCTCTTTCAGGACGTCATGCAGCACTGGAAGAATTCGTTCCAGATAGGCTTCTCTAGCCTCTGTTATCTGCTCCGCCGAATCGACGAACTCTTTATCCCAAGTAGCCAGTAAATCCGTGTCTATTCTAACATGGCGAAGGAGTGAATTGCGTTGCTTGAGGGTCCGCTGGAATCGCTGGAAATGTCGCTGATAGCCCTGTTCCACGTGGAACACTCCCCAGTCGAGAAATTGACGGCGATGCTGTGGCGACCCTTCCAGAAGATTAAATCCATCCTGGTTTATCAACAGGATGGGAAGTGCCTCGGCCAGGGATGACGCCGTGTGAACCGACTGTCCTCCCACCCTGAATACGCCATTGCCCTGACGATAACGGGTAACGCCCAAGGGTACTTCTCTCCCTCCGCGCCCTGCCGACAGGCCAAAGACGGTGCACTCCGTCAATGTTTCATTGATCACAGCCTGAATTTGCCGATTTCGAAATGAACGCCCACGCCCCAGTACAAAAGCTGCTTCCAGAAGACTGGTTTTACCGCTTCCGTTACTACCGTAAAACAGGTTGAGTGTTGGGCTAAGATTGAGCTGGACCGGCTTGAGATTTCTCAAGCCGTTAACATCCAGTTTTGTCAGGGGCATAGCGTGCTACAGGAACCCACTTTTTAGAGGCGCATGGGCATGACGACATAGGCTGCGCTATCGTCTTCCGGATCCTGCATCAATGCACTACTGTTGGCATCTGACAGAATAAACTGAACGTCCTTTCCTTTCAGTACATTGAGAACATCAATGATATAACTGACATTGAAACCAACTTCTAACTCGCCGGAACTATAGTTGACCACTACCTCTTCCTGGGCCTCTTCCTGCTCGGGGTTATTTGCCGTCATAGTCAAGATGCCATCATCGAGTACCAGGCGTACGCCGCGGTATTTTTCATTTGACAGAATGGATGTGCGACTGAAGGCATGGCGAAGCTCTTCGCGATTACCGGTTAGTGGTTTATCCCCACCCTTGGGTAAAACTCGCTCATAATCCGGGTACGCGCCATCAACCAGCTTTGATGTAAAACAGCATTCCGGAGTGGTAACACGAATATGGTTATTGCCGAGAACCGCGGTTACTTCTCCTTCGCCACCCATCAACCGGGACAGTTCTATAACGGCCTTGCGCGGGACTATAGCCTGGAGTGGTGATTGGTCAATGCCAGGCAATGGAGCATCCTTCATAGCAAGACGGTGTCCGTCGGTCGCTACCGCCCTCAGGCGTCCGCCACCCACTTCGAGCAACATGCCATTGAGGTAGTAGCGAACATCCTGTTGCGCCATGGCAAATGCCGTACTGTCCAGTAACTGCTTAAAAAGGCCCTGGTCAATTTTAAATTCACAATTTCCGGGGCCTCCATCAACACTTGGAAATTCGCTGGCCGGCAGCGTGGATAAAGTAAAACGACTGCGGCCACTGGTGATGAGTAAACGGCCCGCAGACTCTTCCAGCAGGGACAGCTCACTTCCTTCCGGCAGAGAGCGACAAATATCCATCAGTTTTCTGGCTGGAACGGTAATTTCACCTTCATCAGACATATTTTCCAGTGTGAGCTGGCCTATGATTTCCACCTCCAGATCTGTGCCTGTTAAAGAGAGCCGGCCATCCTTTAAAGAGATCAACACATTGGACAGGATCGGTAGTGTCTGACGGCGCTCTACCACGCCTACCACCAGCTGAAGCGGCTTTAAAAATTCTTCTCGCGATACGCTGAACTTCATCCGTTATTCATCCCAACTATTAGAAGTGTAAAGAGGTTACTTATTATGAGCGATAACTGAACCTAAGGCAGGGCTAAATTAACTGTTTTAGGTCGTTAATGTTCTCATCAGCTGCTTGATATCATCGCTGATTTCTCGACTGGATTCCTGTAATTCTTTCACTTTGCGGCAGGCATGCAACACGGTTGTATGGTCTCGACCACCAAAGGCTTCTCCGATCTCTGGAAGGCTGTGGCTAGTGAGCTCCTTGGCGAGAGCCATGGCAACCTGCCGAGGCCTGGCAATGGATCGACTGCGTCTTTTTGAAAGCAGTTCTGACAACTTGACCTTGTAGTATTCAGAAACAACTCGTTGGATGTTATCAATCGTAACCAGCTTATCCTGTAACGCCAACAGGTCCCGTAATGACTCCCTGATAAGGTCTATATCAATAGGTCTTCCTGTGAAGTGAGCACTCGCTATCACTCTTTTTAATGCTCCCTCCAGCTCTCGCACATTGGAGCGCAAGCGCTGGGCAATAAAAAAGGCCGAATCAGTAGGCAGCTCCACCTTGGCCTGCAATGCTTTCTTGATAAGGATCGCCACTCTGGTTTCCAGTTCCGGCGGTTCAACAGCTACGGTGAGACCCCAGCCAAAACGAGACTTTAAGCGTTCTTCGAGACCATCAATTTCCTTCGGATAGCGGTCGCAGGTGAGGATCATTTGCTGCCCGCCCTCGAGCAGGGCGTTGAAGGTGTGAAAGAATTCTTCCTGGGATCGCTCTTTGCCAGCAAAAAACTGGATATCATCAATAAGCAAAGCATCGACGGAACGGTAAAAACGTTTGAAGTCATTGATGGCATTTAGCTGCAGGGCTTTCACCATATCGGCCACAAAACGCTCTGAATGCAAGTAAATAATTTTTGCATTGGGTTTTTGCTGCCGCAGCGCATTACCGACTGCGTGCATCAGGTGCGTTTTTCCGAGGCCTACACCACCATAGATAAATAGTGGGTTATATGAGCTTCCCGGGTTCTCTGCCACCTGACGTGATGCGGCCAAAGCCAGCTGGTTGGATTTTCCCTCTACAAACGAAGAAAACGTAAATGTTTCATTAATGTTGCTTTGGTGATTTAACCCGCCCTCAACTCCGGAATTTCGAGTGTCAGGGACTACCCGGATATGAGTTGTAGTGTCAGTAACCGGTGCGCTAACTGTTGGCGTCTCAACAATTTGCTGTTTGACGGCGGGTGAGAGCAGCCCGGACTCTACGGTCACTGAGCAACGCTCTCCACTGATCTGCTGGAACAGCTCGACTATACGATCGAGGAACTTGTCAGAAACCCAGTCTTTAACGAAACGGTTCGGGGCAAGGAGCTGGATATTGTTTGGTGTGTCTTCTGGTGCGACCAATGGGTCATCTGGAACACTCAGCGTTAAGGGTCTTATCCAGGTATTGAATTGCTGGGCGGGTAACTCTTCCTGCAAGCAACCCAGACATTTTTCCCATAAAACCTGTGCCAAGCCCAACCCCTTTTCTGTTCTAACCGTTCGAATGTCGCTGACTGCTGCGCTCTGTTTTTTGTGCTGATAGTCTATCGGGAATAATCGCGCTTATCCACACCTTACCATTATTTCCTAGATGTAAAAATCAAGAAAAATAATATTTATATCAAGTAGTTAGAAAAAGACAAGTACTTAACATTATGCACAGAGAAAAATATTTTTTTGCCTGTTTTTTGACCAAACCCTGTGGATAACCTGTTGGTAATCAGTGGACATGCCGGGGGTTATCTGTCGAGAAGCTCCTAACACCTTGTTCTTGCTGGGTTCTTAGAATTTGATGACCGCTGGTTTAACCCGGGTCACTTGCCAATACAGAAACTGGAAAAGATCCGACCCAACATATCATCTGCTGAGAACTGGCCCGTGATTTCGCCCAACGCTTGCTGAGCCAACCTGAGATCCTCCGCTAACAACTCACCTGCCGCTGCCTGTTGCAATTGTGCATGACCTTCTGCCAAGCTTTTTTCTGCCCGGTGTAATGCATCTAGGTGTCTGCGACGGGCGATAAATGTGCCACCTCCCCCTCCGCTGTAACCCATACAATCCTTAAGGTGGGCAGTTAACGCCTGCACCCCCTGGCCATCTTTAGCCGACAGCGCAATAACCGGGACAACTGCATTTTCATCCCGACCAGTAGGCAGGCCCGACAGGTCCGCCTTGTTGAGAACAAAACTGATGTTGGTTTTGTCGGGATAACGCTCGTAGAACTCCGGCCAGTTCTGCTGCGCCTGCAAAGAATAGTCTGCGGTACTATCGATAACAAAAAGCACCCTGTCGGCATTATCGATTTCCTGCCAGGCTCTTCGTATACCTTCCATCTCGACCACATCTCCGGTCTCCCTCAAGCCCGCAGTATCAATAACATGTAATGGCATGCCATCAATACTTATTTCCTCCCGCAACACATCGCGGGTTGTTCCAGCAATATCGGTGACGATAGCGCGCTCCCTGCCCGCCAGTGCATTGAGCAGACTCGATTTTCCGGCATTGGGTTTGCCTGCTATAACCACAGTCATACCATCCCGCAACAAACTGCCCTGCTGGGCCTGTGTATACACTTCGTTCAGTTTTTGCTGCAGCGCAATGAGCCGCATAAGTACCTGTCCATCGGCGAGAAAATCTATTTCCTCTTCCGGGAAATCAATGGCGCCTTCGACGTAAACCCGCAGGGAAATCAACCCCTCAACGAGTTCATGAATTTGTGTTGAAAAAGCTCCCTGCAGGGAGCGCAAGGCACAACGAGCCGCTTCACTGGAGGAAGCATCAATCAGGTCGGCAACAGCTTCTGCCTGAGCAAGATCGAGCTTGTCATTGAGGTATGCCCGCTTGGTGAATTCGCCGGGCTGGGCCAGTCTCGCACCCAGTGAAAGTGCGAGCCTAACCAGAAGATCAAGAACCACAGGGCCCCCATGCCCCTGCAGCTCCAACACGTCTTCGCCGGTAAAGGAGTGTGGCGCCTTGAAATAGATGGCCAGACCCTGATCGATGACTTCACTCTCTGCATCCATGAAATCACAGAAAGTTGCGTGGCGCGGGTGAAGATCTTTTCCAACAATTGTGCTTACGAAAGGCAGGAGGTTTTTGCCGGATAATCGCACAATGCCAACCCCACCTCTTCCAGGTGCCGTGGCTACTGCGACAATGGTGTCCTGTTCCAATATCCTGCCTCCAAGAAAAAGGCTCCCGAAGGAGCCCCAATCTTATTTTTTTGCTGTGGCTCCCTCAATCTGCCGTGTAATAACCCACTGCTGAGCAATGGACAACAGGTTGTTCACCGTCCAGTACAGCACCAGGCCGGCGGGGAAAAACATAAAGAAGAATGTAAATGCAATCGGCATCATCTGCATGATCTTCGCCTGGGTTGGATCCGGCGGTGTCGGATTCAAACGCATCTGTACAAACATGCTGGCACCCATTAATAGGGGCAGGATGAAGTAAGGGTCTTTGACTGACAGATCGTTGATCCAGAGCATCCAGGGTGCGTGTCGCAACTCCACACTTTCAAACAACACCCAGTAAAGGGCGATGAACACGGGCATCTGGACAAGGATGGGCAGACAACCACCCATGGGATTCACTTTTTCCCGCTTATAAAGATTCATCGTTTCCTGAGAGAGCTTTTGCCTGTCATCGCCATACAGATCTTTGAGTCGTGCCATCTCTGGTTGCAGCTTGCGCATATTCGCCATCGAGCGGTAGCTGGTGGCTGACAGTTTGAAGAAAGCCAGCTTGATCATGATGGTCAGCAAAATGATCGACCAGCCCCAGTTCCCGATCAGCCCGTGAATATGGTAGAGCACCCAGAAAATGGGTTTGGCGACCCACCAAAGCCATCCATAATCAACCGTCAGATCAAGGTAGGGAGAAATTTCCTCAAGTCGGTACTGATCTTTGGGTCCGGCATAAAACGAAGCTTTCAGCTCGCCCGTTGTGCCTGGCGCAACATCAACCTGGGGTGAGGTAAAACCAAGCGCGTAGAGATCCTGTTTACCCAGCTTCCGCAGATTGAAGTGGTTAACCGCCGACTGATCGGGAACCCAGGCACTGATAAAGTAATGTTGGATCATTGCCACCCAGCCGCCGGTCAGCTCTTCCTTGAATGTCTCTTTTTGCAGATCCTCAAAATCCAGCTTTTTATAATTTTCCTCACTGGTTCGCAGTGCCGCTCCCAGGTAAGGGCTCATGCCCATACCACTGGTAACCTGTGGCTGGTGGCTGTCGCGCTTTATTTGTCCGAACAGTGCCGCCTTCCAAGGCTCATTTCCTTGGTTGGTCACCAGATAGGAAACATCCAGCAAGTAATCCCCGCGGTTGAGGGTGTAGCGCTTGGTGATGGAAACAGCCCCCTGCTGATACGTCATATCGACCCGCAGGCTTTGTTGATCGGCAGTGAGGGAAAAACTATCAGATGTCGCCACAAAGATCGGGCGATTTTTGCTGGTATCGGTGCCATTGGGACCAATCAGCCCACTCTGGGCTATGTAGGTGGTGGTGGCTGTGCGATTGAGCAGGATAAATGGGTCAGTACTGTTTTCAAGTTCCGTCAGGTGCTCGAGTAATTCTATACGAACAATATCGCCACCATGGGTGTCGACGATGACCTTCAGCACATCCGTTGTAATGGTAACGAGTCGGCTTTTTGTCGGCTCCACTGAAAGGGTTGGTGCTTGTGGAGCACTGGCATCGACTGCCTCCGGCAGGTCACCTGCTGTTTCTGCCACTGGCGTCAGGTCCGGTGTTTCCGGAACCAGTGTCTCAACCATACTCTTGTCTGGTTGGGGCTTATGGGCTTCCTGAAATGTGTTCCATTCAAGGAACAGCATGTAAAGCACCACAAGCATGGCGCCAATAAGCAGCGAACGTTGCCAATCCATAGTTATTTCAACTCTGAGTTTGTTCTGATTCTGGTACCGGGTCATAACCCCCGGGGTGAAAAGGGTGACATTTTATAAGCCGACGCAGGGTTAGATAACCCCCTTTTAGGGATCCATGGTGATTTACTGCTTCAATGGCATAGCAGGAACAGGTCGGGTGAAAGCGACAGCAGTTGCCTAAGAGCGGGCTGACAAGGTATTGATAACCTTTGATCGCAGTGATGGTTGCCGCACGTATCATTTATCCGCTTCCAGCTTTCGAGACAGACGCTGCCAGCTTTGATTAAGCAGCTTGGTCTGCTCGTTGTGTGTCAGCTGATCGAGACCCTGTCTTGCCAGAAAAATGATATCAAGGGAGTCGAGAATTCCCTGGGCAGAACGAAATGTCTCGCGTGCCACCCGTTTTACACGGTTGCGATCTACAGCATGACGGATATTTTTCTTGGCAACCACCAGACCCAGTCTCGGGTGCGTGAACTGGTTGGGTCTTGCCAGCAGCAATAAATTGGGGTGAGCGACCTTATAACGCGTGTCACCAAAAACAGCCCGGTAGGACCGGGCTGTCAGTAAGCGTTTGTCTCTTCCAAAAGTAGACTCGGGCACATGTCTGCCCTGATAGAGGGTATCTATCAGGCTGCTAGGCGCTTGCGACCTTTTGCCCGACGACGGTTGATCACCTGACGGCCATTTTTGGTGGCCATACGAGCGCGGAAACCGTGGGTGCGTTTACGCTTGAGAACGCTGGGCTGAAATGTTCTTTTCATGACTGACTTCCGTTAACTGTGTAATACCTTGCAAAGGGCGGGCGATTTTAATGAAAAACATGTCCGAGATCAACGAATCATCTAAGGTAAGCAAAAATATATCCTTCTCTGTGGTTATACACAAAGTTATCCACACTGCATCCGGGGTTACCCACAACACTGATTAACCTGTGGGTAATGGGGGGTAAAAGCCAATGGATAACCTCAGGATGAAATTGTGGACAACACGAGCTTTTTATTTTCTGGGGATAAGATGCACTTCTATCCACGACTAACTGATGGGAAACTGGCAGCTTTCATGCAGCTTACCACTGTGGTTTTTAGTTGATTAAGGTGTTGTTTTTAAAATTGAAAATCTTGTTATACACAGAAAATCGCTGCTATATATATAACTATAATTTTAAAAACCAATCTAACAATACATATATATATTTTATTCTTTCTTTATGTTTAATCTTTCATCGAGAACCAATTCATGATTTTCATTGCTGGAAGAGCCTGAACAAAAGGCGATTATTTTTTAGTCAATCTTTCGTATAATGACGCCCCTTTTACACTGTCCCCGAGGTGTTACCCACAATGGACTATCCCGAAAGCTTTGATGTGATTGTCATTGGGGGAGGTCATGCCGGAACGGAAGCCTGCCTTGCGGCTGCCAGAATGGGCTGTAAAACCCTGCTGTTGACACACAATATTGAAACGCTGGGACAGATGTCCTGCAATCCGGCAATAGGTGGTATCGGAAAAAGCCACTTGGTCAAAGAGGTGGATGCTTTAGGTGGCGCCATGGCGAAAGCCACCGACCAGGGCGGCATACAGTTTCGAGTTCTTAACTCGCGTAAAGGTCCCGCTGTGAGAGCAACCCGCGCGCAAGCGGACCGGGTGCTCTACAAGGCAGCTATTCGCAGTATTCTGGAAAACCAACCCAATCTCTGGATTTTCCAGCAGTCCGCTGAAGACCTCCTCGTCGAGGAGCAACGCGTCACTGGTGTCGTGACCCAGATGGGTCTGCGGTTTATGGCGCAAGCTGTGGTCTTGACTACAGGAACATTCCTCGGCGGCAAAATTCATATCGGGCTGGAAAACTATGCCGGTGGCCGAGCGGGTGATCCGCCTTCCATTGGTCTTGCGAAACGCCTGCGTGAGTTACCCTTGCGTGTGGACCGGTTGAAAACGGGCACCCCGCCGCGTATTGATGCACGGAGCGTTGATTTCAGTGGGTTACAGGTACAGTGGGGCGACCAGCCGGAACCGGTAATGTCTTTTCTCGGTTCAGTGGATGACCACCCGGAACAAACCTGTTGCCATGTGACCTACACCAATGATCTTACCCATGACATTATTCGCAGCGGCATGGATCGCTCACCCATGTATACCGGCGTTATTGAAGGCATTGGCCCCCGCTATTGTCCATCTATCGAGGACAAAGTCGTGCGCTTTGCCGATAAGGAAAGCCACCAGATTTTCATAGAGCCGGAGGGATTAAGTACACACGAGTTATACCCCAATGGTATTTCCACCAGCTTGCCTTTTGATGTGCAGATGCAATTGGTCCGCTCCATATCCGGATTTGAAAAAGCCCATATCACCAGGCCCGGGTATGCCATCGAGTATGATTTCTTCAATCCTCAGGATCTGAAGTATTCCCTGGAAAACAAGTTTATCAACGGACTGTATTTTGCAGGCCAGATCAATGGCACCACCGGCTATGAGGAAGCGGCGGCACAGGGGTTGCTGGCGGGCATTAATGCGGGTCTGCAGGTACAGGGAAAAGAACCCTGGTGTCCTCGGCGGGACGAAGCCTATATCGGCGTACTGGTCGACGACCTCATAACCATGGGCACCCGGGAGCCCTATAGGATGTTCACCAGCCGAGCGGAATATCGCCTGTTGTTGCGCCAGGATAACGCGGACCTAAGGCTGACTGAAAAAGGTCGGCAACTCGGTGTCGTCGATGACGGCCGCTGGCAGGCCTTTGCAAAAAAACGCGAACAGATAGAGCGCGAGCAACAACGTCTGCGAACCACCTGGGTACAACCGGGAAGTGAGCAGGCAATAATGCTGGAGCAAAAAACAGGGTCAACCTTAAGCCGGGAGTACAGCCTGCATGACCTGCTGAAACGCCCGGAACTGGGATATGGCGATATCAACGAAAAGCACGGAGAATCGGTTCCGGGAGATGTCGCAGAACAGGTGGAGATCGATGCCAAATATGCTGGCTATATCGATCGACAACAGGAAGAGATCGAGCGAATGCAGCGCCAGGAAAACACACCCATCCCGGCTGATTTCGATTATGACGCAGTGAAAGGGCTATCCAACGAGGTCAAGCAGAAACTGGCAGCGGCACAACCAGATACTTTGGCCCGCGCATCCAGGATCCCCGGAGTGACGCCGGCGGCTATCTCATTGCTGCTGATTTATCTTAAAAAGAAAACCGTTTCAGAACAGAAAATAGCCTGAAGTATGGCTGATTTGGCTTTAAGATTGCGGACGGGGCTTGATGCGCTGTCGCTACCCCTCAGCGATAAGCAGGTTACACAATTACTGGATTACCTGTCACTGCTGCAAAAGTGGAACAGGGCGTACAACCTCACGGCGGTACGTGATCCACAGGAAATGTTATACCTGCATCTGCTGGACAGCCTCAGCATTACCAACTATATCGCGGGCGATGAGCTGATCGATGTCGGGACGGGTCCGGGTCTTCCCGGAATTCCACTGGCAATCTGCTTTCCGGATCGCTCATTCACACTGCTGGACAGCAACGGCAAAAAAACCCGCTTTCTGTTTCAGGCAAAAAACAGCTTGAAGCTTGCCAATGTACGGGAAATACAGAGCCGGGTTGAAGCCTATCAGCCAGACAAACCTTTTGATGCGGTGATGAGCAGGGCTTTCAGCAGTCTTGCTGATATGGTGGAAAAGTGCACTCACCTGCTGGCCCCCGGGGGCCGCTTTTATGCCATGAAGGGCCAATTTCCCGAGCAGGAGTTGAGTGAGCTGCCAAAACACTATAATGTCATTGCCTCACATCGGCTAGAAGTGCCAGGGGTAGACGGTCAGCGACACCTGGTAGAGATAGCACCTGCTTGAGGACCCCGTTTTGACCAAGATATTTGCCATCGCCAACCAGAAGGGAGGCGTGGGTAAAACCACTACCAGTGTCAATTTGGCAGCATCCCTTGCCACCTTCAACAAACGAATCTTGTTGGTGGATATGGATCCCCAAGGCAATGCCACCATGGGGTGTGGCATCAACAAAAACCAGCTGGCGATCAGCGTGCTTGATGTGCTCACGGGAGATGCGGTAACAGAAAATGCTTTGCATCGTTGTGATTCAGGGGTCTTTGATTTGCTGCCGGCAAACGGTGATCTCACCGCGGCCGAAGTAGAGCTGTTGAATCTACCCAGCCGTGAAAGTCGACTACGCCACGCTTTGGCCAGAGTCAAGCAAAACTACGATTACATCATCGTAGATTGTCCGCCATCCCTGAGCCTGCTCACCGTGAACTCACTGGTGGCCTGTGATGGTGTCATTATCCCGATGCAGTGTGAGTACTATGCCCTGGAGGGTTTGTCGGCCCTGGTGGGCACCATAGGAAAAATTGGCCAGTTCCTCAACCCGGGATTACAGGTCGAGGGCATACTTCGCACCATGTATGATCCCCGCAACAGCCTGACCAACGAAGTGACCGGACAGTTGCGCCACCATTTTGGCGATCGGGTATATCGCATCGCGATTCCCCGCAACGTACGCCTGGCGGAAGCACCAAGTTACGGACAGCCAGCACTGGTTTACGATAAGCACTCAAAGGGAGCGTTGGCCTACCTGGGGTTGGCCGGAGAAATCATTCGCAGAGAAAAAGCCGCCAGGGCGCAAACGGCAACAACAGGTTAAGTTATGGTCAAGAGAAAAGGTTTGGGGCGCGGACTGGATGCGCTGTTGGGTATGGAGGAAAGTTCATCTACCAGCGAAACCGTTCGGGACAGCGAACACCTGAGAGAATTACCAGTTGAGTTCATGCGCCGCGGAAAATATCAGCCGCGCAGGGATATGCACCCCGAAGCACTGGAAGAACTGGCAGATTCGATTCGTGTTCAGGGCGTGATGCAGCCGATCGTGGTTCGCTCTCTGGGTGAAGACAGCTATGAAATTATTGCCGGAGAGCGCCGCTGGCGAGCCTCACAACTGGCCGGGCTGGAAACAATACCCGCTCTGATCAGAAATGTTTCCGACGAATCAGCCATGGCGATGGCGTTGATTGAAAATATCCAGCGGGAAGACCTCAACGCCATGGAGGAGGCCCAGGCGCTCATCCGGCTTCAGGAAGAGTTTGGTCTCACACAGCAACAGATCGCACAAGCGGTGGGTAAATCCCGCAGCAGCGTAGCCAACTTCCTGCGATTGACGACCCTCAGTGAAGAGGTACAAAAATTATTGGAGCACGGCGATCTGGAAATGGGTCACGCAAAAGTGCTGCTCGGGCTGGAGGGAGATCGTCAGGTTGAAGCGGCCCGCCAGGCGGTAGCGCGAGGCATGTCCGTGCGACAGATCGAAGACCTGGTGAAGCGCATGCAGCACGAGCAGAACCAGCCGGAAAAAACCAATGAAAAGAAAATTGATCCGGATATCAGGCGTCTCGAAGAGCGGCTTGAAGGGCAGCTGAGTGTTCCTGTGCGCATAGAACACACTGCCAAAGGAAAAGGAAAACTGGTTTTGAAGTACAACAGCCTCGACGAGCTCGAAGGGATACTCGACCATATCAAATAGTGATCATTGGTGATTAATCATAAGTTACATCAATTGCCATTATTTGCCGCAAAGGTGCAGGAACTGGCCAGTAAAGGCAAAGACTTGTTGAATCTGAAAATTGGACTACCTATAATTGCCGCCCGTTTGGGTCGGTGAAATTATGGGCTCAGGCAAACAACGCGGATGGGGGGTAGCTACATAATGAAAGCTACCATCAAGGTACCTCCGGTAGGGCGCATTGCGCTGATAGAACTGGCAATACTCATAGTTGCCACGTTGATCACACTACCGATAGATGTAACCTTCTCCAGCTCTCTGATGATTGGCGGCATTATTCATATATTGCCCCATGCCTATTTCACACGGTGGGCATTTCGCTATCAGGGAGCCAGGCAGGCCCCAAAAATACTGCGAGCCATTTACTGGGGAGAAACGGGCAAGTTATTGCTCACGTTGGTTTTGTTTGGCCTCACATTTAAGTATGTTGAGGCATTAAGCTTGCCAGCATTGTTTCTCGGGTATGGCGCTATGGTAGTAGTGCAGTGGTTTTATGCCGCCAAGGCATTGAACGCTAACAAATAGACCTCGCTGGTTTGAGAGACGAGAAATGGCAGGCGACACGCAACAGACGGGTACAGAATATATTCAGCACCACCTGACCAACTTGACGTTTGGTCATACGGAGCACGGTTGGGGTTTCGCACACAATGCTGCGGAAGCCAAGGAAATGGGCTTCATGGCGATCAATGTGGACAGCCTGGGTTGGTCAATTGGTCTGGGCTTGGTTTTCGCGTTGTTGTTCCGTTGGGCAGCCAAAAGAGCGACCACAGGGATTCCCACCGGCTGGCAGAATTTTGTAGAACTGATGGTTGAGTTTGTGGATGGCACTGTTAAAGACAGCTTCCATGGACGCAACCCCTGGATCGCCCCGATGGCGTTGACCATCTTTGTCTGGGTGTTCCTTATGAACCTGATGGACCTGATACCGGTAGACGTGGTGCCGTATCTGATGAGTCTTGCAGGCGTCCACTTTCAGAAAATCGTACCTTCGACTGACCCCAATATCACGCTGGGTATGGCATTGGCCGTATTCTCTATGATCATCTACTACAGCATCAAAGTGAAAGGTGTTGGTGGATTCCTGGGTGAACTGTCCCTTCAGCCTTTCAGTGCAAAAAACCCACTGGTACAGGCGATATTTGTACCTATTAACCTGGCCCTTGAGCTGGTTGGTCTGCTGGCCAAGCCCTTCTCCCTGGGTCTGCGGCTCTTCGGCAATATGTATGCCGGGGAAATGATTTTCATCCTGATTGCCATGATGTACAGCGCGGGATTGATACTGGGCACGTTCGGTGGTGTTTTACAGCTGGGGTGGGCGATATTCCACATCCTGGTCATCACCCTGCAGGCATTTATCTTTATGGTTTTGACCATCGTGTACCTGAGCATGGCACACGAAGATCACTGATTTACGTTTAACTTTATAACTTACTCTAGTATTAGGAGAAAAAAATGGAACTTATCATGATCGCAGCCGCAATTATGGTTGGGTTTGGCGCACTGGGTGCCGCTGTTGGTATGGGCCTCTTGGGCGGCAAGCTGCTGGAAGGCACCGCACGTCAACCGGAATTGGGTCCCATGCTGCAAGGTAAAATGTTCCTGCTTGCTGGTCTGATCGATGCGATCCCCATGATCGGTGTGGGTATCGGCATGTACCTGATCTTCGCTGTTGCCCCAGGTGTCGCAGCTTAATTTTGACATCCCGATTCTTTTACTTAACTCCAAGAACGAGGTGTTGGTGTGAATATTAACCTGACCCTATTCGGGCAGCTGATTTCTTTCCTGTTCTTCATATGGTTCTGCAAGAAATTTGTATGGGCCGCCCTTATTGGTGCAATGGAAGAACGGCAGAAGAAAATTGCCGATGGTCTGGACGCTGCAGATCGTGCCTCTCGAGATCTCGAGCTGGCACAGGAAAAAGCGGGCGAGCAACTCAAGGAAGCCAAACAAGAAGCGGCTGTTATTCTTGAGCAAGCGAACAAGCGCGCAGCACAGATTGTGGATGAAGCGAAGCAACAGGCCAAGGCCGAAGGCGATCGTTTGAAAGCAGCTGCTCAGGCAGAGATAGACCAGGAAGTTAACCGTGCGAAAGAAGAACTTCGCAAACAGGTAGCTGTTCTGGCACTTGCAGGCGCAGAAAAAGTCCTGCAGGCAAACATCGACGAAAACGTTAATCGCGAGCTGGTCGATAATCTGGCAGCACAGCTGTAACCGAGGTTTGTCATGGCTGAATTGAGCACTCTGGCTCGGCCCTATGCAAAAGCAGCGTTTGAATACGCCGCTGACGCGGGCGATCTGCAAGGCTGGTCTGACAGCCTTGCGGTTGCCGCTGCCGTAGCACAACAGGATGCAGTAGGAAAACTGCTGAGTTCGCCAAGTTATACGGCAGCACAGCAGGCAGAAAAAATGGTACAGATTTGCGGTGATTCAATGTCGCCAAAAGCGCTGAACTTTGTTCAGGTGTTGGCTGAAAACCACCGACTGCAACTACTGCCAAATATTTATCAGCAGTTCGAAGTACTGAGAGCTAACCGCGAGAAAACCCTTGAGGTGACTGTGACCGCGGCTGCTGAGATCAGTAGCGAACAACAAGAAAAGCTGGCCAGTGCGCTAAGCGCAAAACTGGAACGTACCGTCAATATGCAGGTGTCTATCGACAGCAGCCTGATAGGTGGCGCAGTGGTACGTGCCGGGGATACCGTTATTGACGGATCCATACGCGGACGTTTGGCTAAACTCGCCGAAGCATTAAATTCCTAGGATTGAGGACCAGAGCAAATGCAGCAACTGAATCCATCCGAAATCAGTGAAATCATCAAGCAACGAATTGACAGTCTTGATGTTTCTTCTGAAGCGCAAAACGAAGGTACTATCGTATCCGTATCCGACGGTATCATCCGCATCCACGGCCTGGCCGACGTGATGTACGGTGAGATGATCGAATTCGAAGGTGGTGTCTATGGTATGGCACTGAACCTGGAGCGTGACTCTGTAGGTGCCGTAATTCTGGGCGACTATCAGTCTCTGGCAGAAGGGCAGAAAGCCCGCTGTACCGGTCGCATCCTGGAAGTTCCGGTAGGCCCGGAACTGGAAGGACGCGTGGTAGACGCACTGGGTAACCCTATCGACGGTAAAGGCCCACTGAATGCCAAAATGACCGATGCTATTGAAAAGGTAGCACCTGGTGTAATTGCACGTCAGTCAGTAGATCAGCCAGTACAAATTGGTCTCAAGGCCATCGACTCCATGGTGCCGATCGGCCGTGGACAGCGTGAGTTGATCATCGGCGACCGTCAGATTGGTAAAACCGCCATTGCTGTCGACGCCATCATTAACCAGAAAGGCTCCGGCATTAAGTGTATTTATGTCGCTGTAGGTCAGAAAGCATCGTCCATTGCAGCAGTGGTACGGAAGCTGGAAGAGCACGGCGCGATGGAACACACTATCGTAGTTGCGGCAACAGCATCTGACCCGGCAGCCATGCAGTTCCTGGCACCCTTTGCCGGCTGCTCCATGGGAGAGTACTACCGTGACCGCGGTCAGGACGCACTGATCATTTATGATGACCTGACCAAGCAGGCTTGGGCATATCGCCAGATCTCCCTGCTGTTACGTCGTCCTCCAGGTCGTGAAGCCTATCCCGGTGACGTGTTCTATTTGCACTCTCGCCTGCTCGAGCGCGCCGCCCGTGTAAACGCAGACTACGTAGAGAAATTCACCAATGGCGAAGTCAAAGGCCAAACTGGTTCATTGACGGCGCTGCCGGTCATTGAAACCCAGGCTGGTGACGTATCAGCGTTTGTACCAACTAACGTGATCTCCATTACTGACGGTCAGATCTTCCTGGAAGCTGACATGTTCAACGCTGGTATTCGCCCCGCCATGAACGCCGGTATTTCGGTATCTCGCGTGGGTGGTGCAGCTCAGACCAAGATCATGAAGAAACTGTCCGGTGGTATTCGTACCGCACTGGCACAGTACCGCGAACTGGCGGCATTCTCGCAGTTTGCGTCAGATCTCGATGAAGCTACCAAGGCCCAGCTGGACCACGGCGAGCGCGTTACCGAGCTGATGAAACAGAAGCAGTACTCTCCTCAGAGTGTGGCCGAGATGGCGGTGATGGTATATGCAGCTGACAAAGGTTACCTGAAGGAAGTTGAAGTTAACAAAGTCGGCGATTTCGAACAGGCACTGCTTTCATACATGAAAGCCGAGCATGGCGACCTGCTTGGCAAGGTTAACGAGACTGGTGACTGGAACGACGATATTGATGCCAGCTACAAGGCGGCGCTCGAGAAGTTTGTGAGCACCCAAACCTGGTAATTTCTAATGGGGGCAGCGCAAGCTGTCTCCGACTGAAAGGCTTAAATTATGGCAGTCGGTAAAGAAGTCAGAACGAAAATCAACAGTATCCAGAGCACTCAGAAAATTACGAGTGCGATGGAGATGGTTGCCGCCAGTAAAATGCGGCGCGCTCAGGAACGCCGTGAAGTCAGCAAGCCCTACGCCGACCGTATTCGCTCAGTTGTTGGCCATATCGCCAATGCCGACTCCGAATACAAGCACGAATACCTTGAGCAGCGTGATGTAAAACGCGTGGGTTTTATTGTGGTGTCTACCGACCGCGGATTGTGCGGCGGGTTGAACACCAACCTGTTCAAGGAAGTTATCCGCTCCATGAAGAGTTGGTCGGATCAGGGTGTCGAGATCGACCTGTGTGTGCTTGGTAACAAGGCAGCGTCATTCTTTGGAAGCCTGGGCGGAAACATCGTCGCGACAGTGCGTGATCTGGGTGATGAACCAGCTACTCAGGACCTGATTGGTGGTGTGAAGGTTATGTTGGACGCCTATGAGGGCGGGAAAATCGACAAGCTTTATGTTGTTTCCAACGAATTTGTAAACACCATGACGCAAAAGCCGACGGTGCTGCAGTTACTGCCACTTTTGCCTATCGAAGACGACAAGCTGAAGCACCATTGGGATTATATCTATGAGCCCGATGCGAAAGAGTTGCTGGATGGCTTGCTGATACGTTATATCGAATCCCAGGTCTACCAGGGAGTCGTTGAAAACAAGGCTTGTGAACAGGCTGCTCGGATGATCGCAATGAAAAACGCCACCGAAAATGCTGGCGACCTGATCAATGAGTTGCAACTGCTTTACAACAAGGCACGTCAAGCCGCGATCACCCAAGAGCTGTCAGAAATTGTCGGCGGCGCGGCAGCGGTTTAACAACAGATTTTTAAAGGTTTAGTTTAAGAGGAATCGGACATGAGTAGCGGACGTATCGTGCAAATCATTGGTGCGGTAATTGACGTGGAATTTCCCCGCGATCAAGTGCCCAACGTATATGACGCACTGAAAGTTGATGATAAAGGTCTGACCCTGGAAGTTCAGCAACAGCTGGGTGATGGTGTGGTTCGTACCATTGCAATGGGTTCTTCGGAAGGTCTGAGCCGCGGTCTCGGTGTGAACAACACCAATGCTCCGGTCAGTGTACCGGTGGGTATTGAAACACTCGGTCGCATCATGGATGTACTGGGTAACCCCATTGACGAGCTGGGCCCTATCGGTGAGCAGGAGCGTGCTTCCATTCACCGCAAGCCGCCAGCTTATGATGAACTGGCTGCTTCAACAGATCTGCTGGAAACAGGCATCAAGGTAATCGACTTGGTTTGCCCGTTCGCGAAGGGTGGTAAAGTTGGTCTGTTCGGTGGTGCCGGTGTGGGCAAAACCGTAAACATGATGGAACTGATTAACAACATCGCAACCGAGCACTCCGGTCTGTCCGTATTCGCCGGTGTGGGTGAGCGTACTCGTGAGGGTAACGACTTCTACCACGAGATGCAGGAAGCGGGCGTTGTTAACGTTGAAGAATTCTCCAAGTCTAAAGTAGCGATGGTTTACGGCCAGATGAATGAGCCGCCCGGTAACCGTCTCCGTGTAGCACTGACCGGCCTGACTATGGCTGAGAAGTTCCGCGACGAAGGCCGTGACGTACTGCTCTTCGTGGACAACATCTACCGTTATACGCTGGCCGGAACCGAGGTATCTGCACTGCTGGGCCGTATGCCTTCAGCGGTAGGTTACCAGCCGACTCTGGCGGAAGAGATGGGTGTACTTCAGGAGCGTATTACGTCAACTAAAGTAGGTTCGATCACCTCCGTACAGGCGGTATACGTACCGGCGGATGACTTGACCGACCCCTCGCCTGCAACCACCTTTGCTCACTTGGACTCTACCGTTGTACTGAGCCGTGATATTGCAGCGAAAGGTATTTATCCTGCGGTAGATCCGCTGGATTCCACCTCCCGGCAGCTGGATCCGCTGATCATCGGTCAGGAACACTACGAAGTTGCTCGTGGCGTACAGTCTGTACTGCAACGCTATAAAGAGCTGAAAGATATTATTGCCATTCTGGGTATGGACGAACTGTCCGAGGAAGACAAGCAGGTAGTAGCTCGCGCACGTAAGATCGAGCGTTTCCTGTCACAACCTTTCCACGTGGCAGAAGTATTTACCGGTTCTCCAGGCAAGTATGTTTCCCTGAAGCAAACCATCGCGGGCTTCCAGGGCATTCTCAACGGTGATTACGATCATCTGCCGGAGCAGGCTTTCTATATGGTTGGTACCATTGACGAGGCTATCGAAAAAGCCGGGAAAATGAAGTAAACGCGACAATATAGGCGTTAAGATATGGCTATGACTGTGCACTGCGATATTGTAAGCGCAGAACAATCCCTGTTTTCAGGTCTTGTTGAAATGCTTGTTGCCTCGGGTTCTCAGGGTGAACTGGGTATTACCTTTGGCCACGCAGCATTGCTGACAGACTTGAAACCTGGGCCGGTTCGCATCATAAAACAGGATGGCGAAGAAGAGATTTATTATCTCTCCGGGGGTTTCCTGGAAGTGCAACCCAACAGGATCTCCATTCTTGCGGATTCAGCACTGCGTGCAGACGATCTGGACGAAGCTGCGGCCCTGGAAGCGAAGAAACAGGCAGAAAGCGATCTCACCAATCAAACGGGTGAGTTCGATTATTCACGTGCTGCCTCGCAACTTGCTGCGGCAGCAGCGCAACTGCGTACTATCGAGCAACTGCGTAAGAAGATGGGTGGCAAGAAATAAAACACCCGAAACAAGCTTGAAAAAGGTGGCATATGCCGCCTTTTTTTTTCTGGAAAAAACGCCGGGAGAAAAGCCAGTTGCTAGCTGTAACATGGCAAAAAGCTCGGGTTCCTGATTAAATACCTGCATTCAGAAAGGGGTTGCGATGGCCACGGACATAGTAGTGTTAGCAGCGGGCAAGGGCACGCGCATGAAGTCTGTCCTGCCCAAAGTGCTTCATCGTCTGGCTGGAAAGACGCTCTTGCAGCATGTACTGGATACGGCCTCTAAGTTACCCGACTGCAAAATCACCGTGGTAACCGGGCATGGTGCAGAAGACGTCAAAAACAGTGTTGGCCAGGGAAGTTTCTCTTTTGTCGAACAGCCCCAACAGCTCGGTACCGCTCATGCCGTGATGCAGGCAGCACACTATCTGCGAGATGACAGCACAGCCCTGATTTTATACGGAGATGTACCTCTTATCAGTCATGGCACGCTGTCAGCGATGACCAGTGAAGCAAAAAATAGTGTTTCGTTGCTGACAGTCATATTGCCTGACCCAACCGGCTATGGCCGGATTCTCCGCGACAATAATGGTGATGTGGCAGCCATAGTTGAGGAAAAAGATGCCTCAGCCGAACAGCGTCTTGTCTGCGAGGTGAATACCGGTGTGCTGGCTTTGCCTGCCAAAGAGTTGAAACGGCTCCTGCCCCAGATCGATAACAACAATGCACAAGGTGAATACTACCTGACCGATATTATTTCCCTGGCTGTTGAAAAGGGTTGTCGCATCAATACCCAGCAACCATTGTGTGTCGAGGAAGTTCAGGGCGTCAATGATCGTCAGCAGCTGGCCCAGCTGGAGCGTTTTTATCAGCGGCAGCAAGCCGAAGTTCTGATGAAAGCAGGCGTTACCCTCGCGGATCCAGACCGTTTTGATGTGCGCGGCGAGTTAATCTGTGGCATGGATACGAGCATCGATATCAATGCCATTTTTGAGGGGCGGGTTGTTCTCGGTAGCCATGTCACCATTGGTCCAAACTGTCAAATCAGTAACAGTATCATCGCCGATCATGTGGAGATAAAAGCCAACAGCATTCTAGAGGATGCAGAGGTTGCCAGCGGTTCAGTGGTGGGGCCTTTTGCCAGGTTGCGTCCTGGAACGATCCTGGAAGAAGATGCCAAAATCGGAAATTTTGTTGAAACCAAGAAAACCCGTGTGGGGAAAGGCAGCAAAATAAACCACCTCAGTTACGTGGGCGATGCAGAGCTGGGAGAGCAAGTTAATGTGGGCGCCGGAACCATTACCTGCAATTACGATGGCGTCAACAAACACCGCACCGAAATTGGCGATCAGGCGTTTATCGGTTCAAATACCTCCCTGGTTGCACCAGTACGGGTTGGCAATATGGCAACCGTGGGTGCCGGGTCGACCATCACGAAAGATATTCCCGACGGAGAGCTGGGCTTGACCCGTGCGTTGCAGAAAAACATTACAGGCTGGCAGCGCCCGGTAAAGAAAAGCTAAAGTCGAGGAAGTCATAGCGGATAACAGTATGTGCGGAATTGTTGGCGCCCAGGCGCAAAGAAATGTCACCGGAATTCTGATTGAGGGATTAAAACGGCTCGAATATCGCGGTTACGACTCAGCCGGTATCGCTGTGCTTGATAAAAGTGACACACTGCAGGTGCGCAAAAAAGTGGGTAAGGTTGCCGGGCTGGTAGATTGTATAGTCGAACAACCGGCACGCGGCTCACTGGGCATCGCTCACACCCGCTGGGCAACCCATGGCGTCCCCAATGAAAACAACGCCCACCCTCACATCTCTGGTGGGGTCGCTGTTGTACACAACGGCATCATCGAAAATCACCAGCAGTTGCGCCAGGAACTCACCGAGTTGGGTTACATATTCGTTTCGGACACAGATACCGAAGTGGTTGCCCACCTGATTCACCACCTGTTGCCTTCAGCAAATTCACTTAAAGAAGCTGTGCAGCAGTGCGTACAGCGCCTGGAGGGTGCGTATGCGCTGGCTGTGATCTGTGCCACAGAGCCCGAAGTGCTGATTGGCACGCGCAGGGGCAGCCCGCTGGTGGTGGGCGTCGGTATTGAGGAAAACTTCCTGGCCTCTGACCAGATGGCCTTACGTCAGGTTACGGATCGCTTTGTGTACCTGCTGGATGGGGATCTGGTTGAGTTGAAAGGTGGTAAATACAGTATTTTCGATCAGCAAAATATTGAGGTAGAGCGTGAGATCGTGAAACTGTCTGGCGATGACACTGCCACAGACAAGGGTGGCTATCGCCACTACATGATGAAAGAAATCTTCGAGCAGCCCACTGTACTGGAAGGCACTCTCCAAGGTCGTATCAGTGACAGCCATGTCTTACCGGAAGCCTTTGGCACTCGGGCAAGCACTATTTTTCCACTGGTGCAGGCGGTCCATATCGTGGCCTGTGGTACGAGTTTCCACGCAGGTCTGGTGGCGCGTTATTGGCTAGAGGAGTGGGCCGGTATTCCCTGCCAGGTAGAAGTGGCCAGCGAGTATCGCTACCGACAGGTGGTTGTCCCGGAAAATACACTATTTGTCACCATATCCCAGTCCGGTGAAACCGCAGATACTCTGGCGGCGCTGTCTGCGGCTAAACAGGGTAATTACCTGGCGAGTCTGGTGATTTGTAATGTGGCCAATAGCTCTCTGGTGCGGGAGTCGGATATGTCGCTGATGACCTATGCCGGCCCCGAGATCGGTGTTGCCTCTACCAAAGCATTTACAACCCAGTTGGTTGCACTGCAGTTACTTTGTATCGGCCTTGGCAAACAGAGAGGCTTGTCTGCAGAGAAAGAAAAACAACTGGTCCATGCATTACATCAACTGCCGTCCCTGTGTCGCGAAACGCTGGCGCTGGATAAAGACATTGAACGAATTTTTGAATGCTTCGCAGAGAAGCACCATGCCCTCTTTTTGGGACGTGGCGTGCAGTATCCGGTGGCTCTTGAAGGCGCACTCAAGCTCAAGGAAATTTCCTATATACATGCTGAGGCTTACCCGTCCGGAGAACTTAAGCACGGACCATTGGCCCTGGTAGACAACGATATGCCGGTGGTCGCCGTTGCCCCTAACAACGAACTGCTGGAGAAGCTGAAGTCGAACCTTCACGAAGTAAAGGCTCGCGGTGGCCAACTGTTCGTGTTTGCTGACAAGGCGGCAGGTTTTGAAGACGAGGATGATGTGACTGTGATGAGTATTCCCCATGTGCCGAAAAGCCTGGAGGCAATTATCTATACCCTGCCCCTACAGTTGCTGTCTTATCATGTTGCCGTGCTGAAAGGCACGGACGTTGACCAGCCGCGAAACCTTGCCAAATCGGTGACGGTCGAATAATCCGTCAGCCCATTTTATGCTGTAGGTAACCCGGATGCGAAAGCGCCGGCTGACAGGGTGCGTTAGTATTGATGACCTACTTCATCGGATTTTGTATTGGTGCCATTTTGGGCTTAACCGGCGCAGGCGGCTCAGTAGTGGCCTTGCCGTTATTAGTTGGCCTGCTGGCACTACCCGTTCAGACAGCAGCAGGAATGTCCCTGGGTGCGGTCGCCATGGCAGCAGCCATTGGCTTGATGGCCCGCCTGCGCAGCGGAGAGATTGTCTGGTTGCCAGGACTGTATTTTGCGCTGATTGCCATGACAGCCCTGCCCCTGGGCAGCTATCTTAATCACCGCCTGCCGACCACCCTGTTGCTTGGCCTATTTGCCTTACTGGTCATTACGGTGGCAGTTCGTCTGTGGCGCCAGGCCACTGATCAGCCTGAGGCCACTGCTGTGGTCAGGGCTGGTGGCGGCAGTGCAGAGTTGCAGCAGCCGCCCATTTGTCGCTTTACCCATGGAAAACCCGGTCCCCGCTGTTTTCTGCAACTCGGACTGGCCGCCATAGTGGCGGGTGTGTTATCCGGCCTGTTCGGTGTTGGCGGTGGTTTTGTTATTGTGCCGGTGTTGATTTTTCTCACAGGAATCAGTGTTCATCAGGCAGTGGCTACCTCGATACTGGTGATTTCACTGGTGGCGGGGTCAGGTTTTGTGCTGTTTGTTGTCAGCGGTGGAACGACGGACCTGAACCTGTTACTGCCCATCGCCATTGGTGGCATTATCGGTATGCTCGCAGGCACAGGGTTAGCACGCTATTTGGCAGGACCATCATTGCAGAAACTGTTTGCTGTGGTAATGGTGTTACTCGCGATCGGCGTCCTAATACAGACTCTAGTAAAGGGATAGGTCATGCTATTAAGACAACTGTTTGATCGGGAAACTTGGACCTACACCTACCTCGTTGCCGATGAGAAAAGCCGCGAATCATTGCTGATCGATCCAGTGGTAGAGCGTATGCCCTGCTACCGACAATTGTTAAAGGAACTAGAGCTTAAGTTGGCGTATGCACTGGACACCCATGTTCATGCTGACCACGTGACAGCTCTGGGTAGCCTTAGGGATGAATATGGTTGTGAGACCCTGATTAACGACCATGCACTGATGAATTGTGCATCGAAAAAAACCACTGATGGCGAGCAGATTACCCTGGGTGAGTTAGTATTCACTTCTATTTATACACCTGGCCATACTAATGACTCAATGTGTCTCTACATGAAAGAGGATGCAGAAGGCTTTCTGTTTACGGGGGATACGCTGCTTATCCGCGGCTGTGGTAGAACAGACTTTCAAAACGGTGACCCGGGACAACTTTATGATAGCCTTCAGTCCCTGCTGGACAACTACCCGGCAGACACCTGGGTTTATCCGGCCCACGATTACAAGGGTTGGACTCGCACCACCCTCGGTGAAGAACGGCACTTTAACCCGCGCCTTCAGGTGGCAGATAAGTCAGCATTTATTGAGCTGATGAGCAACCTTGATCTGCCAAACCCCAAGTTCATGGATGTGGCGGTGCCGGCCAACCGCAGTTGTGGAAAACCAGGGTCAAAAAATACCGATTAAGCTTCCGGGGGTTCCCGCAAATCCTCCAATCCGCGTTGCATTTCCAGCAGGTGCTCCTGCAGCTGGCCACCCTTGTGCTGGGCAATGCCGATAGCCAGCACATCAATCAGTACCAGGTGGGCAATCCGTGAGGACAGGGGCGTGTAGATCTGGAAATCTTCCTTGGCATCCACGGTCAGTGGAATGGTGGCAGCATTGGCCACTGGCGAATCGGATGGTGCGATGGCGATCACCACAGCGCCGCGTTTTTTTACCAGCTCGATGGCATTAAGCAGTGTGGTGGTGCGGCCGGATTGTGAGATGGCAATGACCACGTCGCCGGGGGACATGAAAGTGGCCGACATATTCTGCAGGTGGGGGTCTGCATAGGCAGAGGCGGATACCTGCAGCCGGAAAAACTTGTGCTGACCGTCGAATGCCACCGCAGCAGAGGCGCCAAACCCGTAAAACTCGACCCGGTTGGCGGCGCAGATGGCTTTTACTGCCCGGTCCAGCATGACGAGGTCCAGGGAATCCCGAACCTTGAGCAGCGTGTCAACCGTGGAATCAAATACCTTGAAGGTATATTCCGCGATAGAGTCCTTGTCAGTGACAGCTATCTGTCCGTAGCTGGGGCTGGAAGCCAGTTGCTGGGCCAGTGCCAGTTTGAAATCCTGGAACCCGTCACAGCCTACCGCGCGGCAAAAACGAACCACGGTGGGTTCACTGACGTCTGCTTTTTCCGCCAGGTCGACAATGCGCATACGGATGACATCGGTCAGGTTAGCCAGGATATACTCGGCCACCTTGCGTTCCGATTTGCGCAAGTCTGGCAGGCTGTTACTGATGGCCCAAGTGAGTTCGGCTGGTTTCATGGCGGTTACCAATAGGTGAGAAGCTGTATTGTAAATAATTTACAGAAAATTGGAATTTTTGTAGTAAAAACGCCGGCAACTCATTAACCGCCCGAAGGGGCCATCTGGTAAAATCTTCGGCCATGGATGTAACAGCAATACTCGATCCCCTGAACCCTGCACAGCGCGATGCGGTTTCCAGCCAGGCAAACCATCTGCTGGTGTTGGCGGGTGCCGGCAGCGGTAAAACCCGTGTGTTGGTGCATCGCATCGCCTGGTTGATCCAGGTGAAACAGATATCCCCCTACAGCCTGCTGGCTGTGACATTTACCAATAAGGCGGCACGTGAAATGCGCGCCCGCATAGAGGATCTGCTGGGGTACTCTGGCCAGGGTATGTGGGTGGGCACCTTCCACGGCATTGCACATCGCCTCTTGAAAATGCATTGGCAATCGGCGGGGCTGCCCGAAAACTTCCAGATACTGGATTCCGATGATCAGCTGCGCCTGGTCAAAAGGGTCTACCAGACCCTCGGCATTGATGACAGCCGCTGGCCCTACCGTCAGGCGCAGGGATTTATCAATGCTCAGAAAGATGAAGGGCTGCGCGCCAGGCATTTGCAGCCCGCACAGGACCCCTATCAGCGCACCATGCAACAGATCTACGCCACCTACGAGGAAGCCTGTGAGCGTGGCGGCATGGTGGATTTTGGCGAATTGTTACTGCGTGCCCATGAACTCTGGTTGCAGCAACCTGAACTGTTACAGCATTATCAGCAGCGTTTTCGGCATGTGCTGGTGGATGAGTTTCAGGACACCAATGCCATCCAGTACGCCTGGCTGAGGGTGTTGGCCGGTGATCAGGTGCCGTTGACGGCGGTGGGCGATGACGACCAGTCAATCTATGGTTGGCGCGGCGCGAAGGTGGAAAACATCCTTAATTTTTCCCGCGATTACCCGGATACCCAGACCGTCCGCCTGGAACAGAACTACCGGTCCAGCAAGAACATTTTGGATGCTGCCAATGCGGTGATTTCGCGCAACGTTGATCGCCTGGGCAAGAACCTGTGGACCGACGATACAGATGGCGAGCCCATTGCGCTGTATGCGGCGTTTAACGAGCACGATGAAGCACGTTTTATTGCTGACCGCCTGCAGGATTGGACATCCCAGGGAAATCTGCGGGAAGAAGCTGCGATACTCTATCGCTCTAATGCCCAGTCGCGGGTACTGGAAGAAGCGTTGCTGCGTGCCGGTATTCCTTACCGCATTTACGGAGGGCAAAAATTCTACGAGCGTCAGGAAATCCGCAATGCCCTCGCCTATCTCCGTCTGCTAGTTAATCGAAATGATGATGCCGCCGTTGAGCGTGTGGTAAACACCCCGACCCGTGGCATCGGGGACAAGACCGTTCAGGCTCTGCGCGAGTTGGCTCGGGACGAGGGAATGTCATTGTGGCGGGCGGCGCAGAAAGCAGTTGATGATGGCCTGCTACCCGGCAGGGCCAGCAATGCTATCGCCGGTTTTCTGGCATTGATTGATGAGCTGGAAGAAGGCGTCGTCGAATTGCCACTGGCGGAGATTGCCGATCACGTCATAGCGAGAAGCGGACTGATTGATTTTCACCGTCGTGAGAAGGGAGATCGCGGGGAATCCCGAGTGGAAAACCTCCAGGAGCTGATCACCGCCTGCCGGGGCTTTGAGCCGGAAGACAAAGAGCTGTCGGCCCTGCCCCAGTTCCTCGATCAGGCAGCACTGGATGCCGGTGACCGCCAGGCGGAAGCGGGCGAGGATGCGGTGCAGCTGATGACCCTGCATTCCGCCAAGGGGCTGGAGTTCCCGCTGGTGATTCTGGCCGGCATGGAAGAAAACCTCTTTCCCCACCGCATGTCGGTGGAAGAACCCGGGCGCCTGGAGGAAGAGCGACGGCTCGCCTATGTAGGTATCACCCGCGCCATGCAGAAACTGTATCTGACCTTTGCCGAATCCCGTCAGCAGTACGGGTCTGAAAGTTACAACGCGGTATCCCGTTTTGTGCGGGATATTCCCGCAGGCCTGATTGAAGAGGTTCGTTTGCGAACCCATGTCCAGCGCCCGACCAGTTACGCACAAAAGCCCGCTGTATCACTGAGCGATAGTGGTGAGGATACAGGGCTGTCACTCGGCCAGCGGGTGACTCACCACGTATTTGGTGAAGGAGTAGTGTTAAACTTTGAAGGCAATGGTGCCCATGCACGGGTGCAGGTCAATTTTGATAACGAAGGCAGCAAGTGGCTGGTATTGAGCTATGCCAAACTGACACCGCTGTGTTAAGGAAAAAGGCAAAATGAAACTGACTCGCGTAATACCTTTAATGGCTTGCTTGTTGCTGGCCGCCTGTGGTGGCGGAGAAAGCGCGGATGGAACATCCGTTCAGGTGGAAAAAGCGAAGACCTATCAATGGAAGCTGGTGACGACCTGGCCAAAAAATTATCCCGGCCTGGGTATGGCGGCTGAAAATTTTGCCGTGATGGTGGACAAAATGAGCGCTGGCCGACTCAAGGTAAAGGTCTATGGCGCGACCCAGCTGGTGCCTGCTCTTGAAGTCTTCGATGCCGTCTCCCAGGGCACTGCAGAAATGGGTCATGGGGCCGCCTATTACTGGAAAGGCAAAACACCGACGTCACCGCTGTTCACCAGCGTGCCCTTTGGCCTCAATGCGCAGGAAATGAATGGTTGGCTGCATTATGGCGGGGGTATGGAGCTATGGCGCGAGCTTTATGCATCTTTCAATCTGGTGCCGTTGGCCGCAGGAAATACCGGAGTCCAGATGGCGGGGTGGTTTAATCGGGAAATCAATTCCCTGGATGACCTGAAAGGGCTCAAGATGCGCATTCCCGGGTTAGGCGGGGAAGTGATGAGCCGGGTAGGTGTCGAGGCGGTCAACATCCCCGGCGGTGAGCTTTATACTTCCATGCAGACCGGGGTGATTGACGCTACCGAATGGGTCGGGCCTTACAATGACCTGGCATTTGGTTTTCACCAGGTGGCCAAGTATTACTACTACCCTGGGTGGCATGAACCCGGCCCGACTCTGGAGTTGATCGTCAACAAACCTGCCTATGAATCATTGCCTGCTGACTTGCAGGCTATTGTGGAGGCCGCAGCCCGGGCAGTGAACCAGGATATGCTTGATGACTATACAGCGCGCAACAATGCTGCGCTTAAAGAGTTGGTGAATACCCATGGTGTGGAATTGCGCCAGCTGCCGGATGATGTGCTGGCCGAGCTTAACCGGGTCACAGATCAGGTCCTGGATGAGATCGCTGAAAGTGACCCTATGTTCAAGAAAGTCTATGCCTCACAGAAAGCGTTCAAGGCAGAGGCTATGCAGTACCACAAAATCTCAGAAGAGGCCTACTACCGCGCGCGAGAATTAAAATAGTCCCGTTAAAGCGTGACCCAAATTAAAGGGGTTCCTTGAAATTCTCGGGCTCTGGCTCGTTGTCAAAATGCTCGCGAAAGGCCTCAACACTGTCGGAGGCCTTTCTCAGGGTACTGAATTCAGCGATATGAAAGAGGGCCTCTCCCTCATTCACCAGCGGTATTTGTGAGGCGGCAATTACGATACCGTCACTGCGTGACTTGAGAGCTTTCTCTGAACCACCAAAAGGCGAGGCCAGGTTTGCCAGCAACTGCCCATCCTTGACCCGTTGACCCAATTTGATTTTGGTGCTCACAATGCCATCCCGCTCGGCCCGCAGCCAGTAACTGCGTTTCGCTCTAACCGGCACCAGCTTACGCGGAGTGGTGACCTTTTTGGTTTCCGGCAGCATTGCCAGGTGACGCATCACGGCAATAATTCCCCTGACGCCCGCCCGAATCGAGCGCTCATCAAAGCGCAAGGCCTCACCGGCTTCATAAATGATGGCGGGAATACCCAGCTCACTGGCGGCAGCGCGCAGTGAGCCGTCGCGTATTTTGGCGTCCATAATCACCGGGGAGCCAAAGGCCTCGGCCATGCCCAGTGTGGCGGGATCATCCAGATTGCCCCTTACCTGGGACAGGTTTTTGCGGTGAATGGCTCCGGTGTGGAGATCAATAACATGGGTGCAGTGGCTGAGCAGTTCATGATGAATCAGATACGCCAGGCGGCTACCCAGTGTTCCCCGCGGAGAACCGGGAAAGCAGCGATTAAGGTCGCGACGGTCCGGCAAATAGCGAGACTGCTGCAGGAAACCAAACATATTAACGATGGGGACAATCAGTAATGTTCCCTTCAAGCGCTTAAGTAAACGCTTACCAACTATTCGACGACAAATTTCGATACCATTGATTTCATCGCCGTGAATGGCGGCGCAAACCAGCAGTACCGGGCCGGGTCGACGGCTGTGAATAACTTCCACCTGAAGGTCCACGGGGGTGTCCGTATACAGCCGGGCAGCGGGTATGGAAATGAGCCGCGTTTCACCGGGTTTTACGGTTGTGCCTGCCAGGGTGAAAGCTTCAACGCTCACGGTCTAGCCCCTACCCCGGGTTTTGGTTCTTGACTGGCGGGCATTTTTCTCGATAAAACTGACGATGGCGCCGGCCACATCCTTGCCGGTGGCAGCTTCGATGCCTTCCAGGCCCGGCGAGGAATTTACTTCCATCACCAGTGGGCCATGATTTGAGCGCAGGATATCAACACCGGCCACATTCAGCCCCATGGTCTTTGCGGCGCGCACAGCAGTTGCGCGCTCCGCGGGGGAAAGACGTACCAGCGATGCGGTACCGCCGCGGTGCAGGTTGGAGCGAAATTCGCCGGGGGCTGCCTGGCGTTGCATGGCGGCAATCACCTTGTCACCGATCACGAAGCAACGGATATCGGCTCCGCCGGATTCCCCGATATATTCCTGAACCATAATGTCTGCTTTTAATCCCATAAACGCTTCAATGACGCTTTCCGCCGCTTTGCGGGTTTCTGCCAGTACCACGCCGATGCCCTGTGTACCCTCCAGCAATTTAACCACCAGTGGTGGGCCGCCGACCATATCAATCAGGTCGGGGATATCGCTGGGTTTGTTGGCATAGCCGGTGACCGGCAGGCCGATACCCTTGCGTGACAGGAGCTGCAGGGAGCGCAATTTGTCGCGGGAACGGGTAATCGCCACGGATTCATTCAAGGGGTAGACCCCCATCATTTCAAACTGGCGCAGTACCGCCGTGCCATAGGTCGTCACCGATGCGCCAATCCGGGGAATTACCACATCGAAGGTGGGCAGCTCGGCCCCCTTGACGTGAATGCTGGGGTTTTGGATATTGATGTTCATATAGCATTTCAGAACATCGATGACTTTCACCTCGTGTCCCTTTTCCATGGCGGCTTCTTTTAGCCGACGTGTGGAATAGAGATCCGGATTTCGGGAAAGAATGGCAATTCTCATTTAAGTTTTCCGCAACAGTAGGATCGGCCGGGATCGACAGTAAAGCGGTCAGCCATGGCTGACCGGCCCAGCAACATCCTGAATTTCATAGCATCCCTGTTGGTCAGGGTCATTTCAATAGGCCACTCTTCCGTGCCCAGAATCGCCGTGGTTTTAATGACCAGGCGACGTTCCCGGTGTCCACCGGAATCGGAGACCACGCGTTCATCCACAATGGGTGCAGCACAGCAAAGGCTTTGTGTACTACGTTGCAGGGGGTGTACCCAGATCTGGATCCAGGGTGCGCCTCGCTCAGTGAAAGGTTCCAGTCGGTGAGCATGCAGGCAGGAGGTGCGGGCGCCAGTATCTACCTTGGCTTTGATCCGGGCAATACCCAAATCAGGCAGTGATAACCATTCCCGCCATCCAATTAATAACGACATTCTTTCCTCGATGATTGATGGGTTACCCGTGAAGCCTACGCTTCATTCTTTTTCAGAAATGTCCGAATTTCACGTTCAATCTGCTTGTCTCCGGAAGCCAGCGCTTTTTCCAGGCCGGTTTGCAGCACGTTATGAGCCTCTTCAGGTTGCCCCTGTTTTTGCAGTGAGCGACCAAGCAATTTGTAGGCGGCAGTATAGTCGCTGTCCAGGGTCAGACAGTGTCGCAGGTGCGGGATAGCCTCATCGTAACGTCGCTCATTGAAATAGGCGCTGCCCAGTCCAAAACGCAACATGGCGGAATCTTTACCCTGGGCCAGCATGGCCTCCAGATTTTCGATCAGCGCCATAGGGGATCAGGCAAAGGCCATAAGTAGGGCTTGTCCATCCATGGCCATACTTTAACGGCGCCAGAACATTGGTGTAAACAGAACCAGCACGGTGAAGATTTCAAGGCGGCCGATAATCATCGCCGCTGAAAGCAGCCACTTGGCAGTACTGTTAATTTCACCGTAGTGGGCGGCGGCATCACCCAGACCTGGGCCGAGGTTATTGAGTGCCGCAGCAGTACAGGACCACGCAGTGAGGTAATCGAGACCGGTAAATTGCAGCAACATCACCAGAAAGTAGAAGATGGCCAGATAGACACCAAAAAAAGCCCAGACGCTATCTGCAACCCGCTCGGGTACAGTGCGGTTGCGAAGTTTAATGGGAAAAATTGCGCTGGGGTGGATCAGCCGATAGATTTCACGCAATGACTGCTTGGCCAGAATCAGCATCCGTCCCACCTTGATGCCACCACCGGTGGAGCCCGCACAGGCGCCGAAGAAAGACAAGACAACAAGAAACACCGGCAGGAACGTTGGCCATTCGCTGTAATTAGTGGTGGCGAATCCAGTGCTGGTCATAATGGATACCAGCTGAAACACACCGTGTAACAGGCTGTCGGTCAACGACAGCGCTCCGCTCAGAAACAGGTAACCACAGCAGATGATGCTACCGGCAACAATCATATTGAGGTACATCTTTGATTCGGAGTTATGCCAGTAATGGAGGACGCTGCCCTTCACCCATGCATAGTAGTGCAGGCCAAAACTGATCCCGGAAATGATCATGAAAAAAACCGCCAACAGCATGATAGAGGGACTGTTGAAGTAGCCAATACTGGCATCGTAATTGGCAAAGCCACCGGTAGCGATGGTAGAGAAGGCATGGGTAATGGCATCAAACGTATTCATGCCGGCCAACCAGTAGGCAAAAGAACAAATGACCGTCAGTGACAGATAGATGGTGAACAGCGCCTTCGCGGTCTGGGTGATACGCGGCGTCATTTTGTTGTCTTTAACAGGCCCGGGAGTTTCAGCCTTATAGAGTTGCATGCCACCTACACCCAGCATCGGCATAATCGCAATGGCGATAACAACAATACCAATACCACCCAGCCAGTGAAGCTGTTGTCGGTAGTAGAGAATGGATTTGGGCAGGTAATCCAGTCCGGTGATCACCGTCGCCCCAGTGGTAGTGAGGCCGGAAATAGACTCAAACACTGCATCTGTAAAATGCAGGTGGATGGCATCGACTAGAATAAATGGCAATGCGCCCACCAGGCTAAGGACTGTCCAGAACAGCGTGGTGATCAAAAACCCGTCTCTGGTGCGCAGATCACCTTTCATGCGGCTGTAGGGTAGCCAAAGCAACATGCCAAGAGAAAAGGTGATGGCAAACGAGAAGAAAAAGGCCTGGTAAGTGTCTTCGCCATAGATGGCCGCTATGGCAATGGGCGTCAACAGCGTCAGGCTGAAGATCATCATCATCAGCCCGAGTACTTTCGAAATAATCCGGAATTGCATCGCTGAAAATAAGGCCCCTAGAAAAAGGTAAAGCCGACGGAGAACAGTTTTTCAACTTCCCGGGTTCGGCGCTTATCTACCACAAACACAATGGCATGATCATTGTTCTCCACCACCGTGTCGTGGTGGGCAATCAGTACTTCGCCATTTCTAACAAGAGCCGCCAGTGTGACCCCCGGCGGTGATTTAATCTCTTCGATGGCGCGACTCACCACCTTGGACGTTTTACTGTCGCCGTGAACAATAATCTCCATTGCCTCCGCAGCCCCGCGCCGCAGGGAGTGAGCAGAGACCGTATCGCCGCGCCGCACATGGCCAAGCAGGGTGCTGGTGGTTGCCTGCTGGGGAGAAATGGCGATGTCGATTTCGCCACCCTGAACCAGATCCGCGTAAACCGGGTTATTGATCAGGGTCATGACCTTGGCGGCCCCCAAACGCTTGGCCAGCAGTGAGGCCATGATATTTACTTCATCATCATTGGTGAGCGCCAGGAAGACATCGGTTTTTTCGATGTTTTCCTCCAGCAACAGATCCTGATCGGTGGCAGAGCCGTTCAACACTACGGCTTTATTCAGGCGTTCGGAGATGTATTCGCAGCGGGCCGGTGAAAATTCGATGATCTTGATGTTGTAGCGATCTTCCAGTGCTTTCGCCAGGCGATAGCCAATATTGCCACCCCCGGCAATGACCAGCCGGTTGTAGGGTTTTTCGAGCCGTCGCAGCTCACCCATGACCTTGCGGATATTTTTCTTGGCGGCAATGAAGAAAACTTCGTCATCTTCTTCGATCAGGGTATTCCCTTCGGGAAAGATCGGGCGGTCGCGGCGGAAAATAGCGGCTACCCGGGCCTCCACATTGGGCATGTGTTGTTTGAGAAAACGCAGCTCCTGGCCCACCAGTGGGCCACCCTTGACGGCCCGTACCGCGACCAGTTGCGCGAGCCCATCGGCAAAGTCCAGAACCTGCAGTGCACCCGGCTGCTCAACCAGGCGGTAAACATAGTCGGTGACCACCTGTTCGGGGGTAATGAGGTGATCCACCGGAATATTGTTCTCGCCAAACAGGCGTTCACTCAGTTTGCCCGAGGTGTAGGCGCGGTTGCGTATGCGGGCAATCTTGGTGGGTGTACGGAACAGGGAGTAGGCTACCTGGCACGCAGCCATATTGATTTCATCACTGTTGGTAACGGCCACCAGCATGTCAGCGTCTTCAATGCCGGCTCGCATAAGCACATCCGGGTGAGATGCCATGCCCTGCACCGTGCGGATATCCAGTCGATCCTGTAGCTCCCGCAGGCGTCGGTCATCCAGGTCAATGACCGAGATATCGTTAGCTTCACTGGCCAGGTGTTCTGCCAGTGTGGCTCCTACCTGGCCGGCCCCAGTGATGACAATTTTCATAGCAGGCTTCTATTCTCAGTTAGTTGGTAGAACTTCTGCCCCGATGTGTCAGGGTTAACTTCCATTAAGCTTTAGCTTGTTTTTTCAGTCGTGAAAAGTAAAAACCGTCATGACCGCCAGGCTGGGGCAGCAATTGTCTGCCGACGTGAGTTTCCATTCCGGCCTCTGTAGGAACAGGTTCCACTATGACATCATCGGCATCGCGCATAAACGCCTTAATAACATCATCGTTTTCCATCGGCAGTACCGAGCAGGTGGCGTAGAGCAGGATGCCATTCTCCGAGAGCAGTGGCCACAGGGCGTTAAGCAGGGCTAACTGTAATGCCGCAAGCTTAGCAATATCCTTGGGTGCACGCAGTAGCTTCACGTCCGGGTGGCGGCGGATAACACCGGTGGCGGAACAGGGGGCATCCAGCAGTATCCGATCAAAGGTACGGCCGTCCCACCAGGCGTTTGTATCCAGGACATCTGCGGCAATGAGAGCAGCTTGCAGGCCCAGTCGCTCCAGGTTTTCCTCCACCCGCTGCAATCGCTGAGCAGACAGGTCGATCGCCACCACGTCGCCGCTATTGGAGAGGCACTCCAGTATGTGACCGGTTTTTCCCCCGGGTGCACAGCAGCTATCCAGTATGTGTTGCCCTGGGACAACCGACAGGGCAGACGCCGCCAATTGCGCCGCTTCGTCCTGCACGCTGACATCGCCAGAGCTGAAACCGGGCAGGGCAGAGACATCGCAGGGTTGTTGCAGTGTCACACCGGCCTGGCTGAATGGCGTGAGTGTGGCATCAATACCTGCTGCCTGGAGGCGAGCCAGATATTGGTCGCGGCTGCCGTGACTAAGGTTGACCCGCAGGGTCATGGGCGGCTGAAGATTATTGGCATTGACCAGATTGTCCAGTTCCCCGGGCCAGGCTTTATCCAGAGTTTCCAACAGCCACTTTGGGTGGGCAGAGCTGAAGACAGGATTGCCGGCGAGTTTTTCGGACAGGACGTCCTGCTCGCGTAAAAAGCGTCGCAGCACGGCGTTGATCAGACCTTTCGCCCAGTTTTTTTTCAGTGCAGCTGCTGTGGCAACAGCTTCGTTGACAGCGGCGTGGGGCGGTATGCGTGTTTCCAGCAACTGGTAAAGCGAGCAGGCCAGGGTTGCCTCAATATCCAGATCTTTGGGCTTGAACGGCTTGGCCAGCAGTTCCCCGAGATAAAGCTCAAGACGCGGATAGAAACGCAAGGTGCCGTAACAGAGCTGCTGTAACAGGCCGCGGTCTCTTTCCGAGACCTTTCCCAGGTATTGGGGCAGCAGGCTGCTCAGTGAACCGTCATCGCGAAGAATGGCGGAAATGATTTTGGCGGCGGCAACCCTGACATTCACTGGCCAAATACCCCGCCTGGCGCAAACATGTCCGCATGGGCATTGAGAACATCCGCAACCGGCAGTGGTTTTTTGCCGGGCAACTGCAGGTGTGTGATGCGCAGTTGGCCATCACCGGTTTGTACCCATAGGCCCTGGCGATCGGCATGGCAGATGGTGCCCGGCAATGCCCCGGTAGTAGTTTCCGTTTCGGGTGTGGCGTGCCAGATCTTGATGCGCTCGCCACACAGGGAGGTATAACAGACCGGGAACGGGTTCAGGGCGCGAATTTTTCGGTCGAGCACGGCAGCGGTATCAGCCCAGTTCAATAACGCCTCTTCCTTGGTGATTTTCGGTGCATAGTTGCTCAGGCTGTCATCCTGTTTCTCCGCCACAGCGGTGCCGGCTGCCAGTTGTGTGAGGCAGTGAATCAGTGCAGCTGGGCCCAGCGTCGCCAGTTTGTCATGCAGGGTTGCCGCCGTGTCCTCCGACTCAATGGGGCAGTGTGCTTTTAATAGCATATCGCCCGTGTCCAGGCCCACGTCCATTTGCATAATGGTGATGCCACTTTCGTTATCACCGGCCTCAATGGCACGTTGAATGGGTGCTGCACCACGCCAGCGTGGCAGCAGGGAAGCGTGAACATTGATGCAGCCCAGTGCCGGTGTGGTTAATACCTCTAAAGGCAGGATCAGGCCGTAGGCCACCACGACCATGATGTCTGCCCGGTAACTGGCCAGTCGAGCCTGGGCATCGCTGTTTTTCAGGCTTTGTGGCTGCTCAACGGGCAATTGATGCTTATCAGCCAATTGCTTGACCGGGCTGGCTGTGAGTTTTTTGCCACGGCCTGCCGGGCGATCCGGTTGGGTATAAACGGCAACCACTTCTATCTGCGGGGCAGCGATCAGTGCCTCTAGATGAAGGGCAGCAAACTCTGGTGTGCCAGCAAAAATAACGCGCAATGGATTATCCTTAGCACCAGCCAGAAGCTAGTCGGCGTGGCGGTTCAGTTTTTCAAGTTTCTTGCGGATTCGTTGTCGCTTGACCGGCGACAGGTAATCCACAAAAAGTTTGCCGTCCAGGTGATCAATTTCGTGCTGGATACATACTGCCAACAACCCGTCCGGCAGCAGTTCAAAGGAGCTGCCATCGCGATTCAGCGCAGTGACGCGAATATGCTCGGGGCGCTGCACGGTTTCGTAGAAGCCCGGGACGGACAGGCAACCCTCCTGGTGGGGGCACGTCTCGTCATCCAGCACTTCGATCTGGGGGTTGATCAATACCATGGGCTGGTCACCGGCTTCCGATAGATCCATGACGATAACCCGTTGATGAACATTTACCTGGGTGGCAGCCAACCCGATTCCCTGAGCGTGGTACATGGTTTCCAGCATGTCATCCACCAGAGAGCGTATCCCGTCATCAATCTCAACGACCTCTTTTGCTGTCGTTCGCAGGCGGGGATCGGGAAATTCAAGTATGGTGAGTAATGACATTTGTTTGTGACGGGTTTCTAGCAATCTGGCGTAAACCACTGCTAACATAGGGCCAATGGTAGGGTATTTTTCACAGAATACCGCCGGGTGGGAAGTATACACACAATCGGGATATAGCACACAGGACGGCCAGAAGATGAAAAAAACATTGTTGGGAGTAATAGCGGCATGCGCTATTACCATGGCAGTAATCGCTGCTGAAGCACCCTTTAATGACAATGTGCCCGACAAATACACAGTCAAAAAAGGCGATACACTCTGGGATATATCCGAGCTTTATTTACGTGACCCATGGCTGTGGCCTGAAATCTGGTACGTTAACCCCCAGATTCGCAACCCCCACCTGATCTATCCGGGAGATGTGATTTCCCTGGTATATATTGATGGTCGTCCCCGTCTGACTTTGCAGCGCAGCCGTGATATCAAGTTGTCACCAGGGGTCAAAGTCCTCCCCCATGAAGAAGCAATTCCTACACTGCCCCTGGATGTTATCCATAACTTCCTGTCACGAAACCGAGTGGTGACCGAAGAGGAAATCGAGGGCTCACCCTATGTTGTGGCAGGCTATGAAAAGCGGATTCTTACCGGTTTCAATGACACGTTTTATGCCCGCGGTGAGTTTGATGAAACCCCGGCCTATGGTCTTTACCGCATCGGTGAGCCCTATGTCGACCCGGAAACTGAAGAGGTGTTGGGGATTCGTGCCCAGGATATCGGCTCAGCTAAAGTTAAGACCGTGGATGCTGACATAGCCACGTTGCAGGCGACACGAGTTGTCGAGGAAGTGCGCATCGGTGAGCGCCTTCTACCCCACGAAGAACGTCGCCTGGAATCCAACTTTTACCCCAGCAGTCCTGAAGGTGATATCCATGGTGTCATCATGGCAGTTGAAGGTGGCATCACCCAGGTAGGCCACCTTGATGTCGTCGCCATCAACCGTGGAGAGCGTGAGGGTCTGGTCGCTGGTAACATTCTGGCCATACATAAACGTGGTGAAACCGTTAAAGATCGCATTGCCAAGGAACAAATCACATTGCCCAGTGAGCGTGCCGGCCTGGTAATGGTTTTCAGAACTTTCGAAAAAATGAGTTATGGTCTGGTGATGAGTGCTGACCGGCCGTTGGCAGTGAACGATCTGGTCCAGAACCCCTGATCGGAAACGCCTTCAGAAAACGCCGACATTGAGTCGGCGTTTTTTTTGATTAAAATTTTGCATGGCGAAGCGTTCAAGGATGAACAGCATGGATAAGGACAGAAGGGCCTGCCTTGTTTTGGCGATGGCAAAAGGCATTCGCGCCAGTGATATCTGGACGCTCTTGAGACACGGCGTATCACTGCCAGCAGCGGTTGCTGAGCCCGAAAGTATCGCCAATGTGATAGCTGACCAGAAAGCGGTTGGGCGATGGTCCGAGCTGAAACCGCAGCTGCCGCAACTCGAAGATCGTGCCGAAGACATTTTAAACTGGTGCGTTCGTCAACAGGTGAGCTGCATAACAGGCCTTGATGAGGTATACCCTCCTCTGCTTAGAGAAATCTCCGTGCCGCCCCCGCTGTTGTTTGTTCGCGGAGATAGTTCCTGGTTGTCGATGCCACAGGTTGCCGTAGTCGGTAGCCGCAATGCGACACCCCAGGGCATCAGGAATGCTGAAAGTTTCTCCTGTTATCTGGCTGCGGGTGGATTTGTGATCACCAGTGGACTTGCATTGGGTATTGATGGGGCTGCACACCGCGGAGCCCTGCAAGGTGGAAAAACGCTGGCAGTATTGGGGTCAGGCGTGGATGTCGTCTACCCGAGACAACATCAGGATATTTATCAACGTATTCTTGAGAGTGGCGGCGCCGTGATCAGTGAATTTTTACCGGGAACCTCCCCGCTGCCATCCCATTTTCCGCGCCGGAATCGCCTGATCAGTGGTTTGAGTTCCGGCGTGCTGGTAGTGGAAGCGGCGCTAAAAAGTGGTTCGTTAATCACAGCGCGCTATGCATTGGAGCAAAACCGGGAAGTCTTTGCCATTCCCGGATCCATACACAATCCCATGAGCAGGGGAAGCCACCATCTGATCAGGCAGGGGGCGACACTGGTGGAATCACCACAAGAGATTGTCCAGCAGTTGGGTGGCATGCTTGAATATTATGCTGAAACGGCCTTCACGACGGCTCCCGAATGTTCGGGCGATGAGAAGAGGCTGTTATCCGCGATGGGGTTTGATCCTGTGGATGTGGATAGTCTGGTGATCTCGACAGGGATGCCTGCCAAGGATGTGATGCAAATGTTGATGTTATTGGAACTGGATGGAAAAGTTGTTTCCATCAATGGTTCATTTCAACGGCTGGAATGATTTCTAACCCGGCCATAAAATGACCGATAGGCGGATTTTAGTAACAAAACCAATCTGTTATCGCTATTTTTTCGGTTGCGAAAGCCGGTTTGTTCCGGTAGCCTGCGCTGCTTTTTAAAGGGGAGTAAAAAATGAGCAAGCCCTTTGTTGCCATTCTTATGGGTTCCGATTCTGACTTGCCGACCATGGAAGCCAGCTTTGAAATACTGAAGAAGTTTGACGTGCCATTCGAGGTAAAGGTGCTGTCTGCACACCGCACGCCTGAGGCTACGCACAGCTATGTGCAGGGTGCTGACCAGCGCGGTTGCGCCGCATTCATCTGTGCGGCAGGCATGGCCGCTCACCTTGCGGGTGCCGTTTCTGCCAACACCCTGAAGCCCGTGATTGGCGTGCCCATCAATTCTTCCCTGGACGGGTTGGATGCCCTCCTCTCAACGGTGCAAATGCCCGGTGGCATTCCTGTGGCAACGGTTGCCATTGGCAAAGCCGGCGCCAAGAATGCCGCTTATCTGGCAGCACAGATTATTGGTGTCAGTGACAGTGAGCTGCATCGCAAGCTGGTTGAAGAGCGTGCCGCCAATGCCCAAGCCATCCTGGATAAGGATGCTGCGCTACAGGAAAAGCTGAACAACGCTTGACCGGCAATTTGAATTCCATGCTTCTCCCAACCCTGCAAATTGCCGGGGCTGTAAAAGCCTTGCGCAATGGCGGGGTTATTGCCTACCCCACCGAGGCTGTTTGGGGTCTTGGTTGTGACCCTCTGGACCAGTCAGCGGTGCAACGTATTCTTGCCATGAAACATCGGCGCCAGGATATGGGGCTGATCATGATTGCCTCGAATATTTCCCAGTTTGAGCCGTTTTTACGCGGCCTGCCTTCATCATTGCTTCAGCGGCTTGAAGACAGTTGGCCCGGGGCGCAGACCTGGCTGGTTCCCAACAATGGATGTGCTCCCTGCTGGGTTACCGGGGGGCGCGAAACATTGGCACTGCGCGTGACCCGCCACCCAGTCGCTGCGGCCATCTGCCAGAAATATGGTGGGCCATTGATCTCTACTTCCGCGAATCCCCATGGTCGTCCACCCGCGATGTCCCGGCTCAAGGTCGAGCTGTATTTTCATTCACTGCTTGATGCTGTGGTGCCGGGCCCCCTCGGTGGTATGCAAAGACCAACGCCAATCATCAACCTCCTAACTGGCGAGACGATCCGCTCCGGTTGATGTACCTGCGTCATTCTTTTTTCAGAGTGTTGCGGTTGTCATTGCCGTCCCGGCAACGCAAACTTGCGCATCCTGCATTGATGTCCAGCGAGTAAAAAACATGACCGACAAGCTAGCTGTAAAAAATTACCTGCTAGAGCTGCAGAATCGCATTTGCGAGGGGTTGCAGGCGGAAGATGGCGGCAGTTGTTTTCAGGAGGACAGCTGGGTTCGCGAGGAAGGGGGTGGTGGCCGCAGCCGGGTGATTACCGGCGGTGATGTGTTTGAAAAAGGTGGTGTGAATTTCTCCCACGTGCACGGGACCCAACTACCCCCATCAGCGACAGCGGCACGGCCGGAACTGGCCGGCCGTTCCTTTGAGGCCATGGGTGTCTCCCTGGTGATGCACCCTGAAAATCCCTACGTGCCGACTTCGCATGCCAACGTACGATTTTTTATTGCCGAAAAAGCGGGGGAACAACCCGTCTGGTGGTTTGGCGGTGGCTATGACCTGACGCCCTATTACGGCGACCAAGAGGACTGCCAGCACTGGCACAGAACGGCTAGGGCAGCCTGTGAACCCTTTGGTGAAGAGATTTATCCACGCTTTAAACAATGGTGTGACGATTACTTTTATCTCAAGCACCGCAGTGAGCCGCGCGGTGTTGGCGGCCTGTTTTTTGATGATTTCAATGCGCCCGGCTTTGAGCAGAGCTTTGCCCTGATGCGTGCAGTGGGTGACAGTTATCTGGAGGCCTACCTGCCCATTGTTCAGCGCCGCAAGCGAACCACTTGGGGTGAGCGGGAAAGAGAGTTCCAGCTCTACCGGCGCGGGCGCTATGTGGAGTTCAACCTGGTCTACGATCGGGGCACGTTATTCGGCCTGCAGACCGGAGGCCGTACCGAATCCATCTTGATGTCACTGCCACCGCTGGTGCGCTGGGAATACAACTGGCAGCCGGAACCGAACAGCCCTGAAGCAGAGCTTTATGAGACCTATTTACAGCCCAGAGACTGGGTTTGAAGGACAAGAGAATGACTGATCGCTACGCAGTTTTCGGCAACCCCGTTGAGCAAAGCAAGTCCCCCGCTATTCACGCAGCGTTTGCTGCCCAGACTGGGCAGGCGATGACTTACAGCAAACAGTTGGTGGCGCTGGATGGCTTCAGTGAGGCTGCAGAAGCTTTTTTTGCCGCAGGCGGTAAAGGGTTGAACATTACTGTGCCCTTCAAACAGGAAGCCTACAGTTTTGCGGCGCGACTGACAGCGCGGGCAAGGCACGCCGGTGCGGTAAACACCCTGGCTTTACAGGAAGACGGCACTATTCTTGGGGACAACACCGACGGTGTTGGCATGGTGAAGGACCTTCTGGAAAACCTTGGCTGGCAGATTCGTGGCAAGAAAGTGCTGGTGCTGGGTGCCGGTGGCGCCGTACGCGGGGTGCTCGAGCCCCTCTTGGAAGAGCTGCCACAGCATGTGGTGATTGCCAATCGTACCATCGACAAAGCCCTGCAGCTGGCCAAGGGCTTTGCTGATATGGGTTACCTGCTGGGCTGTGGTTTTGACATGTTGGAAGGGCAGCAATTTGACCTGGTCATCAATGGCACCAGCGCCAGCCTGTCAGGAGAAGTGCCACCCCTGCCAAATGATTTGCTCACCGCCGATGGCCACTGTTACGACCTGATGTATGCGGCGCAACCCACGCCGTTTCTCGTCTGGGCTCGGCAGCACGGGGCGCGAGCCGTATCCGATGGCCTGGGTATGCTGGTCGAGCAAGCGGCGGAATCCTTCAAGCTGTGGCGGGGGGTCAAACCGGATACTAAACTGGTGATATCGGAATTAAGGGCCAGCCTGACATAAGGGAGTGGATCATTGATGAAACGTATTCTGAAAGTGGCGGCTGTGGCGATCTGTTGTCAGTGGTTCAGCTTGGCAGCGTGTGCATCTGAAGGACTGTGGATTGATGTACGATCAGCAGCCGAGTATGAACAAGGGCATTTACCCGGCGCAATCAATGTTACCCACACTGAAATCGGCTATGCCATTAACAGCCTGGCACCGGATAAAAATCAGCCTATCCGGCTGTATTGTGGCAGTGGTCGTCGCGCGGGCATGGCATTGCAGGCCTTGGAAAACATGGGCTATACCAGGGTCAGCAACGAGGGGGGTTACAACGAGCTAATCAGCAGCCAGTAAACCAGCAGAGTTTATTCAGCGGCGTTGCGCCAGTCACCGGAGGCTTCTGCCAGATACTGGTCTTTCAGTTTGACGTAATTGCCGGGTGAGTAAGTGAAAAACTCCCGCTCCTTGTCACTGACAGCCCTCAATAATCTGCAGGGGTTGCCCACGTAAAGGTTGCCGCTCTCAAGGCGTTTACCCGGCGGCACAACGGTCCCCGCGCCAATAATGACTTCGTCCTCGACGATGGCGCCATCATTCACGATGGCACCGTTGCCGACCAGAATACGACTCCCCAGGGTGCACCCGTGGAGTATCGCGCCATGTCCAACAATGACATCATCACCGATGGTCAGGGGCCAGCCGCCGGGATTGAAGTGGCTGGCGTGGGTGATATGAAGAACGGCCGTGTCCTGAACATTGGAGCGATTGCCAATGGTGATACGGTGCATGTCACCCCGAATCACCGCGCCGGGCCACACGGATACATCATCGCCCAGAGTGACATCGCCAATCACGGTGGCGGCCGGGTCCACATAGACGCGGGCTCCCAGCGTTGGCGTGATGTCCTTATGAGGGCGAATGTTGTCTGTCATAGTATTTCTCGCAAAGTCGCTGTTGATATGAAGTTATAATAACGCCCATCCGGGCTCTCTCAAACCTCTCTGTGGTGTGTCTTGGGGAGCTTAATCTTTATTTAGCGGGCAAGTGGATTCTCTCGCCATGTACAGTCAAAAAAAACGTTTTATCGCCGGAGCTGTATGCCCGCGTTGTAATGCAATGGATAAGCTGGTTGTATTTTCCGAAGATGGAAAAGACTACCGGGCCTGTGTCAGCTGCGACTTCAGGGAACAAATGTTTTTGCAGAGTGCTCCACGAGAACTTGAGACACGCGTTAATCGCACAGAAGCTGAAAAGCACGCAGAAGTGCAACCGGTCAAGCTGATCGATCCCGGCAAATCAGGAAACAGCAATTAATTGATCAATACCCGGGCAGTCTGACTGTTCAGCAGAAGGTTGACGGACAGGTTGTCCACCAGGCAGGGCCAGCGCTGCAGGTCGCTGGCCCAGCGACTACTCCGATCCACCTTGCATGCCTCGGGAACCAGTACCAGATCCCCTCCCTGAAGATGATCGGCAATGATGTGGACAGCGTGGTCGAGTTGGTTGGCAAATGGTTCGCCAATCAGGTGATGAATGATCAGGTTGGACCGCGTCATGTCCATGGGGACCAAGGGCACGTTGAAACGGGACATAAAACGGTCATTGACCTCTTCTATCAGCCGGTGAGCCAGGTAGGACTCATCCATCAGCGCATTCAACCCTTCATGGCCGTCGATCAGGTTCGGCGGCTGGATAAAAAATTCCTTGGCAACCTGCATCACCGGCTCAGTGTAATCGGTGATTTCGCACTCGCTGGAGATAGTATCCACCGCATCGATAAATTCCGGTACCTGGTCAATGTAATGAAGAATAAAATTGAGCAGGGCCGGCACAATATTTTCCGGCGGTAGCTGGATGGTGTGATGGAGCCTGGACACTCTGGCCTGCATCAGGCGTGCAAGCTGACCGGTGGCTTGTTCGTGTGCTTTGGCGATGGCAATGGCCTGGCGGATGTTGACGGTATCCATACACAAAAACTAGTTGAGCGATTTGAAAAGGCAAAGAACATCTTGGCATAAGACAGAGCCATTCCCGGACTTTCAGTTTTTGTGCGCCATCCATAGCTGTCCGCGGGTGTATTTGTAGAACAGCCAACCCATCAGTACGCTGCGTGCTGCCAGAAAGGAAAGGTATGCCAGCCACAGCCCATGGTTGCCCAGAGGTCGTGCAAAAAACCAGACAGGGAGAAAAACCAGCAGCACGGCCACAATCATGCTTTGCTGCATGGCGCGGGTTTTTCCGCTGCCGATAAAAACACCATCGGCCATAAAACAGATAAGGCCGGTTAGCGGCAATGCGACCAGCCAGGGCCAGTAATCCAGTGCGACTGAGGTCACCGCAGGCAAACTGGTAAACAGGTTAATAATGGCGTGGGGTAACAGCCAGTAGACAATGGTGGCCGCTAGGGCGATAACAAAACCCCAGAAAGTACTGTTGTAACAGAGTTGCAAGAAGCGTTCAGTTTGCTGAGCCCCAATGGCCTGGCCAGTGAGAGACTCTGCGGCATGGGCGAAACCATCCTGGGTAAATGCCACCAGCAGTAGCAGTTGCATCAGGATGGCGTTGGCCGCCAACACGGCATCACCCTGCCGTGCGCCCTGTGCGGTAAAGAAGGTCATTGTGAACAACAGTAGTGCGGTGCGTACAAACAAGTGGCGATTGACGGCAAAAAATTCACGGTATTGATGCCACTTCCCCAGAAGGCGCCACTGCCAGTCGTGGGTAAATGTGCGAAGCCTGATGGACACCAGTGCCAGTGCAGTTAAGACACCCAGGTACTCGGCCGAGAGTGATGCCAGTGCTGCCCCCCGGCTGTTCCAGCCAAAGCCGATGATGAACAGGAAATCCAGCAGTATGTTAGCCAGGTTGACAAACAACATCACCGCCAGGGTGGTTCGTGCCTGCTGCAGGCCCAACAGCCATCCGATGATGCAGTAGGTCATGAATGTAGCCGGTGCGGCGAAGACTCTGATCAGGCAGTACTCGGTGGCCAGGGGCATGACTTCAGCCGAGGGGCTGATCAGGTGCAGGATGAGGCTGACAACCGGGTGACGAAAGGCGATCAGAAACAGCCCCAATAACAGTGCCAGCAGTAAAGACTGGAACAGCAGTTCTTTGCAGCGCCGGCCATCGTTGGCACCCCATGCCCGGGCAGTCAGTCCCGTGCTGCCCATGCGAAGGAAGGCAAACAGCCAGAACAGCAGGGTAATCACGCTGCTACCGGCGGCAACGGCAGCCAGATAGTTATCGGTCGAAAGGTGGCCGAGAATACCGGTATCTACCAAGCCCAGTAGAGGTACACTCAGGCTGGCCAGTGTCATGGGCAGGGCGATCTGAAAAACCTGGCGTGTTATGTCGGGGTTTAACATGGTTTGGTGCCGGAAAAAAGACTAGTTTGACAGAAAAACCCCACGTTCAGGAGGGTGAATAGTCTGGAGCGAAGCGGAAAAAGTCTGGTATACTCGCGCGGTTTTCCCTGTCCACTACTGGGTGCCCCGTTGCGGCTGAGAAAACGTATTACTTAAAACTAAAAACTTATTGACTGGAGATAGGGCGATGTCAAGAAGAGCACGTATGCTTTTCGCGCTTGTGTTTGCCCCTGTAATGTCGCTGTCCTTTATGGGCAAGGCATTGGCAGAAGATGCACAGCGTTGGGCCGTTAATATGCCCAAGGGGGTAACCCCCGTAAGCAACGCAATCTACGATATTCATATGATCATTTTCTGGATCTGCGTGGTAATCGGAGTTGGCGTATTCGCAGTAATGTTCTACAGCATGTTTGCACACCGTAAATCAAAAGGTGCTGTAGCGGCTAACTTCCATGAAAACACCACGGCAGAAATAGTCTGGACGGTGATTCCTGCATTGTTGCTGATCGTTATGGCGGTCCCTGCAACAACAGCTTTGCTGGATGTTTATGACACCTCAGAAGCTGAAATGGACATCAAGGTCACGGGTTACCAGTGGAAGTGGCAGTATGAATATCTTGGTGAAGATGTCGCCTTTATGAGCGAACTGACAACACCCGAAGAAGAAATCTACAATACCGCCCCCAAAAGCCAATACTATCTCCAGGAAGTCTCACAGGCACTTGTTCTTCCCGCGAAGACGAAAGTCCGTTTCCTGATTACCGCTAAAGATGTTATCCACTCCTGGTGGGTGGTGGATCTGGGCGTTAAGAAAGATGCGATCCCTGGGCTGGTTAACGAAACCTGGGCTTATATCGAAGAACCCGGTATCTACCGCGGTGAATGTGCCGAGCTCTGTGGTAAAGGCCACGCCTTTATGCCGATTGTGGTGAATGTACTGGAAAAAGAAGAGTACAACGCCTGGATGAGCAAGAAGAAAGAAGAAGTGGCGGCAGTGCGCGAGTTGGCCAAGAAAACCTTTACCCTTGACGAGCTGATGGCTCAGGGTGAAGCCGCTTACAACCTGTCTTGTGCGTCCTGTCACGGTGGCAATGGTGAAGGTATTCCCGGTGTGTTCCCGGGCCTGAAAGGTTCTGCCATTGCAACAGGTGATGTTGCCGCACACCTGGATATCGTCGTCAACGGTAAGGCTGGAACAGCCATGCAGGCCTTCGGTGGCCAGCTGTCTGAGGTAGACCTGGCCGCCATCATTACCTACGAGCGTAATGCTTGGGGTAACTCGACTGGCGACCTGGTACAGCCTCTTGATGTTCTTAAATTCAAGCAAGGCCAATAAGGAGGATTAAGTCATGGCACACGGTCCCGCTAAAGGTATTGGCCGCTGGCTATTTACCACAAACCACAAGGACATTGGCACGCTTTACCTCTGGTTCAGCTTTGCCATGTTTTTACTGGGTGGCTCTTTTGCCATGGTGATTCGCGCCGAGCTGTTCGAGCCCGGTATGCAAATCGTCAAACCCGAATTCTTTAACCAAATGACGACCATGCATGGTCTGGTGATGGTGTTCGGCGCCATCATGCCGGCCTTCGTGGGCCTCGCCAACTGGCTGATTCCGATGATGATCGGTGCGCCGGATATGGCCTTGCCCCGCATGAATAACCTGAGCTTCTGGATTTTGCCATTTGCTTTTGCGCTGCTGTCAGCCACGTTGTTCATGGATGGAGGTGCGCCTAACTTTGGCTGGACCTTCTATGCGCCGTTGTCGACAACCTATGCGCCCAGCACGGTGAACTACTTCATCTTTGGTGTTCACATCATGGGTGCCTCATCGATCATGGGTTCCATCAATATCATTGCCACCGTGCTGAACATGCGCGCCCCCGGCATGACCCTGATGAAAATGCCGATGTTCGTCTGGACCTGGTTGATTACTGCATTCCTGCTGATTGCGGTCATGCCGGTACTGGCTGGAGCAGTCACCATGATGCTGATGGATATCAACTTCGGCACCAGCTTCTTTGATGCTGCCGGTGGTGGTGACCCTGTACTATTCCAGCACGTGTTCTGGTTCTTCGGACACCCCGAGGTATACATCATTATTCTGCCGGCGTTTGGTGTGATCTCTCACATCATTCCGACCTTCAGCCGCAAACCGCTGTTCGGTTACAGCTCCATGGTGTATGCGACAGCATCTATTGCCTTCCTGTCATTTATCGTGTGGGCTCACCACATGTTCCTGGTGGGTATGCCGATTGGTGGTGAGCTGTACTTTATGTACGCGACCATGCTGATTGCTGTGCCAACAGCCGCCAAGGTGTTTAACTGGATCACCACCATGTTCCGTGGTTCTATCAGCTATGAAACACCTATGCTGTTTGCCATTGCGTTTGTGATCCTGTTTACCATCGGTGGTTTCACTGGCCTGATGCTGGCGATTGCACCATCCGACGTGCAATACCACGATAGCTATTTTGTGGTCGCCCACTTCCACTATGTGATGGTGGCAGGTGCTGTGTTCTCCGGCACTGCGGCGGTGTACTACTGGCTGCCCAAATGGACCGGCAAGATGTACAACGAAACCATGGGTAAAGTGCAGTTCTGGATTTCCTTCATCGGATTCAACATCACGTTCTTCCCGCAGCACTTCCTGGGTCTGGCCGGTATGCCTCGCCGCTACGCCGACTACGCCCTGCAGTTCTCGGACTGGAACATGGTTTCCAGTATTGGCGCCTTTATCTACGGTGCTTCCCAGTTGCTGTTCATGTTCAACGTGATTCGTACCATCAAATCCGGTACACCCGTTAACGAACCGAAGACCTGGGAAGGTGCGGAAGGACTGGAGTGGACTGTTCCTACCCCTGCCCCTTACCACACGTTCTCTACGCCTCCGGAAGTGAAATAAGGGATAGAGGAAGAAACATGTCTGCTGCAGCGGTCGACAGGAAATTGCTGGTCAAGCTGTTATCTGGTGCAGTGTGCATGTTTCTCTTTGCGTTATTTGTGATGCCGCCGTTGTACAACATGTTCTGTGAAATCACGGGCATTGGTGGCAAAACAGGCGGGCCTTATGTGGCCTCTGAAGCTGGTGTGGATACCAGCCGTACGGTAAAGGTACAGTTTGTGGCGACCAATAATGGCGCCATGCCCTGGCAGTTCAGCCCCACGGTGTTTGAAGTAAGTGTGCATCCGGGAGAACCGACCGAGGTGGCGTTTTACGCCAAGAACAGTACCCACCGAAATATGGTGGCACAGGCAATACCCAATGTGACGCCATTTAATGCGGCCGAGTATTTTCACAAGACAGAATGTTTCTGTTTTAACCAGCAACCGCTGAAAGCGGGTGAGGATGCCGAGTTACCCCTGGTGTTCATCGTTGACCGGGATTTGCCGAAAGCGGTGACGACCATAACGCTGTCCTACACGTTGTTTGATATTACGAATCAAAGTGACGATTCGTTGGCACAAGTGAATTGATAAAAGTGCTGTGCGTTAGCGTACAGCGATGAAGGAGAAAACCAATGTCAACTGATAGCAACTATTACGTACCCGAGAGTAGTCGCCTGCCAATTTTTGCGGCTACCGGAATGGGTACGATGGCCTACGGTGCAGGCTCCTGGGTACAGGGTGGTAGTGCGGCATTTTTCTTGGCCGGCGCCCTGATCATAGCCTTTACCTTGTATACCTGGTTCAGCACAGTCATTAAAGAAAATATGGCTGGTATGAACAGTGATCAGCTCAAGCGTTCCTATGTCTGGGGCATGAGCTGGTTTATCTTCTCTGAAGTAATGTTCTTTGCCTGCTTCTTTGGTGCGCTCTGGTATGTCCGCGTACTGGTACTGCCCTGGCTTGGTGGTGAGGGCGGACACCCGAACAGCTCGCTGATATGGGAAGGCTTTACTCCGGAATGGCCGCTGATGACTACCCCTGATATGGTAGTAAATGGTGAAGCCGCTCAGTTCAAGGGCCCGGAGCAGAACATGAGTTTCCCCGGTTGGGATAAGCTGTTCAGCTGGTTGCCACTGTGGAATACCGTGGTACTGCTGACTTCCAGTGTCACAGTGCATATGGCTCACACCGCCTTGAAAAACCACAACCGCACCAAGTTCAATGCCTGGTTGGGTTTGACTGTACTGCTGGGTGCTATCTTCCTGGTGCTGCAGGTTGAAGAATATATTCACGCCTACCAGCACATGGGTCTGACCCTGGAGTCCGGCATCTACGGAACGACGTTCTTTATGCTGACAGGCTTCCACGGTGCTCACGTCACCATGGGAACAATCATGCTGCTGATCCAGTTCCTGCGTGGTCTGAAAGGTCACTTCACCCATGACGATGCGTTTGGCTTTGAAGCCGCATCCTGGTACTGGCACTTTGTTGATGTGGTCTGGGTAGGCCTGTTCATCTTCGTTTATGTGCTGGCTTGATTTGCCAACCCATTGACTATTTGTTCCAAAAAAACGGCCAGGATTTTCCTGGCCGTTTTTATCTTAGCGGTGCAGTACCAATCAGTTCTGAGTTAGGGTTGCGTTGTTGGTTGTTGCGGGGCGAGACGCTCAGGATGTAACTGCCGATCCCACGGTGCCTTGCTCGTAAGTTGGCCGGAATAAATCCCCCAGGCAATGGTGCCAACGAGGGCCGCGGCCAGAATAACCCGTAAACCCAGTGCATAGAGGGTTCTTTTTCTCGGGTTCCCGACATCTTTCATCAGGAACACCAATGCACTGCTGAGACTGATCAGTACCCCAATAAACAGTATGACGATGATGGCTTTAAGCAACATGTGTTCGGTTTCTCGTCGATCAAAAAATTGATTTAAACACAGATGTCACAACAGACGCAGCAACAATCCCGTGTTTCTTTCCGATGGCAATTCAATTGGAAAGTGTTGCTGTTTACGGCATTTTTTCTACCTGTGACAGTCAACCTGGCTATCTGGCAACTGAGCCGGGCGGAAGAAAAACAACAGCTACTGGAAGACCATCAGCAGCGAGGTATTGCCCAACCTGTGGCGCTTGCCTCCCTTAAGGATCAACCAGATCAACAATATGTTCGGGTCAAAGTTCGCGGTGAGTATGACAACCGCTCTCCCCTGCTGTTGGACAATCGCGTCCGACATGGACGTCCGGGTTTTGAAGTCATCTCGCTGTTTCAGACGATGACTGGCCAGTGGTTATTGGTAAACCGCGGCTGGCTGCAGGGCAGTATGGACAGAACACAGCTTCCCCCCATTGATGATATTGATGGCGAGGTGGAATTGACCGGCTACCTGTATCAGTCGCCAGGTGAACAGATCATGCTCGGAGAAGATCGCTGGGCAGTTGAGGATGGACCAAAAATTATTCAGAATGCGGCACCGGAAAAGGTTGCTGAAAAACTATCACTCCCGATTTATGGCTATACCCTGAGGCTTGATGAGCAACAGCCGGGAGCCTATGAAACCGGATGGGACGTGGTCAATCTGATGCCAGGCAAGCATACGGGGTATGCAGTGCAGTGGACCGCACTGGCTATGGCGTTGGTGGTGTTAACCATATTTGCCAACTCCAACTTGGGTGCAGTGATTAAAAGTCGCCGTCGTAAACAGATAAGAGAGGAAGGTTGATGACTCAGCTGGAAAATAAGCGCAGTGGCCAGTGGCAACTCTGGTTGATGATTATCATCCTTGGAGGCGTCATTAGTGCCGGATTTCTGCTCTTCCCAAAGTCAGAGGAGGCACGCAAGAAATTGCTGAGCAGTTTGGGCACGACGAATCACGGTGAATTTGTTTTGCCCGCGGCATCCCTGAAATCCCTTCAGTTGAAGGATGCAGATCAGAATCCTTGGCTGTTTGATGAACAGAAAGTGAAATGGCGCATGATAATCCCCGGCCAAGGTAGCTGTAACCAGGAGTGTCAGGATCTGCTTTATCTGACTCGCCAAGTGCACATCAGCCTGGGTAAATACAGCCGTCGTTTTGAGCGCCTTTACATCAATTTTGATGACCAGCTGGATTCAGAAGCCGGGGAATATTTCAAGCTGCATCCCTTTTTACACGTGCTGCATGGTAGTAAAAGCGAACTGACAGAGTTGCTGGCGCAAACTAATACCCCGCTGGACGAGACAGGGGTCTCGCCTCGAGCCTATATGGTCGATCAAAACGGTCTAATCATGATGAGTTATACCCTGGCTGACGATGGCCACGACATTATCGAAGACATAGAACATCTGATGAAATACTCACCGGGCCAGTAACGCCAACCAGAGACAGTACTGACGATACGATGATCAGGTTCAGTAAACCCAGGTACCAAAAAGCCGGTTTTACACTGGCGCTCGTTGCCACGGTGGTGGCGGCTATGGTGCTGTTGCTGGGTGTACTGACGAGACTGTCCGACGCGGGATTGGGCTGTCCGGGCTGGCCGAGTTGCTACGGCTCGTCCCAGTTGGCCAGTAGTGCGGGCGGTATCCCTGAATCGGTGGATGCCGGAACCGCCCAGATAGAGATTTTTCACCGCTACCTGGCGGCGGTACTGGGGCTGATGGTAATTATGCTGGCGATTATCTCCTGGCGCCGGCGGGAAATGGAGGAGTATCCGTTTCGTTTGCCGACACTGATTCTCTTTCTGGTGGCCTGGCAAGCCCTGTTTGGCATGTGGTCGGTAACACTGAAGCTGTTGCCTCAGGTGGTGACGTTTCATCTGATGGCCGGAATGGTGACTTTTTCCTTGCTGTGGTTACTGGCGCTGCGGCTGGGGAGTCGGCCCTGGCAACTTGATGAGAATAGCGATCGGCAGTTGCAGCAAATCAGGCCCTGGCTTTTTGTGTTGATGGCTGCATTGCTGCTACAAATCGGCCTGGGAGGCTGGACCAGCGCAAATTATGCCGCATTTGCCTGCAGTGATTTTCCCACCTGTCAGGGGGAGTGGTGGCCCGAGATGAATTTTCGGCAGGGCTTTGATTTTACGCAGCCTATCGGTCCCAGCTATCTCGGGGGAAAGCTGGAAACAGAGGCCCGTGTGGCCATTCATGTCACTCATCGCATTGCGGGGTTGGTATTAACTGTTTTGACCGTCATAATTGCCACCCCTTTGTTGAGAATAAAAAATAGTCAGGTTCGAGTGCTGACGATAACGTTTGTACTACTCATGCTGACAGAGCTGTTGCTGGGCGTGGCGAACAATCTGTTGATGGCGCCGATGCTGACGGCGTTGTTGCACCACCTGATTAGCGCATTGCTATTACTTGTTCTAGTGGCCCTGATGACAGGAATCTGGCTGGCCAAACCGAGATATCAGAGGCGGGAGTCCTGAAATGTTAAATGAAGCAGAACTCAAAATGGAAAAAGCCACCTGGCGAGATTACCTGGAGTTGACCAAGCCCAACGTTGTGGCCTTGATGATTCTGACAACCGTTATCGGTATGTTCCTGGCGGTACCGGGTATGGTGCCCCTGGATGTACTAATTCTGGGTAACCTGGGTATCGCGGTTTGTGCGGGCGCAGCGGCGGTCGTCAATCATGTGGTGGATCGCCAGATTGATACCAAGATGGCTCGCACCTTTAACCGCCCTGTTGCCAAAGGCCGTGTTGAGCCGGCCCAGGCGATGCTGTTTGCCAGCGTGCTGGGTGTTGTGGGCATGGCGATTCTCCTGATTTACATCAATGCCCTCACGGCATGGCTGACACTGGCATCTCTGGTGGGTTATGCGGTGATCTACACCCTGTTCCTGAAGCGGGCGACACCCCAGAATATCGTGATTGGCGGCCTGGCCGGTGCAGCCCCTCCCCTGCTTGGCTGGACAGCGGTGACCGGCGAAATCCACGGTCATGCCCTGTTGCTGGTGCTGATTATTTTTGCCTGGACGCCCCCGCACTTCTGGGCGCTGGCGGTACATCGCAAGGATGAGTACGCCAAGGCGGATATCCCCATGCTGCCGGTTACCCATGGCGAAAAATACACCAAGCTGCATATCTTTCTGTATACGCTAATTCTGCTGGTCATCAGCGTTCTACCCTTCGTGACAGGCATGAGCGGCTGGCTGTATCTGCTGGGTGCGGTCGTTCTCGGCTTTGGCTTTATCTATTGGGCCATCGTGATGATGATCGGAAAAAAACCTGATGCGGGAATGGACACTTTTAAATATTCCATTGTTTACCTGATGGCGTTGTTCGTGATCATGTTGGCAGACCACTATCTGGTGACCGTGCCGACATTTATTCAATAGCGACAAGTCCTGTTAGGGAGGCTAGACACTATGGCACCGATCAAGGCTTTAAATACCGGCAGTGTCCGCCTCACGGTTGTGGTTGTACTGGTGTTTGTGACACTGGTGCTTGCCGGGTTCGTGTATAAATTGAATCAGCCACGCATCCTCAATAAATATGAGCTGCGGGCGAATGGCGCTGTTGAACTGGATACTCCCAGAAAGTTCTCTGATTTTCAGTTAACGGATCACCGTGGACAGCCTTTTACCCAGGAAAACCTGAAGGGTAAATGGACACTGATTTTTTTTGGTTTCACCCACTGCCCTGACATTTGCCCGACAACCATGGCTGCTGCCGCCAGAATGTATACTGCTCTGGATGCAGATGAGCAGCAAAACTTGCAGATTGTGCTGATTTCTCTCGATCCGGAAAGGGATACGCCAGAGCAACTGGCCAAGTATGTGCCCTACTTTAACAGTGATTTCATCGGTGCCAGTGGTAACCAGTACGTACTGTTAAAGCTGGCCACTGAGTTGAATGTGGCGTACAGCAAGGTAAACCTGGAGAATGGTGATTACACCATTGACCACAGTGGCAACCTGGTTCTGATCAATCCCTACGGCCATTACCACGGGTTTATGAAGCCGCCCTTTGAAGAAGGCAGCATGCGTCTGGCATGGCGCTCCATCAACGCTAGTTTCTGATTTATTCCCGCTTCAACAGTGACAGCGCAAACAGTATTCCTGCGCTTAACACAATGGATGGTCCGGCAGGTGTGTCGGCAAACCAAGAGGCCGATAAGCCGATGAGGACTGCCAGGCTGCCTATCAGGCTGGCATAAACCGCCATCTGTTCCGGGGTGCTGGCAAAGCGCCTTGCTGTGGCTGCTGGAATCACCAGTAACGCTGTGATCAACAGCACGCCCACGACCTTCATGGCAATAGCGATCTCCAGCGCAATAATCAGCATCAGTGCAGTGCGCACGGCCGTCACCGGTATACCTTCAACCCTAGCCAGCTCCTCATGGATCGTCATAGTGAGCAAGGGTTTCCAGAGCCAGATGATCAGTCCAATGGCAAGGGTGCCGATAAGGTAGATGGTGATTACATCCCGCGGGGTGACCGTGAGAAGATCCCCAAACAGCAAACTCAGTAGGTCAACACGCACATCAGGCATAAGCGCCATCGCCACCAGACCTATGGCCAGCGATGAATGCGAAAGAATGCCGAGTAATGTATCTGACGCCAGGGTTTGCTGTTGCTGCAGCATAACCAGCAACAATGCCAGTAATAGGCAGATCACCACCACGGATATGGTCAGATTCACCGAGAGCAACAAGGCCAGAGCCACCCCGAGCAGGGAGGAATGAGCGAGCGTGTCACCGAAGTAGGCCATGCGGCGCCAGACAATAAAGGCGCCCAAGGGTCCCGTCACCACAGCGACACCTAGTCCCGCCAGTAATGCAGACAACAGCACATCAATCATGGTGGCAGGGCCCCTGGTGTTGATCGGTTTTTCCGACAGTGACCACGTCACCGTGCAGGTCGTGCTGATGGTTGTGGTGGTGAGTGTAGGGCGCTGTTTTAGTGCCAAACAGCTCGATGAATGCTGGATTGCTACTGACCTGATCCGGGTGGCCGTGGCAACAGACATGTTGGTTCAGGCAGATGACTTCATCCGTGGCAGACATCACCAAGTGAAGGTCATGGGATACCATGAGTACAGCGCAGTCGAGGCGGTCTCGCAGTTGGCCGATGAGGCGGTAGAGACTCTCCTGCCCTATTACATCAACACCCTGTACCGGTTCATCCAATACCAGCAAGTTTGGTTTACGTAAAATAGCTCTTGCCAGTAGCGCGCGCTGCATCTCACCCCCGGATAGGGATTGCAGCGGTCGGCGGCCGGCAGAACGATCAATGCCGACTTCTTTCAACGCGGTCAGGCACTGCTGGGTATCCGGTTCCGAGAGGGCAAGAAAGCGGTCAAGGGTGATCGGTAACGTGGGATCCAGCTGTAACTTCTGCGGCATATAGCCAATACGCAGGTTTGAAGCCAAGTGAAGCTCGCCGGCATCGGGTTTGAGCAGTCCCAGTACCAGTTTTACCAAGGTGGTTTTACCGGCGCCATTGGGGCCAATCAGGGTAATAATCTGGCCGGGCATCACTGTCAGATCGATGCCGGATAACACAGAATTGCCGCGGAAGGATTTGCAGATCCCTGTCAGTTGAATCAGGGGTTCGCTCATGACTGGCACTCCGGACAGAGTCCCACGATTTCGATCATTTGTGACTCAACATGGAAATTGGCGCGCTGAGCCGTTTGTTCAACAGCCGTGGTCAGGTATTCGGCGCTGCATTCAGCGGCGGAACCACATTCGCGGCAAATTAAAAAGACGTCGTTGTGGTCGTTTCCCGGGAAGGGACAGCCGATATAAGCATTCAATGAAGCCAGCCGATGAATCAGGCCCTGTTCCAGCAGGAACTCTATGGATCGGTACACTGTGGGAGGCAGGATACGCTTCACAGGAGACGTGGCGAGAGTCATCTGATCGACAATATCGTAAGCGCCCAACGGCCTGTGGCTGGCCCATATGGTTTTGAATACAGCTTCCCGAATCGGTGTCAGCCGAACCTGGCGATCCTCGCACAAGGCCTTGGCGCGTTGCATGGCCGCGGTGACGCAGCGTTTATGGTCGTGGTGGTGGTAGGCCACCTTTGAGTTGGTCCACATACGAATAAGCTTGTATAAATAAAATGTTATTTTATATCATTTGTGGCGACTGGCAATCATGAAAACACGGTGTTTTCATCGTGCTTATTCATTGCTCATGAATAATACGGTGCAATAGACTGCCTGGATAATGGCCAACAATTAAATGCAACAATATAACATTATGAAATATAACTCTTTCATTACCATTGCTATTTTCAGTTTCTGGACGGTCGCTTCAGCGGCTGTGGCCGACACGAAGCCCACCGTGCTGGTAACCATTAAACCCCTGGCGATGTTGGTGCAGGGGGTGGTGGGCGATGAACTGGCTGTGAGTCAGTTGTTGCCCGGCAATAGTTCGCCCCATGACTATGCATTGAAATTCTCTGATGTTCGCGCCATCAATGAAGCAGCTCTTGTGGTTTGGGTGGGCCCGGAACTGGAGTCGGCATTCAGTAAGCCGCTATCGGGGAACAGGAAAGAGGTGCTGACCCTGATGAGTGTTCCTAGCCTCACCTGGCCAAGCGTATCTCAGGCTGTGGAAAAGGAGCATGGTGAGCACGACACTGAGCATGAGCACCACAGCCACCATGCCCATGCCCGGGACCCGCATCTCTGGTTGAACCCGGTGAATGGACAAAAGGTGGCAGGGGCAGTGGCAGAACGGTTAGCAGAGCTGTTTCCCGACAAGAAGAAGGCTTTTGAGGAGAATTTACGTACATTTTCAGTGGAGATCGAAGCAATAGACAGCCAGGCAAGCAGGACATTGACCCCTTTGCGTGAACGGGGTTTTGTGGTGACACATGATGGCTACGGGCATTTTGTGCAGCACTATGGCCTGAAGCAGTTGGCATCGACGCAGGTAGTCGCCGGTCGTCAACAGGGTGCCAAGCACGTGGCTGAAATGCTGGCACTGGGCGGGGAGGTGCAGTGTGTCTTCACAGAGGTGCAGCTCAACAACAAAACTGCTGAGCAGCTGGCCAGCAAGCTGGGAGTGAAAACGATAGAACTTGACCCTATTGGACGTGATGTCCATCTGAACGCAAAAAGTTATCTAACCTTTATGGAAAACTTGGTAGGCGCGTTTACTCAAGGATTGTCTGGCTGCAAAGAGTAGAGTCGTGTCAGTGGGGCAGAGGACAGTAACTCATCAGTCGCCGTTCCAGTTTTTGCAGGTATTCTTCGGGGTCTCTATGCGATGCATGACCCTCAGAAGTATGCTTGCTGAGCAATCTCGACACCCAGAAACGGGTCGCTGAGAAACAGAGAATATCCTGCCAGTACTGGCTTTCAGTGTGATTAAAAGGCCGTTTGGCGGCATAGGCATTCAACAGGGCATTGCAGAGATGTTTGTCTAGCTCCCCGTGGGGGTCGCAACACCATTCGTTCACTGCCTGTGCCACATCCAGCAAAAACCAGTCGGTGCAGCTGAAATAAAAGCCGGTTACTGCTGAGAGCTGGCCTTCAGAAAAAATCAGCTGGTCAGGAAACAGACTGCCAATCAACGGGCCGCTGGGTAAGTTAGGGCTAGCATCTATGGTCCGCTTGAAGCGACTCAGTTGTTCCTCAAGAAGAGACTGGTCGCCAACAGTGAGGTGAGGTGCCAGCTCTTTGGAGGCAAAACTTAACCATAACAAGCTTCTGGGATTGTTGTAACTACCTGAAAAAAATTGCGAACGTGCATGCATCTCGCCCAAAAAACCACCGATTTGCTTGCAAACAACAGCATCCTGGTGCGCAGGGGAATAACCCTTGGGAATACAGAAAAGCAGGGCGGGATTGTCGTTATAACAGGCAAGAGTGTCGCCGGCCCGGGTGTGGATAACCGGTGTGACCGGCAGGCCTTCGTCGATCAGGTACTCAACCAGTGCGGCAGAGAAAAGCAGGCGCTCTCTTGCACCGGGAACCGCCGCGACCATGAGATAGTGTGCCGACTGCGGTTGACCGCAGTGGAATCGGCATGTCATGTGGTTTTTGGCGATATAGGTCGCGTCAATGCAAGCATCACCCAGATGCGGATACTGCTCCAGAAAATGCGAAATAACGTTGTTATCCGGTATTGGAAATGACGACATATGGGAGTCCCCACCCCTAATTGTTTTTATCAAGAGTAAACCCTTGGTAAGTGGAAAGAAACAATTTGCGGTATCCTTCGCCTCTTCAAAGACGGTAATAAACAGCCATGAATGATAAAGCTCCACTGGTGCTGGTCGACGGATCATCCTATTTGTATCGCGCGTTTCATGCCTTACCCCCGCTGACGACATCCAGTGGGCAACCCACCGGTGCCGTGAAGGGTGTGATATCAATGGTTCGACGTCTGCTAAAAGATTACCCGGGTAGCCCGGTCGTGGTCGTCTTTGACGCCAAGGGTAAAACCTTTCGCGATGAACTATTTGAGGCATACAAGTCCCATCGTCCACCCATGCCGGACGAACTCAGGGCGCAAATAGACCCCATTCACCAGATTATCCGCGCCATGGGCTTGCCCTTGCTGGTGGTCGATGGCGTAGAGGCAGACGATGTCATTGGTACATTGGCGCGACAGGCTGCGGCAAATCAGCAGCAGGTCATCATTTCCACCGGTGATAAAGACATGGCTCAGCTGGTCAGTGGCGAGGTAACCCTGGTAAATACCATGACGGACAGTACCCTGGACCGGCAGGGGGTTGTAGACAAGTTCGGTGTGCCCCCGGAGCTGATTATCGACTACCTGGCATTAATTGGTGACAAGTCCGATAACATTCCAGGGGTGCCGGGAGTCGGTGAAAAGACGGCACTGGCCATGCTGCAAAACCTGGGGGGGCTGGATTCAATCTACGCTGACCTGGAGCAGGTTCGGGAGCTGGATTTCCGCGGCGCGAAGAAAATGCCCGAAAAGCTGGCTGAGCACGAAGATCAGGCCCGTTTATCCTACCAGCTGGCCACTATCAAAACCGATGTTCACCTGGACATGGCGGGGACTGAGTTGAGCAATGGTGAGCCAGACCAGCAACAGCTGCTGGAGTGGTTCCGGCAATGTGAATTCAAGACCTGGACAGAAGAGATACTAGCAGGAGGTGCTGATCCGGAGGAGGTTGACGGCACCGAGGCGGAGAAGGACTACCAGGTGGTGCTCGATCAGGAGCAATTTAAGGGTTGGCTGAAACGTCTGGAAGAGGCGGAATTATTTGCCTTTGATACGGAGACGACCAGTCTCGACTATATGCAAGCGGATGTGGTGGGCGTTTCCTTTTCGATACAAGCGCATGAGGCAGCCTATGTGCCATTGGCCCACGATTACCTGGGTGCCCCTGCACAGCTGGATCGGCGTGAAGTGCTGGATGCTCTCAAGCCTTTGTTGGAGGATGCGGCTAAAGCCAAGTTGGGCCAAAACCTGAAATATGACATGAGTGTACTGGCCAGTCAGGGTATAGCGATGCAGGGCATAGCCTTTGACACCATGCTCGAGTCCTATGTGCTTGATTCCACCGCGACGCGCCACGATATGGACAGCCTGGCACTGAAATATCTGGGTGAAAAAACCATCCACTTTGAAGAAATCGCCGGTAAGGGGGCAGGGCAGTTGACTTTCAATCAGATCGCGCTGGAGCAGGCTGCACCCTATGCGGCAGAAGATGCCGACATTACCTGGCGGCTGCACCAGACCCTCTGGGAGAAAATACAGCGGGAGAGCGGGCTGGAAAAGGTATTAAAAAGCATAGAAATTCCCCTGATTCCCGTGCTGTCGCGCATTGAGCGCAATGGAGTAAAAGTGGATGCCGAGCGTTTGCGAAAGCAGAGTTCACAATTGGGAGAGCGGTTGGCAGAGTTGCAAACTCAGGCGTTTGAAATGGCCGGGGAAGAATTCAACCTCGCGTCACCCAAACAGCTTGGCTATATTCTGTTCGAAAAGTTACAGATCCCGGTACAGAAAAAAACCGCGAAAGGCGCCCCTTCCACCAAGGAAGAAGTTCTGCAGGAACTGGCACTGGATTATCCGTTGCCCAAGCTGCTGCTGGAGCATCGCAGTCTGTCAAAACTGAAAGCTACCTACACGGATAAATTGCCGGCATTGGTGAACCCGGTCAGTGGCAGAATACACACCTCCTATCATCAGGCGGTCACGGCTACGGGTCGTTTGTCCTCCTCTGATCCCAACCTGCAAAATATTCCGGTTCGAACCGCCGAAGGTCGACGTATTCGCCAGGCATTCATAGCCTCCCCCGGTTGCAAGATCGTGGCGGCGGACTATTCGCAAATTGAATTGCGAATCATGGCACATCTCTCTGGCGACCAGGGTTTGAGTGATGCGTTTGCTAGGGGTCTGGATGTGCACCGTGCCACTGCGGCAGAAGTTTTTGATATCGATGTAGAGCGAGTGACTGACGAGCAGCGCCGCAGTGCCAAGGCGATCAATTTCGGATTGATCTATGGCATGTCTGCCTTCGGTCTGGCGCGGCAGTTAAAAATCGGCCGCAGTCAAGCCCAAGAATACATTGATCTCTATTTTGCACGTTATCCCGGTGTTCAGGCCTATATGGACCGTATCCGGCACACTGCTGCTGAGAAAGGTTATGTGGAGACACTGCTCGGTAGGCGTCTGTATCTGCCAGAAATCAAATCCAGTAACGGCATGCGGCGACAGGCGGCGGAGCGCACGGCCATTAATGCGCCCATGCAGGGTACGGCGGCAGATATTATCAAGCTGGCGATGATAGCCGTCGATCAGTGGCTGAATACAGAGAGGCTGGGAAGCAAAATGATCATGCAGGTACATGATGAACTGGTGCTTGAAGTGCCCGAAGATGAGCTGAACACTATTGAAGCTGGCCTCAATGAACGTATGGCCAATGCAGTAGAACTGGATGTTCCGTTGATTGTGGATGTGGGTATTGGCGATAACTGGGATGAGGCTCATTAGGCGGGCCCTCTCTTTCATAGAGCCTGGCTCCTTCTTTTTGGGAATAAAAAAACTCATTTTATTAAAAGAAGTTATAGAAAAACCTGAAAAAAAGTTACTTCCTAGTGAACTAACCCTTTGTAGATATGCCTAACAAGTACGCAAGCAACATTGCTGCTTTCTCCCCAAACTAGATGCAATGCTTGACAATCCCCAAGCAACAGCAAAGCAAGCCCTGATCACTTTGATACAGGGCTTTTTTTTGCCCTGTTTCTGTTCAGGCAGCAACCAAAAAAAATTTTTCAATTTCTGGAACTAACTGTTGAGAGCTTTGCCTAATCTAGTGCAAGCAACATTGCTACTTTCTCCCCAAACTAGTTGCAATGCTTGATAATCCCCAAGCAACAGCAAAGCATACCCTGACCAGCGATGGTCAGGGTTTTTTTTAGTCCGCATTCAAACTAATCAATCGGCAGGGATTGGGGGGGGTGTCAGCCAGCTTACCAGCGTGGTTTCCAGCTCTTCCAGCCCGGACTTTTTCAGCGAAGAAAACGTTTGCAGGCTGACATGCTCGTCAAATCCGGCTTTCTGCAATTCTCGCTGTACCTTCAACAATACTGACTTGGCGGGGCCGTGGTTAAGTTTGTCGGCCTTGGTCAGCAGGATGTGAACAGGCATTTCCGAAAGGCTGGCCCAGCGAATCATCTGCCAGTCGTATTCCTGCAGTGGGTGCCGGATATCCATTAATAGCACCAGCCCACGCAATGACCGGCGTTGTTGCAGATACTCCGCTAGGTGCTGATCCCATTCCTTTTTCATCGCTTTTGGCACTTTCGCAAAGCCATAACCGGGTAAATCCACCAGGCGACATTGTTCTGTCAGCGTAAAAAAATTCAGTAGTTGTGTGCGCCCCGGCGTTTTACTGGTTCTCGCAAGTTTTGCGTTATTCGTTAATGCGTTGATTGCGCTGGACTTTCCGGCATTGGATCGCCCGGCAAAGGCCACTTCATAACCACTGTCGTCGGGACATTGAGACAATGTTGGAGCGCTCATCAAAAATTGCGCTTTGCGGAAAGAAATGACATCTGACATGGGAAACCTGTGCGAGTAAGCTGACATCAACTATTAAGATCGGGGAGGACTTGGTATATAATGCCCCCGCTTTTTAGAAGGCAATAAAAGTTTCCTATTGTAGCGGAATGCAGAGAGCGGATTAACAAATGAAAAAAATCATTCTAGGAATGGCTGCCATGCTGGGTTTGACCCTGGCCTCCTCACTGGTCTTTGCTGGCGGGGATGCCGCAGCGGGACAGGCTAAAACAGCAATGTGTGCAGGTTGCCATGGAGCAGACGGTAACAGCCCTGCACCAAATTTCCCCAAGCTGGCCGGTCAGGGCGAAAAATACCTCACCAAGCAATTGCAGGACATCAAATCCGGTGCTCGCCCAGTTCTGGAAATGACCGGCATGCTTAATGCCTACAGTGATCAGGACTTAGAGGACATAGCTGCCTATTTTGCATCCAAAAACATTCAGATGGCCGGTGCCAAAGAAGAAAACCTGGAACTGGGTGAGAAAATCTACCGCGGCGGTAACCTGGAAACCGGCGTTCCGGCCTGTACAGGCTGCCACTCGCCAGCAGGTAATGGCAACGCACCAGCAGGATACCCTGCTCTGGGTGGTCAGTTTGCCCAATACACAGCGAAACAACTCCGTGCTTTCCGCACCGGTGCCCACGATCCGAAAAATCAGGTTGCCCGCACCAACGATGGCGATGCCGCCATTATGCGGGGTGTCGCTGCTCACATGAGTGATATCGAAATTGATGCAGTCTCAAACTTCATCGCTGGCTTGAAGTAACAGCTCATCGCGGAAAAGGCGGCGTAAGCCGCCTTTTTTATGGTTGCATTTTAGGGAACCTGAGAGATGATAGTGGTCTATCAGGTATAGCTTTTTTATTGCCAAAGGATTTAAGCATGCGTCACTACATTTCTAACCTGTTGTTTGCTCTGGTTTTGCTGCCGCTGGTAGCTTGTCATGCCGAGGTGGATGAGCCCTACAAGGCGGGGGTCAACTATGAAGTGCTGCCGGAGCCTGTCGCAACAGCCGACCCTTCCAAAATCGAGGTGGTGGAAGTGTTCTGGTATGGATGCAGCCACTGCTACGCCTTTGAGCCAAAGCTCAACCCCTGGGTGGCAGCGCTCTCTGAGGATGTGAACTTTGTCCGTGTGCCGGCGGTTTGGCATCCCACCATGGCTCTGCACGCTCGGGCTTACTATACGGCGCGGGCCCTGAAGGTGCTGGATGATTTGCACGAACAGATATTTGAAGCTATGAACCTGAAAAAACAGAAACTGAAAAGTGAAGATGAAATTGCCAAGCTGTTTGAAGGGCAGGGTGTGGATCGAGAGCGCTTCAGCAAAGTCTTTAATTCTAAAGGTATTGAAATGGCGGTAGACCTGGCGACCAGTAAACAACAGCGCTACCGCATCCAGGGAACACCGGAAATAGTGGTCAATGGCAAATATCGTGTTTCTTCCCGTGAAAACGGCAGCCAGGAGGGGATGCTGAAGGTTGCGGCCTATCTGATCAAAAAAGAAAGAGCTGCCATGAATCAATAGCGCACCTCGGGTTGCGGGGTGCCCAACACCCTGCAACCATGAGCGTGTAAGCCATTCTTTTTATCTCCTGAATCTCCTCCGGCGCTGCAAAACAAAAATTTCCCAAAGACGACTTTGCGTTCCAAGAATTCCCACTTAGAATGTTGCGCTTCTTTTTACCCATGCAGGCAGAATAGTAATGAAACCGACACAAAAGCCGGCCAATCCCAATTTTTCTTCGGGCCCCTGTAGCAAGCGACCCGGTTATGATGTTTCCAAGCTGGATGTAAGCACTTTGGGGCGTTCACATCGAGCTGCTATCGGTAAAGCAGCCCTTGGCCGTGTGTGCGAAGAAACCGCTGAACTGCTGGGTTTGCCTGAAGGCTATCGGGTGGGTGTCGTCCCGGCCTCTGATACGGGTGCTGTGGAGATGGCGCTGTGGTCCATGCTGGGCGCAAAACCGGTGGATATCTGTTACTGGGAGTCCTTTGGGCAGGGCTGGCTGACGGACGTCGTCAAGCAGCTGAAACTGGAACAGACCAACGCCTACGGCGCTGACTACGGCCTGTTACCCGATCTGAGTCAGACCAACCCCGCCCACGATATCGTCTTTACCTGGAACGGCACCACGTCCGGGGTCAAAGTCCCCAATGGTGACTGGATCAGCGATGATCGAGAAGGCTTGACCATCTGCGACGCCACTTCTGCGGTATTTGCCATGGACATGCCCTGGGAAAAGCTGGATGTGGTGACCTTCAGCTGGCAGAAAGTACTGGGTGGTGAAGGTGCCCATGGCATGCTGATTCTGAGTCCCCGTGCCGTCGAACGACTGGAGAGCTATACCCCGTCCTGGCCATTGCCGAAAATTTTCCGCATGACAAAGGGCGGCAAATTGATAGACGGTATTTTCCGCGGTGAAACCATCAATACCCCCTCCATGCTCTGTGTAGCAGACTACCTCGATGCCCTGGACTGGGTAAAAGCGCTGGGCGGTGTTGATGCCGCGATTGCCAAGTCCCGTGCCAACCTTGCAGTGATTGAAGCCTTTGTGGCCGCCAATGACTGGATCAGTTTTCTGGCCCAGGACGAGGCAACGCGTTCCAATACCAGTATCTGTCTGAGCCTGGATCTGGATGCAGACCAGGTAAAACAGGTGGTGAAATTGCTTGATGCCGAGGGTGTTGCCTACGACATCGGCGCGTATCGGGATGCGCCTGCCGGGTTAAGAATCTGGGGTGGTGCTACCGTCGAGCAGTCTGACCTTGAGGCGTTGATGCCCTGGATCGAGTGGGCCTACCGGGAAGTTTCAAAATAATAACAGGTACCGACAATGTTTAAGGTAAGAACCTACAACCAGATATCCACCAAGGGGCTGGACCGTTTTCCCCGTGAGCGCTATGAAATAGCCAGCGAATTCAATACGCCGGATGCGATTTTGCTGCGTAGCCAGAAAATGCATGACGAAGCGGTCGCGGACAGCGTCAAGGCGGTGGCCCGTGCAGGTGCCGGTGTCAACAATATTCCAGTAGCGGACTATACCCACCGGGGAATTGTGGTCTTCAACACCCCAGGTGCCAACGCCAATGCCGTGAAAGAGCTGGTCGCTTCTGCGCTGTTTCTTTCTTCCCGGGACATTTTCGGCGGCATGAGCTACGTGCAAGGTCTTACCGACATGACCGATGCTGGCGAAATGGCCAAGTTGCTGGAAAAGCAGAAAAAACAGTTTGCCGGTTGCGAAGTGGCAGGCAAGCGCCTCGGCGTGGTGGGTCTTGGCGCCATCGGAGCCCTGGTGGCCAACATGGCGGTCGAGCTCGGCATGGAGGTGTTTGGCTACGATCCGGCGATTTCGGTGGAGGCTGCGTGGCGGCTGTCACGGCGTGTGCAGAAAATGGAAAACCTGCAGAGCCTGCTGGCTCAGTCAGATTTTATTACGCTGCACGTTCCGGCCATTGATGCGACTCATCACATGATCAATGCGGAGGTGTTGCGCTGCGTTAAGCCTTCGGCGACATTGCTTAATTTTGCCCGTGAAGAGGTGGTGGATGTTGATGCCGTTATTGCGGCCCTCGACGAAAAACGTCTTGCCAAATATGTGACAGATTTTCCCGTTCCTGCCTTGCTGGGACGACCCGATGTTCTGTTGATGCCGCACATTGGTGCCAGTACCGCAGAGGCGGAAGAAAACTGTGCGGTGATGGCTGCTGACCAGCTCATGGATTACCTGGAAAACGGCAATATCCACAACTCAGTCAATTTTCCGGCAACAAAAATGGCGCGCAATGGTGGCTATCGCATCACCTTCTGTAATGAGAATGTGCCCAGAGTTCTTGGCCACGTGCTGTCATTGCTGGCGGATAGGGATCTGAATGTCATTGACATGGTTAATCAGAGCCGGGATGACATTGCCTACAACATCATTGATGTGGCCAGCGAGCCCTCAGAGGAGCTGCTGGCTGCAATTCGTGAAGTTGACGGGGTAGTGTCCGTACGAAGTCTGTAGTGACCATTCCTCTGAGCATCGCCTGGCGATGCTCAGAGGTCAATGTGCTGCGATTTCTCATCCAGCGCATCGAGCAGATCAGGCACCTGATCAAGTAAATTATTTTTTATTGCGGTGTGAAGCTCGCGCACCTTGAATTCAAGGTCTTTCAACTGAAATACGCCGGCAATCCCCAGCAGCTGGTGGATACTCTCTCGCAAAGCCTCAATATCACCCTGTTGTAGGCAATCACGGGATTGTATCAGCAGGTTCCGCACTTCCTGCTTAAACAGTTCCGAGGACAGGTCTGCGTCGACAGCGGTTGCTGGTACTGAAGAGGTATTTGGCCCCTGTAACTCCAGCAAATCACAGATACGAGTGAGCAGTTCGTTTTCATTCAGTGGTTTCAGTAACAGGCCGTCGGCCCCGGCGTTAAAAAGTGACTCTTCTTCCTGTTGCAGAATGTCTGCGGTCAACGCCAGGGCGGGAATATTCGCGTTGATATTGTTGCTGTTGCGCAAGGTTGTCAGGGTCTCGATGCCGTTTTTCAGCGGCATGTGCACATCTACCAGTAACAGGTCAAAGCGGTCCTGCTGACAGGCAGCGAGAGCTTCTCTGCCGTTGCTGGTCAGGGTGCAATAGGCGCCGAATCGGCTGAGGAGGGTGTCCAGTAACAGGCGAGTGAACTGGTTATCTTCAGCGATGAGAATATTAATCCCATCCAGCACCTGTACGGTATCCATGGCAGGATTGACCGGGACTTCCGTGGATGAAACCGTATCCAGCGAGCGGTGGAGTTCTGACAGGGGAGGGGGCATCGCCAGAAAAGAAACCGGGTGCAGTCCCGCGCGCTCTCTGGCGTTGAACTGTTGGTAGAAGTTGAATTGGGTGGCCAGCAGAATCAGCTTTGCGGGGGTGACCCCCCTGAGCTTGAGAATGATATCGGCGAGTTGATAATCCGTGGTTTGTATAACAGAAGCACAGATGATCACTGCATCATCCGGCGTCAGGGATGCGCTTGCCTGCATGAGGTTTTCAAGGGGCACGAAAGCAACCTTTTTGATACCGAACCTGGCCATGGCGTGCTGTAGGGACATGTCGGTAAAGCTGTCGGTACGGCAAATGACAACCTGGTGGGGAGGCAGTTGCCAATCGTCGGTCTGGGTCGAGGACATCAGGGGCAGTGTAATGGTAAAGGTCGAGCCTTTGCCTTCGTGACTCTGGAGTTGTATATCCCCGCTCATCAGGTCGACCAGGCTTTTGACAATGGAAAGCCCCAGACCGGTACCCCCATAACGGCGTGAAATGGATGTGTCTGCCTGGGCAAAGGCATTAAAAAGCTGGGCCTGTGCCGCCTCGGGTATGCCAATACCCGTGTCCCTGACTTCAATGATTACATCCAGATCATCATTGGTTTTCAGGGAGACATACACGCCTCCTTCATCCGAAAACTTGATGGCATTGGCAATCAGGTTGCTGAGTATCTGCTGAATGCGAATAGAGTCGCCAACGCGATTCAGCGACAGGTCCGGGGCATAATCCACCACCAGGCTGAGGCCCTTGTGCTGGGCCTGGGGTGCAAACATGGCGATAACCTGTTCGACACATTCAGCCAGGTCCAGAGGCTGCTCGGCCAGTTCTACGGTGTCGGACTGCAATTTTGAAAAAGCGAGAATGTCGTCGATCAGGGTCAGGAGTTGCAGGGCAGCCTGCTCAATAATCTGGCAGTAGTGGCGCTCGTTTTCGGCGAGCCGGGCGGTATCGAGCAGACGGATAAACCCCTGGATTGAGGTAATGGGTGTCCGTAATTCATGGCTCATTCTCGCCAGAAAACCACTTTTGGACTGGTTGGCAGTCTCTGCTGTCTGACGGGATATTTCCAGCTCCCGGTTTTTTATCTGCAGGTGGTCAAGTGTCTCCTGTAATTGGCGGGTGGCAAAACGGATGCGATGCTCCAGCGTTTCCTTACCCTCGGCCACAGAGGCGGCCAACTGATTGATACCTGCGGCCAGAATGGCCAGCTCATCATCTGTGCCGGTTTCTGCACGGGCCTTAAGATTGCCACTGGCCATTTGCCGTATAGTATCTGTCAGCTTCTGAATGGGAGAGATAAGGCCAAGGCTCAGGTAATAGGTAAAGATCACCGCGATGATCAGGCCGAATAGAAAGAGCAGCGCCGAAGTAGTGAGAATGGTTTTCTGCTTGTTGAGCATGTTTGAGCGGTCGATGGCAAGAATCACCCAACCCACAAGCTCCGGCCCAATTGTTTCTGTCGGCGATTCCTCTTGGTAGTCACTGACATCAATACCCGACAGAAATACAGGTTTTTTGAAATACAGGTAGCGGTCTGTTTTTAAAGGCCCCAAGTCAGTAATCCCGGGCAAAATTTGTTCCAGCAAAGTGGTGTTGCCGTTCTGGGGCCCGCCGTTGTGCCCCTGCGAGAAGTGTCCCGCGGTTAATACCGGCTCACTGTTACTGTCGAGAAAAGCCACACCGGCAACATCGGGAATCCGCAGAACGGAAGTAGAAATCTCCTGCAGCAATTTGTCATTGCGGGAATAGAGGGAGAAGTCGGAAATGGTGGCGAGGTAGTTGGATGATGACTCGCCAGACTGCACAAGGTTTTCAATCAGGTCGGTTCGTCTTGATTCAATGGTAAACAGTGTCAGCAGGGTAATAATGAGCAGTAGTGGCAGCAACGCCACCGCTAGAAAGCGCTGGTGAATGGATTTGCTCAGAAGCTGCCGGTTGCTCATGGCGCTGTCGTTTCTTGTTGCTCGAGACTGCGGTAAAGCTCATTGTCTGCAGGCAGTTGGATTCCCAGTGACCCCGCGACATTAAAATTGGTGCTGATGGTGAAGTAGCGAGGGTATTGCGCCTGTGGCAGTGTGGTATCGCCATCAACCAGGCGGGCGACAATATACTGACCGGCCTGTCGGCCTATATCCTCCGGTGAAGAGTATATGGAGGCCAGTGCACCAGCATTGGTGTATGCCTTGGAGAAGCCAATCACTGGTACCTTTTTCTGAAAGCTCAGGTGCAGTATCCATTTGGCAATGGCCCGGTTCAGGGGCGCATGGTCCGGCAGGGCAATAAACAGGTCGCTGTCTTTGACCAGTGGGCGCAACACGGCCACGGGGTTGTCTTCAGGGGTTAAATGAGCGCTGTTGAGGGTAATGGCTCGATGGGCTGTCAGGGATTTGAGTTCGTCTTCCCACTCTTTTGAAATGGGGCCAAAAACCGCGCCAAGTTTTTTGGCCTCGGGCTTCAGGCGAGTGGCGAGATTGACCACTCGCTCCAGTGGTTGATCGAGATAAATGACGGAAACCGACCGCGGACTCGCGACATCATCACGTACCTGGATACTTTCGAACGCATTTTTGGGTGTGAAAATACTCAGTACAGGGGAGTTACCCGGTTCGGATAGTACTTGCTGGGTGGCTTTACTGCCGATGGTGACAATCAGCTGCCAGGTCTGTGATAGTTCAGCATCTGTTTCGGGGCTTTGCAGGGTCAAGATCCTGAAAGACAACGCATCTTTAGAATAGTCGGCAGCCGCAGTCTGCAGGCTGTTGGCGGTTTCCATGTAGTAGGGCGCATCACTGGATAACAGCAACAACACTTCTGCCTGTGCCGAGTGGCCCAGCAAACAAACAAAAAGCAGCACTCCTCCCCTGAGGAGCGACCTAGCGACCTGATACACTCGCTGATAGATACTCAACGCCCTTCCTTTGGCTTTGTTTGTATTTTTGAATCTACGTTCAAGTATTATCGAACACCGTTAAAAAAATGAAAAGTTAATTGAAGTCCATGGTTAGTTTTAAGAAATAACGGGTCTCAAACACGTTGTTCCTGGCGTGTTCTTCGTAGTCATCTCCCAGGTTCTGGGCGATCAGGGACAGGTTTCCAGAGCCTCTCCCGATGCGGAAGTCGTAACCCAGCACAGCGTCCGTGCGAACGAACTGGTCTACGGCATTACCATCCCGCCAGTTTGCATCTGTCATATGGTAGAGGTTGATGCTGCCAGAAAAACCGCCGGCGATTTTCTGGTGAACCAGTAACCCGGCCTTGTGTCGAGGTACCCGGTCATTGTGATCATTGGTGGAAAAAACCGGGTCGTAGGTAAACACGTAGCCGCTATCGACGTCCGTGTAGGCATAGTGAGCATTGATCAGTGTGCGGTCTGAGGGTTGATAGCGGAGTTGCAGTTCCACACCGGTCATGTCCGACTCCAGGATATTATCCCGGACGGCAAACCGCTCGTTGGGAAACAGCACGGGGATACCGATATTGACGGGCTCCTGGTAGGTTTCCAGGCCATCGCGAATTTCCTCACGGAACAGGCGCACATCAAAGGTGATTCCCATGGACGGGTATTGGGCCAGGTAGCCCAGTTCATAACTGCGCAAGCGCTCCTCTTCAATATTGTCCGACGTTCTGCGGATGGCGGTGACCAGAATCTGCTGGTCCAGAATATCGGCATTAAATTCCTTGGCCTCTCCCAGGGAGGGCGAACGCTTGCCCAAGGCATAACCCACTCTGAACGTATTGAACTCATTGAGGTGGTAGTTGATGCCGATGCGGCCCGAACCGATGGTATCGACAACGCTGTTGTCTTCTACCGTCAGGCCGGCATTCAGCGTCCAGTAACGGGATGGCTGCCACTCCATGTGCGTGAACAGGCGGCGGCTGGTGAGGGAAGACTGACCTTCGTGACCCAGCACCGATTCGCCCTCAATACGGTCATAGCGAATGCCTGCACCCCAGGTAGTGCGCAGGCTCTTGGTGAGCTGCAGGTGGTGTTCCAGTTCCATATCGTAGCGCTCGGATTCAATGCCGCGAAAGCCGGTGATATAGCTCTGGTCCTGGATGTTCAGTCCAGGGTCAATCATCTGAAAGAACGCGGGGACCTGGGCCGGGGTAATGGTGGTATTCAATGCCTCCGAGAGCAGGTCCGAAACCAGCCCGAGGTTCACATAATTCTCGCCTTCAATTTTGTTGCGGAAGAAATGTACCTGCAGGTAGTCGGTGCTATTCAGATCACGGTTCCACTTCAAGGACTGGAACTGGTTTTTAAAGTTGACCCGGGAATATTCGTCCGGGTGGTCGGCGTCCCCCCAGCCCATATTGCTGTGACTGAAACCGACCTGGGCATCAAAGGTATCGCTGATATTCGGGGTATACATGCCACGCAGGGTCAGCGCAATTTTTTCCTTGCCGTCTTCCATAGGTCCCAGGTCATCGCCGGAACTGACAGAGGGGAAGCCTTCATTGTGTTCATAGTCAAAGCTGGCTCGGTAATCCAGCTTGCCCGCGGTGCCGCTGTAACGAATATTGGTATTGCGCGTATTTTGTTCACCGTTGGTTGCACTCACATGCCAGCCCTGATCCTGTACCGGCTTGCGGGTAATGATGTTCACCGCGCCCAGAAACGCGTTGGAGCCGTAGGCCGGCGCATTGGAACCGCGGACAATCTCGATGTGGTCGATGTCATCCAGGCTGATACCCAGAGAACCCCATTCAATGGTGGCAAAGATCGGGTCATAGATAGACCGGCCATCCACCATGATTTCCAGGTGATTGGGAAATTCACGGCCGTAGCCGTGGGTGGAAATGCCGTAACGGTTGCCGTTGATGGAGTAGGATTCAAAACCGGGGACCAGTCGAAAAATATCCACCCAGGACAGGGCGCCGGATGCCTTGATCATTTTCTGGTCGATGATAGTCACGCTGGCGGGAACGTGGGACAGAGGCTGAGACATCCGCGAGGCGGAGGTGACCGCCGGCAAGTCGCCCAGTAAATCATCTTCGGTAATAAAACCTTCATCATTGCTGTACAGCAGCGGACAGTACAGCAGGCATGCTGCAACCGTCAGGTGTTTCTTTCGGGGCATTTTCTGCTCTCCGTTGAATAAATAACCTGGTTCGATATTCTATGCTGGAGGGGCTGGAATAGCATCTCTTTGTTTTTTCTGCCAAATCTGCTAGTCGAAAGGAACAGATGGCAGCGGGACAGTCACTGGGGATAGCGGCTAAAATACCGCCTTGACCGGAGTGAAAACTATGTCGCTGGAAGATACCCGTCGGGAATACCAATATGGCCGACTGAACCGGGAGTCATTAAACGATTGCCCGTTTGAACAATTCGCCCTGTGGATGGATCAGGCTGCCCAATCGGACCTGTCTGATCCGACCGCAATGTGCCTGGCCACAGTGGATGCCAGCGGCAAGCCCTGGCAGCGTACGGTATTACTGAAGGGTTTCGACCGGCACGGATTTCTGTTTTACACCAACCTCGGTAGCCGCAAGGCGAAGGAAATGGCGGCCAACCCCAACGTGTGCTTGATCTTTCCCTGGATGCGAATGGATCGTCAGGTGATTATTGGTGGTCAGGTGGAAAAGCTGACCAAAACCGAAGTGCTGAAATATTTCCTCAAGCGTCCCCGTGGCAGTCAATTGGCTGCCTGGGCCTCAAAACAGAGTTCACGAATTACTTCCCGTCAGGCCCTGGAAACCCAGTTTCTGCAGATGAAGGAAAAGTATGCTGCCGGGGAGGTGCCGCTGCCGGACTTCTGGGGTGGTTTCCGCGTGGTGCCGCAGGAATTTGAATTTTGGCAAGGGGGCGAGAACCGCCTGCATGACCGCTTCCAGTATTTACTGGAGAATGGTGGCTGGTCGATTTCCCGCCTGGCGCCCTGAATTCCCGATCGGCAGCAGGCTGCTAAAAGCTGTAGCGAATCGCCGCGTAGAGGTTGCTGGTTTCCTCAAACTGGCCAAAAAAGGTGGTTTCCTCGCTGCCGCCAAAGCTGTTGACACCCGCTTCCAGCAACAGCTGGTCCGATGCCTTCCAGCTTACCTTGGGGCGGGCGTACCAGTCCTTGTCGGAGGGGGAGTAATACACAAACAGCGACCAGGTGACATTCTGGTTGTGGGTCAGCCAGGTCAGGCGGCTGGTGAGTAGCTGCCGGTATTTGTCCCGCTGGGGCATGCCCATTGGCAGACTGTCCCGGTAGTTGTCGTAATCCTCAATGCGCTCCACATAATACTGCAGCGCCCCGGTGAGATCAGGCACCAACTCCTGTTCGTAAGCCAGCAGCAGGCGCGATTCGCTGTTATTAATCAGTGGGTCGTCACCCTCCCGGTCTTCCCGGGAGTCGTAGTAGCCCACTTCGGCGCTGGCGATACCCCTGGCCAGATTGCCCCGCAGGCTGGCACCCCAGACCCGTAACTCCGGGAAGGTATTCTGGCCTTTAGAGGGATCGAAACCATTGGGACTTTTCCAGTAGCCATCGTAGCCGTAAAAAGCCAATTCAGCGCCTGCCAGATTCTTGTACAGTCGCACTGCCAGTTCTCGGCCGTGGGGAAAATCCGGATTGACTGGCATGACCCGGCCTGTGTGGTCGCCGAGCAGCGGGTTGTAGAACGAGATGCGCCGACCGTCGATAAAACGGTCACTGTCGAACTCCGGCACATACACCACATCCAGATTGGCAGGCTCAAAATAGAAGGCCAGTTTCACGGCGTCCGATGGGGCCTTCAGGTACTCGGTATCGCGGCCACTAAAAAAGCTGTTCCAGTCTTTGGGGAACAGGTCGTTGATAAACAGCAGGTCACCTACCCCCCAGGTGAGAATCTGGCGACCGGCCTTCATATCGAGGTGCTGGCTGACGGGCATCTGAAACCAGGCTTCCCGCAGGTCGAAGGGGCCTCGGCCGCGGTCAAGTTGCACCGATTCATCCCGCTGCACGTCGTCAAACAGGGCATCACCGGTAACGCGGGCGGTAACTTTCTCTCCGGCATAGTCGAGGGTCAACTGCACCCGGCCCTCGCCGATGGCGGTGTTGCGCTGCAGTTCATCGTCGTGGGTTCGCTGTCCGACACGGGCCTCGGCAAAGCCGTATACCGAGAACGGGCTGTAATTTTCCTCGGCACTGCCGAAGGTGCTGTCCCCCCCCAGCCAGACAGGCAGTGAAGGTTCCGGTACAGCGCTGCCGGGCAAACCCAGTCCACTGGGCAGGGCAGGCCCGCTGGATGAAGGTATTTGTGTTGCCGGAGCTTTAGGCTCAAGCCCGCCGGGCAGAGGCGGCTCCGCCATCGCCGACAGGCTGGAGAACATGGCTCCGGAGAGCAGCAGGGTACAGAGGATTGTTTTCATCTATGACGTTTCCGGCTAGCGCAGGTATTTTACCGGTGCCCGGCGCAGATAGCGCTCGCTGAAAATCTCTTCCGGCAGGTCGACATTGTAGGTGACGGCGCTGTAGCTCATCAGCGTTTTACTGCCGCTGCGCAAGTCTTCCATACTCGCCTTGGTGACCGTGGGGTAGCCGTCGATGGTATCCACACCCAGTGCTGTGGCCACCCGGTATTTCTCGCCATTTCTGTCAAAGTACTCGGTCTGCACCGGAATAAAGCTGGTTTTGTGCACATACATCACATAGTGAGAGAACTCCACACTGTCCGGGTCCTTGGGGGTGTGCTTCAGCACATAGTAGTTATCGGTGATTTCCAGCAGTTCGTGGTTGTCGGCGTTGATATCGCGACCGCTGACATCTTCATAGAAGTAGTCGGAACCCACAAAGCTGGTGCGCTGGTCGGACGCAGCGATGCGTTTCACCAGATCCAGAGCAGGCAGGTACAGCCAGCGGTCATCGTCGCGATCCAGGTGCTTCCACACCAGGAAGGCCATTTTGTTGACGTCCGCCGGGCGCTGGAAAAACACGTAAAATTGCTGGTCGCCGTTGTAGGCTTCACCGGTGATGTCATCGCTATCGGAGACATCCCGGCGCAGGATGGTAAAGCGTCGCTCACGCTCACGGCCCTGCTTGTCGGTGATGGTCATCAGCACCTGGGCGCGGCCATCCTTCCCTTGGTAGTACGCGGTCTGGTTGGTGCGGTGGACGATCTCGTCCACACTAGGGGCGTCTACCGCGATAGCTCCCGACAGCCACAGTGAAGCCAGCAGGCCAAACGCCGGGGCTATGACAAGGGAAAGGGTTCTGTTCAGTTTCATGGCATTACTCCTCTACCTTGAAAATCAGTTTTTTCAGAAGCGTCAGGATAGCCGGCAAAATCAGCAGTGTAGCGGCGCCGGCACAGAGAATAATCGATGCGATAAAGAAGCCGACGGTTTGATAGGGCACCAGTGGCGCGGCCAGTAAAGGCAGGAATCCGGCGCCGAGGATAATGGCATTGCGGGAAATGGCGCGGGCCGGTTCTCCGAACACCATGGGTACCGCTGCCTGCCAACCGCCGGCTTCCTGGACCAGCGAGCGCGAGCGAGCCAGAAAGTGTATCGCATAGTCCACCGCCAAGCCGAGACTGAGAGCGCTCAATACCGCCACCGGCATATCATAGTCCTTGCCGATGAGGCCGATAATGCCGTAGATCAGACCTACGGTAACCGCCAGCGGAATCATCGCCAGCACACCGAGAATCAGCGAACGGAACAGCACAACCATCATCACCAGTACCACCAGAAATGAGCCGAGGAAGGCTTCCAGCATGCCGGACACCATCTTGCCCTGCCACACCACATTGATATAGGTGAGGCCAAACCACTGACTGTCAATGGCGACCGGTGGCGGGTTGCTGGCCAGAAAGTCATCCAGGCTCTGCACCACCGCTTCCATGTCCTTGTTGTCACCACTACTCAATTGCAGCCACAGCACGGTGCGGCGGTAATCGGGGGTGACAAAGTGCCATAGATCGTGAGGGCGGTGACTGTTCTGATAGGTGATCAGTGTCTGGGCCACGGCATTGGCACTATCCGGAATGCGAAACTGGGATTGTTCGCCCAGTTGCAGCTCGCGATACACCGTTTTCACCACATCCGTCAGGGAATTGACCTTGCCCACCTTGGAGTTATCCAACAGGTGTGCCTGCAGCTCTTCCATCCAGCGCAAGGCGCCGGGTTGTTTGAACAGTTCCTTACGTTGCTGCTGCTCTTCCAGGAACAGCTGGATGTCGTCCCAACTGTAGTAGTCGTCATCGCTGGCACTGGTCAGACCCTGTTCAGCGCGCTCGGCCAGCACCGCCATAAAACTGTCGGCGTTATCGCTATTGGTCTGCTCAATGACCGAGGCAAATTGTTGGTAGGGCGCGGCAGTATTGCCCATGGCCTCACCCTCTGCCTGGCGTTCACTCAGTTGCTGTAATAGAGCCTGCTTGTCCACGGTGTCAGCCTGATCCGGGGCAGACAGTTCCAGGTAAGCCATATAGGTGCCACCAAAGTGTTCATTCAGCACACGGTCGGCAACCCGGATCGGGTGTTGTGCCTCAAACCAGCGGGTAGGGTTGTCATTGACCACAATCTTGCTGATGCCATAACCGGCAACCACCACGGCGACCAGCGTAAACAGCATGATGATGCGTGGGCGGTGGGTGGTCAGTCTGCCGGCTGCAGCGAGTGTCCGTCCCAGCGTGCTGTGGTCTTCTTCACCCACATGGTGGCCGTAACCCTCCAGGCGCTTTTCGTCGATCAGCATGATATACGCCGGGATAAAGAGCATCGTCCAAAGCCAGGCCAGGAATACTCCGATGGCAATAAACAGACCGAACACCTGCACCGGTGGAATGGGTGTCAGCATCAGCGAGCCGAAACCGGCCATGGTGGTCAGGGTAGTGAACAGCATGGGTGAAAACAGGGTGGTCATCACCTCTTCAATGGCTTTGCGCCGGTCCTTGTGGATCGGGTAGCGGTCAAAAAACTCGGACAGGATATGCACCGCATCCAGCACCGCAATGGGCATGATAAAGATCGGGATCATGGAGCTCATGATGTGGATGGTATTGCCGGTGGCAATGAGTAACCCCATGGTCACCAAGGAGCTGACCATGGCGATGATCATCGGTGATACCACGAGAATCAGTTTCTTGAAGAACCACCACAGCAACAGGAAGATCACCAGCATCGCCAGCGGTGCAGAGATGGCCATCTGGATAAACATCTCCACGCCGAAGGTATCCTCGGCCACGGGCAGACCGGTGATGTGCACTTCATCACCGTGCTCGGCCCAATTCTTCGTATAGTCCAGCAGTTCGGAACGAATCCGATAGGACAGCTCTTTTTTGGTGATCGGCAGGTACAGTGCCAGCGCCTGACCATCTTCGGAAACCAGGGTCCCTTCCAGAAAAGGAATGCGTTTGGCGCGTTCAAGCACCTGCTGTGCGGCAACATCATCCGCCGGTGCTGTGGGCATCAGCCAGGAAAAATTGACGCTGCCCAGTCCTCCCTGTTCGATATTGTCGACGGTGGAAGGTGCGATCAGATCAATGCTGATCACCCCTTCGCCATCCCACTGCAGGCGCTTGGCAAACTCGGTCAGTTCATAGACACGACCCAGAGAGGCGGCGTTGAAAACCCCCAGTGGGTGCCGATTATTCACGATCCCGACAACAACAATATCGTTGAGATCAAAGCGTTCCTTGGCCTCGTGATGAAACACTCTGACAGGTTCATCCTGAGACAGCATGTTCTCCGGGTCTGTATCAACAGTGATGTGGTGAAACTGGTGAAATTTTTCTGGCCACACAGAAGGCACGGCGGCCACAGCGATGACCAGCAGGGTGGTAAGTGTCATGAACCAGGCCACCCATTTGGGACGATTCAGTGCCAGATGCACCATTCCTGCACAGAGATTTTTCATCATAGTGGTTCTGCTTCCTCGGCGGTTGCCACTTCTTTACAGACTTCAGTTGACTAATATATTAGTTTTTGCTTATATTAGAGTCAACTAATATATTGTTGTCTGCCAAGAGCTATTTATGAATAAAAGCATGGATTTGGAAACGTTGCAGGAAAATGCAGCGAAAGCGTCTGCCCTGCTCAAATCGCTGGCAAATCCGTCCCGCCTGATGGTGCTTTGTGCGCTGGTCACTCGGGAGCATACCGTGACTGAACTGGAAGCACTGACGGGACTCAGCCAGTCTGCCCTGTCACAGCACCTGGCGAGGTTGCGAGATGAAAATATTGTCACTACGCGCCGCGAGGGGCAGCGCGTGTTCTATCGTTTATCCAATCCGAATGTAGCGGCCATACTGGAAACGATGTATGGCATTTATTGCGGTGTGGATAAGCAAGATTAACGATTCACTGAGCGAGGGCTAAGGCATGGCTAAGATTGTGATTATGGGAGCAGGCATTGGCGGCGTGTCGCTGGCCTATGAACTGCGCGAAGCGCTGGGGGCAGAAAATGAAATCGTGGTGGTTTCGGATTCCCCGGAATTCCAGTTTGTCCCGTCGAACCCCTGGGTGGCTGTGGACTGGCGCAAACGCAAGGATGTGGTGATCGAGATCGAGCCCTGCCTGAAGCGGAAAAAAATCGGTTTTTCCTCGGTGGGTGTCAGAAAGGTACACCCACAACAAAACCAGATTGAGCTCAATGACGGCAGCTTCATGGACTATGACTACCTGGCCATTGCCACTGGACCAAGACTGGCTTTCGATGAAATCGATGGACTCGGCCCGGTTAACGGTTATACCGAATCCGTGTGTCACGTGGACCACGCGGTGACCGCGCGGGAAAAGTGGGAAGAATTTATCCAGGAGCCCGGACCGGTGGTGATTGGCGCTGCGCAGATGGCCTCCTGTTTCGGCCCTGCCTATGAGTTTTCCTTTATCGTCGACGCGGATCTGCGCAAACGCAAGCTGCGCCACAAGGTACCCATTACCTATATCACCTCTGAACCCTATGTTGGCCATATGGGACTGGACGGCGTGGGGGACTCCAAGAGCCTGATGGAAAGTGAGTTCCGTGATCGTCACATTGACTGGATCACCAACGCCAAGATCGTGAAGGTTGAAGACGGCACCATGACCGTGGCAGAGCACAATAACGACGGTGAAGAGATTAAGCGCCACAAACTGCCGTTCAAGTACTCCATGATCCTGCCCGCGTTTACCGGTATCGATGCGGTGCGCGATGTTGACGGCCTGGTGAACCCGAGGGGTTTTGTGATCGTCGACGATCAGCAGCGCAATCCCATCTACCCGAATATCTACGCAGTGGGTGTATGCGTGGCCATCGCCCCCCAGAAGGCAACCCCCGTTCCCACCGGGGTACCCAAAACCGGTTACATGATTGAATCCATGGTGGCTGCCACGGTAAAAAATATCCGTGCCTGTATCGCCGGTGAGCAACCGGTGGCAGAAGCGACGTGGAATGCCATCTGCCTGGCGGATATGGGCGACACCGGCATGGCATTTGTGGCGCTGCCGCAGATTCCGCCGCGCAATGTCACCTGGGCGAAAAAAGGCAAATGGGTGCACCTGGCGAAAATCGGATTTGAAAAGTACTTCATGCGCAAGGTGCGCAAGGGTGATACGGACCCCGTCCATGAGAAATTTATTCTCAAGATGATGGGCATCGAAAAATTGAAATAACAGGAGTGGTTGCTATGAACGTTGATCGACTGGTGTTTCGCATTGCCGGCTTGTTTATTCTCGCAAGTCTGCTGCTCAGCCAACTACATTCTGTGTATTGGTTATGGTTTACCGCCTTTGTGGGGGTCAATATGTTCCAGGCGTCTTTCACAGGTTTTTGTCCCATGGCGATCCTGTTGAAAAGAGCGGGCATTGAGACAGGTTGCGCATTCAAATAGATCGCAGTTTGGCCCATAAAAAAGCCCGGCAGATGCCGGGCTTTTTTTTGTCTGATTGGGAAGGGCTTATTTGCGCTTCATCGACATAAAGAATTCATCGTTGGTCTTTGAATCTTTCAGCTTGTCGATCAGGAACTCGATAGCATCCGCATCTTCCATACCGTGCAGTAGCTTGCGAAGAATCCATACCCGTTGCAGCTCTTCTTCACCCATCAGCAGGTCTTCGCGGCGGGTGCCGGAGCGGCGGATGTTGATGGCTGGGTAAACGCGTTTTTCCGCAACCTTGCGGTCCAGGTGAAGCTCCATGTTGCCGGTGCCCTTGAACTCCTCGTAAATCACTTCGTCCATCTTGGAGCCAGTTTCCACCAGCGCGGTGGCGATAATGGTCAGGCTGCCACCCTGCTCGATATTACGGGCGGCACCGAAGAAACGCTTGGGGCGCTCCAGGGCGTGGGCATCCACACCACCGGTCAATACCTTGCCTGAGGAGGGTTGTACGGTGTTGTAGGCGCGGGCCAGGCGGGTGATGGAGTCGAGCAGAATCACCACATCCTTCTTGTGTTCCACCAAGCGCTTGGCTTTTTCTATCACCATGTCGGCAACTTGCACGTGGCGGGCCGGGGGTTCATCAAAGGTGGAGGCAATAACTTCGCCACGCACCGAGCGTTGCATCTCGGTCACTTCCTCGGGACGCTCATCGATCAGCAGTACGATGATGTAGCACTCGGGATTGTTGCGAATGATAGCCTGCGCCGTGTGCTGCATGAGGATGGTTTTACCGGCTTTGGGCGGTGCCACAATCAGGCCGCGCTGGCCTTTGCCGATGGGGGAAATCAGGTCGATGATGCGACCGGTGAGGTCCTCGGTGGAGCCGTTGCCGGCTTCCAGTACCAGGCGCTCGTCAGGAAACAGCGGCGTCAGGTTTTCAAACAGGATCTTGTTGCGTGCGTTTTCCGGCTTTTCAAAGTTGATTTCATCCAGCTTGAGCATCGCAAAGTAACGCTCTCCCTCCTTGGGGGGCCGGATTTTGCCGGAAATACTGTCGCCGGTACGCAGGTTGAAGCGGCGAATCTGGCTGGGAGAGACGTAGATGTCATCTGGCCCGGCCAGGTAAGAGCTGTCTGCTGATCTCAAGAACCCAAAACCATCGGGCAAAATTTCGAGAACCCCATCGCCGTAGATATCTTCGCCGCTTTTGGCATGTCGTTTGAGGATGCTGAAAATGACATCCTGTTTGCGGGAGCGCGCGAGATTGTCGAGGCCAATGCCTTGAGCAATGTCTAAAAGTTCATCAATGGGTTTGGTTTTGAGTTCGGTTAAGTTCATAAATACTGACATGGTAATTGTAGGGGATTGGAAGGGCTGATTGCCGATCGAGAAATGAGTTGGTGTCCTGGAAGGGCTTGCCGGAATTATTAGTTTAGTTGTTTTTGCTCGTCGAAGGACATCGACGTGGTTGAGATGCAGTATAGGCGGGGCCAGATTAAAGCGCAATAACTGTTGCGGTGGTAAAAGCTACCACCGCAACGGTTATATTAAAGGCTTGCGTCAATAAACTCTACGAGCTGTGTTTTCGACAGTGCACCGACCTTGGTGGCCTCAATATTGCCATCCTTGAACAGGATCAGTGTGGGAATACCACGAACATTAAATTTGGCAGGAGTTTCCTGGTTGGAATCCACATCCATTTTGCAGATTTTCACTTTACCGGCGTACTCGTCCGCCAGTTCGTCCAGAATGGGTGCAATCATTTTGCAGGGGCCACACCAGGCAGCCCAGAAGTCGACCAGTACCGGGGTGCTGACATCCAGCACTTCGCTGGCAAAGCTGCCGTCGGTAATGTGAACGATGTTGTCGCTCATGGAATTCTCCAGATTAATGTCTATTGAGGTATATGGGGGTAGAATTTGTGAAATCATACCACCCGCATAAGGCCAGTAACAAATGCCTGGTGGACAAAGAAACCCGCAAAGGTAATTCGTGAATAATATTTCAGATGCCGACCATACTTTGGCGGCCATTGATCTGGGCTCCAATAGCTTTCACATGATTGTGGCCCGGGTTGCCCACGGTGAAATGCGTCCCATAGAACGGTTCGGGGAGCGGGTTCAACTGGGCGCTGGCATGAAATCCAACCGGCTCGCCGAGGACGCGATTGAACGCGGGCTGAATTGCCTGGCCCGTTTCCGCCAGGTGATCGAAAAACTGCAACCCACAGCCGTGAGAATCGTGGGCACCAATGCCCTGCGTGCGGCCAAGAATGCCAAGGCATTTATCAAGCCGGCGGAGGCGCTGATCGGTTTTCCGATTGAAGTCATCTCCGGTCGAGAGGAGGCGCGGCTGGTCTATCTGGGCGTGGCTCATACCCTTTCCGATGACGACAATTCGCGGCTGGTGGTGGATATTGGCGGCGGCAGTACGGAGTTTGTGATCGGGCAGCGCTTTGAGTCGAAGCTGCGCGAGAGCCTGCACATGGGTTGTGTGACCTATCGCGACCGCTTTTTTCCGGGTGGAAAGATTTCCGAAAAACGGTTTGCCAAGGCTTACCAGGCGGCTTATCAGGAAGTGTTGTTGATCCGCAAAGCCTATAAGCAGCATGGCTGGGATAATGCCGTCGGCTCTTCCGGCACCATGCGTAGCGTCGAGGCTATTCTGGTGCAACAGGGCTGGTCGACGGAAGGTTTCGATACGTCCAGCCTGGCGGGCTTGCGCAAGTTTCTGTTATCCCATGATCATATTGATGAATTAACCGACCTGCCCGGGCTGAGCGAGCGGCGACGTGGCGTGATTGTGCCCGGGGTGGCGATCATCTGTGGCATTTTCGATGCTCTGGGGTTGGCACACATGAACACCTCTCCCGGCGCACTGCGGGAAGGTGTGATCTACGAAATGATGGGCCGGGAGGCTCATGAGGATGTGCGCGAGAGAACGGTGTCTTCCCTGATGCGTCGTTCGGAAGTGGACCAGCAGAATGCAGACCAGGTGGAAGCCATGGCCATGCTGCTGTTTGAGGAAGTGGCGCAGGAATGGCAGTTAACGGAGACGGATCGTGACCTGTTGCGCTGGGCGTCCCGCTTACACGAAATCGGGTTGACTGTGGCGCACACACAGTTCCACAAGCATGGGCAGTATCTGATTGAGCATTCGGATCTGCCCGGCTTCAGCAAACAGATGCAGTGGATACTGGCGCTGCTGGTGCGCAGCCACCGTCAGAAATTCCCGACGGAAAACTTTGTTGGCCTCGACAAAGCACAGGCACTGTATCTGAAACGGCTTTGCATCATCATGCGCCTGGCCGCCGTCTTCAAATACGTGACGGCGGTGGAAGGGGAGCCGCTCTTTTCCACCACCGTTCAGGACTCCGAGATCGTTCTCGGTTTTGATGAGGGGTGGCTGGAACGTCACCCTCTGACCAGCGATGCGCTGTCTGCCGAGCGGCAGGTGCTGAAAAAAATCGGTTTCCAGCTGCGCTTCAATGGAGCCTGACCATGACGGTTAGTCGGTCAGTTTACCCAGCAACTCCATTTGTGCAGACAGACGCGGCTGGTTTTTCTCAGGCTGATTGAGAAGGTAGCTGCCATCGGATTGCATTTCCCAGCTCTGGCAGTTGTCCTGTAAATAGCTTTGCAGATCGCTGCGGATTCTCGCCTGCAGACGACCACTGAGAATCGGGAAACAGATTTCAACCCGGTGCATCAGATTGCGCTCCATCACATCGGCGCTGGCACAGAACACTCTCGGAGAGGCGTTGTGAAAATAGTACACCCGGGAATGCTCCAGAAAACGGCCGACAATGGAGCGCACGCGAATGTTTTCTGAAACACCTTCCAAGCCAGGGCGCAGGCAGCACATGCCGCGGATGATCAGATCGATTTTTACGCCAGCAATGCTCGCCTCATAGAGGGAGGTGATGACTTTCGGTTCTGTCAAGGCATTGACCTTGATAATGATATGGGCCTCTTTGCCCTGCCGTGCAGCTTCCGCCTCCTCTTCAATTAGCCTCAGCAGGTTTTTTTTCAGGGTGAAAGGAGCACTGAAGAGAGTTTTGATACGCTCCGCCTTGCCCATGCCGGTCAATTGCTGAAAAATTTTATGCACATCACTGCTGAGGTCGGGATCGGCACTTAACAGGCTGTAGTCGGTATAGAGGCGCGCATTCCCGGCGTGGTAATTGCCGGTTCCAAGATGCACGTAGCGGCGCAGTTGCTGGTTTTCACGGCGCACAATCAGCAAGGCCTTGGCGTGGGTTTTATAGCCCACCACGCCATAGGTGACCACTGCCCCGGCTTCCTGCAGGTGTGTTGCCAGCTGCAGGTTATCCTCTTCATCAAAGCGCGCGCGCAACTCAATCACCACTGTGACTTCTTTGCCAGCGCGGGCGGCTTCTGCCAGTGCATCCACCACCTCCGACGAGGAACCTGTCCGATACAGGGTCATTTTGATGGAGAGCACCGCGGCGTCTTTGGCTGCCTGGCGCAACAGGTCAATAATCGGCGTAAATGACTGAAACGGGTGATAGAGCAGAATGTCTTCTTTTCTTACCGAGTCGAGAATATTGTGATCGGAGCCGCGCAGTGATTTGGGGATTGACGGGATAAAACTGGGAAACACCAATTCGCTGCGACTCAACATTTGTCGCAATTGCATCATGCGACCGAGATTGACGGGGCCATCGACCCGGTAGAGCTCATTTTCTGTCAGGTTGTACTGATCCAGAAGGAAACTGACCAGTTCCTCCGGACAGTGCTTGTCGACCTCGAGTCGCACGGCGCTGCCGAAGCGGCGCGAATGCAACTCCCCGCGCAATGCGCGCGCGATATCCTCAACCTCTGCCGCGTTGAGGTCCAGGTCGGCGTCCCGGGTGATGCGGAACTGGTAGCAGCCGGTGGCGCTCATACCGTTAAAGAGGTCATCTATATGGGCGTGCATCAGGGAAGACAGCAGGACGAAATTATCGCCGTCATCACAGAGTTCGTCGGGCACGCGAACCAGTCGGGGCAGTGAGCGCGGGGCGGGCACGATGGCCATGCCGCTGTCGCGTCCAAAGGCATCTTTGCCTTCCAGTGACACAATAAAGTTGAGACTCTTGTTTACCAGGCGGGGAAACGGGTGCGCTGGGTCCAGCCCTATCGGGCTGATGACGGGCATCACTTGGTGGCGAAAGTAATCCTCTGCCCAGCTGGCGACTTCCGGGCTCCAGCTTTGCCGGTTGAGCACACGGATTTTCTGGGACTGGAGTGCCGGCAACAGAACCTCGTTGAGGATCTGGTATTGTTTTTCGGTGGCTAATTTGCACTGCTCGCTCAGGGTGTCCAGCACATCCTTGGGGCTCATGCCGTCAATGCTGACGGTTTCCCTGGAAAAACTGATCTGACGCTTGAGGCCTGCCAGGCGGATTTCGAAAAACTCATCCATGTTGCTGTTGAAAATCATCAGAAACAGGAATCGTTCCAGCAGCGGGTACTCTTCATTGAGCGCCTGCTCAAGTATGCGCAGGTTAAACTGCATCATGCTGATATGACGGTTGATGAAAAAGCTGGCGCTGTTGAGATCCGGCTTGTTCGCGTCCACGTTTGGCTCCTGTACAGAATGGTTCTGCGGCTCAGTGACATTGTCCATTGGAAGGCGTCCGGGAGAAAATCTTTATTTTCTGTCACGTATATGACGCTTCTTTGACACTTTTATGACGTCATGCGCCGACAGGGGGTAACGATCATGCTGAACCCTGATGACATTACAGCCTCTAAGCAGACTGAAAAGCATAGAATTCTGGACAATCCATGCCCATAAAAAAAATAGCCATCCTGATAGTTATAGCCCTGGTCGTGGCGACTTACCTGCTTTTTGATGGCCAGCAATACCTTCACCCCCACTTTTACCAAGCGCTGTATACAGAGCATCCGCGACTGACTGCCGCGGTCTATTTCGGCATTTATGTGGTGGCCACCGGCTTTTCACTGCCGGGGGCGGCACTGCTGACAGTGATCGGCGGCATGATTTTCGGGCTCTGGACGGGCGTGTTGCTGGTGTCCTTCGCCAGCTCTCTCGGCGCCACGCTGGCATTCCTGGTGTCGCGGCTGTTGTTGCGTGACTGGGTGCAGACACGATTCCGTCGCTACCTCGGTGTGGTCAATAGCGGTATCGAAAAAGATGGTGCTTTTTATCTGTTTTCTCTGCGGTTGATTCCGGTCATCCCCTTCTGGGTCATCAACCTGGTCATGGGCCTGATGCCGATTCCTGTGTGGCGTTTTTACTGGGTCAGCCAGCTGGGGATGCTCGCGGGCACCATCGTTTATGTGAATGCCGGAGCTGAAATTGGCTCCATTGAAGCATTGTCGGCAGCCTCCATTCTGACACCCGGTCTGTTGCTGTCCTTTTTGCTGCTGGCGATTTTCCCCTATGTGGCTCGTGGGCTGCTGGATGTGATCAAACGCCGTCGGGCTTACCGCGGTTATGCCCGTCCTGCAAAATTCGATCGCAATCTGGTGGTTATCGGTGCGGGAAGTGCCGGTCTGGTGAGCGCGTATATTGCCTCCGCCCTCAAGTCCGGGGTGACACTGATTGAAAAACAGCGCATGGGCGGCGACTGCCTGAATACCGGCTGTGTGCCGAGTAAGTCCCTGATTCGCGTCTCCCGTGCGGTAAAAGAGATTGAGCGCGCCGGTGAACTGGGGGTTAATGTCGGCACGCCCAGTGTCGACTTTTCCCGGGTCATGGGCCGGGTAAAAAAAGTGATACGACAGGTAGAACCCCACGACTCTATAGAGCGCTATACCTCGTTGGGGGTGGACTGTATTCAGGGGGATGCCAGCATCCGCTCACCCTGGGAAGTGGTGGTCAACGGCCAGGTAATAACCACCGCAAATATTATTATTGCCTCTGGCGCCAGTCCCCGTATTCCCCAAATTCCCGGTCTGGACCAGATCAATTATCTGACCTCCGAAACTATCTGGGAATTGGAGGCATTGCCGCGGCATCTACTGATTATGGGTGCCGGGCCCATTGGTTGTGAGCTGGCCCAGGCGATGCAGCGACTCGGTGCCAGGGTGACGCTGGTTGGCCCGCACCTGCTGCCCCGTGAGGATGAGGATGCTACCCGGCAGGTATTGGACGCATTACAGGCTGAGGGTGTAGAGGTATTGCTCGGATGCCGTGTTGCAGAATTTTATTGCCGCGACAGTGAGCAGGTGGCACTGGCAACAGATGCAAGCGGGGTTCGCCGTGAAATCGTTTTTGATCAGGTTCTGGTGGCGCTGGGTCGGCAGGCCCGCACCGGGAATATGGGGTTGGAAAACCTGGGTATCGAGTGCAACCCGGACGGCACCCTGGTGGTTGATGAATACCTGCGCACCCGCTTTCCCAATATCTACGCCTGTGGCGATGTCGCCGGACCCTATCAGTTTACCCATGCGGCTGCCCACCAGGCCTGGTATGCAGCAGTGAATGCCCTGTTTGGCCGCTTCAAAAAATTCAAGGTGGATTACCGGGTGATGCCGAGGGTGACTTTTACCGATCCGGAAATTGCCCAGGTGGGCCTGACGGAAAAAATGGCGATGGAGCAGGGTATCGAGTATGAAGTCACCCGCTACGAACTGGATGACCTGGATCGGGCACTGGCAGACAACAGTGCCAGTGGCTTTGTAAAGGTGCTGACGGAGCCGGGCAAGGATCGCATTCTCGGCGCCTGTATCGTGGGTGCCCATGCGGGTGAACTGATTGCCGAACTAGTGCTGGCCATGAAGCAGGGGATTGGCCTGAAAAAAATTCTCGGTACCATACACAGCTACCCGACCATGAGTGAAGCCAACAAGTTTGCAGCGGGCAACTGGCAAAAGTCTCACAGCCCGGAACGATTGTTGTGCTGGATTGAAAAATACCATCGCTGGCAGCGTCATTAACAACACCACCCTTACAGGGTGTATTGGAAGAACAATGTACGACACGGTTAAAGACTATTACGGCAAAGAGCTGCAAAGCTCGGCGGACCTGAAAACAGATGCCTGCTGCACGGTGGACAGTGTTCCGCCGCACCTCAAGCCGATCATGGCGAAAATACACCCGGAGGTCAGTGGCAAATATTATGGCTGCGGTCTGGTAGCCCCAGACCTCCTGGAGGGCCTGCGAATTCTCGATTTGGGCAGTGGCTCAGGCCAGGACTGTTATGTGCTGTCCGCCATGGTTGGCGAGCAGGGAGAAGTAGTGGGCGTGGACATGACAGACGAACAGCTGGCGGTGGCCAATCGCCATATCGACTTTCACCGCCAGGCCTTCGAATTTTCCCGGCCGAATGTGCGCTTTATCAAAGGTTATATTGAAAAGCTCGATGAATTGGGGCTCGAAGACAACAGCTTCGATGTCATTGTCTCCAATTGTGTGATCAACCTATCACCGGACAAGCGGGCTGTACTTGAGCAGGCCCACCGCCTGCTCAAGCCGGGGGGTGAGCTTTATTTCTCAGACGTGTATGCAGATCGCCGGGTGCCGCCGTCCTTGAGCCAAGATGCTGTGCTCTATGGCGAATGCCTTGCCGGTGCACTGTACTGGAATGACTTTGTGCAGTTGGCGAAAGCAGCGGGCTTTGCCGACCCGCGTCTGATGGAAGATCGCCCATTGGCGGTTAACAGTGATGACATCCGCAGCAAAATAGGTGACATGCAGTTTTATTCTGCTACTTATCGCCTGTTTAAACTCGATCAGTTGGAACTTGCCTGCGAAGATTACGGACAGTCTGTGACATATCTAGGCACTATTCCCAATGCGTCAGAATTATTTATGCTGGACAAGCATCATATTATAGAGACAGGAAAACCTTTTCCGGTATGTGGTAACAGCTATCGCATGTTGAATGAAACCCGATTTAAAAATCATTTCGAATTTTTCGGAAATTTTGAAAATCATACGGGAATTTTCAAGGGCTGCGGAACCGACCTGCCGTTTGCTAATGATAAAAAAATATCAGGTGGATGCTGTTAGATTATCAGGATAATTTCTCCAGTACCGAATTAAGAAATCGATGTCCTTTTTTGGTGGTGCATATTTTTTCAGAATTATTTTCAATTAAACCCATGGCGATCAGTTCGCGGAATTTCGGTTCAATATGGCCGAATGCGTTGCCGGTCCTATCAGCATAAAATTCCTTTTCAACACCGTCAGTTAGGCGCAGAGCGTTCATCATAAATTCCAGAGGTAATTCATCCTCTGGAATATTATTACATTTGGCGATAAATGAATTTTCCCTGCCTAAATAATCTGAAGGATGGCGTGTTTTTGAGAGACGAATAATTCGCTGTTCATCGGGAAGTGTGATTTTTCCGTGAGCCCCGGCACCGATGCCGATATAGTCGCCAAAGGTCCAATAATTGATATTGTGAGCAGACTTTTTCTGGTCGCGACAAAAAGCTGATATTTCATATTGAAAAAAATGATTGTCTTGTAATTTTTCCATGCCTTTTTCATAAATATTTTCCAGAATATCTTCTTCCGGCAGGGTCGGCGGGTGCCGATAAAATTCCGTATTCTGCTCGATGGTCAGTTGATACCAGGAAATATGAGTGGGCTGTAATTCAATAGCCTGTTGCAGGTCGGCAAGCGCCTCCAATTCGGTCTGACCAGGGAGGCCGTGCATCAGGTCCAGATTGAAATTCTCAAACCCGGCCTGTTTTGCCATGGCGACGGCACTTATCGCCTGCTCTGCGCTGTGAATACGACCCAGCCGTTGCAGGTGCAGATCGTTGAAGCTTTGAATGCCAATGGACAGCCGGTTGACGCCGACGCTTCGATAGGCGCTGAATTTTTCCTGCTCGAAAGTGCCCGGGTTGGCCTCCAGGGTGATTTCGATGTCATCGTCAAAACCAATGCGCCGCCGGGCCGCCTGAATGATACGGCCGATACTTTCTGCAGAAAAAAGACTGGGCGTGCCGCCCCCGAAAAAAATCGAGGTCAGTCGGCGACCCTGGGCATAGGGTTGTTCGCTATCCAGGTCACGGATCAGTGCCTGCACATAGGCTTCTTCGGGGAGAGATTCCCCGGCCGCATGGGAATTGAAATCACAGTAGGGGCATTTGCGCACACACCAGGGAATGTGAACATAGAGCGCAAGGGGCGGCAGAAAAAGTGGCGAGTGTTCCATGGGGCGGATTTTAGCACCCCCGCCGGGTCGATAGTGGGTATTACCTGGTCATAGCAGTCAGTGGGATAACCGGAGGGGCTAAAAGGAATAGGAGATCGAGAGCGAGCCGTATTCATGGGGGTCCTGCTGTTCCTCAAATTCCCGGGTGCGGAATACTTTGGCGTAGGAGATTTTCCAGCCATCCACCAGAAAGCTGAAACCGATGGCGGCATCGGAAACCACCGGTCTACGGTCAACACTATGACTGCTTTCAAAGGTGTTTCCATCCAGAAAAATATCTCTGGCTACCAGGCGGGTATCAAAAGAAATGAATGCATGGAGACCACAGATCAGGCGCTGGCAGTAGCGGGCATCCCCCCTGCCGGGTGAACTGTTATCGCCCCCCGAGCGCAGTGAAGAGGTGCCAAAATCCTCGGGTAATTTCCAGCCAATGCGGTATTCAGCACCCAGATTGAGATAGGTGGCAATATTGCCGAGGCTGATACCGCTGTGAGCGATAAAGTCCTGGTGGGGCCATTGGTTGGTGAGTTTAAAGCGGTGCTTGTGCTCGTAGACCAGCTGCAACCCCAGCTCATTTTCCAGCTGGTTGTCCCAGCCATTGAACTTGTCGATATTGCGAATATCGTGAACCAGGTCCTGGGCATTTTCCGCCAGCGAGGCCGGGCCGACCATGCCGAGATTCATTTCCAGGCTGTCCAGCTGCTCTTCGTCGCGAATATGGTAGGCAAAGCCCAGATACAGAAAGCCCGCATAGGGCCGGTCATCTTCGATGAGTTCGCTGGCGTATTTGTCGGAAGGGGTAAACATGGTTTGCCCGAGGCTGATGACCAGGTTCCGCTCCAGTTCCCGATCATCTTTCAGGCCATGAAAAAAACGCAGTCGCCGGTTGGTTTCCTTTACCCATGCGGGCAGGCTCGGATCTTCCAGGTAGGAGGTCAGATCGGCGGAAATACAGGAAAAACGGATGCCATTGGTATAGTGGCGGTCCGTTTCGCCAAACATGTCATTCTCCAGATACAGGTTTACAGTCTGGCAAAACCGCGGGGTTTCCTCCTCTGCAAGGCCAAACAGCGGTATGAGAATGACGACCAGAAAGAACAGATGCTTCATACGGATCCCTGTCTTGAGCTTCTCATTATGGTAGCCGGGGGCAATGCGGGCAATGTCATTGAATAATGGTCTGCACAGCGTCAAGATGCAGGTTTGTCGGGCTGGGGACAGACAGTGAAGGGAATAAAGAACGCGGACTTGTTGGCGTCAAAACGTTTTTTGCCCCTGTTCCTGACGCAGTTTTTCGGTGCCCTCAACGACAACCTGTTTAAAAATGCCCTGCTGGTGATGATCGTCAGCGCCAGCATTGTCAGTGCCGATCAGGTGAATACGGTGGTGAACCTCGCTGCCGGGTTATTTATCCTGCCCTTTTTTCTGTTTTCTGCCCTGGCGGGGCAGCTGGCAGACAAGTTCGAAAAGTCCCGCATCATTCGCGCCATCAAGTTTGCTGAAATCATCATTATGCTGGTGGGAGCCGTGGCATTTTATTTCGGAATACTCTGGCTGCTGCTGGCGGTTCTGTTTTTCATGGGCACCCAGTCGGCTTTTTTTGGCCCGGCAAAATACGCCATTCTGCCACAGCACCTGGGTGACGATGAGCTGATCGCCGGTAATGCCCGGGTGGGCATGGGCACCTTTGTGGCCATACTCATTGGCACCATTACCGGTTCTCTGATCGGTGGCTCAGCCCAGGTGCTGTGGCTTGCCGGTGGCGTGGTTCTGCTTGTTGCCCTGACGGGATGGTTGAGCAGCCGCCAGATTCCGCTGGCCGAGCCGTGGGCCAGCGATCTGAAAATTGACTGGCATGCCCCAAGGGTCAGCTGGCAGCTGATTCGCCTGGCGACAGAGAAGCAGACGGTGTTTCTCGCAATTCTCGGTATATCCTGGTTCTGGATGCTGGGGGCAACCTACCTGACCCAGATGCCCAATTTCACCAAGACCGTGCTGAAGGGTGAGCCGGGGGTTATTGCTCTGGTGCTGTCCGCCTTTACGGTCGGTGTGGCTGTGGGTTCCATGTTGTGTGACAAGCTCAGCGGACCGAGGGTGGAAATTGGCCTGGTGCCTCTCGGTGCGTTGGGTTTGAGCCTGATGGGCATCGATCTGTATTTTGCGGCCGAATCCTATCAGGTTGACGGCGTGGTCAGTCCCCTGGCATTTCTCGGCAGCGGCGACAGCTGGCGGGTGTTGCTGGATATTTTGTTGCTGGGTCTATTTGGGGGACTCTATATCGTCCCGCTCTACGCCATGGTTCAGGCCCGCACCGCCCCGGAAAAAAGGGCACGTATCATCGGCAGCAACAATATTCTCAATGCCTTCTTCATGGTGCTTGCCAGTGTGCTGGGCATTCTCTTTCTGGGTGTGGCGAAATTCAGCATCGCCGAGCTCTATCTGACCGTGGCCTTTATGAATATTGCGGTGGCACTGTTTATTTTCCTGCAGGTGCCGGAATTTACCATGCGTTTTCTGGTGTGGTTAATGGGTCACAGCCTTTACAGGGTTCGGCACAGTGGACTCGAACAGATCCCCCTTCGCGGTGCCGCGATCATTGTCTGTAATCACGTCAGTTATGTGGATGCCCTGTTGCTGGCGGGTGCGGTGCGCAGACCCATCCGTTTTATCATGTACAAACCGATTTACGAGCTGCCGGTACTGAATTTTATTTTTCGTACCGGCGGTGCGATCCCCATCTGCTCGCCCCGGGAAGATCCACAGGCTTACGAGCAGGCGCTGCAGAGTATTTCCGATGCCCTGCAACAGGGACAGTTGTTGTGCCTGTTTCCTGAGGGCAAACTGACTGGAGATGGCGAGATCGATATCTTCAAGCCGGGTATTGAACGCATTCTCGCCCGCGATCCGGTGCCGGTGGTGCCGATGGCCCTTAAGGGGCTGTGGCGGAGTTTTTTCAGTCGCAGCAATGGCGGTGCATTTCGCAAACCGTTCCGGCCCGGCTGGCGGCAGGTGTCGGTGCTGGCCGACGCACCGGTTCAACCCGAAATGGCCAGCGCGGAGACATTGCGCGAAAAGGTCATGGCGTTGCGGGGCGCTGACCAGTAGTGCCGGTTGAGTCAGGTTAAAGGAGAAGAGAGATGGGCAAGCTGAAACTGCACTGGCAGATGTTGATTGCCATTGTTGCCGCCATTCTGGTGGGCCTTCTGGCCGGACAGGAGAGCGCACTGCTGGGCCTCCGCTTGTACGACCTGTTCGATTTTGTCGGCACCCTGTTTCTCAACGCCCTGAAAATGATCATCGTGCCATTGGTCATGTCGTCGATCATTGTCGGCATTGCCGGTCTCGGAGGCAGCGAAAATCTCGGGCGCCTCAGCGCCAAAACCCTGGGTTTTTACATGTCGACCAGCCTGCTGTCGATCACGGTGGGCTTGCTGCTGGTGAATCTGCTGACCCCTGGTATTGTCGATGGTGAAGCAGCGGGCAGCCGTCTCAACCTCAGTGAACCCCAGGCGGTGGAAGAGCAACTGTCACAGGTGGATGGCCGCGGGGCGGGGGATATCACGGCGGTGTTTTTGCGCATGGTGCCCCCCAACATCGTCAAGGCGGCTGCCGATGGCCAGATGCTCGGACTGATTTTTTTCAGCCTGCTGTTCGGCGTCTTCATGACGCGGATTACGCGGGAATACAGCCAGACCATGTTGAGCTTCTGGAACGGTGTATACGAAACCATGATGCAGGTCACTTTGTTCATCATGAAGTTTGCGCCGCTGGGGGTGTTCGGCCTGGTGGCCAAAACGGTGGCGGCGACCGGTTTTGACGCATTTCAGCCGTTGCTGGTGTTTTTCATTACCGTGGCACTGGGGCTGGCCGTGCATGTATTCATTACCCTGTCCCTGATACTGCGCGCTGCGGGCATTCACCCGATTCGACATTACCGGGCGATGCTGCCTGCGATGTTGACGGCATTTTCCACGGCCTCATCATCCGGCACGTTGCCGGTCACTATCGAGTGCGTGGAAAAAAATGCCGGCGTCTCCAACCGCACCAGCTCTTTTGTACTGCCGTTGGGTGCCACCATCAACATGGATGGCACAGCACTTTATGAATGTGTGGCCGCCATGTTCATTGCCCAGGCGTATGGGTTGGAACTGAGTTTCACGACGCAGTTTGTGATTGTGCTGGTTGCCCTGCTGACCTCCATTGGTGTCGCGGGCATTCCTGCCGCGAGCCTGGTGGCCATCACCGTGATTCTGGGGGTGATAGGTTTGCCACTGGAGGGCATTGGCATGTTGCTGGTGACCGACCGCATTCTCGATATGATGCGCACCGCCGCGAACGTGTTCAGTGACTCCTGCTGTGCCGTGGTGATTGCCAGATCCGAGGGCGAAGACAATGTGCTGAGCGGGTAAGCTTACCCTGCACAAAAAAGCCCGGCATTAACCGGGCTTTTTTATGGGTGTGATGTTTAAGAGCTTCAGCTGAAAATGCCCTTGAAGAAGAAAAAGAACAGTATGGCAAGGCCGGCACCGGCGGGCAGGGTCACCAGCCATGACATGAAAATGGTGCCGACAATACGCAGATTCAGCGCGGCAATGCCGCGTGCCAGGCCGACACCCAGCACAGCACCGACCAGCGTGTGAGTGGTTGAGATGGGCAAGCCAGTGCCGGAAGCCAGCACCACCGTGGCCGCAGCACCCAACTCGGCGGCAAAGCCTCGGCTGGGGGTGAGTTCGGTAATTTTTCGACCGACGGTACCCATCACCTTGAAGCCGTAAGTCGCCAGGCCGAGTACAATCCCCACGCCACCCAGCAATAAGATCCAGTGTGGCATGGCGCTTTTTGTCTCGACGGCGCCGGCCTTCACCACATTGACCACAGCGGCCAGTGGGCCTACCGCGTTGGCGACGTCATTGGAGCCGTGGGCAAAGGCCATGGCACAGGCAGTGAACACCATCAGGATGGCAAAGACCCGTTCCACGTTGGCAAAACGGTTTTCCTTTTCGGCAGCCTCGTCAGCCTTCACACGGCTTAATAAGACAGTGCCCAGAGCCATCACCACCAGGCCAATCACTAGTGCAATAAGTGTGCATTCCCCGAAACTGAGCTTGATGCCGAAATCCTTGAAAACGTGTTTCAGGCCTTTCAGCATGGTGACCATGGCAATCAGAAAACCCACCGCGAACATGTAGAACGGAATAATTTTCTTGGCGCGCACAAACGGGTTGTCCTGGGTCAGAATCAGTTTCTGCACGCTGCGGAAAAGCATGTAGGAAATGGCACCAGCCAACAGGGGTGAGACCACCCAGCTGGCGACAATGCTGCCCACTTTGCCCCAGTTGACGGCGTCGGTGGAAATGCCTACTGCAGCAAAGCCGACAATGGCGCCGACGATGGAGTGGGTGGTGGATACCGGCCAACCCATGATGCTGGCCAGAAGTAACCAGGTACCTGCGGCCAGCAGGGCCGACATCATGCCGAACACCAACAGGTCGGGGGAGTCGGCCATGACGGCGGGGTCAATGATGCCCTTGCGGATGGTCTCGGTGACCTCGCCACCGGCAAGATAGGCTCCGGCAAACTCGAATATCATGGCGATAAAGATGGCTTGCTTGACGGTCAGCGCCCTGGAACCCACCGAGGTGCCCATGGCGTTGGCAACGTCATTGGCGCCCACTCCCCAGGCCATGAAGACCCCGAATATACAGGCCAGGATAATCAGTATCTGGCCGTACTCAGCAAATAACGTCATGCGTTTGTGTTCCCGTAACTCGTTGTTATTGGTTTAGCGGGCAAGCAGCAGTTGCAGTTTGCCACCCACGCTTTGGGATAGGTCGGCTACTTCGCCAATGATGTCGATTACCTGGTAGAGGAACATGGCATCAATGGGTGGCAGCTGTTTTTCCTTTTCAAAAAGGCTGTGACGAATATCCTGTTCGAGTTGGTCCGTGCGGTCCTCAAGAACATCCAGTTCGCTGATGAGCGTTTCTACAAAATCCACTTCCTTGCCGATGAAACCTACTTCGAGAAGTTCATCGAGCTCGTTAATGGCTTTATGTGCCTGGCGGCAGGCCTCCACAGAGGTAGTGACAAACTCGGTCATTTGATCTTCGAGTCCATCGGGAATGCTCATTTTTCGGCCCAGCATCAGGCCGGCAATATCCTTTGAGCGATTGGCAATGCGATCCTGCTGACTGAGCATGTTCAGCAGGTCGGTACGGTCCATGGGCATAAACAGGCTCTTGGGAAGATGCAGGCGCAGTTTGCGCTTCATGGCATCCGCTTCATGCTCGAGTTCGGACATGCGGTCGAAGATTTCTTCAGCCTGCTGCCAGTCGTTGGCGATGGCAGATGCCATGAAATTGCACAGCAGTTCCGTACAGGAAACGACAACGGTCATATGGGATTGCAGGGGGCTGATAGGGGACTTGCCGAAGAGACTGGAAAGCGGGTTATTGAAAACCATGGAGCGTCCTCCTTAATGTGTAGGGCGCGAGTATAGGTAGCTGAAACAAAAATGTCACATATCGGGGAGCAGTAAACGGGTAATTTCTTGTCAGTGGCCACCGCCTATTCAGACCTGGCCATAGCGTTCACCCCCACCAAGCCAGCGGTGAATAATCAGGTCAGTGGTTTGCGGTGATGTTTCCAGCAATTGCCTGGCAAGGCGTTTGACCTCTGGTAATAAATGGCTATCCCGCTGCAGGTCAGCGATACGCAGCGACATTTCACCGGTTTGCCGGGTACCCAGAACCTCTCCCGGGCCGCGCAGTTCCAGGTCCTTCTCGGCGATGCGAAAACCGTCGTTTGTTTGCCGCATGATGCTCAGGCGCTCACTGCCCTGCTTTGACAGAGGCGGGCTGTAGAGTAGCACGCAGTGACTTTCCAGCTTGCCGCGCCCGACGCGACCGCGGAGCTGGTGGAGTTGTGCCAAGCCAAGGCGTTCCGGGTCCTCGATAATCATCAGACTGGCGTTGGGTACATCGACGCCAACCTCGATCACCGTGGTGGCAACCAACAGCTGGATATCTCCCTGCTTGAAACGCTCCATGGTGGCGGCCTTTTCCGCAGGCTTCTGGCGCCCGTGAACCAAACCGATGTGCAATTCGGGTAATAACAGATGCAGTTCGTCCGCAGTGGCTTCCGCAGCCCGGGCCTCAAGTACATCGGATTCCTCAATCAGGGTGCAGACCCAGTAAGCCTGTCGGCCATCGGCACAGGCGTTGCGGATGTGGTCAATGATTTCCGGGCGGCGGTGCTTTGCCACCACCACGGTGTTGACCGGGGTGCGCCCGGGGGGCAGCTCATCGATGGTGGAACAGTCCAGGTCAGCATAGGCGCTCATGGCCAGGGTTCGGGGAATGGGGGTGGCGGTCATGATCAGTTGGTGGGGCAGCACATCGCCCTGCCCCTTTTCGCGAAGCGCCAGTCGTTGGTGAACCCCAAAGCGGTGTTGCTCATCTACAATGGTCAGGCCCAGTCGAAAGAAATTAACACTCTCCTGAAACAGTGCGTGGGTGCCAATAATGACGTTTGCGCTGCCGTCACCGATCATTTGCAGTTGCCGTTCTCGGGCTTTGCCTTTCACCTTGCCGGTAAGCAAGGACACCTCGATACCCAGTGGTTCCAGCCAGGCCTGAAAATTGTTGCGATGTTGTTCGGCAAGAATTTCCGTCGGTGCCATGATGGCGGCCTGGTAGCCGCTGGCCACAGCCTGTAGCGCAGCCAGTGCTGCTACCACGGTTTTTCCGGATCCCACATCCCCTTGTACCAAACGCAGCATCGGATGGGGCTTGGCCAGATCAGACATGATGTCAGTGTTCACCCTGAGCTGTGCGGCGGTCAGGGGAAATGGAAGCGATGCCAGAAACTGTTGTTGGAGTGACTGGTCGGCAGCCAGGCTGGGTGCCGGGTGGCGCTGGATCTGTTGCCGCAACTGCACCAGACTCAACTGGTGGGCCAGCAGTTCTTCCAGTGCCAATCGCTGTTGTGCGGGGTGGCTGCCGGTTAGCAACTGATTCATGGCTGCCGTAGCAGGGGGCTTATGGATAAACTGAAGTGACTCGACCAGAGATAGCCCCTCATGCCCGGGCAATAGCTCATGAAGTGAGTCTTCACTTACAAGCAATAGCGCCTGATCTATCACTGTTCGTATCCTGGCCTGGCTGATACCCTCGACTGCGGGATAGACAGCTGTCAGAAAGGGTTGCAGGGGTGGCGGTTGGTGCTGGTCGAGAAACTGGTACTCGGGGTGGTACAGTTCAAGGCCGGACCTGCCGCGCCGCACTTCACCAAAACAGCGCAATCGTCCACCTTTGTTGAGGTTTTCCCGCTGAGCATTGGAGAAATGAAAAAAACGTAGGGTGACCGTGCCGGTATTGTCCTGCAGGCGACACATCAGGCTGCGCCGCCGCCCGTGTACCAGATCACAGCCACGCAGCTGACCTTCTATTACGACATCGGTGTTGGGTTGCAGGGCGCCAATGGGGGTGATACGGGTGCGATCCATGTAGCGTAAAGGCAGGTGAAACAGCAAATCCTGAACAGTTTCGATGCCCAGCCGGGATAATTTGCCGGCCAATTGTGTGCCGACACCCCGCAACCCGGTGACTGGCATACTGGCAAGGTTGTTTCCGGTCATGCGCAGGTGGTGCAGCTCGGCAGGGAGTTTTGCTTGATCGCATCCCGCAGTGCATCAATGGCTTTGTGGCGTGGGAAGCTGGCCCGCCATGCCAGGGCCACGGTGCGACAGGGGGAGGGGGCCACAAACTCACGGGTAACCAGCAACCCTTCCTTGTAACCGGCGCCAATCGCAGCAGACAGCGGCAGAATGGTAATACCGAGATGACTGGCCACCATATGGCGGAGTGTCTCCAGGGAACTGCCTTCGCTGTGGGTGCGGATTTGTTGTAGATTCTCGTTCAGATGCTGGTTGAGGTTGGGCAGAGCTTCCCGCACCTGGTCGCCAAAACAGTGGCCTTCACCGAGCAACAGAACATTCTCGTTATCCAGATCAGAGGGTTTGATAAAGTCCTTTTTGGCCAGCCTGTGATCCGTGGGAACCAGAACCACAAAAGGCTCGGTATAAAGAGGCTGCGTGACCACGTCGGGCTCGGTAAAAGGCAGTGCCACGAGGATGACATCAAGTTCGCCCTTGCGAAGCCTCTGGCGCAGCGTTGCGGTGAAACCTTCCTCAACAACCAGCGGCATCTGTGGTACTGATTGCCTGAGTGCGGGAATGAAACTGGGAAAAAGGTAGGGACCGATGGTGAAGATGGCGCCCACATGCAAGGGGGTCTTGAGTTGGTCCTTGCCCGCGGAGGCGATATCGCGGATGGAAGCGCTTTCTTCCAGAACCCGTTGTGCCTGAGCCACGACTTGCTCGCCAATGGGCGTGGGGCGCACGCTGTTCTTTGAGCGCTCAAACAGCTCGATCCCCAGTTCCTGTTCTAGCTTTTTGACAGCAATGCTGAGGGTTGGCTGGCTGACGTGGCAAAGCTCTGCAGCCTGGCCAAAATGTTGCTGCTGTGCCAATGTCACAATATAGCGAAGTTCGGTGAGCGTCATGGTAGCACCTCCTGAAGCAATAATAGCTAAAACAAATCAAAAAGGTATAGTTAATTGAAAGTATTGTTTTTGGGTTGTGGTGATATAGCACAGCGTGCCGTTGACCAGCTAAAGGAACCGCATGGCCAGGCAGGGGCCGACTTTTTCTGTCATGGGGTACGACGTCAGGCCAGTCGATTGCCGGCAACTCTGTCCTCCAGTTCCATGGACATCTGCGACAGTAAAGCGCTTGCAGCGCTGCTGGATGAACACGGGTTTGATGCGGTAGTTGTCACCATGACCCCACTGGCCATGAGTGATGAGGGGTATCGCGACAGTTATGTGGCCGGAGCCCATTCGTTGTCTCTGGCAGTGCAGAGTGCCAGGCAGCCTCCGGGGCAGGTCATTTGGGCTTCCAGCAGTGGTGTCTACGGACAGGATCAGGGAGAGTGGGTCGATGAGGGGAGCGCTACCCGGCCAGCCAGTTACCGGGGCAAGCGCCTGTTGGAAGCGGAGGAGATTATTCAGGCACTGCCTGTGACCAGCTGTGTTGTCAGGTTTTCCGGCATTTACGGGCCGGGCCGGGGTCGCTTGCTACAGCAGGTAAGAGAGGGGCGGTTGGCACCGTCCCAACCTGTACAATGGAGCAACCGTATCCATACCGACGATGCGGCGGGGGTGCTGGTGCACTTGCTGAGCAAGTACAAACGGGGTGAAACCATTGAGCCGTTGTATCTGGCCACGGATAACGAGCCTGTGGCTATTCATGAAGTGCATGCTTGGCTGGCCCAGGAGCTGGGAATAGTTGCGCCGCAGCCGACCATGGCGGAGATGTCGCCCGCTGGACGGGTGGGCAACCGGCGCTGTAACAACCAGCGCCTGCGGGATAGTGGGTTTGTGTTCCGCTACCCCACGTTTCGGCAGGGTTATCGCAGCCTGTTATCGCAGACAGGCGGTGAATAACCTCATATCACCATAATACCGTCCATTTCCACGCCAACCCCTTTGGGTAATTCCTTGACGCCGATAGCAGCCCGGGCAGGGTACGGCTCGGCAAAATAGCGTGCCATGATTTCGTTGACGGTAGCAAAATTGCTCAGATCAGTGAGAAAAATATTGAGTTTGACGATGTCTTTCAGGGCGCCACCGGCTTCCTCACACACTGCCGTCAGATTTTTGAAAACCTGCTCGATTTCCTCGGCAATGCCACCTTCAACCACGGTCATGGTTTCTGGCACCAAGGGGATTTGGCCGGAAAGATAAACGGTATTGTTAACCTTGATCGCCTGTGAATAGGTGCCGATGGCGGCAGGTGCGTTGTCTGTGTTGATGACAGCCTTATTTAACATCAGAATTCCTCGAAAATTAATTTTTGGTGCGGTACACGCGTTGTACTTGTTTTAAGCCGCGGATACGGCGCATGACATTGGCCAGGTGTACACGGTTTCTTACATCGATGACCAGGTCAACAATACTGGAATGGGCATCGCGCTCTTTAACGCTGATTTGCTCAATGGTGGCTTCGCTTTCGGAAATGCGGGAAGCGAGCGTGGCGATAATGCCTCGCTCCGCCACCAGTTCCACCTTGAATTCGACAGGAAACTCACCACTGACATTTGGCGACCAGTTGAGAATGATGCATTTTTCAACGTTGGTGCGAATTTCATTGAGATTTTTGCAGGAGTCCCTGTGCACCACCAGGCCGCGACCAGGACTCAGGTGACCCATGATCGGGTCGCCGGGAATGGGATGGCAGCAGCGCGCGTAGTTAATAATCAGCCCGTCACTGGTGTCGATCATGATGGGCGAGTCAAACTCTTCCGGTGTCACTTCCTTGCGCAGGGATGGTGGCGCCATCAGGTTGGCGACTGCGTAGGCGAGGCGATTGCCCAGTCCAATCTGTTCCAGCACTTCCTCAAAGGACTGGGCACCTGTTTCCGTCAGAAGTCGCTTGATCCAGGACTTGCGGATACTCTGGTAACTGGTGCCAAAATTATCCAGAGCGCGGTCCAGCAGGCGCTTGCCAAGTTCTACCGATTCCTCGTGCTGCTGATGTTTCAGGAAATGGCGAATGGCGCTGCGGGCTTTGGCCGTCACCACAAAATTCAGCCATGAGGGGTTCGGTTGAGCATCCCTGGCGGTAATGATCGACACCTTGCTGCCGCTTTGTAGGGGTTCCGACAGTGATGTCAGCTGGCCATTGATCTTGCTGGCGACACAGCTGTTGCCGACATCGGTGTGAACTGCATAGGCAAAATCAACGGGTGTGGCTCCGGAGGGCAGGGAGACAATCTGTCCCTTGGGGGTAAATACGTAAACTTCATCGGGGAACAGGTCCGTCTTGACGTGTTCAATAAATTCCAGGGAGTTACCGGCTTTTTGCTGGATTTCCAGGAGGCCCTGCACCCAGCGGTTGGCGCGGGGACTGCCATCCTCTCTGGACTTGTAGAGCCAGTGGGCGGCAATGCCAAAATTGGCCATGGCATCCATATCGCGGGTGCGAATCTGTACTTCAATGGGTACACCGTGCATACCTACCAGTACCGTGTGTAATGACTGGTAGCCATTTACTTTGGGAATGGCGATGTAGTCCTTGAACTCTCCGGGTACCGGTTTGAACAGGTTGTGCATAACGCCCAGTGTCCGGTAACAGTCGTCCACGGAATCCACCACGATGCGGAAGGCAAACACATCCATGATGTCGCGGAAGGATTTCCGCTTGCTCTTCATCTTTTGGTAGATACTCCAAAGGTGCTTCTCGCGACCGGTGACTTCGGCGCTGATCAGCTCTTTGGCCAGGCGTACCTCGATGCTGTTTTTTATGTCTTCGACGATTTCTTTGCGGTGACCCCGTGCCGCCTTGAGGGCCTCACGCATACGCTGGTAGCGCATCGGGTGCATGGTGGCAAAGCCCAGGTCTTCAAATTCGATACGGATATCGTTGATCCCCAGGCGCTGGGCAATCGGCGCATAAATTTCCAGGGTTTCACGGGCGATGCGACGTCTTTTCGCTGCACTCAGTACCTTCAGGGTACGCATGTTGTGCAGGCGGTCCGCAAGTTTGACGAGCATGACACGAATGTCCTTGGCCATAGCCAAGGTCATTTTTTGAAAGTTTTCCGCCTGTTGTTCTGCCTTGGAGGCAAACTCGATCTCGGTCAATTTGCTGACACCGTCAACGAGTTCCGCCACCGTGGGGCCAAAGCGCTCCGCCACATCTTCTTTGCTGACGTGGGTGTCTTCAATGACATCGTGCAACATGGCGGCCATCAGGCTCTCGGCATCGAGATGCATGTTGGCGAGAATGTTGGCAACTGCTACCGGGTGGGTGATATAGGGTTCACCACTCTGACGCGTCTGGCCTTCGTGACATTGGGCCGCGAACTGGTAAGCGTTGAGAATTTCCTGGACTTGGGCGGGTTCGAGGTAGGAGGAAAGCTTTTCGCTCAGAACATCAATAGTTTTGGCTTGCAAGTTTTCCCCCGTTGCACGGATTACTCAGCCTCTGGGGCTTCAGGCTGTTCGGGAGCAGTAGTGCCCTCTGCTTCTGCTTCTTCTGCAGAGTCCATCAACAGAGAGGTTTCGGGTTCTTCTTTCTCGTCGAGAATGCTTGCAGTCACAAAGCCTTTTTCGATTTCGCGCAGTGCCATTACCGTCGGCTTGTCATTCTCCCAGGGCAAGTGGGGCTCTTTGCCGCCCACTGCCAGTTGGCGGGCGCGTTTTGAGCTGACCATGACAAGCTCGAAGCGGTTGTCGACATGGTCGAGGCAATCTTCCACAGTAATACGGGCCATAGTTAATTCCGTTGTTAAAGCGTTAAGTGCGGTGCAGTTGACTGCATCCGCCAGAGACAAAATCCCGCGGCGGGCCGCGGGACCGTCGAGTTTACAAAATTGCGGGAATCAGGACAACAAATCGCGGAGTAAATTCGCGTTGCGCTGGCGCTGGTTTTCCTGTTTCAGGCGGTGGGATGTGACGATGGCCTGCAGCTCCGACAGTGCAATATCAAATTCATCATTGATGACCAGATAGTCGGCTTCCACGTAGTGGGACATTTCCTGTTGCGCCTCGGCAAGCCGGTGCTGTATCACCGAGGTGTCATCCTGGCCGCGACCGGTGAGCCGCTGTTCCAGTATCTCAAGCGATGGCGGCAGGATAAAAATACTGACGCACTCGGGCACGAGATCACGAATTTGTTCAGCTCCCTGCCAGTCAATTTCCAGGATCACGTCCTGTCCTCTGGCCAGTGTCTGCTCTACCCAGTCCCTCGATGTGCCGTAATAGTTACTGAAAACGCGGGCATGTTCGAGAAACGCATTTCTCTCCAGCATGGCGGTAAATACTGTTTCGTCGACAAAGTGGTAATTGATTCCATCCACCTCACCGGGACGCATGGGGCGGGTGGTGTGGGAAATCGATACGGTAAGGTCGGCACACTGTTGCAGCAGGGCGTTGACCAGACTGGTTTTTCCCGCACCTGATGGCGCAGAGACGGTGTAAAGCGTACCTCGGATTGACATGGGGTGTGCTGCTTACTCGTGGTTGATCACTCGGTTGCCGAAGGCACCTTCAGGGTGTCTACCATAACGTAACTCCCTGACAGCTGCATTAAACATCCCGGTATTTTAATCATTTCCGGAGACACACATAACTGCTGTATTACCTGTTTTTGAAGGAGTACTGCCGATGTTCGTACTCGATATACTAATGAGCGGCGAAGGGCTCAAGTGAGAGGAAAAAGACCGCTGTGAGGGCGTTAGTCGTTGCCGAGGCGGGACAGCTCTTCCTGTCCATCGGTGTTTTGACGGTTTAGCCATTTCAACAGTGTGGCTTCCAGCACATCCGGCTCAAAGGGTTTGGTGATATGGTCGTCCATTCCCGCAGAGAGACTGCGCTGGTGATCGCCGGTCATGGCATTGGCCGTCAGGGCCAGTACCGGCAATTGATCAAAGCGGGGATTGGCGCGGATGGCTTTGACAGTGCTGAAGCCATCCATAACGGGCATTTGCAGATCCAGCAGCACGATATCGAAATCCTGTTGCTCGAGATACTGGATGGCCTCTTTGCCATTGAAGGCGCAGGTGGTAGAAGCGCCCATTTTTTTCAGCATGAACTTGGCAATTTCCAGATTAATCAGGTTGTCCTCAACCAGCAGCACCCTGGCTCCATGGAGGCTTTTCTGGTGTCCGCTACTATTCCGTTGATCGCTGTCAGTTATTGCTCCATCGATATTGTCGGAGCGGAGCACAGCATTGATCGTATCCAGCAACCCGGACACTGCCTGCTGGTCGTAGGGGCCTTGTTGATGGGTCGTGACCAGAGAGGCGCTATGACCTTCACCTTCATGGGTATCGACAAGAATCAGGGGCAGTTTGCGACTTGACGGCGCCCGCGTTTCCAGCAAGGCGATGAGGTCTCCCGGGAACACACAGGGTGTGGTGTCAGGGGACAGCACAATACTGTCATAGTGTGCTTCAGTTAATGCCTGCTCGATAGCCTGTAATGCCGAGGGGTCTGCCGGGTAACTGTCCATCATTACAGGCAGTGTATTCAGACGGCGCACCAGTGACGGATCGCCGCCAATCAGCAGCAGGCGTTTGTTCTCGGCATGGGTATAGAAGGCATTCTGGTCGACAGTTTCGATGGGTAACAACAGGGGGATGTCTACCCAGATAGAGGTTCCCTGACCCGGTGCGCTGCAGAGATCAATGTTCCCCCCGATGAGTTCAACCAGTTGCCGGCTGATGGACAGGCCAAGCCCGGTTCCTCCATATTTTCGGGTGGTGCTGGCATCTGCCTGGGTGAAGGGTTCAAACAGGGCGGCCTGCTGTTCTTGCGAAATACCCACGCCGGTATCCGTGACCTGAATGCGCAATATGATCTGCTGTTCATCAGCCTGCTGTAACAGCGTCTCTACAGCGACAGCGCCTTCATGTGTGAACTTGATGGCATTGCTGACCAGGTTGTTAAGAATCTGGGTGATTCGCACCGGGTCGCCAAGGACCTCACCGGGTATATCCGCCGCGCGCCGGAAAATAAGATCAATGGCTTTTTCCTGACTGCGCAACTGATTGAGATCTCGAACATGGTGAAGTACTTCGTCAAGATCGAAAGGAATGGATTCGATTTTTAAATGGCCGGCTTCAATTTTCGAGAAGTCGAGAATGTCATTGATGATATTGAGCAGGTTTTTCGACGAGATCTGGATATTTCTGATGCAGTCGTACTGCTCTTCATCCAGGTCGGTTTCCAGCATCAGGTGGCTTAACCCGATAATACCATTCATCGGTGTGCGGATTTCATGGCTCATGTTGGCCAGGAATTCACTTTTGGCGCGCGTGGCTTTTTCTGCTTTTTCCAGCGCCAGTTGCTTTTCCAGGGTGTCCTGCTTGCGGCGGGAAATATTCTTGAAGGCGGCAACGCTGCCAATATTCACCCCGTTGTGGATGAGTGGCACGGAAGTGATTTCAATGGGAATGCTGTCGCCGTTTTTGCAGATAACGTATTCGTCCTCCGAGTGGTAGGTCTCATTCAGACTGTTGGTTAATTTGATATGGCACTCTTCAGCAGAGACGAGATGCCCGGCGATACAATAATGGATCAGATCGTGTAACTTTTTGCCAACCAGTTCCGACTTTGTCCAGCCGAGAATGGCCTCCGCCTCATCATTGGCGAAGGTGCAGTAGCCATCGGCATCCAGTGCATAAACACCCTCACCCAGGGTGTTGGCCAGGCGCTCCAGGAACTGACGTTCCTTGTGCAGGGTGCGCTCCATTTCCTTGATGCGGGTAATGTCGGTACAGGTGGCAATAAATTGTTCCGGGCTGCCATCGATTCCGAGAATGGGGGTGATGGTGGCAGCGACCCAGTAATGCCTGCCATCCCGTGTGACATCTTTTAACTCGCCACTCCAGACCTCGCCACGGTTAATGGCTTTCCACAGGTGCTGGTGAAAAGGCGTTTTTTTTCCATCGGCATAGATAATCCGGTGCCGGGTGCCCAGCAGCTCTTTGCGAGAGTAACCGGAAATGGCGCAAAACTTGTCATTGGCATAAGTGATGCGGCCCTCGGCGTCGGCAATACTGACGATGGCGTGCTCGTCCAGAGCCTGTTTCTGGAACTCCAGTTGCCGTTTGGCATCCTGATTTTCCTTGAGTAACTGCGCGAAGACGTCGGGAAGTTTGTGCGCGTCCAGTGCTTCCCGATCCATTTTTCGACCGGATGAGCGCAGCAATTTGTCAATATTATCTTCCAGCGTGCGGATCAGTTTGTGCTGTAGGTCCGACTCGATACGCAGGCGTGCATTGGCCTCTTCAAGCTCTTCGTGGCTTCTCAGCAGGCTGGAAATTCGCAATTTCAGGTCTTTATCGTAGCGAGAATAACTTTCGCTGACTTTGAGCAGCAATTGTTTACAATTGCCAGACTCGGCTAGCAGATCTATCAGTTCGTCGATATCAGATATTTTTGCAAACGTGTGGGTGGCACGCGCTGCCTGCTTCAGCTGTCTCTCAAGCATTCGGTGCAGCGCCATTACACGGACTCCGATATCACGGTGAGCGTCATGGTCTGGTTATGAAACTGGCACTGCCTGGCATCCAGTGATGGACAAATTTCACCAAAGGAATAAAAGCCGGTGGTCGCAGTCGACGGCCCGAGGCGCATCTTGACTGCCTCTATTTCTTCACAGACTTCATCACACATGATGATTTTTCGACCGACGCAGCTCACCAGTAATGCCAGTCGGTCGTGGTCAGAGGGGCTGATTCTTGATGCTGCCACATCTGCACCGTTGATCAGCCCGTCTGTGGATGCGTGCATCAGGCGCATATAGCATTCGGGGTCGATGTCTCCGGCAAGAATCAGATCGCCGGTCTGGTCATCGACACTCATGATAGTTCGAATCAGGCCATTTTCCCTGTTGTCCGGATGGACCATTTCCAGTGGAAAATAAAGTCCCGATTTGGGTAGTTCGCTGGCGTATTCCCCGAGATAGCGTTTGTACAATTCCAGGGCCGGGCGCCCATCCAACTCCTGCAAGGTATTGCCTTGGTGTCGGGTGACTTTTCGCAGTGGGCCAAAGGGCTGCCAGCCGCCAAAAGAACTGTATTCAATAGAGAGATTTTCCCCGTAGAGACAAATGGCGACCAGGCTGGTTTCATCCACCCCTTCGGGCGTCAGGGTAAAGGTTTGCTGAAAGGCTCCCTCATCACCGGCCAGACCACCGCTGATGGGAATGTCGCCAAGCACGGAGACCATGCCGTCGACAATGGCACTGCCATTGATATCCACCCCGGGCGCAAGCAGGATAACGGCTCGCAGGCCGGACATGTCGACTTTCTCGGCAAGTTTTCTGCCGGCATCAAAGCTGTCACGGTTGCCGGCAACCTGCTCGGTAATCACTGAGCAGCGGGAAGATGTAAACGTGATTTCGCAAATGACGACGGTGTTTTCCAGAACCTCGGTATGATAAATCCCACCCGCCGTGGAGCAACCTGTCAGCAGGCTGGACGGATAAGACGATTTCAGTGTTTCAAAAAAACCGGGTAATGAGATGATCTCCGGTGCGGCAAATATCAGCACCAGATCAGGATTTTTGGACACAGGCCGAAACCCCGAAACCAACTCGGAAGCTTCTAAGCGAACTTGCTCTACACGCATGAATCTCACAGGCCAGCGATAACGTGCCGCTGGCTCTTATTATGTGCCTTAATTTTTCTTATTCACTTGTTGGTTTTCAGTTTTTTGGTGACATGAACGGCTTATTTTTTATTTAGTAAAAGCAAAGTTCATGACATGCTTTTTTTAAATTTCCACTGAAAACGGCAGCCATCATAAGCGATAATTGCTAAAAGCGCGAATGGCAGCGCCAATAGTGCTACTCGATATTCTGGATCTGCTCGCGCATCTGCTCAATCAGCACTTTGAGTTCGACAGCCGAGTTGGTGGTGTCGGTGGCGATGGATTTGGATGAGAGGGTGTTGGCTTCCCGGTTCAGTTCCTGCATCAGGAAGTCGAGTCTGCGGCCAATGGGTTCCTTGCGTTTCAGCACGCGGCGAATTTCGCCGAGGTGGGTATCGAGTCGGTCGAGTTCCTCGTCCACGTCAGCTTTTTGTGCCAGCAACACCAGTTCCTGTTCGAGGCGGTCGTGATCCAGGCTGACCTGAAGTTCTTCCAGGCGGGCCAGAATTTTATGCCGCTGCGCTTTTAATAGCACCGGCAGGTTGTTGCGCACAGATTGCACTTCCACTGCGATGGCATCCAGCCGCTGCTCGATTAACTGTGCGAGTTTTTCGCCCTCGCGCTGGCGGCCTTCGAGCAATTGAATCAAGGCCTGTTCAAACAGATCCAAGAGCGTCTTGTTGAGCTCATCGCGGTTAATTTCAGGTTCTTTCAAAACCCCGGGCCAGCGCAGAATGTCCAGTGGCGAGATGGGGGCAGGAGCGGCCATCATGCCTGCCAGTTGTTGGCTGGCGTCGATATATTGCCGGGCCAGCGATTGGTTGACGGCGATATCCCCGGACTCCTGGGCAATATGCAAATGAAGGGTGCAATCCACCTTGCCCCTTTGCAGGTACTTGCGGGCCATTTCCCGCAACGGCATTTCAATATCCCTGACGGTTTCCGGCATGCGAAAACCGGGTTCCAGGTAGCGGTGATTTACGGAACGCAGTTCCCAGGAAGCGGTACCCCAGGGGGCCTCGATGGTTTGGCGAGCAAAGGCGGTCATGCTGCTGGGCACGGTGAACTCCACGGCATTGAAATGAGGAGCCATATTAACACGCGGCTCCGTAGTGCCAGTAATTCCGGTAGAATACGTTCCCTCAATTCATCCGGTTAATAGGAAATACCATGTCCCGTCCCAGTGGCCGCCGACCCGAGCAGCTTCGCGCCGTGAAGTTAACCCGCAATTACACCAAGCACGCAGAGGGTTCTGTATTAGTCGAGTTTGGTGAAACCAAAGTGATTTGTACCGCCAGCGTGGAAAATTCTGTGCCGCGCTTTTTGCGGGGCAAAGGCCAGGGCTGGGTGACCGCCGAGTACGGCATGTTGCCCCGTTCTACTGGCGAGCGTATGGCCCGTGAGGCATCCCGTGGCAAGCAGGGCGGCAGAACCCTGGAAATCCAGCGTTTGATAGGGCGTTCCCTGAGGGCAGCAGTAAACCTTGAAGCACTGGGTGAAAACACCATTACCGTGGATTGCGATGTTATTCAGGCCGATGGTGGCACTCGAACCGCGTCCATCACCGGTGGTTGTGTCGCGCTGGTAGATGCGGTGCAGCACCTGGTGGACACCGGTGCCATCAAGCAAAGTCCCATCACCAATATGGTGGCGTCGGTCTCGGTGGGGATATACCAGGGCGTGCCAGTACTCGATCTGGATTACGCTGAAGATTCTAATGCCGAAACCGATATGAATGTAGTGATGAACAGCGCAGGTGGTTTTATCGAGGTACAGGGCACTGCCGAGGAAGCCCCCTTCTCCGAGGAAGAATTTCAGCAGATGCTGGCTCTGGCCAAACGCGGTATTGCCGACCTGGTGAAAGTGCAGAAAATGGCGTTGGCCCAGACGCCGAGCTAGTTGCCTGGAGGTTGCAGGGCTGGCAGCTAATTAGTCCCCAACGGCTGCTTCGCGGGGAATCTTCTGCGGAGCGTCGATGGCCAATGTTTTTTGTCTGCCGCTTTCCCCCCGCACGATCGATACCCGGCTTTTGGCAACGCCGAACCATTTGGCCATAAGGGTAAGCAGATGCTGATTGGCCTTGCCATCCACGGGCGGCGCGGTAATGCGAATTTTCAGTCGGTCGCCCTGAATGCCGACAATCTCATCGTTTGCCGCTCGCGGCTGTAAGTGGCAGTGGAGTAGCAGCGTCTTCCCCTGCCACTGATAGTGATCCGGCATCAGAAGCCGGGTACCAGACCTGCCGGTGTGTGCACGCTCCCGGCGATGCCATTCAGAAAAATCTGCAGCATATTGATCACCAGAAACATAAAGATTGGTGACAGGTCGATGCCTCCCATTGGCGGGATGATTCTCTGGAAGGGCTCCATCGCCGGGCGTATCAGTTGATTGAGCAGAATTAATGCCGGGTGCTGGCTCTGGGGTGCGACCCAGCTGACAATGATGACGATCAGCAGGCCATACAGATAAAGATTCAGTATCAGGGATAGCATGCCGATCGCGCCCCAGGACAGCGCGTACAGAATGTTGACCATATCAAAGCCGTTGACCAGCGCCGTGACTTCAATGGCCAGTAACTGACACAGTAGCGCCAGAGCCAGGCTGGCGAGATCAAAATTGCGGTAACTGGGAAACACCTTGCGCAGGGGCTTGCTGGGCAAGTGAGTGGCCTTGATCAGGAACTGGGAAATGGGGTTGTAAAAATCGGCCCTGGCCAGTTGTAACAGAAACCGCAACATGACCACTGCCAAATAGAAGCTGCCAAGTGACTGGATTAAAAATGTTCCTGCCTGCGCGAAAGTCGTACTCATGGTTTGTCCTGTCTTCCGGTTTAATCTGCCAGTTCGCTGGCCATTTCTTTGGCCCGCTCTGCTGCACCATTCATGGCTCTGCGGAACAGCGCTTCCAGGTCGCCTGATTCAAAGGCTTCAATGGCGCGCTGGGTGGTGCCGCCCGGCGAGGTGACACGGCGTCTCAGTTCGGCGCTGTCCACATCGCTTTCAAGGGCCATTCTTGCCGCACCCAGTGCGGTTTGCAAGGTAAGCTGCCTGGCGACTTCCGGGGAAAGACCGAGCTCTTCGCCAATGCGCTGCATGATTTCCATGACCAGAAAATAATAGGCAGGACCGCTGCCGGAGACGGCGGTGACCGCATCGATGTCCGCTTCATTGTCCAGCCAGCAGACAACCCCGACAGCCTTGAGAATCTGCTCGGCAAGATCCCTCTGTACAGCGCTTACCTGGCTATTGGCATAGAGGCCACTGGCACCGGTTTGCACCAGGGCGGGGGTGTTGGGCATACAGCGAACGATGGGCAGTTCACCGCCGAGCCAGCCAGCAAGGGAGTCCATGGATATGCCTGCAGCGATGGAAATGATCAGGGGGCGGTGGTTGAGAGTACCGGCCAGCCCTTGCAGTACGCTCTTCATCACCTGTGGCTTGACCGCCAGTAAAATCACATCTGCATCGACACAGGCCTGCAGGTTATCGTCGCTGGTGTTGACGCCAAAGCTCTGCGCCAGTTTCTGGCGACTTGCCTCCAGGGGGTCGGTCGCGGTGATGGCATCGGCCGGGTAGCCTTTGTCTACCAGGCCGCCGATCAGGCTGGTGGCCATGTTGCCACCACCGATGAAAGTCAGTTTGGGTTTGCTCACTGTGATTCCTTGGTCGATTGCTGTCACAAAATCCTGTTAGGTCAGGGGTTGCCGGGGGCCAAATATACCGGTTCCAACCCTGACAATGGTTGCGCCCGCTGCGATGGCCGCCTGCAGGTCATTGCTCATTCCCATGGAAAGTGTATCCAATGTTGCAAGCCGGGTGGAGTTTTGCAACTCACGCATTAGCTTGGCGATTTGGGAAAACGAGTCCAGTTGAGCAGCATAGTCATCGCTCTTTACGGGAATCGCCATCAGGCCTCGCAGTTTCAGGTTGGGCAGAGCCATGATGTTTTTTGCCAGGGTGGTCACATCCTGCGATGTCACGCCAGATTTACTGGTCTCGTCGTGGAGATTAACCTGAATGCAAACATTGAGGGGTTCGCAGTATTCGGGTCGCTGTTCACTCAGTCGTTCTGCGATGCGTTGGCGATCAATACTGTGAACCCAGTCAAACTGCTCGGCGACTTTTCGTGTTTTATTTGTCTGTAGTGGGCCGATAAAGTGCCAGCACAGGTCCGTGAGGTCTGCCAGAGACTCCTGTTTCAGGAGGGCTTCCTGCAGGTAATTTTCACCGAAGTGACGCTGGCCTGCAGCGTAACATTCGCGGATGGCGCTGGCGGGGTGAGCCTTGCTGACAGCCAGTAAATGAATGTCCTCAGGATTCCTGCAGGCCAGCTTTGCGGCTGCGTGAATCTGTTGGTAAACATGTTGAAGATTGTCGGCTATAGTAGGCATATGCTTGCTCTAGGCCGCCCTGCGGCTCCCGGAAGAGCGGTAGGTTAACCCAGAATTACAGGAATAACTCATGGATATTACGGAATTGCTGGCGTTCAGCGTTAAACAGGGTTCATCGGATTTGCATATCTCTGCGGGGTTGCCCCCGATGATCAGGATTGACGGTGATATGCGAAGAGTGAACTTGCCTCCCATGGAGCACAAGGAAGTCCACCAGTTAATCTACGACATCATGAACGACAAGCAGCGTCGCGATTATGAAGAGTTCCTGGAAACAGACTTTTCGTTTGAAGTGCCCGGCGTAGCGCGTTTTCGGGTTAATGCGTTCAACCAGAACCGCGGTGCGGCGGGCGTGTTCCGGACCATCCCCTCCCGGGTGCTGACCTTGGAGGACCTGGGCTTTGGTCAGGTCTTCAGGAATCTGTCCATGTTGCCACGGGGGTTAGTGCTGGTGACCGGCCCCACTGGTTCCGGTAAATCAACCTCCCTGGCGGCCATGGTGGATTACGTCAACGAAAACCGCTACCAGCATATTTTGACCATTGAAGACCCCATCGAATTCGTACACGAGAGTAAAAAATGCCTCGTTAACCAGCGTGAGGTACACCGTGATACTCACGGTTTCAGCGAGGCGTTGCGCTCAGCGTTGCGGGAAGACCCGGATATCATCCTGGTGGGTGAGATGCGTGACCTGGAAACCATTCGCCTGGCACTGACGGCCGCGGAAACCGGTCACCTGGTATTTGGCACCCTGCATACCACGTCGGCGGCAAAAACCATTGACCGGATTGTCGACGTGTTCCCCGCCGCCGAGAAACCCATGGTTCGCTCCATGTTGTCTGAGTCGCTGCAGGCGGTGATCTCGCAGACACTGATGAAGAAAATTGGTGGCGGCAGGATTGCCGCACACGAAATCATGATCGGTACACCGGCCATTCGTAACCTGATTCGTGAGGACAAGGTGGCGCAGATGTACTCAGCCATTCAGACGGGCGCATCCCACGGGATGCAGACCATGGACCAGAACCTGCACCGCCTGGTTAGCCAGAAAGTGATCACCACTGAAGTGGCCAAAGAAAAAGCGAAGATGCCGGATGAGTTCTGATAGGCAGATAACTTGTCGTTAATCGGTAGGCCGCGGCCTGAAAAATAGCAGTTTGGGAGAAAATAATGGATTTTGATGTACTGTTGAAATTAATGGTCGAGAAAGAGGCTTCCGACCTGTTTATTACCACCGGTGTTGCCCCTAGTATCAAGGTCAACGGGGTCATCGTCCCGGTCGGTAAAACACCGCTGACACCTGAAAAGGCCCATCAGGTGGTCGAAAGCATCATGGATGAGAAACAGCGCAAAGAATACCGCGAAAAGAAAGAGCTGAACTTTGCGATCGGTCGTCCCGGCGTCGGGCGGTTCCGGGTAAGTGCTTTTGTGCAGCGCAACGAATGCGGCATGGTGTTGCGCCGTATTGAAACGATCATCCCGACCGTGGAACAGCTACAACTGCCACCCATTCTCAATGAGCTGGTGATGACCAAGCGCGGCATCATTATTTTCGTGGGCGCCACCGGTACAGGTAAGTCCACCTCATTGGCAGCCATGATTGGTCACCGCAATCGAACCAGTCGCGGCCATATCATCTCTGTCGAAGACCCGATCGAATTTGTGCACCAGCACGAAGGCTGTATCGTGACTCAGCGCGAAGTGGGTGTAGACACGGAATCCTTTGAAATAGCACTGCGCAACACCTTGCGTCAGGCCCCGGATGTGATTCTAATCGGTGAGATCCGGACTCCGGAAACCATGGAGCACGCCATTACGTTTGCAGAAACCGGTCACCTGGTGCTGGCGACATTGCACGCCAACAACGCCAACCAGGCGCTGGATCGCATTCAGCACTTCTTCCCGCCCGAGCGTCATGGGCAGTTGTGGATGGACCTGTCCCTCAACATGAAAGCGATGGTTGCACAGCAGCTGATACCCCTGGCTGATGGCAGTGGCCGTCGGGCAGCCATTGAAATCCTGATCAACACGCCGCTGGCGGGGGATATGATTCGCAAGGGTGAAGTCCACAAACTCAAGGAGTTGATGACGCGCTCCACAGAACATGGCATGCAGACCTTCGACCAGGCCCTCTACAAGCTCTATGAAGAAGGGTTGATTACCTACGAAGATGCAATGCTGCACGCAGATTCGAAAAACGACCTGCGGCTACTTATCAAGCTTCAGTCGGACAGCGACGCGGGTTATCTGTCAAATGCAGCGGACGAGTTGCAGGTGGAGGAAGACCAGGACGACCATATCAACCGTTTCTGATGCAGGCCTGAGAGCCTGGTATCAGGGCGCAGTGGCGGTGGACGGGTCCGAGAGCCAGTCTTGCAGGATGATGACCGCGGCGAGATCGTCCACCGGCTGCTGTTTGTAGCTGCCCCTATGTTTGCCCTGGGACTGTTGCCGGCCTTTCGCGGCGAAGGTGGACAGGCGTTCGTCAACCATACTCACGGGCACCCCGAAGCGGCCATGTAACCGGCGTGCAAACTTGCGCGCGCGCTGGCAGAAGTCGCTTTCCGTGCCGTCCATATTCAGGGGCAGGCCTACCAGTAGCTGGTCGGGCCGCCATTCCGACAGCAACTGTTCAATTTGATCCCAGTTGGGAATGCCATCCCGGGCTTTTAATACGGCGAGCGGGTTGGCGCTGTTGGTCAGGGTCTGGCCGACTGCCACACCAATCTGGCCGGTGCCAAAATCAAAGGCCAGCAGGCAGCGTGGTGGAGCAGGATTGTCAGTGGTATCAGGCGTGTCCGGCATTGGAACTCAACAGGTTGAGATCAATGCCGATTTTGGCAGCAGCAGCGTTGGCGCGCTGCTCGCAGGGCACGTTGAAAATGATGTCCGCATCACCGGGCACGGTTAGCCAGGCATTGTTGGCCAGCTCTTCTTCAAGCTGCCCGGGGCCCCACCCGGCATAACCCAGCGTCACCAGCATGTCGCCGGGCCCCTGTTCATCGGCGATGTCGGAAATGATATCCCGTGATGAGGTGAGGCAGATCTCGTTGGAAATCGGCAGCGTGGCTTCCCATTCCCGCAGGACTTTCCGGTGCAGGACAAAACCGCGGTCTATCTGTACCGGTCCACCGGACATCAGCGGTGCTTCACCGACTTTGGGAGAATAGGTGAGTTCGAATTGCTCAAATATCTGGCTCAGAGGGATTTCCAGAGGGTTGTTGATGACCAGCCCCATGGCGCCTTCTTCCGAGTGATCGCAAATGTAGATAATAGAGTGTGAAAAATTGGGGTCATGCAGCCCTGGCATGGCCACCAGGAAGTGGTTGGCCAAGCTTTGGTAATCTTTCTCAAAAACGCTGTCGTTCATAATGGTTAGTATGGGCGTGATGCTCGGGATTACAAGTCTGTTCAGCGTAAATACGCGCCGTTTAATTCTCGGTGTTCAGGCGATGACCCGGTTCAAAGCGCCAGGTACGGATAATCTCCAGCTTGTCCCATTGAGCCATTTCCGGTGGAAAGGGTGCAAAGGGCGATGCGAGCCGTACCGTGCGGACGGCGGCCAGATCCAGCACCCTCTGACCCGAGCTGAGCAGGATCTCGATACTGTCCACCGCGCCATCGGGCAGCAGTGTCACCGCCAGCCTGAGATCGCCGTAGATGGCGTTGCGGCGTGCTTCTTCCGGATAATTATTGTTCCCGACCACCTCGATGCGATCAATCCAGTATTGCAGGTAGCCGGCATGTTCTGCCGCCATGGTACTGGCGGACGTGACCCGCAGCACTCTGGGGAGTTTGCTGTACTGGCGCTGCTGTTGGTCAAGTTTCGCCTTGAGGCTGGCAAATTCCATTTGCACAGCAGGGGGAAGTGAGGGAGTTGCCGGCGTCTCCCTTGTTTCCTTCACTTCTTCGTTGATCGAGGATGAACGGCTGTCCGCTGTGGTGCTGATGACGGGGGTTGCACCGCTTTTCACTTGCTGTTGTCGCTGTTGTGGTTGTGCACCGGTCTTTCTGAGCTGGGTATCGACGACCTCGGGGAGGCGATCAGTGGTCAGCTCCTGTGCTTCCTGCTGGTCGCCACTGCCCTGTTGGTTGTGTTGTGCCAGAAAATCGGCTTTTTCAGGCTTTTCTTCAACCCGGTGCTGGGCAAGAGTCACTTCCAGCGTCGGCGCCTGGGCATTGTGTTGGTAGAGTTTGAAGCCGATACCAAAGATCACCATTGCATGGATGGCAACGGCGAGAAACAGTGAAAACCCCATGCGATCCGGTTGGTCTTCATTGCGCGTGTGCTCGAAGCTGATTGCCATCAGGAAAGTCTCTTGGCGATGGCGTCCATCAGCTTGCCGCCGATATCGGTATCCTGCTCACGGTTGATCTCCCGTGCGCAGGTGGGGCTGGTGATATTGATTTCCGTCAGGTAGTCACCAATCACGTCGAGGCCGGCAAACAGGATGCCCTTGTGTTTCAAGACCGGACCAATTTGAGCGGCAATCCATCGGTCGCGATCACTGAGGGGCCGAACCACGCCGGAGCCGCCGGCTGCCAGGTTGCCGCGCAGCTCACCTTCAGCGGGGATGCGGGCCAGGCAGTAGGGGATGGGCTCGCCATCCACCATCAGAATGCGTTTATCGCCGTTGCTGATATCGGGAATAAATTTTTGTGCCATGATGGTCCGTTGTCCGTGGTGCGTGAGCATTTCGATAATCACGCTGAGATTGGGGTCGTCGGGTCGCACCCGGAAAACGGCAGTGCCGCCCATGCCGTCGAGCGGTTTGTAGACCACATCGTCATGCAGTTGGCGAAACGCCTTTAGTTGTTTTGGGTCGCGGCTTACCAGCAGGGGAGGTGAGCACTCCGGAAACAGGGTGGCAAACACTTTTTCGTTGCAGTCCCTGAGGCTCTGGGGTTTGTTGACCACCAGTGTGCCGAGCCTTTCAGCTGCTTCCAGTATGTAGGTGGTGTAGATGTACTCGCTGTCAAACGGCGGGTCTTTGCGCATGATAATGACGTCGAGTGAGGCCAGCGACGTCTGGCGGCGATCGCCGAGCTTGAACCAGTGTTCAGTGTCGTCGTAGACCTCCAGGGGTGCCATGCTGGCAGTGGGTTCGCCATTTTCGATGGACAGCCATGACTGCTCCATGTACATCAGTTGCCACCCCTGCTGTTGGGCAGCCAGCAGCAGAACCAGGGTGGTGTCCTTTTTCGGATTGATTTTTTCGATGGGATCCATCACAACCCCAAGAGTTCTCGTCATAACTGTTACCTTTGTCACGCCACGAAAAAGGACTTGTTCTATAAGATGTCAGAGTAGTGGCCGATATATCGGCTTAAGGTAAGGGCACGGCTCTGCAAGCGCAACTGCCAAACGTTAAAACTGTGTTCAGGTTTTGATGGCGGCGGACGGTTATAGATAAAACCAAGTGATTGTGTTACATAATCCACTGCCTTTGCGTAAAGGCAGGCGTATTCACAACATAACGGGGCGAGCAGCAATGGAAGAACAGTACAATGGTCTGAAAGTCATGGTTATTGATGACAGTAATACCATACGCCGAACTGCGGAAACCCTCCTCAGCAAGGCCGGGTGTGAGGTTATCACCGCCATTGACGGTTTCGACTCACTCTCCAAAATTGCTGACAGCAAGCCCAGTGTTATTTTTGTGGACATCATGATGCCGCGATTGGACGGTTATCAGACCTGTGCCCTGATCAAGAACAACAGCCAGTTTAAACATATCCCGGTAATCATGCTTTCAAGTAAGGACGGGCTTTTTGATAAAGCCAAGGGCCGTATTGTGGGGGCAGATGATTACCTGACCAAACCTTTCAGTAAGACAGAGCTGTTCGAAGCGTTGGACAAGTTCTCCAACAGTGAGGCAGTGGATGTAGTACCTGAAGGCATGGATATTCCAGCCGGGGGAGCAGATGGCGAGAATATTGATCGTTGATGATTCACCAACAGAAACCCATCAACTCACGGGACTGTTGCAGAAAAATGGCTACGAAGTACTGGCGGCCATAAGCGGTGAGGACGGCCTGGCGCTGGCAGCAAAAGAGCAGCCGGATGCCATTCTCATGGATATCGTATTGCCGGGGGTCAACGGTTTTCAAACCACCCGTCAATTAAGCAAGGCCAGCGAAACCGAGCATATCCCCGTGATTATTGTCACCACCAAAGACCAGGATACGGATAAGGTGTGGGGTATGCGCCAGGGGGCCAAAGCCTACCTGACCAAACCTGTCAGTGAAAAAAGCCTGATCAGTGTACTCAAGGAAGTGATCAGCTAAATGCTGATCACTGACAGGCCATGACGAGTCAGCGCACACCTTTCAAGGTCCTGGTTTCACTTGCCCAGCGTTATGCTGAAAATGCTAGAAGCCTTCCCGCCCAACAGGATATTGTCGCAACGCGCAAGGTGGTGTGTTTTTCCCTGCTCGGTCACAATCTGGCTATGCCTCTGGAAGAGCTGGTCGAAATTATCGAAATGCCACAATACACATCACTTCCCAGGGTTAAGCCCTGGGTGATGGGTATGGCGAACCTGAGGGGCCGATTGTTGCCGGTCATTAATCTGGCGGCCTTTTTAGGCAGCCAGTTATCCGGCACAACGAAAACCCAGCGTGTCATTGTGATCGAGATGTTTGGTGTTTTCCTGGGCCTGGCTGTAGATCAGGTGCATGGCATGCGGCACTTCAAGGTGGATACCTTTACTCGTCGGGCCGCGTTGGTGCCCGAGCCACTGGTGCTCTACGCGGAGGGCAGTTTTGTACAGCCGGACAATGCCTGGGTGTTGCTGCGGTTGGGCCCTTTGCTGAATGATCCTCGTTTTATGGCGGTGGCGGCATAGGCTGCTATCGAATTGTAATTGGCAAGTACACCGCAAAGCGGCGTGGTGATGAATTGCCCGGAGTGACTTAGACATGACTGCTTCCAAGAAATCAAAGACCAGCTCATCGATCACGTTGCTGTCAGTGACGTTGATCGCCGTAGTGGTTTTTCTCGGGTTTAACCTGTTGCTGGTATTCAACCAGACGGCGAAAGATCAGGAGAGCCTGCAGCTGATGTCAGAGCTGCGTGCCCAGTCCTATCGTCTGGTGACCCTGTCCAAGGCATCTGCTTCCGGTAACGAGGCCGCGTTTGGCGAACTGCAGAACCTAGTGGATCAGATGAAGGGAAGCTGGGATCAACTGAACCACAACCTGGAGGGTGAGGTGGGTGATGACCAGCTGAGCCGTTTGCAGGATGCCTGGTTCCAGGCACACAGCAATGCCCAGATAATTATTGATAATAAACAGCCGGTCATTTTCCTGAATCAGGTCGCCAAAACCCTGAATCGCACCTTGCCGGATCTGCAGCAGGAACATACCAAGGTTGTCGAATTGCTGCTGGCCAATGCCGCCCCGGCCTCCCAGTCAGCCTTTGCGCAGGCCCAGTCCTGGCGCGCCGAGCGCATTGGCCGCAATGTGGATCGCATGCTTTCAGGTGGCGTGGATGCAGAGAAAGCGGCCGAGCAGTTCTCCCGGGATATCAAGTTGTTTGGCCAGGTACTGGATGCCATGAAAAACGGCGATGCCACCATGGGACTCAGTCGTGTGACGGTGCCCGCAGTTAGGGCCAGCCTTGAACAGATCACCGAACAGTTTGGCTTTGTCAGCACCTCCATGCAGGAAATTTTTGATGCCACCCCGGCGCTGTTTAATGCCATCAAAGCCACCAATACCATCCTGGACAAGTCGCCACAGTTGCAGGAGCAACTCAGCGAGATGTCAGACACCATCGCGAAACTGCCGGAAACCAGGGACCTGAGTTACACCACTGCACTGTACGCCGGGGTTTTCGGTATTCTGTTGTTGACGCTGATGGCGTTTAAAAATTCTGCGGAAACCCGGCGACGCCTGCGGGACTCGGCCACGGATAACGAACAGAACCAGCAGGCCATTCTCAGGTTGCTGGATGAAATTGCCGGCCTCGGTGAAGGTGACCTGACCAGCCATGCCACGGTAACGGAAGACTTTACCGGCGCGATCGCCGACTCTATTAACTACGCCATCGACCAGCTGCGGATTCTGGTAGCGCAGATCCAGGATACGTCGGAGAACGTTTCTGCTGCTGCCAACGAAACACGTGCCACCGCACTGCAACTGGCTGAGGCGTCCGAGCACCAGGCGCAGGAAATAGCCGGTGCCTCCGCGGCCATTAATGAAATGGCCGTGACCATCGATCAGGTGTCATCCAACTCCGCAGAGTCCGCCAACGTGGCGGAAAAATCGGTGTCCATTGCCAAGAAAGGCGCCGGCGTGGTGCAAAACACCATTGGCGGCATGGATACCATTCGCGAGCAGATTCAGGATACCTCCAAACGCATCAAGCGCCTGGGTGAAAGCTCCCAGGAAATTGGCGATATCGTATCGTTGATCAATGACATTGCCGATCAAACCAACATCCTCGCATTGAACGCCGCGATCCAGGCCTCCATGGCGGGTGATGCCGGTCGGGGTTTTGCGGTGGTTGCGGATGAAGTGCAGCGACTGGCGGAACGTTCCGCGGGTGCAACCAAACAGATTGCTTCCCTGGTGAAGACCATTCAGACGGATACCAACGAAGCCGTGAGTTCGATGGAGCAGACCACCGCTGAGGTGGTGAAAGGTGCTGAGCGGGCCCATGCGGCGGGTGTTGCTCTGGAAGAGATTGAAACGGTATCTGCCGACCTGGCGGAATTGATTCAGGACATCTCCACGGCGGCCAAACACCAGGCCACAACCGCCGGCCATGTGTCACGCACCATGAACGTGATTCAGGATATTACATCCCAGACACTGTCCGGAACCAACAATACCGCCCAGTCGATTGGCGAACTGGCGGAACTGGCGGTCGAATTGCGCAACTCGGTTTCCGGCTTCAAATTGCCTGCTTCCATGGAGCGTGAACTCCCTGACTATGATGAGGATGATGCCGGCTATAACGACTATGTCGACGAAGAGTACCAGTTTGAAGAAGAGCAGGAAGAAACCACGGCGAGTGCAACGGCAGATGCCGGCCTCAGCCTGATGGAAGAAGGCGAGGAAGCCTTAACCGGGGAAGCCCCGGAAAAAGAAGCCGAGACTGAGTCGAAACCGCAGCCAGCCAGGGAGCGTCAGCCGATGCGCGGCACGATGCTATCAGACGACGAGTTTGACCTGATTGACCAGGCGCTGCATAAAGGGGGCGATCAGGCCGCAGCGGATACTGTTGAGAGTGTGCTGCAGGATGCAGAAGCTACCCGCGACGAGCTGGCAGAAGAGATACCGGTAGAACGGGAGCAGGGCCAAAGCGATGACTACGACGAGGCGGCACTGCTCAAATCGCTCCAGGAAACGGACCCTGATGATGAGCTGGACTTTGATGCGCTGACAGAAGATTTCTACAGTGAGGAAGAGACGGAAGAGGAAAGCTCGAAACAGACAACTTCAACCCTGTAATACACCTGAGTACCTGACGGAGAATCCCTATGGATCAGGTAGTGGCGTTGAGTGACCGAACCTTTAGTCGCTGGGCAGCCTTGCTGGAAACCAGAACCGGCGTTTGCGTGACCCCCGCCTGGGAGGCTCATGTGCGCCGTGGGTTGGTCAGACAGCTGCAGTGTTTCAGCGACACCCATGTCAGGCCAGTCGCGTCTCTGGATCGCTGGTGGCAACAACTGCTGGAACATGTGCTGATTCGGGAAACCGGTTTTTTCCGCCACCGTCCCTCGTTTGATTTTCTGGCGCAATTTCTGCGTTCGCGATCAGGCGATTCAACTGCCGACACTCTGAAACTGTGGAGCGCGGGCTGTGCCACTGGCGAAGAAGCCTGCTCTATGGCCATCACCGCGGGACAACATGTGCCCTTGGACCGAGTTCAGATTCTGGCTTCGGATATTTCCGAGGTAGCCCTGGCCCAGGCCGAGCAGGGGTTTTATCCCCGGGCTGCCATTCAAAGTCTCACAGTGGAAGAACAATCTGCTTTTGAAGCCGTCACTGAGCAGCAGGTTGCTATCGCACGGGAGTTACGCGATCGGGTGCAATTTCGCAAAATTAATCTGGTCGATGATCAGTGGCCGGATGAAACCCGAGGTATGGATGTTATTTTTTGCCAGCATGTACTGGTGTACTTCAGCGACAGGCAGCGCACGGCACTGGTTGAACGGTTGGCGAGTTGCCTGAAACCGGGTGGCTTTCTGGTGCTGGGCCCCGGCGAATACCTGTCCCGACCGGTCCCCGGTCTACAGCGCCAGCGTGCGGATGACGTCCTGGTATTTGTCCGTGCTGAAAGCGACAGGGAGTGCTAGATGGAGCAGCAGGGAAAATTGCAGGGTCTGGCCTGGTTGGCGGATGAAGTCGAAACCAGTCTGAATGAAGCCGCTGAGGCGCTGGAAGTCTTTCTTGTTCATTCAGAAAACGATGAACCCATGCGCCGATGTCTGGCGCTGATCCATGAGGTTCACGGTTCTCTGAAAATGGCGGAGTGCCATGGCCCTCTGTTGTTGGCCGGGGAAATGGAGCAAGTGGCCCAGCGCATTCTTGACCGGCGGGTGATGAATATCGCCGATGCCGGCGCAGTGCTGATACAGGCTATTCTCACCTTGCCCGGTTACCTGCAGCAGTTGCTCAACAGTCGTCAGGACCAACCGGAAACACTGCTGCTTTTGCTCAATGAGCTGCGAGCCATCAAGTCAGAGCCGCTGGTGTCGGAAACAGCCTACTTTACGCCACAAATGCTCGCTTCAGAGCAGCTCAGCAAATCCTACAATCGGCAACCTGACCCGGTGGCTATGACCAATTTGTTGCGCAAACTGCGGCAAATGTATCAGTACGCCCTGCTGGGGGTGGTCAAGGGCGAGAAGGTCGAAGAAAACTTCAGTTACCTGGATAAGGTCTTTTCGCGGCTTCGTGAACTGAGCAAAGGCATGCCCCGGGAGCCACTCTGGAATGTGGTGCTGGCTCTTCTGGAGGGTATTGCCGGCAAAGACATCAAATTGGGTCAGGCGGTGCAGATGCTGCTGCGACAGCTGGAGGTGGAAATCCGCCGTCTTTCCCAGGCGGGCTATGATGGCTTGATGCAGCCCATGCCGCAAATCCTGCTGAAGAATCTGCTGTTTTACATTGCCCATGGCAAAAGCCAGGGTGCCAGATCCACCCTGATCAGGGAGCTGTATCACCTGGATGAGGCGCTGCCCGACGTGCTGGTGGAAGAAGCGAACAACAGCTTTTCGGCGCTGTATCAGAACGACACCGCCAAAGCCATGGTTGCAGTGCTTGAGGAAGAGTTCAGTCGGCTCAAGGAAGCCCTGGCGCAACTGGTGGAAGCACCAGGGGATTTTCAGGGGTTGATGACGGAGGCCGATGAGCGCCTGAAGCGCATAGCCGATTCCATGCTCATGCTGGGCAGGCAGGAGCAATACCAGCTGATTGATGAGGCCAGGTCCCTCTGGTCTTCATTCCAGCAGCACCCAGAAGATCGCAGCGGGCTGCTGGCGCTGGCAGACAAGCTGGTACTGGCCGAAAACGGCTTGCAGGGATGGCTCGAGCAGAACAGGCAATTGATTGAAGGTGTCACCACCAGCAAGGCCATGCAGGTGGAACTGAACCGCGCACAGTTGGCACTGTTGACCGAAGCCAAAAGCGGGCTTGAGAAAATCAAAGATGTCATTGTCGACTTCATTGCCTCGCAATGGCAGCGGGACAAGCTGGCCGATGTGCCTCAGTTGCTGATGGATGTCAAAGGAGCCCTCGCGGTACTGGAGCAGGAAAGGGCTGCCAGGGTGCTAACAGCCTGCCAGCGTTACCTCTCCGAAGAGGTGCTGGCTGAACACAGCGTGCCCAACTGGAATATGCTGGATTCTCTGGCTGAAGCATTGACCAGTATTGAATACTTCCTAGACGTGCTCGATCAGCGGGATGCAGATTCCGAGGACATGATCCTGTCCCTGGCAGAAAAAAGTGTCGCCAAACTGGGCTATCCGGTGGCCGGTCTCGACCAGCCGGATTCGTCCGCCACGATCCCTGTCTTAACACCTGATACAGACGGTACGGTTGACTCAGTTGAAGAGACAACACCAGCTGAACAGGTACACGATGAAGACGTTGTTGCCGCCGAACCCGTAGGTGAGACACCGGCGGAGCCGGCATCCGAAAAACATGACGAGCCGCAGGTCGATGATGAAATCGTTGAGGTCTTCCTGGAAGAGGTCGACGAGGTCATGGAGACTCTCAGGGAGCAGTACCAGCTGTGGGTGGAACAACCGGACAGTGAAGAGCCGCTTACGGAAGTTCGCCGTGCCTTCCACACCCTCAAGGGGGGTGGCCGCATGGTGGGTGCAGAGACCCTGGGCGAACTGGCCTGGCAACTGGAAAACCTCCTCAACAAGGCGCTGGAAAAACGCGTGGTGGTGACCCCTACCCTGATGGCCGTGGTGGAGCTGACACTGGAGGTGATTCCCGAGATCAGCGAAGCATTTCGTCTGCGCCGCAAGCCTCAGAGGGCGGAATATGTCGGTCAGTTGATGATAGCAGCGGAAGCCCTCGCCAAGGGCGAAGAAATCGCCCTGCCGCAGTTTGATACCGATGAGGTTAATACAGAGCAGGGGAGTGAAACACAGTCTGCCGTTGGCGCCGGTGCAGCGGATAGTGGCATTGCGGAACAAGCGGTCGACTCCCCGGAAGAGCCGGCCATTGATCCGGAAGCAATGGAATTGTTGTCCATCTTTTCTGAAGAGGCCATGCAGCACCTGGCGACAATAGCCCAGTTTGTTGAAGCGCAGCGCCAGGCGGCGCCGGTTTATGCGCCGCCAAGCAGTGACCTTCAGGCCGCCCTGCATACGCTCAAAGGCAGTGCGCGCATGGCGGGAGTGGAATCCATTGGCGACCTCGCCACGCCATTAGAGAACTTTGTCAAAGAGCTGTATACCTACCAGCTGAACGTCGACAGTGACATTGTCGATCTGCTGGGAGATGCCGACACCTATTGCCGTTTGTCTCTGTCCACGGTGCCAAGCCTTGGCAGGGTCGAGGAAATACCGGAACTGCCGGGATTCCTTGAGCGTCTTTCCGAGCTTCGTGACCGCGCCATGGCCGTGGTCTTGCACAGCGAGGAAAAGGCGTCGTCACACCGTGTAAGCCCGGACCTGCTGAACCTGCTGATGACCGAAGGCATGCAGGCATTGCTGGATGCTGAAGATATGCTGCGTCACTGGCAGCAAGCCCCCGAAGATCAAACCATCTTCGGACAGTTTAGTGATGAACTGTCCAAAGTGGCAGAAGCGGCTGAGCGGGCTGGCGTACAGCCCATGCAGCAATTAGCCCAATTGCTCGGTGCGGCTTATCAGCAGATATTGTCGGTTAATCGGCAGGCTGAAGATGAATTGCTGACTACCCTGGTAAAGGCTCACCACGAGTTGCTGGGCATGGTGGATGCGGTGGCGGCAAACCAGGATTTGACGCCCTGCTCCGATTCCCTACAGCAGGCGTTATCCGATATTGCCACTGCGCTACCGACACCGTCTGTCAGCGATACGGGTGAAGCGCCTACAGATATCTCCGAGATATCTGCAGAGAGCACGGTTGCCTATACCCCTGTTGCAGAAAATAACGAAGTCGTGGAAGAACCTCGGCAATTCGCTCCTGAGTCGGTGGAAGTGTCATCACCTGTCTCTGAGGCAGAACCCGGACAGCCGGTAGAGACCTTTGTTGAAGAAAACAACGAAGCTGTGGAGGCGTCACAGGTATATTCTACTGAGTTGGTGGAGCCATCGTTACCAGTTTTCGAAGCCGAGCAGGTTGCTGACACCGCCACCGAAGAAAGCAATCTATCTGAGGAGTTGCCCGTTGAAACCCAGGATCTGTCTGATGGCAGTGAACCACCTGAGGGCGAAGCAGAAGGCCAGGAGGCCGCGGCTACCGATGAATTCCAGGTGGCATCAATCAACCGTGAAGATATCGACCTGGAAATTCTGGAAATCTTCATCAGCGAAGCGGACGAGCTCCTGGAGGATATTGACCGTGGCCTGCAACAGTGGGCTCAGGATTGGCAGGATCAGAACAGCATAGAGTCCCTGAAGCGGGCGCTGCACACCTTCAAGGGTGGTGCGCGAATGGCCAGCTTGCAGCAGCTCGGGGAACTGAGCCACGATTTTGAAACCGAAATTCTGACCCTGGAAAGTCACCGCGACAGACTTAACGAGGACGTTTTCCGAGGCCTGCTGCGTCGACAGGATCACCTGTTGGCAGCTCTCACAGCTGCTCGGCAGCTGTTTTCCGAAGAAGAGCCGGCGGCGCCACAGCTTGAGGCTGTCACCGAACCAGCTGTCCCGGTGGAATCTGAACGCCAGGAAGTCTTGCCGGAACAAGATCAGCCCACGGGAGAGGTCAATTCTGCGGAGTTTCAGCCCACGGTACTTGCACAGCCAGTGACCGAAGGCCAGGCTGCCGAGGAATTGTTGCCGGAAATTGTCGAGCCTGTCGCGCCCCAGCAACAGCGGCAACTTGCCGGTCAGCAGGACACGATCAAGGTTTCGGCGCCGCTGCTGGAGAGCCTGGTAAACCTCACTGGGGAAACCAGTATTTCCCGGGGCCGTGCGGAGCAGCAGGTTAACGACTTTGCCTACACGCTGGAAGAAATGCAGTCCACCATTGCCCGTCTCAAGGACCAGGTACGTCGCATTGGCATGGAAACAGAAGCCCACATGATGTTCCGTCAGGAGCAGCTGGATGCGCTGAATACCCCGGAGGGTTTTGACCCCCTGGAAATGGACCGCTACTCCCACTTGCAGCAATTGTCGCAGTCCCTGCTGGAGTCCGCTTACGATCTACAGGATCTCAAGGAAACACTGGCTGAAAAAGCCCGGGGTGCCGAGTCCCACCTGATGGGGCAGGCGCGAATTGTCACCGATCTTCAGGAGCGGCTGATGCGCATGCGTCTGGTACCGTTCACCCGGATTGTGCCTAGGCTGCGACGTATTGTGCGTCAGGTCAGCGATGAGCTGGGCAAGAAAGTGGACCTGAAACTGGTCAACATCGACGGGGAAATGGACCGCTCAGTGATGGAGCAGATGCTGGCGCCTCTGGAGCATATGATCCGCAACTCTATCGACCATGGCATGGAACCCGGTGCGGACCGGCTGGCGGCGGGCAAGCCGGAAACCGGCACAATTTCCGTGGGGCTGGTGCGTGAGGGCGGAGATATCCTTTTGCAGTTGTCCGATGATGGCCGTGGGCTCAATACCGAGGCCATTCGCCAGCGGGCCATTGACCGCGAACTGATTCCCGCAGACAACAACCTGGACGACCAGGATGTCATCCAGTTCATCTTTGAACCGGGATTTTCCACCGCCGAAAAAGTCTCTCAGGTTTCAGGGCGTGGTGTCGGCATGGATGTGGTCAACAGCCAGGTCCGTGAACTGGGTGGTACCATCCAGATTCATTCCCAACCCGGTCAGGGCACACAGTTTATTATCCGGCTGCCATTCACCGTCTCCGTCAATCGCGCGTTGATGATTGAAATGAATGGTGAGCTCTATGCTTTGCCGCTGAGCAGTGTCGATGGTGTGGTTCGCATGAGTCCCAGTGAGCTGGAGCAATACTACCGCCACCCCGATTCACGACTCGAATATGCCGGTGAGCAGTATGAAGTGCGTTATCTGGGCAGTCTGATCACAGAGGGGGCGGCCCCCAGGATTGATACCTCCCTTCAATCGGTATTCCTGGTGCTGGTGCATTCGGAAACCCGCCGTTATGCGGTGCAGGTTGATGGCCTGGCAGGCAGCGCGGAAATCGTGGCAAAAAGTCTTGGCCTGCCATTCAGCAAGGTGCCGGGGCTGTCCGGTGCCACGCTGATGGGCGATGGTCGCGTGGTCATTATTCTCGACATGCTGGGACTGCTGCGCGCAGAAGTCGTGGCGCGGGCTAGTGTTGAAGTGCACGACTCCAAACAAGATCGCGACCAGTCCAGCGCCATCTGTGCCATGGTGGTGGATGACTCTGTGACGGTGCGCAAGGTTACCAGCCGCTTCCTTGAGCGTGAGGGCTTTGACGTGCTGACAGCCCGGGATGGTGTCGAGGCCATGAAGTTGCTTGAAGACCACCGTCCGGATGTCATGTTGCTGGATATCGAAATGCCGCGTATGGACGGCTTCGAAGTGGCAAAACGGGTTAAGGGCAGCAATGCGTTGCGCTCAATACCCATCATCATGATCACCTCCCGCACCGGCGACAAACACCGCGACAGAGCATTTGCCCTGGGTGTCGAGCGTTATATGGGCAAACCATACCAGGAAGATGAACTGCTCACCGCCATGTCCGAAGTGATACAACTGGCCGAGCAATAGTTGCGCAGATGGACAGCGGGGCTGGAGACTAACCACATGAACGAGTTACAGACAGACAGCGGATTACTGCAGACAGAGGTAGATAGTCTTTTCGTCTCCATCCAGGGGCATCGCCTGCTGGTGCCGGCAGCCGGTGTCGCCGAAGTGGTTCAGCAGGTCGTGTGTGAGCCCGCTGACGAGCCAGACTGGTTGATCGGCTGGATGGAATGGCGGTTGCAACGCATTCCCCTGGTTTCCTTTGAGGGTCTGGATGAAAACGGTGGCAGCCAGTCACAGGGTCGTATGGCGCTGGTGCTGCACGCCATGACCGACAACCAGAAATTCAATTTCTTTGCCTTGCAGATTCAGGGTTTTCCCCACCTGATGCGCATGACCCCCGCAGACCTGATGCAGGAAATGAGTACTGAGAGTCACCCCTTTGCGATCATGGCCGTGGCCATGGACAGCTGGCAGGCTCTGATTCCGGATCTGGAAAAGCTGGAAGACTACCTGTCCGAGCAGCTCTACCCCTGATATTGACCGACAGATACCGCTTGCCTGCCGCCGCTCTTTGGGCCAGAGAAGTGCTATGCTTACCGTGAATCCTGCAAGGCCGAAGTCGTTTCTCGAATAAGCCATGCTTTGCGATACCGCCTGCAGGTGGTAGAGTTAGACGGAAGATCAACCGATCTCCTCTCCCCTCCCCGCTCCTGGTACAACCTTTTCCTAGGGTGAACGTATGTCCGAAAAGAGCAAAAAGTCTGCAGCACAAATTCAGGAAGAGCTGCTGGCCAAAGCGATCGAGAACACTGTCGCGCTCAATCCGCTGGTGGGCGTGAGTACAGATGACATCAAAAGCGCGGTGAAAAAAACCGCCAAGCAGGCCGCCGCACAGCCGTCTAAGGTATTGCGCTACAGCAAACGCTTCGGACGGCGGGTTGCCGATATTCTGAAAGGCACGGACGAGTACGATGGCGCCAACAAGGACCGGCGTTTTTCTGATCCCTCCTGGGAAGAAAATGTCCTCTACCGGAAACTGAAGCAGGCATATTTTGCGTGGGATGAATCCCTGGACGAATTGGTGGATGATCTCGACCTGGACGGGCTGGACCTGCGCCGTGCCAAGTTCGTCAAGGAAGTGCTGACCACCTCTATGTCTCCCACCAATTTCCTGTTGGGCAACCCCAAGGCACTGCGCAAAGTGGTCGAGACCAAAGGCAGCAGCCTGATCAAGGGGCTGAAGAATTACGTTAACGATCTTCAGCATAACCACGGCATGCCTTCCCAGGTAGACAAAAGCAAATTTCGTGTGGGCGTCAATCTGGCCACCACCGAAGGGTCTGTGGTGTATCGCAATGAGCAGCTGGAACTGATCCAGTATCGCCCCCGTACATCGAAGGTTTATCGCCGCCCGCTGTTAATTGTTCCGCCGCAGATCAACAAGTTCTACATTTACGACCTGACGCCGGAGAAGAGTTTCTTCCGCTTCTGTCTCGAACAGGGCTTCCAGGTGTTTGTCATCAGCTGGCGCAACCCGGTGGCGGAAAACCGTGATTGGGGACTGGATGAGTACGTCACTGCCGCCAGCCAGGCCATTGATGTCATTCTCGACATCACCCGCAGCAAGGACCTCAATGTGGTGGGTGCCTGCGCCGGAGGTATTACCTCCTCGATCCTGTCGTCCTACCTGAAGGAGACGGGCCGCGATCTGGTCAACAGCCTGAGCCTGTCGGTGTGCATGTTGAGCATGAAATCAAAGGACACGGAGATGAGCGTGTTCACGTCGCCCTCTTCACTGCAGGCGGCCCGTATCCGTTCCCGCGAGAAAGGTGTGCTGGAAGGGCCGGAGCTGTCCCGGGTGTTTAACTGGATGCGGCCCAACGACCTGGTCTGGAACTATCACGTCAACAACTACCTGCTGGGTGAAGCGCCCCCGGCATTTGACATCCTGTTCTGGAACAGCGATTCCACCAACCTGCCGGCCCAGCTGCATTGTGATTTCCTCGACCTGTTCGAGCATAACCTGCTGGAAAAAGGTGAGATGGAAGTGCTCGACACCACCATCAACCTGCGCACACTGGATTGCGACAAATATGTCACTGCCGGGCTGTCCGACCACATCACCCCCTGGAAAGTCTGCTATCAGACCACCCAGTTCGTGGGCGGCAATATCAAATTCGTGCTCAGTTCCAGCGGTCATATCCAGAGCCTGGTGAACCCTCCGGAAAACAGCCGGGCGCGCTACTACTGCAATGAAGAGTTGCCCGAATCGCCCGATATGTGGCTGGAGCATGCCGAGCAGTGCGAAGGCTCCTGGTGGACGGACTGGTCAGAGTGGCTGAAGGAACGTTCCGGAGAACGCAAAACGGCGCCGCGCAATCTGGGTAATCGCAATTACCCCACCATGGAGGCTGCCCCGGGCACCTATGTCTACAGCTGAAATGATCCTTGATGAGGTTCAGGATGCACCGCATATTGCCAGTGGGCTGGAGATCTACTGGCTGACCACCATGGGGTTGAATATCCGCGTCGGTATTCGCCGTGGTTCGCGACAGGGGAAACCCCTGCTGCTGCTCAATGGCATTGGCGCCAGTCTGGAAGTGCTGGAATCCTTTATCAATGCCATGGAAGACACAGAAATCATTATTTTTGATATGCCCGGTGCCGGCAAATCCGACACCCAGGCCTTACCCTGGCTCATGCGCACCTATGCCCGGCTTACAGCAACCTTGCTGGATCAGCTCGGCTACACCACGGTGGATGTCCTGGGTTTATCCTGGGGCGGGGCGCTGGCCCAGCAGTTCGCCAAACAATACCCCAAGCGCTGCAATAAACTGGTGCTGTGTGCCACTGGCTCCGGGTCCTCCATGTTTCCCGGCAAACCGGGTACCCTGTTCCGGATGATGAGTCCCCGCCGCTATTTGGATAAACAGTACATGGCGAAAATCGCCGGGGAATTGTACGGCGGCCGTATGCGTTCAGATCCGGCCATGGTGGAAGAGCACGCCGGCAAGGTGCAGAGCACCAGCAGCCGGGGCTACTACTACCAGGTGCTGGCATTGGCCACCTGGTCCAGCCTTCACTGGTTGCACCGCATAGCTTCGCCGACGCTGATTATTCACGGCACCGATGACCCCATTATTCCACCGGTCAACGCGCGCATTATGGCCAGTCGCATTCCCAATGCGGAGCTGTGGCTGATGGACTGCGGGCACCTGTTCATGCTCACCATGGCCGACGTGGTCTCCCCCGAAATTATCAACTTCCTGCGCCGGTAGCGGCCGCCGCAGATAAACGATCCCCGAGAATTTCCGGTCAACCCCTCACCCTGTTCCGGGATATGATCCGCCGAGAAAGCGCAACTGACTGAACAAGGATTTCCCCATGAGTGAACTGCCCAGTGGTCTCTCCGATTGGTACACCATTACCCAGCAGCAGATCGACCACTTTGCCGATGCCACCTACGACCACCAGTACCTGCATGTGAATAGGGAAAAAGCCGCAGCAGGCCCCTTTGGCAAAACCATTGCCCACGGTTTCCTCTACCTTTCCATGGTGCCCCACATGATGCTGGATGATCTGCTGGCAATTATTGGCGATTGCACCGTGCTCAATTACGGCGTCAATCGCCTGCGCTTCATGTCCCCCGTGACGGTGGATAGCCGAATCCGCCTGCGCTGGCAGGTGACCTCCCGCGAAACGCAGGGTCAGGGAACCCGGTATGCAGTGGACCTACTGATGGAAATCGAGGGCGGCGACAAGCCCGTCATGGCCGCAGAGTGGTTGCTTTACGTGCTGTAAGCAACCCCATTTCACCTCGCGAAAATATGCTTGACGAAGGCTGTAGTCAGCAAAGATAGTGGTTTCAGCAATGAAAACCGCCAGCTAGACTTAGGGTATGGTTTTCCTCTTCTCATTCACTCAGGAACACACGTCATGGACCCGCTAAAGCGCCGCGCCGGGGTAACCGACGACCAGTTCAGCGCCCACTGGATGCCGTTCACTGGTAACAGGGAATTCAAACAGAATCCGCGCATGATCGTGGCGGCGGAAGGCACGTGGTACACCAGTGCCGACGGCCGCAAAATTTACGATGGCCTGTCCGGGTTGTGGACCTGCGGAGCAGGGCACGGTCGCAGTGAGATTGCCGAGGCCGTCAGTCGCCAGCTCTCAACGCTGGATTATTCTCCCGGCTTCCAGTTCGGTCAGCCGCTGTCTTTTCAGCTCGCCGAGCGCATTACCGAGTTTATGCCTGAAGGTCTGAATCGCGTGTTTTTCACCGACTCCGGTTCAGAGAGTGCGGATACCGCCCTGAAAATGGCTCGCGCCTACTGGCGCAAGAAAGGCCAGGGGTCAAAAACGCGCCTGATCGGCCGCGCCAAGGCCTATCACGGTGTGAATTTTGGCGGTATCAGCGTTGGCGGTATTGTCGGCAACCGCATGCTTTATGGTCAGGGCGTGGAGGCCGATCATCTGCCCCATACCCTGCTGCCGGAAAACGCTTTCAGTCGCGGTATGCCGGAAAATGGCGCACACCTTGCCGATGAACTCTCCAACCTGATTGCCCTGCACGATGCCTCTACCATTGCCGCGGTGATTATCGAGCCCATGGCAGGTTCGGCTGGCGTGCTGCCTCCGCCGGTGGGCTATCTGCAGCGAATTCGCGAGATTTGCGACCAGCACGATATTCTGCTGATCTTCGATGAAGTGATCACCGGCCTCGGCCGTCTCGGTGCCCCCACCGCGGCGGAACTGTTCGGCGTGGTGCCGGATATTCTCAACCTCGCCAAGCAGCTCACCAACGGCGCAATACCCATGGGTGCCGTGGTGGTGAAACAGGACATCTACGACACCTTTATGGCCCAGGGAGGCCCCGATTACATGGTCGAGTTTCCCCATGGTTACACCTATTCAGGTCATCCTGTGGCCTGTGCAGCGGGGCTGGCGGCACTGAATATACTGGAACGCGAACACCTGTTTGAGCGGGTTCAAACACTTGCACCGGTGCTGGAATCGAAAATTCACAGCCTGAAAGGCACCAAGCATGTCGCGGATATTCGAAACTTCGGACTGGCGGCGGGTCTCACCATTGAATCGGTACCGGGCGAACCCCTGAAGCGTCCCTGGCAGATTGGCATGAAGTGCTGGGAGAAAGGATTTTACATTCGCTTTGGCGGAGACACCGTGCAGTTGGGGCCACAATTTATGGCCACCGAAGCGGAGCTGGATTCACTGGTTAACGCCCTGGGTGAAGCCATCAACGAATGCGAGTAATCCTGGGGCCATTTTCTTCCCAGAGTCGGTGTCATTCGCCCATTTTGAATGACTAAACGACACTCACACCGCCTCGCTGGAGACAAAATGACCTCCGGGATCGATAACAGAAAGAGCATTAGCAAGCAGCCATCAACATGACAGATCAGCAGCAATTAAATCCAAGCGAGACCGGCCATTGGATCAACGGCTCGGCAGCAAGCGGCAGTGGTCGCAGTCAGCCGGTTTACAACCCGGCCACCGGAGAAGTGGTCGCAAAGGTTTCCCTGGCAGACAGGGCCGTGGTCGAACAGGCCATTGCCGCTGCCGAGGCAGCCTTTCCCGCCTGGCGGGATACCCCCCCGGTGAAGCGCGCCCAGGTGATGTTCCGCTTCAAGGCGTTGCTGGAACAGCACAGTGAGCGCGTCGTCGCCGCCATAACCCAACAGCATGGCAAGGTGTTGCACGATGCCGCCGGAGAACTGGGTCGCGGTATCGAAGTGGTGGATTACGCCTGCGGTGCTCCGCAACTGCTCAAAGGCGAACACAGCAAGAATGTCGGTCCCGGTATCGATAGCTGGAATGAGCAGCAACCGCTGGGGGTGGTGGCGGGCATCACCCCGTTCAACTTTCCCGCCATGGTGCCCATGTGGATGTTTCCCATGGCCATTGTCTGTGGCAACTGCTTCGTGCTGAAGCCCTCCGAGCGCGACCCCGCCCCGGCGCTGATACTGGCGGAACTGCTCAAGGAAGCGGGTTTGCCGGATGGTGTTTTCAACGTGGTGAATGGCGACCGAGAGGCCGTGGATACCCTGTTAAAGGATGCCCGCGTTCAGGCCGTGAGTTTTGTGGGTTCCACTCCGGTGGCGGAAAGCATTTACCGAACAGCCACCGCCAATGGCAAGCGTGTACAGGCTCTAGGCGGAGCAAAAAACCATGCCGTCGTTATGCCCGATGCTGACCTCGACAATGCCGTCAGTGCCCTGATGGGTGCCGCCTACGGTTCCTGTGGTGAGCGCTGCATGGCCATTTCCGTGGCAGTGGCAGTTGGCGATGCTACGGCCGACCAGCTTGTTGCCAAATTGAAACAGCAATTGGCCGTGCTCAAGGTGGGTGCGGGCAGCGACAACAGCAATGATATGGGGCCGCTGATTACCGCCGAACACCTGTCCCGGGTTCGCAGTTACGTTGACCTTGGCTTGGAAGAGGGTGCCGAACTGGTGGTGGATGGTCGTCGCCTGACGGTGGCCGGCCATGAAAATGGATTTTTTCTCGGCGGCTGCCTGTTTGACAGGGTGACGCCGGGTATGCGTATTTACCGAGAGGAAATCTTCGGCCCGGTGTTGTGTGTGGTGCGGGTTAACAGCCAGGAAGAAGCCATGGCGTTAATTGACCGCCACGAATACGGCAATGGCACTTGCATCTTTACCCGCGACGGCGAAGCCGCACGCTATTTCACCGATCGCATCAGGGTGGGGATGGTGGGTGTCAACGTTCCCCTGCCGGTCCCGGTAGCCAGCCACAGTTTCGGCGGCTGGAAGCGCTCCCTGTTTGGCGATCTCTACGCCTATGGCCCGGACGCCGTGCGTTTTTATACCCGCCGCAAGACCATCACCCAGCGCTGGCCTTCCAGCAGTGTCCGGGAAGGTGCCAAGTTTTCATTTCCCTAAACAATCTTCCGCCTTGCCATTAAGGCATTATTCGTTCAGTGCGCCATTTTGAGTTAGTTCCTCTTCTCCGCCTGATGAGGATTGGGTGTCCAGGTGAAGGGTAAACACCCTGAAGCAAAAGATGGTAGTGCAGGCAGAAATGATTGAGGCCAGCAGGCTTGAGATAAAGGTATAGATGGCGCCATTCAGGCCGAGTGCCGCCACTAACCACTCCAGAACAGCGAATGGAATAATAATGGCCAGCCCAATTACCAGCAGACCGCCGAGAATTTTCCACTGGTACTCGCGGCTTTGCTCCCAGCTGGACTTGAAAGCATCCAGCGGAGCCTCTTCATGCAGCAGACAGTAGAACTCTGCAAAAGCCACTCGGGCAGCGACGATAAGCCCCGGTAAAATCAAGAGTATGAATCCGCCCATCATGGCGAGACCCATCAACAGGTACAGCAGCATGAGTGAAAACCAGTACTTCATCGATTGTCTGTAGTATTGGCTTACGTTCTGGTGTTTGTCTTTGATCACTGTGGCGAGAAAGAAAATCAATGCGCCCTGGTAAAGCGGGAATGCCATGAGCTCCAGTATCAGGGCAGGCCAAATGATCTGCTCACCGTCATTGGAATAAAATCCAGCCGCCATACTGATTATGTTCAGGGGTATCAGCAGTGGCAACAACACCGCGCAAAGGCCAATGAAATGGGTGGTAAAAAAATACCAGGTATCTTTTAGAAGGGTAGAGAGCGAGAAGTCAGCGTGCTTGGTCATGGGCAATCCTTGTCGATAGGGGGCAGGTTCCGTTGCTCGTTATGAGAGTGTCTTATGGCGTTTGTATAGACGCAGTGCAAATTCTGCATGAATTACCTCTGGATTCAAAACCACAATGTCACAGCCGGTAGATTGACAGGGATCTGTGGTTCGTTACAGTGAAAACAATTTCGGGGGCGACCAGATCACATAAAAACCGTGCAGGGTTCACAAATCTGCCTCAAGAAAATCCGGGTACTACCGATATAGTCGTTAAGAGTAATTGCGAAAAAAACACGCACTATCTGGAAGCTAATGTGCCAGTGGTGGGCGCTGTCGGCAGCAATGGAGATTTATCACTGCTAATCAGGGCCAAAATAATTGCTAGGTATGGATGTCGAATAAGGCATTTTCGTACCTACGGGGGGTTACATGAGTACTCAGCCGCAGATTCGGCGCGCACAAAGCCTTGCATCAGATGAACGTCAGGCAGTCAGGGATCTTCACAGCCAGTTAGTACAGGACGACATGGGGCTCGTCATCTTCTTCTGCTCCAGCCACTACAATCTGGACACCATGGCCAGTGAACTCACGCAGTCATTTGGCGATATTCCACTGGTGGGTTGTACCACGGCCGGGGAATTTGGTCCCAAGGGCTACTGTGAAAAAAGTATCTCGGGTGTCAGTTTTCCCGCCGAGTACTGCACCGCGGTAATCGGTCGGCTGGATAACCTGCAGCAGTTTTCCATGATCGATGGGCAGAGCTTTGCTCAACGCCAGCGCCAGAAGCTGGAAGCTCTGGCACCACGGGCAAAGTCAGAAAACAGCTTCGCCTTTTTGCTAATCGATGGACAATCCGTGCGCGAAGAACCGGTGGTGCACTCACTGCAGAACGCTCTCGGTTACATTCCGCTGGTTGGGGGTTCAGCGGGTGATGATCTGCGCTTTGAAAACACCCACGTATTTCACGAGGGCCGTTTTCACAGCGACAGCGCCGTGATGGTCCTGGCGACCACCTCGTTGCCGTTCCACACCTTTAAAACACAGCATTTCGTGCCCGGTGAAGGCCGCATGGTGGTGACCGAGGCAGACCCGGCTGCCCGCACCGTTCAGGAAATCAGCGGCTTTCCGGCCACCGAAGAATATGCCCGCCTCGCCAACATCCCGGTGGGCGACCTGTCGCCGGACCGCTTTGCGGAATCCCCGGTGGTGGTGCTGATTGATGGTACCGACTATGTGCGCGCCATCCAGAAAGCCAATGACGATAAAAGCCTGACCTTCTACTGCGCTATTGAAGAGGGGCTGGTGCTGCGCAAGGCCCAGTGTGTGGATCTCGTTGAAGACCTGCAGAAAAGCCTGGACCATGTGTCCGAAAAGGTGGGGCCGCTGCAACTGGTACTGGCCTGCGACTGTGTATTGAGAGGGCTGGAAATTCGTCAGAAAGGCCTCACCGAGCAGGTGGGAAATATCTTTAATGATTATCAGGTCGTGGGCTTCAACACCTACGGTGAACAGTATGGCGGCGTACACGTTAACCAGACACTCACCGGTATAGCGTTTGGAAACCTGGCCGTATGAACAACATGAACAATCGAGAAATCAACTGGCAGGTGTGCTCCCCGGTCGATATTGAGGCGGAAATCAAACGTCTCAACAAGATCATCCGGGTACTGATGGACAGGGCCGAGCACGCCAGCAACCTGCAGGGATCGGCATTCAACCTGTTTGAAACCGCCATCGTGCTGGAAGAACAGGTAAGCAAGCGCACCCGGGAACTGGAAGCCGCCCTGGAAGAAAACAAGAAAATTACCCGTGCACTGCAACAGGCCAAAGAGCAGATGGAAGGTGAAATCAACCAGCGGGTTCAGGTGCAGCAGGAGCTGGAAGTCGCCAACAACAAACTGCTGGCTCTCAACATCACCGACCAGCTCACCGAGCTGCTCAACCGGCGCGGGCTGGACGAACTGCTCAGTGCCGAATGGCAGCGCTCGCTGGTCACCGGCCGCTGCCTTGGCATTGCCATGATCGACATCGATAACTTCAAGGGCTTCAACGACTGCTACGGCCATCTGGCTGGGGACAAATGCCTGAAACGGGTGGCGGAAGCCCTTCAAAAATGCGTGCGCAATGAAGACCTGGTGGCCCGCTATGGCGGAGAGGAAATTGTTATGGTGTTGCCCGGTGCCGACAGCCACGCCGCCTACCAGGTGGCGGAACGTGCAAGGGCGGCGGTGGAAGCCATGAATATCCCCAATACCGGTACTGAAAAAAGTGTGGTCACCGTCAGTATCGGCGTGGTGACCCGGGTGCCGCGCCACAGCAGCTCGCCGACCGAATTGCTGAACATGGCGGATGTGGCCCTGTACGAGGCAAAATCCAGCGGGCGCAACTGCGTCAAAATGGCGGAGTGAGTGCTGCAAGGGCTTACTGGTTGACTCCGATAACACAGGGTTTGAACGCACAAAAAAAAGGGTCCATTGAGGACCCTTTTTTATGGCTGTTTTGACGACAGTTACCAGCGCATCATCCGCCGCACAATGCCGTCATTGCGGAACGCGTGGTAAATCGCGCCGCTCACATGCACGGCAATAATGCCCAGCAATGCCCAGGCAGCCCAGGTATGGATTTCGCCCCAGAACTCGTTCAGTTCTTCATCGGGGGCGGCAATGCGCGGGAACTCAATGGTCCACCAGTAAACCGTATCCCAACGGGTGTGTGCCGATGACAGGTAGCCGGTCACGCACACTGCCACTATCACCACATAAACGGCGACGTGGGCGGCGATGGCCAACCGGTTCATCCACGGCGTCATGTCTGTTGAGTCAGGGGGTGCTGGCCGGTACCGCAGGCGTACATACAGCAGCATGAAAATAACAATCACCAGCGTGATGCCAATGTTCTTATGCAGCTGAAAGGGGAAGGCGCGGAACTGTAATTCCCGTGAGGGCAGTGGCAGCCCCATCATCCACCAGCTTGAAATAAATAAGAAGAAAATCGAAACAGCCAGCAACCAGTGCAGGGTGACCGCCGTTCTGTTAAAGCCTTGTCTTTGCATAGCAGAGTCCGTTTTTTTATCGTTGTTGCCGTGGGTCGTCTATTGCGCTTCGGCTTCGGTATGTCGGCCGGCCAATACCCCGGCCACCAGCATCAGGTGAAGAATAAACCACAGCAGAATACCGCCCAGGTAAACGTCGCGCAGGGTGGGGCCGGTATTCACCACCACCGCAAACTGCAATAAATCGATAGCCGCGAGACCGCCGAATACCAGCAATGCCGCCTTCGAAGCCCAGGCGGTGTAATTCACCAGCGCACCGCCGATGATAATGGAGCCAAACGCCAGCACCGTGCCGATGGCCGACAGGGTGATCTGTGCACTTGGGAACCAGTCCGGTGCCGACAGGGCAATGCCCCTCACATGCTGAATCAGGTACTCACATTCCGCCACGCTAATGCCTTCCTCTTCCAGCTCTTCTTCAGGGCAGTCAGGCTCTGGCATCACGCCATCGGCGGGCATATTGTTGGTGATCACCACCTGTTTCATCACCTCGTTGCCATGCACGGCGGTCAGAAACACGCCGAGCATAATGGCCACGACACCGAGGATGCTTGCCCAGTGTGGCAATGAGGTTGTATTGCTTTGGTTAGACATTCAACACCTGATCTTTTGTTATCGTTAGTTAGATTATTCTTATTTAGGTTAAAACGCGTGCTTACTAGGTTATCTACGGCCCGGTGAAATAACAAGTCAGGTTGATCGGCAGGAGTGAAGCAGTCTAAGGTCTGGACGCGGTGCACTTCTAATCCTGTCAAAAGAACATTGCCATTCGCTGGCCTTGAGGCAATGTTCGGGATGGGAAGAAGTTTTCGTTTTCGTAAAAGAGTGAGACTACAGGTTGTTTAACTTGTGTTTCAGTGGCTCAGAATTTTCTATAATTTTGTCAATTTGTTGGGTGCAAAATCCAATTCTAGATAAGAAGTGAAGTTGTAATATGGCCTCCATTATTTGAAAAACTTCCCATAATTCCTCACCGTTTGCTGATTTGTTTTTTAGATTCTCATTGTAATGTGTTAAGTAATTTCGAGTATCAACAATTTTGCGAATTAGTTTTTCTCTTCTTTTGTTGTTTCCAAGTTTATTCTTAAAAGGCTCAATTAGTTTTTTTACACGCTGAGAAAGTGTTATTTCATTTGCAAAGTTCATTTTTCCGGCTAGCCATTCCCTGTGTTTTATGGGGCAGGCGTCGATTAAAGTGGAAACGATGTTGTCGAATTCTGCATCGTTCATTGCTTTTTCATTGCTGGTTCTTCGTTGGAGAGTTTCAAGAGCTTGTGCTAGAGAAAGAAATTTTCCGTCTAAATATTTATGAGCGCCAAACTGCGTTGCAAAATATACGTCAATAGATGATTCTAGATATTCATATGTATTAAGCCACCCATTTATATAGATTTCCGGGCTTTCTTGAATGTCGCTATATTTGAACAGCATGTTGTTGTGCTTTTGTTCGGGGATGCGCTCTGTAAAAGGAATGCTTTCGTAAAAAATATTAATATTGGCAGGTTTTGAGTTGATTAAGATGTTCTCTGTTATCCCAGTAAGCTCCTTAATTGAGACGATGGTGTCAGTTGCGAAGCAAAGAAAATTGACAAGTTTGTGGATTACTTTCGATAGTCTAGTAAGTGGGGTTGGTTTTCTGGATTTGAGTGTAAAAAATGCTTTTTGGTAAATTTGTGCTTCATTTATTTTTTGTAGGTTAGGTGGTCTGTACGAAAAACAAATTTCAAGAGTTAATTCTTCTGAGAGCTTAATAGAAATTGATTTCGGAAGATTGTAATTTATATGTGAGCTTTTTGAATCAAAATCATTGTCTATTTTTATACCGCTTATCCCAATCCACTCGTCCATTAGATCGGTTGAGAATGATATCTTGTTGAACTCTATGTCTGCATGCTCCCCAAAAGTTGCTCCAATATATCCTTTTGATACATGTATTTTTGATTTGGATATCCCGCCAAATGAAAAATTCCTGCTGATATAAAGACAGTTATCAAGAGTGACGGATTGTCCATCTTCCAGGTGCCCTAAAATTCGGTCTGGATTTTTGTGCACGTCGAAAAATTCGGCACCTTCATAGAATAACCCAACCGTTTCAAGTTCAATCTTCCCACCATTCTTTATTGTAAGTATTCCAGGAAGTTTTTTAGATAGATTTTCCGGCGTCCAAAAATAACCCTTAATTTCAAGTGTTTTTTCCAATCTCATGCTCGTCCCTGCTTTTTGTGGAAATTTATAAAAATTAGTTAAATATTTTCTGGGAGAAACTTAAGAATTTCAAATTCAATGCACACTAAATAATTTCGCTCTTACTGTCTCCCGGTATTTCATCGGCGACGTGCCAAACTGGCGGTGAAAGATTTTGCTGAACGCTGCTGCATCCTGGTAGCCGCAGTGGGCGGCAATTTCCGACACCGATAAGTTGGACTTCTGTAACAGCTCCCGGGCGTTGTTAAGGCGGGTGCGTTGCAGGTATTGCAGCGGGGTTTTGCCGAGGGCGTTTTTAAAGCGTCGGTCGAAGGTGCGCATGCTGAAGCCGAACTGTTTCGCCACGTCACTGATCTTGATGGGTTTGCTGAAGTTATCCTCAAACCAGATCTGCGCCTGCACCACCTGTTCGTCCGGGTGGTATTCCACGTTGTCGGAAAAATAGCTGGTGGGCTCGAAAGAGCTACGGATTTCGTGAAAGAAATTGCGCTCCACCTGTGTGGCGGCGTGGCGTCCGTAAAGCCGAGCCACCAGGTGCACCATCAGTTCCGCCATGGCGTTCACGCTGGCGGCGCAGTAGAGGTTGCCCGCCTGGGTAATAAAGTACTGGCGCTTCAGGTCAACCGCCGGGTAGTCCTTCTGGAACTGGTCAAAGTAATGCCAGTGGGTGGTGGCGGGCTGGTTATCCAGCAAGCCGGCTTCGGCCAGGAAGCACACACCGGTACCCACGGCGATCATCACCGCGCCCTGTTTTGCCTGCTGTTGCAGCCAGGGCACATAAGCGCGGTATTTTTTCAGGGCCGGGCGCGGATTGCGCCACAGGGCCGGCAGACAGACGATGTCACAGTGTTCAATCTCGTCCACGGTGGCAAAGGGCTGAATGGCAAAGCCGGAGGGGGAGTCCACCGGTTCCCGGTCAATGGACAGGGTGCAGGCGGCAATGGGTTTCGCCTCGGGGTTGATTGAGCGCTCGGCAGCCTCTGCGGTTCGCAGCATTTCCACGGGGAGCGTGGCGCTGGTGCCGAGCAGGTTGTGGTACAGCAGGGTGCAAACCTGTAGTGGTTTTGGTGGATTAGCGGGTTTTTTGGCCATAATGGGAAAATATATGGCCATAATGACCAAAAATCAATGACGGATGATTGATAGACTGCGTCAATCAATTGATTCATGCAGTACTACAGGACACCGTTTCCTATGCAAGCTTTGCCCGTTATTGTTGGTTTTGGTGGCTACAATGCCGCCGGTCGCAGCTCTTCCCACCAGGCGTTTCGCCGCATGGTACTGGAGTCCCTTCCGGAACAGGAGCGCGAAGAAACCATTGCTGCGCTGGCTTGCCTGATGTCGCTGGTGACCTGGGACGATGAATGTTACCGGGATAACGAGGGCAATAGCCTCGACCTTGCTTCTGTAGCGGCCAAGTATGCCGGGCAGGTGCTCGACGGAACCCTGATTCGCCGACTGGAAACCTCTCTCTACGACCCCGACCAGGTGCTGGCTCACAAACGCGTGAAGGTGCAGCCGGGTGATGATGGCCAGGTCAGCTTCACACTGGGTCGTCGCGACATGCCGGGAAAAATTCCCTCCCACTGGCAGGTGGAACCCGAAAACGGCAGCTTCGAGGTGCGCAGCAAGGATAACGGCGAATTCCTGGTGCCGGTCTACGACCGCCAGGCTGCCCAGGCCGCCGGGCAACTGCCTTCCGGTTTTGATCCGGCCGAACAATACAATTCCCGTTTTCATCCCCGCGGTCTGCAAATGGCCCTGCTCGGTGCCAGCGATGCGCTGCACTCTGTAGGCGTGCCCTGGGAAACCATTGCCGCCTCGGTGCACCCCGATGAGATCGGTGTTTACGGTTCCAGCGTGTTTGGCCAGGTTTCCGGCGAAGGCGTGGGCGGCCTGATGCAGAACCGCCTGAAAGGTGAACGCACCACCTCAAAACAGTTGGCACTGGGTCTCAATACCATGCCGGCGGATTTTGTGAATGCCTACGTGCTGGGTAGTGTTGGCCACACCGAGGCCATCACCGGTGCCTGTGCGTCGTTTCTGTACGTGTTGCAGGCGGCGGTCAAAGATATTCGCAGTGGTCGCCGTCGGGTGGCCATTGTCGGCAATGCCGAGGCCAGCCTGACCCCGGAAATTTTCGAGGGCTTTACCAATATGGGGGCCTTGGGCACCGATGAAGGGCTCTGCAAGCTCGACGGTTCCAGCATTCCCGACTGGCGGCGTGCCAGCCGCCCCTTTGGTGATAACTGCGGTTTTACCCTCGCCGAGGGCACCCAGTTTGTGGTGTTGATGGACGATAGGCTGGCGGTGGAACTGGGCGCCGATATTCACGGTGCCGTGTCGGATGTATTTATTAATGCCGACGGCCTGAAAAAATCCATTTCCGCCCCCGGTGCCGGTAACTATGTGTCGTTCGGCAAGGCGGTGGCCTCCGCCGTGGCGGCTTTCGGTGAAGAGGCCGTTCGGGATCACAGCTTTATTCACGCTCACGGTTCCAGCACGCCGGCCAACCGGGTCACCGAGTCGGAAATTTTCGATGCGGTGGCGGGAGCGTTTGGCGTATCCGACTGGCCGGTGGCTGCGGTGAAATCCTATGTCGGCCACACCATTTCTTCCGCCAGCGGCGATCAGCTGATGGCGGCGCTGGGTACCTTTAAATACCAGCTGATCCCCGGCATTAAAACCATTGATGCCGTCGCCGAGGATGTGCACCAGAAACACCTCAGCTACCCGCTGCAGGATCTGGATACCGGAGAGCGCGGCATGGAGCTGGCATTTATCAACTCCAAGGGTTTCGGCGGTAACAATGCCACCGCGGTGGTGGTGGCGCCCCAGAAAGTTGAGGCCATGCTGGCCCGCCGTTACGGCGATGCCATGGCGCAGTACCAGAAACAGCGCGAAAAAACCCGCGAGGCCGCTGCCGACTACGCCGCCAGGGCGGATCGTGGTCAGCTGGATGTCATCTACCGCTTTGGCGAGCCGGTGATTGAGGAAAATGGCATCAAAATTACCCGCCAGGGCATGACAGTGCCGGGTTATGAACTCGATGTGGTGTTTGATCAGGCCAACCCCTGGCCGGATATGGCGTAACTCCGGAATTTAAAAACGGGTTGTTTGTAGGTCGCTGGCATCAGCGGCCGGGTTCAGCGGGTAATTCAATGTGACCCCGAGCGACTGGTGGGTCGGAATTTCTTTTTTCCTGTTCTAGAATTGTCTTTTCACGTTCATGTTTTTTTGTGAAAGTGGCGCCCCCCTGCGATTTGTCTCAAATTGCGGCGGGTAACGATGTTGCCGTTGTGGCTCGGGTTCGGAGACTGGTTTCTCCGGATGGTGGTACTGCTCTTCTATTTGTATTTCTGGGGGTACTTATCATGAACAGGATGATTGCGTTTTTTCTGCCACAGCCGCCTGCTGGCGTGGACAACCCGGGGACACAGCATTGAATGCCCCCCAGCAAAAAGGGTGGAGCACGGCTGATTCTGCCAGTCTCTACGGCGTGAACGATTGGGGTGCCGGTTATTTCGACCTGAATGACAAGGGCGAAATGTCGGTGCTGATTCCCCGCAAGAAGCGCCCCCTCAGTATTTCCCTGATGGATATCGTCGCCGGTCTGGAAGATCGCGGCCATGCCATGCCCGTGCTGCTGCGCATTGAAAACCTGCTGGATGATCGCATCGCCTGTCTCAACGAGAGCTTTGCCGCGGCCATCAAGCAACAGGGTTATCGCGGTGAGTACCGCGGCGTGTTTCCTATCAAGGTGAACCAGCAGTGTCACGTGGTGGAGGAAATTGCCAAATACGGTGGCCAGTACCACCACGGCCTGGAAGCGGGCAGCAAGGCGGAACTGATTATCGCCATGTCCCACCTGCGGGACCGCGAAGCCTGTATTGTCTGTAACGGCTACAAGGATGCGGAATTTATCGAGCTGGGTTTGCACGCGAGAAAACTTGGCCTGAAATGCTTTTTCGTGATCGAGACCCCCAGCGAACTGGGCATCATTCTGGAACAGAGCAAGCGACTCGGTATCGAGCCGCTGATTGGCGTGCGCGTCAAACTGGCCGCCAAGGTGGAAGGCCACTGGTTTGAGGACAGCGGTGAACGCTCGCTGTTTGGCCTGACCATTACCCAGCTGATTGAGGTAGTGGACCAGCTGCGCGAAGCGGACATGCTGCATTGCCTGCAACTGATGCACTATCACATCGGTTCCCAGATCCCCAATATCCGCAATATTCGCGACGGGGTGCAGGAAGCCTGCCGTTATTTTGTGGACCTGGTGAAAGAGGGCGCGCCCCTCGGTTACCTGGATCTCGGCGGTGGTCTGGCGGTGGATTACACCGGTGCCAACACCAACGAAACACACAGCAAGAACTACTCCCTGGAAGAGTACTGTGTGGACATTGTCGAGACCATCAGCGAGGCGCTGGACAGTTACGACGTGCCGCACCCGACCATCATTACCGAGTCGGGCCGGGCCACGGTCGCCTATTCGTCCTTGCTGCTGTTCAATATTCTCGATGTCAGCTACTTCAAATCCAACGGCCTGCCCGAGGCGCTGCCGGAGGACTGCTCTGAATCGCTGACCAACCTGTGGGCGACACTCGACCTGCTGGGTGAAGAGAATGTTCAGGAGTGCTGCAACGACGCGGCCCACTACCGCGAGGAAATGCGCCGTATGTTCCGTCAGGGGCAGGCAACCTTGCGAGAGCTGGCACTGGCAGAAAATCTTTACCTGGAAATTCTGCAGCGCACCCGTCAGCTGTTGCCGAGGCTGCGGCGTATTCCTCCGGAACTGCAAAACCTCGACGAGGCGCTGGCCGATATTTACTACGGTAACTTCAGCCTGTTCCAGTCACTGCCGGATTCCTGGGCCATTGACCAGATTTTCCCGATCATGCCCATTCACCGTCTGGATGAGGAACCCAAAAACAAGGCGGTGATTGCCGACCTGACCTGCGATTCCGATGGCAAGCTGGATCTGTTTGCCAATGCCGACGGGGAAACCCGCACGCTGCCCCTGCACGATCTGAAAGAGGGCGAGGAATATTACCTGGGCGTGTTCCTGGTGGGTGCCTATCAGGAAACGCTGGGCGATCTGCACAACCTGTTTGGCGATACCCATGTGGTCAGTGTGCGCATTGATGGTGACGGTGACTTCGAATTTGTGGAAGAAATTCAGGGCGACACCATCGGTGACGTACTCAGCTACGTGGAGTACAACCCCAAGGAGCTGTACGAGCAGTTCCGGGTGGGTGCCGAGGCGGCGGTGAAGTCCGGCAATATCAGTGTGTCGGAGCGGCGCAAAATATTACAGACGTTTAGTAATAGCCTGAATGGTTACACCTATTTTGAGCGGGACTAGTTCCGCGTCCCTAACAAGGAGTCAAAAATGGCAAAAGTACTGATTATTGGTGCCGGCGGTGTCGGTGGCGTGGTAACCCACAAGTGTGCACAACTGCCCGAAGTGTTCGGTGAGATCGTGCTGGCCAGTCGCACCGAGGAAAAGTGCCGACATATCGCCGCTCAACTGGATCGTCCCATCGAGACTGCCCAGGTGGATGCCGATAACGTGCCGGAGCTGGTGGCGCTGATCAATCGCGTCAAGCCGGACCTGGTGATCAACGTGGCGCTGCCCTATCAGGACCTGACCATTATGGACGCCTGCCTGGAAGCGGGCGTCAACTACCTGGATACCGCGAACTACGAGCCGCTGGACACCGCCAAGTTTGAGTACAGCTGGCAGTGGGCCTACCAGGACAAATTCAAGAATGCCGGTTTGATGGCGCTGCTCGGTTCCGGTTTTGACCCCGGTGCCACCAACGTTTTCACGGCGTACATTGCCAAGCACTACTTCGATGAAATTCACACCCTGGATATCATTGACGTCAACGGCGGCGACCACGGTTACCCGTTTGCCACCAACTTCAACCCGGAAATCAATATCCGCGAAGTGACCGCCGAATGCCGTCACTGGGAAAACGGTGAGTTTGTCACCACCCCGGCCATGTCCCTGAAGCAGTCGTTCACCTGTCCCGAGGGTGTGGGTACCTACAACATCTACCGTATGTACCACGAGGAGCTGGAGTCGCTGGTGAAAAATTTCCCCAGCCTGAAACGCGCCCAGTTCTGGATGAGTTTTGGCGACAGCTACCTGAAGCACCTGGAGGTGCTGGGTAATGTGGGTATGACCGGTATCGAGCCGGTGGATTTCAATGGCCAGCAGATTGTGCCGATCCAGTTCCTGAAGCGACTGTTGCCCGACCCGGCCAGCCTTGGCCCGCGCACCAAGGGCAAGACCTGTATCGGTTGCGTGGTGACCGGCGTGAAAGACGGCAAACCGAAAACCGTTTACCTGTACAACATCTGTGATCACCAGGCATGTTATGCCGAGGTGCAGTCCCAGGCGATTTCCTACACCACCGGTGTGCCGGCCATGATTGGCGCCAAGATGATGCTGGAAGGCAAGTGGCAAGAAGCAGGCGTGTGGAACATGGAGCAGATGGACCCCGATCCGTTTATGGAAGACATGAACCAATACGGCCTGCCCTGGGCAGTGATCGAAGAACCTGGTTTCGACCTGGTCTGATTTGGAACGCTCACATTGGCTGATAACCCTTTTACTGGCTTCGATGCCCGCCGCGTGCCCTCGCCCTGTTTTGTGGTGGACGAGGCCGCGGTAGAGCGCAACCTGCAGATTCTTCACCGGGTGCAGGAGGAGAGCGGCGCCAAAGTACTGGCGGCGCTGAAAGCGTTTTCCATGTGGAGCCTGGCACCACTGGTGTCGAAATACCTGTCCGGTACCTGTGCCAGTGGCCTGCACGAGGCGCGTCTCGGGTATGAGGAGTACGGCGGCGAGGTGCATGTATTTTCCGCAGCCTACACCGAGCACGACCTCGCCGAGATCCTCAAGATCGCTGACCACGTGGTATTCAATTCTTTCGGTCAGTGGCAGCGTTTCCAGCCGCTGTTGCAGCAGGCAAAACAGGAACGGCCCCATTTAAAGTACGGCCTGCGCATTAATCCCCGTCATTCCGAGGGTGAAGTGGCCATTTATGACCCCTGTGCCCCCTGTTCGCGGCTGGGGATTCCCCTGTCGCAGTTCGAGGGCGAGTCCCTTGAGGGCATCAGCGGGTTACATTTTCATACCCTCTGCGAGCAGGATGTGGAGCCGTTGAAGCGCACCCTCGCGGCAGTAGAGGCGCAATTCGGCGACCTGCTGTACCAGATGGAGTGGGTCAATTTCGGCGGCGGCCACCATATTTCCCGACCGGATTACCAGGTGGATGAACTGATCGCGGTGGTGAAAACCTTCGCTGCCAAGTACAACGTGCAGGTATTTCTGGAGCCCGGCGAGGCAGTGGCCATTCATACCGGGGTGCTGGTCACCGAAGTGCTCGACCTGACCTGGAACGACATGGACCTGGCGATTCTCGACACCTCCGCCACCTGCCATATGCCAGACATCCTGGAAATGCCATACCGTCCCAACGTACTGGGGGCGGGGCAGCCGGGAGAAAAGGCCCACACCTATCGCCTCGGCGGTATGACCTGCCTGGCGGGTGATGTCATCGACGACTACAGCTTTGACCAGCCTCTACAGGTGGGTCAGCGGTTGGTGTTTGATGACATGAGCCATTACACCATGGTGAAAACCAGTACTTTCAATGGCATTAATCTGCCTGCCATTGCCATCTGGAATTCCACCACCGATGCGCTGCGGGTGGTGAAACAGTTCGGCTATGCAGATTTCAAGCAACGGCTGAGTTAAGCGCGGTTGCTCAGGCATTCAAAACAGCCCGGCGGGAAACCGTCGGGTTTTTTTGTGGAGTGAGGTAACGGAAGCTGGTGGTATTGATCGGAGTTCTGATCAGGGCCATAGCCACAATCAATAGGCCGCTTTATTGCAATATGCGCTGGCGCTGGCTAATTTTGAAGGACGATATAGGTGTCAAACATTAGATAAAGGAGTTCGAGTATGGCCAACGAAGGTTACCATGAGCCCATTGAGGAATTGAGCAATGAAACCCGGGATATGCACCGGGCCATTACCTCGCTGATGGAAGAGCTGGAGGCGGTGGACTGGTACAACCAGCGGGTCGATGCCTGCAAGGACACGGAGCTGAAGGCTATCCTTGCCCACAACCGCGACGAGGAAAAGGAACACGCGGCCATGGTGCTGGAATGGATTCGTCGCCGCGATCCCGCGTTTGATCATGAGCTGAAGGATTTTCTGTTTACCGACAAGCCCATCACCCACGGTTAGTCGTTTCTTACCGGGAAGGGGATCGCCTGGCAGGCTGTTAGCTGTCGATCCCCAGTGATTCCCAGATTTCATCCACCCGGGCCTTAACCTGTGGGTCCATGGTGATGGGTTTTCCCCATTCGCGGCTGGTTTCTCCGGGCATTTTGTTGGTGGCATCGAAACCGATTTTGGAGCCGAGCCCGGACACGGGCGATGCAAAGTCCAGGTAGTCGATAGGGGTGTTGTCGATAATCACCGTATCCCGGCGCGGGTCCATGCGCGTGGTCATGGCCCAGATCACATCGTTCCAGTCCCTTGCGTTGACATCGTCGTCAGTGACCACCACAAACTTGGTGTACATGAACTGGCGCAGGAACGACCACACACCCATCATCACCCGCTTGGCGTGGCCCGGGTACTGCTTCTTCATGGTCACCACCGCCATGCGGTAGGAACAGCCCTCCGGCGGCAGGTAAAAGTCGACAATTTCCGGAAACTGCTTGCGCAGGATCGGCACGAACACTTCATTGAGCGCCACCCCGAGGATGGCGGGCTCGTCCGGCGGTCGCCCGGTGTAGGTGCTGTGATAGATGGGGTTTTTGCGGTGGGTGATGCGTTCCACGGTGAATACCGGGAAACTTTCCACCTCGTTGTAATAACCGGTGTGGTCGCCAAACGGGCCCTCATCGGCCATCTCCCCGGGATGCAGGTGTCCCTCGAGAATAAATTCGGCACTGGCGGGCACCTGCAGATTGCTGCCCAGGCACTGGGCGACTTCGGTGCGTTCACCGCGCAGTAGCCCCGCAAAGGCGTATTCAGACAGGCTGTCAGGCACGGGCGTGACGGCACCAAGAATGGTGGCCGGGTCGGCACCTAGTGCCACTGCCACCGGGAACGGCTCGCCGGGATGTTTCAGCTGCCAGTCGCGGAAATCCAGGGCGCCGCCGCGGTGGGACAACCAGCGCATGATCAGTTTGTTTTTGCCGATCACCTGCTGCCGGTAGATGCCCAGGTTCTGGCGTTCCTTTTCCGGACCGCGGGTAATGACCAGCGGCCAGGTGACCAGCGGGCCCGCATCCTCGGGCCAGCAGGTCTGGATCGGCAGTTTGCCCAAATCCACGTCATCGCCTTCGATGACCACCTGCTGGCAGGGGGCTTTTTTTACCTGCTTGGCGGGCATGTTGAGAATGGGTTTGAACTGATGGCGTTTTTCCCACAGGTCTTTCATGCCCTTGGGCGGATCGGGTTCCTTGAGGAAAGCCAGCAATTCACCCACTTCCCTCAGGGCTGAAATGTTTTCCTGCCCCATTCCCATGGCCACCCGTTCGGGGGTGCCAAACAGGTTCCCCAGCACGGGGATGTCAAAACCTTTGGGGTTTTCGAACAGTAGCGCGGGGCCATCCGCGCGAAGGGTGCGGTCACAGATTTCCGTCATTTCCAGGTGGGGGTCGATCTCGGCGGTGATGCGTTTGAGCTCGCCGCGTTGTTCCAGAAAATCGATAAATTCCCGCAGGTCGGAATGCTTCATAGGGTCGCTCTTTTGCTCGGTGTGCCAAGTGTTACGGCATCGGCCACCGAATGCAACAAGCGCAGACGGGAGCAGCGCTGGCAGATGCAAATGGATGGTATTGAGGTTACATTAACGCCATGGTTTATCCCGCCCTGATTCTGATTATCGCGCTGGTTCACTTCGGCTTTGTGCTGTTTGTGATTGCCGGTGGTCTGCTGGCATTTCACTGGCCGTCGCTGATCTGGTGGCATTTCCTCTGTGCCGTCTACGGCGTCTCCATCATGCTGGTTGGCTGGCGCTGCCCGCTGACTGACCTGGAGGTATGGTTGCGGCAGCAGAAGGGAGAATCCATTGTTGCCGGGGAGTGGGAGTTTCTGCGCCACTACATCTGGTCTCACCTGGGGCTGGATGGCAATGAATGGTTTATTACAGTGGCGTTGCTGGTAGCGCTGCTTCTGTTTAATTTTCACGCCTATCAGGCTGTGGCGTTCTGGAGTTAGCCGTGGAAGGGTTAGGCAAAATTTTCCTGTTCAACTCCGCCGTGGTGGGTATTGCGGTGTTGATTCACTACGAGGCATTGTACCGGCTGGCACTGTTGCTGCCGAAGTTGGGCATTGCGCCGAGATTTCGGGTGTTGTGTGGCATCTGTGGGGCGTTTCTTGCCCACGTGGCGGAAATATGGGTGTTTGCCTATGCCTACTACCTGTTGTTGCAGGTTGGAGGTGCTGGTTCCCTGGGCGGTAATTTTGACGGGTCGATTCTCGACTGTGCCTATTTCTCTTTCAGTAACTACACGTCCCTCGGCTACGGGGATATTGAACCGTTCGGGCACATTCGATTCCTGGCCGGGCTGGAAGCACTGACAGGACTTATCCTGATCGGCTGGACAGCCTCCTTCATGTACATCGAGATGCAGAAATTCTGGGTGGCCGGCAAAGGCAGGCGCTAGCGCGTTCGTTTATTCAAAGACAATCGTCTTGTTACCGTGCAGTAGTACCCGATCTTCCAGGTGATAGCGCAGGCCCTTGGCCAACACTGTCTTCTCCACATCCTTACCCTTGCGCACCAGGTCGGGAATACTGTCGTGGTGAGTGATGCGCACCACGTCCTGCTCAATGATCGGCCCGGCATCCAGGTCGCTGGTGACATAGTGGCAGGTGGCGCCGATCAGTTTAACGCCACGCTCCGCCGCCTGGTGATAGGGTTTAGCGCCGACAAAGGCGGGCAGGAAGCTGTGGTGGATATTGATGATTTGCCCCGGATAGCGGGCGCACAATGCCGGGGGCAGGATCTGCATGTAGCGGGCCAGCACAATCACATCGGCTTGGCTCTGTTCGATCAGTTGTTCCACCTCGCTAAAGTGCTGTGCCTTGTTGTCCGGGTCTACCGGCGTGTGGTGGTAGGGGATGTTGTGCCAGTTGACGTAACTGCGCAGGTCGTCGTGGTTGGAGATGACGCAGGGAATGTCAAACTGCATTTCCTTGCTGCGCCAACGATACAGCAGATCTGATAGGCAGTGTGCCTGTTTGCTGGCCATCAACACAACGCGTTTCGGTGTGCCGGTATCGGTCAGTCGCCATTGCATCTGGTACTGCTCGGCCAGTGGGGCAAAGCGTGCGCAGAGTTCCTCGGGTCCGTAGGGCAGGGAGTTGGCGGCGATCACCTGTCGCATGAAGAACCAGTTGCTCTCCGGGTCACAATAATAGTTGGCCTCCGTGAGCAGGCCGCCCTCCTGTGCCAGGAAGGTACTGACGGCAGCGACCAGACCGACGCGGTCAGGGCAGGAAATGATCAGGCGATAACTGTGCTCACTCATGGTTTGAGGGTGTCCGGTAGCGTGTCCATTCTTGAGTATGACGGGTTGCCGTGGGCGACCCGGACTGGGATTATACTGTGGTTTTACTATCAAGTTTGACAAAGGGAATTGAGATCATGATCAGGCCCTGGATTGGTATTTTTCTGGCAACGGTTTTTCTGGGCTTTTCCCCGGCTCAGGGGGAAATCTATTCCTGGAAAGATGCCAGTGGCCGTACCCATTTCAGTGATCAGAAGCCGGAAGATGTTTCCGCACAGTCCCTGGAGCTGAAGATCAACACGATTAACTCCCCCTCGGTATCTGACAGTGACTTCCTCGATGCGAGAGAGCTGGGCAAGGTGGTGATGTACAGCGCCGAATGGTGTGGCGTCTGCAAGAAAGCGCGGCGCTACTTCCAGCAGGAAGGTATTGCATTCAATGAATACGACATTGAGACATCCCGTAAAGGGCGGCGGGATTTTGAGGCGCTCAATGGTCGTGGCGTGCCCGTGATTCTGGAGGGAAGCAAGCGTATGGATGGGTTCAGCGCAAAACGCTTCAGGTCTCTTTACGAGGGCAGCAAGGCGCGTTGAAAGGCGTTTCCAGTTTGTTACTTGATCAGCCGCAACACATCCCGGAACCGGGGATGATCGGCACTGCCCAACCACTCGAATAGCACCATTTCCGTGGAGACGATTTCCGCGCCGTTGTCTGCCATACGCCGAAGGGCGGCATCGCGGTTGTCCGCGGTTCGCGAGCCGATGGCATCGCTGGTGACGAACACCTGCTTTCCCGCTTCCACCAGACCGAAGACGGTTTGCAGTACGCAGACGTGGGCTTCACAGCCTGTCACGATCAGTTGCTTACCCATTGGCATCGCCACATCTGCTCCTCGAGCTTGACAGGCATTGAAGGTCATTTTCTCAAGCACCGGTTCTCCGGGCTGTATGTCGAGGCGCTCATCGGTATGTCCCAGGCCCTCTGTATTGTGTTCTGTGAACAGGCGGGGAATATTCAGTAACCGGGAGGCTTGCAGTAGCCTCCGGGTATTCTGAATCACGCTATCGGCATTGTGGATTGCCGGCATCAGGCGGCTTTGAATATCTACAACCACAAGGGCGCAGCGGCGGGGATCCACAAGAGACATTTGTTTATACCTGTGCAGCCTGGCTTGCCAGAGTGGTTGCGTAATCCTGCATCATGACCTCGGCGTTGGCGTTGAATATGCGAATGCGGCCGGTGTGGGCCAGTAGCAGCAGCCCGGTTGCGTGTGCAAAGAGGTTGGCAGTGATTTCCCGTGCATGGCTTTCTGAGGCCCCCAGGGCCAGAGCGGCGCTGGTAATGGGCAGCAGGCTGTCATGCAGCTGCTTGTTTAGCGCGAGATTGCGTTCCTTTCCCAGGCCCTTGGGTTTCATGCCGCCACGGAACAGGTAGAAACCCAGATCGAGATCCCCCGGGTTGTCGCGGTAGAAATGGAAAAAAGCCATGGCGGCAGCTTTCAGGCGTTCAGCGGGGTTGTCCTCGCGGGCGATAGCTTCTTCCGTGGCATTGCGCAGGGCATTGAGGGAGTGGGACAGCAACTCTGCGTAAACTGCTTCCTTGGAGTCAAAGTGAAAATACAGGGCGGCCGGGGTGTATCCGGCAGCCTTGGCAATGGCTCTCAGGCTGGCGCCTTCGAGACCTTCCTGTTCAAAAACCAGGCGTGCGGCGTTGAGGATAATATCCCGTTTCAGCTCTTTAGTGGCTGGACGTCGTTTATTCAAAATCATTCCTGACCATGTTTTGGCCAATTAGCTTACTGTGCTTGAACTAAAATTCTAACAGCGTTAGATTATTCGTCAATTGTTATTTCAGGGCGTTTCATAATGTTGATGGATAGTGCGGATTACAGAGAGTCATTAAGGCGATATCAACCGAAGGTGTTTCTTAATGGGCAGCGCGTGGCCAGTGTGGCCGATGAGCCACTGTTGGCCCCGGGTGTGGCCGCCGTTGGGGTAACCTACGATTTCGCGCAGAAACTCCAGTATGCCGAGCTGATGTCGGCGACGCAGAAAACCTCCGGGAAACTGGTCAACCGCATGCTGCATATCAGCGAAGACAGCAATGATTTGCTCAACAAACTGGAGGCGGTAAGACTGGTTTGTGCGGAATCGGGTTGTGCCCAGCGCTATCTGTCCCACGATGCCCTGAATGCCCTCTACCAGTCGACCTGGCAGACGGATGAGACCCATGGAACCGACTACCATCAGCGCTTCTTGAATTATCTGCACGATGTTCAGGATCAGGACCTGACCCTGGGGGTTGCCATGACTGATGCCAAGGGAGATCGCTCCCTGCGTCCGGGGCAGCAGAACAATGCAGATGTGTATGTGCATATAAAGAAGCGCCGCGCAGATGGCATTGTGATCAGCGGTACCAAGGCGATTGTCACCGGTGCCCCCTATATGCACGAATTTCTGGTGATGCCCTGTCGCACCCATCGTCCGGAGGACGCCGATTTTGCCGTGGCCTGTGCCGTTCCGGTCGACGCACCCGGGGTGACGATTATTGCCAGACCCGCGGGCCGCCCGGGGGAAGCTGCCGCAAAATTTTCTGCCAAATACGGGCAATCCACCGGCGTGGTCATTTTTGAAGACGTGTTTGTGCCCCATGAGCGGGTGTTTCTGGCGGGGGAGTGTGAGGAGGGTGGCTTCCTCACCACCAGTTATGCCACACATCATCGGCACTCCTGTATCGGGGCGCGGGCCGGGTTTGGCGACCTGCTGATCGGTGCCGGTGCACTGGTGACAGAAGCTAATGGTCTCGATCCCGACCGTCACGGACATATCCGCGATGCGATGGTGGACCTTATTACCATCACTGAGAGTTTTTACGCCTGTGGGGTAGCCGCGTCCGTCTATTGTCAGCAGGACCCGGCGGGCCTGGTCATGCCGGACGCCGTATTCAGCAATATCGGCAAGTTGCTGCTTGCCAACAAGATCTATGACATGCACCGTCTGGCCCACTATGTATCGGGCGGAATGATTGTCGCACTTCCGGGTCCCGATGAGGATCACAACCCGGAAACAGCCGCATCCCTGGCGGCGGTGCTGGGTGGTCGGCAGGATATTCCTGCGGATAAGCGTCTGGAAGTGTCACGTTTTATTGAGGACCTGACTGCTTCTCATCAGGGGGGGTGGTACTCGGTGATCTCCCTGCACGGGGGTGGTTCTCCGGAAGCGATGAAGCGGGAGATATGGCGCAACTATCCCACCTACGAGAAGCGCGAGTTGGTGGAGCGCCTGCTGGACAGGGGTGTACTGGATGAAGGAAAGCGCACTTCACGTCAGCCGGGTCGATGCTGCGCGCGGGGTTGCCAGGCACCAAAGCATATTGCTGGGGAGTGATCTCCACAGGGGCCGGATTGCAGCTACGGCGGTTCTGCGGCATAGTACGCCGCAACGAAACGGAGCCGGAAACGACCATGACAGACTACCTGATTGCACCTTCTATCCTCTCGGCGGATTTTGCCCGGTTAGGTGCTGAAGTGGATGCGGTTCTGGCAGCCGGTGCCGATGTGGTGCACTTCGACGTGATGGACAATCACTATGTGCCCAACCTGACCATTGGTCCGATGGTGTGCAAGGCATTGCGCAATTTTGGGGTCACTGCGCCCATTGATGTGCACCTGATGGTTGACCCGGTAGATCAGTTGATCGGCGATTTTGCCGATGCCGGTGCCAGCTGGATCACCTTTCACCCGGAGGCCTCCCGTCATGTTGACCGCTCTCTGCAACTGATTCGCGATGCCGGCTGCAAAAGTGGTCTTGTCCTAAATCCGGCCACCAGCCTTGAGCAGGTCAAATATGTCCTCGACAAGATTGATGTTCTGCTGCTGATGTCCGTTAACCCGGGTTTCGGGGGGCAGAAGTTTATTCCGGCTACCCTCGGCAAGTTGCGGGAAGCCCGGGCATTGATTGATGCCAGTGGCCGTGATATCCGCCTGGAGATTGATGGCGGCGTCACTGCGGATAATATCCGTGAAATTGCCGATGCAGGTGCTGATACCTTTGTTGCCGGTTCGGCGATTTATGGCCAGGATGACTACCGGGCGGCTATCGGTGCGATGCGCGCGGCACTTGCCTAAGTCGTTGACTTTGCAGCAACGGTTGAATGAATTAGAATGCGCCCTCTGACAATTGGAGGCTATTGTGGCATTCGGTAATTGCCCATCTCTCATTTCTGCTCAACTCGGCTGGCGATGGCGCGGCTGCTGATCCCTGCTGCCTGAATGGCGGCCACTTTTTTGCCCCTTTTTGTCTGAATAATCTGCGTTTGTAAGCGCAAGGGAAGAACCATGACCCCGAAAGAATTTGCCGAGCTGGCCGAGCAGAACTATAACCGTATTCCGGTGATGCGCGAGGTGCTGGCCGACCTCGAAACCCCCCTGTCCTGTTACCTGAAGCTGGCCCGTGGGCCCTATTCCTACCTGTTTGAATCGGTTCAGGGCGGTGAAAAATGGGGGCGTTATTCCTTGATAGGTTTGCCCGCCTCCACTGTGCTCAAAGTCTATGGCGACCAGCTCACCATCGAAACCAACGGCGTGCAGCAGGAATGTCGCACCACCACTGATCCGTTGCAGGATATTGAAGCATTTCACGCCACCTACCGCATGCCTGAGTTGCCACAGTTACCCCGTTTCACCGGTGGTCTGGTGGGCTACTTCGGCTATGACACGGTGCGCTACGTGGAGCCCAGGCTGAAAAACACTACCCCACCTGACGAGTTGGGCAACCCGGATATCCTGCTGATGGTGTCTGACGAGGTGGTCATTTTTGACAACCTGCTGGGCAAGCTGATACTGGTAGTGCACGAAGATGCCAAGGCCCCCAATGCCTGGTCACGCGCCCAGGAGCGGCTCGACGATCTGGAAGCCAAGCTGAAATTGCCGGTGCCGGAAATGCCCGGGCTCAACATGGCGGGCAGCGGTTTGAAGGAGTCCGCGTTTGTTTCCAGTTTTGGTGAGCAGAACTACAAGGATGCTGTGAATACTATCAAGGACTATGTGCTGGCCGGGGATGTGATGCAGGTTGTCCCTTCCCAGCGACTGTCCATGGATTTTACCGCGGAGCCGCTCAATCTTTACCGGGCATTGCGCTGCCTCAACCCGTCCCCTTACCTGTATTTTTTGGACCTCGATGATTTTCATATTGCGGGGTCGTCGCCGGAAATTCTGGCGCGCCTGGAAGACGGCGAAGTGACGGTTAGGCCCATCGCCGGAACCCGTCGCCGCGGCCGTACCGAGGAAGAGGACAGGGCTCTGGAAGCGGAAATGCTGGCCGACCCCAAAGAAATTGCCGAGCACCTGATGTTGATCGATCTCGGTCGCAATGATGTCGGCCGTGTGGCGCTGACGGGTTCAGTGAAACTCACTGAGAAAATGTCGGTAGAGCGCTATTCCCACGTGATGCATATTATCTCTAATGTCACCGGGCAGGTGCCCCCGGAGATCAGTGCCATTGATGTGTTGCGGGCGACACTGCCTGCAGGCACGCTGAGCGGTGCACCAAAAATTCGTGCCATGGAAATTATCGACGAGCTGGAGCCGGTGAAACGCGGTGTCTACGGCGGCGCCGTGGGCTATATCGGCTGGAACGGCAATATGGACACCGCCATTGCCATTCGCACTGCAGTGATCAAGGGCGGCAAGCTTTATGTGCAGGCCGGTGCCGGTATTGTGGCGGACTCGATTCCCGAGCTTGAGTGGAAAGAGACCATGAACAAGGCGCGGGCCATATTCCGCGCTGCCGACCTGGTACTTTGAGGAGTTGTGCCGTGATATTGATGATTGATAACTACGACTCCTTTACCTACAACGTGGTGCAGTACCTGGGTGAGTTGCATGCTGAAGTAAAAGTTGTGCGCAACGATGAGATCACACTGGATCAGATTGCCGCGCTGGCACCCGAGAAAATTGTGATTTCTCCCGGGCCCTGTACGCCCAATGAAGCCGGTATCTCCGTTGCGCTGGTGACAGAGTTTGCCGGGAAAATCCCCATGCTGGGTATCTGTCTTGGTCACCAGAGTATCGGTCAGGCCTTTGGCGCCAAAGTGGTACGTGCCCGCCAGGTAATGCATGGCAAGACGTCGCCGGTCTATCACAATAATTGCGGCGTATTTCGAGGTTTGGCAAATCCATTCGAGGCCACGCGTTACCACTCCCTGATCCTTGAGCGCGAGTCGCTTCCAGACTGTTTCGAAGTCACTGCCTGGACACAGAATGAAAACGGTGGTGTCGATGAAATCATGGGTGTGCGCCATCGCGAGTTTGCGATTGAAGGCGTTCAGTTCCATCCGGAATCCATCCTTACCGAGCACGGCCACGACCTGCTGGAAAACTTTTTAAAGAGTTGAGCCATGAATATTCAACAGGCCATAGCGGCAGTTCTTGAAAGGCAGGATCTCAGCATTGAAGACATGCGTGAGGTGATGCAGCAGATCATGACCGGAGAGGCAACGGATGCGCAGATCGGCGGCTTTCTGGTGGGGTTGCGCATGAAGGGCGAAACCGTTTCGGAAATCACTGCTGCAGCGCAGGTTATGCGTGAACTGGCGGCACCGGTGAGTGTCGGTGGTGAACACCTAGTGGACATCGTCGGTACCGGTGGCGACAGCGCCGGTATTTTCAATGTGTCCACCGCGAGCACGTTCGTGGCCGCGGCGGCAGGCGCCAGAGTGGCCAAGCATGGCAACCGCTCAGTGAGTAGTAAAAGCGGCAGCGCTGATTTGCTGGAGGCGGCCGGGGTTTGCCTGGACCTGTCCCCGGCGGAGGTGGCGCGGTGTGTCGAAGAGGTGGGTGTCGGTTTCATGTTTGCAGTGAATCACCACAGCGCCATGAAGCACGCGATTGGCCCTCGCCGGGAGCTGGCTGCACGGACACTTTTCAACCTGCTCGGGCCTTTGACTAATCCGGCGCGTATTCCCAACATGCTGCTCGGTGTCTTTGATCGCCAGTGGCTTAGACCGGTCGCAGAAGTGATGCGTGAGTTGGGCGCTGAACATGTGTTGGTGGTCCATTCGGCAGACGGCCTGGATGAGATCAGTATTGCTGCCGAGACTTGGGTGGCAGAGCTTTTCCGCGGAGACATAACGGAGTACTCAGTTATTCCGGAGGACTTCAATATTGTCCGCGGCCACCTGCAGGATCTGAAGGTGGCGGATGCGGCCGAAAGCTTGGCGATGGTAAAGCAGGCGCTGTCCAAAAATGGTGGCATTGCGTCAGATATGGTGGCGCTCAATGCCGGTGCTGCACTCTATGCGGCAGGCGTCGCCGCCAGTCTGGCAGAGGGCGTCAGTATGGCCCAGGACGCTATCGGTAGCGGTTTGGCGAAAACCAAGCTGGATGATCTGGCAGCATTTTCGCGCTGTCTCAAAGAACTGGATACAGAATGATGAATTCCGCGATAAATACACCCACCGTGTTGAAAAAAATTCTCGAGCGCAAGGCGGCAGCAGTCGCCCGGCGCAGTCAACAGGTTTCCCTGGAACAGTTGCAGGAGCAGTGCCAGGAGTCCCGTGAAATCAGGGGGTTCGCCGCTGCACTTCAGTTCAAAATTGATCAGGGGCTGGCGGCTGTGATCGCCGAAGTAAAAAAGGCCTCGCCCAGTAAAGGGGTGATTCGCGAGGACTTCGACCCGGTGGGTATTGCGCGCAGCTATGAAAAAGGAGGTGCCGCCTGCTTGTCGGTGCTGACTGAGGAGGAGTTTTTCCTGGGTTCTGACGAATACCTGAAAATGGCTCGTGAAGCTACGCGGTTGCCAGTGCTGCGCAAGGATTTTGTGATCGAACCCTATCAGGTGTATGAGTCCTTCGTGTTGGGCGCAGACTGTATTCTCCTGATTGTAGCGGCCTTAGACCAGAATCAGCTTGAAAGTCTGCATGACATCGCCCGGCAGTTGGGACTGGATGTGTTGATCGAGGTGCATAATGCACAGGAGCTGGACCGTGCCCTGGTGATCGACAACCCGATGATCGGCATCAATAATCGCAACCTGAATACGTTTCATACGACGCTGGATACCACGTTCAGCCTGCTGGGGAAAATCCCTGATGATCGTATCGTGATTACCGAAAGCGGAATTCTTACCATTGACGATGTCGCGGCCATGCGCGGTCATAACGTCAATGCGTTCCTGGTGGGCGAGACGTTTATGCGGGCTGAAGAGCCCGGCCTGAAACTGGTCGAGATGTTTAATTGATTAGCGGGTAGTCCAGCAACCGCATGTCAACTATAGCCAAGCCTGTAGCCAGGGTTTGATTCAATAGTTAGCCCCGCAAATGCGGGGCTTTTTTATGGGTGACGGTTTAGGGTGGGTGCTACCAGGGCTGTGTTGGGTGCTGCTCCACGCCTTCCGGGATCTGGAACCAGTCTTGTTTTTCGCTGACCCATACATGCAGGGTGGGTTGAATGACGCGGGTATCTGCCAGAGTGGCTGGCTTGAGTTTCAGAACCTCCGGCTGTAGCGGGTTGTAGTGGTAAATGCGGTTGCCGCAGGTTGGGCAGAACTCCGCACAGTTGGTGTTGCCGCTGTCGGCCGGCCTTTCCCAGTGCTTCAGCGGGCCGTGGAAGCGGATTGAGGAGGCCTTCACCATGGCTGTCAGGCTAAAAGCGCTGGTGGAGAGCTTTTGGCATTCGCGACAATGGCAGGCGATAACTCGCAAGGGGGGCTCCAGCAGTTCATAGGTAATCTGTCCACACTGACATGAGCCGCTAATAGGGTAGTGGATACCATTCATGGGAATTTCTCGGCAGTGAAGAAAGGGGCTCTCATGATAAGAGTGAGCCTCAAGAGCGCACAAGCGTTTAGCAGACAATAAAAAAGGCCTCATGGAGGCCTTGAGGAAAAAGATCTGTACGGGTCAGCGTGTGCCGAAAACCACCATGGTTTTGCCTTTCACCGAAACCAGTTCCTGATCTTCCAGTGTTTTAAGAACCCGACCGACCATTTCTCTTGAGCAACCGACGATGCGGCCAATTTCCTGGCGGGTGATTTTGATCTGCATACCATCCGGGTGTGTCATGGCGTCCGGTTCCTTGCAGAGGTCCAGTAAGGTACGTGCTACGCGACCCGTTACATCGAGAAAAGCAAGGTCGCCCACTTTACGGGTGGTATCCCGCAAGCGTTTCGCCATCTGAACGCCGATAGCGAACAGGAACTCCGGATGCTCGCGGGACAGTTCCTGGAACTTGCTATAGTTGATTTCGCCAACTTCACATTCTGTCTTGGCGCGAATCCAGGCACTACGGTCCGGTTGCTTGAAAAGGCCCATCTCGCCAAAGAAGTCACCCTCATTCAGGTAAGCGACAATCATTTCCCGACCGTCGTCATCTTCTATGAGTACTGTGACCGAGCCTTTAACAATATAAGACAGCGTATCTCCTTCATCGCCGGCATAGATGATGGTGCTTTTCGCCGGGTACTTGCGTCGGTGACAGTGAGCCAGAAATTCTTCCACGTTGGGAATATGGGGGGTTATTGGTGCCGGTGCCAACTCGGGTTCCTCCCTTTTGTGACTTTTATCAAACAGAGCCCCCATTATGGGCACAAAGTCTTCTTTGGCCAAGTTGGTATTTGTCATGAGCTGTACTCCTCAATTGAGTCGCTAGTGTTACTGAATTGGCAATTCTAAAGGTAACTGGGTATCAATTATGTTAGGCTCTCGACACTTTTGAGCACGAGGACGACATGAAAACCAAGATTTCCTGGGGCGGAGACGCCAAATTCATTGCAGAGACGGAAAGCGGACATCAGCTCGTGATGGATGGCCCTCCGGATCATGGAGGCAAAAACCAGGGGGCTCGCCCAATGGAGGTTGTACTGAGCGGCATGGGGGGGTGTTCCGCCTTTGACGTGGTGCATATCCTCAAAAAAAGCCGTCAGGATGTCGTCAGTTGCGTTGCTGAAATCGAAGCGGAAAGGGCGGATGAAGTGCCTTCAGTGTTTACTAAAATCCACATCCACTTTATTGTCACCGGCAGGAATCTTAAAGAAAACCAGGTGGCGAATGCCGTCAAACTGTCTGCTGAAAAGTATTGCTCAGCCTCCATTATGCTCTCCCGCGGTGGCGTAGACATCACACACAGCCACAGTATTGAGGCCATCGACTAGTTTCGGACAGCAGTTTTTACCGCTGTCTTTCTCCCTTCAGTAATAATTCGCGAACAAAAAAATGGGCAGCTTAAGAGCTGCCCAAAGGGATATTAAGAGGGGGTAGAAAGTGTCAACTAGGAGGTATAACCCTTGGCGGTGGTACTTCTCCAAAACTCACTCAGCGCCAATGTATGGTTGTCACTTTAATGGCCTCCTAGCCATAATTAAAATGTATTATTTTTATTCTTAATATAACTAGTATTCATGATTTTGTCGCCCCGTATGCGCCCACAAAAAAAAGGCAGCTTGCGCTGCCTTGAAAAGATCTAGAGGGAGTAAGAGGTTTGAAGCCTGATCAACGGGAAAATCCGATAGCTGGACTGCATTACCTGTTGATCGTGAAGGGCTAAAACCGCGGTTACCCGAATGGTGAGAGAGGGTGGGGGGTAGACCCTATAAATTCTCGGTTTCAGAACACCTTTGCTTCGATTCAAACTATAAGTATCGACAATTCATTACTCAAATGTATTAATATAATGTCTTACATAAATCAGGGTAATTTGTTGTGGTTACAAAACATCTGGCTCGAATGGATCTCAATTTGCTGGTTGCTCTTCAGGTTTTGATGGAGGAACAGAGTGTTACCCGGGCTGCGGAACGGCTGTATATAACCCAGCCTGCGATGAGCAAAACCTTGCAGCGACTGCGAGAACTCTTCGATGATCCGCTATTTATTCGCAGTGGTCGGGGTTTGATCCCAACACCTCGTGCAACAGAGCTGGCTGCACAGCTACCCACGGTTCTTTCCAGCGTATCCCAGCTGGTGGAAAAGACGACGTTTGATCCTCAGGTTTACGATGGGGAAATGCGCATTATGACAGCAGAGTTTATAGCCGTTCAGGTCATTCCAACGCTAACGCGGCATGTGATAGCAGAGGCTCCTCACATGTCACTGACATTGACCAGTGAGGCTGGTGAGGAAGCCCGCGCGCTGGAGGATGGCAACCTGGACTTTGCCATCGAGATTGCTCGTCCCTACGGCAGTGAATTTCATGTTACGCCTCTGGGTAGTTTTACCCCCGCGGTGTGGATGCGCACCGGTCACCCGCTGGCGGACAGGGAAAAACTGACACTGCGGGAAATGCTTGAATACCCCTTTATTCAGTATTACCTGCTGCTTTCGGGAGAGGTTTCTGCCTCGGTGGAAAGCCGCTTTGACCGAGAGCTGGCGAAACACGGCCTGACCCGCAAGAAGACACTGGTTACCACTCAGTTGATGACGGCTATGGATGCGTTGTGGCAAACAGATTGCCTGATGATGGCCACCATGCACGACCTGAAAATGGAGGGCGAGACCTATGGCATTGTCCGTAAGGCCTACCCCGAAGAGCTGGAGTTTGATAACACGGTGCCTGTAGTGCTTGTGCAGCACGCCCGCACCATCAAGTCACCCGCCCACCAGTGGGTCAAGGACCAGATCATAGGAATTGTTCAGGAGATCAAGGAAAAGGCCAAACAGGCCGCACGGGCTCGCTAGATCCGGTAGCTGCTTTTTGTCATTGCTTTGGATATCAGGCCCATCACTGTTTTCACTGGCGCCGGAAATTCAACACCCCCTGCTTCCAGGGCGGCGTGTGCATGTTTTGATTCGTCTACCAACATCTGGCCAACAATAGCGCGGCTTTTGCTGTCTTGCGGTGGTAGTTCCTGCAGGTGACTTTGCAGATGTTTGCAAACTTGATCCTCCGTGGCGGAGACAAAACCGAGACTTAATTTATCGCTGATCAGTCCTGCCGTGGCACCGAGGCCAAAGGAAAGGCCGTACCAGAGGGGGTTGAGTACACTGGTATGGCTGCCCAGTTGCCTGACCCGTTCTTCACACCAGGCCAAATGATCGATTTCCTCATCCGCCGCCTGCTCCATGTCCTCTCGCACGGAGCGTAATTTTGCTGTGAGCGCCTGACCCTGATAAAGAGCCTGGGCGCAGACCTCACCGGAATGGTTCACCCGCATCAGTCCGGCAGCATGTTTTTTTTCATCGTTACTCAATGGCTGTTCCACATTATCTGTGGCGGGAGAGCAGCGTTCGGGTGAGGGCGCATCTGCCACCAGCGTTCTCAGGGCCTTGTCGGCCTGAATCAGTAATCCGTCGAAGAATGAGTGTCGTCTGGCGTTCATTGGTCTAATGTTCTGCTGGTTGGAAGCTAAGTATTGTAACAAACTTGGTGCAGCTGCAAGGGGGTGAACATGATAGGCGCGACAATCGAAGATCTTGGCCATGGCCTCTACTGCCTGGACGCCCGTTACATGAAAGATGGGTTGGCATGCTGCTACCTTCTGATCGAGGGGGCGCAGGTGGCCATTATCGAGACGGGAACAGCTCATACGGTAGAGGCCATTCAGGTCGCGCTGGGTTCCCTGGGGTTGCCGCTGGATGCAGTGCGTTATGTGGTGCCGACTCATGTACATCTTGATCATGCTGGTGGTGCAGGACTGCTAATGGCGCGGTGCCCCAATGCCACACTGGTGGTTCACCCCAGAGGTGCCCGGCATATGGTAGACCCGAGTCGTCTGATTGAAGGAGTAAAGGCAGTTTACGGCGAGGATGCCTACAGGGAGCTGTATGGCGAACTGATTCCTGTAGCACAAGAGCGGGTTATTGCCGCAGAGGATGGTGCGGTCATTGAGTTGGGCGGGCGGTCGCTGGAAATTCGACATACTCCTGGCCATGCGGAACATCATTTTTGTGTCTGGGATATGCGCAGCCAGGGCTGGTTTACAGGCGATACCTTTGGGCTGAGTTACCATTTTGAAGCCCTGTCTGAGGAAAGGTTTATTCTCCCGACCACCACTCCGGTACAGTTTAATCCGGATAAACTGCTGGATTCACTGGATCTGTTGATGAGCTATGATCCCCGGCGCATGTACCTTACCCATTATGGTGTGCTGGAGGCCCCGGCAAATTATCTGCAAAGCTTGAAACAGCAGATCAGGGGCTGGAGTCAGATGGCGCTGAAGCTGAAACCTGGAGTTGACAGGGAGCAGACCATAGCCGAGAAGTTGTCTGAAGCCATCAAGCAGCAAATTCTGGAGCAATGGCCAAATACCGATGCCTCTGGAATTCTCGAAGAGCTGTCGATGGATATCGAACTTAATGCCCAGGGTATCGAGGTGTGGTTAACAAGCCTGGAGAAAGAGTCAACCTAGTTGACGCCAACGCCTTGTGGCAGAGGCATCAAGCTAATGTCGGTTGGTATTTTATACCGAGGCTACTGATGGGCTTGTTCCCTGGCTACGGCTCGGTAGCCAATATCCGTTCGGTAATACACCTTGTCCCAGCTGATCTGCTCTGCGAGCTGGTAAGCGCTCCTTTGGGCGCTGGTGACACTGTCCCCCAGTCCGACCGCACAGAGCACCCGGCCGCCGTTGGTGGTTACCGCGCCATCGATCATCTTGGTACCAGCATGAAACACTTTCTGGTCGCCGGTCTCTTGTTCGGGCAGGCCGGAAATGATGTCGCCCTTGTGATAGCTGTTGGGGTATCCGCCAGCTGCCAGCACAACACCGACGGCGGCGCGCTGATCCCACTGGGTTTCACACTGGTCCAGGGTTTTGTCCATTGCGGCGTTACATAGCGCCACCAGGTCCGACTGCAGGCGCATCATAATTGGTTGCGTTTCGGGGTCACCGAAGCGGCAGTTGTACTCGATCACTTTGGGGCTACCGTCGGCCATGATCATGAGGCCGGCGTAGAGGAAGCCGGTATAACTGTTGCCTTCGGCGGCCATACCCTCAACGGTTGGTCGAATAACTTCAGTCATGATGCGATCATGGATTTCTGGGGTGACCACTGGGGCTGGTGAATAGGCGCCCATGCCGCCGGTATTGGGGCCCTTATCGCCGTTATCTCGGGCCTTATGGTCCTGGGAGGTGGCCATGGGCAGAATGTGCTCGCCATCCACGATAACAATAAAGCTGGCTTCTTCACCGGCCAGAAATTCCTCAATCACCACCCGGTGACCGGCTTCGCCGAAGGCGTTGCCCGCCAGCATATCGCGTACGGCATTTTCTGCTTCTTCGAGAGTCATGGCGACGATCACGCCCTTGCCGGCGGCGAGCCCGTCGGCCTTCACCACAATAGGGGCGCCTTTTTTGCGAAGGTAGGCCAGGGCCGGTTCGATCTCGGTAAAATTCTGGTAATCGGCGGTCGGTATGTGATGGCGGGCCAGGAAATCTTTGGTGAAAGCCTTGGAGCCCTCCAGTTGCGCCGCGCCCTTGCTGGGGCCAAAAGCGCGCAGGCCCCGTGCCGCAAAGAAGTCCACAATGCCATCCACCAGGGGCTGCTCGGGCCCGACAATGGTCAGGGTGATGTCATTATGTTCGGCGAAATCTGCCAGCGCATCAAAATCGCTGACCTGGATGTCGACATTCTGGAGGTTGGCCTCAAGGGCTGTGCCGGCATTGCCGGGCGCCACAAAAACAGTATTTACACCCTTGCTTTGTGCCGCCTTCCACGCCAGCGCATGTTCGCGTCCACCGGAGCCGATTACCAGAATATTCATGGGGGATTCCCTTGCCGAAAATGAAAGCGGCGATTGTACCGGCAAGGCACAATCGCCGCAAAATCAAAGCCCTGAAATTGCGTTTGGGGCGCTATCAGTGACGGAAGTGGCGCATGCCCGTGAAGACCATGGCCATGCCATGCTCGTCCGCTGCGGCAATCACTTCGTCGTCGCGAATGGAGCCGCCAGGCTGTATCACACAGCTGATGCCCACTTTGGCGGCATTGTCGATACCGTCCCGGAACGGGAAGAAAGCATCGGAAGCCATCACCGCACCTTTCACTTCAAGGCCGGCATGTTCTGCCTTGATGGCCGCAATACGCGCTGAGTTAACGCGACTCATCTGGCCGGCGCCGACACCGATGGTCTGGTTGTTCTTGGCGTAAACGATGGCGTTGGACTTGACCATTTTCGCCACCTTCCAGGCAAACAGCAGATCGGTCAGTTCATCTTCTGTGGGCTGGCGTTCGGTGACCACCTTCAGATCGGATGCTGTCACCATGCCGTTATCCCGATCCTGTACCAGCAAGCCGCCGTTAACACGCTTGAAGTCAAAGTCCTGGGGACGGCGGTCGCCCCACTGGCCGCACTCCAGTAGGCGAACATTTTTCTTGCTGCTGACAGCTTCTACAGCAGCTGCAGAAACGCTTGGCGCGATAATGACTTCCACAAACTGACGTTCGCAAATGGCTTCGGCGGTGGCGGCGTCGAGCTCCCGGTTGAAGGCAATAATGCCGCCAAAGGCTGACTCCGGGTCAGTGGCAAAGGCCAGGTCGTAGGCCGTGTTGATATCTACCGCCACAGCAACACCACAGGGGTTGGCGTGTTTGACAATGACGCAGGCCGGGGCATCAAATTGTTTGACGCATTCCAGTGCTGCATCGGTATCGGCGATATTGTTGTAGGATAATTCTTTGCCCTGCAACTGGCGCGCTGTAGCGACACCGGTATCCGCCGGGTTGGCTTCGACGTAAAAGGCCGCCTTCTGGTGAGGGTTTTCCCCGTAGCGCATTTCCTGGGTTTTCAGGAATTGCGTATTAAAGGTGTTGGGGAAATCGCGCTTCTCATTGGCCGTGTTGCGCGCGCCAAAGTGATTGGCAATCATGCCGTCATAAGCAGCGGTGTGTTCGAAGGCTTTTACCATCAGGCTGTAGCGAGTGTCATAACCAAGCTGGCCATTATTGGACTGCATTTCCTCGAGCACAGCGCTGTAGTCGCTGGCGTTGACGACAATGGCGACGTCCTTATGGTTTTTCGCTGCGGAACGAACCATGGTGGGGCCGCCGATATCTATATTTTCAATGGCTGTGGGCAGGTCGCAGTTGGGGTCGGCTACTGTGCTGGCAAAGGGATAGAGGTTTACTACCACCATGTCGATGGGCAGGATGCCGTGTTCTCCCATAACTGCGTCATCCTTGCCGCGACGGCCGAGAATGCCACCGTGCACTTTGGGGTGCAGTGTTTTGACTCGGCCGTCCATCATTTCCGGAAAGCCGGTGTAGTCGGAGACTTCGCGAACAGGAATGCCGCTATCGCTCAGCAGGCGGAAGGTGCCGCCGGTGGAAAGCAGCTCAACCCCCTGGTCAGCCAGGGCTCTTGCAAAATCCGCAATTCCGGTTTTATCGGAAACGCTGATCAGGGCGCGGGAAACTTTACGCAGGTCGCTCATCTCTTCCTCTATGTCTTACAGCAGGTTGTATTGTTTAAGTTTTTTTCTGAGTGTGCCGCGGTTGAGTCCAAGCATTTCCGCAGCCTTGCTCTGGTTATTGCGGGTATAGGCCAGCACAGCTTCCAGTAATGGCACTTCTACCTCGCTCAGCACCAGCTGGTAGAGGTCATTGGTGGATTGTCCGTCCAGATGCAGGAAGTACTGTTCCAGTGCGTGGGCAACGCACTGGTGGAGAGATTCGTGTTGATGGCCGTTATCCAGGGATTCGGTGTTCATTTCCGCCTGGATAGTAAAGGTGTCAATGGCGCTCATGCGGCTGTGTCCCATTCTTCTTGTCTCGTCAAAAAGAGCTTCAAGCTTTGTTGTTGTTGGCTGGGGGTGTCCAGCTTATTGAAATACTTCCGAAATGTCTCACCGCTCGGCAGGTTGTCAACGTACCAGCCTATGTGTTTGCGGGCAATGCGTGTGCCAAGATAGTCACCATAATGTTCATGTATGGCCCGCAGGTGTTCGCTGATAGTTATGATCTGTTCATCTATGGTGGGTGCCGCCAGCAGCGCACCGGTTTCCAGGTAATGGTTGATTTCGCGGAACAGCCAGGGATTACCCTGGGCGCCTCGACCGATCATGACGGCGGCAGCACCGGTGTGCTCAAGCACTTTCTTGGCTTGCTCGGGCGAACGGATATCGCCGTTGGCAAACACTGGGATATCGACGGCTGACACTACCTCGGCAATGGTGTCGTATTCGGCATCTCCTTTGAAACGACAGGCTCGTGTGCGGCCGTGAACGGCAAGGGCCTGGATCCCGGAGCTCTCTGCGATTCGGGCAATTTGCAGGGCATTGCGGGACTCAGAGTCCCAGCCCGTGCGAATTTTCAGTGTGACCGGTACCGGTACTGCATTGACCACGGCGCGGAGGATTTCTTCCACCAGCGCTTCATCCTTTAACAGTGCCGATCCTGCTGCGCGCTTGCAGACCTTCTTGGCCGGACACCCCATGTTGATATCAATGATCTCTGCACCGAGCAGGAGATTCTGTCGGGCGGCTTCCGCCATCATTTCAGGGATGCTGCCGGCGATCTGTACGGACTTTGGTGTTGGTTCATCGTCGTGGGGCAGGCGCTGCTGACTTTTTCGAGTATGCCAGAGGCCGGTGTCGGAGGTGACCATTTCCGACACGGTCATGCCAGCGCCCAGTCGTTTACACAGTTGGCGAAATGGTCGGTCAGTCACGCCGGCCATGGGGGCCAGAACAGTGCGCGATGCCAGAACGTGATTGCCAATGGTAACCAAGTTGAGATGCCTTTATTAACGGTGTCGAAAAGGGGGGTGGCTATAATACCCGCACTTGAGATAAGGAATAAAGGCTATTCCTGAATGAATAATGAGTAACTGACAGCCTGCTGTCCCGGGTCGACCAGTGTCAGCCCCAGTCGTACCGGCTGGTTTGGAGGCATCATGCTGACCCCGGACATCTCGCCGGCGAGGTACTCGGCTGGCTTCAGATGCCTCTGGGCAACGGCTTCTCCCTGCAGGTTCTCAAAGCGGAGCAGTAGGTGCGGAAAGGGTTGAGAAAAATCTGCATGATTGATGATGACCGCATCCACTGAGAGTGCGCCGGGGGTCTCGGGTTTACTGTAGACCAGTAAAGAGTCACTGCGAATCTTGTCAATGTCCCGAATGACCGGAACTGTGCAGCCGGTGAACTCGCAGTAGCGCAAAACCCACGGCCGATAGTCGGGGTTTTTGCCCAGGACATCCGCATAGAAAAAACCATATTGGGCAACAATACACAGCGCAGCGAAAAGCGAAAGGATGCTCCATTGCCAGGGAAAAGGCTGATGCCGGGTTTCCGCAGCTGGAAAAACTGCACCAGGGGTTGCGTCAAAGCCTTCAGGTAACGCCACACTGAATTCGGCTTCGGCTTCGGCTTCGGCTTCGGCTTCGGCTTCGGCTTCGGCTTCGGCTTCGGCTTCGGCTTCGGCT
>CAYNAU010000001.1:0-386110 GCA_964395715.1 uncultured Porticoccus sp. | reverse complement strand
TTCGGCTTCGGCTTCGGCTTCGGCTTCGGCTTCGGCTTCGGCTTCGGCTTCGGCTACAGGCAGGCTGATGTCAATGCTTTCCAGATTGAGTAGGTCGCTGTCTTTTGCTGCTGGCGTCGCTACAAGGGGGGCGGCAGTGGAGATAGGGCTCTCCGTGGGTTCGGGTGCGGAGAGGTCTGTCCCGGCGATCAGGTCTGCTTCGGCAACTGTGTCGTCCTCCCAGGCCGAAGTCGGGGTGGGGTCGGACTCCAGCTCCGGCTCTCCATCGACGCGCTCGTCAGAGAGCAGGTCGGTATCCATATCGTCGTGGATAAGAAAGTCGTCCGTATTTTCGTTGGCGGCAGCCTGGGGTTCGGGTGTGATGGGATAGCCGGATAACGGGTTTTCAACCAGATTCTCTCTGGCATTAAATACCAGCAAGCAGGCGCCGCAGCGAACCAGGCCGTTGGCGGCTTGCAGTTGGGCTGGCATGGCGCGGAAGGATACCGAGCAGCCCGGACAGCGAGTGATTATTTCATTCATCGACGGCAGGTTGTCCGGAAAATGTCAGCCTATTCTATCGATATGGCTCAGCGCTTGACAGCCGTAAGTCGGACCCATTGTTCCTGTTGTGCGGGTGGGTCGAAGTCAAACCGGTCGACATAGCTGGCCATCACTTCTTCGGCCTGCTGCTCTATCAGGCCGGACAGGCAGAGTTTGCCCCCCGGATTGGTGAGCCCGGCGAGTTTGGGGGCCAGCTCAACCAGGGGGCCTGCAAGAATATTGGCGATGACGATATCGGTGGCTTGCTGGGGGGCCTGCTCGGGTAAATAAACAGCAACTTTTCCGGTTTCAAGGTGGTTGCGTTCGGCGTTATCGATGGTCGCGCTCAGCGCCTGCGGGTCAATATCGACACAGGTGGCTGATGAGGCGCCCAGCAACAAAGAGGCAATGGCAAGAATTCCCGAACCACAACCGTAATCGGTAACGGACTTTCCGGTCAGATCAAAGCTGTCGAGCCACTGCAGGCACAGAAAGGTAGTTGGGTGGGTGCCTGTGCCAAAGGCCAGCCCCGGATCAAGCAGCAGGTTTACAGCGTCGGGGTTTGGTGGCGCAATCCAGCTCGGGCAAATCCACAGGTGTGGACCGCATTGAATGGGCTGGTAGTGTTTCATCCACTCCCTTTCCCAGTCGCGGTCTTCCAGGGGGGACCAGCAATAAGTAAGCTCTGGCAGTTGCAGCCGCTCTTTGAGAAAGGATGTGACGGCAGCTGTATCAACGCCGGCATCAAATAGTCCGGTGATGCGGGTTTGTTGCCAGAGAGGGGTTTCACCGAGCGCGGGCTCAAGGATCGGCTCGTCGGCATTGTCTTCGAAGGTGACAGATGCTGCACCGGCATCCAGCAGGGCATCCTCTATGTGTTCGGCAGATTGGCGGTTGCTGTCGATACGCAGTTGCAGCCAGGGCATGGGTTCTCCAAAAGAAAAAGCCCCTAAATGGCGGGGCTTTGCCGTTTTATACAGGTTTCTTAAAGGCCCAGTTTCTTTTCCAGATAGTGAATGTTCACGCCGCCCTTGCGAAATTCGGGGTCGCTGACCAGCTCACGCTGTAGAGCAATGTTGGTTTTGATGCCTTCAATATGCAGTTCATCAAGGGCATTTGCCATGCGTGACATGGCGGCATCCCGGGTCTGGCCGTAGGTGATGATTTTTCCCACCAGCGAGTCATAGTAAGGGGGCACCGTGTAGCCCGCATAGATGTGTGAGTCGACGCGGACGCCGTTGCCCCCCGGGGCATGATAAGCGGTAATTTTGCCGGGGCTGGGCAGGAAAGTTTTCGGATCCTCGGCATTGATGCGGCACTCAAAGGCATGACCCCGGAATATGATGTCGTCCTGGCTGAGACTGAGTTTTTCGCCGCTGGCGATGAGCAGCTGCTGCTTCACGATGTCGACACCGGTAATCATCTCGGAAACCGGGTGTTCTACCTGGACCCTGGTGTTCATCTCAATGAAAAAGTATTTGCCGTCCTCGTACAGAAACTCGAAAGTTCCGGCGCCTCGGTAACCGATTTCGATGCAGGCGTTGACGCACGACTGGAATACTGCCTGCCGGGCTTTCTCGGGGATGCCGGGAGCGGGAGCTTCCTCCAGTACTTTCTGGTGACGGCGCTGTAGCGAGCAGTCCCGGTCGCCGAGATGAATGGCATTTCCCTGGCCATCGGCAAGCACCTGTACCTCAACGTGGCGCGGGTTTTCCAGGTATTTTTCCATGTAAACCGTATCGTCGCCAAATGCGGCTTTGGCTTCCGAGCGGGTGATCTGGATGGCTTTCAGCAGCTCATCCTCTTCGCGCACCACTCGCATGCCGCGTCCGCCACCGCCCGCGGCGGCTTTGATGATTACCGGGTAGCCGACCTCGCGGCCGAGGGTTTTGCTGCGTTCTTCATCGTCGTTCAGTGGGCCGTTGGAGCCCGGCACGGTGGGAACGCCAGCGGCGCGCATGGCTTCGATGGCGGCCACCTTGTCGCCCATCATGCGAATCACATCCGCGGTGGGGCCAATAAAGATAAAGCCGCTTTTTTCCACCTGTTCGGCAAAGTCGGCATTTTCCGCCAGAAAGCCGTAACCGGGGTGAACCGCCTGGGCATTGGTAATTTCCATGGCGCTGATAATGGCGGGCACGTTCAGATAGCTTTGCGTAGAGGAGTTGGGTCCGATGCAGACGGTTTCATCTGCGAGCAATACATGTTTCAGGTTTGCGTCGGCCGTTGAGTGCGCGGCGACGGTGGTAATGCCGAGTTCTTTGCAGGCTCTTAAAATCCGCAGCGCAATTTCACCGCGGTTGGCAATGAGCACTTTTTCCAGCATTGCTGATAATCCTCCGGGCCGCAGTTTAGATGATCATGATCATGGGTTGATCGAATTCGACAGGCTCGCCGTCTTCCACGAGAATGGCGCCAATGGTGCCAGACTTGTCAGCCTCTATCTGGTTCATCATTTTCATCGCCTCAACAATACAGAGCACGTCCCCGGCTTTAACCTGATGTCCGACTTCGACAAATGCCTTGGAGCCCGGTGTGGGAGAGCGGTAGAAGGTGCCTACCATGGGCGATTTGATGGCGTGGCCTTCCTGCTCGACAGGCGCTTCGGCGTCAGCCGGAACTGGAGCCGCGGCTGCGGGTGCAACGGGTGCGGCTGCCATGGGGGCAGGCATCACAAAAGGTGTGGCGGCAGCGGGGCTATTGCGGCTGATGCGAACGGACTCTTCGCCTTCCTTAATCTCGATTTCACCGATGTTGGATTCTTCGAGTAACTCAATCAGTTTTTTGATTTTGCGGATATCCATCTGTGGTTGCTCCAAATGGTCTGATCAGGATTGTGTTTCAAGTTGTTGTAATGCTGCCTGCAGGGCGAGCTGGTAGCCGATACTGCCCAGGCCGCAGATCACCCCTCTGGCAATGTCGGAAAAGTACGAATGGCTGCGAAACTCTTCCCGGGCGTGCACGTTTGACAGGTGCACCTCAATAAAGGGTATTTCCACGGCGAGCAGGGCGTCGCGCAGGGCAATGCTGGTGTGAGTGAACGCGGCGGGATTGAAAATAATAAAGTTGACCCCTTCTTTTTTGGCATCGTGGATGCGATCCACCAGCTCATACTCGGCATTGCTTTGAAGCGACAGCAGGTGATGTCCCTGTTGCAGGCAGAGGTCGGTGAGTGTCTGGGTGATGTCTTCCAGGGTCTCGCTGCCGTAAAGGCCGGGCTCGCGAGAGCCGAGCAGGTTCAGGTTGGGGCCGTTTAGTACCAGTATGGTTGCCATGATGTCCCCGCTAGCAGTGTGTTGGGTTATGTCGCGATCCCGCAGGACCGGGGGGTTGCTGGGAAGTCTGCCTCAAAAAGACAAAACTGTCCAATTTTTTATCTTTTGCAGATTTTAGCGACTTTTTCCCGTATTTTTCGCAGAAATTTTCAAACTTACTGCGCTGTTTGTTGCGTAGAAATGTGCTGGGGTGGGATGTTACGACCCTTTTCCCTGAGAATGTCGGCAAAATCAGAGAGGTTGAAACAAAATTCAAAAAAAAGATAGCTTATTCGTCTATCTTCTGAGAAATGGCTGTTAAAACAATATTTTTTGTGAGCAGTTGGGGGAGGATCACAGGGTCTTTCTGGTTGGCGGGGTAAAAGAGGTACAAGGGTACCCCTGAACGGTGGTGACGATTGAGCAGTTGCGTGATCTCCGGGTTGTAATTGGTCCAGTCTCCCTTGAGGTAGGTAACCTGCTGTTCACGAAAGGCGTCGAACAGGGTCGGAGAGCTGAGCGCAATTTTTTCATTGGCAAGGCAGGTGATACACCAGTCGGCAGTGAGGTTAACAAACACGGCATCACCCCGGGAGAGCAGTTGTTGCAGCCGCGCCTCGGTGTAGGGCTCCCAGGGTTGGTTGCTGGGTTCGCCATTCTGGTGGGCCTGCCAGGGCAGCAGAAGGGCGATGAGCAGGCTCAATGCGGCAAGGGTTCGGGTTAGTGCCGTTTTGCGAATGCCCAGCAGCCAGAAGGCAAATAAAAGCATCACCACACCGGCGATGATTGCGGCCACCGGATCGCTGCCCACCTGTCTTCCCAGTACCCAGAGTAGCCAGACGGCACTTAAATAGAGTGGGAACGCGAGAAAACTTTTGAAATGGTCCATCCACGGCCCGGGGCGAGGCAGGCGCCTTGTCAGGCCCGGCCACCAGGAAAGGGCTAGCAGTGGCAGGGCCATACCCACTCCCAGAGCACAGAATATGGCCATGGCAACCCAGCCAGGTTGGGCCAGAGCAAACCCCAGTGCTGTCCCCATAAACGGAGCAGTGCAGGGGCTGGCCACAACGGTGGCAAGCAGGCCAGTCATAAAGGTAGCGGTGAGGCTGTGGCCCTCAGTGGCTGTTTGGCCAACGTTCATCAGCCGGGTGCCAAATGAAATCAGTCCGGAAAAACTCATTCCCATCAGCACAAAGAGGTATACCAGCAACCCAACGAAGACAGGAGACTGTAGTTGAAACCCCCACCCCACAGCCTCGCCAGCCTGGCGCAGGGAAATCAGCAGTGCCGCAATGGCCATAAAGCTGAGCACAATACCCGCCGTGTAGGCGGCTCCGTGCAGGTGTTTGTTGTGGGGCCCAAGATGCGCTTTTGCCAGGCTTAGTGCCTTGATGGAGAGAATGGGGAAAACGCAGGGCATCAGGTTGAGGATCACGCCTCCCAGCAGGGCAAAAACCAGCATCAGTATCAGGTTCGGGTTGTCAGCTTCAGGAAGTGCCAGGGGCGTTGGCGCCAGGGCGCTGACCTCCGAGACTGTGTAGCTGTGATTGTCTGCATTGAAATCGAGCCGTTGGCTGCGTGGTGGATAGCAGAGCCCGGCATCGGCGCAGCCCTGGGATTCAACGATAAGCGACGCAGGTGCGGAAGGCATCGGCACGGTCAGTCGGGTGTCGGAATAGTAAACCGTCAGCTCTTTTTCGTAATAATCGTCATAAATCACCTTTCCGGGTGGGAAAGTCAGAGACTGAGTCACAGGTTTGTGATCTGTATCGAGAATTTTGAATCGATGTTGGTAAAGGTAATAGCCGGGAGCAATTTGCCAGTCCAGGATGAGATGCTGATTATCGTGGCTGGCTGACAGCTGGTAAGCCTCTTCCACGGGCAGAAATGTCACCGGTGTTGCAAGCAGGTCATTGCCGGTTGATTGTTCGAACAGCGGGTCAGCCATTGCCGACAGGTAAAAGAGGGGCAATAGAGTTAGTAGGTAGCCGGCAAGATGGTTGCGCATGGGTGCTGCTCGTTAATGCAAAAAAGTGATGTCTTTTGAGTCAATGCTGCAAGGTTGGTTCAGTATTGTACGGAGGGCCGCCGGTGGGTGCGAGAATCATTTTCCGCTCTCAGTGGCAATGTTATAGTCTGTCAGGTATTTGGGAAGAGAATGTTCAATGTATAAAAGGTTATTGGGCGCAGCTCTGACATTGCTTGCGGTGCCGGTGATGGCAGGGGAGTTTCTGGTTCGTGATGCCTATATTCGTGGTTTGCCGCCGGGACAGACAGTGACTGCGGCATTTATGACGCTGGATAACGGTCTCGACAGAGACTGTCAGCTGGTGGGTGCGTCTTCCCCATTGGCAGGAAGTGCCGAGGTTCATGCTCACAGCCACCACGGTGGCACCATGTCCATGCGGCCGGTGCCGTCACTGCTGGTTTCCGCGGGTGAGCAGGTGCGTCTCGCGCCTGGAGGCTATCATCTGATGCTGTTTGGTATTCAAGATACGCTTGAAGATGGCGATGAATACAGTATCCGGCTGTTATTTGAAGGTTGTCCGGAAGTTGAGACCAAGGCACCTGTTCGCAGCGTGCTGAACGAGGGCGAAAGCCGATGAAAATGCCTCGTTGGGCAAAAAAATGGTCGCGCAAGGCATCGGACGTCGGTGACGCCCTGGTAGACGATTACACGGGCTCACACAATCCGTACTGGATTCGCGCAGGGGCGATAGTGGTGTTGGTTTATGCGCTGACCATTCTCATTCTGTGCTGGTATTGGGACAAAGAGCCATCGGTGTTCAACGTATCCGAGAATGCGCAGGCCCGTGCAACAGCGCAGGTGGTGGGTAGCGTTTCTACGGCAGCACTGATCGGTATTGTGGATACTCTGCTCACCAAGCGCGGTGGTTACCTCAGCAATGATATAGCGCCACCAGGCGCGCTGATGGATAACATTCCCAACTGGGAGTACGGTGTAGTGATACAGGTGCGCGATTTCAACAAGGCATTGCGCGAGGCCTTTAGCCGTTCTTTGTCGCAGTCCACTGAAGACGGAGACTTGGCGCTGGCGGAATCCAGGTTCAATTTTGACCACAATAGCTGGATTGTGCCTGCTACTGAATCCGAGTACCGGGAGGGCATGCAGTACCTGGAAAACTATTTGAAGCGCCTCGGTGACAGCACCCAGTACGATGCACAGTTCTATGCGCGGGCAGATAACCTGCGCTATTGGCTGGGCACCGTGGAAACCCGTCTGGGCAGTTTGTCCCAGCGCCTTAGCGCCAGCGTGGGCCAACGCCGCATCAATACCGACCTGGCGGGAGAAACGGCTGGTCAGCAGTCGACCAGCGCGCCTGGCGAGTTGGTGGTCAAAACACCCTGGTTGGAGCTGGACGATGTATTTTATGAGGCCCGGGGCAGCACCTGGGCACTCATTCATCTGTTGAGGGCCATCGAAATAGATTTTGATGAGATTCTGCGCAAGAAAAACGCCCGGGTCAGCCTGCAACAGATTATCCGGGAGCTGGAGGGGACCCAGCAGACGTTGTACAGTCCGGTAATACTGAATGGCAGCGGGTTGGGGCTGTTGGCCAACCACTCGCTGGTGATGGCTTCCTACATCAGTCGAGCCAATGCTGCCATTATTGACCTGAGAGAATTGCTGGCCCAGGGCTAGCATGGTGGCAATGCGGATGCCGAACAGGGGGAACAAAGGTTGGCTCAGACCATGAACACAGATATTCCCTCCAGTGTAAAGCTGGTGCCGGCAGCGGACTATGACCTGCTTCTGGCTGTTCTGGAGCACCAGGAGCTCGGTATCATGCTGCTGGATTCCCGCTTGCGGATCCGCTTCTGGAACCAGTGGCTGGCTGACTGGACCGGTATGCCGGCGATGGATGTGGCCGGCCGGGCGTTTGACGGTCTTTTCCCCAGCCTGGTTGGCACTCCATTTGCGACCGCTGTGGACGATGCGCTATTCCAGGACAGGATCACCAGCTGGGATCAGCAGTGTGATCCGGACCACCTCGACAGCGTGGAAGTGGTGATGTCGGGTGGCCCCCGCCAGATGCCGCTGCACCGTATCCAGTTTACGCCCCTCGTCATTCCCGACATTGGCGACTGCTGCCTGGTTCAAATTGATGAAGCCCCCTTTAACAGTGTTGCCGCCGTGCCGGTTCAGCGGGAAACGTCTGCTTCGCAACTGGAGACTGAGCGCTGCCCGGCCTACATGGAAACAACGCGAATGCCCATGCTGGTGGTGGACAGTCACAGCCTGATCCTGGATGCCAATGATGCCCTTCTGGCTCTGTTTGGCTTCAGCCTGGAACAACTTCAGAATCGCCCCCTGAGGGTACTGCTGCCCGGGTTGGATGCCGACAGCGGCGATGTCCGACAGGCCCTGGAAGGCCCTGAGGATGCAGAGGATATCTTCGTTTTGGAGGGGGCCACTGCCAGTGGTGAAAGTTTAAGCCTGAGCGCTACTTGTTTTCAGTCGGCAGCCAAGCGCGAAGGCTGGGTAGTGCTATTACAGGATGTCACGCTGGATTCGGCAAACCTGGAGGCGCTGTTTCATCAGCGCAAGCTGATCAGCACTGTCTTCTCGCAGGTGGTGGACGGTATTTTATTGACGGATCGTCATGGCCTGGTGGAACACCTCAACCCGATCGGTATGGAGCTGTTGGGTTTTAATGATCCGCAGCCCAACCGTTACGTCGATGAACTGCTGCCGCTGGTGAATGATGCCGGTGAGCCGGTGGAGTCGCCCTGCCTGAGTGCGCTGGCCAGGGGAAAGGCGGTGTCGGTCCCGGAAAACACGCTATTAAAGGTGTCCGGCCAGGAGCCCCTGCAGATCGTGGCCACGGCGACGCCGCTGCGAAACCGGCTCAATGATATTACCGGCACAGTGCTGGTATTTCGCTCTATCAGTGAGGCGCGGCGTGTTTCCACCCGCCTCACCTGGCAGGCCACCCATGATCCGCTGACACAGTTGGCAAATCGCCGGTTTCTGGAAAATGAGATTCTCAAATCCATCGACGATGCCCATTCGGCTGAGAATACTCATACCCTGTTGTATATCGACCTGTACAACTTCTCGGTCATCAACGATACCTGCGGCCACAATGCCGGTGACGAGTTGCTCTGCCAGTTCGCACGCATGCTTGAGAAGCAGGCGGAGCCCAGAGATGTGGTTGCCCGGATTGGCAACGACGAGTTTGCCCTCCTGCTCAATCAGCGCACGGTGGAAGAAAGCCGTGAGGTGGCAGAGCAGCTGTTGTGGCAGATCAAGGAATTCAGCTTTCCCTGGGGTGAGCGGCGCCTGAAGGTCGGCGCCAGCATTGGCGCCAAAGTTATTGACCGCAGCACAACTTCCGAAATTGATGTGCTGGTGGCGGCAGGCACTTCCTGCGCCACCGCCAAGGAATCGGGGCGCAATCGCATTCACTTTAATTACCGCAGTGTTGAGGTGGCCCAGCGCCAAAGTATTGCGGAGTGGATTCCAATCATTACCGAGGCGCTGGAGGAGGACCGCTTTGTCCTCTACTGTCAGCCCATCGTGCCTGTGACCGAAAGCCGGGCCAGCAAGGTGCGCCATTATGAAGTGCTGGTGCGGATGGTGGATCGCCAGGGCGACATTGTGCTCCCCGGAAAATTTATTCCAGTGGCGGAACACTACGGACTGATTGAGGATATCGACAGATGGGTGCTGAACCGTATCTTTGAGCACCTGCAGCACCATCCCGACAAAGAGCAGCGGTTTGCCGTCAATCTGTCGGGGAACACCATCAGCGATGAAGGGTTGAAGGACTTCATCGTCAACAAGTTCCAGTCCACCGGCGTCAGTCCCAAGCGGCTGCAGTTTGAGGTTACGGAAACCGCAGCCATCCGCCATTTTGATCGCGCCATGGATTTTATTAACGCGCTCAAGGATCTCGGCTGTTATTTTTCCCTGGACGACTTTGGCAGCGGCCTGTCATCCCTAGGCTACCTCAAGGAATTGCCCGTCGATTACCTGAAAATTGACGGCAGCTTTATCCGCAATATGGAGCTGAATGAGGTCGATTATTCCATGGTCAGCACCATTAACCACCTTGGACATATCATGGGTATTTCCACCATTGCCGAGTGTGTCGAGAACAACAGCCAGCTCTCCATGCTTCAGGAGATTGGCGTCGACTACGCCCAGGGCTTCCTGATTGCCCGCCCCATGCCGCTCGACAATCTGCCTTAATTGCTGGTTAACAGTGTGCTTTCGAAGGCGCTGAGTATTTCCGGGTAAGCGTTCAGATCCAGTCTTGGTCCAAATTGGCTGACAATGTTGGCCGAGGCGAGGCTGGCCAGTTGTCCGGCCGTGGGATAATCCAGACCGTGGGTTATGCCATAAAGGAAGGCACCGGCAAACATGTCACCGGCGCCATTGGTATCAACAGCGGTAACGGCGTGGGGCTGGATGCGGTAGAACTCATTGCCATCGCAAATCAGCGCGCCTTCGGCGCCAAGGGTCATGGCGAAACTGTTGCTGACCTGAAGTAACTGTCGGGCGGCACTGTCAATATCATCACAACCGGTCCAGCCCAGTGCTTCAGCCTGATTGCAGAACAGCAGGTCGACACGCTGTCCGATCATCTGCTGCAAGCCGTCTTTGAAATAGGTCACCATGCCGGGGTCGGAAAGACTCAGTGCAGTTTTCACGCCGTGTTGCTCGGCGATCTCCCTGGCACGTATGGCGGCCTGACGCCCGGTGTCCGAGGTGACCAGGTAACCTTCCAGATAGAGGTACTCAGAGTGGGCGATGGCCTCCGGGTGCAACTCCTGTTCAGACACCGTTTCGCTGACCCCGAGGTAAGTGTTCATGGAACGTTCGGCATCCGGTGTGATCAATACCAGGCATTTGCCGGTAATACCTTCGGCAAGTTTGCCATTATGGTGGTAGTCCACACCCGCATCTTTCAGGTCATCAAGGTAGAAACGACCATGTTCGTCGTCGGCGACTTTGCAGGAGTAGAAGGCATTGCCTCCAAAGCTGCTGACCGCAATGATGGTATTGGCGGCGGAACCTCCACTGGCCCTTTTGGAGGCGGTGAGATGATCCGAGAGGTGTTCGAGAAGCTCGTGATGACGTTGTTCATCCACCAGAGTCATCAATCCCTTGTCGACCTGAAGCTGTTGTAAATCCTGGTCTGTGACTTCAATTTCGGTATCAACCAGGGCGGCGCCCAGGCCATAAACATGGTATTTGGTCATAGGAAAAGGCGTTTATGAAAAGGAGTGAGGGGGCTATTATGCCCGGCGCCCTGTCAGAGTAAAGAATGGGTTCACATTTCGTGCGTTGCTGAACCCGCAAGGAGAGCCTTTTGGCAAGAAAGTCTAGAAAAAAGAAGTCGCGCAGCCGGCGTGTGTCATCCCCAGGCCGCCGTTGGTTGTGGCGTTTGCTGCTGGTGGGCCTGGTGGTTTCGGTGCTGGCACTGCTGGTGCTCGATGCCGTGGTGTACCAGAAATTTTCCGGTAAGAAATGGTCGCTGCCTTCCCACGTCTACAGTCGTGCTCTTGAGCTGTATCAGGGACAGTCTTTGGGGCGGGAACAGTTACAGTGGGAGTTGGGCAACCTGGGTTACCACCGGGTTTCTGCAGCAAAAAAACCGGGGGAATACAGTGTCTCCAACAATCGTGTGGAGCTTTATTCCCGGGGGTTCGAATTCTGGGATGGATCAGAGCACGCCCGCCTGATGCGCGTTGCTTTCCAGGGCGACAGCGTGCATGGCTTGACGGACAGCCGGGGAGCCCCGCTGCCGTTGGCTCGACTGGAGCCGATGGTGATCGGCGGGATCTATCCCGCTCACAAGGAAGATCGCGAGCTGGTCAAGCTGGAGCAACTGCCTTCCTCTCTGGCGGACGGACTGGTCGCAGTTGAAGATCAGGGTTTTTACCAACACCACGGTTTGTCGTTTCGCGGCGTGGCCCGTGCCATGGTGGCCAATCTTAAAGAGGGAAGGCTCGCCCAGGGCGGCAGTACACTCACCCAGCAACTGGTGAAAAACTTTTACCTCAACCAGCGTCGCACCCTGTCACGTAAATTGCTGGAAGCCTTAATGGCAGTGCTGCTGGAAATTCATTTCAGTAAGCAGGAGATTCTCGAAACTTATATTAACGAGGTCTACCTGGGGCAGGCGGGTGACCGTGCGGTGCACGGTTTTGGTCTCGCCAGCCGACATTATTTCCAGCGTTCCGTTAAAGAGCTCGAGCTGCAGCAGGTGGCGCTGCTGGTGGGAATGGTCAAAGGCGCGTCCTATTACAACCCGTGGCGTCAGCCGGAGCGGGCACTGCAGCGCCGCAACCTGGTGCTGACGCTGATGGCCGAGCAGGGTGTGATTACGGTAGATGCGGCACGCCGGGCCCAACAGAAACCACTGGGTGTGTTGCCGCAACAGCAGGGGCGTGGAGGTCGCTGGCAGTATCCGGCGTTTTTGGAACTAGTGAAAAGACGGCTGCGTGAGCAGTACGACGAGGAAGACCTCCAGACAGAGGGATTGCGGATTTTCACACGCTTCGATCCCCAGGTGCAGCGCAAGCTCGAGGCCCGTGTGGCCAGCCGGATTGATAATCTGGAGCAGGGGTATCGGATTGAAGCGGGAAAGCTGCAGGCTGCGGCCGTCGTTGTCCGGGTTGGCTCTGGTGAGGTGGTGGCTATGGCCGGAGACCGCCAGGCAGGCTATGCAGGCTTTAACCGGGCCCTGGATGCCCGGCGCCAGATTGGCTCAACGGTGAAACCCGCCGTGTATCTGGCGGCGCTGGAAAGACCGTCACAATATACGCTGTCCTCACTGATCGACGACTCGCCCGTTGCCGTTGAGGCAAAAGATGGTGATGTCTGGGAACCCCGCAATTTTGGTCGTGAAAGTCATGGTCCGGTTCCCCTCTATGAAGCTCTCGGGCAATCCTATAATCAGGCGGCAGCGCGCCTGGGGCTGGAGCTGGGTGTCGACAATGTCGTGAATGCGCTGCAGCGACTGGGTTACGAAGGACATCTTCCACCCTTGCCATCGTTGATGCTGGGTGCGGTATCCATGTCTCCGGTTGAGGTGTCACAGCTTTATCACACTATCGCCGCCAATGGCTTTTATACTCCGTTGCGTGCCATTGACTCGGTGTTTACGTCTGCCAATACACCCCTGCAGCGTTACCCCTTTGAAAGTGAGCAGCGTTTTGACCCCCGTGTAATGCACCTGCTGCAATACGCCATGCAAGTGGTATTGCGGGAGGGAACCGGGAAAAGCGCCTACCGGCGATTACCCGAGTCGCTGGTGCTGGCGGGAAAAACCGGCACCACTAACGATCAGCGGGACAGCTGGTTTGCCGGTTTCAGTGGCAATTATTTAACGGTGGTCTGGCTGGGTCGTGATGACAATGGAAAAACACCACTCACCGGTGGTACCGGTGCCCTGCAGTTGTGGACGGATATCATGGCCAGTCTGGACAATCGCTCAATGGTGTTTAACCAGCCGGATGGCGTCAGTTACTATTGGGTCGAACCTGCAAGCGGCTTGTTGAGTCGTGAAGGTTGCGCCGGGGCCCGCTATCTGCCCTTCATTGATGGCAGCGAGCCGCGTCAACAGAATAACTGTCGCCCGGACACCCTTGAGGGCGTCATAGACTGGTTCAAGGGTAAATTCGGATGGTGATTAAAGGACGACTTTTTCTATTTATCCTGCTGAGTAGTTTGCTGGCGGGTTGTGCGCAGGTATATGTGCCCGTCAGTGAATCCAAGTCGCCACCCAGTAATTCGCCAAGCACTTTTCCGCCACCGGAAACCCAAGCGACACCGTCTTCACCTTCTGTGGGGACAGAGCCTGAATCGGGGAAGCGAATAGAGCCAACCACTTCCAGTGCGCCGGTCAAGGGCAATAGTGCGGTGGCCTCTTTGCTGGATGAGGCCTGGCGCCTCAACCGGGCACGTGAATATGACCGCTCCAATGCGGTGGCAGAGCGGGCCATGCGTATCGACCATGCCGAGCCGGAAGTCTACCTGGTGATGGCTTCAAACTACGTTGCCATGACGCAGTTACAATTGGCAGAGCAGCTGGTGAGGCAGGGGTTGCCACTGGCCGGTCAGAAGCCTGGAATAAAAGCCGAGTTGCAGTCATTGCTGACGCGGATCAGGGGCGGCCATTAGCAGCTCAAAGACAGGTTGTCGGATGACGCGTCACGACACTTGTAATTCTGTGAAATTCGTCACACTATGCGTTTTTATTTCTTTGAATGCAGTCTTCTTTATCAAGGCTGGGGGTGCGACAGGTAAATGAGCAATTGGCATGGACTTTCCGATCGGGGAGTAGCCATGATCCGCGAACTGGTTCTTGACACATCGCGGACTGCTTTCAAGACCTTCTTGCACACCGTTCACGACCGCCTGATCGATTATTCTCAAAAACCCACCGAGGGTGATAAGGGCTTCGAATTTCTTCACGCTCGCTCGCAGATCAGTGCGCGCCACAATGAAATTTCACGCATTTTCCTCCGCACACTGGATGAAGCCTTTGACCGCTTTGCCGAGCAGGAGCAAAAGGGCAGCTCAGGCGCTGTCGATGCCGGGTCGCCCGCGGGCAAAAAAGCTGGAAACATCTCCCTGATGGACGATGCTGATGTAGAGGAAGACCTGGCGCTTTCCTCGATTCGCAAACGTGCTGAAGTTGAGAACACCGAATGGCTTTGGGCGCTGGGTCGGCGTATGACCATGCTGTCTTCGCGACAGGTCAATGAGGAGTTGCAGCTGCCGCTGGCGCCCGGCAGTTTTTGCCAGGCGATCAAAAAGGCCATGGCCGTCGCGACGATCCCATTACAAGCGAAGCTGGTGATCTACAAGCTGTTTGATCGGCAGTTTATTCCAGGTCTCAGCGACCTGTATCAACAGGCCAATGCCAAGCTGGTAGAGCTGGGTGTTTTGCCGCACCTTGACTATCAGGTGGAAAAGGCGAAGTCGGGGGACACGGGCCGGTTTACCGGGGCTGAACCCAGAAAACGGTTGCAGCCTGACCCGGCGCCTCAGATTCCTGTATTGCAGGACGTGGTGACCACAGGTCTGCATCCTGTCGCTGCCCCTTCAAAAGATTTGCCTGCCGGGGAATACCAGAGTCAGCTTCTCGATAGTATCTCCCAATTGCAGCAGCAACTGTTGGCCACGGCCCCCCAACACCGGGTGGCCCGGCCGGACCAGCCATTGCAATATACCGAGCGCCAGCTGGTGGAAGCCGCCGTTCAGCTACAGCAGTTTGATCAGGTGATGGCGGCAGATATTCTGGCCGCCGCCAGCCAGATCAAGCCGCTGGACATTGCCCGGGCCAGAGACAACCTGCTGCAGCAGTTGCAGCAGATTACCCACACCGAGGAAGCGCCCCCATTGGGTGGCGACGATGTCCGCACCATTGAGCTGGTGGGCATGTTGTTTGAGTACATCCTCAATGATGAACAGATCCCTGACTGTGTCAAAGCGCTGTTAAGTTATCTGCACACTCCCATTCTCAAGCTGGCATTTACCGAAGCCGACTTCTTCCGCCACCAGGAGCACCCCGCCCGCTTACTGCTGAACGCCATGGCCGACGCCGGATCCCAGTGGGTCAGCAATGACGGCTCCTGCCAGTTCGACATGCTTGAGCAGATACGCAAGACAGTGCGTGAAATTCTCGACAGCGAAGAACTGGATACGCGCAAACTGGCGGCACTGTTGATGACGTTCAACTGTTATGTGCAGAAAGTGGAAATGCGCATACGCCTGCTGGAAAAGCGTGCCATGGAGCGTGCCCGTGGTGAAGATCGCCTGATCGAAGTGAAACAGCGAGTGAATCTGGAAATTCACAAGCGCATTGCTGACCGTGATATCCCCTCCGCGATGTTGTTGTTCCTGCTGCAGCCTTGGTCCGACTATATGGCCCACCTGTTGTTGCGTTATGGCGATGACTCCGAGCAGTGGCGGCAGGCACTGGGGTTGGTGGAGGATATGCTGTGGGGTTTGGAGCTGAGTGGTTCGGCTGCTGAATGGCGGCGCTGGCGCCAGAATTACCCGTGGATGGAGTCCCTTGTTAACAAATGTTTTGATGTGATCGGTTACGACACAGACAAGGCGCTAAAGCTGAAACGTTCCATCGACCGCATTTATCAACTGCGTGAGCGCAACCTCAAACCGGAAGCGGCCACAGAGGATATTCGCAAGCGCCTGGTGCAGATGTCCGAGCGCAGGGCGGGTCAGCGTGCCGATATGTCGCACCTGAGCAACCAGGAAAAAACCATTATTGAAAAGCTGCGCCTGATGGAATTTGGGACCTGGTTTGAACACAACAATGGCCGCCGTGAAAAAGTTGCCTGGTTCAACCCCAATACCCTGCAGTTCCTGTTTGTCGATCAGAGCGGCAAGCGTTCCGGGATGAAAACCGGCAACGAGTTGGCGCGGTCCATCAGTAATGGCGACCTGCGCATGATAGGTGCCAGCGACAAACCGCTGGTAGAGCGCTCCATGGAGTCCATCTTTACTGACCTCAATGGCCGTGCCCAGGCCGGGGTTTCCGGGGTACAGCATGTCGGCTGACAGTGAACGCCGTCGCCTGCCGCGACTTCAGCTCGACCTTCAGGTCGAACTGTTGGACCAGGCCAGCGGTGATACGCTGGGTGTGCTGGTGAATGTGCACCTGGAGGGTTTCCTGATGATGGGTGGGTTAACCCTGAAGCCGGATCACCTCTATACCGTGCAGTTGAGGCCAATTTCCAGTGTTCCTACACTCGAACCGGTTACTCTGACCATGGACTGTCTTTGGACAAGGGCCATGGGACAGCAGGACCGTGTTTGGGCAGGTTGCCAGATCGTTGATTTGTCTCCCGATGAAAAGCAGAAACTGGCCTTGATGATAGAGCAGTTTGCCCATGAAGAGTCCAGTGAAGAGCAACGCCAGCGTCTGGCCTAGCAATACCGCTCTCGAAAACGTTTTTCAACAGGCTGTTAGTGTGTCCCCCTTGTCAGAAGCAGCACCTTGAAGCTGCGATTTTCCGCTAACAGTTCAACGACTAACCCTTTCTTTTCAGCACAGTTTTCCAGTGGCACAAAACGGTTTACCACGAACAAGGCTTTGCCGCCGTGTTTCAGGTGATGACGACAGCTGGCAACAAACTGGCTAGTGAGGTCGCCATCGGTGACAAAGCCCTGGTGAAAGGGCGGATTGCAGAGCACCACGTCAAAGCGTTCCGCAATGCTGTCGCCACAATCAGCGGCAATCACATCTCCCTTGATGCCGAGCGCTGAAAAGTTAGCCTTGCAACTGCTGAGTGCCGCGGCGTTGTTGTCGGTGGCGACGATACGCGCGCTGCAGAGTTGTGCGGCCATGCAGGACAGGTAGCCGTAGCCACAACCCAGGTCGAGAAGGGTGTCCTGCTCGCCAGTGTCGGCTAAAAACGTCTGAAGCTGAGAGGCCAGCAGGGCGCTGCCCTGGTCAATCTTGTTCCAGCCAAACTGTCCGGGCTTGCTCTGCAATGTCAGCCCGCCGGCATCAATGCAGGCGCGAAGTTGGCGGTAATCGTTGTCTTCCAGTGGCGGGTTATCCCCATCTGTTTTTTGCAGCGTGGCCAGATACAGGGTGCCATGCTTTTCCGGTTTGCGAGGGTGGCCCAGATAGCGGCCAGCTTTGTCGGCATAGGTTTTTATGCCGTCACTTTTTTCGCCGAGAAGGACGAGGGTGCCGTTGTCTCCTAACAGTCTTCGTGACTGGTTAATGATGTGGTGGGTCAGGGCCTTTTCTTTGGCGACGCGGAACAGGATTTGCTCGAATCCTCCTGATGCCAAGGCATCGAGGTCAAAGTCGCTGAATTGGCAGTTAAAGCCTGCTTTGAGCGCGCTTTGGTAAAGGTTGTAGCGGTTGGTGACAATCGTCAGGTTGTCAGGCTGCAATTGATGCAGCGGTGCGGAACCAAGGTTTTCATCCGCCAGCAGCAACTGTGAACCGCTGCAGCGCCGCTGTTGTTGCGCCAGCAATGCTATCCCTGAATTACTCATGTGGCCCCACGCTATCAATTTCATCCTGGGTCAGCGCCCGATAGTCTCCCGGGGCGAGTGCGGGATCCAATATGATATCGCCAACCTGCTCGCGGTGCAGCGCCGTCACCAGGTTACCCACGGCAGCAAACATGCGTTTGACCTGATGATATTTGCCCTCGCTGATGACCAGCAACGCGTTGTGTGTGTCATTGATCGTGAGCTGGGCGGGCAGGCACCGGCGTTTCTCGCCATCCAGCCACAGGCCGTCGGCAAACTTTTTGATCAACCCCTCATCCAGAGGTTGATCGACCCTCACTCGATAGGTTTTCAGGCAGTGGCTGCGGGGCGAGGTGACGCGGTGATTCCACTGGCCGTCGTCGGTAATCAGCAGCAGGCCGGTGGTATCGAGATCCAGTCGACCTGCAATCTGCAGTAACTCCGGGCGAGGCTCATCCAGCAAGTCGATAACCGTGGGGTGGTCGCTGTCCTTGCTGGCGGAGACAACGCCGGCGGGCTTGTTCAGCATCAGGTAACGCGGCGCCGGGGTGTGGATGGCAATACCATCCACGCAGACTTGATCGTCGTCGCTGACCATTTCTCCAGGGTTGCTGACGGGCAGGCCATTCACTTCTACCAGCCCTTGGCGAATCAGTTCTTTCACCTGGGAGCGTGAATAATCTGAGGCGTTACTAATGTAGCGGTCCAGGCGCACGGGCAATATTCCGGGGTTATATCAGGGCAAGTTTGCGCCATGGGATCAATGCGGACAATGCTGTTATGGGTATTAGTCGCGAAGACTGATGATCTCCCACTGCCGCTGTTCGGCCACGGACCGCAATTTCGGGCAGGGGTCGACGGCCACAGGCCGGTCGACAATCTCCAGTAACGGCAGGTCATTGATGGAATCACTGTAGAAGCTGCTGCCATTGAGGTCATGGGCGGTTTCAGCCAGCCATGCCTTCAGGCGAACAACTTTGCCTTCCTTGTAGCTCGGTACGCCGCTGACCCGGCCGGTGTAATGGCCGTTAAGCTGCTCCGGTTCGGTGGCGATCAGCACATCGGCCCCCAGCTTGTTACTGATGGGTTCAACCACAAAGCGATTGGTTGAGGTGATGATGATGATCAGATCGCCCCGGTCCCGGTGTTGCTGCAATAGTTGCTCGGCACGTGGCAGCCACATGGGTGCAATCACTTCCTGCATGAACATTTCGTGCAGCGATAACAGTTCTCTCTTGTCCAGTTCCGCCAGTGGTTGCAGGGCAAATTCCAGATAGGCGTTCATATCCAGATGACCGGCCTGATAGTCCCGGTAGAAGCGGTCATTCATTTCGCTGTAATAGGTCGGGTCTACCCTGTTTTGAGAGACCAGAAATTCACCCCAGCCATGGTCGCTGTCCCCGGCGATAAGGGTATTGTCGAGGTCAAACAGGGCGATAGGCATGGCTTGGCGGACTCATCTGGTGCAAAAGGCGGCATAGCTTAACGAGAGATGGGGCTGTCCTCAACTGCGTATTTAGGGTAACTTTGCCTATTGGCATGAATATAAATAAGAAAAAATCCAGGGTTTGAGTTGTGGTAGATCGCGAAGGGTTTCGACCCAACGTAGGTATTGTGATTTCCGATGGCGTAGGAAAATTGCTCTGGGCCAAGCGTATTGGCCAGGATGCCTGGCAGTTTCCCCAGGGTGGCATCAATCGGGGTGAACAACCTGAAGATGCTCTTTATCGTGAGCTTTTTGAAGAGGTCGGACTGGAACCGGAGGATGTAAAAATCCTGGGTTGTACCCGGGGCTGGTTGCGTTATCGCCTCCCCAAGGCCATGCAGCGCCGCAACAGCAAGCCCCTGTGTGTCGGCCAAAAACAGAAATGGTTTTTGTTGCAGTTGGTGGGTGAGGAAACCCGTATCCGACTGGACCTCAATGCCAAGCCGGAGTTCGATCACTGGCAGTGGGTCAACTACTGGTATCCAGTTGGCCAGGTCATTGACTTCAAAAGGGATGTTTACCGCAAGGCGCTCAAGGAGCTGGCGCCTTTGCAATGTGAGATGGAGCGCAGGAACTAGATGCTCGAATCGCTCAGAAACATTGTTCAGGAGGTCAACGCTGCCAAGGATTTTGGCGAAGTCCTGCGTCTGATTGTTCACCTCGTGAAGCAGGTGATGAACACCGGCATGTGTTCTGTCTACCTGTACAGCCCGTCGACGAATACCTATGTGTTGATGGGTACTGACGGTCTTAACCCGGACTCCGTGGGCAAGGTGCATTTATCGACCCGTGAGGGCTTGGTGGGCCTGGTTGCCTCCAGGGCTGAGCCCATCAACCTCGAAGATGCTGAGGCACACCCCAATTTTGCCTTTTTCCCGGAAACCGGAGAGCAGCGCTACCGTTCGTTTCTGGGTGCCCCCATTATTCATCACCGCAAAGTGCTCGGTGTGCTGGTGGTTCAGCAGCAGGACCGTCGCCGCTTTGATGAAAGTGAAGAGTCGTTCCTGGTAACGGTGTCGGCGCAACTGGCAGGGGTTATTGCCCATGCAGACGCCACCGGTGAACTGGATCGGTTGATGAATCCGCGCGAGGTGGCTGTTCACGAACGTATCTACCCTGGTGTGGCGAGTGCTCCCGGTGTCGCTATTGGAACCGTGGTGGTGGTGGCGCCCTCGGCTGACCTGAATGCGGTTCCCGAACGCAGGGCGGTGGATCTGGAAGCCGAACTCTGTCAATTCCGTCAGGCGATGGAGCAAACCAAGCGCGATATCCGAGCTCTCGATGCCAGCATGGTTGGCAAACTCAGCGATGAGGAGCGAGCACTGTTTGATGTGTATGTGCGCATGCTCGACGATCACGCAATGGGCGGAGAAGTGATCGGCATGATCAAGGAAGGGTTGAGTGCACAGAGTGCCTGGGCGCAGGTGGTGTTGCGCCATGTGCGCATGTTTAAAAGCATGAAAGACAGCTACCTGCGCGAGCGCGCCTCCGATGTTGAGGATCTGGGTCGCCGGGTACTGGCCAATCTGCAGCAGAGTGAAACCAAACGCACCTCGTTTCCCGAGCACATGGTCATGATGGGTGAAGAGCTGTCTGCGGCTTCTTTTGCAGATGTGCCGCTGGAGAAGGTTGCCGCAATTGTTTCTGTGAAAGGCTCGCGCAACTCCCATATGGCGATTCTGGGCAGGGCCATTGGTATACCCACCGTGATGGGGGCTGTGGATCTGCCTTGGGGTCGCCTGGAAGGAGAGGAGGTGATTGTTGACGGTCATACCGGGCAGGTCATCGTTTCTCCCCGGGAAGAATTGCGCCAAACCTACATGCAGCAAATCTATGAAGAGAAGTTGCTGGCAGCGGACTTGGAAAAACTGACGGATGAGCCCTGTGTCACCGCCGATGGCCATCACCTGTCACTGTGGGTGAATACCGGTTTGCGGCTGGACTCCCAGCTGTCACTGGATCGCGGCGCGGAAGGCGTGGGCCTTTATCGCACGGAAATCCCGTTCCTGATGCTGGACCGTTTCCCCTCGGAGGAAGAGCAGCGCAAGGCCTACCGGGAACACCTGGAAATGTTTGCCCCCCGCACGGTTACCATGCGCAGCCTGGATATTGGTGGCGACAAGGATCTGCCCTATTTTCCCATTGAGGAGGCCAACCCGTTCCTGGGATGGCGCGGTATTCGTATATGTCTCGATCACCCGGAAATTTTCCTGGTGCAGTTGCGGGCCATGATGCGCGCCAGTGAGAGGTTGAACAACCTCAGTATTCTGCTGCCGATGATTTCCAATGTGCCAGAGCTGGAAAGTGCGCTGCAACTCATTTATCAGGTCTACGACGAGCTCACCGAGGAAGAGGGCTACCAGATTGAAATGCCCAATGTTGGCGCCATGATCGAGGTGCCTGCAGCGGTCTACCAGATTCGTGAACTGGCGCGGCGGGTAGACTTCCTCTCCGTGGGCACCAATGATCTGACGCAGTACCTGCTGGCGGTGGATCGTAACAACCCCCGCGTAGCGGAGCTCTACCACGCCTGTCACCCCAGTGTATTGCGTGCACTCTGGGCGATAGCCGAAGGCGCGCGCGGTGAAGATACCCCGGTCAGCGTGTGTGGCGAAATGGCCGGTGATCCCATTGGTGCAGTGTTGTTAATGGCATTGGGTTTCAGGGTGCTGTCCATGAGCGCCACAAATCTGCTCAAGGTGAAAGCCATTCTCCGGCAAGTCAGCCTTTCCGAGGCAGAACAATTACTTGAAGAAGTGATGCTGATGCCCGATGCCGGTTCAGTGTGGCGGCACATGGAGAAAGCGCTGAAAAAACCGGAAGTGGCAGCGCTATTTCGCGGCAGCAATGTTCACTGACCGTGCCGTGTAAAGCAAAATTCCTTTAATTCCCCAGTAGCGCCCCCCCGTTGATAGCTCTGCTCCAGAAAGTGACACTGGCCGTTGCGATCTTTCATCAAAACGGTGGTACTGCGCGTGCCATAGTGCCCGGAGCGGATGAAGGGCGGTGACAGCAGCCGCTCCAGTTCAATGCCCACGCCGGTATCCGGTAACAGTTCATCTTCATACGGGGTATCACGCTGTAACGCTTGCAGCAGCATGCTCGCATCGGGTTCCCGGTCACGGGTCAGGGTGCGCAAGGCTTCCCGCGCATGGCTTGCCTTTGGCCAGGGCGTGTCCAGAAGATGGTTGGACAGGGTGTAGATCCCGGCGTCAAGAGTTTGCAGCCGCCCCGTGCGATTGGAGCAGTAAATCAGGCTCTGGTCATCACCCAGCAGCAGGTTGAACGGGCTGTAATTGCTGCCTTCGGAAAGCACGCTGTTGCCGTAGTCAACCAGACTGCCGGTGTGCTGCAGACACCCGGTGGTCAGTGCGCCCCGTGAGCGGGGTGCATTCTCCGGTTTTGCTTCCCGGTAGTTGGTGACGGCGCTCCAGCGCCCGTCCCGGCGAACGCCTAGCCATGTGCCGCCGGCCTGCAGATCCCGGCCGCCAAGAATGTCCGGATTGTCATCCCAGAAATGCGCCCCTGCGGTGGGGCGCTCATAGAACTCGTCGCGATTGGCCACCAGGATCAGCGGGTAGCGGGGGTGGGTTTGCCAGGCAAAGGCGATCAGACACATGGCGTTATTGTAGCTCACCAGTCGACAGGCTATGATCCCTGAAACTAAGCCGTCATATATTGTTTTCATGCTGACTTACCCCGCCATTGATCCCGTTGCATTCTCCCTTGGCCCTTTTCAGGTGCACTGGTATGGCTTGATGTACCTGATTGGCTTTCTCGCCGCCTGGCGCCTGGCGCTGAAACGCAGCGAACGCCCCTGGTCTCCGGTGCGTCGCAAGCAGGTGGAAGATCTGGTGGTCTACTGCGCATTCGGTGTGATCCTGGGTGGGCGATTTGGTTATGTCATTTTCTATAACCTGGAAAAATGGCTGTCAGACCCTCTTTGGCTGTTCCGGGTGTGGGAAGGTGGCATGGCTTTCCATGGCGGTCTGATAGGAGTGCTGATTGCGCTCTGGCTTTACGCTCGTCATATTCAGGGGTCTTTTCTGGCGCTGGGCGATTTCGTGGCGCCCATGGTGCCTATCGGCTTGGGTCTGGGGCGCCTGGGTAATTTCATTGGCCAGGAGCTGTGGGGGCGTCCCACTGACAGTTTCCTGGGCATGGTGTTTCCCAACGACCCATTACAGCTGTCCCGTCATCCCTCCCAGCTCTACGAAGCGCTGCTGGAAGGGCTGGTGTTGTTCCTGGTGCTGATGTGGTTTTCCCGCAAGCCCCGCTCTGCGGGGATGGTGGGTGGCATGTTTGTGAGTCTCTATGCCAGTTTCCGTTTTCTGGTGGAGTTTGTGCGCTCTCCGGATAACCATATCGGTTTTGACCTGTTTGACTGGATGACCCGGGGGCAGTTGCTGTGTCTGCCCATGTTTGCGCTGGGCGGCGGCGTTATGCTTTGGGCATGGTGGCGTGGGCGAGCCACAGCGACAGCCGTATAACTTTGTTAAAGGACAGACCATGAAGCAATACCTGGATCTGATGCGCCATATTCGAGACTGCGGTGTGAGCAAGGAAGATCGCACCGGTACGGGCACCCACAGCGTTTTTGGCTATCAGATGCGTTTTGATCTCGCCGAGGGGTTTCCGCTGGTGACCACCAAGAAGGTGCACCTAAAGTCCATTATTCACGAGCTGTTATGGTTTATCCGTGGTGATACCAACATTCGTTACCTGGTGCAAAACGGTGTCAACATCTGGAATGACTGGCCGTTTCAAAGCTGGCTGAACCAGACCGATCAGGCGGATGACTACCCGATGTATACCCCGCTGTGGCGGGAACAGATGAAACTGTTCGTTGAGCGAATCAAGGAAGACGAAGCGTTTGCCACCCGTTACGGTGACCTGGGACCGGTGTACGGGCACCAGTGGCGCAACTTTGAAGGCGTTGACCAGTTGGCGCAGGTGGTCGAGGACATAAAGGCAAACCCGGACTCTCGTCGCCTGCTGGTCTCAGCATGGAACCCCAAGGATATTCCGGTAATGGTCAAGTCAGGATTGCCCCCCTGCCACAGCCTGTTCCAGTTCTACGTCACTGAAGGCCGTTTGTCCTGTCAGCTCTATCAGCGCAGTGCCGATGTGTTTCTGGGCGTGCCATTCAATATCGCCTCCTACGCTCTGCTTACCATGATGGTGGCGCAGGTAACCGGTTTGAAGCCCGGCGATTTTGTCCACACCTTTGGCGATGCGCACCTGTATTCAAATCATCTGGACCAGGTCGAGGAGCAGTTGGCGCGGCAGCCATTCCCCCTACCGACAATGGCTATTAACCCGGATGTAAGCGATTTGTTCTCGTTCCGGTTTGAGGATTTTGAACTGCAGGGTTATCAGGCCCACCCCCAGATATCAGCCCCGGTGGCGGTGTAAGCCCATGGCTGAATTGACGCTGTCTCTGATCGTGGCGATGGATCGCAACCGTGTGATCGGCTTTGATAACGCCTTGCCATGGCACCTGCCGGAAGATCTGAAATATTTCAAATCTGTCACCATGGGCAAACCCATTATCATGGGTCGAAAAACCTTTGAGTCCATAGGTCGTCCCCTGCCGGGACGTCTCAATATTGTGATCACTCGCAACACGGGCTGGCAGCATCCGGGGGTGGTCGTGGCCCATTCTCTCAGCGAAGCATTGGCTCTGGCCGCCAGTGCCCCCCCGTCCAGAGAAGCGGGAGAAGTGATGGTAATCGGCGGGGAACAAATTTATCGCTCCGCCATCGAAAAAGCATCGCGACTCTATATCACCCGTGTGGATACTGAGGTTAAAGGTGACGCATTCTTTCCCGAAATCACAGAAGACTGCTGGCGGGAAGTGAAATGTCAGCAACCAGCCCAGCAGGGTGAAACACCCTATTGCTTCCAGGTGCTGGAGCGCAGGCACTGAAATCAGCCGCGCAGTGCGGGGGCCGTTTGCCTCCGCGGCAGGTGACCACGATAATGACAGCCCGGGTAACCCCAGGAAGCGGGCGTAACAGGAACTCCAAAGATGAATAAAAAGCGTACCGATGCCATAAACACCGGTTTCAGGTGGCGGCTGTTGCCGGCACTGCCGTTGTTGGTGATGGCGTCATTGTCGCTGCAGGCAGCGGATGTTGACACCTTGTTAAAGGCGGAAAAGGACAAAACCAGCGCTGCCCAGGCTTCACAGAAACGTGTGGATGCCCTGGCGGATCAGGCTGATGAATTGTTTCAGTCCTTCAAACAGGTCAACAAGCAAATTGAAAACCTGCAGGTTTATAACGCGCAGCTGGAGGCGCAGCTGGCAGACCAGCGCAACACCCTGGCAGACCTTGCAGCCTCCATTGATAGCGCCGCACAGATGGAGCGCCAGCTGGCGCCCCTCACTCTGAAAATGATCGCTTCACTGGAGCAGTTTGTCGCCCTGGATATGCCCTTTCTGCTAAAGGAGCGTCAGGCCCGCCTGGAGCGTCTGCGCAGCAATCAGTCCCGTGCGGATCTAAGCAGTGCCGAGAAGTTCAGGCAGGTTCTGGAAGCCTACAAGATCGAAAGTGAATATGGCACCCGCATCGACAGTTACCCGGAAACACTGAAGATTGACGGGCAACAGCGGGAGGTGAACATCCTGCGTGTCGGTCGTATCGCCCTCCTTTACCAGACTGCGGATCAGCAGGTAACCGCCGTTTGGGATAAGCAGGCCAAAAACTGGCTGCAACTGGAAGATGGCAGTTATCGCCAGGCCGTTGCCCAGGGTATTCGCATCGCCCGCCGCCAGGCAGCGGTGGATTTGCTGCAGTTGCCGATTCCGGCACCGGGGGTGGTGCAATGAGGATGCTGAAATCGGTATTTTTGTGTGGTGTGTTATTTCTGGCCATGCCGGGCTGGGCCCTTGCTGAGGCGGCTGATCAGGCGCAGTCGGCTTCCCTTGACGAATTGTTATTGCGGATCAAGGAGGCGAGACTTAGTGAGTCCCGGGATCAGGCGGCCCGCGTCAGGGAATTTCAGCAGGCGAAGGCAGAAAAAGAAAAATTACTGAAGCAGGCCAAGGCAACGGAACGTGCGGAAGAACAGCGTTCCGAGCAGCTGGAACAGGAATTTGCAGACAATGAGCGACAGATTGCGGCGTTGGAAGTGCAACTACAGGAGCGCCTCGGCTCGCTGAAAGAGATGTTCGGTCATCTCACCGCAGCGGCAGGGGATACACGCAGCACGCTCAACCACTCTCTGGTGAGCGCCCAGTTCCCCGACCGCACGGACTTTCTGGATGAGTTGATCGAACGCATGAGCAGCAATACCCGGCTGCCATCTATCGCCGAAATCGAACAGCTCTGGTATGAGATTAATCGGGAAATGATTGAGGCGGGGAAAGTGGTGAGTTTTCCTGCCACTGTAATCGGAGCGGATGGTGAGCAGTCATCCCGCCAGGTCGTGCGTGTGGGTGCCTACAATTTGTTGTCCGGGGGTGCCTACCTGACTTACCGCCCGGAAACCGGCACAGTCGCTGAGCTGGCCCGTCAACCGGGTGGTGGCTATCAAAAAATGGCGGCAGAGCTACAAAGTAGTAGTGGCGGCTTTACTTCGGTGGCCGTTGACCCCACCGGTCCCAGTGGCGGGTCGCTGCTGGCGGCACTGGTCAACAGCCCGGGCTTGCTGGAGCGCTGGCGGCAGGGAGGTGGCATTGGCTATCTGATTTCGGGATTGGGTGTGCTGGCATTAATCCTTGCCCTGTGGCGGTTGCTGGTCCTGTCTTCTGTCTCGCGTCGGGTCAGTCAGCAGCTGTCCACAGACGTACCCGCTAATGACAACCCCTTGGGGCGGGTATTACAAATTGGCCTGGACAACCCCTCGCTGGATGCCGAGTCCCTGGAGCTTAAATTGCACGAGCAGGTGCTAAAGGAGCGCCCATCCATCGAGGTGGGACTGAATTGGTTGAAAATTATCGCCATGGTGGCGCCATTGCTGGGCCTGCTGGGCACCGTTACGGGCATGATCATCACGTTCCAGGCGATTACCCTGTTTGGCAGTGGTGATCCCAAGACCATGGCTGGAGGTATCTCGTCGGCATTGGTGACCACGGTGCTGGGGCTGTGTGTGGCCATCCCCACCGTCCTGCTGCATACCTTTGTAAACAGTCGTGCCCAGCGAATTCTGCACATCCTTGAGGAGCAGAGTGCCGGGCTGGTGGCGGAGCAGTCAGAGGCCCGCTGATGCCCTTTTTTCTGGCAGACATAGGCAAACTGATTGACGCGGGTGGTCCTGTGTTGCTGCTCATTGCGGCTTTATTGCTGGTGATGTGGACACTGGTATTTGAGCGTCTTTGGTACTTCCATTCCGCCCTGAAGCGCGAGGCCGGCGAGGTGCTGGCCCGCTGGGAAAGTCGCCCCGAGCGTCGTTCGGTGAGAGCCCACCAGATTCGTGAAGCGCTTATTTCCGGTGTGGCGCTGAATATCAACCGCAATCTATCCATGATCAGAACCCTGATAGCTATAGCGCCCCTGTTGGGGTTGTTGGGTACGGTCACCGGAATGATCGGTGTGTTTGACGTGTTGTCCCTCAGCGGCAGCGGTGATGCCCGATCCATGGCGGCCGGCGTCTCGCGGGCGACCATTCCCACCATGGCGGGGATGGTGGCAGCACTGTCCGGGGTGTTTGCCAATACCTACCTGCGGCGAGTTGCCGAGCGCGAGCAACAATTGCTGGCAGATCATTTGACCATGGATCACTGAGGGGGGGGGGGATGAGCCACGATGCGTGACCGCACTTACCGTCAGCCCGAACCCCCGCAGACCATTGACCTGACACCAATGCTGGATGTGGTGTTCATCCTGCTGATTTTTTTTATTGTTACTGCCACCTTTATCCGCGAGCCGGGTATTGATGTCGAACGCACGGCAGCTGTGACGGCGGAGCAGCAGAAACCGGCTATTCTTGTGGCAGTCACTGCAGACAACCAGATATGGATTGATGGCCAGCGCGTGATGCCGGAAAACCTGCGGTTACATATTCTCAGGCTGCGCAATGATAACCCCCATGGAGGACTGGTGATTCAGGCCGACCGGCAGGCGGAAATGGCGACATTAAGCAAAGTGTCTGATGTGGCGAGGGCGGCCGGCATTGACGCGGTGGCTGTTTCCACAGGGGATCGCTAGATCATGCTGCTGGTTAGGTATTGTGTGGCCGCAGGGCTGGCATTGCTGGTCACCGTTGCGCTGTTGCTGGGCATGCAACGTTTGATTCAGTCCGTAAACGGTGAATCTCCCGAGCTGCAGGTGCACCGGATTGCCGATATCTGGCAGTCGAAGCGCACCATTGAGGAACAGCGCAAAACGCCCAAGCCGGATAAGCCCGATGAGCCGGAACCGCTTCCTCCACCTCCACCCGAGATGCAACTGAGCACCAATACCCCGGTGAGCGCGGTGAACATGGCCATGCCTTCTGCCAAAGGTCTGGATATCGGCCTCGGTGGCGCGTTCAGCCGGGATTCGGATTACATCCCGGTGTATGTGCCACAGCCGGATTATCCCCCTCGGGCCTTGCGTCAGGGGGTGGAGGGTTACGCTGTGGTCGAGGTGATAATTACCACCACCGGCAGCGTGCGAAATGTCAGGCTGCTGGAGGAATACCCCCCCAACAAGGACTTCGGCAAATATGCGCTGAAAGCGGCCCAGAAGCTCAAGTACAAACCCCGGGTGATCGATGGCGTCGCCGAAGAGGTCCCCGGTGTGCTGTACAAATTTTCCTTCAGGATTTCCCGGTAATGCGGATGGAAGTTGGCAATATGGCAAAATTTTCTGCGCTGGGATTATGGCTGCTGGTCGCGTGGCTTTCGCTATGGTTGCTTCCGGCACTGGCGGAAGAGGAAGAGGCATCACGGCAGTTTGAGAATGTGAAGACCCGCCAACGCCAGGCAGTGGGGCAGGCCTGCGCGGTGCGCCTGGAAAAAATCCAGAAAGTATTTCAGGAAGATGGATCGCCAGATACGCCTCAGCTCAGGGCGTTGGTAGGGGAGCTGAACGGGCTGACCGAAAAGGTCTGTGCCAGCAGTTACGAAAAATCCCAGGTCTACAACCTGCTGGGGTACAGCCATTACTCCCTGGAGGACTACCGCCGGGCCATCGAAAGCTACCAGGCCATGATTGACGAGCCAGAGGCAGATGAGCGGCAGCGAACGTCGACGCGTTACACCGTCGCACAACTCTATTTTTCCCTGGAAAAGTATGCCGAATCGGCGCGACAGCTGGAGCTTTGGCAGTCCGAGGCCACGGTGGTCAGTCCCGAGGGTCGAGCGCTTCTGGCGCGGGCCTACTATTACCTGGGACGCAAAACCGAGGCACTGCAACTGGTGTCTGCCGTGGTGGATGAGGTGCTGGCGGCCGGCAAACTGCCAAGAGAGGATTGGTGGTCTTTACAGCGGGTGCTGTACTACGAGCGCCAGGAATATCTCAAGGTGGTGTCAATTCTGAAACAGTTGGTGACCCACTACCCGCGAACCAGTTATTGGCAGCAACTGGGTGGTATCTACGGGCAGCTGGAGCGTAGTGGCGACCAGCTGGCGGTGACCGACCTGCTGCGGTTGCAGAAACAGTTAAAGGGAGAGCGCCAGTGGCTATCTCTGACATACCTGTATCTGGGTGCTGATGTACCTTTTCGTGCTGCTCGGGTATTGGAAGAGGGCATGGAGACCGGGGACGTAGCGAAAAATGCCAAAAATCTGGAAACCCTGGGTACTGCCTGGCTGAGAGCGCGGGAAAACCAGCGCGCTTTGTCGGTGCTGCAACAGGCTGCCGGGTTGTCGGATAGCGGTGCCATCGCGGCCCGCCTGGCATCGGTCTACCTCGACGAGGATGACAACGAGGCCGCAGTGCGAGCAGCGCGCGATGCCCTGCGCAAGGGTGGGCTTTCCCGCCCGGGTCTGACCCGGATGACGCTGGGGGCGGCATTGGCCAATCTGCAATGCTACCGTGAGGCGGAGCCGGTGTTCCGGGAGGCCGCTGAGGATAAGACGTTGAGCAAGAGCGCCGAGCAATGGCTGCGCTATGTGACCGGCGAGGGTGCCCGACGTGAACGACTTATCGAAAGCGGTGCGACTATCCCGGGTTGTCGGTTGGGATAAGTTGGCCCCGGAAATAAAAAAACCGGCCGATGGCCGGTTTTTTCAGGAAGTCATCCGTTACTTTATCTGATCCAGGTCGCGCACCGCACCGCGGTCGGCACTGGTAGCCAACAGGGCATAAGCTTTGAGGGCGGCAGAGACCTGGCGGGGACGCTTCTCCTTGGGGTGCCAGCCCAGTTCGTCCTGTTTGAGACGGCGCTTCTCCAGCTCCTCTTCGCTTAACACCACATCAATACGGCGTGCCGGAATATCGATTTCGATCATATCGCCCTGCCTGATCAATCCGATCGCACCGCCCGCGGCAGCTTCCGGCGAGACATGGCCTATGGAGAGCCCGGAGGTGCCGCCCGAGAAACGGCCATCGGTGATCAGTGCGCAGGCCTTGCCCAGCCCCTTGGATTTCAGGTAGCTGGTGGGGTAAAGCATTTCCTGCATGCCGGGGCCACCGCGGGGGCCCTCATAGCGGATGACAACCACATCGCCGGCTTTTACCCGATCGTTGAGAATGTCATCCACTGCCTGATCCTGGCTTTCACAGATGTGGGCCGGACCGGAGAACTTGTGCACCGATTCATCAACGCCGGAGGTTTTTACCACGCAGCCATTTTTGGCGATATTGCCGTAGAGCACGGCGAGTCCACCTTCCGTGCTGAAGGCATTTTCGAGATTGCGAATGCAGCCATTTTCCCGGTCAGCATCCAGTGAGCTCCAGCGAGTGCTCTGACTGAAAGCCTGCTGGGTTGGAATGCCGGCAGGACCTGCCTTGAAGAAGGTGGCAGTGGCCTCGTCGCTGTTGCGCATGATGTCCCACTTTGCCAGTGCCTCTGCCAGGGTGGGAGTGTGCACAGTGGGAATATCAGCGTGTAACAGCCCGGCACGATCCAGTTCGCCCAATATCCCGAACACGCCACCGGCGCGGTGCACATCTTCAATATGATATTTGGGGGTGTTGGGGGCCACCTTGCACAGCTGAGGCACCTTGCGCGACAGGCGATCAATGTCGGCCATGGTGAAGTCTACACCCGCTTCCTGGGCGGCAGCCAGCAAATGCAGGATGGTGTTGGTGGAGCCGCCCATGGCGATGTCCATGGTCATGGCATTTTCAAAGGCCGCAAAACTGGCCACGGAACGGGGCAGGACGGTCAGGTCGTCTTCTTCGTAATAGGATTTTGCCATGTAGACAATGCGTTGCCCCGCTTCCTCGAACAGCCGGCGGCGGTCGGCATGGGTCGCCAGGGTGGTGCCATTGCCTGGCAGAGACAGCCCCAGGGCCTCAGTCAGACAGTTCATGGAGTTGGCCGTGAACATGCCGGAACAGGAACCGCAGGTGGGGCAGGCAGAGCGCTCATACTCTTCGGTTTTTTCATCTGATGCTGTGGGGTCGGCGGCGATGACCATGGCATCCACCAGATCCAGTTTGTGTTCGGCCAGTTTTGTCTTGCCTGCTTCCATGGGGCCGCCGGACACAAAAATTGCCGGGATGTTCAGGCGCAGTGCCGCCATCAGCATGCCGGGGGTGATCTTGTCACAGTTGGAAATGCACACCAGGGCGTCAGCGCAGTGCGCATTTACCATGTACTCGACCGAGTCGGCAATAATGTCCCGCGACGGCAGGGAATAGAGCATGCCGTCGTGGCCCATGGCGATGCCGTCGTCGACGGCGATGGTGTTGAACTCACGACCGATACCGCCGGCCTTGGCAACTTCTTCGGCAACCAGCTGGCCCATGTCCTTGAGGTGAACGTGGCCCGGCACAAACTGGGTGAACGAGTTGGCGATGGCGATGATCGGCTTGTTGAAATCGTCATCGGTCATCCCGGTGGCTCGCCAAAGGGCTCGAGCGCCGGCCATGTTTCTACCCTTGGTGGTTGTGTGTGAGCGGTATTTGGCCATCTCTGTTCCTGCCGTCCTGAAAAAAACAAGGCGGCAAGGATAACAGAGACTACAGGGATGAATCAGCAGTTATAGGAGATTCTTGGAGAATATCCGTGACTTGCGCTGGAAGTTGTAGAGGTTTTTACGCTCGGCGGGCAACTCTTCCAGGGTGGCATCGACAAAGCCCTTTTCCTTGAACCAGTCGCTGGCATGGGTGGTCAGGACAAACAACTGCCGGATTTTTTTCTGGCTGGCATAGGTTTCCAGCTGGGCGAGCAGGCGAGAGGCAAAACCGCGATTCTGAAAGTCCGGGTGTGTGGCGACACAGGCCAGCTCGGCAGATTGACCGTCACTGAAGGGGTACAGTGCGGCACAAGCCACCAGCGTGCCTTCTGCGTGCTGCATAACCATGAAGCGGTTGATTTCTGTTTCCAGCAGCTCCCGTGAACGTTTGACCAGAATGCCTTTTTGTTCCAGTGGCTCAATCAGTTCCAGCAAGCCGCCCACATCATCAATGGTGGCCTGGCGGATGATTTCCTTGCCATCTTTCAGGATCAGGGTGCCGCTGCCCTCGCGGGTAAACAGTTCTGTCAGCAATGCGCCGTTGTCTGCATAGCTGATGATATGGCTGCGCAGGACACCATTTTCACAGGCCTGGTAGCAGGCGAGCAGGTTCCGCTGCAGGGAGATATTTTCAGCCTGAGAGGTGAGGGTCTGTGGCACCTCATTCAGTGAGAGCATTTTGATCAGCTGGCCTTGCTCATCAGAAATGCCGTTTTCGGCGCTGAACATTACCAGCTTTTCCGCTCCCAGGCTCACCGCGGCCTGGGTGGCGATGTCCTCATAGTTGAGGTTGAACGCCTCTCCGGTGGGTGAATAGCCAACCGGGGATAACAGCACAAGTGCGCCATCATCCAGTTGTTTCTGGATGGCTTTCTGGTCGATGCGCCGCACTTCACCGGTGTGATGGAAATCAATGCCATCCCTGACGCCGAGGGGCTTGGCGGTGATCAGGTTGCCGCCAAACACCCGTATGCGGGCGCCATGCATGGGCGAGTTTGCCGCGCCTGTGGAGAGCTGCGCTTCAATGGTGATTCTGGCACTGCCCACCGCATCTTTCACACAGGCCATGGTGGCGCTGTCCGTGATCCGGGTATTTTGGTCGAATCGTGCCTCTATGGCGCAGTTGGCGAGCCGCTCTTCAATCTGGAGGCGTGCGCCGTGCACCAGTACCAGCCGTATGCCGAGACTGTGCAGAAGGGCAATATCATGCACGATGTTTGTGAAATTGGCGTGAGCTATCCCCTCGCCACTGATGGCAAGGACAAAGGTTTTTCCCCGGTGCGCATTGATGTAGGGGGAGGTATCGCGCAGGAACTTTACATAATCTGACACAGTATCAGCCGTTCATTGTTGTCTGGGCATTATAAACAGCAGCGCCCAATCAGTTGAATCAGAAAATCCACAGTGGGTTGAATGCGCTCCAGGGATAGGTATTCATCTGGCTGGTGTGCCTGTTCAACGCTGCCCGGACCGAGGATGACCACATCCATACCCAGGTCTTTCAGGTAGGGTGCCTCGGTGGCAAAAGATACCGACTCGCAGCTGTGGCGCGTCAGCGATTCACAGATTTTCACCATCTCGGAGCCTTTTGCTGTGGCAAAGGCCGGCACGGTGTAATGGTGCAGGCTGATCTTGACCTGGTCCCGTTGCTGCAGGGGTAGAATGCGTTCACGGATAGTCTGTTGCAGTGCTGCCATATCCATGCCGGGTAGGGGGCGGATTTCAAAGCCCAGTTCGCAGGTTCCGCATATGCGATTGGGGTTGTTGCCGCCATGAATGCAGCCGAGGTTCATGGTCGGGTAGGAGACATGGAAGGAGGGGTTGTTGTGGCCATCCCGTAACTCATCTCTGAGTTTCAGCAGTTCACCCAGTGCTGCATGCATGGTTTCCATCGCATTGCGCCCCAGTGATGGATCGCTGGAGTGGCCGGAGCGGCCTTCAACCACCAGTTTTTCCACCATGATGCCTTTGTGCATGTTGATGGGCTTCATGCCGGTGGGCTCCCCGATCAGGGCGAAGCGTGCCCGTGGGCGCCCTGCCGCTGCGAGCATCTGTGCCCCTGCCATGGAGGATTCCTCGTCGGCGGTGGCGAGAATAATCAACGGTTGCTTCAGGGGCTGGCCGATAAAATGCTTTGCAGCCTCGATCACCAGTGGGAAGAAGCCCTTCATATCACAGGTGCCGAGGCCGTAGAGGTGGTGATTTTTCTCCACCAGCTTGAACGGGTCGTGGCTCCATAGGCTGTCGTCACAGGGTACCGTATCGGTATGTCCTGCCAGCACCAACCCGCCGGGTCCGCTACCGAGGGTGGCGATGAGATTGGCTTTGCGGGGGTCGGCAAGGGGCATAACTTCGGTGGCAAAGCCGAGGTCAGTCAGCCAGTTGGCCAGCAGCTCAATAACCCCACGATTACCCTGGTCAATGTCGGCATTGACACTGCTGATGGAGTTGGTGGCAATCAGCCGCTGAAGCATGGGGATAAGTTGCATGGGCTGAGTGTAAGGGGCATGCCTGAAAAAGCAATTATCAGGCATAACAAAACCCGGAAATCCTCGTGGTTTCCGGGTGTCGTGTAGAGATATTCAGACTGGCTGTTATGTCAGTGAAAAAGCGCGCATCAGGAATTGGTTGGACATGGCATCCGCCTCTGTGCGTCCGGCAAGAATATCGGCCGCGTAGGCTCTGGCGGCTTTCTGTGCCCCATCCTTGGAATTGAAAGGGCCAATCATTTGGGTTTTTTCCCGGATGGCGAAGTACCATTTACCGTTCATGCACTCAATTCTCTCGGAACGGAAGCGCGTTGTTTCATCTTCACCTTGCCTTGCAAGCATGGCAGAACCTCCCTGAAACTGGTTTTTTGTGACCTGGTTCACAAATGTTAGTAGAAATCATCACGATGAAAAGCGCCGCTTGTCGTTTTTTTCAGGATGGCGGCATTGCGGGCGCATAATCCTGCCGAAAGAAAATATGCCGGTTGTCGCTGTCTCTGATAGCCTTCATACTCAAAAGATGTCAGAAAAACCGGCGTGGGTGGAACAATATGGCGGTGGGTGAAGTGGCGGAGCGACTGCTGGATCTGGGTAACGTGCTCAGTGATCTGGTCACCGATGGCCTGCTTACACAGCAGGATGCAAATGCAATTGCCGGTTCCCAGCGCAACCGGGAGCAGTCACTCTTGCATCCGCTGGCCTACATTGCAGGCCAGCGCCCTGAAAACAGGGCAGACCCGGGCAAGCAACTGTCTATTGAAAGCCTGACGCTGTGGCTGGGTGAACGCGCCGGGCTGGATGTGGCTCATATTGACCCCTTGAAAATCGATGTGACGTCCGTCACCGCTGTGATGTCTTTTCAGTTTGCCCGTCGCCACAACATTCTCTGTATTGATGCCGCCGGTGATGAACTGGTGATCGCCACATCCCAGCCGTTCATGACCTCCTGGCTGGAAGACCTCAAGCAAACCACTCGCAAGCCCATTCGCCGGGTGGTTGCCAACCCGGTGGATATCGCCAAGTACACCCTCGAATTCTACTCGCTGGCAAAATCGGTATTCGGCGCCAAGGGTATTGCCGGAACCAATAAGGCCGGAGTCGCCAATTTTGAGCAGTTGCTCCAGATTGGCTCTCTGAAAGACCCCGACGCCCAGGATCAGCACATCATCAATATTGTTGACTGGCTACTGCAGTATGCTTTTGATCAGCGCGCCAGTGATATTCACCTGGAGCCACGCCGTGAAAAGGGCAAGATCCGTTTTCGCATCGACGGCGTGTTGCACCAGGTATATGAACTGCCCGATGCCGTGATGACCGCAGTGACCAGCCGACTGAAAATCCTTGGCCGCATGAATGTTGCCGAAAAACGCCGTCCCCAGGATGGTCGCGTAAAAACCGTGACGCCCGAGGGCAACGAGGTGGAGTTGCGCCTGTCGACGTTGCCCACCGCCTTCGGGGAAAAGCTGGTGATGAGGATATTTGATCCGGATGTACTGCTGCGGGGGTTTCAGGAACTGGGCCTGTGTGGCGACGACCTGAAACGCTGGCAGGAAATGACCGGCAGGCCCCACGGCATCGTGCTGGTGACCGGCCCCACCGGTTCGGGTAAAACCACTACGCTGTATTCCACCCTCAAGGAACTGGCAACAGAAGATGTCAATGTCAGCACCATTGAAGACCCCATCGAGATGGTGGAGGACAGCTTTAACCAAAGCCAGGTGCAACCCAAAATAGAATTCAGCTTCGCGTCCGGTATTCGCACGCTTATGCGGCAGGACCCGGACATTATCATGGTGGGAGAAATACGGGATCTGGAGACGGCCGAGATGGCGGTGCAGGCGGCGCTGACAGGTCATCTGGTGCTGTCGACACTGCATACCAATGATGCCCCGACGGCCATTACCCGGCTGCTGGATCTGGGAGTTCCCGCACACCTGATCAAAGTCACCCTGAATGGTGTGATGGCGCAGCGACTGGTGCGAACACTCTGCCCCCATTGTAAGGAGGCGGTGGCGGTGAGTGGGGCAGAATGGGATTCGCTGGTGACACCGTGGAAAGTAAAATCCCCCCAGCAACTCTACCGTCCGGTGGGTTGCCTGGAATGTCGGAATACAGGCTATCTCGGGCGCCAGGGTATTTATGAGATATTGCCTGTCACGGAAACCATTCAACCGCTGATCACGGCAGATACCGATACCACTGCATTGCGCCTGCAGGCCATGAAGGAAGGAATGCGCACCCTGCGCCTCAGCGGCGCCCAGAAAGTGGGTGCGGGGACCACGTCCGTGGAAGAGGTCCTTAGGGTTGCTCCGGCATCAGGAAAATAATAATGAACTGTTGGTGTCTGAAAAATAGCTGACAGCAGAGAATAACTTGCGGCCCGCAGTGGCCGCATAGGACCGAGAACGACCATGTTTCAGTTATCGTTGCCATCACCATTGATGGAGAACTGGCTGCGTCACCATGAGCAGTTCTGCAACCGTGCCGGACAGCAGCAGGCAGGCTGGTTGGATGAGGCCCTGCAGGATGAGCAGTTTGCCAGGGCAGTTGGTCTGGCCTGGGGTGGCAGTGAGTTTATTGCTACAACCTGTGTGCAGCAGCCGACGATGTTTCAGGATCTGGTGTCGTCCGGGGATCTGGACAAAACCCTGGTGGCAGATGAGCTGGAGCAGCGGTTGCAATCGCAATTGGCTGCTGTCACCTCCGAGGATGAACTGCTCAAAAAGCTGCGGTTGTTCCGAAATCGGGAAATGGTGCGTATCGTATGGCGCGATTTCAACCGCTTCGCGGAGCTTGAAGAAACTACCGGAGACATGACATCTCTGGCCGAAGCTGTTCTGAATGTGACCCTGAATTTTCTGTATGGCCGCGCCTGTGAGGAGTGGGGTACGCCCCTGGATCGTCAGGGCAACCCCCAGCAGATGGTGATTCTCGGTATGGGCAAACTGGGGGCCTGGGAACTGAATGTCTCTTCCGATATCGATCTGATCTTTACCTATCCGGAAGCCGGCGAAACCAGTGGCGGCAAACGCAATTTAAGCAACCAGGAGTTTTTTGTTCGCCTTGGGCAGCGACTTATCAAAGCGCTGGATGCACGCACCGCGGATGGGTTTGTGTTCCGGGTGGACATGCGCCTGCGGCCCTACGGGCAGAGCGGAGCCCTGGTGCTCAACTTTGATGCCATGGAAGAGTATTACCAGACCCAGGGAAGAGACTGGGAGCGCTATGCGATGATCAAGGCCCGGGTTGTGGCCGGCGATCAGCAGGCGGGTCGTCAGTTGATGGCCATGCTGCGACCCTTTACCTACCGCAAATACATTGACTTCAGTGCCTTTGAATCCCTGCGCAGCATGAAGGCCATGATTAACCGCGAGGTGCAGCGCAAGGGGTTGTCCGGCGACGTCAAGCGCGGTGCCGGCGGTATTCGCGAAGTGGAGTTTATTGCTCAGGCGTTTCAGATTATCCGCGGCGGCCGCGACAGCCGTTTTCAAACCCCCGAATTAAAAGCGATTCTGCCGCTGATTGCTGAAGAGGGCATGTTGTCAACGGGGGAAGTGGAGCAGCTCTACGATGGATACCGGTTTCTGCGCAATGTCGAGCACGTGCTGCAGGGTTGGCAGGACCGGCAGACTCAACTGCTACCCCATGATGCCGACGGGCAGGCCCTTGTCGCCATGTTGATGGGTTATCCCGATTGGCCACAATTCCTGGAGAGCCTGGACGGGCACCGCTCATGTATACGGGGCCTGTTTGAGGATGTGGTAGCGGAAGACCGCCGGGATGCTGAAGTCACTACAGAAACACAGGACTGTGAACTGGCCAAAACCGTGTGGTTCAGCTCGGACCCTGAAGGTCAGATGTCCGATGCGCTGGCTGAGTTGGGGTATGACGATGTTGCAGAGGCCGTCAACGGTATTGTCAGTCTGCGCGACAGTCACGCCGTGCAGGCAATGGCTAATGATACCCGGGGTCGCCTCGATGGTCTGATGCCGAGGTTGATACCCGTTTGCGGGCAGATGCCAAACAGCGCCGAAACCCTGTGCCGTGTGCTTAAGCTTATTGCTGCCGTGGCGCGTCGCAGTGCCTACCTGGTGCTACTGCGGGAAAACCCCTCCGCCCTGCAGACGACGGTTGAGTTGTTTTCTGCCAGCAGTTGGGTGGCCGACCAGCTGGTTCGCTATCCGGCTTTACTGGATGAATTACTCGATAATCGCAGTTTGTTATCGCTGCCTGATCGGGCAGCCCTCTCTGATGAACTGCGGCAACAGCTGTTGCGTATCCCCAGCGACGATTTTGAAACGCAAATGGAAGTGCTGCGCTATTTTCAACGCTCCCACGGGCTGCATGTTGCGGTCTGCGAGGTAGAGGGTATTCTGCCGCTGATGCAGGTCAGTGATTATCTTACCTGGCTGGCGGAGGCTATTCTGGAGCATGTGCTGGAGATGGCCTGGGGGCAGCTGGTGGAGCGACATGGCAAACCGAAAACAGTAACCGGGGAAGATGCCGGCTTCCTAATCGTGGGCTATGGCAAGCTGGGTGGCGTTGAGCTGGGGCATGGCTCAGATCTGGACCTGGTATTTCTTCACAATGCTGACCCGGCGAAATCGACGGATGGGGAAAAGGCTGTGGATAGCGCCTCATTCTTTGCCCGGCTCGGGCAGAGGATCATCCACATACTGACCGCACGACTGCCTTCTGGCGACTTGTACGAAGTGGATATGCGTCTCAGGCCGTCCGGAAATTCGGGCATGCTGGTCTCTTCTCTGGGTGCGTTCGAAAAGTACCAAACGGAGGAAGCCTGGATATGGGAGCACCAGGCACTGGTCAGGGCCCGGGCCATCGCCGGTGACGAAGACCTTGCCGAGCAGTTCTATGACATACGTGAACGCGTGTTGTGCCGTCAGAGAGATCAGGTCGAGCTGAAGCACGCTGTTGTCGAGATGCGCGATAAAATGCGAAAGCATCTGGGTTCTGGGCAGTCGGAAGCGGGAATATTCAACCTAAAGCAGGATGCCGGAGGTATCGTTGACATTGAATTTATGGTTCAATTTGCGGTCTTGGCCTGGTCCCACGACATTACCGGTTTAACCCATTGGAGCGATAATATTCGCATCCTTGAGTCACTCGAGGAGAGTGGTGTTATATCCCGTGACGATGCTCAATGCCTGATCAGCGCCTATAAGAAATATCGCTCCGCCGGTCACCGTTTGCAATTACAGCAGGCTGCAGGTGTCGTTGACGCAACGGAATTTTCCGATGAACGGGAGCAGGTAAAAGCAGTCTGGCAGCGGCTGCTGGGATAATAAGTGCCTGTCCGTAACAAGAAACGGGCGGTTTTGAGGAGACATTAATGTCATTTGCCGATCGTGATGGTTATATCTGGTTTGATGGCGAGATGGTGCCCTGGCGCGATGCCAAGGTGCACGTTCTGACCCATACCCTGCACTATGGTATGGGGGTTTTTGAGGGCGTTCGCGCTTACGAAACACCGGACAGCGGTGCGGCAATTTTCCGTTTGCAGGATCACACCGACCGTTTGTTTCGTTCCGCCAAAATCATGGGCATGAAAATGCCTTACAGTAAGGAAGAGCTTAACGAAGCCCAAAAACAGGTGGTGCGGGAGAATGACCTGCATGAGGCCTATCTGAGGCCAATGGCTTTTCTGGGTTCCGAGGGCATGGGGTTGCGTGCGGACACCCTGCAAACCCATGTGATCGTAGCGGCCTGGACCTGGCCTTCCTATATGAGCCCGGAGTCCCTGGAAAAGGGGCTGCGCATTCGTACCTCCTCCTACACCCGGCACCACGTTAACATTGCCATGACCAAGGCCAAGGCCAATGGTAACTACATCAACTCCATGCTTGCGCTGCGTGAAGCGCTGGATTGCGGTTGTGATGAGGCCCTGTTGCTGGACCCGGAAGGTTATGTGGCCGAGGGTAGTGGTGAGAATGTTTTCGTGGTTCGCGATCAGGTGCTCTACACCCCAGAGCTGACCTCGTGTCTGGATGGCATTACCCGTAAAACAGTGATGCAGTTGGCTGCCGAATTCGGATACAAAGTGGTTGAGAAACGCATCACCCGCGACGAGGTTTACGTGGCCGACGAGGCCTTCTTCACAGGAACTGCGGCAGAAGTGCTACCCATTCGGGAGCTTGATGGACGGGAAATCGGTTCCGGCTCCAGAGGGCCGATTACTGAGCAGCTGCAGTCGCAGTATTTCGACCTGGTGAGGGGGCGGCTCCCCAAACACGCAGAGTGGCTGGCGCCGGTGAGTCAATAACTCCCGGTTTCCCGGGGAAAATCATGACTGAGGCCAGAAAAATTCTCATCATCGGTCCCTCCTGGGTGGGGGACATGGTGATGGCCCAGTCACTCTTCATTCTACTCAAACAGCAATCGCCCGACTGTCAGATCGACGTGCTGGCTCCGGCCTGGAGTCGGCCGCTGTTGGCACGCATGCCGCAGGTCCGTAAAGCGATTGATATGCCTGTGGGTCACGGCAGCCTGATGTGGTCTGTGCGCAGGCAGGTGGCCCGTGAGCTCAAGGCCGAGGGGTATGACCAGGCCATCCTGCTGCCCAACTCTCTGAAATCTGCCCTGATCCCCGTGTTGGCGGGCATTCCCCTGCGCACGGGCTGGAAGGGAGAGTTCCGCTACTGGCTGGTCAATGACATCCGACTATTGGACGAAACACGCTACCCATTAATGGTGCAACGCTTTGATGCATTGGCCCTGCCTCCCGGTGCACCGCTGCCGGAAAAGTTACCTATTCCCGACCTGCACGCAGATTCCAGCCGGGTGCCGGGGATGCGTCAACAGTTTGGTCTGACTGACGAGCGGCCGGTGCTGGCACTTTGCCCGGGCGCTGAATTTGGACCGGCCAAACGCTGGCCAGAACAATACTATGCCGAAGTGGCGGCCCATCAGTTATCTCTGGGCTGGCAGGTGTGGCTGATGGGGTCCGAAAAAGACAAGGCTGTTGGGCAGAGCATCATAAGGGCATTGCCGGACAAACTTCGGCAGCATTGCCACAATCTGGCAGGGGTAACCAAGCTGGAAGATGCCATCGACCTGCTGTCAGTCTGCGATGCCGTAGTCAGCAACGATTCCGGCTTAATGCATATTTCAGCTGCGCTGAACCGTCCACTGGTGGTGGTTTACGGCTCCACCTCCCCGGGTTTCACTCCGCCCCTGAATGAGCGTGTCGCCATTGTTTCCATTCCTGTGGACTGCGGCCCGTGTTTCAAGCGGGAATGTCCTCTGGGGCATATGAAATGTCTCAATGATCTGCCTCCTCAGAGGGTGATCACGGCGTTGGAAACGTTGTTGTCATCAGAGCCGATGGATGCCGATAAAGGTCGGCTGTCTTGAAGCTGGCATTCTGTTTCTACAAGTATTTCCCTTACGGTGGGTTGCAGCGGGATTTTTTGCGAATTGCCAAAGCCTGTGTGGACCGGGGGCATGAAGTCATCGCCTACACATTGAGTTGGGATGGTGATCAGCCGGACTGGCTCCAGGTGGTGATAGTCCCCGCTAAGGCAGCCAGCGGCCCCTCCAGGTACAGAAAGTTTTCAGCCTGGGTAGGCGATGCTATCAAACAGTACCCTGTGGATGCGGTGGTGGGCTTTAACAAAATGCCGGGACTGGATGTCTATTACTGTGCAGACCCCTGTTTTGAGCATAAATCCCGTCATCTTCGCCCCTGGTGGTACCGGCTGACTCCCCGCTACCGACACTTTGCCCGTTATGAGCAGGCCGTGTTTACACCCGGCTTGCCGACAGAAATCCTGATGATTTCCTCCGTTCAGCAGGGACTGTTTCAGCATTACTACCACACCGAGCCCGAGCGAATGACGATGTTGCCGCCGGGGATCAGTCACGACCGCTGTGCCCCGGAAAATGCGGCAGACATTCGTCTGGCATTTCGTAGGGAATTTGGCCTCGCCGATGACGAGCAGTTGCTGCTGCAAATCGGTTCCGGTTTTCGCACCAAGGGGGTAGACCGCACATTGCGAGGTCTCGCTTCGTTGCCCGACGGGCTGCGCCAGCGCACGCGCCTGTTCGTGATCGGTCAGGATGATGCCGCAGAGTTCAGGGCCCTTGGCAACAAGCTCGGTGTCAATCAGCAGGTGCATTTTTTTGCCGGGCGTGACGATGTGCCCCGATTCCTGCTGGGGGCAGACCTGCTGGTGCACCCTGCCTACGCTGAAAATACGGGCACCGTGTTGCTGGAAGCGGTGGTAGCGGGTTTGCCGGTAGTGGTCACCGATGTCTGTGGTTATGCCCATTACATTGCGGAAGCCGGAGCGGGCACCGTGTTGCCGTCACCTTACCGTCAGGAAGCATTTGATCAGGTGTTGTGTGATATGTTGCAGGCTGATAAATCCCAGTGGCGCAATAACGGGCTACAGTTTTCCAGGGTGGCGGACATTTACGATATGCCAGAGCGGGCGGCTGACGTAATAGAGCGGGTAATGGAGCATAAGCATGAAGCTGTTTCTGGCTGAGCCATTTGCTTCAAAATGGGCCGGATCTGACCCCTTTGCAGAGGCATTTGCCATTTCCGGTGAAACCTATCGCGACATGGGCGATCGCCGCACTTCTCGCTTTGAATGCGATGGTAAAGCCTTTTTCATCAAAACCCATGCCGGTGTCGGTGTCGGTGAAATCCTGAAAAATCTGCTGTATCTGCGTGTGCCGGTTCTGGGTGCCGAAAATGAATATCGGGCTATCGCCCGTTTGAAATCCCTGGGTGTGGATACCATGACGGCGGTGGCATTTGGTCGCCGCGGTAGCAATCCCGCCCGTGAACAGTCGTTCCTGATTACAGAGGCTCTGGAGCCGACACAACCCCTCGACGAGTATTGCAACCCGCAGGTGCTGCGGGACATGGGCGTGGCCGAGCGCCGGGCGCTGGTAAAGCGGGTGGCGCGGATAGCCCGAAGTTTGCACGATCACGGGGTCAATCACCGGGATTTCTACCTGTGTCACTTTCTGCTGGATACATCGCCGGATTATGGAGACGTGTCGGTTTCCCTGCGGCCCATCTATGTGATTGACCTGCACCGTGTACAGATTCGTCGGCGCACCCCGCGTCGCTGGCGACATAAGGATCTCGCGGCGCTCTATTATTCCGCCCGGCGAGCAGGGTTTGATGATCGGGATGTCTGGTGTTTTCTGCGCGCTTACAAGCAACAATCCCTGCGGCAGGTTCTCGCAGAAGGCAGGGGCTTTTATCGCTCGGTCCAGCGCGAGGCGGATCATTTACACAGCAAGGGCATCAGAAAGGGGTACCACGAATAAGTGCGCTTGCTCCCTGTCGATACATATCCTGTAGCGGAGATTTGTCTGCTCTTTGCCGGACAAAGTTGTGTGGATATGATGGAGAATAATTTGGTTCGACGTCCCCGCAAGCCGTTGCAAGGCCAACCCAGATGAAAAGCAATTTTTTCCTTATCAGTCCAGCCTGGTTGTCGGTGTTTCAGGCCAATAACCTGGACTCCTTTTTGGCGCTCTGGGAGGTTGGTACCCAGTTAGTTGATGAGCCCAACCGGGCCAGGGGTGGCTGGAGCGAGGTGGGAACATTCAGCTTGCCCTGTGTCGATGGAGAGCAACGCTTTTATCTCAAGCGCCAGCAAAACTTCAATTGCCGCAGCCTGTCTCACCCATTCCGGGGGATTCCGGTGGCATTGCGTGAGTGGCTGACGATACGGAATCTGTCAAACAAGGGTGTTCATACCCTGGATGTGGCTGTCTGTGGTCGCCAGAAACAGCGGGATGACAGGGCGGTACTGGTGACGGAATCACTGGATCAGTATTGCGACATGGATCGCTGGCTCGAGCAGCACCATGAAGGCGATGTGCGCTGCGGAGGTTTGACCACCTTGGGGCGGGAGATCGGTCGCCTTCATGCTGCCGGTATGAAGCATGGCTGCCTTTATCCCAAGCATGTCTATTTTCCCACCAGAAATACCAATGCGCTGCGCTTTATCGATCTGGAAAAATGCAAGCGTATCTTTACCCGTGAATCGGGGTTGAGAGACCTGGATACGCTGGTGCGGCATACGCCCGGGTTAACTGCTGACGAGCGGCAGTGGATCTATGCCGGTTATATTGAAACCTGCCCCCATCGCTGGACCGCATCGGCGCTCGAGCAGGCCGTGGCGGAAAGGGTGGCTTCAAAGCGGGTGGTGGAGCATGGCTGATCAACTGACATTGGCGCAGTTAAAAGCCGCACCTCTGGGGTTGGCATGCCCATTTTCCCTGGATGTCCCCGGTGGTCAGGCACTGACCTGTGAACAGGTTCTTCGGCACCTGCCAGGCCGGCGGGTGGTGTTTCGCAGTCATTGGGGTGGAGCTTCCGTTCTGGTGAAACTGTTTTTCCGCAAGCGCGATTTTGAACGCGAACGCACCGGGCTGGCGGCCATCAGGGAGGCCGATATTCCCTGCCCCCCGGAAGTCTGGGCTCTCAAGGATGAAGCTGCAGAGTGTTTCCTGCTGGCCACAGAGTTTCTTGAAAAAGCGGTAAGTCTGCAGGCCAGTTACGAGTCCGATCCGCCGGAAATTTTTGCCGGTCACTTGCGGATGGCTTTAGCACTGACGGGCCGTTTACATGAAAGCGGGTTTATGCAATCAGACATTCACCTGGACAATTTCCTGCTGCAGGAAGGTGTGCTGTACATGGTCGATGGCGGTGGCATAGAGCCGTTGCGGGGGCCGTTGGATAACCTGGGTTTGTTTTTTGCGCAGATGACGCCCGACTATGATTGCCTGGTTGGGGAGGTCATCGATGTGTATGGTGCCAACCCACCAGAGGCTGCTTCGTTGCAGTCTGTCATCGCCAGAAGACGAGAACGGCGCATTCAACATTACCTGTCAAAAACAGTCCGCAACTGTACCCAGTTCCTGGTGCCAAAAATAAAAGGGGCTTTTCTGGTGGTGTTGCGGGCTACAGCCAGTGATCGTCTGCTGCGATTAATGGAGCAGCCGGAAGCGGCGATGGGTCAGGCGGTGTTTCTGAAGCGGGGTAATACGGCCACGGTGGTAAAAGTGCCCGGTGATAATCCTGCCGGATGGATTTTAAAGCGTTATAACATCAAGGATTTCTGGCACGGTCTGAGCCGATGTTTCAGGCCGAGTCGAGCCTGGATTTCCTGGAGAAGTGCCCATCGGTTAGAATTGCTCGGCATAGCCACACCGTTGCCTCTGGCGATGCGGGAAAACCGTTTTGGCCCCCTGCGTAAAGAGGCATATTTGCTGACGGAATGCATTGAGGGCGACAACCTGCAGGCCTGGCTGTTGCGCCAGGGTGGTAGCAAGATACCCGATTGGCTTGATCGTGAAGTCAGCGGGCTGTTTGAGAAGCTGCTAATGGGTCGGGTGAGTCACGGCGATATGAAAGCCACCAACCTGATTGTGTCCGGTGAGAAGCTGTATGTGATCGACCTGGATGGTGTGCAGCGTCATCGCGGTCAGCGCCAATTCAGTAAGTATTATCGCAAGGATCTGCAGCGTTTTATGGATAACTGGCAGGGCAACACCTGGCAGCATTTTGAGCAGATACTGCAGCCTTTTGCTGCACAAGTCGGTATCACATTAGTCAATAAGAAGGTTTAACAGTGTCAACTATTGTTCTTGGTATTTCCGGTGCTCTTAACCACGATCCCTCCGCGGCACTTTATGTGGATGAAAAGCTGGTAGCGGCGGCGGAAGAAGAACGCTTTATTCGCGATAAGCACGCGAAGGGCAAAATGCCTCTGGAGGCAGCAAAATTCTGCCTGGAATATGCCGGTATCAAACCCGATGCGGTAGATGTGGTGGCGGTGCCATTTGCGCCGATCTCCATTTTTAGTCCGGCCCGCTGGCACTTTGCCAAGCGTTACTGGTACGCCCCGGATCGCGCGCTGGATGCTCTGCTGAATGGCAACCGTCGGTATCGCCGCTACCGTGAACGGGTATTTGGCTTGCTGCGTGAGCTGGGCATTGATCCTGCGAATGTGGAATTTGAGCCTGTTGAGCATCACCTGGCCCATGCCTCCAGTGCCTATCACCTGAGCGGTTTTCAGGAAAAGACGGCCATTATGGGTGTGGATGGTAAAGGGGAATATGCGACCACATTTTTCGGTTATGGTGAAAACGGCCGCATTCACAAGATCAAGGAATTTTATGACCCCGATTCCCTGGGTGGACTGTACGGTGCCATTACCCAATATCTGGGCTTCGAAATGCTCGATGGCGAGTACAAGGTGATGGGAATGGCGCCCTATGGGGATCCAAGCAAATATGACTTTTCCCGCCTTATCGACTTTGACAGCAAGGATTTTCGAATCAATACGCACCTGGTGAATACAGTTGGCGTACGTCGTTACAAGCAGGACGGTGTGGGGTTTTACTTCAGCCAGAAACTGGTCGACTGGTTGGGTCCCAAGCGTGAAGGCGATATTGCTGACGAGCCCTATATTGACTATGCGGCTACCATTCAGGCGCTGTTTGAAGAGGTGGTGCTGAAGCTGATGGATTATTACCTCGGCGATATCATAAAGGAAACTGGTAAGCTGGCCTTTTCCGGCGGCGGTGCGCTCAATGTCAAACTCAACCAGAAAATTATTGCCCGCGATGAAGTGAAGGAACTCTTCGTGCAACCGGCTTCCGGGGATGCCGGCACGGCGGTGGGTGCTGCCTCCTATGCACTGAAGCAGCGCGGCATCCAGCCAGAGCCCATGGGGCATGTCTACCTGGGACCAAAATACAGTAATGATGACTGTATCCGCGCCTGTGAACAGCACCCGGAAAACCCAAAGTACGAAATCATTGACCAAGTACCGCAACGCATTGCCAAGATTCTCGCCGATGGCAATCCGGTGGCCTGGTTTCAGGGGCGCATGGAGTTTGGTCCACGCGCCCTTGGGGGTCGCTCTATTGTGGGGTGTCCCAGTGTGAAAGGTGTCGCCAATCGCATTAACGAACAGATCAAGTTCCGCGAGCGCTGGCGGCCCTTCTGTCCCAGTATGCTGGATCGCGTTGCACCGGAAATGTTCAAAGTGGATCACCCGGCACCATTTATGACCTTTACCTTTGAGGTGGAGGAGGAGTGGAAAACCCGCGTGCCTGAAGTGGTTCATGAGGATGGTACAGCCAGGGCTCAGGCGCTGAAGCGTGAGTACAACCCCCGTTACTATGAGTTGATGGAGGAAATGGAAAAGCTCACAGGTAATGGTGTGGTGCTGAATACCTCATTAAACCGGCGAGGTGAGCCGATGGTCTGCTCGCCCACGGACGCACTCAATATGTTCTTTGGTTCAGATCTGCAGTATTTGATTATGGAAGATGTATTGGTGGTTAAAAATAATTAATTTCAGATAGCGCCTTTTTATTTGCATTTGGATTGTGTATGAGTTTGCTCAGAGAGATTTCAAAAGTTTTGTATAAAACGGGTGCGTGCCGTATTTTTTTAATAAAAAAATACGGATTTAAAATTAGGTTTTATCCAACAAAAATATCAAGACGCCTTTGGGTTGACAGCTTCGAGAATCGTGGCGTTTACCAATTAGCAGATCGCTTTTTTCTTTTTTATTTAAAGCCATCGCATGTGGTTGTAGATGTGGGGGCAAACATTGGGTACTACACACTATTGTCGGCCAACAAGGTTGGTGAGAAGGGTGCTGTTTATGCCTTCGAGGCGCACCCTAAGAGTTATAAGTATCTATTTAAAAATGTGCAGTTAAATAATTTTAAACAAGTTAAAACCTTCCCGATTGCTCTGGGAGATCAAGGCGGGTTTGTCCGCTTTTCAGACCGTTCAAAAGACGACATGAATGAGGTTGCAGAAGTTGGAGGAATAGAGGTTCCCATAGACACTTTGGATAACAAGTTAAAAGATGTGTCACAAATTAATCTGCTAAAGATAGATGTAGAAGGCTATGAAAAATATGTTTTGACCGGCGCTGAAGAAACGCTCAAAAAAACAGAGACTATATTTTTTGAAGCATGGGATGAGCATTTTTCAAAATACGATTATAAATTACAGGATATTTTTTCAATATTGTCGTCATATAATTTTTCTTATTTTCTAAATGACGCCAGTGGGTATAAAAAAATTGATGAAAATTATATTGCCAGCCAATGTGTAGACATCATTGCGACCAAAACCCCCGAAATTTTTCTCAAGCAGGATTGAATAAGATCCAGGAGATTATCTATCCATTATGAAAATTCCAAAAATACTGTGGTGCCTAATGCCAAGGAATGAAAAGCAGTGGATAGAAGAGTCGATGGGCCCACTAAAATTTCGACAATTCAAAAAAATGCTCAACGGAGAAACAAATCTTCCTGACTCGTTTCATTCAAAAAGGGCTCTGTTTGTCCATATTCCAAAAACCGCCGGCAGTAGTATTTACGATCTTGTTTTTGACGGGGGTAAGGGGCTTGGACATATGCCTTACGCCTGGTACGAATCGATAGCACCAGGTTGCTGCAAAGAATACTTTTCATTCTCATTTGTGAGAAACCCCTGGGATAGGGTGGTTTCGGCCTATCATTTTGTTCTTGCGGGTGGGGCTCCGCGCAGAGATGGTCCTATGGCGAAAGAGTTTTCACGTTTTAAAAATTTTGATGACTTTGTCGTTAACTGGTTGAACGATGAAACCATTAACAGCAATTTGCATTTTGTTCCGCAATATAAATTTTTAGTGAATGGGGACGGCGAGTTGGGCCCGGATTTTGTTGGGCGCTATGAAAGCCTGAATGACCATATGCAACATATTTGCCGAGCCGTTAAGATTTCCCCCAGCCAAGTTTTTTCAATAAAAACAATTAATAAAAGTTCAAGGGGTGACTATCAAAATTATTATACGGATCGCTCTGCTGAGGTCGTTATGAATCTCTACAGGCAAGATGCCGAGCTATTTGAGTATAGCTTTTGATGGTGGCAACAGCTTTGGAGTCAGTGGTGGCAGATAAAAAGTGGGTTCTGCAGCTATGCCATGGCTATTCGCCCCCCTTTGGAGATGTTGCCCGTCAGTGGTGTGCATTGTTTGAGGGTACTGACTATCGAGTTGTGACGGTGTTTCTCACGGGAAGACCGGACAATCAAGTCAAAAGCCTGGTGGGTGGGGAGGTTGTTTTTTTAGGTTTTGATTCCAGTGCACTTCGGGGTTTGAAGGTTCGACAGATCCGGGCGATCAAAAAGCTTCACAAACAATATCGGTTCAAGTTCGCTATTGCTCATCGCTATAAGTCAATTTTTATCGCCTCGCACCTGCCGAAAATAAAAGTGATCGGTGTAAGTCATGCCTATGATGTTTACAGTCGATTTTTTCGCCGACGTTATGTGACGAGCAGGTCAGATAGACTCTTTCTCGTAGGCGTTTCCAATGCGATTCGCGATGATGCTCGCGTTGCTCTCCCCAAGTTTCCCCAGCGGCAGGTTCAGACTGTTTACAATCATATCGACTATCAATCCATGCGTGGTTGTTTGTTGAGCAAAGAAGAAGCCAGAGAGTATCTGCAGATAGATAAAGATGCATTTGTGGTTGGTAATGTGGGCCGACTGCATCCGGATAAGGATCAGGCTACATTGATTGATGCTTTCGCAAAGATATTGCCGAAGATGCCGGACGCCCGCCTGTTAATCATGGGGGAAGGGCGTTTGCGCGGCGAGCTTGAACGCCAGATTGGCGAGCTTGGGATTTCCCAGCAAGTCGAGTTGAAAGGCCGGGTGCCAGATGCTCTACGTTTGTTTCGTGCCTTTGACGTGTTTGCACTGTCATCGGATTATGAGCCCTTCGGCATGGTGCTATTGGAAGCAATGGCGGCGGGTATCCCCGTAGTCAGTTCCAACTGTGGTGGGGCTCCCGAAGTATTGGGAAATGCCGGCCGGTTATTTCCCGTAGGCGACAGTGAGGCTCTGGCACTAGTGCTTCTGGGTATCTATGGTATGGGTCAAGGGGAAAGGCGCAGTATGGTTGAAGCTTTGCAGGAACGGCTCAAGGCCAATTTCACCGATGAGGCTGTGAGAGAAACTTTCTGGAAACAGCCATTTACTGGGGAGCTATGCTGAGATGAAGGTGCTGTTTCTGGTTCAAAAGGAACAACGGGTCATCCTCGATCGCTTTTACGACTCTATTTGTCGCCATCTCGGGAGCTGTGAATTGCGCTGGCTGACGTCATCTGAACAGTCCAACCTAAAAAAATATTTTAATAGTATCGATGTCAACTCCTATGACCGCGTAATCTTTTTTCTGCGCTTTAAAAAGGAAATAAAGCAGATCAGGTTTATCCGTAGCCTGCCTAACCTGGTGATTCTCGAGCACGATGCTTATCAGAACTTTATTCCGGGAAAGTACCAGGGAAAGTTCTCCCGGCATTACAGAAAGTTGCCCTGGACGCGTGTTATTTGCTCCGGTTATCAGGTATGTAAAAAATTATCTGATGAGGGTGTTGATGCCGTTTTTGTGCCTAAGGGATATGACCAGGAACTACTGGCTAACCGCGGCCTTAAACGTGATATCGAGCTTGGCTTTCTGGGTAGCCTTGGGCATGAAATGTACAGTCAGCGCCGTGCGTTGCTTGAAGCGCTTGCCAACCAGGAGAACATGGTGGTCACCCGCACCAAATCGGGTGATGAGTATTTAGAAATGCTCAATCGTATCCGTATTTTTGTCGGCGCCGATGTGGGGTTCGGTGAGTACATGATCAAGAATTTTGAGGCGATGGCCTGTGGGTGCATGCTGCTTACCTGGAGTCAGGGCGATGAGGAAAACAGGGCGCTGGGTTTTCGGGATATGGAAAATGTGGTGCTTTATCGGTCCCTTGAGGAGTTAAAGGAAAAACTTCGGGTGTTGAGAGACAAGCCGGGCCTCGTGGAAAGTATTGCTTCGAATGGGCAGCGGCTTGTTGAGAACAATTTTTCCTGGGAGGTTCTGGGTGAGCAAGTTGCAGAGGCAGTTCAAAGACCTCTAAGAAAAAAAATCGAACGAAAACAGTGGGGGTTTAAACGCTACGTTCTGGAATGATCAGTCTCTAGTCGGCAATAGATTATGATGGCAAGAGATAACTTTGAGACGTATGTGGCTACTTTGATTTTTTACAGTAGAAAACGATGGAGGCGGGTATGTAGAATGGCCGCACTCATTCAATGATCAGCAAGCTTGGTTCTTAAGGTAAAAACCGATGCGAGGGTTCATTTCAAAATATTTCGATAGAGGTTGGCTTGTAACTTATGAATATCGGGTGCGGGTGTGCCAAATAAGGGCTATCTGTTTTATCAAAAAGGAACTTCATGATAGCGAACATTATCTACAGCGCTGATTATTCTCATCATTCGACGCAGCTTGTTCATCATTTGATCACGAAATTATTCGCAGAGCAGGGTGTTCCTGTCATAGAACAATTTCTTATGTGTGATGCAGTTGGAAGCTCTTCTAACAACATTCATGGTTTAGCAACCCCAAAGGTTGCTCGAAAAAAAGGTGTTTGGCGATACCTGCCAAGTCCATTAACCAAAAAGCTCGTTAACTTGGTAACGGATAGCTCTATTGATGTTGTTATTTGCGATGGCCCCGGGGTAATGAGGCCTTTTTTTCCAGTATTAGAGCAGCTGAAAGATCTCAAGCTAATGGTTGTGATTCATGGTTTAACCAGACTCCGCGATTCCGACATCGAGAAACTACGAAAGTACTCTCGAAGAATACGCTTGGTTGCCGTATCACGGCAATTGGCCGATCAAATAACTTGTCAGTATCCGCAGCTAAAAGATATGTTGCGGTCGGTATCAAACACCTTAACGCCAGAGTTTGATCGTAAATTGTATACTCGTGATGAGGCGCGAAAGTTACTCGGATTACCAGAATGTGGGTATATCTCGGTTGTAGCTTCGCGCTTAACCCGCAAAAAAAATGCTGAATTTGCCATTCGGGCTTTTGCTAAAAGCGCGGATGAAGGACATTATCTGGCTGTCATGGGAGATGGCCCGGAACGTGAACAATTGCGCCAGCTTGTGGCGTCGTTAAAGATTGAAAGAAATGTATTCTGGCTGGGCTGGGTTAGTTCAGGGCATCAATATTTAAAAGCCTTCGATCTTTTTATTTCAGCTTCTCTCGAGGAAGGCTTTGGTCTGTCGCTGTTAGAAGCCCATGCTGCGGGCTTGCCCGTTGTCTGTAGCCGAATTCCTGCTCATGAAGAGATTTTAGGTGGTGAGGCGTATTTTTTTCATGTTGATGATTATGATAATTGTGCCGAGTTGATAGCGAGAAGGCCTCCTCCAATAGGGCGTTGCGACCTGAAAGCACGCCATGATGATTTTGTCAGGGGTTACCTGGAGATCTATTCAGAGTTGTCGAGTAGCTAAGAGAGTCTGCACTCGTCGTTATACAAAAACTATAGAAATACCCATATGAGAAACATTCTTGACGATAAGCTGTTTAGCGCGCTCTTTTGGATCATGTCTGTGGGGCTCTTTATCCAATTGACGGGTAAGGTTTTTTACAGCTCTAGCAGTGCCAATGGTGTTCATGTCTATTTGTTATTAATTCTTCCATCGCTCATTCTAGTGCTGGCCTCTGGGTTGAGAAGAATAAATTTTTTGAGCTCAGAGGCCATGTTTTTTTTGGTCTCAGCGGGGCTTTTTCTTCTCTTCTGCTCTTTGTCAGCCGCATGGGGCGATACTGCAGAATCGGTCGCGTATGTGTTACGTAAAAGCATCGTGATTATGCTTTACATCCTTGCCGTTATTTATCTTGTTACAGTGGCAAAATGGGGCCAGATAAAAATATTTCTGATTTTTCTTTGTTATGTATCAGCATTGGGAGCAGCCCTTTCTCTGGGCTATCAATTGCTTGTGCTGGATGAGTCGTTGGGTTGGCGGACATTCAGAATTTATAGCATGGGATATAGAGAATGGATAGATCTCGGATACCCGGTTATTGCGGGGATCTACTTTGGTTTTTTTGCAGTATTAACAGTTGTTTTACTGGGGTTGAGGGAAGAGTCTAAATTACAAAACATACTCTTGTTGGCAGCCATTCTTGCCATGCTTCCCTATATCTTTCAAACATTTTCGAGAACATCATGGGTCGCCAGCGTTGTAGCTGTGGCATATCTGATGTTGGTCTATCGACACCGCGCTATCTTTACCTTGGGTATTGCCTTTGGTGTTGCCTGTGGCGTTATGGCTGTGGTCTTTTACGATGAAATTGTGGTTGAGTTGACCAAGATACAACTTTCTGGGCGCCCAATTATATGGCTCTGGACTTTAGAAGAATTTATGGATCGACCTTTTATTGGGCACGGTTTTGATCATTCTTTTTGGCCCGAAAAGCACTATGCGCATGCGCACAATTTCTTTTTACAGGTTATGTTTGAACAAGGTTTGGCTGGGCTTTTTTTCTTTGTGGCAATGTTATGTACAGTCTTTGTTGCCGTCTGGAAACATAGGCAAGCTAAATGGGTTTTAGTCAGTTTTTCCCTGGTTATTTATATTCTGGTGGCTATGCAGGTAGAAATTCAGCATGTAATTACGCGCCCTGGATTATTTTGGACGATTTTCTGGTTTCCATTGGCTCTAGTTGTAGGGCTGGTGAATCGGGCTAAACTTGATTGGGCGCAGAAAAATATTACGTGATTCGTGTATCTTCTTGGCTGAGAAATAATTGAGACTAAAATAGTGTTCTAAGTATTTTTTTCTCAAGTTCCTCGTTATCTTGCGGTTTAAGATATGCTTGGATAAAACTTTGTAAATGTGTCTTTAAGTAATTGGTATCTTCAGTATAGCGGGCAAGGTGAAGAAAATTTCTGAGCCGCAATTCCTCGGACAATGATTGTTTGTATACCTTCATATCAGATACATCGATCAAGCCTAGTCGATTCTCCTGCGAGATCACGATGTTGCCCATGTGGAGTGACCTGAAATAAATCCCCTTGTCATGTAATTCCCGTATAAATTTCCCCAGCTTGCCAGTGGTGATCAGATCCATAGTGCCCAGCTTTCTCAGGGTTTTCCCCGTCAACGGGTAATAGTGTACAGCTGTACGTCTGATGGAGGGGATGCGATACGACTCAATGACGGTTACCGTGGGTATGCCTTTGTTCACCAGTTTCTTGACGTTTTTTACAAAACGTTTTGAGTATGGATAAAAGACGGCTGATGAAAATAACCGTTTCACGCGGAACAGTTTGAGGTAGGTCCCGTCCGAGAGCAGCAATACCTTGTCGCCATAACGATCAGCCTCGATCACAGTGGCTCCCTCGCGAAGGGCGTTATAGTCGTCTCTGGAGAGCTTTTTCATGATGTTCTGATCCCGTTCATGGCGGCATTATAAAGGTGCCCCCTATGGTAAGATACCCGCAGTTTTTTACAGGACAGTTTTGATGAAGCTGACGGTTCCCCGTTTTGATAAGGCACAGGTACTGGTCGTTGGCGACCTGATGCTGGATCGTTATTGGCATGGTGCAACTTCCAGAATTTCGCCGGAGGCACCGGTGCCTGTGGTCAAGGTTGGTCAGAGTGAGGATCGCATCGGTGGTGCGGGCAACGTTGCTCTGAATATTGCATCCCTCGGAGCGGGGGCTTCACTGGTGTCTGTGGTCGGACGTGACGAAGCCGCCGATTCTCTGAGAACCCGCCTTGATTCGGCGGGTATTTATGCCGACTTTCAGGTGTCAGATTCAAAACCGACCATCACCAAGCTTCGTATTATCAGCCGTCATCAGCAATTGCTGCGCCTGGACTTTGAGGAAAGTTTTGACGCGGCTGACTGCGATCAGTTGCCGAAAAAAGTGGCTGCACTGCTCGACGGTATTGGTGCGTTGGTGCTATCAGACTATGCGAAGGGCGCACTGGCAAATCCGCAACCGTTAATCGCCGAGGCCCGTGCCGTAGGGGTGCCGGTGTTGGTTGACCCGAAAGGAAATGATTTTGAACGCTATCGTGGTGCCACATTGCTGACGCCGAATCTTGGTGAATTCGAAATGGTGGTTGGGCACTGCGCTAACGAACAGGCGTTAGTGGAAAAAGGAGCGCAATTACTGGAAACGCTGGATATAGAAGCGTTGCTGATTACCCGCAGTGAGCATGGCATGACCCTTTTGCGGAAGGGACTGCGAGAACTACACCTGCCGGCACGGGCGCGGGAAGTATTTGATGTCACCGGTGCGGGGGACACGGTAATTTCTGTTCTTTCGGCAGCCTTGGCGGCGGGGGAAGCACTGCCTGAGGCCGTTGCCATGGCCAATATTGCGGCCGGCATTGTGGTCGGGAAATTGGGAACTGCCACGGTGAGCATGCCTGAATTACGCCGCGCCATTCAGCAGGAGCAGGGCTCGGAACGCGGCGTGGTCAATGAAGAACAGCTGATGGTGGATGTGGCTGACGCTCGAGCCCAGAACGAACGGATTGTGTTTACCAATGGCTGCTTTGATATTCTGCATGCTGGCCATGTCGGCTACCTGGAACAGGCGCGCAAGCTGGGTGACCGGTTGGTGGTAGCCATTAATTCTGATGCCTCAGTAACCCGTCTGAAGGGTGAGGGCCGCCCCATTAATCCCGTGGATCGCCGCATGGCGGTTCTGGCGGGACTGGAAGCGGTTGATTGGGTACTCTCCTTTGAGGACAACACTCCAGAGCGCCTGCTGGAATTAATCCGTCCGGATGTTCTGGTGAAAGGGGGAGATTACAGCCGCAGTGAAGTCGTGGGTTGGGAGATTGTCGATGCCTACGGGGGTGAGATTGCCGTGCTGGACTTTCTGGATGACTGCTCCACGACCGCCATCGTCAACAAGATACAGAGCAAATAGCGGCTTTTATACCCCGCGTGAAGCCCGAATAGCTTTGCGGGCATTCGTGGCCAGGTGTTCAGTATTGATTGTGCCAATAATGGCACTGCTGACACCATGGTGAGCAAATAACATATCAAACGTCTTCTGTATCGGGTCTTCCCCCGCCAGTGTTGCGTGACCACTGGCCAGCGCTTTTTTGATCAACACGCCTTTGTGGTACTCAGCGCAGTAGTCAATGACCGGCAACTCATCATCGTATTGCAGGTTCCAGGTAACCATCACGCCATCGGCTTGTTGTGCCGCCAGCAACCCGCCGGCAACGGTCTTGGTGGACATCCCGAACGCACGAATTTTACCTTCTGCCTTGAGGGCTGCCAGTGCGTCGAGGGTGCCAAAATTCCGGATAATGGTTTCGTCGTTACCATCAGAATGCACCAGCACCATGTCGATAACGTCTGTGTTCAGGCGCTGCAGGCTGCGTTCGATACTGAAACGGGTGTGCTCCGGGGTGAAGTCAAACCGGGACTGGCCATTTTCAAATTCCTCTCCCACCTTGCTGCATATCACCCACTGATCCCGCTGTCCTTTCAGCAGCGAACCCAGCCGTTGTTCACTATTACCATAGGCCGGTGCCGTGTCGATCAGGTTGATGCCCAAACTTCTGGCAAAGGACAGCAATGCTGCTGCCTGGCGGTCGTCGGGAATGACAAAGCCCTCGGGATATTTCACCCCCTGGTCACGACCGAGTTTCACCGTTCCCAATCCCAGAATGCTGATGTCGAGGCCGGTGCTGCCAAATGGGCGCATGGGTAAAGGATCAGTTTCCAAAGGCGACCTCCCAGGGAGAGGGTGCAAGCGGCGGTCTGCCGAGAAAATCCAGGCGGGTGATTCCATCGCTCGAGAGGTCAGGGTTTGGGGGTGGAAGCAACGCCATCACTTCGTCAGCAAGGTTGGGAGATAGCGTCAGCTTGGTGGGCCAGGCCACAATCAGGTTGTTGTAGACATCCGTGTGACTGGCGAAAGCTTTGTCCGGGCGAGCAAAATTGCGCTGTTTGGGTTCGGCCCGGTCCACGCAGAGTGTCGCCCAAAGGGCATCAGTGAGATCAACCCAGGGCATCAGGGTACTCAGCTCGCGCCTTGCCGCGTCAATGACTTCCGCAGCGCTTTGCCCGGCACCTTTTTCGGCAAGACTGCCGCCCAGATACCAGACCTGGCTGCCATCGTCGCAGGGGTGACTGGAAATCGTCAGGCGAGGTGTGGTTTCGGCGCCCAGGCAATGGCCATAGAAGCGGTGCGGGTAGCGATGCTTGATCATCACCTGCTGCAACGGCCTTCTCTGCATTTCCGGCGAATTAACCTGCAATGTGTTGAGAATGGCTTCGTTACCCTGTCCGGCGGTCAGCACCACCTGTCCCGGTGACAGGCGCCATGTCCGTTCTCCATCTTGAAAATCAATGGCCAGGGTTTGCGGGGGCTCTTGATGCCATGCGGCTTTTGTCCAGTCGATCTGATAAATGCGTTCAGCGCAATTGTCAGCCAGTACTTTGATCACCGAGGGGACATCCAGAACCAGGTCCACTAATTGATAGAGACTGCCACTGAAATCCGGGTGCTGGAACAGTTCAGGCCGGTCTTTTTTGCCGACCTTGTTAACCCTTCCGCGAGTGGCTTTACTGGCCAGAAACGTCGACATGCGCGATAGCGCGCTGCTGCTGGACCAAAGATAGAAGTGGTCGCTGAGAATGGCGGCGCCGCGGAGGTCGACATCACCTTCACCGGCCAGGCAGGCCTTCCAGTGTTCTGGCATGTCGGCGATGGCTTCGGAGGCGCCGGTTAATGTGCCGCTCAGAGTGTATTTGATGCCGCCATGGATCATGCCCTGGCTGGCAACAGTCTGGTCGCTGCCCAGTGCCGTCTGCTCAAACAGCAGGGCATTGTAGCCGGCGTTCACCAGGCGGTTCAGCAACCACAGGCCGGCGATGCCGCCACCAATAATGGCAATATCACATTGGAGGTATTCCGTGGGTTCACTGGGTGCCATGAAGAATAAATAAACTCCGCAAAAATTCTGAAGTACAAATGATAAATCCACAGAAAAGGGGCTTATCAATAGATGGGCTAGTATACCCCGCACATTCTCTTTATGCTTTCGGCAAAACCCTGCACCCCGCAATTCGCTGGAGAGATCGTTGGCTCGCCTTGCATATTCCCTGCTTTTTTACCTGTTAACGCCATTTATTTTCTTGCGCTTGCTGTGGCGTAGCCGCCGTGCCCCGGCGTACAGAAAACGCTGGGGTGAGCGGCTGGGATGGGTGCCCTCCATAGGGGCATCGCGCCAGGTGATCTGGGTGCATTCTGTGTCTGTCGGTGAAACGCTGGCGGCCGTTCCGATGATCAAAGCTTTGCAACAGCGTTACCCGGATGCGCTATTGGCAGTGACCACCATGACGCCCACGGGTTCAGCGCGGGTTGCCGCGGAGTTTGGGGACAGCGTCTATCACGTCTATGCACCCTACGATCTGCCATGCGCGGTGAACCGATTTTTGCGGCGTGTGCGTCCGCAACTTCTGGTGATTATGGAGACGGAATTGTGGCCAAACCTGATTCATTATTGCCGTCAGCATGGCACCCCGGTTGTCGTTGCCAATGCTCGCCTTTCTGAAAAATCTGCTAAAGGCTATTGCAGATTTGCTGCTCTCACCGTGCCCATGTTGGCGAAGGTCAACCGGGTGGCCGCCCAGCACCGGGATGATGGTGCACGCTTCCAGTCCCTCGGCCTGTCCGATGGGCAGCTGGCCATTACGGGCAATATCAAGTTTGATCTCAGTATCGATGAAACACTGGTGCACCGGGCGGAGGTGTTGCGGGCGGAGTGGCGTGGCAGTGAAGGCCGGCCTGTCTGGTTGGTGGCCAGCACCCACTCCGGCGAAGAGGAAGTCGTGCTGCGGGCTTTTGCTCAGTTGTTAACGGTTTTCCCGTCGTTGCTGCTGGTATTGGTGCCCCGTCACCCGGAACGTTTCCAGGGTGTTGCCCAAATGTGCGAATCACTCGGTTTCAGGACAGTGAAACGCAGCCTTGGTGACATACCTGGGGAAAGCGATCAAATCCTCCTCGGCGACACCATGGGTGAGTTGCTGCTGTTCTTCGGGGCTTGTGATATTGCCTTCGTTGGCGGCAGTCTGGTGCCGGTGGGTGGGCATAACCTGATTGAACCGGCAGCCTGGCAAAAGCCGGTAATCAGCGGACCACACCTGTTTAACTTTTCTGAAGCCTCGCGCTTGTTGCAGGATGCCGGGGGCATGGCCGTTTGTGCTGACGAAAAGGCGTTGGCGGATGAAGTGAGGCGTCTGCTGGACTCTCCGGAGTCGGCAGAGGCGATGGCCACGGCAGCCAAGCAGGTGGCTGACAACAACCGTGGCGCACTGCAGTGTTTGCTAGAAGTTATTGAACACCAGCTTTCGTCACATTGATTGCAGGGTCCAGCCAGGCATTCAGTTCGTAAATATCCTCGGGACTGAGCTGTCCCGCCACTTCCTTGAGTCGTAACAGGCTATCAATATAGTCATAGCGCGCATTGGCGTAGTCGGTGCGAGCCTGATAGAGATTCTGCTGAGCTACCAGGACATCCACGATATTGCGGGTTCCGGCCTCGTAGCCCGCCTGGGTAGCCTCCAGAGCACTGTCTGCTGAGGTGATAGCCTGATTTCTGGCTTTTACCCGCGCAGTGTTGGTGACCACCGACAGATGCTGAGAGCGTGCTTGCTGAACAGTATTGCGCTGCGTGCCAATAAAGAGCTCATCGGCCTGTACATATTGTTGAAAGGCCTGACGTCGCTCTGCACTCACCAGCCCCCCCGTAAAAATCGGCACAGTCAGGGTCAATCCGATGGCGTGGCCTTCCTGGTCGGTCTCAGATGGGCTGACAAAGAAATTGTTTGTTTGTGTGTCCAGCCCGCGGAATTCACTATCTGTCTGATCATCGTAGTAGGACAGATTGCCTGTCAGGGTTGGCGCATGCTCGTATTTTTTTGATTTGGCATTTTCATCCGCCGCATCGCGCTGATACTTGGCGGCCTGCAAACTGAAATTGTTTTGCAGGGCAAACTGTACCCAGTCCTCACGGTTGAGAGGTTCCGGCTGCACAACGGGGAAGTCTGCCACAAGTCCTGCCAAGTGCTGGTGGGGTTCGCCGGTCAATACGGTCAGACCTTCAAAGGCGATGTCCAGCGCGCCGCGGGTTTCCAGGGTGTTCACCCGGGCATTGTCGTAGGCTGCCTGGGCTTCGTGAACATCGGTAATTGGCAGCAACCCCACTTCAAAGCGTTCTTTGGTTTGCTCCAGTTGCCTCTGGATGGCCTTTTCCTGGGCCTGCGCAGTTTCCAGATTTTCCCTGGCGCGGAGCACCTGGAAGTAAGCATCTGCGGTGCGCAGAATCAGAGACTGCTGGTCAGCGGCAAACTGTAACCGCGCCTGATCGCTCAGGGCTTTTCCCTGCTGAAAGCTGAACCAGGCGGGAAGGTCAAAAATTGGCTGCGACAGGGTCAGGTAATACCCTCTGGAGTCTGTGTCGGTATGCCCCTTCCGGCCGGGTTTAAATGTGGAGTTGAGCGTTGTTGTACTGGCGCCTTCGGTTTCCAGCTCTTCATATTCTCCCGTAGCAGTAATTTGCGGAAGCAGTCCGGCCCTGCCAATATTTTTGGCTTCCTGGCCGGCCAGATACGCGGCGCGGGCAGCGCGAAGTTGGGGGTCGTTTTGGACAGCCTGCTCGTAGATCTCCGAGAGGGTGTTGGCCAGCGCTGGAGTGAGGTTTAAAGAAGCGGCCAGAAAAATGGCAAATTTGCAGAAGCGCATTGACAATCCTTTAGGTCAAAGGGTGGTGAGAGGGTTCGAGTCTAGCAGATTTTGAGGTGCTGGACAGTGACGGGGCCTCTGTGTAGGGTTGCTTTAAAGCGCACCTCGACACGGCTCCAGCGCTGTCAACGAAGACCGGAATCTGTAACCTGGGATAAGACATGCTACCGCAGCACCAGTTCAATGAATGTGACGTTGAAGTTCAGGATCGACAAACGGTCTTTCAGGGATTTTTCAAGATGATTCGGCTGCGCCTGCGGCACAAACTGTTTGCCGGGGGTTGGTCTGAGCCGATGGACAGGGAGTTGTTCGAGCGCGAACCCTGTGTGGGCGTACTTATTTTCGATCCCAGGCATCAGCTGATTGCCCTGACGGAGCAGTTTCGAGTGGGTGTGCTGGGGCAGGGGCAAAATCCCTGGCAATTTGAAGTGGTCGCCGGTATTTCCGAACCGGGTGAAACACTTCCCCAAGTGGCACGCCGGGAGGTGATGGAAGAGGCTGGGCTGGAAACTGATGAGCTGATCGCCATGTGCGACTACTGGGTCAGTCCTGGCGGCAGCAACGAGCGGATGCATCTGTTCTGCGCCCTGGTGGACCTGACCGAGGCGGGCGGGGTATACGGCATGGAGCACGAATCAGAGGATATCCGCCTGCATGTGTTCCCTGAGCAACAGGTGTATGAGTGGCTCGATCAGGGGCTGCTCAATAATGCGGCGACGACAATCAGCCTGATGTGGCTGCAAATTAATCGACAACGGTTTTTGTGATGGACTATGCTGTTTTCTGTTGTCGATGGGACAACTTGGCAAAATGTGATTTGGTGCGGTGACGGACAAACGAAAAATACGCTACAAAGTCGACTTGAGGGGGTACATGGCAGATTGCGATGCCAATTACTTCCGCTTGATGAAGTTGTTTCCAGAGATGACCCGGGAGGCGGCAGAGCGGAAGGTGGGTTTCAGCCATGACCGCGACCATGAGCTTCGCTTTGTGGTTCGCGAGAATACGCCCTATACCACCCTCATCGAGCTTAGCCAGGTGGCCAGTGCCGGGGATACAAACCCCTGGTTCCAGCTGCCGGTAATGAAGTTGCGGTTGTATCACGACGCGCGTGTCGCTGAAGTCGTGTCATGTGATGGTGTCAGGCATGTCAAATCACGTTACGGGTACCCCAACCGCAAAATGTATCAGCAGGATGAGAAGGCGCAGTGGAACCGCTTTCTCGGTGAGTGGTTATCCCATTGCCTGGCACGGGGATATTACCCCGAGCCTCTGTTTGGCGAAGCTCCCTAACGACCTTTTGGGTCAAGTGTCTGTAAGCAGTCGGCATAGGGAGAAGAACATTGTCGCATCATTCGCCTGATCATCGTGCTATCAAGCTGATTCAGCTCTCGGATTGTCATCTGGGGCAGGATGACCAGTTCATATTGGCTGGCATCAACACTGCCGAGAGCCTCAAGGCTGTATTAGGCCGCCTCGAAGGCGAGCTTGCCGGTTGTGATTTGCTGGCCATCACCGGCGATATTGCTGCAGACGGCGAGGCAAGTGCTTACCGCCTTTTCGAGCAATTGCTGCCGGCCGTTCCCCCGTTGGCCTGGTTGCCGGGCAATCACGATGACTTTGCTGTCATGCAGCAAGTCATGAGCCAGCCTTTTCAGCGTGTTATCCAGTTGGGCCGCTGGGTGGCGATATTCCTGGTGAGTGCGGTGCCCGGTCAGGTTGCCGGCAAACTGGCTGACTCGGAGTTGGCTCTTCTGGAAAAGCTGCTTGCTGAGTACAGGAGCCATCATGTGGTGTTGTTTGTGCATCATCCCCCCGCATCAGTTGATTGCCGTTGGCTCGACAAACAGCGCATAGAAAACCATTCTTCGCTCCACCATCTGTTGCAGCAAGCGGATAATGTTCGTGGCGTATTCAGTGGCCACGTCCATCAGAACTTTGTATCTGACTGGGGTGGGGTTCCGGTCTATTCTGCTCCTTCCACCTGCTTTCAGTTTGCGCCCGCCAGTGATGATTTTGAACTCTGTCGCCAGCCGCCGGGCTATCGCTGGATAAACCTCAATGAGGAAGGCGGTATCGAGACGGGTGTGGAATTTATTGATGGGGATAACTGGCAGGCGGACCGGCACTGCGTGGGTTATTAGTATCGATCCACTGTCCATTTACGGGTATGCCCTAATCTGTCGGGGAGCAGTTCTTATCCATTACCATATCCCGCTATAATCACTGGCTTCAGTCACAGCAATGAACCGCCTGGTATGGCATTAATTTATATTCACGGGTTCAACAGTTCGCCCGCATCACTCAAGTCCTGCCAGACTGCAGAGTGGCTCTCTCTCCACCACCCTGACATTCCCTTTCACTGCCCCCGGTTGAACAATGAGCCCGAAAAAGCCATCAGGCAATTGCAGGCCCTGATCGAGTCAGTTAAGCGGCCGGTGGGTCTGGTGGGCAGCTCCATGGGAGGGTATTACGCGACCTGGCTGGCAGAGCAATATTCCCTGCGGGCAGTGCTGGTCAATCCGGCGGTAAAACCCTATGAATTGATGCTTGATTACCTGGGGGAAAATGCCAATTACCATACCGGTGAACGCTACGTGCTCGAACAGAAGCATGTGGAGGAAGTTCGCCGTCTGGAAGTCCAAACACCTCTACATCGGGAGTACTATTGGGTATTGTTGCAGACTGAAGATGAGGTGCTGGATTATCGACAGGCCGAAGCCAGGTACGATGGCTGCCGCATGACCATTGAACAGGGTGGCGATCACAGCTTTCAGCATTTCGAGCGCTTTCTTGCCGACATTTTTGACTTTTTGCAGTTGTCACCGGAGTTTCATGAATAACTATACCGCAGAAGATATTGAAGTCCTGACCGGGCTCGACCCGGTGCGCAAGCGGCCGGGTATGTACACGGATACGGCACGCCCCAACCACCTGGCGCAGGAAGTGATCGACAACAGTGTCGATGAGGCCCTGGCGGGGCATGCCAGTAAAATCGATGTGGTGTTGTACAAGGATGGCTCGCTGTCCGTGTGCGACAACGGTCGGGGCATGCCGGTGGATATTCACCCGGAACAAGGGCTGCCCGGTGTTGAGGTGATCCTTTCCACCCTGCACGCGGGGGGCAAGTTTTCCAATAAAAACTACCAGTTTTCCGGCGGTCTGCACGGTGTCGGTGTGTCTGTGGTCAATGCGCTTTCCAGCAAGCTGGAAGTGACTATCCGGCGCGGTGGCAGTGTCTATCGCATGGGTTTTTCCGGTGGCAACAAGGTGACTGAGCTGGCCGTGGTGGACAGCTGCGGGCAGCGCAATACCGGCACCGAACTGCGTTTTCTTCCCGATCCCAAATACTTTGATACGGTTAAATATTCCGTTTCACGGCTGAAGCATGTGTTGCGCGCCAAGGCAGTGCTCTGCGCCGGCCTGGAGGTGACCTTCAGGGACGAAGCCAGCGGCGAAACCGAGAACTGGTGCTACGAGGACGGGCTGGCAGATTACTTGTGCAGCACGACAACGGGTTGGGAGGTGTTGCCCGCAGTGCCGTTTGTCGGCAGCTTTGCGGCAGAGACCGAGGCGGTGGACTGGGCCCTGCAATGGCTCCCCGAGGGCGGTGATTTAACCCAGGAGAGTTATGTCAACCTGATTCCCACGCCCCAGGGCGGCACCCATGTCAATGGTTTGCGCACCGGCCTGCTGGAGGCCATGCGTGAATTTTGCGAATTCAGAAACCTGTTGCCCCGGGGTGTCAAACTGACACCGGATGATATCTGGGACAAGTGCTGTTTTGTGCTTTCCTCCAAGCTGACCGATCCCCAGTTTTCCGGGCAGACCAAAGAGCGTTTGTCTTCCCGTGAGGCGGCGGCCTTTGTCTCCGGGGTGGTCAAGGATGCCTTCAGCCTGTGGCTCAACCAGCACACCGAGGATGCCGAACGACTGGCAGAGCTGTGTATTAACAATGCCCAGCGCCGCTTGCGCGCCAGCAAAAAAGTGGCGCGGAAAAAGGTCACCTCAGGCCCGGCACTGCCCGGCAAACTGGCGGATTGTTCCAGCGATAGCCCTGAACTGGGCGAATTGTTTTTAGTGGAAGGTGATTCTGCAGGGGGGTCCGCCAAGCAGGCCCGCAACCGGGAAAACCAGGCCATCATGCCGCTGCGCGGAAAAATCCTTAACACCTGGGAAGTGGACAGCCAGGAAATCCTCGCGTCTCAGGAGGTGCACGATATTTCCGTGGCGTTGGGCATTGATCCCGGCAGCGATGAACTGGATGGTCTCCGCTACCACAAAATCTGTATTCTGGCTGATGCGGATTCCGACGGCCTGCACATCGCCACGCTGTTATGTGCCCTGTTTGTCAGGCACTTCAGGCCGCTGGTGAGCGCCGGTCATGTCTATGTGGCCATGCCGCCGCTGTATCGCATTGATGTGGGCAAGGACGTTTACTACGCCCTGGATGAAGGTGAGAAGCAGGGTGTGCTGGACCGCATTGAAGCCGAGAACAAGCGCGGCAAAGTGAATGTCCAGCGTTTCAAGGGGCTGGGGGAAATGAATCCCATACAGTTGCGTGAAACCACCATGGACCCGGATACCCGCCGTCTGGTTCAGCTCACCATTGAGGCGGGGGATGACACCAATAGTCTGCTCGATATGCTACTGGCGAAAAAGCGCGCGGGGGACCGCAAGGAGTGGCTGCAGCAACGGGGTAACCTTGCGGATGTCTAGGCCATCCCATGGCCACGCTGAGGGGAGCAGAAGACAAGGAGTGAACCCATGAGAGTCGTTTCAAGAGTCGCCAAGTATCTGATTATCAGCCTGCTCGTTCTGCTCGTGGTGGTCATTACGCTGTTGCCATTTGTCGTGCGCTGGCAGGCGGAAACCTGGCTGAACAGGCAGGGGCTCGAAGCGTCTATTGGCTATATCAGCATCCGCCCGGTGCTGGGGTCCGTGCAAATTAACGATGTGCAGGTGCGTGCCGCCAATGGCGAGCAGCTGGTGGTCAATGAACTGCACGTCAATATTGCCTGGCGGCCATTGAGCGATCAGTGGCTTCTGATTGAAGATCTGGTGCTGGATACCTTGTCGCTCGATCTCGTTCAGGGCCCGGGCATACTGCGTATTGGTGGAATCCCCATTGCGACAGGCGGTAATTCCGAGACTGCGGTTGAAGAAGAAGCGACCAGTTCGGATAGCGGCATTGCCCGGGTATCCATAGAAGCACTCAGTCTGAACAATCTGGATATCTGTTATTCCCGTGTCGATGCAGAAAACCAGCCGCTGGCTAATCAATGTGCCCATCTCGGCGCATTGACCCACACCGGTGAACTGGATCTGAAACTGAGTGAGGACGGCGCGCTGCTGGTCCCCGGAATCCAGTTACAGGAGCTGCGCTGGTATGACCGTCTGCAGCCGCTTTCACTGCTTGCCATTGACTCCATCAGCCTGGTCAATATCGTTAGTCCCGATATGCGCCTGTGGCACCTGGATAACCTGGCCGTTAAAAGCCTTTCGCTGCTGCCGGAAACGGCCCAGGCGTTACAACTGGACAGCGCGGAACTTCAGGCGCTGTCAGCCTCTGACAGCATCACGATGGATAAACTGCTGCTGGGTGAGCTGTCAGCACAGCTGCAGTTGTGCCCCGAGGGGCAGCTGACCTTTGCGCCGGCGATCATGGAAAGAGTGACTTCTTTGGCTGGTGATACGGACAAAGACCAATCCAAGGACGCGTCTGAGAAGTCGACTCCTGTGGCTTTAAGGCGGTTGTCTCTGGGCCAGGTTTCCGTCGGCGCTGACCGACCGCTGTTGGCGGTGTCAGAACTGGATTTACAGGGTTTTGGTCTGGACGGTGCCGAGGTGTCGCTGGAGGGCTTGCAACTGGCCAGCTTGGTGGTGTTGCCGGAAGCTGATAAAAGCGCCCTGGTACTCTCACAGCTGGAACTGGCGGGGCTGACGGTTGGTGAAAAGATTGAGCTGGACAGCGTTGCGTTGGGCGATACACAGGTTTATTTGCAGACCCTGGATAGCGGCCAACTGGCGTTCGCCCCGACACTGATGGCGCAACTGGTTCCCGAGAACCCGCCGGATGCTCCCGCCGCCGATGCCGAAGTTGAGGCCTCGCCATCGCCCCAAAAAACATTTTCTCTGGGTAGTCTCAGCACATCAAAAATGCAGGTTGTGGGGGAACAGCAATTGCTGTCTTTCGACGCCCTGTCATTGCAGGGCCTGACGGCGGGCACCGATGTTGTTGGTCTGGAAAGTTTCCGCATAGACACGCTGGCCCTTCTGTCGCCCTCCACCCCGGTGGAGGGTGTCGAGCACTATGTGCGTGTCCCCGAGGTGTCCCTGACAGGGCTCTCAAAAACGCAATCCTTGCTGGCTTTGGAGCAACTGCAAGTTATTGACCCCGACATTTTCGTGCATCGTGATCGCGATGGACAATTGGTGATGCTTGAAGAATTAAATCGTTTTATCGGTAACGCTGCCGGAGAAGCACCTGAAGAAGCGGGCGAGAGCTCGTCGTCGGGAGGTGGCGATCAGCCCCCCATGCAACTGCAGATCGGTGAAGTCCTGATTGGTCAGCAGGGTCAGGTTCGCGTACTGGATGAGAGTGTGTCGCCGGCATTGTCACAACAATTTTCAAACCTGGGTCTGGCTGTTCAGCACCTGGATGCCACCCATCCCGACAAGGGTGCTTCCGTCAACTTTAATCTTGGCGTTAACCGCTTTGGTTATCTGAAGATGGCGGGTGACCTGGCGCCGTTTGGCGAGCACCTGAACACCCGTATTGACGGTGAACTCCATGGGGTCGATGTCCGGAACCTGTCCGGTTACGCCGGGAAATATATCGGTTATCACCTGGACCACGGCTCGGTGGATGCGGACATCGACATAGCTGTGCGAGAGGATGAAATTGATGCCGAGGTTACAACCCGGTTTCACGAGCTGAAAGTCTCGCCATTAAGCAAGGACCAGCTGCCGGAGGGAGCAGAGGAATTGGGTGTGCCTCTGGAGTTTGCGCTTTCTCTGTTGCGAGACAATGACGGCACGATTGAGTTGAAGCTGCCAATTGGCGGCAACATCAACGCCCCAGAATTTTCTCTCAGCAAGATTGTCAACAAAGTGCTGTTTAAGGTCATCGCCGAAACCGTGGTCAACTATTATCTGCCATTCGGGTTGTTGGCCAAATCGTTAATTGGGGACAGCCTGGCCAACCTGTCATTTCAGCCTGTGCCCTTTGCTCCAGGCCTGGTGGCCCTGAGCGATCCCGCCCAGGAAAACCTCGACAAGATTGCGGCAATGCTCCAGGCACGGCAGCAATTGCATCTTGTGTTTTGCGCACCTTCTACCCGTCAGGACTGGGTGAGCGTTTACGCCCCGGAAAGCCTCAATGAAAAGGCTGAGGCGGAAGCAGAAGACACAGCCAAGAAAGGTGAGGCAGCCGAAGCAACTCCCGAGCCGGTCATCACTCCCGAGCAGGAAGTGGCCATGAAACAGCTGGCGGACCAGCGTACCGAGGCCGCCAAGGCCTATCTGGTAGATACAGGGGTGAAGCCGGGGCAAATGATTCTCTGCACAGGTGCTTTTGAGAAAGCGCTCGACAAGCTCCCGGAGATGACCATTTCCATCGGGCAATAATCAGTAAACAGACGGACAAGTACATTTATGACAGACACCACGCCCATGAACCCCGCAATAGAGCAGGTTGCGCTGCGCAACTATGCGGAAAAGGCCTACCTGGATTATTCCATGTACGTGATCCTGGACCGCGCGCTGCCACATATTGGCGACGGCCTGAAGCCCGTGCAGCGACGGATTGTCTATGCCATGAGCGAGCTGGGGCTGAAATCCACCGCCAAATACAAGAAGTCAGCGCGCACAGTGGGCGATGTGATCGGCAAGTTCCATCCCCACGGCGACAGCGCAGCCTATGAAGCCATGGTGTTGATGGCCCAGCCATTTTCCTACCGCTACCCGCTGATTGACGGGCAGGGCAACTGGGGGTCGGCCGATGATCCGAAATCCTTTGCCGCCATGCGTTATACCGAATCGAAGCTGGCGCGCTTTGCCGAAGTTCTGTTATCTGAACTGGGGCAGGGGACCGTCGATTGGAAGCCCAATTTCGATGGCACCATGGATGAGCCGGAAATTTTGCCGGCCAGGGCACCCCACGTGCTGCTGAATGGCACAACTGGTATTGCGGTGGGCATGGCCACAGATATTCCACCGCACAATCTGCGGGAGGTGATCAGTGCCTGTGTGCGCCTGCTGGATGAGCCGAACGCCACCGTGGCCCAGCTCTGTGAGCACATCCAGGGGCCGGACTACCCCACAGAAGCAGAAATCATCACGCCCCGGGACGAAATTCTGAAAACCTATGAAACGGGTCGAGGCAGTCTGAAAATGCGGGCGGTATGGCAGCGGGAAGATGGAGATATCATCGTCACCGGGTTGCCGTACCAGGTGTCGGGTGCCCGGGTACTGGAGCAGATCGCGGCCCAGATGCAAGCCAAAAAACTGCCGATGGTGGCAGACTTGCGGGATGAGTCCGACCACGAAAACCCCACTCGTTTGGTGATTGTGCCGCGCTCCAACCGCATTGATATCGACGGCCTGATGAATCATCTGTTTGCCACCACCGACCTGGAAAAGAATTACCGGATCAATCTCAACATGATCGGGATTGACGGTCGTCCGGAGGTCAAGCCGCTCAATACCATTCTCAGTGAATGGCTAAGTTTCCGTACAGCCACCGTGCGGCGGCGGCTGCAGTATCGTCTCGACAAAGTGGATCATCGCCTGCATCTTCTGGAAGGGTTGTTGATAGCCTTCCTCAATATCGACGAAGTGATTCGGATCATCCGCAGTGAAGATGAGCCAAAGCCCGTGCTGATCAAACGGTTTGCCCTCAGCGATGTGCAGGCAGAATACATTCTTGATACCAAGTTGCGGCAACTGGCGCGTCTGGAAGAGGTGCGAATCCGCGCCGAGCAGGAAGAGCTGGCGGCGGAAAAAGCCGAACTGGAAAAAATTCTCGGCTCGGCAAAGCGCTTAAAAACCCTGCTGCGTACCGAGCTGATGGCTGTGGCAGAGGATTTTGGTGACGAGCGCCTGTCACCCCTTGCCAGCCGTGAAGAGGCCAGAGCATTCTCGGAAACAGAACTGATGGTGTCTGAATCGGTGACTGTTGTGCTGTCTGAGAAAGGCTGGATTCGGGCGGCAAAAGGCCACGATATTGACCCCGGGTCATTGAGCTATAAATCCGGTGACCATTACCTCTGCTCGGCCAAGGGGCGCAGTAACCAGAATGCTATCCTGCTGGATTCTACCGGGCGTACCTATGCCCTTTCCGCCCATAGCCTGCCCTCGGCGCGCGGGCAGGGAGAACCTGTTACCGGGCGGCTCAATGCGCCGTCCGGAGCAAGTTTTGTTGGCGTCATGATGGGAGACGACGGCCAGCCTGTGCTGATGGCGACCGATGCTGGCTACGGCTTTGTGGCCACTCTGGCAGATCTGCAAAGTAAAAACCGGGCAGGTAAAAATGCGCTGTCCATTCCCAAGGGCGGGCGTGTTCTGCCCCCGGTGAGAATTGCCGAACCGGAAGGCAGCCTGGTTGTCGCCGTGAGTAACGAGGGGCGTATGCTGGTCTTTCCGCTGGATGAATTGCCCAGGCTTGCCCGCGGTAAAGGTAACAAAATTATCAACATCCCCTCCTCAAGGGTGCAGAGCCGCGAGGAGTTCATGATTGGCGTTGCCGTGGTGACGCCCCAGCAGCAGCTACTGGTACATTCGGGTAAGCGTTACCTCAACCTGAAGCAGGCGGACTTGGAACACTATCGGGGTGAACGGGGCCGTCGGGGCAACAAGTTGCCGAGGGGGTTCCAGAAAGTGGATCGCGTGGAAGTGGCAGGACTGGAATAATCGCGTCACCTACCCGGTTTGAGTAAACGGCTGAAATTTGTTTACCTAAAAAAGGCTTTTCACTATATTGAAACGCTATCTGCCCTAATATGCAGACCATACACAATGACCGTGAGGATAGACGGATGGATAACAAAGTACTTCTGATTATTGCTTCTCTGCTGTTGCCGCCACTGGCTGTTTTTCTGAAGAAAGGGGCTGGCAAGGACCTCGTCATCAATATCATCCTGTGCCTGTTTTTCTATGTGCCGGGTATCATTCACGCGCTCTGGGTCAGCCTGAACTAGTGAAATAGGTTATAGAGCCTTTACGCCGGCTTCAGAAAGAGGCCGGTGTTGTGGAGTCATTATCTAAGGAGGAAATAATGGAAACGCTAGGAAACATGATTGTGTATTACGGCTTCAAGGTGTTGATGGCAATCGTCATCCTTGTCGTGGGTAAATACGTGGCCAAGTGGTTGAGTAAAACCGTTGAAACCATGCTGCGCAAAAAGGAAGTGGATGTTGCCATTCAGCACTTTGTGTCGGCCCTGGTTTATTACGCACTGCTGGTGTTTGTGGTTATTGCCGCACTGGGCCAGGTAGGTATTCAAACAGCATCCTTTATCGCCGTCATTGGTGCCGCGGGTCTGGCCGTCGGACTGGCTCTGCAGGGTTCCCTGGCAAATTTTGCCGCCGGCGTATTGATACTGATGTTTAAGCCTTTCCGTGTGGGTGATTTTGTGGAAGTGGCCGGGGTATCCGGAGCTGTATCAAAAATTTTGGTGTTTACTACCGAGCTGAACACCGGAGACAACAAGCGTGTGATCATCCCCAATGGTCAGGTGATGGGTGGCACCATCACCAACTTTTCGGCCAATGATACCCGCCGGGTAGATCTCATTATGGGCATCAGCTATGGCGATGACATTGATAAAGCCAAAGCCGTGCTCCAGGATGTAGTCAATGCGGATGAACGTGTGCTGCAAGAGCCGGCGCCGACCATTGCTGTGGTTGAGTTGGCGGATAGCAGCGTGAATTTTGTGGTTCGGCCCTGGGTGAACAAGGCAGATTACTGGCCGACTTATTTCGGACTCACCGAAGCAGTTAAAAAGCGCTTCGATCAGGAAGGCATTTCCATTCCCTTCCCGCAGACCGATGTTCATCTGCACAAGGTGACCGACAATACCTAGTTGTTATTGTGAGAAAGGCCCCGTCAGGGGCCTTTTTATTGGACTAATATAACTAAAGTAAAGGGGACTCTTATGGGTGTTATTTCCTGGATTATTCTTGGCCTCATCGCGGGCATGCTGGCGAAATGGATTATGCCTGGCAAGGATGGTGGCGGGTTTATTATGACTGCGCTACTTGGCATTGCCGGCGCTTTTGTCGGCGGCTGGGTGGGTTCAATCCTGGGATTTGGAAGCATGGGCGGTTTTAGCCTCGGCAGTATTGCCACGGCCACTGTCGGTGCGATTCTTATCCTGGTGGTTTACCGTCAGATCAAGGGGCAGGGTTCGGCAGAGTGACACCGTTAACAGCGCAATGTCTTAACATCAGGAGGTGGAAAGATGAAGGTCATTAAATCAATACTGGTTCTTAGTCTGCTCGTGTTCGGTTTCTCATCGCCGGGTTTTGCCAAGCAGGATGGAGGCGGTGGCAAAGGTGCCATGCAAGAGAACGGGTCCATGATGAAGGATCGGGAGCACAGCAGGGACATGAAAATGGACCGTGAAATGCGCGAGGAGCGCCAGCGCAAGATGGACGAAGACATGGACGACCATGAGCCCATGCGCGACCGCGACAAGGAGATGAAGAAAGACAGGGAAATGAAAGAAGAAAGGGAAATGAAAGAAGAGAGAGAAATGAAAGAAGAGAGAGAAATGAAAAAGGACATGGAAAAACAGCGCGAAATGAAGTCCGAACAGGAGCGCAAGGAACTGGGCAAAGGTTCAGAACAGGGCCAGGAAATGCGCGAGGAGCACAGCCGCAAGTGGTGGCGCTTCTGGGAGTAATTCCAGACAACAAATTTCGTCAAAAAAAACGCAGTCAGTGACTGCGTTTTTTTTTGCAGGACAGTTTGCCTAACGGCTGCGGTCAAAGCGACGGCGACGGCGATAGGGGAAGACGTCGACAATTTTGCCGTTGCGAATCTGTTCCTGTAATGCCCACCAGAATTTCACATCGTAGATATCGCCGTGCATTTCCTCGAAGGCTTTCCTGGCCCCCGGGTTGCCGGAGAAGAAGAGTCGGAATTCTTCCGGGAAGACGTCGTTGGCTGCCACCGTGTACCAGGGTCGCAAGGACATCTCCTGTTCTTCGTTCTGTGGTTCCGGGATGCGGCGGAAATTACAGTCGGTGAGCGGGCAGATTTCGTCGTAATCGTAGAACACCACCCGCTTGTGACGGGTGACGCCGAAGTTTTTCAGCAGCATATCGCCGGGGAAAATATTGGCGGCGGCCAGCTGCTTGATGGCGTTGCCGTATTCCTCCATGACGCCGCGGGTGTCCTCTTCTGAGGCTTTGTGCAGGAACAGGTTAAGGGGCGTCATGCGCCGTTCGGTATACAGGTGCTTGATGATCAGGCGGTCGCCTTCGATGTGCAGCAGTGAGGGTGCAACTTTCTGTAATTCTTCCATCAACTCGTTCGAGAAGCGGCTGAGGGGGAAGGAAAAGTTGGCGAATTCCTGAGTGTCTGCCATACGACCAATCCGATCGTGGCGGGATACCATGTTGTATTTGCTGCGCACGATCTCGTGGGTGACTTCCTTGGGTGGATCGAACTTGTCCTTGATGATTTTGAACACAATGTCGTAGGACGGCAGGGTAAACACTGACATCACCATGCCCTTGATACCGGGGGCGATGACAAACTGGTCCTGGGAGTTGCGCATATGGCTGACAAATTCCCGGTAAAACTCGGTCTTGGCGTGTTTCGGAAAGCCGATGGAGGCATAAATCTCGTTGTCGCCCTTGTGGGGCATCAGCTGCTTCAGAAAGTGCAGGTAGAGGTAAGGCAGTGGCGCATCCACCATGAAATAGGTGCGGGTGAAACTGAACACCACGCTCATTTCTTCCCGGTTCAGAATAGCGGTATCGACGAACAGGCCACCTTTTTCGTTGTTGAGAATGGGCAACACGATCGGAAAGAAACGATCGCCGTCGACAATGCGGCCGATGATGTAAGCGGCCTTGCTGCGATAAAACACGGACTCGAGAATGTCGAATTTCAGCTCCCCCAGGGGTGAGCTGATATGCGGTGCAACCTGTTCGTTGAATTCCTGGGCAATGGCCTGCACATCTCTGGGCAGATTTTCCCAGGGTGTGGAAAACTCGGCATCGAGCAGAACCTGTTCGATCAGAGCGGCAATATCCGAGTTGTTTTCGTAGCGAACGTAAATGCTGTACTCGGCTTCCGGGATGGAGGCCATTTGCGACGACAGCACATAGATCAGGTCGTCATCAATTTTGTCATGGTCATTGATTAAGCCGAACACCGAGTTGAAAAAGGTTTCGGCAATTTCGTAATTGGGGAAGTTGAATACCAACTGGGTGTAGACGGCCTTGGCCTGGCGCCACAGTTCCAGGTCGGTGATGTCCTTGTTGGTGACGGTGCTCAGCAGCTCCGCGACCTGGCGCACCTTGCCTTTGTAGAGTTCCAGTCTGTCCACATTGGCCCGTTGGACCGCGTGCCAGTCGGCCTTCTCAAAGCGGGCTTTGGCGCCGAGGGTCATATTGAGGTAATCGGCAAAATAGCTGCGAAAACCATTGAGAATGGTTTTCGACATGCGCCTCGCGGTGCTGTTGCGGAAAAAAACGGGATCTGGGCAGGTCATGGCAATCCGGGCTTATTCATCAAGGTTCAGTGAGGCTTTGAGCGCCGCCAGGTGCTGCCGGGAGGCTTCGCGGCTCAGCGCTGGTTTGGCCTGAGCTTCGGCCTCCGGTTCGGGAAGTGCCATTTTTTCTCCTTTCGCCAGGTCGCGGCTGAGTCGACGGTAATGTTCCAGGAATGCCGGGTAACTGCTGCTCTCCGGTTCATTGGCCAGCCGGTACCAGCCTGTCGCCAGCCCGGCGTGGTATACCAGCGGGTGGGACCAGTGATATTCCGCCTTCGGTGAAGGGGCCTGGCAGGCTTCGAGATAGGCATCCCGAGGTGAGGGGGTGCCGAGGTTGCCATGGCTGTCCTCGCAGCACTGCATCATCCTGTTCAGGGTGGGAAGATAGTCCGATGTTTCAATCACCCGTTTTGCACCCAACAGGATCTGGTCGCTGCTGAAATGCCCCAGGGCTTCAAGCCACAGGCGCTTTGCCTGATTCAGTAGCTCGGTATCCCCGTAGGCGCTGTAAAACTGATTATGGTAGTTGAGCCGGAAAAGCGCGAAAACCTGATTGATGGTGTCGATCAGTTGCGGCGAGCGCTCAGGTGCTTGCCCAGCTGCGGTCCTGGAGCTCGTCGACGAGGGTGCGAGATCGCGTACTGTCCGGTCGATGAGGTCGTTGCTGTTGTCCATGGATGGCATCCTGGTTGTTGGCCATTGATTGACGGGACCACGCCCGCTTTACCTGCTGCAGAAACTTGGTGTTCCACGAACCATAGAGTTGGCCACTTTCGCGCCAGTAAAGCACAAATTCCGCCACCAGGCTCTCGGCAAAAGGTCGGGGAATATTGGCCAGTGCCAGCACGTCGTACAGTTCTTCGCTGGGCCGCCAGTTGGCCGCCAACGGTTTCGGCAGGGTGTCGTGTTCCATGGCACTGGTAAAGCGCGCCCACTGGCGTTTGACGTGCATGATAAAACGTGAGTTCCAGGTACTTGAAGACTCGCCCCGTTCCATCCAGTAGAGCACAAATTCGGGAATGGCATCCTCCACAAAGTTACTGTTGATGCCTGCCTGGCGGGTGAGAATTTCCAGCGCGTCATGGGAGGGTTGCCAATCCCTGCACATGGCTATTTCCTGGCTGCGGCGCGCATCCTCCGTTTGTTGCGAACGCCACAAACGCAGAACATGTTTGATAAACCGCGAGCCCCAGCTGTAGCGCGGCTCGCCCCGCTCGCTCCAGTAGGTAACAAATTCCGGAATCTGATCGGTACAGAAGGCTTTGGGTATGTTGTACTGAGCCAGTTGCCTGATCACATCTTCCTCCGGACGCCAGTCCGGAGCGATAGTTTTCGTGGACCGGGGAACCGGGGGCGTTGAGATGCCGGAATGAGGTGCCTGACGGTCATTGAAGGCATAACGCAATTCCCCGCTCTCTCCCAAGGGGGCCGAGGCAATCAGCAGGATACCCTTGTCGCGCAGACTGGAGGCTATTCGCTGCAGGTCCTCCGGTTGCCAAAAGGGTAGCAGGGTCAATAGCTGGTCTGCGCCTGCGGTCAGCCAGTGATGATCACCCTGTTTTTCCGGTGAATGGAAGGCCCTGAGCTCGCTCAAAGTCTGCAGCAAAATAGTTTCTTCCAGGCCGATTGTCGCCGCCAGGGAAGGAGAAATGACCAAGGGTTTTTCAGGAATCAGGGACATGGTGACACTCTATCAGAAACCCTCCGGAAAATTTAAGCGCTGTTTGCTGAGATGTTGTTTTGTATTAGTGGACGCTGCCGGTAAAATCGCGCGCAAAAGAATCATAACTCTTTGAATGGGCTATTAATGAAGCAATGGAGAGATGCTGTCCCAGGGATATGGGCTACTCTCGAGACAGGAAGGATCCTGTTGCCAATACTTGCCATACTGATTTCACCGCTGAGTCGGGCAGATGGCAGTCTGACAGAAGAGGACTTGATGGCGGATATTCCGGTAGTCCTTTCCGTTACCCGTCTACCCCAGTCCACCAGCGATACCCCCATGGCGATCACGGTGATAGATCGCGCCATGATCGAAGCCTCCGGCTTTATCGAAGTCCCCGATCTGTTGCGGTTGGTGCCCGGTTTTCAGGTTGGATTGAGCTGGCGTGACCACCACACCGCTGTAACCTACCACGGCCAGTCCGACGGCCTGTCTCGGCGCATGCAGGTTTTGATTGATGGGCGAGTAGCGGTGGGCTCTCTGTTTGGCCTGGTGGACTGGGATCGCCTCAGCATCACCATTGACGACATCGTACGCATCGAAGTCATCCGTGGCCCCGCAGGTGTGGCCTACGGCTCCAATGCATTTACCGGAGCGATTAACATTGTTACCCGCGAAGTTTCCCTGAACCCCGGTTGGCGTTTCAGCGCGGCCAGTGGCAGTCGTGATACCAGTCTGGTCACTGCCCAGTATGCGGAGGTCGGTGAGCGTTTTGATTATCGCGGTTCGGTGAGCTATTACCACACGGACGGCTTCAAGGGGGTGAATGACCAGTCCATTGCCCGTTCGGCGCGGTTTCAGGGTAGTTACCAGTTTGATACCTCTACTCGTCTGGATTTCCAGCTTGCGCGCTCCGAAGGCCCCTGGGGGCGAGGGGGCACTCGAACGCCCTTTGACCCTGTCGGCAATAAAGATGCAGAGGAACAGAATGGCAACTTTCGTTTCACCCATACCAGTACGCCAGGTAATGAATGGTACTTGCAGTTCGGTTTCAGTACCTCGGAGGAGGCCGATGATTTTTTCATTGCCTCGTTGTCGACCATTCTGGGGGTGGCTCCGGCAGATGTGCCTCTGGCCCTGCCGGGGCAGCTGGATCAGCCGGTCTTTGGGCATACCTATGATTACCAGGTTAACCGTCGGGATTTTGAGTTTCAGCAGCTGATCAGTGGCGATCGCTACCGGTTGGCCTGGGGTGGAGGTTACCGCCAGGATCTGGTGAATATTCGCGAAATAACGGGTATCAAGGAATGGACCGATATGGAAACATACCGGTTTCAGGGAAATATCGAATACCGCCTCACTGACAGCCTGTTGCTCAACATGGGTGCCATCCGCGAAGACAATGATATCAATGAGGGTGAAACCTCCTGGCGACTGGGATTGAATTACACCCTGTTGCCAGGCCATGTGCTGCGCACCTCTGTGGCACAGGGGTGGCGGCAGCCGTTCCTGTTGGAAAGCAGTCACAATATTGCGTTCAGGCTTGAGGACGGAACCCCGCTGGACACCGTGCAGACGGCGCCTGATGGGCTGGATGCCGAGCAACTGACCAGCTACGAGCTGGGTTATATCGGTCGCTGGTTCGGGGGGCGTCTTGGAGCCGAGGTAAAGTTTTACCGGGAGGAGTTCGAACATGAGGTGGAATACATCCTCGATCCCACCTATCCGGAACTGGTATCCCTGATTAATCCCGGCGCCATTCTTGATGTAAACGGTGGTGGCACCGTTATTGAAGGGTTTGAAACTGGTATACAGTGGCACACTGACAATAAAATCCATTTATGGTTGAGCTACGCCTATGCTGATGCAGACCATTCCTGTGACCCCATGGCTTTTCACAATTTATTCTCGGAAAACAGTGCCACCCCCAGACATACGGCCAGCCTGTTGCTGGCCCGTGACTTTGGTCAGGGTTGGCAAGTGAGTACGGGCTATTACTATCTGGACGAAATGTCCTGGATCCTATGGGGTGCTGATACCGATTCCTATGAACGGGTTGATCTGCGCCTGGCAAAGAATCTCCGCTTTAACCGTGCAGACCTGAAGCTGGAATTGATTGGGCAGAACCTGGGTGGGGATTATTACGAGTTCAATGCCATCAATAAATTCGAGACTCGCACTTTTCTGCGCGCCACCCTGCAGTTTCACTGAGCGGAAAAATACGGTTGCCGTGATAGACTGAGCCCCGGTTTTAAGGAGTGCAGTGTGGCGAAAAAGAAAACCTCCGCCTACGTGTGCAACGACTGTGGTGCGGACTACAGCAAATGGCAGGGGCAGTGCGGAGAATGTGGTGCCTGGAACACCCTGGCCGAGGTCAGGATGGGTGCCGTGACGACCACCTCCAGCCGCAGTGGTCGCGGCTTTGCCGGCGCAGCCGACGGTGCGGTCAATACCCTCGCGGAAATCGAGCTGGCGGATATTCCCCGCATTGGTACCGGCACGGCAGAGTTGGACCTGGTACTGGGTGGCGGGCTTGTGCCGGGTTCCTGCATCCTGGTGGGAGGCGAGCCGGGTGCCGGCAAAAGTACCCTGCTGTTACAAACCCTCTGCAAACTCGCGGAATCCCTTTCCGCCCTCTACGTCACCGGTGAAGAGTCTCCCCAGCAGGTGGCCATGCGTGCCCATCGCCTGGGATTACCCACGGACAAACTGCAGATCATGGCGGAAACCTCCGTGGAAACCGTCTGTGGTACGGCTGCCAGCCTGGCCCCGAAAATCCTTGTGGTGGACTCCATCCAGGTGATGCAACTGGAGGAGATTGCTTCCGCACCCGGCAGTGTGTCACAGGTACGCGAGAGCGCCGCCATGCTGGTCCGCTATGCCAAGCAGAGTGGCACGGTGTTGCTGCTGGTGGGCCATGTAACCAAGGATGGCAGCCTCGCCGGCCCCAAAGTACTGGAGCACATGATTGACTGTTCGCTGATGCTGGAAGGAACCAGCGACAGCCATTTCCGTACCTTACGCAGCCACAAGAACCGCTTTGGCGCAGTCAATGAGCTGGGGGTGTTTGCCATGACGGACAAGGGCCTACGAGAAGTGGCAAACCCCTCAGCTATCTTTCTCCAGCGCGGTGATGAGGTGGCTTCCGGCAGCGTGGTGATGGTGGTCTGGGAAGGCACCCGACCGTTGCTGGTGGAATTGCAGGCGCTGGTGGACGACAGCCACCTGGGCAACCCCCGCCGCGTCACGGTGGGCCTGGAGCATAATCGTCTGGCCATGTTGCTGGCGGTACTGCACCGCCATGGAGGTATCATGGTGGGAGACCAGGATGTGTTCGTGAATGTGGTCGGTGGCGTCAAGGTGCTGGAAACCAGTGCCGACCTGGCGTTGATCCTCGCGGTGATTTCCAGTTTTCGTGACCGCCCACTGCCAAGAGACCTGGTGGTGTTTGGTGAAGTTGGCCTGTCCGGGGAAATTCGCCCGGTACAGAACGGCCAGGAGCGCCTCAGGGAGGCGGCCAAACACGGCTTCAAACGCGCCATCGTGCCAGCCGGCAACGCACCGCGCCAGCCCATCAAGGGCATGGATGTGGCGCCGGTACGCAAACTGACCGATGCCCTGGATGCCCTGGGCTGACACTTTCGTCAATTGACTTTGCCGCCACGGCGGCGTAAATTCCCGACCCTTGCTTCGGCAACAGGTTCTCGGCGCGCCATCCAGTGCGCCGGGTGAAACGGGAAATCGGTGCGTGCTATTGCTCATTTTTTCAATGAGTTAGCTATTCCGATACTGCCCCCGCAACGGTAATTGAGTGAATCCTTCCGGGGATTCAAGCGCCAGATCACAACGCCACTGTGCAACTGCATGGGAAGGCGATCTGGCAGGGAAACCGCTCATAAGTCCGGAGACCGGCCTGTCGCTATGCAGACGAACCACGGGGTGTGGTTGCGTTGGTATCGGCGGCACTCGCCTCTCCACCAATCGTTTCTCCGTGATCTGACCCACTCAACGCGTTCGGGGCTGAACGCCGGAGAACATTATGAAGAAATCTGTACTTGCCGGTTTGCTGGCAATTTCCTCTGTTGCCGCTGTCCAGGCAAACGAACCCAACAACGAATCATTTTCCCAGATGCAGGGACTGCCGGAAGTCGTCGTGACCGCTTCACTGGCACCCGTGCATCCCCTTCAGACAGGTAGCTCTGTCACTGTCATTTCTGCGTCCGAAATCGAAAACAGCCATGCTGCCATGGTCAGCGATCTGCTGCGAAATGTTCCAGGCGTGGCCATTAACCGTGGGGGTGTGCTGGGTTCTACCACACAGCTGAGAATGCGGGGTTCAGAGGGAAATCATGTGCTGGTGCTGGTAGACGGCATGGAGGTCAACGATGGCTCCCAGGGCGATGAATTCAACTGGGCGCATATGCCGGTGGCCGGCATAGAGCGGATAGAAGTAGTGCGTGGCGCTCAAAGTGCACTCTGGGGCAGCGATGCCGTGGGTGGCGTGATCAACATCATCACACGCCAGGCTGCCAGTGGTAGTCAGGGTGACGTATTTGCTGAAGTTGGTAATCATGGAACGACCAACAGTGGTTTCAGCCTGGGTGGCCGCTCCGAAACAGCACATTTCAATCTGCGGGCATCTCACCTGGCGTCCGAGGGAGAAAACATTTCCCGTCATGGTGGTGAGGAAGACGGTTACCGCAATACGGCGCTAAATCTGAACGCCGGTTGGCGCCCCCTGGACAATCTGTACCTGTCACTGCACGGCCGTCAAACTGAAGGGGAAAATGAATTTGACGGCACCGATTTTGTTGTCACCGGCCTGCCGACTGATGAGGACAGCGAGACGGAGTTTCGTCAGCGCTTTGTCCGCGCCCAGGCAGACCTGTCACTACTGGATGACCGCTGGCAGCATCGGGTTGCGGTTGCCGTTAGCCGTCATGCCAATGAGAACTTCACGGATGGCCTGTTAACCGGTTCCAGCAACAGCCGTAAAAAACAGTACAGCTACCTGACCAGCTTTAGCTGGGATGATCAGAATCAGCGTCTGTCACTGCTGGTCGAACGGGAAACCGAGCGCTTCTCTCAGCGTGGCCCTGTCTTTTGGTGGGGTGATCCGAATCAGGACCGTGACCGTGAAACCAATGCCGTGGCTCTGGAATACCGGGTTGTACTGTGGGAAGACCTGACGCTGGGTGCCAGCCTGCGCCACGATGACAACACGGAATTTGATGATGCCTATACCCGCCGCTTTGACGCCAGTTACCTGATTGCTGAAACCGGTACCCGCCTGCGTGCAACCTGGGGTACGGCAGTGAAAAATCCCACATTCTCAGAGCGTTATGGATATTTCACCTCCTTCGTTGGAAATCCTGATCTGAAGCCCGAGAAATCCACCAGTTGGGATGTGGGAATCGACCAGTCTCTGTTCAATGACCAGCTCCAACTTGGCCTGACCTATTTCAGGGCGCGCCTTGAAGATGAGATTAATGGCTTTGTCTTTGATCCTACGATACTTCCATTTGGTGCCTACACGGCGGAAAACGTTTCTGGTACCAGCGACCGCGAGGGCGTGGAATTGACCGCGCGAGCCACCCTGTCGCCCACCGTGACGCTTAACGGCAGTTACACCTACACCGATGCCACAGAGCCGGATAGTTCTGGCCGTGAGGTGGATGAATTGCGCCGCCCCCGTCACTTGGGTAGCGCCACCTTGCAGTGGGAGCCCGACGCCAAATGGTCACTGGCGTTGAATGCACAGTACAACGGTCACCAGGATGATGTCTTCTTTCCCCCTTGGCCGAATCCCGAACAAACGGTGAACCTGGATTCATTTACCCTGGTCAACCTGAGTGCCAGCTATCGCCTTACACCCGCGCTGTCGGTATATAGTCGTTTGGAAAATGTCCTGAATGACAATTATGAAGAGGTCTATGGCTTCGAGTCCCTGGGTTTTGGCGCTATGGTGGGTATTCGCTATAGTTTTGCCCAGTAATAAGTAGGAGTAGCCCTGTGACGGATCTGAGTGTGAATGATAAAACCCGCGTTCTGCTGTCCTGGAGCAGCGGTAAGGATTCTGCTTGGGCGCTGTATCAGTTGCAACAGGACCCGACCGTCGAAGTGGTTGGGCTGATGACAACCTACAATCAGGCGTTCGAGCGTTCTGCTATCCACGGGGTTCGCTTGGAACTGGTTCGTGCTCAGGCAGAGGCGGCAGGGTTGCCGCTGATCGAGATCCCGCTGCCCTGGCCCTGTAGCAACAAGCAGTATGAGACGGCGATGACCGATGCCCTGGATCAGGCTCGCACTCAGCTGGCCCCGGATGCGGTGGCATTTGGGGACCTGTTCCTGGAGGATATTCGTGCCTACCGTGAAAGCAGAATGGCCGATACCGGACTGGACCTGCTGTTTCCGATCTGGGGCATACCCACAGACCAGCTCTCCCGCGATATGGTAGCCGGAGGCCTGAAAGCCTACCTGACCTGCCTCGACCCGAAACAGGTACCGGAAACCCTGGCGGGAGCCCTGTTCAGTGAGGAATTTTTAGACTCTTTGCCGAAGGGTGTAGACCCCTGTGGAGAGAATGGCGAGTTTCATAGCTTTGCCTGGAGTGGGCCCATGTTCAGCAAGGCGGTCCGGGTGGAGTTGGGTGAAACCGTGACCCGGGATGGCTTCGTCTATACCGACCTGTTGCCACTGGCCTCTCAGGACGCAGCCCGTTGAGGATTGTTTCCCTGTTACCCAGTGCCACGGAAATCATCTGTGGCCTGGGATTGCGCCCGCAGTTGGTGGGTGTGACCCATGAATGTGACTACCCTGCCGATGTGGTCGGCCTGCCCATCGTCACCTCTTCCCGTATTCCCAGGGGGTTGAGCAGTGCGGAGATCGACGCCCGGGTCAATGGCCAGCTGGATACGGAGAGTGCACTGTACAGCCTCAATCAGGAGCGGTTAGAAGCGTTGCAGCCGGATTTGATCGTCACCCAGGCATTGTGCGATGTGTGTGCCGTGTCGGCCGAGGAAGTCAATGCCATCTCCTGCCAGTTGCCCGGCAATGTCAGGGTGGTCAATCTCGAACCCGCTTGCCTGGGGGATGTGCTGGACACCGTGCTGTTAGTGGGGGAGGCTGCCGGATGCGGCGAGAGGGCGCAACAGTACTACACCCAACTTGAGCAAAGGGTGACTGCTGTGGCACAGCGTTCCCGGAATCTTAGTGACAGGCAGCGCCCGCGGGTGGCAATTCTGGAGTGGGTCGATCCCCTGTTTGACGGGGGGCACTGGTACCCGGAGCTGATCGAACTGGCCGGTGGCACGCCCTGTTTCGGCGATCCAAGCGCACCTTCCCGACGACGCAACTGGTCGGATCTGGTGGCCGCTGCACCGGATGTGCTGCTGGTCTCCCTCTGTGGGTTTGACCTCCAGCGCACCGCCCGGGATATCCCTCTGCTGACAAACCATCCCGACTACGGCATGCTGCCAGCTGCAAAAACGGGACGGGTATTTGCCGTCGACGGTAATCGGTATTTCAGCCGCCCCGGCCCCGGACTGGTGGACAGCCTGGAAATACTGGCCAACCTGTTGCACCCTGATATTCACCCTTTGCCCGCTGGCCTGGCGCCGGCAATGTGTGTCTCCACCGAGGAATGGTCATGACCGACAAGCACAAGAACAAGATGCAGAAGCTAAAAGAAAAGGTGGATGCGGGCATTGCTGCGGCGGATCTGGAACGTGGTGTCATGATCGTGCTGACCGGCGATGGCAAGGGCAAATCCAGCTCGGCCTTCGGCATGGTCATGCGGGCTCTGGGTTACCACTACAAAGTGGGAGTGGTGCAGTTTATCAAGGGGGAGCAGCTTTCCGGTGAGGAGTTATACCTGCGTGATCAGTGCCCGGAGGTGGACTTTTACCAGATGGGTACCGGTTTTACCTGGAATACCCAGGACCGTCAGGGTGACATTGAGGCCGCACAGACCACCTGGGCGGTGGCCAAAAAAATGCTGATGGACGACAGTTACCACTTGGTGGTACTGGATGAGCTCACCTACATGCTGAGCTTCAATTACCTCGATGAAAGTGACGTATTGACCACCCTGAAGAACCGCCCGGCCAACCAGAGCGTGGTGGTGACGGGTCGTGGTGGAGGTTCGGCATTGCAGGAAATCGCCGACACGGTGTCAGAAATACGCGAAATCAAACACGCCTATCGGGCTGGTATCAAAGCCCGCCGCGGTGTGGATTTCTGATTGTTCAGGTTGCCAGCGATTCATGCATAGGCTACCCCCCCGGACGTTTCTGATTGGTGCGTGGCTGATACTGCTGGCTGCAGTCGTGCTGGGGTTGCTGAGTGGCCCGGTGGCTATTGCTCCCGGCAAATTACTGGAATTGTTTTCCCCACAGTCGGATATGGATGTGCGCATTCTGCAGGATCTTCGCCTGCCCAGGGTGTTGCTGGCGATGCTGGCCGGTGCCTGCCTGGCCAGTTGTGGTGCGGTAATGCAGGGGCTGTTTCGCAATCCGCTGGCAGACCCGTCATTGATTGGTGTCTCCAGTGGCGCATCGCTGGGTGCCAGTGCGGTTATCTTCTTTGGTGGTGTCGGCTTCCTGAGTGGCGTCTTTGAACTCACGGCGATTGCCATTGGTGCCTTTATCGGTGGCTTGTTGGCCACTGCGCTGGTGTATCGATTGGCATCCACCATTACCGGTACCTCGGTGTCCACCATGCTGCTTGCGGGTATTGCTATTACCGCACTGTCCGGAGCGGCTACCAGCCTGTTCAGTTTTTTTGCCGACAATGAAATGCTGCGCCGCATCAGCCTTTGGCAGATGGGCAATCTGGACAGTGCCAACTGGAGCCGTGTGGGCATTATTGCCGCAGCGGTGCTGCCGTTGATGGTGTTACTGCCCAGGGAGGGGCGGGCGCTGAATGCCATTCTGCTTGGGGAGTCTGAAGCACGCCACCTGGGTATCGCAGTGGAGTCCCTGAAGCGCCGACTGATTCTGTTAACGGCGGTGGGTGTGGGAGTGGCCGTGGCTGTTTCGGGGGTGGTCGCTTTCGTGGGACTGATCGTGCCTCACCTGGTGAGACTGATGATCGGGCCGGATCACCGCTACCTGATTCCCGGCTCGGCCATTCTCGGGGCCGTGCTGCTGTTGCTGGCGGATACCGGAGCCCGTTCGTTGATGGCACCCGCTGAATTGCCCACGGGGGTAGTGACGGCCCTGTTGGGTGCGCCATTCTTTGTGGCATTGTTACTGCAGCAACGCCGCAAGGTGCTGGAGTAATACGATGCTGGTGGCCCACAACCTATCCCTTAATGTCGCCGGATTTTCCCTGCTGCGAAATATTAACCTACGGGTGGCGCCGGGCAAGGTGACGGCTGTCATCGGCGCCAATGGTGCTGGCAAAACCAGCCTGTTGCGGCTGTTGACCGGTGAGCAGAAGGCCAGCGAAGGTGAAGTGACGTTTAACGGGCGAGCAATCGGAGATTGGCATCCGCAGCATCTGGCCCGGATGATGGCGGTGTTGCCCCAGCATTCCCGGCTGGATTTCCCCTTTACGGCCAGGGAAGTGGTGACCCTGGGGCGCATACCCCATGCCTCCGGACTGGTGCGCGATGCACAGATTGTCAACGACGCGCTGCAGGCGGTGGATGGGGGGTATCTGGATAAACGTTATTACACCCAGATGTCCGGCGGCGAAAAACAGCGCGTGCAGCTGGCGCGGGTGCTGGCCCAGATCTGGGAGCCGGTCAATGACGGCCAGCGAGTCCTGATGCTGGATGAGCCCACGTCGGCCTTTGATCTTGCCCACCAGCAACTGACCCTAGCCATCATGCGCAGCCTGGCCGAGCAGGGTGTGGGTGTGCTGGTGGTGATTCATGATCTCAATCTGGCGGCACGCTGTGCCGATCAGTTGCTGGTGTTGAGCTGTGGAGAAATTGCCGCCAGTGGTGAACCGGGGGAAGTGCTGACCCCGGAATTGATTCGCGATGTGTTCCATGTCGAGGCAACCATCGCCGTTAACCCTCTCACCGGCACGCCCATGGTACTTGCCTGAGATGGGGAGATTATGGGCAATATTGGCCCTGATGGTGGTCAGCCAGACGCAAGCTGGCCCGACAGTGGTGGACGACATTGGCAATAAAATCAGCCTGCAACAGCCTGCCCGGCGCATTATCAGCCTGGCGCCTCACCTGACGGAAATTGTTTACGCTCTGGGCGGAGGTGAGCAGATAACCGCAACTGTAGCCTGGAGTGACTTTCCTGAAGAGGCGAAGGCGCTGCCGGTAGTGGCCTCCAATAACAAAATCAATTATGAGCTTCTGCTGGAGTATCAGCCGGACCTGGTACTGGCTTGGCTGAGTGGCAATGGTGAGGGCATTATCGGCCGTCTGAAATCTCTGGGACTGAATGTCTATGTAAATAAGCCGCGACACCTGGAGGATATTCCTGCCTCGCTGGAAAAGTTGGGTGTACTGCTGGGGCGCGAAGCAGAGGCCAGGCGAGTAACTGGCGAGTTTCGGGCAGCGCTAAGCGAACTTTCACGCCAGTATGGCCAGTCCACCGAGGTGGATGTGTATTACCAGATCTGGCAGGCGCCACTGATGACCTTTGGCGGCAGCCATCTGGTGTCAGATGTACTGACACTCTGTGGCGGCAACAACGTGTTTGCTCAAACCGCGGGGCTGGTACCCAAGCTGGGCGTGGAGTCGGTGCTGGCCGCTGATCCCGATGTCATTATCATCGGACAGTACACGGCTTTGGAGGCCGCTTATGCACACTGGCGACAGTGGCCGGAGTTGAGTGCCGTCAAGCATGGGCGTATCTACAACGTTGACCCTTACCTGCTGCACCGCCATACCCCGCGAATTGTTCAGGGTGCGAAACAGTTGTGTGAAGCCATCGATCAGGGTCGCCGGCCATCCCCATAAAACACCATAAAAAAAGCCGCCTCACGGCGGCTTTTTTCAGATTACTAACCAAACAGGGCATTACAGATCGTAGCCGCGCTCGTCGTGTTGTGACAGGTCGAGGCCGATGGTTTCCTGCTCGTCGTCGACACGAATTCCCACCAACACATCCACCAGCTTGAGAATAACAAACGTCACCACGGCTGTGTAGACGAGTGTGCTCAACACACCGATAACCTGAACCTTGAACTGAGAGGTCATAGTCACGCCCTCGGCATAGCCTTGACCGCTGAAAATGCCCAGCTCTGCAGAGGCGAAAATACCGGCCAGGAGGGTGCCGAGAATGCCGCCCATGCCGTGCACGGGGAAAACGTCGAGGGAGTCATCAATTTTAAACTTCAGTTTCACCAGCTGGGTGGCGAAATAGCAGACGATGCCCGCGGTAAAACCGATGACAAGTGCACCACCGGGGCCCACATACCCTGAAGCGGGTGTGATGGTACCGAGACCTGCCACCATACCGGTGACAATACCCAGTACCGATGGTTTACCGTGTTTTACCCATTCCATCATCATCCACGCCAGCGAGCCGGTGGCAGCGGAAATGTGCGTGACCAGCATGGCCATTCCGGCGTCACCGTTAGCGGCCAGAGCCGAACCGGCATTAAAGCCGAACCAGCCTACCCAGAGCATACCGGCACCTGCAACAGTCATCGTCAGGTTGTGCGGCATCATCGGCTGATGCTGAAAGCCTCGGCGGTTGCCAATCACCAGCGCGGCCACCAGGGCGCCAACGCCCGCTGTGATGTGGACGACGGTCCCGCCGGCAAAATCCAGCAGGCCCATTTCACCGAGCCAGCCCCCGCCCCATACCCAGTGGGTGATGGGGACGTAAACTGCCAGCAGCCAGATGCAGCTGAACAGGAGTACCGCGGAAAATCTCATACGCTCGGCAAACGCGCCGACGATAAGTGCCGGGGTGATAATGGCGAAAGTCATCTGGAACATGGCAAAGACCGATTCCGGAATATCACCCGACAGCGTGTCTTCCATTACATTGGCCAGCATGAAGTTATTCAGGCTGCCGATCCAGGCATTAGCCGAGCCGCCGTCGCCAAAGGCCAGGCTGTAACCACAGATCATCCAGATCAGTGATGCCGCGCAGGTAATGGCAAAGCACTGCATCAGCACCGACAGGGAGTTTTTAACCCGCACCAGTCCGGCATAAAACAGGGAAAGACCGGGTATGGTCATGAACAGCACCAGTGCTGTGGCGGTAATGATCCAGGCAGTGTTTGCGCCACTGAGCTCATCGGCGTGAGCCATCAGCGGAGAAAGCAAGAGCAAAAGCAGAGCCGTTCGAGTGGATAAGAGTGTTTTCGTTATTGTCATAATGTTCATCCCGTTTCTGCACCATAGGCAGTGCATACAAGACCCCATGAGCCTGGGGCGATTGTTATTTTTAGCCGCTGTTAGGCATGCGCCGTAAGTTTCTCAAAAGCTGTGACAGAAATCTAAAAAAATGACTATGATGTCCATCATTTTTATTGAGTGCCTGTGACATTGCCCGGTCTGAAAGGGTTTTTTGACACCGGTCGCTCCTGCAAAGACTAACGTGCCAGCTCCCTTAAAGGGCATATACTAAAGACAGGGGAACCTGCCGGAAAATATTGTCGCGGTGTGGGAATGAAGAGATGGTTGCTCCAGCGATGGTGATCTGGCACAACGAGGAGATTTTTATCATGGCAAACGAAGAACTTCGCGACCAGTTGACTCAGTTGCATGACGAGTTGGAAAAGGCCAAAAACATTTCCCGGGAAGAGCGGGACGTATTTGGCAATCTGATGTCCGATATGGTGAAAATTGCCCAGGGGAATGAAATGCCTGAGGAGCGTCATCTCACCCTGCGTGAAAAACTTGAGCAGAAAGAAAGTGAATTTGAAATTGATCACCCGCGCGTGGCTGCCGTAATTAGGCAGGTTCTGGATGCGCTGAATCGCATGGGTATCTAACAGGCCTCAGTGAAAAATGATGAAGTATCGTGCCATTGGTTTGCTGCTGGGCAGTAGCCTGTTAGTGGCCTGCGCCGCCCAGAGTACCCCGGACGAACCTTACGTTGGTTGGGTGTGCGATGGACCGCGCAACAGCGACAACTGGTCCTGCGTTATGCAGGGTGACAACGGAGCTGAGGCTGTAGCGGTCGCTTCCGCAGGCCGCGGCAACACCAACGCTGCGCAGGCGCAGGTGTCGACACCCACAAAAGTGACGCAGGTAGCCGGGTTGCCCAGCCAGGACTGGCGCGAACAATTGCCCAGCATGACGGCGGCTCCGCCGCTTCAGGATGGGTCCCGCGCAACCGTGAAGGCGACAGCCAAGTTGTCGTCCCGGGTTGCAGAGCCCGTGTCAGAGGCGTGGCCAGAACTGGAGAAAAACAGCCGACAGGCTCCGTCGCAACCGGTTGTGGTGCAGGCTATAGCCGAGCCCATGCAGCCGGTGAGGGGGATAGATGTGTCCGGTGCCCGCTCAGGTTATACCCTGCAATTGGGGGCCTTCGTCGATAGCGACCAGCTGCAGAGTTTCATCTCAAGTCACAAGTTGGCGGATTTGCCGGTACATCGCTCTCAAACCTACAGTCGCAAGCAGCTCTGGCAGGTTTTGACCTGGGGTGAATTTGCATCTCCGGAAGAGGCTCGCAGTGCCTGGCACGAAATATCCGAGCGCTACCCCGGTATCGAGCCCTGGGTGCGATCGGTCAGCTCGCTGGATAATGCAGCACAAGCTGCCGCAGAAGTGGATGGCTAAACAAGCCGCCAAAAAACCAGAAAAACTCACCGTCTATTTTGACGGAGCCTGCCCGAGCTGTGTGCGCGATCGGGACAACTATCAGAAACTCTCCGGAAAAAATAACAATGTCTGCTGGGTGGATATCACCGGCAAAGAGGACCGTCTGAACGCGCTGGGCATTGATCCTCGCAAAGCACTGACGGAGTTGCATGTGCAGGATGAACAGGGCAACATCAGTTCAGAAATTGATGCCTACCGGTTGTTGATGGCGCGGGCAACACTGCTCAAGCCCTTCGGTTGGCTGATTGGCTTGCCGGTCATACGACCGCTGGTCAGTCGAACGTATCGTTGGTGGGTGCGCCGCCGACTAACCCGAGAAGGAAGAATTTGATGGCTTCAAACAGCCCGGTGACGGTAGGTAACCTGTTTTCCAATATCCCGGTCATCACCATGGACGAGTTGTTCGAGGATGTGATTGTTACCGACTTCACCCGGATTCAACGCATTATCTCCCGCGGCCAGAGTTCCCCCGAGGGCTTCTGGTACGACCAGCCGGAAAATGAATTGATCATTATCATGCAGGGTCGGGGCAAGTTGGAATTCGACAATGGCGAATACATGACCATGGAAGTGGGTGACTACGTGGCCATTCCTGCCCACCGCAAGCACCGTGTAGCCTGGACAGATCCGAACACGGAAACCATCTGGCTTGCGGTTTTTTATTAATCCCGGCTAACCCAGCAGGCGGGCACCCAGCAGCCAGCTGGCCATTGATCCCGCAGCCAGGAACCCGCCTGAATACAGCAGGGCGCCGCGACGGAAACGGCTGCTGAGTTGCTGCTGCTCGCCACTGCCAATAATAAAGGGTAGCCCCTCGTGACGGGGTTTCGCCAACTGGTGCTGCAGGGGTTCTCCGGACAGTTGTGCCTGCTGGCGTCGCGCTTCCCCCAGAGCTGAATCACGGACAAGCTGCCATTCACTGGCATCCAGCTCACCGTCGCTATTGTGGTCAAATCTTTCCAGCAGCGCGGCGAAGTCTGTTTTCCAGTTGCGTAGAATGTCGCCCTGTAACTGTTGGGGCGTCAGGCTGCGTTGACCGGTACTGTCGCTTACAAATTCTCCCAGGGCGTAAATGGGGTCCCCCGCCAGAATAAGGTATTCCGTATAGCGGTAGCGGCCGGTGAAGCCAATGGACGTGCCAAGGTTAAAAAAACGGTTGTTCAACGCTGAAGGCATGGGAGTGCCGATGGGTCTTTGGGTACTTCCGTACCAGATCTGGCGGTGCTTGCAGCTGATATCTGCGCCCTCAGGATCAATTTCGCAAATTCCGGTGGTATCCCGCAGATAAAAAGGCTGTGTGCAGGCCCGCTTCTCCACGGTCACCCAGTGGCTGGACTTTCCGGAGCGCTGGTATTTTTCAATGGTATAACGCCACCACAGGCAAAGGGTGTTGCTCAGGGGCGCGAGTTGCGGATGTCCGCGGAGCTCGGCTACACCGATCAGTTCCGTATAGCCCTGGCTGGCAGAACGGATTTTTGATGTTGGCATATCCTCGATCAGGCGTGCACGTTTGAACTGGCGATGCCCTTTCCTCAGGCTGAACAGAGAAATGGCAGCGGCAATGGCCAGCCACAGTGCGAACTCCATCGTCGGCATCTGACGCACACAGTCGGCACAAAACAGACTGGCCAGATCCATTCAGGTCAAACCCATCTGCCGGTGTTGGTCACAGGCGTGTTAACAGAGACTGGCATGGTGATGTGAATAGCCTCAGGAATGAAACAGCCCCTTGATGTCCACGTCGGCGGTTTCCTCGTCGCTGAATTCCAGCAACTCTTTCGGGCCAAACTTGAAATAATTGGCCACCAGCACATCGGGAAACTGCTCAATGCGGATGTTGTTCTGGTTGACCACATCGTTATACAGCTCGCGGCGGTCGGCAATGCCATTCTCCAGATCCGAGATGCGGGCTTGCAGGTGGCGGAAGGAGTCGTTGGCTTTCAGGTCGGGATAGTTTTCCGCCAGCGCAAACAGCTGCCCCAGGCCCTTGCGCAGTGTGGTTTCGGCTATACCTAGCGCGGCGAGGTCGTTGTTGGATGCCGCGTTGGACACCATGTTGCGGGCGCTGATGACTCGCTCCAGCGTCTCCTGCTCGTATTCCATGTATTCCTTACAGGTCGCGACCAGCTTTGGCAGCTCTTCGTGACGCTGTTTGAGCAGTACGTCAATATTGGCCCATGCCTGAGAAACCCGGTGCTTGAGAGCGACCAGGTTGTTGTAGAGGGTGATGATGTAACCGGCGACCAAGATCACCAGGCCCAGAACAATAAATATAAAAACAGTCATGGGGCGTCCCTGTAAATATTCCGGTTTTGAGAATAGGTATTTTGCATGAAGCGGGCAACTGTCTGGCAGGGAAACGCGCAGTGGGTCACAGCCATGGCTCTATTCCTGGGCCTGAAACACCCGCACTGCCGGTGGCAGCGGCGCGGGCAAAGGCCATGATCAGGTTTTCAGGCGCTTGTATTTCATGCGCTGGGGTGTGGCATTTTCGCCGTTGCGCTTGATGAAATCCTCGTGGTACTCGGTGTAGTCGCCCTCGAAGAACACCACCTCACTGTTGCCCTCGTAGGCGAGGATGTGGGTGGCGATACGGTCCAGGAACCAGCGATCGTGAGAAATCACCAGCACACAGCCGGGAAAGTTCTGAATTGCTTCCTCAAGGGCGCGCAGGGTTTCCACGTCCAGGTCGTTGGAGGGTTCGTCGAGCAGCAGCACGTTGGCGCCCTGTTTCAGGGTGTTGGCCAGGTGCAGTCGACCGCGCTCACCACCGGACAATTCGCCGACACGCTTCTGTTGGTCGCTGCCCTTGAAGTTGAAGCGACCCACGTAGGCTCGTGATGGCACCTGGTAGTTACCGATATGCAGGATATCCTGACCATCGGATACCGCTTCCCAGACCGTTTTCTTGTCATCGAGGTTTTCGCGGCTCTGCTCCACGAAGGCGACTTCCACAGTTTCGCCCAGGGTAATTGTGCCGCTGTCAGGCCGTTCGGTACCGGCGATCATGCGCAGCAGGGTGGATTTACCGGCGCCGTTACCGCCAACAATGCCCACCACAGCACCCTTCGGTACGCTCAGGGTGAGGTTGTCGATCAGCAGTTCATTGCCAAAGCTTTTGCAGACGCCGTCGAATTCAATCACCTTGTCCCCGAGGCGCGGACCCGGTGGAATATAGATTTCGTTGGTCTCGTTGCGGGTCTGGAATTCCTGGGAATTCATCTCGTCAAAACGGGCCAGTCGGGCCTTGTTCTTGGCGTGACGACCTTTCGGGTTCTGGCGCACCCATTCCAGTTCGTGCTTGATGGTGCGCTGGCGGGCATCTTCCTGTTTCTGCTCGGTCTCCAGGCGTTGTTCCTTGGCTTCCAGCCAGGTGGTGTAGTTGCCTTCGTAGGGGATGCCGTGGCCGCGGTCCAGTTCCAGGATCCAGCCGGCGACGTTGTCGAGGAAGTAGCGGTCGTGGGTCACCGCCACCACGGTGCCGGGGAATTCCTCGAGGAATTTTTCCAGCCAGTACACGGATTCCGCATCCAGGTGGTTGGTGGGCTCGTCCAGCAACAGCATGTCGGGTTTGGACAGCAACAGGCGGCACAGGGCCACGCGGCGCTTCTCACCGCCGGACAGTTTGGTGACGTCCGCTTCCCAGGGCGGCAGGCGCAGGGCGTCGGCGGCCACTTCCAAGGTGTGGTTGAGGTTGTGGGCGTCCCAGGCTTCGATGATGTTTTCCAGTTCGCCTTGGCGCTTGGCCAGCTTGTCGAAATCTGCATCCGGTTCGGCGTAGGCGGCATAGACCTCATCCAGCCCCTTGAGGGCGTCCACTGCTTCGCGCACACCGTCCTCGACATTGCCGCGCACGTCTTTTTCCGGGTCCAGCTGCGGTTCCTGGGGAAGGTAACCGACCTTGATGTCGGGCATGGGCCGGGCTTCACCCTGAATATCGGTATCGATGCCGGCCATGATTTTCAACAGTGTGGATTTACCGGCGCCATTCAGACCCAGTACGCCGATCTTGGCGCCGGGGAAGAAAGACAGGGAAATGTCCTTGAGGATCTGGCGTTTGGGTGGAACGATTTTCCCCACCCGGTTCATGGTGTAAACGTATTGAGCCATTGGGTAACTTGCCTGAGTCTGTTTGTCTGTGTTGCGCCGGATCACTACCGGCCATAAGCAAGTTGGGGATTGTAGCGGAAACTGGGTATTGTCAGAAGCTGTCGGCACAATGAAAGAAGCCGGGCTAAAAAGCCCGGCCTCCCCTGTCGCGGCGGGTTGTGCCGCGCGATTACACAGCGGGTATGTTATTCAATATCCGACAGCAACTTCGGATTGGTCACCAGCTTGCGAACGCCGTGGGCGTGGTCTTCGTCAAAAGAGTTGCCCTTACACCATTCGCCCACCGTGTTGATATCGAGCTTGGCGCACTGGGGACGGACACTCCAGGTGACTTGGTAGGGTGAACAAACTGCTTCGGTAAAGCTCGGGCCAGTGGTGGAACCCAGGAACTGAACCGGTGTGCCGGTGTTGGTCGGCAGGTCGCTGGCTTGCTTCAGGTCGTTAAAGTCGAGGGCGTTGGGATCATTCACCAGGGTGAACACCTGGGTTTCAACGCGCAGTTCCGGGTTGCCACATCCCTTGGAGAGACATGACCCCAGAGTCGGGCCAGGCTCGACATCACAGGAAGTGTGTACCCAGTGTACCTCGATAGTATCACCCGGTTTCAGCTCGCCATGATCGCCCTTACAGATCGACTCTTTGGTAGGAGCCAGTTCTGCTTCGGTGAGTTCTTTGCTGATACCACACTGGTATCCGCCGCCGTAACCGTGATCACCCTCTCCCTTATAAATGGAGAAAGCCTTGGCCTTGTGCTCGGCGCCTTCGTGGAAGTGGATGTTACACAGGTTCATTTCCGAGGCAGGTTTTGCCAGAGAAAATTTTACAGAGTTTTCACCGGCCGTTTGGTCGATGTCGCGGGGAGTTTGGGGGCCAAACCCTTCGCATGTTGCGTTGCTGGCTGCTTCTCCTGCATGGGCAGTACCGAGCAGGAACGTGAGTGACATGAGTGCAATAACTACCTGTTTCATAATAATTTGTCCCTTTTTTTGTATTTATTTGCAAGCAAATAATAATCGTATGTTAATAGTTTTAATGTTTTACAAAAGTTTAAAAAATGAGGTGTAAAAATACATTTTTAGGGGAATTTGTTTCAATCACTTACAGGTCTTTTTTTGTAAAAAAATGTATCTTTTCGAGAAGTTAAAAGAATTTTGATGGGTTGGTTAATAACTGGTGAAAGAGAGAGAGTAGCGAATGCAAAAACTATTAACATAAGGTGGAAATCAAAATTTTTCAGTACGTACTGCCCCCTCTTCCTTGTTTGCCACTTTTGAAGGACATACGACTTCCCGATAAAGAAATTCTATTCACCCCATAGCACTAACAAAATATCGCAATGGCCATTTGGCAACTATATTTCTAGCTCGGACAGATCATTAACCGAGGGGAAACCATTCAATGAAAACTATAACCATACCTGTACTGACGGCATTGGCCGTCATCATGTCGCCGTTGGCGACAACGGTGCATGCTGAACCCATGCACGCCGACACCATGTCCAATGAATTCTGGTGGCCAGACCGTCTGGATCTTGGCGCGTTGCGTTCCCATGACACACGCTCCAACCCGTTGGGTGGCGAATTTGACTACGCCAAGGCTTTCGAGAAGGTTGACCTGGATGCATTGAAAGCCGACATCGCCAAAGAGATGACCACTTCTCAGGATTGGTGGCCCGCTGACTGGGGTACCTACGCCGGTCTGTTCATTCGTATGGCCTGGCACAGTGCTGGTACCTACCGATCCCAGGACGGTCGTGGTGGTGCCGACGGTGGCCAGCAACGCTTCGAGCCACTGAACAGCTGGCCGGATAACGCCAACCTCGATAAGGCCCGTCGCCTGTTGTGGCCGGTGAAGAAGAAATATGGACGTGATGTTTCCTGGGCCGACCTGATGGTTCTGGCCGGTAATGTCGCGCTGGAAAAAGCGGGCTTCAAGACCTTCGGTTTTGCCGGTGGTCGTGCCGATGACTGGGAAGCCGACTTGGTGTACTGGGGTCCGGAAACCAAGTGGCTGGACGACAGCAAGCGCTACAGTGGCAAACGCGATCTTGAAAACCCGCTGGCTGCTGTTCAGATGGGTCTGATTTACGTGAACCCGGAAGGCCCTACCGGCCACACCGGTGACCCGATTGCCGCCGCTGCGGATATTCGTGACACCTTTGGCCGTATGGGTATGAACGATGAAGAAACCGTTGCCCTGATCGCCGGTGGCCACACCCTGGGTAAGACCCACGGTGCCCGAGGTCCGGTTAAGTGTGTCGGTGCTGATCCAGCTGGCGCGGCCCTGGAAGAACAGGGCCTGGGTTGGAAGAACACCTGTGGCAAGGGTAATGCTGAAGACACCATTACCAGTGGCCTCGAAGGTGCCTGGACGCCCACGCCAACCCAGTGGACCACGGCGTTCCTGCAGAACCTGCTGAACTTCGAGTGGGAGAAATCCGAGAGCCCGGCCGGTGCCGTACAGTGGGTGCCGAAAGACAAGGCCCTGCACGAATTGGCCCCGGATGCCCACATCGAGGGCAAGCGCAACCCGATCGTGATGCTGACCACAGACCTGTCATTGCGTGAAGACCCGGCCTACCGCAAGATCTCCGAGCGCTTTGCCAAGAACCCGGATGCCTTCAACGACGCCTTCGCCCGCGCCTGGTTCAAACTGACCCACCGCGATATGGGCCCCAGCGCCCGCTATGTCGGCGGGGAAGCTCCCAAAGAGGTGCTGGTCTGGCAAGACCCGGTCCCGGCGGTTGATCACAAGCTGGTGGATGAGAAGGATGTTGCCAGCCTCAAGGGCAAGATTCTCGATTCCGGCCTGGCCGTGCCCGAGTTGGTCAGAACGGCCTGGGCCTCTGCGTCAACATTCCGTGACACAGATATGCGGGGTGGTGCCAATGGTGCGCGCATTCGTCTCGCTCCCCAAAGCAACTGGGCGGTGAACGACCACGACGAGTTGGTGAAAGTGATTGGCAAGCTGATGGCTATCCAGAAAGATTTCAACGGCGCCCAGAAAGGCGGTAAGAAAATCTCGCTGGCTGACCTGATCGTGCTGGGTGGTGCCGCAGGCATTGAAAAAGCCGCCAAGGATGCGGGTCATAACGTGACCGTGCCCTTCCATCCCGGCCGCACCGACGCCTCCCAGGAACAGACTGATGTAGAGTCTTTTGCCTACCTGGAGCCCGCCGCTGACGGTTTCCGCAACTACTATGGCAAGAACAGCCGCCTGTCACCTGCAGAAATGCTGATCGACAAGGCTGACCTGCTGAGCCTGACTGTACCGGAAATGACCGTGCTGGTAGGTGGTATGCGCGCGCTCAACGCCAATGCCGGCGGTAGCAAGCAGGGTGTATTTACCAGCAAACCCGGAACCCTGAACAACGACTTCTTCGTAAATCTGCTGGATATGTCCACCCAGTGGCAGAAGTCCGATAAAGAAGGGCTTTACGACGGTATCGATCGCAGCTCCGGCAAGAAACGCTGGTCTGCCTCACCGGTAGATCTGGTATTCGGCTCCAGCTCGGAGTTGCGTGCAGTCGCAGAGTTCTACGCAGCGGATGATGCCAAAGCCCAGTTCGTTAACGACTTCGTTGCGGCCTGGAGCAAGGTGATGACCCTCGACCGCTTCGAGCTGTGATGACAGGCAAGCAATAAGGCAGCGCGCACTTCGCGCTCTGCTTTAAAGCAAAAGCGGCGGAGTGAATAGCACCGCCGCTTTTTTTGTGCTCATGGTTTCAATCAACTGTGTTCAGTGAATTTTGGACAAATAACTTTCGGGGTTACCGGCTTTTCCAGATCCTCGCTACAGCCCGTTCGTTACCCAGCCAGCCGACAATTTCACACACCGCGCCCACAACAAAAAATACGGTGGCGGGAAGAAAGCCGGCGGAGGCCCCTGCAGTGATCGACGCGAACACACAGCCGGAAGAGAGCAGCAGAAACAGCAGGCCCAGGGCAATGAGAATTTTTCGGTGAGAGGGTCGGTAAACATATTCGCCGTCGCCGGATTCGAATGAGTTAAGTACCGGAGCAAACAGTTTTCTGAGAAGCGCTTTCATGGATGCCCTTGATCAGCATTGGAACGATGGCGCACATCATACCGCAATCGGACCAGCCCTGATTGAAAAGGGGTGTTACCGGGTCAGAGCGGCTGAAAACTGATCACTGTATTGCTCAATCCACTCATGTGCGGCAGTTTCACAATCCAGTGCCCGGCCTGTTCGCAGCAACTCCCGCCTGTAGTGTTCAATCTGACACACCTGCTCCAGCATTTTGCTTTTAAAGATTTCGTCGTCATCCGCAAACCGGATATTTACCCTGAACCCCTCACCACAGCGGTGGCAATTTGCCACGTTGCCCAGGAGTGTGCATGGCTGACTGATGGCTGGAACTTCCAGCGTGACAGGTTCCCCCGTTGAAAACGCCCGCGACAGGTGGCAGGTGAGACAGCCGTCGCTCAAGTGGCAGAGGCTGGTTTGGTCGCGTCGTTCACTGCCTGCCGTGGAAACGACAATCGGGAATTCAGCGGGATGATTAATAAAGCGTTTCATCGTCTTTTTTCCTTTTCCCTATATTGGACAGGTTAGAACAATTTTTGTTTGCGGTAGTCCGAAACAGATATAGGGAAGAAATTCGCGATTAACGGGAACTAAACGGAGTCACCCCAAACGTTGCTATACTCTGCCGCGCGCAAAAATAGATCGGAGTGAGTCAATGCAAATCAAAGATAAAGTTGCCGTGATAACCGGTGCGGCAAGTGGTATTGGTCAAGCAGTTTCTACCCTGCTGGCTGAGCGGGGCGTTAAAAAGATTGCTGTGGTGGATATGACCGACCGCATCGACGCGGTGGCTGCCGACATCAATGCCCAGGCCGGGCGCGATGTTGCCGTGCCGTTTCAGGGCGATGTCACCGATGCCGGGTTCCGTCAATCAGTGTATGAGCAGATGGAAAAAGACCACGGTGTCGTCAGTATCTGCGTCCCCGCGGCCGGTATTACTCGCGATGACCTCGCCGTTCGCGTCAACAAAGAAAGCGGCAAGGCCAGCATTTACCCGCAGGAAGATTTCGAAATGGTGGTCAACGTCAACCTTATTGCTCCAGTCTATTGGGCCATGGAATTGATTGCCCGCATCGCTGAAGACCGCGCAAGTAAAGGCCTGAAAAAATGGGCTGCGGATGAAGGTGTGCAGGGTAATGTGGTCTTTATTGGCTCTATTTCTTCTCAGGGCAACAAGGGGCAGGTGTCTTACGCTTCCACCAAGGCAGGGCTGGAAGGGGCGGCTTCCACTCTGGCCAAAGAAGCCACCTTCCACGGTGTGCGCTGTGGCGTGATTCACCCCGGTTTTACCGATACCCCTATGGTGCGCGCCATGGGTGATGACTATATCGAGAAATATATTTTGCCCTTTACCCAACTGGGTCGGCTCATCCGACCGGAAGAAATTGCCGACGCCATCTGCTTTATGATTTCGAACTCAGTGGTATCAGGGGAGCTTTGGGCGGATGCAGGATGGCATCCTTCGGCTTAATGGGGAAATGGAGTTCTGCACCGAAATTTTCATTCTGGAGTCAGCAAAAAAAGCCGCGCATCGCGCGGCTTTTTTTATTGTCAGGAGCGAATTAGAAGTTGGTTTTTTCACCCAATACACTTCGTTTAGTAAATCCCGGAAATTAATCGATAGCGCACCCGTCGTGCATAGTCTGCATAGCCCGGCAGCTCACGCTGTAAGGTCTGGTCTTCAAGTGCAGTTCGAATCACTGCGATGATTGTTGCCGCCGTCGCGGGAATCAGTGTCCATGCCGAGCTCAGGGCGAGAACAATACCGAACAGTGCGAGAACATTCCCGGCATAACCCGGATGCCGGATAAACCGGTATGGGCCGCTGTCGCACACCACATGCCCCCGATCTGTCTGAATGCGCACCACGCTGGAAAAAAAACGGTTCTCTGCCAATGCCCATGCGGCGAAGGCGTAACCGAGGGAGATCAATATGAAGCCGGTCAGGACGAGCCGCTGCGGAAATTCGGGAGACCAGTGATAGCGGTGGTCCAGTCCGGCCACAATAACCAGGGGGAAGCCGATGCTCAGTGCCATCAACGGGGCAAGTACCTTGTCCCAGGTTTTTGCATTCTGGATATTTTCAATACGTTGTCGTTCGGCCATCAATCCAGGATGTCGCTGTTCCGCCCAGATGCGCCCCCCTACACCTGCTGCCAGGATCAGCAGGGCATAGAGCCACGCCTGCCACCAACTGATATCCCCTCCGCATATCAATAAAATCAGCGGGATGAGCAGATACGCCACAACCAATCGAATCCATTGGCGTGTTGATGATGAACGAGCTGATGCCTCTCTAATTGATTTCGCCGACATATCGCTCTCCAACATGAAAAATGGTTTTAGCGTGCTCCTAAAACGTCATTGATAGCTGTGTAATATGTTTAGGGTGTCTTTTTAGCAATTATAAATACAGACTCATGGCTGGTTTGCCATTCCTTCTCAATGCTAAAACCTGCTTTTTTCAGCTTGGCAATAAGTTGATTTCTTGTGAAACGGCTAACGTAAGGTGCAAGCCCAAGCAGTTGCATGGCAGAGATCAATAAGCGAAAAATTAGATGTACTTCACCGATTAATGAGGTGCTTGAAACAAAGACACCTCCTTTCTTTAGAAGTTGATAGATCCTGTTAATAGCGCCATCAACGTCTTCCATAAGATGTAGAACGTTTAGCCCTAAAACAGCATCAAAGCTTTCATCCTGAGCGCAAAGGCTATCCAGCGTGCCTTGCTGAAAACAAACATTCTTAACTCCGGATTCAATTGCTGTTTTATGAGCAATCTCAATCATTTTGCTGGATAAATCCGTAGCAAGGATCCTTTTCACATAAGGTGAATGGAGTATGGCTGTACCACCGCTGCCGCAACCGAACTCCAACACATCGCTGTCAGAGCTTAAGTATTCCCGGGTAATTGCCAGCTTTTTCTTGTAAGTAGCTTCATCCTTGATGGGACTCTTGATGTAACTTTCTGCTTTATCGTCCCAGAACTTCTTTGAATTTTTCATGATGTTAACGTGCCATATTTACACGCCATATATCCAGAGCTGAAGAAAGAAATGCGCTTAGCTCTGCACAGGTTGATCAAATCCCAGGTTGCCCATTTCAATACCGCGGCGGAAGTCGCGCATATGTTTTTTCATCCATTCTTCGGCCTTGTCTTGGTCACCCGTGCAGATGGCGTCGAACACATGCTGGTGAGCCACCAGGATACGTTCGCCCGGTGACAGGGCGCGGATAATGGCACCCCAGGCAGGGTAGAACAGCTCATTGAGGGGTGCACGGGCCAGCAGCAGGGCATTGTTGTGGGTGGCCTCAGCGACCAGGTTATGAAATTCAATTTCTACTTTCAGCAGCGCGTCGTGGTTGTCCATCGCCTGTTCGGTAAGCGCCAGGTTGTCCGCCAGACATTGCTTTTCTTCTTCGGTGGCCGATAGGCAGGCCAGTTTGCCAGCCAGCGGTTCCAAACCCATGGCGACCTGCCACAGTTCTTCGTAGGTGACCTGGTGCATCAGCATCGCCGAACTCACCGATCGACCCACAGCCTCCATGCCGGGCAGGGTAACCACCAGCCGTTTGCGTCCGGCGCGACCGATAATGCCGCCGTGTTCCAGCAGGCGAATGGCTTCGCGCACGGTTGATCGGGTTACACCAAATTGTTCAGCCAGGTCGGTTTCGGTGGGCAGCAGGTCACCGGCCTGTATCTCACCGCTGACAATGGCGTTGCGAATTTTCTCACTCACCACCTTGTAGGCCGGTTGGTGGGCGAGGCGATCAAAGCTGACAGATGTTGGCATGTTGTGTGGTTCCTTTGCGGGCTTCCGGTACCGCGATAGGCAATCAATAAGGCGAGAATAGCAGACTTTCCTATAATTGACATATTGTCCGACAATATGTCAGCATCGTTTGAGCTATTAATAACATGTTGGGGGTAAAAGGCCGAGGCTCACTCTGTTCGAGGCCAGCGTCCCGCCACTGCTATCTCGGGGGTAGCCATGACTGCGGTCATACCAGAACAACAGCAACAACCGGCTGCTGAAACCACGCCGTTACGTATTGTGACCGCGGCCTCGCTGTTTGACGGCCACGATGCGGCCATTAATGTCATGCGGCGGCTGATTCAGGCCAGTGGCGTAGAGGTGATACACCTCGGCCACAACCGCAGCGTTGATGATGTGGTGCGCGCCGCGATTCAGGAAGATGCCGATGCCATTGCCATTAGCTCCTACCAGGGCGGGCACATGGAGTATTTCCGCTACATGATGGCCCTGTTACAGGAGCACAACGCCGGGCACATTCAGGTATTCGGTGGTGGCGGAGGCACCATTACTCTGGAAGAAATTGCCGAGTTGGAAGCCGCCGGGGTGAACCGCATTTACCACCCCACCCACGGTATGGAAATGGGCCTGACCGGCATGATCGAGGACTTGGTGGCTCGAGCCAAACATGCCCGTTCTGCCACTTCAGTGCCACAACAGCCGGCCCTGGCGGATGAAATTGCCGTAGCACAGATGATCTCTGCCATTGAGGAGGGCGCTGTTTCCGAGTCGGAACTCGCTCGGTTGAAGAAAGCCTGGCAACTGGCCGCTGGAGATACCCCGGTCGTGGGTGTGACCGGTACCGGGGGTGCGGGCAAGAGCAGTACCGTGGATGAACTGCTGAGCCGCTTTCTGTTGCACCGCCCGGAAATGCGCATTGCCGTGCTGGCGGTCGACCCGACTCGCCGACGCACCGGTGGCGCATTGCTCGGTGACCGAATTCGCATGAACAGTCTGGCATCTTCGCAAATCTATATGCGTTCCATGGCTACCCGCCGCCAGCATCTGGCCACCAGTGAAATGCTCGGTGACGTAACCCTGTTTCTGAAATCCCTTGGCTACGATCTGGTGCTGGTGGAAACGGCGGGGATTGGCCAGAGCGATTCCGAGATTGTCGATCTGGTGGATTTTTCCCTGTACATCATGACCAGCGATTACGGCGCGGCCAGCCAGCTGGAAAAAATCGACATGATCGATTACGCCGATATGGTCATTCTCAACAAGTACGACAAGCGTGGTGCCGAAGATGCCCTGCGGGATATTCGCAAGCAGTGGCAACGCAACCGCAATGCCTTTGATGTCAGTGGTGACCAGATTCCCGTTTACCCAACCATTGCCAGCCAGTTCAACGATCCCGGTGTGAATCGCGCCTTTTACCACCTGTGCCGCTTGCTAGTGAATAAGGCTGGTCTGGATGAGCGGCGGTGGTTGCCGCCCTCTGGTGACGAATTGGCGGAATCCCGTTCCGTGGCGTTAATTCCCGGCAGCAGGGTGCGCTACCTGGCGGAAATCAGTGAAAGTGCCCGCCAGGTAAAAGCCCGCAATGTGCAGCAGGCGGAACTGGCGGCCAAGGCTTATCACCATTACCAGGTGTTGTGTGAGCTGGATGATCCCCAGCGTCCCGAACCTCTGGGGCTTTATCCTGCGTCTGCGTTAACCGACGGTGAAGCGGACAACACCCTGCGCACTTTGCGCCAGCGTTATAACGCGGCGGTCTCCGACCTCAGTGGTGAATCCATTCGCCTGTTGCAGGAATGGCCAGAACGCAAGGCCGGGGTCGAGGACGATCAATACTGTTACCAGGTGCGTGGTAAGGACATCACCGGCGACAACTATGTGGAATCCCTCAGTCACTTGATGATTCAGAAAATTTCACCGCCGCCCTACAAGGACTGGGGCGAATTGCTGGCCTTCCTGCTGGCGGAAAACCTGCCCGGCAGTTATCCGTACACCGCCGGGGTATTTCCCTACCGGCGAATGGGCGAGGATCCCACCCGTATGTTTGCCGGTGAGGGCACGCCGGAACGCACCAACCGCCGCTTTCACTACCTGTCCCGGGGGCAGGCCGCTGCCAGACTCTCCACCGCTTTCGATTCGGTGACCCTGTACGGTGCCGACCCGGACCCACGTCCCGATATCTGGGGCAAGGTGGGCAATTCCGGGGTTTCGATCGCCACCCTGGATGACATGAAGAAACTCTATTCCGGTTTCGACTTGTGCGCGCCGACCACCTCGGTGTCGATCACCATCAACGGCCCGGCGCCGATGATTCTGGCGTTCTTTATGAACACCGCCATCGATCAGCAGGTAGAGAAACATCTGAAAGAAAACAATCTCTGGGATGGGGCGCAGAGGAAACTCGATGCCTGGTTCGGCGACAGGCCGCGTCCGGAATACGCCGGTAACCTGCCTGAAGGGCACAATGGCCTGGGGCTGGCATTGCTGGGCATCAGTGGTGACAAACTGGTGGATGCCGAGACCTATGCCCGTATCCGCGCCGAAACTCTGGCGGCGGTGCGCGGCACTGTGCAGGCGGATATCCTCAAGGAGGACCAGGCGCAGAACACCTGCATCTTCTCCACCGCTTTTGCCCTGACCATGATGGGCGATGTGCAGGCGTTCTTTATCGACAACAAGGTGAGAAACTACTACAGCGTATCGGTGAGCGGTTATCACATCGCCGAGGCCGGGGCCAACCCGATCTCGCAGCTGGCATTTACCCTGTCCAATGGCTTTACCCTGGTGGAGTATTACCTGGCGCGCGGCATGAAGGTGGACGACTTCGTGCCCAACTTCAGCTTCTTCTTCTCCAACGGCATGGACCCAGAGTACACGGTGATGGGTCGGGTGGCGCGGCGCATCTGGGCGCGGGCCATGAAGGAGCGCTACGGTGCGAGCCCACGCAGCCAGATGTTGAAGTATCACATCCAGACTTCGGGTCGCAGCCTGCATGCGCAAGAGATGAGTTTCAACGACATTCGCACCACGTTACAGGCGCTTTACGCGATTTTCGACAACACCAACAGTTTGCACACCAACGCCTACGACGAGGCGATTACCACGCCGACCACGGAATCCGTGCGCCGGGCGGTGGCGATCCAGATGATCATCAACAAGGAATTCGGCCTCAACTACTGCGAAAACCCCTGGCAGGGTTCGTTTATTGTCGAGCAGCTCACCGACCTGGTGGAGGAGGCGGTATACGCCGAGTTCGAGCGTATTTCCGAGCGCGGCGGGGTGCTGGGTGCCATGGATACCATGTACCAGCGCGGCAAGATCCAGGAAGAGAGCATGTATTACGAACACCGTAAGCACGACGGTTCTCTGCCGCTGATCGGTGTGAATACCTTCCTGCCGGAAGCCGGTACTGAGGAAACCATTGAGGGCCGTGAACTGGCCCGATCCGACGATGCTGAAAAGCAACGACAGGTGGATAACCTCAATGCCTACAAGGCACTGCATGGCGAGCAATGTGACGATGCCCTGAAGCGGTTGCAGCAGGTGGTGCTGAGCCGTGGCAATACCTTCGAATGCCTGATGGAAGTGGCCAAGAGCTGCTCCCTGGGGCAGATGAGCGAGGCCCTTTACCGGGTGGGGGGGCTGTACCGACGCAATATGTAAATGCCCAAGCTGTTTAGGGCATTTTTAACGTGGGATTCAATGGTGGATTTGTGTACAATTCGCGCTCTTTTTTCAGGCCAACCACCAGTGTGAGATCCATGTTCGATAAAGACGTCACCATTGCCAGTTTTGACCCGGAAATCTGGGCTGCCATCCAGCAGGAAGAGCAGCGCCAGGAAGAGCACCTCGAGCTGATTGCTTCCGAGAACTACACCAGTCCCGCTGTCATGGCGGCCCAGGGTACCAAGCTCACCAACAAGTACGCCGAGGGTTATCCCCACAAGCGTTATTACGGTGGTTGTGAGTTTGTCGACAAGACGGAAGAGCTGGCGATTGAGCGCGTCAAGCAACTATTCGGTGCGGATTTCGCCAACGTGCAGCCGCACTCCGGTTCTCAGGCCAACAGTGCCGTTTATCAGGCCCTGTGCCTGCCCGGAGACACTGTGCTGGGTATGAGCCTCGATGCCGGTGGTCACCTGACCCACGGTGCCAAGCCGAACTTCTCCGGCAAGATCTACAATGCTGTGCAGTACGGCCTGAATCCGGAAACCGGTCTGGTCGATTACGATCAAGTGGAAGCCCTGGCGCTGGAGCACAAGCCGAAAATGATCGTTGCCGGTTTCTCTGCTTATTCCGGTATTTTGGACTGGCAGCGTTTCCGCGATATCGCCGACAAGGTGGGCGCCTACCTGATGGTGGACATGGCACACGTGGCCGGTCTGATTGCCGCAGGCGTTTACCCGAACCCGATGCCTTTCGCCGATGTGGTGACGTCCACCACGCACAAAACCCTGCGCGGCCCCCGCGGCGGTATCATCCTCACTAACAGCGAAGAACTGGCCAAGAAGATCAACTCTGCAGTATTCCCTGGTGGACAGGGTGGCCCGCTGTGCCACGTGATTGCAGCCAAGGCGGTGTCCTTCAAGGAAGCCATGAGCGATGAGTTCAAGACCTACCAGCAGCAGGTCGTGAAAAATGCCAAGGCGATGGCTGCCACCTTCATGGAGCGCGGTATTAATATCGTCTCCAAGGGTACCGAGAACCACCTGATGCTGGTGGACCTGATCGGCAAGGAATATACCGGGAAGGATGCGGACGAGGCTCTCGGTCGTGCATACATCACCGTGAACAAAAACGCGGTGCCAAACGATCCCCGTTCGCCGTTCATTACTTCCGGCCTGCGTGTGGGCACGCCTGCGATTACCACCCGCGGTTTCAAAGAGGAAGAGAGCGTGCAGCTGGCCCACTGGATCTGCGATGTGCTGGACAGCCTTGAAAACGGCACTTCCGAAGAAGTGATTCCGGCGACCAGGGCCAAGGTGCTGGAGATTTGTGGCCGCTTCCCGGTTTACGGTTAAGGCCTGATTGTATTCTTTGACGGCCCCGCTCTGGCGGGGCTTTTTTGTCTTTCGCTCTATGCTGGCGAAACGGCTCTACGGGCGGGCTGGCAGTCAAAATGTGGTACCATGCGCCCCAGTTCAAACAGGTGGCTTGAGCCATGCATTGTCCCTTCTGTAATGCCGATGAAACCAAGGTGATCGATTCGCGACTGGTGGCCGAAGGTGGTCAGGTGCGCCGTCGTCGTGAATGCCTGTCCTGCAAAGAGCGTTTTACCACCTATGAGATGCCCGAGCTGCTGATGCCCCGGGTAATCAAGCAGGATGAAACCCGCGAACCCTTTGATGAAGATAAACTGCGCGCCGGCCTGTTGCGGGCGCTGGAAAAACGTCCGGTTAGCATTGAGCGTATAGAAGGTGCCATTTCCCAGATTCAGCACCAGCTGCGGGCGACCGGTGAGCGGGAAGTAACCTCTCGTATGGTCGGGGAGCTGGTGATGGAACACTTGCGGGAGCTGGATGAAGTAGCTTATGTGCGCTTTGCGTCGGTTTACCGAAGCTTCCAGGACCTCAGCGAGTTTCGTGCTGAACTGGACCGCCTGGAAAAAAACCTTCCCGAAAGTAGTAGGGATTGACGGTAATGTCCGACACCCTGGATGTTAGCCTCATGGCCAGGGCGGTTGAACTGGCCGCTCGGGGTTGCTACACGACCATGCCGAATCCCTCAGTGGGCTGTGTAATTGCCCATGGTGATCAGGTAGTAGGCGAGGGCTGGCATCGTCGAGCCGGAGAAGCGCACGCAGAAGTGAATGCTCTGGCGGTAGCCGGAGAGCTGGCCAGGGGTGCCACTGCCTATGTGACACTGGAACCCTGCAGCCATCAGGGGCGAACTCCTCCCTGTGCCAATGCCCTGATCAAGGCCGGTGTCAGTCGGGTGGTCTACGGCATGCAGGACCCGAACCCGAATGTGTCGGGCCGGGGGCTGGAAGCGCTGCGCCAGGCAGGAATTTCAGTCGATGGACCGGTGCTCGAAGCTGAAGCCATGACCTTGAATCCCGGTTTTATCAAACGACAGCGGCTCGGTTTGCCCTGGGTGAGGGTAAAACTGGCCATGAGCCTGGATGGTCGCACAGCTATGGCCAGCGGCGAGAGCCAGTGGATAACAGGCTCTGCTGCCCGCAGTGATGTACAGCGTTTGCGGGCCCGCAGTTCAGCGATAATTACCGGCGTGGGTACCGTGTTGCTCGACAACCCGGCCCTCACCGTAAGGCCGACCGAGCTGAATCTGGAAAATGCAGCAGATATCGCCCGGGACCAACCCCTGCGAGTGGTGGTGGACAGCAAGCTGCGCACCCCAAGGGATGCGCAATTATTGACGGATGGAGGTGACACGCTGGTGGCGAGTGCTCAACGGGGACAGCTGCCCGGTGCCGAGGTAGTGGTGCTGGACAACGGCAAGGGCCAAGTGGACCTGAAAGGGTTGCTGAAAGTACTGGCTACCAGCGAATGCAATGAGGTGTTGGTTGAAGCCGGTGCCAAACTGGCAGGGGCTTTTATTGCCGCGGGGCTGGCTGATGAGTTGATCATCTATATGGCGCCCAAGCTGCTGGGCAGTCTGGCTCGGCCCCTCTTGGCGCTGCCCCTGGAAAATATGTCCGAGGCGGTGTCAGTGAAGATTGTGGATATCCAGCCTGTTGGGGACGACTGGCGTATTACCGCACATCCCGTCCCGGCACAGGGTATAAACTGAGAAGTCACTGACGCAAGTGGAGAAAGCATAGGTGTTCACGGGTATTGTTGAAGCAGTTGGAGAAGTGGCGGCCTGCGAAGAAAAGGGCGGCGATCTGCGGCTGAGGATAAAAACCAACGATCTGAATATGAGCGATATCGCGCTGGGTGACAGCATCAGCACCAACGGTGTCTGTCTCACGGTAGTGGAAATGCCCGGTGATGGCTATGTGGCGGATGTGTCCGCGGAAACCCTGTCCCTGACCACGGTGGGCGACTGGGATGTGGGTACAAAAGTCAATCTGGAAAAGGCGCTGACTCCGCAAACGCGTATGGGTGGGCACATGGTGTCAGGCCACGTGGACGGAATCGGGGAAGTGGTAAGCCGCCATCCAGATGCACGTTCCGAACGATTCCGACTGCGCGCGCCCCGCGAGCTGGCAAAATACATCGCCCACAAGGGCTCCATCACGGTGGATGGCACCAGCCTCACGGTAAACAGGGTGGAAGGCGCCGAGTTCGAACTGAATATCGTGCCCCATACCCTTGAGAAAACGGTGATGGACACCTATAAAGCGGGTACCCGCGTAAATCTGGAGGTGGATCTGATTGCCCGTTACCTGGAGCGTCTGCTACAGGGTGATGGCGCGGCAGATGCCTGACAGACAAATATACGAGCAAGATTAACGGCAATTGTTTATGGCTTTGAACAGTATTGAAGAACTGGTTGCAGATATTCGTCAGGGGAAAATGGTTATCCTGATGGATGATGAGGACCGGGAAAATGAAGGTGACCTGGTCATGGCTGCCACCATGGTGAGGCCCGAGGATATCAACTTTATGGCCACCCACGGCCGTGGGCTGATCTGCCTGACCCTGTCCGAAGAGCGTTGCCAGCAGCTCAATCTGCCGTTGATGGTGGACTCAAATAAATCCGGTCACGGCACCAATTTTACCGTTTCCATCGAGGCGGCCGAGGGTGTAACCACCGGTATTTCCGCCGCCGACCGGGCGCGTACCGTGCAGGCCGCCGTGGCTAGTAATGCGCGCCCCCAGGATATCGTCCAGCCCGGCCATATCTTTCCGCTGCGGGCGGAGCGCGGTGGCGTGTTGAGCCGTGCCGGGCATACCGAAGCGGGCTGCGATTTGGCGCGTATGGCCGGATTCGAACAGGCGGCAGTGATTGTCGAGATCATGAATGATGACGGCACCATGGCGCGCCGTCCTGACCTGGAAGCCTTTGCTGCCAAGCACAACCTGAAGATCGGCACCATTGCCGACCTGATCCACTACCGTCTGGTCACCGAGAAAACCATCAACTGCGTCAAAGAGCGCCCCATCCAGACTCATTACGGGGAGTTTACCCTCAAGACTTACCTGGACAGTGCTCGCAACGAAAAGCATTTTGCGCTGGTGATGGGAGATGTGGCCAACGGTGAGCCGCCGCTGGTACGTGTGCATATCAATAAGTCAGCCCGGGACCTGTTTGCCATGGAGCCCGGTGATGGCTACCGCAGCTGGAGTTTGTCCCGCGCCATGGAGAAAGTGGCCGAGGAAGGTCGGGGCGTTGTGGTGTTTATCTACTACCCTGAAACTGCCAATGATATCGATGCCAGCGTGGATGAGATGCTCAGCGGCTTTCCTTCACAGCCACAACGCGCCGCGGATGTGGTCTATCAGCAGGTGGGTACCGGCTCGCAGATTCTGATGGATCTGGGGGTGCATAAAATGCGGTTGATGAGCGCACCCTTCAGGTTTACCGGTATATCCGGTTTTGATCTGGAAGTGGTGGAATACATTAATTGTGACTGATAGCCGCACTAACCAGCGGCCAGCAACAGAAACAAGTCGGATAACAGCATGAGTGAATACCGGCCCGATGAGGGTAGTTTTAATATTGATGGCGTTCGGGTGGCTATCGCCGTTGCGCGCTGGAACAGCCAAATAACGGATAGCCTGCTGCAGGGTGCACAGCGTGCATTGCAGCGCCAGGGCATTGCCGATGTGGATATCAATGTGTTCCGTGTGCCGGGCGCATTTGAGTTGCCCCTGGCGTGCAGCAAGCTGGCGCAGACAGGCCGTTTCGACGCGGTGATTGCACTCGGCTGTGTCATCCGTGGTGGTACCCCCCACTTCGAGTATGTCTCGGGAGAAACCACCCGGGGTATCGGCGAAGTCGCCCTGCGCGAAGGACTGCCGATAGCATTTGGCGTGTTGACTACGGATACCCTGGCCCAGGCGCAGGAGCGTTCCGGCGACAATGCCGAGAACAAGGGTGAAGAAGCTGCGCTAACTGCGCTGGAAATGATTAGCCTGTTTCGCCAGCTATAGGAGCCAATACGTGTCACTTCCCTCTACCCGAAAGAAAGCCCGTCAATTGCTGGTGCAGGCCCTATATCAGTGGCAATTATCAGGCTCCGACCTGCACAGCATCGAAGCGGAATTTTTCACCGATAACGATATGCGCAAAGTGGACACCGAGTATTTTCGTGAGCTGCTGCACGGCATTCCCAAAAAGCTGGATGAAGTGGATGCGGCCTATGAAAGCCACCTTGACCGCCAGTCCAAGGATCTGGACCCTATCTCCAGGGCGCTGTTGAGAATGGGTTGTTATGAGCTGTGTTTCCGGATTGATATCCCCTACAAGGTGGCCATTAACGAAGCCGTGAACCTAGCTAAAACCTTCGGTCCTACCGATGCCTACAAATACATTAACGGCATTCTCGATAAAGTGGCGGCGACCCATCGCACTATTGAGGTCAAGGCTGAGCGGCGACGCTAATACGTCGTCGCACACCTTTTTCGGTGTCCCATGTCCCTGAGTGAATTTGCGCTGATCAAGCAGTACTTCTCTTCGGTGGGTGGCGCCGAGGGTGTGGCGCTGGGTGTGGGTGATGACGGGGCTCTGCTGGACATCAGTCCTGACCAGCAACTGGTGGTCAGCGTCGACACCCTGGTTACGGGTGTTCATTTTCCCTTGGATGCAGAACCCCAGACCATTGCCCGCCGCGCTTTGCGGGTGAATCTCAGTGATATGGCGGCCATGGGTGCAGAAGCACGTTGGTTTACCCTCGCATTGACTCTGCCGCAGGCCGAGGCCGATTGGCTGCAGGCATTTTCACGGGCGATGGCCGAGGATGCCCAACATTTCGGCTGCGCCCTAGTGGGTGGGGATACCACTGCCGGACCACTGAGTATTTCCATTCAAATGATGGGCACTGTTCCCAGGGGGCAGGCGTTGGTCAGGAGCGGTGCGCATGCTGGGGATGGTGTCTATGTCACGGGCACCCTGGGCGAGGGTGCGGCGGCGCTGCAAGTATTTTCTCCCGATTGTTCCTGCAATGATTCCCAGCGCGAGGCGCTGCTAAAACGGTTTTATCAGCCAGAGCCAAGATTGGCTGAGGGCCGGAGGCTGCGGGGAGTGGCCTCGGCGGCTATCGATATTTCCGACGGGCTGCTGGCGGACTTGGGGCATATCGCCGTGTGCAGTGGCCTGGGCGCTGAACTACAGTTGCAACAGTTGCCAGTCGCAGCGTGGCTGGCGGAAGCTGTTGACCCAGACCAATTGCAGTCCTGGGTGCTGTCAGGCGGCGACGATTATGAATTGTGTTTTACCGTGCCCGAAAGCAAGCAGTCTCAGGTTGATGGCATGATTCATCGCGGAGAGTTGGTGGCGACCCGGATTGGTCGCATGATATCCGAACCCGGCATAGTCTGTCTCGATGCCTCAGGTCTGGTTCAGTCAGTTGCCCGCAAGGGATACCAGCATTTTAATTGAGACGGCTGCGGGGTGATTTTCACCCTGAATTGGATGCGCTCAACAGGCAGATAGATTATGGATCATCGCATTAACCCGAAGTTTTCCCAGCTGCTGAAAAACCCGGTACATTTTCTGGCGTTTGGGTTTGGCAGTGGTCTGGCGCCAAAGGGACCGGGGACAGCCGGAACGGTGGTGGCGCTTGTGCTTTGGCCATTGCTGGCAACCCTGCCGCTTCACACCTATATCGGGGTGGTGGTTGCCGCTTCGTTGCTGGGTTTCTACCTCTGTGGCAAAACAGCCCATGATATGGGGGTGCATGACCATCCGGGTATTGTCTGGGATGAGATAGCGGGTTACTGGCTGACTATGACTGCATTGCCGGCCTCCTGGTCCTGGGCATTGGCGGGTTTCGTCCTGTTTCGTCTGTTTGATATCTGGAAGCCGTGGCCCATTCGCTGGTTGGACCGTCAGGTACACGGCGGGGTGGGTATCATGGTCGATGACCTGTTGGCAGGTTTGTTCGCCTGGGCGATACTGTTTTCTGTGTCGCAGTGGATGATCTAGGGAATAATCGGGGGCGCAGGCCATGAAGGGACTTGTCATAGTATTTGTGTTGGCGGGAGTGTTTGCCAGTCCGGGTTGGGCTGCGGATATCCGCGTCAATGGTCTGTTTGGCGGCAGCGCTGTGCTGGTGATTAACGGCAAGCAACGCTTGTTGAAGCAGGGGCAGACCAGCCCTGAAGGCGTGACATTGATTGATAGCAACAGTCGCCGTGCGGTGGTCGAGCTCGATGGGAAACAAATGACGCTGGGTCTTTCCGACCATATTTCTTCCAGCTTTCAGGCCGCTGAAATGGCGGAGGTTCGGATACCCCGGGCAGACAATGGCCACTATTTTGTAAGTGGTTTTATCAATGGTCGGCCGGCAGATTTCATGGTGGATACAGGTGCTACTTCCATTGCCATGAACTTGCATCATGCCGAGCAGCTGGGGGTGAATTTTCGCCGCGGTCGGAAGGGCTCCGCCAGTACGGCCGGTGGTATCGTCAGCGCCTATCATGTGCCGTTACAGAAGCTGACTATCGGTAACATCACCCTGAATCAGGTGGATGCGACAGTGGTTGTGGGTGATTTTCCCTCACAGATTCTGTTGGGTAACAGCTTTCTCAGTCGCGTGGAAATGAGCGAGGAGGAAGGGGTGATGGTGTTGCGGACCAAGTTCTGATGACACCCTTGCAGTGAAAACATTGTAAATGTGGTGCGACGGTGCGTTAGTGCATTGTTTGGTATTGAAAATTACCGGCTTCACTTTACTCAGGGTGTATCCCGGCTAAAATAGCCACCCGCCCGATCTTTAGGAGTCTTAAGTGACACTCCGTTTTGTTGAAAGCTCCAAACTTCCTACTCGTTGGGGCGTGTTTGATATTCATGGCTTTGAAGACACGGTCAGTGATAAGGAGCATATCGCCATTACCATGGGTGATGTTGCCGACGGTGAACCGGTACTGCTGCGCATACATTCCGAGTGCCTGACAGGTGATGCCCTGTTCAGTGTTCGCTGCGATTGCGGTGCACAGCTGGAAGAAGCGATGCGCCGAATCTCAGCAGAGGGGCGAGGAGCCATTCTGTATTTGCGCCAGGAGGGGCGGGGTATCGGGCTGATCAACAAGATCAAGGCCTACCACCTTCAGGATCAGGGTGCCGATACCGTTGAAGCCAATGAGAAATTGGGTTTCGGTGCCGATATGAGGGACTACAGTATTTGTCGTTCCATGTTGAGTCACCTGAACATTGGTCAGGTAAAACTGCTGACCAACAATCCGCGCAAGGTTGAAGCGCTTGAGCAGCTGGGTATTCATGTGGCCGAGCGTCTGGCTCTGCAGACAGGGCGCAATCCACATAATCTTTACTATCTGGCCACCAAGGCTGGAAAACTGGGCCACCTGTTTGATGAGCAGGGTGAGAGCGAGGGCGAAAACTGATGTTAGCGAAACGAATCATCCCCTGCCTTGATGTGGACAAGGGGCGAGTGGTCAAGGGTGTACAGTTTGTCGATATACGCGATGCGGGTGACCCGGTCGAGGTGGCGAAACGCTATAACGAAGAAGGTGCTGATGAAATTACCTTTCTCGATATTACGGCCAGCCACGAGGAGCGGGATACCATGGTTCACACCGTGGAGCGCATGGCCAGCGAAGTATTCATTCCGCTGACGGTGGGCGGTGGTGTTCGGACTCTCGAAGATATTCGCGCCCTGTTGAATGCCGGTGCCGATAAGGTCGGTATCAATTCTGCGGCGGTAAAGAACCCGGAGTTTGTCAGGCAGGCAGCACAGCGGTTTGGTTCGCAGTGCATTGTTGTTGCCATTGATGCAAAACAGGTCAGCGCAGAAGGTGAGCCACTGCACTGGGAAATCTTCACCCACGGTGGGCGCAACCCTACCGGTATTGATGCGGTGGCGTGGGCTGTGCAGATGGCCGAATACGGAGCCGGAGAAATTCTCCTCACCAGTATGGATAAGGATGGCACCAAGACGGGTTTCAACCTGCCGTTGACGCGGGCCATCAGTGAAGCTGTGGATATTCCTGTGATCGCTTCAGGCGGGGTGGGGAATCTTCAGCACTTGGTGGATGGTGTAGTAGAGGGTAAGGCAGATGCGGTGTTAGCCGCGAGTATTTTTCATTTTGGGGAGTTCACCATCGCTCAGGCCAAAGAATACATGGCTGAGCGTGGTGTCGAGGTTCGGCGCTAAACCGGGCCTATACTGCGTAGCGAGCTTCAGAGGTGAAAAAGTCCAGCGCTTCCGGGCCAGCTTTTTGCACGAATTCAACGTAATCTGAGACCGCTTGCACAGCGCCTTCCTTGGAGTCAAATGGACCTACGGCTGCACCTTCGCGAGTCGCAAAGAACCAGAAGTTGTGCAGTTTGAAAAACCGGTCACTTCTGATAGCAGGTTGCTGCTCGCTGTGTTCTCCAGTTCTGGGCATTACCATGTTGTTTCCTCACCTTTATATACTGCCGTACCAAAGTTTCTATTTTTATAATAGTTGTCGGCACTCTATAAGCATAACTTAAAAAGAGGCTTAAAAAGGCCGCAATTCTTCTTTTCTAGCACAGTCCATTGTAAACAAGGATTGTTTACATACTATCGACGCAAGAACAACAATCTTTACGTATTCAGCCTACTTTTTGGCCAAAAGTCAATGGAGCCCATCATGGCAGAAAGCCCTTTCGTCTGCTCATGGCGCCTTCTGGCGATTGTTGGCAGAAGTGAAAATATCCAGCCCTTTGAGTAAGTTAAGGGCCTCATAGAGCTGATTGTCTTCCAGAGAGAGATCATCGCTGGCCTCGGATTGAGGGCTCTCCTCATTGGTGAGGTGTCCGGCCAGATTTTCTTCCTTGATTTGCCCGCGGGTTTCCAGCAAGCGCACCTCGGCAGGTTTGACCACGATGTTCGGTTGTATACCCTCTGCCTGAATGGAGCGTTTGCTGGGAGTGAAGTAGCGGGCGGTTGTGAGCTTTATGCCCCGCCTCTCTCCCAAGGGAATCACCGTTTGTACGGACCCTTTGCCAAAGCTGCTGGTGCCGAGGATCAGGGCGCGGTGGTGATCCTGAAGCGCGCCGGCAACGATTTCTGCTGCCGATGCAGAGCCTTCATTAATGAGCACTACCACAGGAAGTCCATTCAGTACATCGCCGGGTTTTGCAAAGTATTTGGCATTGGATGTGTTCAGCCTTCCTTCGGTGTACACCACGAGACCCTCATCCAGTAGTGTATCCACCACCTCTACCGAGGCATTCAGCAGTCCTCCGGGGTTGTTGCGCAGGTCGAGTATTACGCCTTTGAGCTTCATGTCCTCTGTGGTGAAGTCTTCCAGTGCCTCCCGGAATGACGAGCCAGTGTTTTCCTGGAACTGGGCAATGCGTACGTAGCCAAATCCGGGCTCAAGCATCCGAGAACGAACACTGCGAACCTGAATGACATCGCGAATGACTTCAACCTCAAAAGGGCCGTCCCGGTTGGGGCGAACAATGGTCAACTTCAGCTTGGACCCCTTGGGGCCGCGCATAATCTCGATGGCCTCGCTGAGATTCATGCCCTGAACGAGTTGTTCGTCAAGTTTGATGATCAGGTCCCCAGCCTGTATCCCCGCCCTTTCTGCCGGAGTGCCATCCATGGGCGTAATCACCTTGATAAAGCCACCTTCCATACCGACTTCTATGCCAAGCCCGCCGAACTCGCCAGTGGTATGTTCCTCAAGATCCTGAAAATCGGTTTCATCGAGGTAAGCTGAGTGTGGATCAAGGCTGCTGAGGAGTCCGCTGATGGCCATTTCCAGTAGCTCTTTATCGTCAATCTCTTCGACGTAAGCCTGACGAATCTGATCAAAGGCCTGGGTAAAGCGGCGTAGCTCGTCCAGGGGCATACGCCCGTTTTCATCCTGTTCGGCCGCTGCAAAGGCAACACCTCCAGAGAACAGGAGAAAGGTAAAAAACAGCAACTTGCTTAGTGATTTCATGAACGATCCTTGCACTTGCCGGCGGTACTGTGTGATTGGGGGCTCAGGGTTGTGGAAGTCTCTCACGCTGTCTCTCTATGAGTGGAGGCTTCTATCCTTTACGTGTCAGCCAACTTTTTGGGTTTGTCGGTCTGCCATTATGTCGAATTTCAAAATAAAGTGCATGATCCCGCTGGCCGCCACTGTTGCCGACCCGGGCGATGGGTTCTCCCGTCTGAACCCAGTCGCCAGTGACTTTGAGCAGCACCTGGTTGTGGGCATAGAGACTCATGTAACCATCGCCGTGGTCGATGATGACCAGCATGCCGTGGCCGCGCAGATAATCAGAAAAAATGATACGACCATGATGTACGGCGTGTACCGGAGTTCCTTCGTTGGCTTTAAGTAGCCAGCCATTCCAGGTAATGTCGGCAGTACGTGTGGCGCCAAAGTATTGGCTCAACGTGCCCTTCACTGGCCAGGGCAGTTTGCCCTTGCGCCGGTTGAAAGGCTCGGTGTTTGTTGGCGATACCAGCTTGGCAATACTTTCCTCAAGGGTCCTGATAACCGTTTCAAGCCGCTTCCGTTCAGAGTGAAGTTGTTTCAGTGCCTGTTTTGAGTTTGTGATCTGACGATCCAGACGAACCAGTACCTCGCTGCGGACACGCAGGTTTTTCTCCAGCTTTTGCTGCTGTTCGGCAAGGGTGGCGCGGCGCTGTGTGAGTGCAGCCTGTCTTTCGTCAATACCTGTCTCGACACGATTCAGTTCGGCCATGGTTTGCAGGTACTGTTCAACTTTTTCGGCGCGGGCCTTGAGGAAGTAGTCGTAGTACTTCAGGGTCCTGCTGACCTTGTTCGGGTCTTCCTGGTTGAGAAGCAGTTTGATGGATTCTTCGTTGCCCAACCGGTAGGCCGCAGTCATCTGTTTGGCGATCAGTTCCTGCTGTGCCTGGCGTGATTTTTCCAGCGAAGATTTCTGTGATTGCAGTTGCTGCAACTCGCCGTCCAGCTTGACCAGTTGGGCTTCCAGTTCGTGGATTGCCTGGTTGAGTCGCGCAGCGTCGAGCTCGGTATTTTTCAGTTCCTTGGCAAGCCGTTGTTGCTCCTTGCTGTCGCCCTTGACGCTCTCTTCCAGTTTGAGGATATCCTTGCCGATCTGCTGCAATTTCTGCCGATCTTCCTTTTCTCCGGCCAGCGCAGGGCAGGCTGCGGCCAGCAACAGAATTAACAGGCAATGTCGGAGCAGCCTCATCGGCGCGTTCTTCATCCTCTCTATGTATTCAGTTCGACAAGGGAGTGGCCGGTCATCTCGATCGGTTGCGGCAGGTCGAGCAATGTCAGTATGGTGGGGGCAATGTCCGCCAGTGATCCGCCGTTGGTTAGTGAGAGATGTCTATCTCCCACATAGATCAGAGGGACTGGCAAGGTGGTATGTTGGGTGTGTACCTGGCCGGAATGCACGTCGAACATTTGCTCGACATTGCCGTGGTCTGCCGTGATCAGGCATTCTCCCCCTGCTTTGTGCAGTGCAGATAAAATGCGTTCCAGGCACTTGTCAACGGCTTCAACGGCTTTGACGGCAGCATCAAAAACCCCACTGTGACCCACCTGGTCACAATTGGCGTAGTTGCAGATGATGACGTCGAACGCGCCACCCTCGATGGCAGCAACCAGCTGGTCTGTCAGTTCGTAGGCGCTCATTTCCGGTTTCAGGTCATAGGTGGCGACCTTGGGAGAGGGAATGAGGATGCGCTCTTCACCCGGGAACAGGGTTTCCTGCCCGCCGTTGAAGAAGAATGTCACATGGGCGTATTTTTCAGTTTCTGCAATACGCAGCTGGGTTTTGCCTTGGTTGCCCAGGTATTCTCCCAGAGAGTTGTGGAGGTCCTCGGGAGGAAAGGCGCAGCTGGTGTGAATGTCTGCCGAATATTCCGTGGTCATCACAAAGTCAGCAAGCGCCGGGCGTGCAGTTCGCGCAAAACCATCAAACGACGAGTCGACAAATGCCCGGGTTAATTCACGTGCCCTGTCGGGACGGAAATTCATAAAGATGACAGCATCACCATCCTGAATGGTAATGGCGTTTTCTCCGGGCTCATGAATCGTGGTAGGCAGCACGAATTCGTCATTTTCTCCGCGTTCATAGGCGGCACGAAGAGCGCTGCCAGCATCGGGCGAGGAGTACTCGGCCTTGCCCAGGGTTAATAGGTCATAGGCCGCTTGTACGCGGTCCCAACGATTGTCCCGGTCCATGGCGTAAAAGCGACCGCAGATACTGGCGATACGACCTCGGCCAGTGTCAGACAATTTTTCTGCGGTACGCCGCAGCGAAGGTTCAGCACTGCGGGGTGGTGTGTCCCGGCCATCGAGAAAGGCATGAACGTAGATTGCTTCGGCACCGCGCCGTGAGGCCAGTTCAACCATGGCATTGATATGCGATTCGTGGCTGTGAACGCCCCCTTCGGACAGCAACCCCAGAATGTGCACGGCCTTGTTATTGGCAATGGCCTTGTCAATGGCCTCACAGTAGACCGGGTTGGAAAAAAATGTTCCTTCGCTGATGGCCTTGTTGATGCGGGTAAAACTCTGATAGATCACCCGGCCCGAACCCAGGGTCATATGGCCCACTTCACTATTGCCCATCTGCCCTTCTGGGAGGCCGACGGCCAGTCCGGACGTTTCAATAAACGTGCGGGGAGACGTTTCCCATAAGCGGTCTCGTATGGGAGTATCAGCCGTTGAGATGGCGTTGTATTCGGGATTATCGCTGTAGCCATAGCCGTCCAGGACCAGCAGCAGAAGTGGTTTTTTTGCTTCTTTCATGATTCCAATGGGGTGGTGTTCTGGGGTGAATGATCCGCGAATCTTACCCGCAAAGCGTATTCAGTGCCATTGGTGGTTCCTTGAGCAGTATGCGGTGTGTATACTTTTGCGGCTTTGTTGGACCGGGTGGTCCAGCCGGAACTTCCAAGAGGCTGTTGATAGTGGATTTTTTTGTTTTTATCAGTGAGCAGTGGGTACTGGTCAGCGTATTTATGGTGCTGATTTACCTGTTTGCCATCAATGAGCGAATCAAGAGTGGCAGACCCATCTCGGTACATGCAGTGACCCGCATGTTAAATGCCGAGGAAGCTATTCTGCTCGATGTGCGCGACAGCAAGGAATTCAAGGCGGGCCATATTGCGGGTGCTGTGAATATTCCCCATGCGAAGCTGAAGGACAAGATGAGTGAACTGGAAAGTTATCGCGAAAAATTCATTATCATCGCCGACAAGGTTGGTCAGCAGGCCGGGGCCGTGGGGCGGCAGTTGCAGCAACAGGAGTTCAAGGTATTCCGGCTCACGGGTGGCATGATGGAATGGCAGAACCAGAACCTGCCGGTGATCAAAAGCTAAATGCTTCAGGTCAGGATCTATACCACGCGTACCTGTGGCTACTGTGTGGCCGCCAAAAATCTGCTCGCCAATAAAGGCCTCTCTTTCGATGAGGTTTCCGTTGACGGTGATCCGGCCAAGCGCCGTGAACTGGTGGTGATGAGCGGCCGCCACACCGTTCCACAAATCTGGGTGGGTGATGCGCACGTTGGTGGATACGATGATCTGCGCCGTCTGGAACAACAGGGTGAACTTGATCGAATGATTGCCAGCCAGGGTTGAAATCCCGGCGGCTGGCCAGATTAAAGTTTGAGCTATTAACTATCAAACAAGTGATGATGTAACGAAGGTGAATCCATGACTGAAGAAAATACCGAGAACGCTGTCGCCAAAGAGGGGAGGGCAGATAATCATTTTGCCATGCAGCGTATTTACCTCAAGGATCTATCCTTTGAGACGCCAATGGGTGTGGAAGCTTTCCAGCGTGAAGTGAAACCGCAAATCGGTCAGGAATTGTCCACCAAAATTGAGCAGTTGGACGAAACCCATTTTGAAGTAGTGATGACACTGACACTCACGGTGAAAGATAAAGACGATGTGGTCTTCCTGATTGAGGTCCATCAGGCCGGAATCTTCATGGTAAAAGGACTGGAAAAGGCGCAGATGGCGCAGGTCCTGAACGTACTTTGTCCCGCGACCCTGTACCCCTATGCCAGAGAGGTTGTGGATAATGTGGTGGTCAAAGGGACATTCCCGGCACTGATGTTGCCACCCGTGAATTTCGAAGCACTGTTTGCACAGGCTCTGGCAGAAAGGAAAGCCAAGCAGGACGAGCAGGCTTCCGAGTCAGAAACCGCTCACTAATCGTGATGAATAGGTTTGGCGCAGACCGACTGCGCCAAACCTGTCCGGGTATTCTCAGAGATCGTCGTCACTCATTCCCAGCTCTTTGAGCTTCCTGGTGAGGGTATTTCTACCCCAGCCCAGTAATTCTGCTGCATCTCGCTTGCGACCATGGGTGTGATTTAGTGCGGTTTCAATCAGCGCTCTCTCAAAGGTAGGGACTGCTGAGGCCAGTATGTCATGGTGCCCAGCACTAAGTTCGTTGTTGGCCCAGGTGCGCAGTTGCTGCTCCCAGCTTCCCGCAATATTGTTTTTCTCCACCGGGCTGTCTCGCAGTTCCGGGGGAAGGTCTTCTATATGCACTTCCCGGCCAGAGGCCATGACGGTTAACCAGCGGCAAATATTTTCCAGTTGGCGCACATTGCCTGGCCAGGGCAGCATGCTGAGGTACTGCTCAGCCTCGGGAGAAAGTGTTTTGGGTTCCGTTTCCAACTCCTTGGCTGCATGCTGGAAAAAGTGCTGCATCAACTTCGGAATGTCTTCCCGCCGGTCTGCCAGCGTTGGCAGGTGAATGCGAATCACATTGAGGCGGTGGAACAGGTCTTCCCGAAAACGGTTTTGCTCCACCAGTTCTTCCAGATTCTGATGGGTCGCGGCGATAATGCGGACGTCGACTTTTACCGGTGTGTGCCCGCCCACCAGATAAAATTCTCCGTTGGCCAGAACCCGTAGCAAGCGGGTCTGGGCCTCTGGTGGCATGTCGCCGATTTCATCCAGGAACAGGGTGCCACCATCAGCCTGCTGGAAGCGACCTTCGCGGCGTTGGGTAGCGCCGGTAAAGGCCCCCTTTTCATGTCCAAACAGTTCTGACTCAATCAAGTCATGAGGAATGGCGGCCATATTCAGGGCAACAAAACGGTTGTTTCTACGCGGGCTGTGATCGTGCAGTGCTTTGGCGACCAGTTCCTTACCAGTTCCGGATTCGCCGTTAATCAATACCGTGATGTTGGAGTGAGACAGGCGACCAATGGCGCGGAAAACTTCCTGCATGGCCGGAGCTTCACCAATAATTTCGCCGCTGACTTCCTCGTCCCTGGGTTCTTTTTCCTGCCCCTGTTCGCCGGCAAAGTTGATGGCCCTCTGGGTGACAGCAATCAGTTCTTCCAGGTCAAAGGGTTTAGGCAGGTACTCAAAGGCACCGCCCTGGTAGGCGGCAACGGCACTATCCAGATCCGAGTGTGCAGTGGTGATAATGACTGGCAGTGACGGGTTGGAAATGTGGATTTTCTGTAACAGCTGTAACCCGTCAATGCCGGGCATGCGTATATCACTGATGATGGTGTCCGGCTTTGATTTGTCCAGCTTGGCCAGCAGGTCGTGCGGATCCTCAAAGCTGGTGACAGTCATGTCAGCACGGCTAAGCGCTTTTTCCATCACCCAGCGTATGGAACGGTCATCATCAACTATCCAGACTTTGCGCTTTTCCATGGTTTTAAATATCCAAAGGTAAATAGATGGTAAAACGGGTTTCTCCTTTCCCGTTATCACACTCAATCAGGCCGTGGTGAAGGTTGATGGCAGACTGGGCTATGGGTAGGCCCAATCCGCTGCCTTCAGCTCGGCCACTGATCATGGGAAAAAATATTCGGTCTATCAGCTCTTCAGGAATACCCGGACCGTTATCAATAATGTCGATGCGACAGATCACCTTGTGATGTACCTTGCCAATGGTGAAATGACGCTGGATTTTAGTCGTCAGTTTGATGGTGGGACGTTTCTGCCGGCTGTTGCGCAGTGCCTGAATGGAGTTGCGTACAATATTCAGGATAGCCTGGACCAGTTGTCCACGGTCACCACTGATCTCAGGAATGCTTGGGTCATAACTGCGCTTGATGACTATGGCGCCACGGGTTTCGGCTTCTGCCAGTGCTGCCACATGTTCCAGTACTTCGTGGATATTCACTGGCACAAATTTGGGCATGGTGGTGGGCCCCAGCAGGCGGTCAACCAGGCTGCACAGCCGATCCGTTTCCGCTGAAATGATATCCGTGTACTCCCTCAGTTCCGGTTCATCACCCAGGTCTTCCGACAGCAACTGCGCTGCCCCCCGGATTCCACCCAGAGGATTTTTGATTTCATGGGCAAGCCCGCGCACCAGGTTGCGGGTGGTATCGTGAGTGGTAATCAACGCTTCTTCGCGGTTGATGCGCATCAGTCTATCCATCGGCTGCATTTCGATGACCAGCATACGGGCAACCGTGGTCTGCAGCGGTGTGGCGGTAAAATCCACAGTGATGTGTGACTGGTCTGGCAAAACCATGGTGGTTTGACGCTGGGTAAACGGGTGATTTGACTCCAATGCTTCCCTCAGTGAAGGTATGGGAGAATCAGTTTCGGTGAACAGGGTGCTGACTGAGTTGCCACACAGGCGCATGGCGCTGACGGCGAGCAGGTTTTCCGCCGAGGGATTCAGATAACAGATTTCCATACTGTCATTGAGTAACAGGACAGCAGTGCTCAGGTTGTCCAGAAGTAAGTGGTGGAGCTGCTCGTCGGTCATTCGAATCAATTTATCGTTGGCTTACGGTGCCCTGAAAAAGCTGCCGCCCTTTTATGGTTCAGTTGTTTATTAAGTCATAGCAAATTGCGGGCCAATTCTGGAGTGCGTTAACCCCCTGTAAACAGGATGTTTAACTGCTGTAAGTGTAGCATGGTGCACCATAATGGTGCGTCATGCCCTTTGGAGATTTTTGAAAATCGAACAGAAACTAATTGGACCCTTGCGTGGCCTGTTGAACTCTTTTAGCCCTGTCCGTTTTTTGAGTCTGAATGGCTTCCCTATTCAGGGGGGAGGCTCTTTTTACGTAGAACGTTACACTGCCTGAACTGGCAACGGTGTTGCCTTTTTCGTCGATAACCTGAGCTTGCACGTTGTGCTCACCCCGAATCAGCTGGTCGATGGAGAAAGATGTAGCATAGGCGGCGTCGCCGTAAGGCTGTCCATTGTGTAGGAGCTGAATCAAGTGGCCGGGCTGCAGTGCCGGCTCCATAAAGACCTGTACGACAACGTTGAGCTGACCCGGGGGGATAGTGGCATCCTGGGCCGGGGACAGAATGCTGACTTCCTTGTAGCCGCTGCTGGCTTCAGATTTTTTGGTTTTGTCCGTGGTTGTCTTTAGCGCGGGTTGGGTATTGACGGCCGGTAATTTAACTGCCTCCACCTTGCCTTCTTTGGCCGCAGGGTTGTCGGTGTACGTGACATTACCGTCTTCGTCGACAGTTTTGTAGACCTCGGCCATGGCGGGCAGAGAGGCTGCACACACCAGGGCAAGGGCAATTAAACGACAGTATCCACTCATCTGTAACAATTCTCCTTGTTGAGTCTTCTAAGACTAGCCTTCCTTTGACACAAGAAAAAGCCCGCTATTCAAAAAAATAGCGGGCTTTTTCTGGGTGTCTTGGAGACCGCTAACTTCAGGTCGCCAAGTCAGGGGTGATGAGCAATTTACACTGAGTAGTACAAATCGAACTCAAGCGGGTGAGTGGTGTGCTCAACACGGTAAACGTCAGCCATTTTCAGTTCGATATAGGCATCGATCATGTCATCAGTGAAGACGCCGCCCTGAGTCAGGTACTCGCGGTCTGCATCCAGGGAAGCCAGCGCTTCACGCAGGCTGCCGCAGACTTGCGGGATGGCCGCAGCTTCTTCCGGAGGCAGGTCGTAAAGGTCTTTGTCTGCAGCATCACCGGGGTGAATCTTGTTGATCACACCGTCCAGGCCAGCCATCAACATGGCTGCGAAGGCCAGGTAAGGGTTGGCAATAGGGTCTGGGAAGCGGGCTTCAATACGCTTGCCTTTAGGAGAAGCAACGTAAGGAATACGAATGGATGCAGAGCGGTTGCGGGCAGAGTAGGCCAGCATAACCGGTGCTTCAAAACCGGGGATCAGACGCTTGTAGGAGTTGGTGCCAGGGTTGGTGAAGGCATTCAGCGACTTGGCGTGCTTGATGATACCGCCGATGTAGTAAAGAGCCGTTTCGCTCAGGCCTGCATAGGCATCCCCGGCAAAGGCGTTGGCCCCATCTTTCCAGAAAGACTGGTGCACGTGCATACCGGAGCCGTTATCGCCAACGATAGGCTTGGGCATAAAGGTGGCAGTTTTGCCATAGGCGTGGGCCACATTGTGTACGCAGTACTTCAGGATCTGCGTATCGTCGGCTTTTTTCACCAGGGTGTTGAATTTAATACCGATTTCACACTGGCCAGCAGTGGCTACTTCGTGATGGTGTACTTCAATATCAAGGCCCATTTGAGCCATGGCCTCACACATCGCAGCACGAATGTCGTGAAGGGAGTCAATTGGCGGTACCGGGAAGTAACCACCTTTTACGCGAGGACGGTGTCCCATATTGCCTTCGGCATAGGTTTCACCGGTAGACCAGGCTGCTTCCTCAGAGCTGATCTTCACGAAGCTGCCGCTCATGTCGGAGCCCCATTTGATGTCGTCAAAGATGAAGAATTCAGGCTCGTTTCCGAAGAAAGCGGTGTCGCCCAGGCCTGTAGATTTCAGGTATTCCTCAGCACGCTTAGCCACGGAGCGGGGGTCGCGTTCATAGCCTGTCATGGTTGACGGCTCGAGGATGTCGCAGCGCAGAATGACGGTGACTGCATCAGAAAAGGGGTCCAGCACGGAGGTGCTGTCATCCGGCATCAGAACCATGTCGGACTCGTTAATACCTTTCCAGCCGGCGATAGAGGAGCCATCGAACATTTGGCCGACCTCAAAGAACTCTTCGTCAACAGCGCTCACAGGGATGGTGACGTGCTGTTCTTTACCTTTGGTGTCGGTAAAGCGCAGATCTACCCATTGGGCTTCGCTTTCTTTAATCAGGGTGAGGGTTTTATTGGACATTAGCTCCTCCAGTTATGGATATCCAGATTGAACCGGGTGCCGAAGTGACGGGACCGCGATGATACAAAATAGTTAAATTGATTGTTGCCACAGCTCAATTTGTGATTTAGCAATCAGTGTGCCAAATTGAAGCAAAAGTTGTGCCATTGGCAGCCACCAATTAAATCAATAGGTTACAGGTAGTGCGCCGTATAATTTGCATTGTTATGCACCATAATAATGCACAAATAAGGCTGAAAGATCATATTTGGTGCGCCTGGCGCGCACTATGGTGCTGTTTCCCATCATAAGCCGAATAGCGCTCATTTTGTAATATAATCTGCCGCCCAAACACTTACACGCAGTGAATACCTTCCGCCATGCACTTTGTCATCAAGCTGTTCCCTGAAATCATCATCAAAAGTCCCCCCGTTCGCAAACGAATGACCCGGCAGTTACGAGAAAATCTGCGCAAGATGTTGCGGGTCATTGATCCGGTGATTCAGGTTGAGCAGGATTGGGAGAAGCTGCAGGTCATCGGTCCTGAGGATGGCGAATCCACAGCTAGAGTAGCAGATCTGTTGGCACGAACCCCGGGTATTGGCAATTTTTCCCGTGTGCAGCATTTTCCCCTCGGTAGTTTTGATGACATTCTTGAAAACACTCTGGCGGTTTGGAAAGAAAAGCTGGCGGGCAAGACCTTCGTGCTACGTGTAAAACGCAGCGGTAAGCACGAATTCAGCTCCGGAGACGTTGAACGCATTGTGGGTGGTGGTCTGTTGCACCAGTCTGAGGCTACGGGGGTCAATCTCAAGCAGCCGGATATTACTGTGCGCCTGGAAATCAAGCAGCAGGAGCTATTTGTGATTGAGGAAACCACCCAGGGGTTGGGGGGGTTCCCGTTGGGCTCACAGGATACGGTGATTTCATTGATCTCCGGTGGATTTGATTCAACCGTTTCCAGCTACCTGGCGACCAAGCGTGGCTTGCGCACCCACTACCTGTTTTTCAATCTCGGTGGCCGTGCCCATGAGGTGGGTGTCAAGGAAGTGGCCTTCTATCTCTGGAGCAAGTTTGGTAGCTCCCATCGGGTGCGTTTTATTACGGTGCCCTTTGACGGCGTGGTCGGGGAGATCCTGAGCAAGGTTCGCAACTCGGAAATGGGTGTCGTGTTGAAACGCATGATGCTGCGGGCGGCGACTCAGGTCGCGGAGGAAATGGGGGTGCAGGCACTGGTCACAGGTGAGAGCGTTGCACAGGTTTCCAGTCAGACGCTGGCCAATCTGGCTGTGATTGATTCGGTAACCAAAACCCTGGTGCTGCGACCACTGATTACATCGGATAAAAACGACATCATCAATATTGCCAGAGCCATAGGCACCGAGGAATTTGCTGCCAGTATGCCGGAATATTGCGGTGTGATTTCGGTGAAGCCAACGACACGGGCACGGGAAGACAAGGTTGAGGCAGAAGAGGCTAACTTCGATTTTTCCGTACTTGAGCAGGCTGTTGCCAGCAGCCGGGTACAAAATATTGATGAAGTCATGGAAGCAGTTTCACCTGCTGTAGAAGTGGAGATTTTTCAATCGCCCCAACCAGGTGCCACGATACTGGACATTCGTCACCCGGATGAAGTGGAGTTGCGTCCGCTGTCCATTCAGGGTGCGACCGTTCAGGCATTACCTTTCTTTACACTGCAAACCAGGTTTCAACGCCTTGAGCAGTCCAGCAATTACCTGCTTTACTGTGAAAAAGGCGTCATGAGCCGCCTGCATGCCGAACTGCTGCTTGAGCAGGGGTTCCAGAATGTGGCGGTTTATCGGCCTGCTTCCTGACACCCGCACCAAAAAACACCCATAGCATAGAAAAGCGCGCAAACAGAGTGCGTGAGATACCCTGCAGCTTGCATGGGTGAGCGATGCCGCACCGTTAACCGCTCTGATATAGAGCCTGTGCCAGTGTTTTTGACCGGATTTTTGGTGTAGCGGTCCCTTCGTCGGTATTTTTTCAGAAGTTGGACTGAAAATTGCTTTTGAAACGGGTACATACGAAAAACTCGTCTGTGAAACATTCTGTTACCGGAGCAATTTGACCAGGACCCCTGAATAATTCACTACCCGTAATGGGTCCCCTGGGCTGTTTGCGCTGAGACAGTCGATCAACTCTCCATCCAAAAATCTGAGGATCCCCCCCATGAGCGGAAACCAACCCCGAATGCTCGCCATTGCAGAAATTAATAACCGCGAGCCCATGACTGTTGATATGCCGGAAGCCCTGAGCAAGATCTGGGCAACAGATGTGTTTAACCTGGCGACCATGGAAGAGGCGTTGTCGAAAAATGCCTTTAAAGCCATGAAAAACACCGTACAAACAGGCGCCGCTCTGGATCCCGGTACAGCAGATGTCGTCGCCGCGGCCATGAAGGACTGGGCCATTTCCAAAGGGGTAAAGTTTTTCTCACATATTTTCTACCCGATGACCAATGCCACGGCTGAAAAGCACGATGGTTTTATCATTACCAATTCCGATGGCGGTGCGATTACCGAATTTACCGGCAGCCTGTTGATCAAGGGTGAGCCCGATGGTTCGTCATTCCCCAATGGCAGCCTGCGGATGACCAATGCCGCCCGGGGTTACACGGCCTGGGACCCCACCAGTCCCGCCTACATCATGCACACGGATAATGGTGCAACCCTGATGATTCCCAGTGTGTTCATGTCCTGGACCGGCGAAGCGCTGGATAAAAAGATTCCCCTGCTGCGTTCCAACGCGGCGATGGATAAGTCGGCAAGAAAAGTCCTGTCGTTAATGGGTGAAACAGACATTGCCACCCTGAACTCCAGCTGCGGTGCCGAGCAGGAGTATTTTCTGGTGGATGAAAATTTTGCCAGCAGCCGCCCGGATCTGCTGCTGGCAGGACGCAGCCTGTTCGGGGCTGCGCCGGCCAAGGGTCAGGAATTTGACGATCATTATTTCGGTGCTATACCCGAGCGCGTACAGGTCTTTATGCAAGACCTCGAAGACAAGCTGTATCGGCTTGGAATTCCCGCAAAAACGCACCACAACGAAGTGGCGCCCGGTCAGTTTGAAATTGCGCCCTATTTTGAATCGGCCAATGTTGCCTCTGACCATCAGCAGATGTTGATGACCTTGCTGAAAATGACTGCCAAAAAGCACGGCTTCCTGTGCCTGCTGCATGAAAAGCCTTTTGCCGGTGTGAATGGTTCTGGTAAGCACGTTAACTGGTCTGTGGGAAACTCCACCCAGGGTAATTTGCTGGACCCTGGCAGCACCCCGGATAAAAACCTGATCTTCCTGCTGTTCTGCGGTGCGGTGATACGCGGCGTGCATGTCTATGGCCCCCTGCTCCGGGCTGCCATTGCTTCTGCGGCGAATGATCACCGTCTGGGTGCGAACGAGGCGCCACCCGCGATCCTTTCTGTGTACCTGGGCGATCAGCTGGAAAAGCTGTTTATGGATATCAAGGAAGGCAAGCTGAATGAGACGGCGAAAGGCGGTGTGATGGATCTGGGGATTAGCCAGATTCTCAAGTTTGAAAGGGACCCTGGGGACCGCAACCGCACTTCACCCTTTGCCTTCACGGGCAACCGCTTTGAGTTCCGGGCGGTAGGCTCCTCGCAATCGGTATCGGGCCCACTGGTGGCGATGAATACGATGCTTGCCGATTCGCTGGACTGGATTGCCGAAAAGCTTGAGGCCAGCCTGTCGTCCGCTAGCAATCAGACAGAAGCTGTTATCAAGGTGCTGCAGGAATTGATGCAGCAGCATGGCAATGTTGTCTTTGGTGGTGACGGTTATTCACCGGAATGGCACCGCATGGCAGTTGAGGAACGGGGACTGAAAAATATCCCCACCACTGCCGATGCCTTGCCGGCCCTGCTCGAAGCGGATGTCATTGAACTCTTCAAAAAGACGGGTGTGTTGACGCCGGTGGAACTGGCCAGTCGATATGAGGTGTACGCTGAACAGTACATCCTGTCTATCGAAGTGGAGGCGAAACTGGTTGTCGATATGGCTAAGACGCTGATCTACCCCGCAGCCATGAGTTACCTCTCGGATTTGAGCAGCGCTATCTCGGGTGCCCGTGAAGTGGGCGTCGAACTTGATGCCACCGTGGTTAATAAAGTTGCCGCTGAAACCAGCGCCATGATGAAAGCCGTCGAGGAATTGTCTTCCCTGATCGGCAGGCACGACTTTGATACCACAGAAGATCATATGAAATTCTGTGCCGGTAACATTCGCAGCCTGATGGATGAGGTCAGAGTGCATGCAGATTGCCTGGAGCTGGAGGTTTCAGACGACCTGTGGCCCCTGCCGAAATACCGGGAGCTGCTGTTTTTCCGTTAACAGTCAAGAAAGCCATTCCTGGATTAGAAACAGGCCACCTGATCAGGTGGCCTGTTTTGTTTTTCTCTATCGGTGCTGTGTATTCGAAGCAGCATCGCTTGAAAGCGGCAGAGGTTCTCTCTACAGTTTCCGCGCCTGATGTTTTGAAGGAAAGCTGAGTATGTTGGAAGTATTGTTGTTGGCGGTGGCGTTAAGTATGGATGCTTTTGCGGTATCCATCGGACTGGGTGCAAAGCATCAGCGTCGGCCCATGTCGTTGGCCATCATGGCGGGCATTTATTTTGGGGTTTTCCAGGCTTTAATGCCGGTGTTCGGCTACCTGGGGGGCAAGGGGGTGCTGGGCTGGGTGGAAGCTGCCGCTCCCTGGATTGCGTTTCTGTTGCTGGTGCTGATCGGTGGAAAAATGATCTACGAATCCTTTGCTGAAGGGGTGGAGGAAGACATCGCTATCATTACACATCGGGTGATGTTGATCCTGGCCATCGCGACCAGCATTGATGCCATGGCGGCGGGCTTTGCCATTACGCTATTGGAGGTGGCGCCTTGGCTGGCCTGCCTGATGATAGGGATGATAACGTTCCTGATGAGTATGGTCGGCGTCTTTATCGGTGTACGCAGCGGTACCTGGCTGGAAGACAAGGCCGAGTTTCTGGGGGGTGTTGTGTTGATTGGTATCGGTTTGAAAATCCTGCTTACCTGAACAGAGGTATCGTACTGGAAACCGGTCGCTTGCTGTTGTCGTCAGGGTTTGCGAGCATGGGAGTATGCAAGTCGAATTTTAGTGTGCGGAAAAATGCAGAACAACCGTTCCCTGCCCCGAAAAAGGTTGGGCATACTGGTCTTTGATGAAATTGAAGTGCTGGACTTTTCCGGCCCCTATGAGGTTTTCTCCATCGTCCGGCTGGATGAGGAAACCCGGCGCTCGGAGCCGTCGCCTTTTGATATTCTGCTGGTTTCCCAATTCGACAAGCCTGTGGTCGCCACTGGTGGTTTAAAGGTGCTGCCGGATGTGACCTTTGAAAACTGTCCAAACCTGGATGTGTTGATTGTTCCGGGAGGGCTGGGTACCCGCTGGGAAATGCACAATGAAAAACTCCTCAATTTTCTGAAACAGCAGGCCGAGGGTGTGGAGTTATTGGCATCGGTTTGTACCGGAGCGCTGCTGCTGGCCAGTGCCGGGCTGTTGTATGGCTTAACCGCGACCACCCACTGGCACTCACTACAATTGCTCCAGGAGCTGTTCCCCGATATTGATGTCGAGCGCCATGCCAGGGTGGTGAAGGACGGCAAGGTGATGACATCAGCCGGGATTTCTGCCGGCATAGACCTGTCCCTGGAGATTCTCGCCGGTTATTTTGGCGAGGAGGTTGCCCGGTTCACTGCCAGCTATATGGATTACCCGTTTCAGGGCGCGGAAGTTCAGCAAAGGGTGTTCTCGAAAGCCGGAGAATGACCCGGCCTGTGGGCGCGACATTCGCTGCCGGATGATCTGAAGATAAACCTGTGTCGTCACAAAGAAAAATCTGCGTGAAAGTCAGACAGCCGCTATAATCCGCGCCTGTTTTTACACCTACTGAGAAATCCTGTGATCGAGAAACTCCGCAATATTGCCATTATTGCTCACGTTGACCATGGCAAAACCACGCTGGTGGACAAGCTGCTGCAACAATCCGGAACTCTGGACCGAAAGGCGATGGGTGCCGAGCGCATCATGGACTCCAACGATCAGGAACGCGAGCGAGGCATTACCATCCTGGCCAAAAATACGGCCATTGAGTGGAATGGCTACCGTATCAATATTGTGGATACCCCCGGGCACGCGGACTTTGGTGGCGAAGTAGAGCGGGTGCTCTCGATGGTGGATTCGGTGTTGTTGCTGGTGGACGCCGTCGACGGGCCGATGCCGCAGACTAGATTCGTTACCCAGAAGGCTTTCGAGCAGGGGCTTAACCCCATTCTCGTGGTCAACAAGGTGGATCGCCCCGGCGCGCGCCCCCACTGGGTCGTGGACCAAGTGTTTGACCTGTTTGACCGACTGGGCGCCACTGACGAGCAGCTGGATTTTCCTATTATTTATGCCTCGGCATTGAATGGTATCGCGGGTAATGATCCTGACGATATGCAGGAGGACATGACCCCCTTGTTCCAGATGGTGGTTGACCAGGTCAAAGCGCCCGAGGTGGACCTCGACGGTCCCTTGCAGATGCAGATCAGCGCACTGGATTACAGCAGTTACGTGGGGGTTATCGGTATTGGCCGGATTACCCGCGGCAAGCTGAAAACCAATGATCAGGTGGTGGTGGTTGACCGCGAAGGCAAGACCCGGCGTGGAAGGGTTCTTCAGGTCATGGGCTACCGTGGTCTGGAGCGCTTTGAGGTGGATCAGGCTCAGGCGGGTGACATCGTTTGTATTACCGGCATCGACAAGCTGAATATTTCAGATACCGTTTGTCATCCGGATAAGCCGGAGGCACTGCCACCACTCAGCGTGGACGAGCCCACCGTGAGCATGACTTTCCAGGTGAACGATTCTCCCTTTGCCGGACAGGATGGCAAGTTTGTCACGTCCCGTAACATCAAGGAGCGCCTCGAGCAGGAATTGATCCACAACGTGGCCCTGCGAGTCAAAGAGGGTGACACCCCGGACAGATTTGTAGTTTCCGGTCGGGGTGAGCTACACCTGTCGGTACTGATCGAGAATATGCGTCGCGAGGGATTTGAGCTTGGCGTGTCGCGCCCGGAAGTTATCCAGAAAGAGGTGGATGGCGAGATTCAGGAACCGTACGAGCAGGTGGTGATCGATATTGAAGATCAGCACCAGGGCGCGGTCATGGAGGAGCTGGGGTTGCGCAAAGCTGAAATGACCAATATGGAACTGGATGGCAAGGGTCGGGTGCGCCTGGAGTTTATGGTGCCTTCCAGAGGGTTGATCGGTTTCCGTTCCCTGTTTCTGACGCTCACCAGTGGTTCAGGCATTATGACCAGTATCTTTGATCACTACGGACCGGTGAAAGCCGGAGAGCTGGCCGGGCGCCAGAACGGCGTGCTGGTCTCCATGATCAAGGGTAAAACCCTTGCCTATGCCTTGTTTAACCTGCAGGAGCGCGGCAGGCTGTTTTTGGGGCACGGTGCAGAGGTTTACGAGGGACAGATTATCGGTCTGCACTCACGCAGTAATGATCTGCCAGTCAACCCCACCAAGGCCAAGCAGCTCACCAATATCCGCGCCGCGGGTACTGACGAGAACCTGATTCTGACCCCACCGGTCAAGCATACCCTGGAACAGGCGCTTGAGTTTATCGAGGAAGATGAACTGGTGGAGGTTACGCCACACTTCATTCGTCTGCGCAAGAAACTGCTCACCGAAAACGAACGCAAGCGGGCGGGAAAAAATATCTGAGTTTTCCTGGCTGAAAACAGAAGAGCGTCCCGAATGACGGGGCGCTGGCGCGGTAGATTCTCGTGGCCGATAGGGGTACTGTAGGCCCACTGTCTCTGACATGGATCCGCTGATGAGAACCTTTTATCCGCGTATTAAGCCATATGCCACTCACAGGATGGCGGTGGACTCTCTGCATACCCTGTATGTCGAGGAAGTTGGCAACCCCGATGGTATCCCGGTGGTGTTTGTCCACGGCGGCCCTGGCGCCGGTTGTACCGAAAATGACCGGCGTTTTTTTGACCCTGAAAAATACCGCATTATTCTGTTTGATCAGCGAGGCAGTGGTCGCTCCCGACCCCATGCGGAATTGCGCCATAACAGCACCCCCGAGCTGGTGGCGGACATGGAAAAAATTCGCATCAAGCTCAAGGTGGAGCAGTGGGTATTGTTCGGTGGTTCCTGGGGTTCAACATTGAGCCTGGTCTACGCCCAAGCCCACCCAGGGCGAGTGATGGGTATGGTTCTGCGGGGTATTTTTCTCTGTCGCCAGCAGGATATTCATTGGTTCTATCAGGACGGCGCCAGTCATGTATTTCCGGATTATTGGAAAGATTTTCTGTTCCAGATTCCTGAAATTGAGCGGGATAATCTCCTGCACGCTTATCATCAGCGCCTGACGGGTAAGAATGAAATCGTGCGTATGGCGGCCGCCAAAGCCTGGTGTACCTGGGAAGGGCGGTGCGCCAGTTTTCACCCCAATCCCGACTTGGTGGAATATTTGGGCCGCCCTCACACCGCACTGGCGATGGCGCGGATTGAAGCCCACTATTTCATCAATGATGCTTTTCTCGACGAAAACGAAATCGTTCAGCAGATGGATCGCTTAAGGGGTATCCCGGCGGTGATCGTGCACGGACGATATGACATGGTCTGCCCTGTTGATCAGGCATATGACCTCTATGAAGCCTGGGGAGAAGTGCGACTTGAGGTTATTCGTGATGCGGGCCATGCCTCTTCCGAGCCGGGCACATTGTCGGCTCTGATTGAGGCGACGGATGGGATGGCCAAAACCCTGCTGGACGCCTCCTGATCAGCTGTTTTCCCGAAGATATTTGAAAAGCTTGCGGGCTGCGGCGGGTGGCTTGTTTTGCGAGGCTTGCTTTTGGGCCTGGCGAATCAACTGGCGCAGGTGCTGGCGATCCATTCCAGGCTTTTCACGCAGAAGTTCTTCAAGCGCGCTATCACCCTCATTCAGCAGTCGGTCGCGCCAGACTTCCAGTCTATGAAACTGTTGTCGAAAGGCGACGCTATCCTGGTGAAAACTCTCCAGTGCCTCCCGGATACTGTCGCTGTCGATAACCCGCATCAGTTTGCCGATGTATTGAAGTTGGCGGCGTTTACCCTCGCGATTTTTTAAGCGCCGGGCCAGCATTACCGCTTCCTGAAGATCCTCTGGGAGAGTGATTTTTTCCAGTTTGGCCGCTGGCAGGTTGACCAGCTCTTCGCCGAGCTTCTGAAGCTCGGTCATTTCCCGCTTGATCGCCGTTTTACTTTTCGGGATTTCCTCGTCCGGCGTGGGTTCGGGGAAGTCGTCTAAATTACTCATGACTGACAAGTTAACCGTAGAAAAGGGTGGCCAACCCTAGAAATGAAAGAAAGCCGACCACGTCCGTGACGGTGGTCAGGGCTACGCTGCCAGCCAGGGCGGGATCAATCCTGCAGGCCTTCAACAGAATTGGCAGTCCCGCTCCCGCAATTGCGGCAGCCAGTAGGTTGATCAACATGGCGGCGGCGATAATGACGGCAATAATGGGATCATTGAACCACAGCGCGGCCACGCCACCCATGATCAGTGCCCACAGCATGCCGTTGAGAGCGCCGACGGCGAACTCCTTGCTCAGTAACCAGCGCATGTTGTTGCGGCTGATCTGCCCCAGGGCCATGCCCCGGATCACCACGGTAAGTGTCTGGCTGCCGGCGACGCCGCCCATACTGGCAACGATTGGCATCAGAATGGCCAGTGCCACCACCTTGTCGATAGTTGCCTCAAAAATATTGATGACTGCCGATGCAAGAATGGCGGTCATCAGATTGAGACCCAGCCAGATCGCTCGTCTCGGGGCCGTTCGCTTGACGGAGGCAAACGTCTCTTCCTCGTCACTGAGGCCCGCCAGACCCAACAGGGAGTGGGCGGCATCTTCCATGATCACGTCTACCACGTCATCAATAGTGATCCGGCCCAGCAGTTTACGGTCTTCGCCAATAACAGGTGCCGATACCCAGTCGTGTTTTTCAAACAGCAGCGCCACATCTGAATCGGGCATATCCGCTGCAATGGCCTCCACCTCGGTATCCATAATCTCCCGCACAGTGATATTTGGGCTGGCGGTTAGCAGTTTGGTCAGTGGCAGTGTGCCGAGGAAAGTATCCTCGCGGTTGACCACAAAAATACAGTCGGTGACTTCCGGAATTTCTTCGTGGCGCCGCAAATACCGCAGCACCACATCAATGGTCAAATCGGGGCGAACCGTGATGGTGTCCGTATTCATCAGGCCGCCGGCACTATCTTCTGCATAAGTGAGCACTCGCTCTACACGCAGTCGATCCTGGCTGGACATGGCTTGAAGAACTTCAGGAATTACCTGGTCAGGTAATTGCTGCAAAATGTCAGCGACATCATCGGGGTCCAGCCCCTCGGTGAGAGAGGCGACCTCGTGGCTTTCCATCTCGCTGAGGATTTCACCGCGCAGCTCTTCATTGAGCTCGCCGATGACTTCACCTTCAAATTCGCTGTCAACCAGATCCCAGAGCACCCGGCGAACTTTGGGAGGTGCAGACTCTATCTGGTCGGCTATATCGGCGGGGGTGAGGTTGTTGAGCATGTGCCGCAGGAGGCGCACATTGCTGGAGTGCATCAGTTCATCGATGCTGGCGAGCCGTGACAATTCGCTGACTTTTTCGTTGGACGCCTGCATGTGATGGGAAATCCCTGGCTCTCGGTTGGATGGCCGATAGTTTATAGGGGGGCGTTATAAAATTACAGCGGAGTTGTTGGGAGAAGGGGGTTATTGCTCTTCGTCAAAACGATTGGCGATAAGTTGCTCAACGTCCCGGTGGGCGCGTTCGGCGTCCGCTCCTTCAAAGTGAAAATACAGGGTGGTGCCCTGGGTGGCAGCCAGTAACATCAGGGACATCACACTTTTGGCATCAACCATTTTTTCCGGTTCACGGCCTGTTTTTATGACACAGCCATATTTTCCGGCCGTCGACGCCAGTTTCGCAGCCGCTCTGGCATGAAGCCCCAGGCGGTTTATTATTGTCAGTTCTGTGCGAATCAATTGCGACATGGGGGTCCTTTTCTGAGTCTGTTATGACAGCTCGCGGTGCCTAACCTGCACGTTGGGGTATTGGTTGGTGAAATGGTTACCCAGTTGGTTACAAATGTAAACTGAACGATGCTGCCCGCCGGTGCAACCAATGGCAATAGTGAGATAGCTGCGGTTGTTGGCCCGAAACGAAGGTATCCAGTGTTCAAACAGCTGTTTCAACTCGTCGACCATACTCGTGACTTCCGGTTGGGCTTCCAGAAATTCGACGACGGATGGGTGGTTGCCGGTATGAGGGCGCAGTTCCTGTTTCCAGTGCGGGTTGGGCAGGCAGCGAACATCAAAAACAAAATCTGCATTGGTGGGGATTCCCCGCTTGTAGGCAAAGGACTCGAACAGGATAGCCATGTCGTCCTTGCTGTCGGGAACAATCTGGTTTTTGATGGCGTCGCGCAATTCATGCAGCGTCATGTTGCTGGTATCGATGTGCCTGTCAGCGATGGAAGCAATGGGGTCCAGCAGTTCGGTTTCCAGGGCAATTGCCTGTTTGATGTCGAGGTTGGCAGAGCTGAGGGGGTGTTTCCGCCGGGTTTCGCTGAAGCGTTGTATCAGAACGTTTTTGTTGGCATTGAGAAAGACTACCTGATATTCCACGCCGGAATCTTTGAGCTGGCTAAGCACCTGTGGCAACTGGCCCAGATCGCTGCTCAGATTCCTGACATCAATACCTACGGCAATTTTTTCCAGCCAGTGCCTGTTCTTGGCGTCAGCGGCAAGTGCAAACAATCCCGGTAGCAGGCTGGCGGGAAGGTTGTCGATGCAGGTAAATCCCACATCCTCAAGTACGTTGAGAGCTGTACTTTTACCGGAGCCTGAACGCCCGCTTACCACTACCAGTCTCATGGATGCTGTCCTCAGGTATCGGTGACAGCTATGCGGTAAAGGGCGTCATTGGAATCGGCCCGCCGGAGCTGTTTGCGAACGGCTTCATCCTGGAGCAGTTCGGCAATTGCCGACAGTATCTGCAGGTGCTGGTCGTTTTGCTCTTCGGGTACGATCAGAGCAAAGATCAGGTCGACTTCTTCCCCGTCAATGGCGTCAAAGTCGACCGGCTCCTGCAATTTAACTAATGCGGCCGTGATTTTTTCGCAGCCGCCGAGGCGGCAGTGGGGAATGGCAACACCTTCGCCGATACCGGTGCTGCCCAGGCGTTCTCTGGATAGCAGGCCCTGGTAGAGTTCATCGGCAGTGACCGTGTCCATGCGTTCGGCAAGAAAGACGGATAAATTTTCGAGCACACGTTTTTTGCTGCCACCCGGTGCGTCAGCGATGACGTTTTCCGGGGGCAGTACATCAGTTAGTTTCATTAGGGTTTATCTACCGCGGGTTTTTTCCTTGTGTTTGATCAGCTGACGGTCAAGTTTGTCAGCCAGCGTGTCGATAGCGGCATAGAGGTCTTCATCTTCCGAGTTGGCAAAAAACTCACCACCGCTCACATGTACAGTCGCTTCTGCTTTCTGAATCAGCTTGTCCACAGAGAGAATCACGTTGGTGCTGGTAATGTGATCGTGATGGCGCTCCAGCTTGGAGAGTTTGGCATTCACGTAATCTTTAATGGCATCAGTGATGTCAAGATGATGTCCGCTAATATTCATTTGCATGCGGTACTCCTTAGTTTTTGATTGTCAGGTTAAACATTGGGATTGTAGCGTTTCCTCTCGCTGGAGGAGGGGATGCCCATCCCTTCTCGGTATTTCGCCACCGTACGTCGGGCCACCTGAATGCCCATGTCCTGGAGCAGTGATGTCAGCTTGTTATCGCTGAGGGGTTTGCCCGGATTCTCGGCACTGATCATTTTTTTCAGGATAGCGCGTATGGCAGTTGATGAACACTCTCCACCGCTGGCGGTGGAGACGTGACTGGAAAAAAAGTATTTCAGCTCAAAGACACCTTGGGGGGTATCAATATACTTCTGGGTGGTAACCCTGGAAATAGTGGACTCATGAAGTTCCAGACGATCGGCGATATCAGCCAGCACCATGGGTTTCATCGCCACGGGGCCCTGCTCCAGGAAGCCCTGTTGCATTTGTACAATACAGGAGGCCACCCGCATCAGCGTATCGTTGCGACTTTCAATGCTGCGTAAAAACCAGCGGGCTTCCTGCAGGTGGTTCTTCAGGAAAGTATTGTCCTGGCTGGAATCAGCGCGTTTGATGAGTTGTGCGTAGTGCTGATTGATACTGAGCTTGGGCGTGATCTCGTCATTGAGCGTCACTTGCCAGTGGTTGTCGATCTTGACCACCCTTGCATCGGGAACAACATATTCAATGTTGTCGTTGCTGATAGAGTCGCCTGGGTTCGGTGTCAGGCTCTGGATCAGCTCGATGGCATTGGCAATAAAGTCCTGAGTAAAACCGGTTTGCCGTTCGATTTGTCGATAGTCTCTCTGGCCCACAAGTTCCAGGTGGCCTGAGACCAAAACCTTGGCTTCTTTGAGAAAGGGGGTGTCGGGAGCAAACTGATTGAGTTGAATCATCAGGCACTCGGAGAGGCTGGTTGCGGCAACTCCAGGCGGGTCAAACTGCTGTATGCGGTGCAGCACGGCAATAACTTCATCCAGCTCAATGTCGTCGTCAAGAGCTGACCAGATTTCTTCGACAGGAATGGTCAGCATGCCCCGGCTGTCGATTGAGTCAATGATGTTTTCGCCGATCAGGTGATCAGTGGGTGACAAAGGTGTCAGGTTGAGCTGCCACAATAAATGGTCCTGAAGTGATTCAGTAACACTGTGAACGCTGTCGAAATCGTAGCCGTCATTGTTTGAAAGCCGCGGGGTGGTAGGGGGTTGGTAGATATCGTCCCAATTGACGTCCACCGGCAGGTCATTGGGAATTTTGTTTTCCCAGTCTGCACCATTTAGGTCTGTGGCTTCGGCTTCCGGTGCTTCTTTTTGGGGCTTGTCGTCTTTATCAGCGCTCTGGTGCTCTGATTCTTCAGCCAGCTCCAGAAGCGGGTTGTCATAGAGGTTCTGCTGGATTTCCTGGTGCAGGTCCAGGGAAGAGAGCTGTAACAACCTAATAGCCTGTTGCAGCTGAGGGGTCATCGTCAACTGCTGACCAATTTTCAGTTGCAGGCTGGTTTTCATTAAATTACAACGAGTCTTTTCCGAAAAATGAATGTTTACAGGGAAAGTGTAGACCGCAGGCGGGGCGGATGACAAGCAAATTGTATGCCGCTTTAAGTCGGTGGGCTTGGATGCCAAAAATTAAAGGGTGAAATCATCCCCCAGGTAGATGTCCCGGACCTGCTGGTTGGCGATGATTTCCTCCGGCCCCCCCTCGGCGATGACCTTGCCTTCCCCGACGATGTAGGCGTGCTGGCAGATATCCAGTGTTTCACGCACATTGTGGTCTGTGATCAGCACGCCGATACCCAGATCTCGCAGGTGGCGGATGATCTGTTTAATATCATTGACCGAAATCGGGTCCACCCCGGCAAAGGGTTCGTCGAGCAGTATAAAGGCGGGCTCCATGGCCAGCGCCCTGGCAATTTCTACCCGGCGGCGTTCCCCTCCGGACAGGCTCATGCCCAGGCTGTCTTTTATATGGGTGATATGAAACTCCTGAAGCAGATCCTCCAGCTTGGACTGGCGCTGTTCTTTGTCCAGGTCTTTGCGGGTTTCCAGAATAGCGAGGATATTGTCGGCAACCGTCATCTTCCTGAAGACAGAAGCTTCCTGAGGCAGATAGCCAATACCCTTGCGGGCGCGGCCGTGCATGGGCAGGTGAGTGATGTCCTCATCATCGATAAAGACACTGCCACCGTCCTGTTCAACGAGTCCGACAATCATATAAAAACAGGTGGTCTTTCCCGCACCGTTAGGTCCCAGCAGTCCAACTATGGCACCACTTTCAACACTGAGGGAGACATCGCGTATCACCGGCCGCTTTTTGTAACTCTTTGCCAGGTTGGTCGTCTTCAGGAGGGGCATTAATTTCCTTCCTTCTGGTTACTGGGTGGAATCACCATCTGGATGCGCTGTTTGGGGTTGTCCCCCGAGCTGGCTTTTACGACTTCAGCTTTCAGGTCGTAATGGATTTTTTCGCCGGTGATGGTGGTGCCATTCTGCTCCAGGCTGGCATTTTTCAGTAGGTCAATACGGTCTGCCGCCAGGTGGTATTCAATGGTGTCACCGCTGGCCAAAACCAATCCGTCCTCAGGTTTGGGCTGTTGCTGGTAATGAGCCGGTTTGCCAATGCAAACAATGCGATCTACCTTGTTGCGTTCACTGTAGACAATGACCTTGTCGGCGCGAATTTTGATGGTGCCCTGCCGGATCACCACTGACCCTTCGTAAACTGTGGTACCTTTTTTGTCATTGCGCTCTGCCTTGTCCGATTCAATTTTGATGGGCTGGTTGGCATCACTCTGCAGCGCGTGGGACAGCGGTGCGCCCAGTGACATCAATAGAATTAACAACAACCTAACGTGCACGGTGAATCCCCTTTACATTGGCAAGGAGTTTAAATATTTCTGCGTCAAGGTCTGACCACATGCCTACCCCGGTGGTTTTGCCCTGTCCGGTGGTGATTGTGACATGACGATCTGTCTCAGCGATATGTGTCTCGGGGTATAAGACCAGTTTTTCTGTCGTTAATTCTTTTTTTTCTGACGGGCTGACAGTCTGCCAAGCGTAAACTGACCCTGTAAACACTGCTTGTTCGCCGCCCTTGATGACGGTGCCTTTTTCGGCGGTCATATGCCAGGGCTGGTCGTCAGCGGTCTTGCCAAAAGAAACCATATCGGGTTTTTCCACCTCCAGGCGGTTGGCTCTTTTGAAGTGCCGTGCCTCGGTGGCCAGCATGCTGTTGGCTTTCTCGCCGGTCTTGCTATAGGTCAGCATGCTGATATTAAACATATAGCTGTCTGCCTTGGGCAGGCCATCGCTGTCACTGATGGGCTTTTCCAGAAAAACTTCCGGCGGAGACAGCCAGAACAGGAGGAAAATGCCTGACGAGCCGAGCAGCATGATCATTAGCAGAATGTTTCGCATGATTTACAGGTAACTCGCCAGTGTCTCTTCCAGTTTGCCCTGTGCGTTCAGCAGCAACTCCGCCAATTCGCGAACTGCACCATGACCTCCGCTAGCCGAAGTCTGCCAGAGCGCATGCTCGGCAATAATCGGACGGGCATTGGCGACGGCAACGCCCAGGCCTACTCGCCGGATAACCGCAAGATCAGGTAGGTCATCACCCAGAAAAGCAATTTCCTGCATGTTGTAATGTGAGGTCTCAAGCATTTCATTGAGCGCAGTCAGTTTATCTTCACGGCCCTGCACCACCAGTTCTATACCCAGCTCGGCTGCGCGTCTCGACAATAGTTGGGAGCTGCGGCCAGTGATAATCCCTACTTGGATACCATTTCTCTGCAGAAGTTTGATACCTAATCCGTCCTGGATATTAAAGGCCTTGAGTTCTTCACCCTGATTGCCGTAGTAAAGCCTGCCGTCAGTGAGAACGCCGTCCACGTCCAGCAGCAGTAAGCGGATATTTTTCGCGCAGTGAATCACCCGTTGGTTTTCTAATGTCATGGCTACATGACCCCTGCACGCAGAATGTCGTGCATGTGCAGCACCCCGATGGGGTGATGGGAGCTGTCTTCGACAACCAGTGCGGTAATCTTGAAATCTTCCATCACTTTTAGAGCCTCGGCTGCCAGTAGTTCCGGCTGAACAGCTTTGCAGCCGTGCTTGATCAGCTGCCCCACTCGGCTGTGGTTGATATCAACATCCTGATCCACGGCTCTGCGCAAATCCCCGTCGGTAAATACGCCAAGAATCTCTCCGGAATTGTTTACCACGGTGGTCATACCAAAGCCCTTGGTGGTCATTTCCAGCAGGGCGTGTTTCAGTAGGGCGGTTTCCTCCACGCGTGGCAACTCGCTGCCGCTGTGCATGATGTCTTTGACTTTCAATAACAGCTTGCGGCCCAGGGCGCCGCCGGGGTGGGAAAATGCAAAATCCTCTGCCGTAAAACCGCGGGCTTCCAGCAGCGCGATGGCAAGAGCATCACCCATTGCCAGTGTTGCCGTGGTGCTGGTCGTGGGCGCCAGCCCCAGTGGGCAGGCTTCGCTGGGGACGCTGACATCAAGGTGGGCATCTGAAGCGGCGCCCAGAACGGAGTCGGGGTTTCCCGTCATGCTAATAAGGGGGATTCCCATGCGCTTGATCAGCGGCAACAGGGTAATAACTTCAGCGGTCGATCCGGAATTGGAAAGCGCCAGGACCACGTCCTTGTCGGTAATCATTCCCAGATCGCCGTGGCTCGCCTCTCCCGGGTGAACAAAAAAGGAGGGAGTGCCGGTACTCGCCAGGCTAGCAGCAATTTTACGGCCGATATGGCCAGACTTCCCCATGCCGGTGACGATGACACGTCCCGTGCATTGCAGAATCAGAGAGCAGGCGTGTTCAAATGTTTCGCCGATGCGCGCTTCCAGCAGGCTGACAGCCTCAGCTTCCAAGCGTATTGTGCGTCGTGCAGCCTCGGTAAGATTGACGGTGGACATTTTCTACCTAAAAATTTTCCGCAAGTATAGCCGCAACCAGTTGTCCCTGTAAGCTCTCAACGTGGAATGGTCGCCATCCACCGCAAATGTTATGCATCTTTGGCCAATCGTCGGCGTGTTTCGCAAATTTCGGGTCAATGTTATAGTGCACGCCGTTTTAATCGCCTGTTGCTGGCACTTGATTGAGACACCGTGGTCGAAGACCTACCGGCAGATAAGCCAAGTTGTTTTTGATTTGAGAATATTAAGAGAGGACATCTGAGATGTACGTCAGGTTCAAGCACACAATAATGACCATCCTGTTTCTACTGCTGTCCGGAACAGCTCTGGCAGAGGGTGCAGATAACACTGTGGAACCGGTTGTCCTTGGCCCCCACGAGCTGGTGGAGTCGGTGACAGGCGAGTTGCTTGAAGCGATCGGCAAACACCGCGATTCCTTTGAAGAGAATCCGGAGCCTTTCTTTGATGAGCTGGGTTGTTTGCTGGGGAAAGTCGTGGATTTCCGCTTCATTGCCTACAACGTCATGGGATCCTATCGTGCCCAGGCCACAGATGAGCAGCTGAAGAGATTTTCCGATGCCTTCCGCCGCGACCTGATCGAAACCTATGGCCGTGGACTGGTGTCCTACGGCGATGAAACCATTGTCGTCTTGCCTCTTGAGGAAGAGTTGGGGGAGAAACGTAAAGTCACGGTTGCCCAGGAAATTCATGGCGTGGATGGAGTGTTTCCTCTCTTTTACTCCATGGCGCGCAACAAGAATAACGAGTGGAAAATTACCAATGTTGTGATCAATGGAATCAATCTGGGCAAGACATTCCGCAACCAGTTTTCCCAGCGGGCACAAAAGTTTGGTGGCAATATAGACCAGGTCATTGACAGCTGGACAACCCAGGTAAGCACAGAGGCCTGATCGCAGATATGGATGCAGAAGAGGTAAAAGCTCGCCTGGTTGAAGGGCTGCCCGATTGTGAAGTGACCGTGGATTTTGACGGGTACTATTTTAATATTGTTGCCGTGGGTGAGGTTTTTCAGGGTTTGAGGAAAGTTCAGCGCCAGCAGAGGGTGCTGGGTGTCTTGCACGACCTGATTACTTCCGGTGAAATTCACGCGGTAAAAGAAGTGCAAACCTACACCCCTGACGAAAAGCCTTAGGTTTTTTGTCTTGCAGGGGTTGGCCGACGACCTGCCTATACTGATCTCAAGGGTCTAGAATGGATAAATTATTGATCTCGGGAGGTGGCCCGCTTTCCGGGGAAATCCGCATTTCCGGAGCGAAAAACTCGGCGCTGCCGATACTTGCCGCCACCTTGCTGGCAGATGGCCCGGTGATGGTATCAAATATTCCCCACCTCAATGACATCACCACCATGTTCGAATTGCTGGGTTGTCTGGGGGTCAGTGTCGTCCTCAATGAAAAGATGCAGGTGGAAGTTGATGCAACCACGTTGCATAGCCATGTGGCCCCCTACGACCTGGTTAAAACCATGCGGGCTTCTATCCTCGTGTTGGGGCCGATGTTGGCCAAATTTGGTGTCGCCAGTGTTTCGTTTCCCGGTGGTTGCGCCATCGGCAGTCGCCCCGTAGATCTGCATTTGCGCGGTCTTGAAATGATGGGGGCCGAGATCGAGATTGCCGGAGGGTATATCAATGCCAAAAGCCACGGTCGATTGAAAGGTGCGCATATTCTCATGGATACCGTGTCTGTGGGCGCGACAGAAAACCTGTTAATGGCGGCGGCACTGGCGGATGGAACAACCATAATTGAAAACGCAGCCCGGGAGCCGGAGGTAGTTGACCTGGCAAACTGTATTAATACCCTTGGCGGCAAGGTGAGCGGTGTGGGTTCAACCACCTTGACCATTCAGGGTGTCGACAGCCTGCACAGTGGCGCCTACCGAATCATGCCCGACCGCATCGAGACTGGCACCTATCTGGCCGCGGCGGCAGCCACTCGAGGGCATATCAAACTTAAGGATACAGACCCCCATACACTGGAAGCGGTACTGTTAAAGCTGGAAGAGGCTGGTGCCATTATCACTACCGGCGATGATTGGGTTGAGCTGGATATGCAGGGGCGCAGGCCCAAGGCGGTTAACTTCAAGACCGCGCCTTATCCGGCGTTTCCGACAGATATGCAGGCACAGTTGACCACGGTAAATGCGGTTGCAGAAGGGGTGGGAACCATCACGGAAACCATTTTCGAAAATCGTCTGGTACAGACCCATGAATTGAATCGCATGGGTGCAAAGATCAGCCTGGAAGGGAATACCGCGATTGTGACGGGTGTTGAGCGGCTCAAGGCGGCACCGGTAATGGCGTCAGATCTGCGCGCGTCAGCCAGCCTGGTCATTGCCGGTTTGGTGGCTGATGGTGAAACCATTGTCGATCGCATTTACCATATCGATCGCGGTTACGAATGTATTGAAGAAAAATTGCAGCAACTGGGTGCAAACATTCGCCGTATCCCCGGTTGATAGCCCTCTGCTGATAAGTGTGTGAGTACTATGCAAATAACCATTGCCCTGACCAAGGGGCGAATACTGGAAGAGACATTGCCCTTGCTGGCTCAGGCAGGTATTGAGCCGGCAGAGGATATCAGTCGCAGCCGCAAGCTGGTGTTCGACACATCCCTCAGCGATGTTCGGCTGCTGGTATTGAGAGGGTCGGATGTGCCTACCTATGTGCAATTTGGCGCCGCTGATCTCGGTGTGTCCGGTAAGGACACGCTGCTGGAACATGGCGGTGATGGTCTCTATGAGCCGCTGGATTTGGGGATTGCCCGTTGTCGTATGATGACCGCAGGAATTGCCGGTGAGCCCCCGAGGCAGGGTCGTATTCGCGTGGCCACCAAATACGTCAACATCGCGCGGCGATTCTACGCCGAACAGGGGCGGCAGGCGGACATCATCAAGCTCTACGGAGCGATGGAACTGGCGCCCATTATGGCGCTGGCGGATGAGATCGTGGATATCGTGGATACCGGTAACACGCTGAAAGCTAATGGCCTTGAGCCAAGGGAAACTATCGCCGATATCAGTTCGCGCTTGATTGTGAATAAGGCAGCCATGAAGGTGAAGCATGTCCAGTTGCAGGGCATTATCGATAGTCTGCGTCAAGCGGTGGCCCAATAAACGATGACACAATCAGTAAACATTAAACGACTTGCCACCGGTGATGACGGCTTTGACGCAAGCCTGCAGAAACTGCTTGCCTGGGAAACCGTCTCGGACAGTCGCGTAGAACTGGTGGTTGACGAAATTTTATCAGCCATTCGCCAGCGTGGTGATGAGGCGCTGCTTGAGTATACCAACCGCTTTGACCGGCGCACGGCCACGGTTATTTCTGAACTGGAAATGACACAGCAAGCCCTTGAGCAGGCCCTCGACGCTATTAGCGATGATGAACGCGAAGCGCTGTGGTTGGCGGCGGACCGTATTCGCCGCTACCACGAACACCAGCGACAGGATTCATGGAACTACCGGGAAGAAGACGGTACGTTGCTGGGTCAACAGGTCACTCCTCTGGACAGGGTGGGTATCTATGTGCCCGGCGGCAAAGCCAGTTATCCCTCCTCGGTCCTGATGAACGCCATGCCTGCAAAGGTGGCGGGCGTTGGTGAAATTATTATGGTGGTACCTGCGCCGGGTGGCGAGTTGAATCCCCTGGTGCTGGCTGCCGCTGCCATTGCAGGGGTTGACCGGGTATTTACCGTTGGCGGGGCGCAGGCGGTTGCGGCACTGGCCTATGGTACGGAGAGTATTCCCAAAGTGGATAAGATTGTCGGTCCAGGCAATATTTATGTCGCCACCGCCAAGCGTGCTGTTTTTGGTGCGGTCGGCCTCGATATGGTTGCCGGGCCTTCCGAGATTCTGGTGGTGTGCGATGGCGATACGGACCCCGATTGGATTGCCATGGATCTGTTCTCACAGGCAGAGCACGATGAAGATGCCCAGGCTATTCTGGTCAGCCCGGATAGCGGTTTTCTCGACCGGGTGAAGAGCAGCATGGAGCAGTTGTTGCCCACCATGGAGCGAGCCGGGATGATCCGCGCTGCGTTGGAAAACCGCAGTGCGCTGATTGCAGTGAATGATATGGATGAGGCCCTGGAGCTTATAAACCGTATTGCGCCAGAACACCTGGAATTATCCATCGCCGAACCGGAAGCGTTATTACCCCGTATTCGCCATGCCGGAGCAATCTTTATGGGGCGTTATACTGCAGAGGCGTTGGGGGACTATTGCGCCGGGCCCAACCACGTGTTGCCCACCTCCATGACGGCGCGCTTCTCCTCTCCGCTGGGCGTTTATGATTTTCAGAAACGCAGCTCGGTCATTATGTGCTCCGCCGAAGCGGCTTCCCGTCTGGGCAAAACGGCGTCGACATTGGCCCGGGGTGAAAGCCTGACGGCTCACGCACGTTCCGCCGAATACCGTATTCGCGACTGAGGTGCTTTGGTGAGCAATCCCTATTGGAGTGACATTGTTCACGAGCTCGATCCCTACGTTCCCGGGGAGCAGCCGAAGATGGCCAATCTGGTCAAGCTGAATACCAACGAGAACCCTTATGGCCCCTCTCCGGAAGTGTTGGCTGCAATCGCTGCTGAATGCGGAGATAACCTGCGTCTCTACCCCGACCCCAATGCCCAGCAGCTAAAGCAGACCATAGCAGATTACTACTCTGTGGATGTTGGGCAGGTCTTTCTGGGTAACGGTTCAGATGAAGTATTGGCGCATATATTCCAAGGGTTGCTCAAGCATGACAGCCCAATCCTGTTTCCTGATATTACCTACAGCTTTTACCCGGTTTATTGTGGCCTTTACCAGGTCCCTTATGACCGGGTGCCATTGGCCAAAGATTTCAGCATTGATGTCGCAGATTATTGCAGAGAGAACGGGGGAATTATTTTCCCCAACCCCAATGCTCCCACCGGTATCCTGATGCCTGTGGAGAGGATTGAATGGCTGTTGGAGAAAAATTCTGATTCCGTGGTGGTTGTTGATGAGGCCTATATTGATTTTGGTGGCGAGACTGCAGTTTCTCTGGTTAATCGCTTTCCCAATCTGCTGGTAACGCAGACACTGTCCAAGTCCCGATCCCTCGCTGGGTTGCGAATTGGTCTGGCAATCGGGCATGCAACATTGATCGAGGCGTTAGAGCGGGTAAAAAACAGTTTTAACTCCTACCCTCTAAGTCGCTTTGCCATCGTTGGCGGGGTGGCAGCATTTGCGGATGAGCAATACTTTCAGACCACGTGCCGGAGGGTGATTGATAGCCGCGAGAAGTTGGTGACGGAGCTTGATGAGCTTGGGTTTGAGACATTGCCATCAGCCGCAAATTTCATCCTGACTCGCCACCCGGAGAAGGTGGCAGCAGATCTGATGAGCCAATTGAGAGCGCGGGGCATTATTGTGCGTTACTTCAGCCAGCCGCGGATTGATCAATACCTGCGGATTACCGTGGGAACTCCGGAGCAAAATGCTCAACTCATTTCGGCGCTAAACGAGCTGGTGGCCGTATAACCGGGTACTTAGCTGTTGGTGGTTGGGCGCGTTCCCGCTACCGCCATAATGGTGCTTTTCTCGCCGTTGCGAATCACTTCCAGTTTGACTGAATCCCCCGGAGACAGGTCGGCAATCAGGTTCATACTGCGTTCGTTGTCCACCACCCAGTAATCATTGATGCGGGTAATGATATCCCCTGGCTGTAGTCCCGCCAGGTGGGCGGGGCTGTTGATATAGATGTTGGTGATGACAAGTCCGGAGGGTGGGTCGAGGTCAAGTTGCTGGGCCGCCTCGCGTGTGAGAGGGCGGGCCTCCACGCCGAGCCAGCCGCGGATGACGTAGCCGTGTTCCACAATATCTTTGAGCACTTTCATGGCGGTGTTGGCGGGAATCGCGAAGCCGATGCCTACGGAATAGCCGGTGCGGTCGAGAATGGCGGAGTTGATTCCCAGCAGGTTGCCGTAAGCGTCCACCAAGGCGCCTCCGGAGTTGCCGGGGTTGATGGCCGCATCGGTCTGAATAAAATTCTCAAATGTGTTCAGGCCCAGGCCATTGCGCCCGGTGGCGCTGACGATCCCCTGGGTTACCGACTGTCCCACGCCGAAGGGGTTGCCAATTGCCAGCACCACATCGCCAACCCTGGCTTGTCCCGGGTCGGCAATTTTGGCAGGGGTCAGACGGTCGAGGTCGACCTTTAATACGGCCAGGTCGGTGTCCGGGTCACTGCCTACAACTTTGACCATGGCCTCCCTGCCGTCCTGAAGCTGCACGACAATTTCATCGGCACTGGAAACAACGTGGTTGTTGGTGAGGATGTACCCTTCCTGGGTAAGAATGACTCCGGAACCCAGTGAGGATTCCATGCGTTGCTGCTGAGGTAGGTTGCTGCTATTAAAAAAACGACGGAAAAAAGGGTCATCCAGCAGGGGGTGTCGACTGCGGGCCAGCGTTTTTTGGGTATAGATGTTAACAACCGAGGGCGAGGCTCGTTGTACGGCCGCTGAATAGGATACCGGGCCCTCCCAACTGTCGCTGACATCCGGGGACAGGCCTCCGGTCTCCACGCCATTTTTGTGATTGAGCGCCTGAGGAAACAGCAGTAATGCTACTGCAGCCATTAACAGGCCTGCGATGGCTGGCCAGCTGACATAGCGTAAAATTCTGTAAAGGGAAGTCACTTGCCCCTCCTTCAGCTCAGGGCGGCCATTATGGCACAACACAGATAATCATAGATGGCCAGGGCTGGCGGTATCTGGGCATCAACCGGTCCTGTCAAAAAGGATTAGCTGACTTTAAAGGTCGGGTCTTCTTCATCGGTGACTTGTTGGGCGACATCATTGGCCACTTTGAGCTTGGGGCCGTCAAAGGTGCGGTTCTCATCCGACAGACCATACCCCTCGCTCAGGACGCCGCCGGGTACCTTGGGTGCGTAATCTTTGGGAGCCTCTGGCAGCTCGGTGAGGGTGACGTTGTTTTTCTTCAGTTGTCCAAACCCGGCGTCGACGATCTGGCGACTGGTTTCTGGGTTGGCCAGGCGCATGGCAGAAGATGACAGGTGCTCGTGAACATCCCGGTAGCTGAGGGAGAGGTCGTTGAACAGTTTTGCCGTCTTGGCAAAGTGCTCGGTGATTTCGTGTTGATAATCCTTGAGTTGATCCTGAGCCTCTTTCAGTTTGTTCTCTGTATCTTTGCGCTCTTGCTCCTTGGGGTGAAGTGAACGCCCGAAAATAAAGCCGATTACAAGGCCGGCTGCAAGGCATAATAGACCTGCAAGTAACACGATTGAGTTATCCAACTGGCTTCCCCCGGTAGTTATTGGTACTTCAGATGTTATAGTCTGAAAGAAGGATGCGCGCTAGGCAACCGTTTTTCAAAATGAAAAAGGCTGTACTTGCGGAGTACATGGAGTGCCAGTTGCGAACTTTCCACGGCAGAGCTACAGTTCACGCCCTGTATTTTTCAATGCTCTTTGACGACACCACTAGCTTATGACTCAGGCCATTTTCGGCAATTGTCTGTCCCCGCAACAGCGATATCAGAAAGATCTGCAGCAGCCAGGATTCAACTATGACCCTTCCCAGGAGAAGGCTGTCACTATGTTGCAGTCGCTTTATGATCAGTTGACGGTTCCCGTTGCCAGCCAGCGTGGTGGTGTGCTGGGTCGCATGAAACAGCGCTTTCGTGCCCCCCAGCCGGTTAAGCCGGTAAAAGGATTGTACTTCTGGGGTGGCGTCGGCAGGGGTAAGACCTACCTGATGGACAATTTTTACGAGTCCCTGCCGTTCCGGGAGAAAATGCGTGCCCACTTTCACCGTTTCATGAGGCGCGTGCATCGCGAGTTAAAGCTGCTGGCTGGTGAAAAAAACCCCCTGGAGAAAGTGGCCGACAATATTGCGGAAGAAGCGAGAGTTATCTGTTTCGATGAGTTCTTTGTCTCCGACATTACCGATGCCATGTTGTTGGGTACGTTGCTGGAGCATCTGTTCGCTCGTGGTGTCACTCTGGTGGCAACATCCAATATCGTGCCAGACCGTCTCTATGAAAACGGATTGCAGCGACAGCGTTTTCTGCCGGCTATTGGGTTGCTCAATCACCATACAGAGGTGGTGAATGTTGATGGTGGGGTGGATTACCGCCTGCGCGCGCTGGAGCAGGCTGAGCTATACCACACCCCGTTGGGGCCGGAAGCCGAAAAGGCCATGCTCGACGCATTTAACCGCCTTGCACCAGCGGCGGAAGAGGTGGAGGAAGCGGTGGATATAGAAGTGGAAGGGCGTCGAATACCCTGCCGCTTCATTGCCGAAGATGTTATCTGGTTCGATTTTGAGGTGATTTGTAATATACCCCGCAGCCAGAATGACTATATTGAGCTGGCAAAAGAGTTTCACGCGGTGTTGGTGGGCAACGTGCACCAGATGGGGCGAAAAAACGATGATCATGCCCGCCGCTTTGTGAATATGGTGGATGAATTCTACGACCGCAATGTCAAGTTGGTACTGTCGGCGGAAGTGGATATGGTTTCGCTCTATACTGAGGGCAAGCTCAGTTTTGAGTTTGAGCGCACCCGCAGCCGTCTGCTGGAGATGCAGTCCCACGACTATTTGGCCCGACCTCACCGTCCCTGAGCAGGACATAACCGGCTGTTTTCAGGGTCAGTCTGGGTGATGTTTTATCGGCAAAAAATATCCTTGAAATGGCTGTGCGCCATCTGTAAAATGCGCCCTCCTTTTGGGAAGGCCAAAAAGTTCAGGCAGGAAAAGATGAAAACATTTATTGCGAAGCCCGAAACCGTTCAGCGCGATTGGTACATTGTAGATGCCGCTGACAAGACATTGGGCCGTTTGGCTGCCGAGATTGCTTCGCGTCTGCGTGGCAAGCATAAGCCCGAGTACACACCCCATGTCGACACTGGGGATTACATCGTGGTTGTAAATGCTGAGCAGGTTCGTGTAACAGGCAACAAGGCGAAAGACAAGATTTACCACCGCCACACCGGTTATCCGGGTGGTCTCAAGTCGATCAGCTTTGAAAAGCTGATCGATAAAGCTCCGGAACGCACTATCCAGAATGCTGTGAAAGGCATGCTGCCAAAAGGGCCGCTGGGAAGTGCCATGTTCAAGAAGCTGAAAGTGTACGCTGGCGCCGAGCATCCTCATACTGCTCAACAGCCACAAGAACTGAATATCTGACGGATAGTTAATTATGGCAGACAACCAATACTACGGTACCGGTCGCCGCAAAACCTCTTCAGCAAGAGTTTTTCTGAAGTCTGGTGCCGGCAACATCACCATCAATAACCGCACACTGGACCAATACTTCGGTCGTGAAGTGGCGCGGATGATTGTTCGTCAGCCCCTAGAGCTGGTAGACAGTGTCGACAAGTTCGACCTGAAAATCACCGTTGCCGGTGGTGGCAGTTTTGGTCAGGCGGGTGCTATCCGCCACGGTATTGCCCGCGCTCTGGTGCAATACGATGAAGGCTTGCGCAGCAATCTGCGTAAAGCAGGCTTCCTGACACGTGATGCTCGTGAAGTTGAGCGTAAGAAAGTCGGCTTGCACAAAGCCCGTAAGCGCCCGCAGTTCTCCAAGCGCTAATCTGGCTTTGCCTGAATATGAAAAACCCGGTTTCAATGCCGGGTTTTTTTTGTTTTTCAAAACAATAAATTACCTACTTTTTGTGGGTGTTTGTCTTGTAAAAAAAGGTGCTTTTCATTACTATTGCACGCCATTTTCCACAGATAAAAATTTTGCCAACCTTTGCTGTTAACGGGAGAGCGTCATGAGCAATGACGGTGTTAATCAGGGGCGTCGACGCTTCCTGACAGGGGCCACTTGTGTAGTGGGTGCTGCCGGGGTAGTTGGAGCTGCCGTTCCTTTTGTGGGTTCTTGGAACCCAAGCGCCAAGGCGAAAGCTGCTGGTGCACCGGTCAAGGCGAATATCGCCAAAATCGAACCAGGTCAGATGGTGACCGTCGAATGGCGCGGCAAGCCCGTGTATATCGTTCGTCGTACTCAGGAAGTTCTCGACGGACTGAACGGCCACGATGAAATGTTCCGGGATCCAACTTCACTGCAGTCTAATCAGCCGGCCTACGTTGACGGTGTTACCCGTGCGATTCCCGGGAAGGAGGAGTACCTGGTATTAGTTGGTCTCTGCACACACCTGGGTTGTGCTCCGATGTACCGTCCCGATGTGGGCGCTCAGGATCTGGGTGGCGATCAATGGTTTGGCGGCTTCTTCTGCCCCTGTCACGGTTCCAAGTTTGATCTGTCCGGCCGTGTCTTTACCGGTGTTCCTGCACCAACCAACTTGGATGTTCCTCCGTATTCCTACGAGAGCGACAGTGTCATTGTCATCGGTGTGGATCAGGAGGGCGCGTAATGAATTGGTTAACTGGTTTGTGGGGCTGGGTCGATAAACGTCTTCCCGTGCAGCGGGCGTGGGATACCCACATGGGTAAATACTATGCCCCGAAAAATTTCAATTTCTGGTACTTCTTTGGCGTCCTGTCCATGGTGGTACTGGTCATTCAGTTAGTGTCAGGTATCTGGCTGCTGATGAGCTATCAGGGTTCAGCGGAACAGGCCTTTGCCTCCGTTGAATATATCATGCGCGATGTGGATTACGGCTGGATCATTCGCTACATGCACTCCACGGGAGCTTCTGCCTTCTTTATTGTGGTGTATATGCACATGTTCCGCGGCCTGCTCTACGGTTCCTACAAGCCGCCGCGGGAGTTGGTGTGGATCTTCGGTATGACCATTTATGTGGCGCTAATGGCCGAAGCGTTCCTTGGTTACGTGCTGCCCTGGGGTCAGATGTCTTACTGGGGTGCCCAGGTGATCATCTCCTTGTTTGGTGCGATTCCCGTTGTCGGTGAAGATATCGTGCAATGGGTGCGTGGTGACTACCTGATCTCCGGTATAACGCTTAACCGTTTCATGTCTCTGCACGTCGTAGCTGTGCCTATTATTCTGCTGGCTCTGGTAGTGCTGCACATCCTGGCGCTGCACGAAGTGGGTTCCAACAACCCCGATGGCGTTGAGATCAAGAAGAACAAGGATGAAAACGGTATTCCCCGTGACGGCATTCCGTTCCACCCCTATTACACCGTTCACGATCTGGTGCCAATTGTGGTGTTTATGTTCGTGTTCGCCTTTATTATGTTCTTCGTGCCTGAAATGGGTGGCTATTTCCTTGAGCATGCCAACTTTGAAATTGCCAACCCGCTAAAGACGCCTGCGCACATTGCACCGGTGTGGTATTTCACCCCATTCTACTCCATGCTGCGGGCCGTTCCTGACAAGTTTGCCGGCTTTATGGTGATGGCGGCGGCAATTGCCATCATGTTTGTGCTGCCATGGCTGGATCGCAGCCCGGTGAAGTCCATCCGCTATAAGGGTAACTTCAGCCGCATCGCCCTGCTGGTGTTCGCTGCATCCTTCATTGTTCTGGGTGTTCTGGGCGTGAAAGCCCCGACTCCGGCCCGCACTCTGCTGGCTCAGATTTGTACTATCCTTTACTTCCTGTTCTTCCTGGCAATGCCTATCTGGACCAAGCTCGAAAAAACCACTCCGCAGCCGGAGCGTGTTACCACCAATGGTGGGTTTGGGCCCTGGAAGTCGCTGGCTGCTCTAATCTTTGTGGTCCTGCTGGCCTGGTTGCCTCTGAAAGCAGTTGGCGCCGAGTCAGAATATGAATGTGGCACCATCGCCTGTGATGAGTTTGAAGCGAACCTGTCTGATAAGGATTCACTGCAACACGGTGCCAAGTTGTTCGTTAACTACTGTATGGGCTGTCACTCGGCTAAATATTCCCGCTGGGAACGTGTTGCCAGAGACCTGAAAATGCCTGCTGGTATGGTGATGGATAATCTGGTGTTTGCCGATCAGAAAATTGGTAGCTTGATGAGTATCGCAATGCCAGCGGACAAGGCCAAAGTATGGTTTGGCGCAGCGCCGCCGGATCTGACGCTGGTAGCCCGTGCCCGTTCTTCCGAGTGGGTTTACACCTATCTGCGCCACTTCTACGAGGACCCCACTCGTCCGTTTGGCGTTAATAACAAGGTGTTTAAAGACGTAGGCATGCCCCACGCACTGCTGGATGTTCAGGGTTTGCAGGAATGTGCCCCTGGCCCCGTTCATGCGGCTAACGGCGGAATCAAACGTGATCCTCTGACCCGTGAAGAAATCCTGGAAGATGACTGTGGCCGCTATAGCCTGGTGACCGAGGGAACCATGAGTCCCGAGGAGTACGACGAGGCGGTTTACGATCTGGTCAACTTCCTGACCTATATTGCCGAGCCAATGGCTGAAGATCGTCAGCGTATCGGTACCTATGTTCTATTATTCCTGGCATTCCTGTTCATCTGGGTATGGCTGTTGAACCGGGAATACTGGAAAGGTATTCACTAAGTATTATGGGGATGGCCGCAACAGCGGCCATCTTTTCTTCATTCATAACAATTGAGGTTCCAATATGGGGGTTGTTGCCAAACGATCTTCGATGACTTTTTTTTCTGATCCGTCCTGCCACTACAGTCACCGAGTCCGTATCGTGCTGGCTGAAAAAGGGGTAACGGTTGAGATTGAAGAGGTGGATGATCAAAACCTACCCGAAGATGTGCTGGAGCTGAACCCTTATGCCTCCCTGCCAACCCTGGTCGACAGGGATCTGGCGCTCTATGAAACCAAGGTGATGATGGAGTACCTGGATGAGCGCTTCCCTCATCCGCCGTTACTGCCTGTTTATCCGGTTGCCAGGGCATTGAGTCGTCAGTTCATGCATCGCATAGAGCGCGACTGCTGTAGCCAAATTGACATTATTATCAGTAACCCTGACAGCGCTGAGGCCGATAAAGCCCGCAAGGAGCTAAGTGATAGCCTTTGCAGCATCGCCCCGATTTTTGCAGACCTGCCTTATTTTATGAGTGAGGAATTTACGCTGGTTGACTGTTGTCTGGCACCGATCTTGTGGCGTTTGGGCAGTCTGGGCATTAAGTTGCCCAATAACCGCCAGGTAAAACCCCTGCATGATTACATGCAGAGGCTGTTTGAGCGGGAGTCTTTCCGTGAGAGTCTCTCTGAGCTGGAAAAAGAAATGGCCAATTAGGTCATCATTGCGAAATGTATAAAAGGGACCTTGTTGTCCCTTTTTTTGTACAATGTCGACCCTTTTACCCGGAATTTATGGCGCGTATGAAAATGACATCAAACCGACCGTACCTGATCCGGGCTTTCTATGACTGGATAGTAGACAATCAATGTACGCCCTACATGGTGGTAGATGCCTATTTTCCGGGTGTTGAAGTTCCGCAGGAGCATGTGAACGACGGCCAGATTGTGTTGAACGTTGCCCCCAGGGCCGTGGCTGCTTTTGTCATGAATAATGATCAGGTGGCTTTCAGTACCCGTTTTGGCGGTGTGCCCAGTAATATTCGTCTTCCCATCCAGTCCATCACAGGGATTTACGCGCGTGAAAACGGTCAGGGCATGGTGTTCCAGCCCGAAAAAGATACGGATCCTGATCCCCAGGGGCCAGGGCCCAGTAAACCCACAGCCGTTAAGGAGGGTAAAGCGGTCAAGTCAAACGACAAGGCGGTCAAACCTTCCCTGAGAGTTGTTAAATAGAGGTAAAAAATCATGTCAGATCCTATTGTAATCGTCGGTATGGCACGTACGCCCATCGGCAGCATGCAGGGCCAGTTCAGTGGTGTTCCCACGACCCATCTCGGAGCAACTGCCATCAAGGCTGCGGTCGAGCGAGCTGGTGTTTCTCCAGAGCAGGTTGGCTCTGTGGACATGGGCTGTGTTTTAACAGCGGGGTTGCGCCAGGCACCTGCAAGGCAGGCCACGCTGGGAGCTGGGCTGCCCAACAGCGTCACCTCCACCACGCTGAATAAGGTGTGTGGTTCCGGCATGAAGGCGGTGATGAACGCCTTTGACAGCCTGACCCTGGGTAACGTCGATGTTGCAGTTGCGGGCGGTATGGAGAGCATGACCAATGCACCTTACCTGATGTTGCAGGGTCGCAGCGGCTACCGTTTTGGCCACAATCAGATTTTTGATCATATGACCATGGATGGTCTGGAAGACGCCTACAATGGCCAGGCGATGGGCCTGTTCGCTGAGCAGTGTGTTTCCAAGTACGGCTTTACCCGGGAAGAGCAGGATGCTTTCTCTATTGCTTCTCTGGAGCGTGCCAATAAAGCCATTACCGAGGGCAAGTTTGACAATGAAATCGCACCGGTTACCGTGGCAAGTCGCAAGGGTGACGTGGAGTACCGTGTTGATGAGCAACCGGGCAAATCCAACCCCGATAAAATTCCGCAAATGCGCCCCGCCTTTATCAAGGATGGTACGGTAACGGCGGCCAATGCCAGTTCCATCAGTGATGGTGCCGCTGCACTGGTACTGACCCGACAGTCAGTAGCTGAAAAGCATGGCCTCAAGCCATTGGCCCGTATCCTTGCTCACAGTCATCATTCCCAAGAGCCGGAATGGTTTACTACCGCGCCTGTAGGGGCCATCAGTAAACTGCTGGATAAAGTCGGCTGGTCCAAAGATGAGGTGGACCTGTTCGAGATTAATGAGGCATTTGCCGTGGTCACCATGGCGGCTATGAAAGAGCTGGATTTGCCCCACGAAAAAGTCAATGTTCACGGTGGCGCCTGTGCACTGGGGCACCCCATTGGCGCTTCAGGCGCTCGCATCATTGTCACCCTGTTGGCGGCCTTGCAAACCTATGGTAAAACCAAGGGCGTTGCCGGTATCTGTATCGGTGGTGGTGAAGCGACAGCACTGGCGGTGGAAGTGCTGTAAAATGCCCCCCATAAAAAAACGGCCCATCAGGGCCGTTTTTTTATGTCTGAAGATCGGCTAGTCAATATATTCAAATACTTTCACAACTCGCTTGGCGCCGCGCGTGGTACTGGCGACCAGCGCGGCCTGATCTCCCGTACTGCGGGTAACCAGGCCCATCAGGTAGATGACACCACTTTCCGTCACCACCTTGATACGGGTGGACTTGATGTTCTTTTCAGCGATCAGTTTGGAGCGCACTTTGGTTGAAAGCCAGACGTCATTGCTGCGGGATACCAGTGATGAGGTGCCGGTAACCTGTAATTCGTTATGCACCTGACGGACACCCCGGAAGTCCCGTGCCGTGTTGCCTGCCAGGGTGCGCAGGTCGTTGCTGGCAACCTCGCCGGTCAGCAGAATCACGCCATTGTAGGCATTAATGTTGACATGTGCGTGTTCCAGCTGACTGCTTGCCTTTTTGATATTGACACCAATCAGTGTTTCCAGCTGCCAGTCATCGATATCGGTGCCCAATGATGTATCCGTAGGGTCCGGCTTGATGGGCTCATCGGTAGTGGCATGAATGATATTCGTGCAGCCGGTCAGGCTGATGACGCTGATCAGCAGCAGGGCTGCCAGGCGCTGGCACATCAGGCGTTTCCTCCAAATAGTTGTTGGTCAATTAATTCACAAAGGCAAAACAGGCTCAGTAAGTGCACTTCACTGATGCGATGACGGTCGTCGTGGTCGACACGAATCTCGATGTCATCGCCGCTGAGGAGTGCGGACAGATCGTTGTCTCCAGAGCCGGTGAAGCCGATTACAGACATGTCCCTGTCATGGGCGGTATGGATGGCCTGAACAAGGTTGCTCGGGTTGGTGCCAAGGCTGAATATAACCAGTACGTCACCGGGGCGGCCCAGAGTTTTTACCTGTCGGCTGAACATTTCACTGACACTGTGGTAGTGACTGATAGCGGTAATCAGCGAGCTGTCGTTGCTGAGGCAGATGGCGGGAAATCCGGGGCGCTCAAGTTTGTATTGCAGCAGCAGGGACTGGGTGAAAATTTTTGCCAGTGCCGAGGACAGGCCATTTCCGCAGCACAATACCTGATGATCCTGTACCAGTTGCTCGACAATTTTGGTACTTGCTTTGGCAATCAGGGGAGCCAGTGTTTCACCAGCGGCCATTTTTGCCTCGATGCTTTGGTGAAACTGTTCGATAACACTTGATTCCATGGTTCTCAACGACCGCTCTCTACGACGATTCTCTGCAACTAGCTGAATGCATTTTTTAGCCATTCTACCCGATAGCCATCACCGTTGTCGGTGTCTCTTTGCAGACAAATGGCATCAAACCGGCAGGGGATTTTTTCCCAGAGTCCCCGAGCTTGCAAATAGTGACGAGCGGCAGAGATGATGCGCTGCTGCTTGCGGTGATCTATGCTCTGGGCCGCCGTGGCAAACTGCGCGTTCTGACGCAACCTGACCTCCACAAATACCAGGGTGTCTCCATCTTGCATGATCAGATCAATCTCGCCGCGAGTAGTTCGATAATTCTTCTCCACGAATTGCAAGCTCTGTTTCTGCAGCCAGAACCTAGCCCAGTTTTCAGCCTCGGCCCCCGCAGAAGGACTCTGTAATTTTCGGTGCTTGGGTTTAATAAAAAATATCATATGGCCAATTCCTTTTGTCCGAATGGTTATGATGCAACGAGTCCGGGTGTTTCAACAGAACAATGTGGCCAAAAATTGGTGGTGACTTGCCTGGGTCGATCAGATCCCTCTAACATCCTTGTTTTGTGCAATCTGTAGGTATTGTCTTCATGTTCAAACGGTCAGCAATTGTCAGATCTTTCGTTGTCCTTATCGCGGGATTTCTTGTGGTTCCGGGAATCTGGGCCGATGAAGTCGCGGAGCCCGATTATCCCACGCTCAACCTCGGCAGCCTGGTGAATCAATTCGGCGAGCCGTACAAGGGAGTAGGCGGTGGTGCCCTGGTGATGCTGGTTGCCGGGATGAAGGTCAAGGACATGGTTCGCGAGACACTGGCAGAAGTGGATCCCGGCTGCCTGCAGGACGGTCGCGTCATCTATCTGGCCAATATCAGTGGTATGCCAAAGTTGGTGTCAAAGCTGATTGCCGTGCCGCGATTGCGGGATTTGAGTTATCCGGTCTGGCTTGATTACAGCGGTGAGGTCACCTCTGGCCTGCCGTTCCATAAAGGTCAGGTGACGCTGTTAAGTCTTGGCGAGAGTCACAAAGTCACTGAGGTAAGTTTTACCGATACCCAGGCCATTCTTAACGAGCAATTGTTGGCCCGTTGTGAAGCTAAAGCAGAGAACCCAACGGATTAGTTGAGCTTCAGTTGCTGTGCGGGCCTGACTCTGCCGCCCCTGAACTCTGCCCAGGGTTGTTCCCTCATAATGGCGCTCTTGCGCTTGTCCAGTTGCAGTGTGCCCGTGCTGCCCGACAGTTTGATTTCCGGCAGAAGCAGCATTTGTGGTAACCCCTGGTGCAGGTGGTAGGCGTCAATTCCCAGTGCAAACAGGTGGCGGTAGATAGGTTGCAGATCTTGGGCCGGTTGCAGTCTTTCATGCTCGGCGCCAGGCAGTGTCCACGGCATGGCACTGAAACGAATGGACTCCAGATCCCGATTGCGCCCCGGATCCTGAACCCCGGTGTAGAGTTGCGAGGTGCTGTAAATCTGGAGGTCGCTGGCGAACAGGAAATCCAGAGTGGGCTTGATTTGTCGTGCCTGATCCGGGTAGGCGACCATAAATACCATGTCCAGATCCTGCCGGCGCCGCGGTGTGAAGTTTAATGACTTGCCCAGCAGCCTTTGCAGTCGCTGTTTGCGCTCCTCGCTCTGGGTAATATGCAGGGTGGGTCGGAGCAGAGGGGCAAAATCACTCTGTGCAGTCCCGTAGGCCGGCGCTTCCACCAGTTTTCCACCATGCTCAAGCCAGCGTTCACGGAACGCGGTGAGTGCCCTATCGCCCCAGCCGGAGTTCGGTGTCACGGTCAGCGCTGTTCGTTGACCCTCAACCCAGGCCCTGTCGGCTATTTGACGGGCCTCATCGCTGACAGATAGCCCAAACTGGTAAAAGTTATCAGGGATGGGTAAAGACAGGTTTTCCAGATAATTGAGCGCAATGACGGGTATCGGCAGTTCCGGCAGCTGTATCAGTTGCTCTACCGTTTCACGCTGAACCGGCCCAATGATCAGCTGAGCCCCTTCGGTGACGGCTCGCTGATACAAGGTGACAATATCATCGGCTCCCGCTGTGTCGTAAAAACGGATCACGGGGGTCTTACCTGCATAACCATAGGCCTCATACCATGCGGCGAGAAAGCCGCTGCGAACGGCCTTGCCAGCCTGGGCCAGGGAGCCTTCAAAGGGCAGCAGCACCGCAATGTTTTTGGGCAGGGAATCGGCAATTTGTTGCAGAGCCAGCAGGCTGGCTGGTGGATCGACAACGGCTGGGTGGGTCGGCCAGCGAGCGCGCCACTGCCCCATCAGGCTGAGTTGCTGGTTGACATCGCCCTGGCTGTTGCGCAGCACGCTGGCCAGGTTGTACCAGCCCAGCAGCGTGGGATCGGTTTCGCTCTCCAGTAATGATGACAGGTGCGGCCCGGAAAGGTGTATCAGCACCTGCCAGAGTTTTTCGTGGACAGTTTGCCGGGTGGTGGCATCTTCAGCGAGGTTGGCCAGCGCGGCGTAGGCACGAATACTGTTTTCGTCTTCGCCAAGCAGTGAAAAGAGATCGCCGCGCATCTTTTGCCAGCGGGCCTGTTGCGCCGGGGGAAGTCGGTAGGCGATGGCTGTCATGCGACTGTCGGTGAGCAGGTCGCGGGTTTCAAAAAAGGCCTCATTCGCCAGTGTCAGCTCGGCAAACAGCAGAATAAAATCACCATAGCGGTTGTCCGGCAATCCGCTGTCATCAATCATCTGCAGGGTGCTGAGTGCTTGCTGGGACTTGCCGGCACGGTGAAACAGCTCCGCTGCCGTTAATTGGTGGAGCTGCCGTTCGGGTGTTATGCTCCCGGCGGCTTGGGAAAGCGCCTGCTCGGCCAGCTCCACAGGTGTTGCCTGGTGTTCCCGCACCGGCGCCACCGTGCCAGGTTGGCTGCACCCGACTAACAAGGTCAGGAGCCAGACAAGCATTACTGCACTAACACGGAAATTGGGCATAGGAAAACGTTCTTTATGGCTGGTGAATTGTATGTGGTGGCAACGCCGATCGGCAACCTGGGAGATATGGTACCCCGAGCGGTGGATGTTCTCCATGCTGCAGATCTCATTGCCGCAGAAGACACACGTCACAGTGGCCGTTTATTGAAGCACCTGGGTATTGATACACCCATGGTGCCCTACCATGATCACGGAGAAGAGCATCAGTCCGAGCGCATCCTGAAGGCGCTGGGCCAGGGCCAGACAGTGGCGCTTATCTCGGACGCCGGCACGCCATTAATTTCAGACCCCGGATACCGGCTGGTACGTAAAGCCCGCCAGCAAGGGGTGAAAGTAATCCCGATTCCCGGTCCCTGTGCGCTAATCGCGGCACTCTGTGCCTCGGGTTTGCCCAGTGACCGTTTCTCCTTTGAGGGATTTCTCCCGGCAAAGTCCGGTGCTCGGCAGAAAAAACTGTCGGCCCTTGCCGGTGACCCCCGTACCCTGGTGTTCTATGAATCGCCTCACCGTGTGTTGGAAACACTGTCAGATATGGTCGCGGAACTGGGTGCTGATCGAGAAGCGGTATTAGCCAGAGAGTTGACCAAGGCCTTTGAGACCTTTCTGGCCGGCAGCCTGGAAGAGCTCTGTCAAATTGTCGGAGAGGATGCCAATCAGCAGCGGGGCGAAATCGTGATACTGGTGAGTGGTGCTCCGGAAGTTGATGTCAGCGAGAGTGAGCAGCGTCGCATATTGGCGTTATTGATGGAGGAGCTGCCGTTAAAGCAGGCGGCAGCACTCGCGGCGAAAATTACTGGCGGGCAAAAGAATGCCCTCTACCAGCTGGCCCTGGCCCTTAAAAGTTAGTTCTACAGGTTGCTGGCCATTGCGATGACGTCGGGGTCCAGGCGTTTGAATCCCGTCTCGCCTGCACTTTCTGCTCCTCGGTTGCACCACTCGCCGATTGCGGTAATTGCCCGTTTATCGCCGCGGTAATGGCTGCCGGCCATTTCATAGATTCCTTTCCCCTCGGAGGCGGCCTGCAGAAAGGTTCTCGACTGGCGCAGGTAGGCGATGATCGGTAGTGACAGGGTTTTCTCCAGATTCTGGGCCCGCTGTGTGGCCGAGGATGAGGTGGCGAACCGGTTAATGACCACTGCCATATTCTGTTGGGATGGCAACATGCGTCGCAATTCCTGAACCGTGTGTGTGATGGCGTGGAGATCAAACTCCTCCAGTACCACGGGGAGCAGAATGGCGGTGGCTTCCCTGAGGAGAGGGCTGAGATTGATCAGGTCCGGACGTGCCGGCGTATCCAGAATCAGCACCTCGGTATTTCTGGGAGGCTGAATGGCCCAGCTGCGGGTGACGTTCAGTGGGCAGTTGTGTGCGTCGACCAGTTGAATGTGAGGGACACTGTCCGGGCGGTTTAGCGCCCAGAAAACGCTGGACCCCTGGGGGTCAAGATCCATCAACGTCGCGATCGCGCCCTGGTGGCTGAAAAAACTGGCCAGATTGGTGGCCAGTGTGGTTTTGCCACAGCCACCCTTTGGATTGACGACTACAATTCGCTGCATCTGGATGATTCCTCGTCCCATAGAGACGTCTACCCTAACCAACATCGTCCTGGTGAACTATCGATCAGGTCAAAAAATAACCAGTGTTGTGAGTAAATATGGGAATTTTGGTGGGTTATCGCTGCAAAAAAAACTTATCGTGGTAATCTTGCCGCGGGAGTTGGCCGGGCAGCCGCCGCTGAATTTCTCTGTGTCTCCGAAGGTGGCACAGGGTTTTCAGGGGAGGAAAGTCCGGGCTCCATAGGGCAGGGTGCCAGGTAACCCCTGGGGGGCGCGAGCCTACGGAAAGTGCAGCAGAGAGTAGACCGCCGATGGCCGTTTTCACGGCACAGGTAAGGGTGAAAGGGTGCGGTAAGAGCGCACCGCGCAACTGGTAACAGTTTGTGGCACGGTAAACCCCACCCGGAGCAAGACCAAATAGGAGTCCATTGGCGTGGCCCGCGCTGGACTCGGGTAGGTCGCTTGAGGTGTATGGTGACATGCACCCTAGAGGAATGGTTGTCCACGACAGAACCCGGCTTACAGGCCAACTCCCCTTTTTTTTGTCGCCCGGTTTTATGCCGGGTGTACAGGCTTCCCGCTCAAAGGTCACTGTGGTAGCGATGCCAGAGGTCGATCACTGCGAGCCCGTTCACAATCCTGCCCATTTGATCAAAAAATAAACAAACTGTTTATTTTTTGGGCTTTTCGGTTTTTGTACTCAATTTTATTAAAGTAATACATTAACTGCGTTTTCTATCAAATTGTTTCTGAATGCGATATTGAAACCACTGGTTTTTACCGTTGACGATTTTTCTGCAACTTATTGAGTTACTGGGACTTTTTTGGTGATTTTCTTGCCTTTGAAAGCCTTGACTTTGCCCTTGTTGAGCATATAGTGACGAAAAGTGGGAGAAAGTGGGGCAAAGTGGTTTTTTGTCCTTAAAGCAATTTGTACTTAGCGGGATTCGGCTGGCGTGTTCAGAGGCAGCAATGAAATCAATATCGATGCCAAGGGTCGTATGGCGATCCCGGCGCGCTATCGCTCGGATATTGATGAAAGCTGCGGCGGTGCCCTTATCGCCACCATCGATGTGCAGGATAAATGTTTATTGATCTATCCGCTGCAGGAATGGGAAAAAATAGAAGAGCAGATCGCCCGGCTGCCCACCTTTAATCCCGCCACCCGCAAATTGCAGAGAATTCTTATCGGTCATGCCCGGGAAATGGAGCTCGATGGCAATGGCCGCATATTGATTCCACCCGAGCTGCGCCAATACGCGCAGCTGGAAAAGAAAGTGATTCTGGTGGGTCAGCGTCACCGTTTGGAATTGTGGAGCGAAGAAAACTGGAATGCCGGCAGAGAGGATTGGCTGGCTGAGACCAGTGGTGATCTTGAAATTCCGGAAGAAATGCAATCGCTGTCGTTGTAACACTGGGGAACGTTTATGTCGGCACAGGTCGAGCACACGACCGTTTTACTTGATGAGGCAGTCACTGCCCTCATCACCGACCCCGACGGATTCTATGTCGATGGCACCTTTGGCCGCGGCGGCCACTCCACCATCATACTTTCCAGGCTTGCTTCCGACGGGCGCTTAATGGCGATCGACAAGGACCCGCGGGCCTGCGAGGCTGCCCAGAAAATGTTTGCCGACGATGCGCGCTTTGAAATGGTGCGGGGCAGTTTTGCGGATATGGCTTCCATGGTGACAGAGCGACAGCGTGCCGGAGGTGTCCAGGGCGTGTTGCTGGATCTCGGTGTTTCGTCCCCCCAGCTGGATGACGCAGAAAGAGGGTTCAGCTTTTTGCGGGATGGCCCTCTGGATATGCGCATGGACCCGGACAGCGGCATGAGCGCTGCCGAGTGGCTGGCGGAAGCCTCGGAAGATGATATTACCCAGGTATTGCGGGACTACGGTGAAGAGCGTTTCGCGCGACGCATGGCCAGGGCGATTATTGCTTCACGCGCAGAGGCGCCGATAACGCGAACGGCGCAGCTGGCAAATATCGTTGCCGAGGCAAACCCTGCCTGGGAAAAGGGCAAGCACCCGGCCACGCGAGCCTTTCAGGGTATCCGTATTTTCATAAACCGGGAGCTGGAAGATCTGGAAAAAGTGCTGGCATCGGTGTTGGACATACTGGCTGTTGGCGGACGCCTGGTGGTGATCAGCTTTCACTCTCTGGAAGACCGTCTGGTAAAGCGGTTTATCCGGGAGCAGGAAAAGGGCAAGCCCATCCCCAGGGGGCTGCCGGTAATGGAAAAAGATATTGTGCGACGCCTGCGCTCTGTGGGGAAAGCGGTAAAACCGGGTATGGCTGAAGTGAAAGCCAACCCGCGGGCGCGCAGTGCTGTGATGCGCGTGGCGGAAAAGGTCGCCTGACCGTGCGAGGTGTGGCTCGCAGGCAGGCTGGTTGGTTGTTTCCGCTGCTGTGGCTGGCCGTTATTGTGTCGGCCCTTTCGGTGGTGTATGTGAGCCACCTGTGCCGGCAGCTGTACAACGAGCTAGCCAAACTGGAGCAGGAAGCCAATGCGTTGCAGGTGGAGTGGGGGCGTTATTTGCTGGAACAGAGCTCATGGGCTTCCCTCAGTCGTGTTGAGCAAATGGCGATCAGTGAACTGAACATGCGGGTACCTGAGCCGAGCGAAATTGTCATCGTTCGTGCCGGTGACCCGTCAGGCATGTAATTGGAGCAGGTGAACAGAGTGAAACCGGGCAAGTTGACCATATCGCGCTGGCGCTACCTTCTGGTGGTGACGGTGTTGGCGACGCTGCCGGTTGCCGGACTCTGGCATATTGCCCAGCTTCAGGTGATGCCGGATGTGGATAAGGGTTATGAGTTTCTGCAGGGTCAGGGTATGGCTCGCACCTTGCGAGCCGAGTCGATACCAGCCTACCGCGGCGTGATCACGGACCGACGCGGTGAACCGCTGGCGGTCAGCACGCCCGTGGTGACCCTGTGGGCGAACCCGCAGCTGGTCAACGTCGAGTCCCCGGCGCTGAAAGCATTGGCAAAAACCCTGGCGATCAGTCATGGGGAGCTGAAGCAGCGGTTAATCCGCTATGCAGGCAAGGAGTTTATGTACCTGGAGCGTCAGCTCACACCGGAGCAGGCGGAAGAGGCCTTGCGTTTGGAAATTCCCGGTATCTACGGCCAGGGGGAGTACAAACGTTTTTACCCCGCGGGGGAAGTGACCTCGCAGTTGGTGGGCTTTACCAATATTGATGATCATGGTCAGGAAGGTATGGAGCTGGCCTATGACGAATGGCTGACCGGCGTGCCCGGGGCCAAGCAGGTGCTGAAAGACCTTAAGGGTCGTGTGATCAAGGAGCTGGGCTTGCTGCGCAGTGAAAAAGCCGGTGAGAATTTGGCCCTGAGTATTGATCTGCGTCTGCAATACACCGCCTATCGTGAGCTGAAAGAAGCCGTGAACAAGTTTCAGGCGGCGTCCGGCTCGGTGGTCTTGCTGGATGTGCGCAGTGGCGAAGTGCTGGCGATGGCCAATCAGCCTTCCTTTAATCCCAACGACCGGGGTCAGTTGAATTCCGACGCGCTGCGCAACCGGGCAGTGACTGATCTGGTGGAGCCGGGGTCAACCATGAAACCTCTGACTGTGCTGGCGGCCCTGGAGAGCGGCAAATACGTTCCGGAGACCATTATTGATACTAATCCGGGGTATATCCGGGTGGGCCGCAAAACTTTTTACGACCACCGCAATTACGGCGTTATAGACCTGACCACGTTGTTGATGAAATCCAGCCAGGTCGGAACCACCAAGATCGCTCTGGATCTGGAGCCGGAACATATTCGCGAAATGTTTGCCCGTGTGGGGATAGGCGAAAGCCCGGGGACGGGGTTCCCGGGGGAGACGCCGGGAAGTTTGCCAGATCACCGTCGGTGGCGGCCCGTTGAGCGGGCCAATTTTGCTTTTGGTCACGGACTGTCCGCCTCGGCACTACAGATTGCTCAGGCCTACGCAGTCCTTGCCAATGACGGTGTCAAAAAGCCGGTCACGCTGTTAAAGACGGAAACGGTGCCGGAAGGTGTGCCGGTTGTGGATGCTGAGCTGGTGGTGAAACTGCGCACCATGATGACCAGCGTGACTGGTAGCGGTGGCACGGCGACCCGGGCGGCAATCCCCGCTTACGAAGTGGCCGGTAAAACCGGCACTGTGCACAAGGTGGGTAAAAACGGTTACGAGAAAAACCGCTATGTGGGCATGTTTGCCGGCATGGTGCCGGCGGACAACCCGCGCCTGGTAGCTGTGGTGATCATCAATGATCCCCAGGGTGGAAAATATTTCGGTGGCGAAGTGGCGGCACCAGTGTTTGGCAATGTGGTGGCTGACGCCTTGCGCATGCTGAAAGTGCCGCCGCAGATAAAGGCATCTGAGCAGGTCACCAGGGCGGCGGGGAAATCTGGAGGTGCAACGTGATGGTTGCCACACAGATACCTGCAGGTGTGACCCTGGGTGAACTGCTGCCAGATGTGCCTCTACACGAATCGCAGTTGTCTCTGATTGTTACCGGGTTGTGTCTCGACAGCCGGCAATTGCGCCCCGGAGATTTGTTCTTCGCTGTTCCCGGACTGTCTGTGGATGGACGCAATTTTATCGGACAGGCGACGACTGCGGGGGCATCAGTCATTCTTGCTGAAGCTGAAGGACTTGAGGTGAATGGCACCGGCGTGATACCGGTTGCTGGCCTGAGTAGAAAAATCAGCGACATTGCCGGACGGTTTTATGGCAGGCCATCCGAGCGCCTTACGCTGACCGGGGTGACGGGAACCAACGGCAAAACCACTTGCAGCCAGCTGCTGGCCCAACTCTTCAGCCTGGCAGGGCGCAGTTCGGCGGTAATTGGCACGCTGGGTCACGGGGCGTATCGACAGGGATTGGTTACGCTGACCGATACAGGGATGACGACCCCTGACGCGGTTGCCGTGCAGCGATTGCTCGCTTCTTATGCCGACGCCAGTGTGGAACATCTGGCGATGGAGGTTTCATCCCATAGCCTCGATCAGTATCGCGTCGAGGGGTTGCGGTTCGCTACGGCAGTATTCACCAATCTGTCACGGGACCACCTGGATTATCACGGTGATCTGGTGAGTTACGCCCAGGCCAAAATGCGCCTGTTCAGTATGCCCGGGCTGGAGCATGCAGTGATTAATGTCGATGATCCGGTGGGTGCGGAAATCGCCTCACAGTTACCGCCCGGCGTCGAGCTGTATGGTTATTCCCTGAACAATCCCGGGGCCGCACTCTGTGCCAGGGATATCAAGCTTTCGGCCCGTGGTCTGGAAGCGACTATTCGGACTCCCTGGGGTGAAGGGCGGATGGCCAGTTCACTGCTCGGTCGGTTCAACCTGGAAAACCTGCTGGCAGTGGTGGCTGTGGCCTGTGCTCAGGGTTTGTCACTGGACAAGGTCTTGTCGCTCATCCCACACCTGCAGCCGGTAGTTGGCCGTATGGAGTTGGTGGGTGAGGAAGCAGGCCCACAGGTGGTCATTGATTACGCCCATACCCCGGATGCCCTGCAGAAAGCCCTGATGACCCTGCGTGAGCACTGCGAAAAACAGTTGTGGTGTGTGTTTGGTTGTGGCGGCAATCGGGATGCCGGCAAACGCCCGCAAATGGGTGGTATTGCGGCCCGGTATGCCGATCGCGTGGTGGTGACCAGTGATAACCCGCGGCATGAAAATGCCGGTGAGATTCTTGGGGATATTCTGTCTGGCATCACTGCCCAGGAATCTGTCGACGTGGTAGCCGATCGCGCTGCGGCTATCCGTTACGCCATTGCCAACGCGGCAGACGGGGATGTCATCCTGGTGGCGGGAAAGGGACATGAAGATTACCAGTTGGTCGGTGATCAGCGACTGCCTTTCAGCGACCACAAGGAAGTCAGGTTGGCATTGCGTCAGCGCGGGGGGTGTCAATGATGCGGGCGCTAACACTCTCATCGGCGGCGCAGGAGTTCGGCGGTACGCTGATGTATCCCGACTGCGGCTTTACCGCGATCAGTACCGATACCCGAAAACTTGCGGATGATGAGCTGTTTGTGGCGCTGCGAGGAGAACGCTTTGATGCCCACGAATTTCTGCCGGAAGTGGCTACCCGGGCCTGTGGCCTGGTGGTGGAAAAACCCATGCGGGATATCAATGTTCCCCAGTGGGTGGTTCCAGATACCACGATTGCCCTGGGACAGCTGGCGCTGCTAAACCGGCGGCACTTTTTTGGTCCCGTGGTAGCGGTCACTGGCAGCAGTGGTAAAACCACGGTGAAAGAAATGATCGCCGCCATTCTCAGTCTGTGCGGCCCGGTGCTTGCCACCCGTGGCAACCTCAACAATCAAATTGGTGTGCCACTGACGCTGTTGCAGTTGCAGCCGGCTCACCGCTATGCCGTCATTGAAATGGGTGCCAGTGGACCGGGAGAGATTGCCTATTTGTGCAGCCTGGCAAAACCGGATGTGGTGCTGGTCAACAATGTCATGCCCGCCCATGTCTCAGGCTTTGGCAGCATTGCCGGGGTGGCCAGGGCCAAGGGCGAGATCTACCAGGGCGTGGTTCCCGAGGGAACGGCGGTGATCAATCTGGATGAAAGCTGGAGTGAAGGCTGGCGCGCCAGTGCAGCAGCACCCGTGCTGACTTACTCGCTTAACTCCGGCAGCGCCGATTTTCGCGCCTGCGATCTCCATTGTGATGCCCTGGGTTGTTACAGCTTCACGCTGCTTGCCCCGGTGGGCGAAGTGGCGGTGACGCTTCCAACGGCCGGCCGGCATAACGTCGCGAATGCCCTGGCAGCCGCAGCATGTGCATACGCGGCCGGGGCCGATCTCAATGACATAGCAAAAGGTTTGGCAACACTGCAACCGGTTTCAGGACGCCTCAATCGCAGGGTTATGAGCGATGGGGTCGTGGTTATTGATGACACCTATAACGCCAACCCCGGTTCGGTAAAAGCCGCTATCGATGTGCTGGCCGCACAGCCCGGCAAGCACATTCTGGTGTTGGGAGATATGGGCGAATTGGGCAGCGATGAAGCGAAGATGCACGCGGACGTGGGTGGTTATGCCGCCCAGCATGGTGTGGATCAGTTGCTTGCTGTAGGGCCTCTCGGTATCCACACAGTTAACGCGTTTGGTGATCGGGGGCAGCACTTTGATACCAAGGATGCATTGGTTGCCACACTGCGGGAGTTGCTGGGGCCGGAGATGACGGTGCTTATCAAGGGGTCGCGATTTATGGCGATGGAAACGGTAGTGCAACAACTAACAGAGTTTGGGGAATCCTGATCATGCTGCTTTGGTTAGCTGAATACCTGTCCCAGTATTTCACGGCATTTGCCGTGGTGCAGTACCTGACGTTTCGCGCCATTCTCGGTGTATTGACGGCCCTGGGTTTGTCGCTGTTGCTGGGACCTATGATGATCCGGCGTCTCAATTACCTGCAGATTGGGCAGTCTGTTCGCACCGATGGTCCACAGAGTCATCTCAGCAAATCGGGGACTCCAACCATGGGTGGAGCCCTGATTCTACTGTCGATCTTTGTCAGTGCCCTGCTGTGGTCAGATCTCAGCAACCACTACGTGTGGGTCGTCATTATTGTGACCTTTGTGTTTGGTGCCGTGGGCTGGGTCGATGATTACCGCAAGGTGGTGGAAAAAAATTCCCGAGGCCTGCCGGCCCGCTGGAAATATTTTTGGCAGTCTGTAGCAGGATTGGGGGCTGCCATTTTTCTTTACAACACTGGCAGTAGCGGCGCGGAAAATGAGCTGATTGTGCCGTTCTTTAAAGAAGTGGCCCTGCCGCTTGGCGTGTTTTACGTGGTGTTGACCTACTTTGTCATCGTCGGCAGCAGTAATGCCGTCAACCTCACTGATGGCCTCGACGGTCTAGCCATTATGCCAAGTGTGTTGGTGGCGGGTGCGCTCGGGGTGTTTGCCTACCTGGTGGGCAACGTGCAGTTTTCAGAGTACCTGCATATTCCCTACGTGGCGGGTGCCGGTGAGCTGGTGGTGTTCTGTGCGGCGCTCGCCGGTGCTGGCTTGGGCTTTCTGTGGTTTAACACCTATCCCGCCCAGGTTTTTATGGGGGATGTGGGCGCATTGGCTCTCGGCGCGGCGCTCGGTGTCATGGCCGTGATCGTGCGTCACGAAATTGTATTTTTCATCATGGGTGGTGTGTTCGTTCTGGAGACAGTGTCGGTGATCATGCAGGTGGCGTCTTTCAAGTTGACTGGGCGACGGATTTTCCGCATGGCTCCCATCCACCACCATTTTGAATTGAAAGGCTGGCCGGAGCCCAGGGTGATCGTGCGTTTCTGGATTATTACCCTGGTGCTGGTGTTGTTTGGTCTGGCAACGTTGAAGCTGCGTTGATTGAGGGGCGTGGAGAGTGGCAATGTCGCAATTGATAGCGAGTAGCAAACTGAAAGTGGTCGTCGGAATCGGCGTCACCGGTTTGTCTGTGGCTCGTCATCTGTCCCGCCTTGGCGAGCGCTTTGTGATGTGTGACACCCGCCAGTATCCCCCCGGCCTGGAGCAACTGCAGTCCGATATGCCGGATGTGCCGGTTATGCTTGGCGAACTGTCCGCCGATGCGTTGCTGGCTGCCGATGAAGTGATTCTCAGTCCCGGGCTGACGCGCCAGCACCCTGCAGTCCAGCAGGCGCTTGCGGCGGATATCCCGGTGATCAATGACATTGAATTGTTCGCCCGAAGTGCCAACGCCCCGATCATTGCCATCACCGGTTCCAATGGCAAAAGTACCGTCACGACCCTGGTTGGGGAAATGTGTGCGGACGCGAAAGTGGTTGCCGGTGTAGGTGGCAACCTCGGCATGCCGGCGCTGGACTTGCTGCAGTCTGACGCCCAGCTTTACGTGCTGGAGTTATCGAGCTTCCAGCTGGAATCAGTGCAGGCACTTAATGCCGAGGTGGCGGTGGTGCTCAATATCAGTGCCGACCATATGGATCGATACAACGGCTTGCTGGATTACCACCAGGCCAAACACCGGATCTTTATCGGTGCACGCCAGGTGGTGGTGAATCGTGATGACGCGCTGACTAACCCGCTGGTGGGCGATGGCATCAAGCAGTGGAGTTTTGGGCTCGGTCAGCCGGACTTCAAGGGCTTTGGCTTGCGTCAGCACGAGGGAGAGTCCTGGCTTTACTACCAATTCGATCCGCTAATGCCGGAACGAGAACTGGGTATCCAGGGTCGTCATAACTGTGCCAATGCACTGGCAGCCCTGGCGCTGGGTACGGCCTGCGGCTTGCCGATGGCCTCCATGCTCGACACGCTGCGCCGCTTCAAGGGACTGGATCATCGCTGTCAGGTTGTTGCCGAACTGGGCGGGGTTTCCTATATCAACGATTCCAAGGCCACCAATGTGGGCGCCACGCTGGCGGCTATCGAGGGTCTGGCCCGGGGAGCGAATCTGGTGCTGATTGCCGGAGGTCAGGGTAAAGGACAGGATTTTGCACCGTTGGCTGCTGCACTGCCCGGTGCCGTCAAACAGCTGGTGTTGATTGGCGAAGATGCTCCGGTCATTGATCGTGCCGTGGGCGGGGTGGTCGACACCCTCCATGCCACTGGTTTGCAGGCGGCGGTGGCGGCAGCCAGCCGGGTGGCTGCCCAGGGAGATATTGTGTTGCTGTCACCTGCCTGTGCCAGCTTTGATATGTTTGCCGGCTTTGAAGATCGCGGACGGCAATTCGCTGCGGCTGTGGAGGCATTGCAATGAATATGCTTGCCCTGCAACTGTTGCGCTGCTCGGACTTTGTGCGGGAGTTAGACCGGGCGCTGCTGCTGCCAGCATTGGCTATTGCCTCTATTGGCCTGGTGATGATCTGTTCCGCCTCCATTAGTTTTGCCGACCACAGCTACGGAGATGCCTTCTTCTACCTGAAGCGCCATTTACTGTTTTTGCTGATGGGGGCAATGGTGGCCGCAGTGTTCCTCAATGTGCCATCCCGCTTCTGGTTTCACTATGGCGTGCCTTTGCTGATTCTGACACTGCTGTTGCTGCTGGCAGTGCTTATTCCCGGCGTGGGTCGCCGGGTAAACGGCAGTCAGCGCTGGATCCCGTTGGGACCCTTGAATCTGCAGGTTTCGGAGATCGCAAAGTTCGTGATGATTCTATTCACGGCGGGCTATCTGGAGCGCTACCAGAGAGAGCTGCGGGAGAACTGGCAGTATTTTGCCAAGCCGATCGGTCTGGTGGGCGTGGTGGCTTTGCTGCTGTTGCTGGAGCCGGATTTTGGCTCATCGGTGGTGATGGCTGCGACGGTGATGGGCATGTTGTTTATGGGCGGTGCCAGGGTGTGGCAATTTACCCTGATCCTACTTGCCGGGCTGGGTGCGATGGCCTCAGTGGCACTGCTGTCGCCTTATCGCCTACAGAGGTTGGTGACTTTTCTCGATCCCTGGGCGGATCAGTATGACAGTGGCTACCAGTTGACCCAGTCACTGATTGCATTTGGTCGTGGAGAATGGTTGGGCGTGGGGCTGGGCAATAGCGTGCAGAAACTGTTTTACCTGCCAGAGGCGCACACGGATTTCGTGTTTGCTATCTATGCCGAGGAGTTTGGCCTGCTGGGTGTGGTGCTGGCGATTGCGCTCTACGTCCTGCTGGTATCGCGCATTCTACATGTGGCCCGTCGGGCCGTGGCGCTCGAAGACTGGTTTGCTGCTTACAGCTGTTTTGGTATTGCCACCATGCTGGCGGGGCAGGCTTTTATCAACATGGGTGTGACCTCGGGGTTGCTCCCCACCAAAGGGCTGACGCTGCCCTTTATCAGTTACGGCGGCAGCAGTTTATTGATGTGTTGTGCCATGGTGGCACTGGTATTGCGGATCAACCGGGAGATGGACGATGTCCCTGCGGTTGCGAGACAGGTGAGACGTGACAGAGCGGAGATGTAACAAGGTGGTGGTGATGGCCGGTGGCACCGGTGGTCATGTGTTTCCCGCCCTGGCGGTGGCACAGGCACTGCGCGCCCGCGATGTTTCCGTATCCTGGCTGGGGACCCGGCGTGGTATTGAGGCCGAACTGGTGCCTGCCAATGATCTGCCGATCAATTACATCGATGTGGCCGGCCTGCGCGGCAAGGGTATTCTGAAATTGATCTGGGCGCCTTTGTTGCTGACCCGTGCGTTGTGGCAGGCGCTGGGTGTGCTACGCCGCGAGCGCCCGGATGCCGTTCTCGGATTGGGTGGTTTTGCCTCCGGTCCCGGTGGTGTGGCAGCCAGGCTGTTGGGGATTCCGCTGGTGATTCATGAGCAGAATGCTATTGCCGGCACTACCAACAAACTACTGGGCAAGATAGCCAACCGTGTTCTCGAGGCCTTTCCCGGGGCGTTACCTCGCGGCGAATGGACTGGCAATCCTGTGCGTTCTGAAATCAGTGCTTTGGTGGAACCCGCGCAGCGTATTGGTGCGGTGGATCGGCCACGGCATCTGCTGGTGCTGGGTGGCAGTCTCGGTGCCCTGGCCATCAACAAGCTGGTACCCGAGGCCCTGGCGCTGATGCCGGAGAATGAGAGGCCAGCGGTGCGCCATCAATGTGGTAAAGCCCATCAGCAGGTGACAGAAGAAGCGTATCAACATGTCGGTGTCGAGGCTGATGTGGAACCCTTTATTGCCGATATGGCGGCGGCCTATGGTTGGGCAGATTTAGTGATCTGCCGCTCGGGTGCCCTGACGGTATCCGAGCTGGCGGCAGCCGGCGTCGGTTCCATTCTGGTGCCGTTTCCGTTTGCTATCGATGATCATCAGACCCATAACGCTCAATGGCTGGTGAATGGTGAAGCTGCAGAAATCATCCAGCAGACAGAGCTGACGGCGGCGGGGCTGGCAGAAAGATTACAGGTGCGCCTGGCCAGTGACCGGCAGTTGGTCCAGATGGCAAGCAATGCCCGCAAGTTGTCCAGACCCCATGTGGCGGAAACAGTGGCGGATATTTGTGAGGAGGTGTGCCGTGGGCGCTGATGGTTTTCACGCTGTCCCGGAAATGCGCCGCATCCGCCGCATTCACTTTATCGGTATCGGCGGCAGTGGCATGTGCGGTATTGCCGAAGTGCTGCTGAACCAGGGATACACAATCTCCGGTTCTGACCTGGCAGATAACAGCAATACATCCCGTCTGCGTCGCCTGGGTGCTGCCATCATGATGGGGCATGCCGGGGATAATGTCTGTGGTGCCGATGTGGTGGTGCTCTCTTCGGCGGTCTCCGATAACAACGAAGAGGTGATTCGCGCCAGGGAACTGCGCATACCGATTGTCCGCCGTGCGGAAATGCTGGCGGAGTTGATGCGCTATCGCCACGGCATTGCCGTGGCCGGCACCCATGGCAAGACCACCACCACCAGCCTGCTGGCCTCGGTACTGGCTGCCGGTGGGAGGGATCCGACATTTGTGATCGGCGGCCTGGTCAAGGGCGCCGGCACCAACGCCCGCTTGGGAGTCAGCCGCTATCTGGTGGCCGAAGCCGATGAAAGTGACGCTTCGTTCCTGCATCTGCAGCCGATGGTGGCTGTGGTGACCAACATTGATGCGGACCACATGGAAACCTACGGGTTTGATTTCAATCGGTTGAAACAGACTTTTATCGAGTTTCTGCACAACCTGCCTTTTTATGGGTTGGCTGTGCTATGTATCGATGATCCGGTGGTGCGTGAGATATTGCCGGAGGTCTCAAGGCCGGTGCTGACATACGGGTTTTCCGAGGATGCCGATTTCCGCATTGAAGATGTGTCCATTCGCCAAAACAACAGCCACTTCAAGATTTTCCGTCCGGAACACACCAAGCCGCTGAATATCGAGCTGAATATTCCGGGCGTACACAACGTACTCAATGCCGCCGCGGTGGTTGCCATTGCCACTGATGAGGGCCTTGTGGATGAGGCTATTCAGAAGGGCCTGAGCGGCTTTCAGGGAGTGGGTAGACGCTTCGAAATTTATGGTGAGTACCCGGTGCATGGTGGCAAGGCCATGCTTGTCGACGATTATGGGCATCATCCCAGGGAGGTGGCCGCCACTATCAAGGCCGTGCGCGAGGGTTGGCCGGAAAAACGGCTGGTGATGATTTTTCAACCACATCGCTACACCCGGACCCGGGATCTGTATGAAGACTTTGTGGGCGTACTGTCGAGCTGCGATGTGTTGATCCTGCTGGAGGTTTATCCCGCCGGCGAAGACGAAATCCCGGGGGCGGATAGCCGCTCCCTGTGCCGCAGTGTTCGCCAGCGGGGCCTGGTAGATCCGATCTACGTGCCGGATATTGAATCGGTGGCGGATGTGCTGAAAGACATCGTCCATGGTGGCGACATGGTGATTACCCAAGGGGCGGGGAGTGTCGGCAAGTTGGTGAAAATGCTGGAAGAGCGAAAGCTGAGATAACGGGGAAGAGTAGAGCGCATTTATGGCTGTCAGTGAAGTAATGCAAAAGAAATATGGTCGGGTCGCTGTACTGTACGGCGGAACGTCTGCCGAGCGTGAGATCTCCCTGATTTCCGGCGCCGCGGTTATTGCTTCCCTGGAACGCAGCGGTGTCGATCTGGTATCGCTGGACGCCGGTTCCGGCCTGCTTCAACAGCTGTCAGACCTCAAGCCCGACAGAGTATTGATCATGCTGCACGGCCCGGGGGGCGAAGATGGTTCGTTACAGGGGGCGCTGCAGTTGTTGGGTCTTCCCTATACCGGCAGTGGGGTCTTTGCCTCTGCCCTGGCGATGGACAAATTGCACAGTAAACAATTCTGGCACGGTGTCGGCTTGCCAACCGCTCAGTTTGCTGTGCTGACCAAAGAGACGGACTGGGCCAGGACGCTTCAGGAACTCGCTGGTGTGGTCATGGTAAAGCCTGCGCACGAGGGCTCCAGCCTGGGAATGACCCGTGCCGACACCCCAGAAGCGTTACAAAATGCCTGGCGGGAAGCGGCCGCACTGGATAGCAGTGTGATTGCAGAGCAGTGGATCAGTGGTGCGGAGTACACGGTGGCGATTCTGGACGGCGAGGTATTGCCGCCAATCAAACTGGAAACCGACCACGGATTTTACGACTTCGATGCCAAATATCTGGCCAACGATACACGGTATCTGTGCCCCTGCGGCCTGAGTGGCGAAAGGGAAAACGAGTTGAAAGACTTGGCCCTGAAAGCGTTCAGTAGTCTCGGCTGCAGTGGCTGGGGGCGCGTGGATGTGATGGCGAACGCCGACGGTGAGTTTCTTCTGCTGGAGGTCAATACCGTGCCCGGCATGACCGACCACAGTTTGGTGCCAATGGCCGCCCGGGTGGCGGGATACAGCTTTGACGAACTGGTATTGAAAATTCTCGATACCAGTCTCAGCGGAGATGCGAATGATCGCTAATCGGCAACACGCAGGCGCAATGCGTCGGGAGATGAAACCAACGCTGCAGGAAAAGCTGCATTGGCTGCCGCGGGTTGTTTCCCTGGCGCTACTGGTCGGAGCGCTGCTGAGTGCAGGCTGGGGTGCGGACAAACTCTACCAGCGCCTCAATGTCGCCATTGGGGTTATTACGGTGAAAGGGGAATTTGCTCAGGTTGATCAGGCCGAGATTCAGGGGTTGGTAGAGCCGCTGGTGAGCGGTGGCTTTCTCAGTCTCGACCTGCAGACCATTCGCCGTGAGCTGGAGTTGCATCCCTGGGTGCAGCAGGCTCGGGTTAGCCGGCGCTGGCCGGACGGGTTGGTGATCGCCGTGACAGAAGAGGTGCCCATTGCCCGCTGGGGGGACACAGGTTTTCTCAATGTGCGGGGAGAGCGGCGCGATATTGGTGACAACAGCTCGCTGGCGTTTCTGCCTAAGCTGCAGGGCGGCGACCAGAGCGAGCGCCATCTGATGAAATCCTACCGGGAGATGGTGCAGTTGCTGCAGCCTTCCGGTTTGCGCATTGCCACCCTGAAACGGGATGACCGGGGTGCCTGGTGGTTGCGACTGGACAATGATCTGGAGCTGGTTATCGGTCGCGATCAGGTGATGGAAAAAATGCGTCGCTTTCTCGAAGTCTGGGAGCAGGAGCTGAAGCAGAAGGCTGAACAGATCGCCAGAGTGGATATCCGCTATGACAACGGTGTGGCGGTGCAGTGGCTAGCAGAGCAAGGGAATACCAGTGGATGGGTAGAGCAGAAATTAACGAGCATCTCCGGGTCAACGGAAAAAGTGTGAGGTCGAAAAATGGCGAACTCTAGTGATGAAAGATTGATCGTTGGGCTGGATATTGGCACGTCCAAAGTGGTGTCGATAGTCGGCCTGGCCGGCCCCGGCGGCACTCTGGAAATCGTCGGCACCGGACTGCATCCATCTTCCGGCCTGAAAAAAGGGGTGGTGGTCAATATCGAGTCCACAGTGCACTCCATACAGCGCGCCATTGAAGAGGCGGAGCTGATGGCGGGCTGCCATATTCACTCTGTTTACGCGGGCATTGCCGGTAGCCACATTCGCAGTCTCAACTCCCACGGCATTGTTGCAATCCGGGATCGTGAAGTGCTGACACTGGACATTGAGCGCGTCATCGATGCCGCCCGCGCCGTCGCGATTCCCGCAGACCAGGAAATCCTTCACGTGTTGCCCCAGGAATTCATTATTGATAACCAGGAGGGGGTGAGGGAGCCTCTGGGCATGTCCGGAGTACGCCTGGAGGCCAAGGTGCATCTGGTGACCTGCGCCGCCAATGCTGCACAGAACATCAAGAAGTGCATCCGCCGCTGTGGCCTGGAGGTGGATGACATCATATTGGAACAGCTGGCGTCGTCCTATGCGGTGCTCACAGAGGATGAAAAGCAGCTTGGCGTCTGCCTGGTGGACATCGGAGGTGGAACGACTGACATCGCCATCTTTACCGAGGGTGCGATTCGTCATACCGGTGTCATCCCCATTGCCGGTGACCAGGTCACCAATGACATCGCGCATGCACTGCGCACGCCCACGGCCCACGCTGAAGAGTTGAAGATCAAATACGCTTGTGCACTGGCCAAGATGGCCGGTGCTGACGAGACCATCAAGGTGCCCAGCGTTGGCGACCGCCCACACCGTGATCTATCACGCCAAGCCCTGGCGGAAGTGGTGGAACCCCGCTATGACGAGCTATTTACCCTGGTGCAGGCAGAGTTGCGGCGCAGCGGGTTTGAGGACCTGGTGGCGGCCGGCATCGTGCTCACGGGTGGCACTGCGAAGATGGAAGGTGTCGTGGAGCTGGCGGAAGAAATTTTCCATATGCCTGTCAGGCTGGGGTCACCGCAGAATATCAAAGGCTTAACGGACATCGTCGACAACCCGATCTACTCAACGGGCGTTGGTTTGCTGATGTACGGCATGCAGCAGCAACAGGAGGGCAATCGCCCCAGTCGACGCAGCGAAAGCAGCAAGGAAGGTTTTATCACCCGGCTGAAAGGCTGGTTTCAGGGCAATTTGTAATCAACAGGTATTTAACACAGGACCAATCGAGGGGTATTAACCATGTTTCAGATCGTTGACAGCGTGCCAGATAGCGCGGAAATCAAAGTGATAGGTGTCGGTGGTGGCGGCGGGAACGCCGTGCGCCACATGATGAACAGCTCTGTGGAAGGGGTTGAGTTCATCTGTGCCAACACCGACTCCCAGGCACTGAAGGATATTGGCAGCGCCACTATCCTGCAGTTGGGTAATGGGCTGACCAAGGGGTTGGGTGCGGGCGCCAATCCCGAGGTGGGCCGTCATGCGGCCATCGAGGATCGCGACCGCATTGCCGATGTGCTGCAGGGCGCCGATATGGTGTTCATCACTGCTGGTATGGGTGGTGGTACGGGGACCGGTGCGGCGCCCATCGTTGCCGATGTGGCAAAAGAACTCGGTATTCTGACCGTTGCTGTGGTCACCCGCCCGTTTGTATTCGAAGGTCGCAAGCGTATGGCGATCGCCGAAGAAGGACTGGTGGAACTGAAGGATAAGGTGGATTCACTGATCACGGTTCCCAACGAAAAACTCCTGCAGGTGCTGGGGAAAACAACCAGTCTGCTGGAAGCCTTCAAGGCGGCCAACGATGTGCTGTTGGGCGCGGTACAGGGTATTGCCGATCTGATCATCCGCCCCGGCATGATCAACGTTGACTTTGCCGACGTGCGTACAGTGATGTCCGAAATGGGTCAGGCCATGATGGGTACCGGTGAAGCCACGGGAGAAGACCGTGCGCGTGTCGCCGCGGAAACCGCGATTCACAGCCCCCTGCTGGAGGATATCAATTTGCAGGGTGCCCGTGGCATTCTGGTCAATATTACCGCTGGCCCGGATCTCTCGCTGGGTGAATTCTCCGATGTGGGCGATACGGTTGAGGCATTTGCATCTGACAATGCGACGGTTGTGGTCGGCACTGTTATCGATCCCGAAATGGGCGACAAACTGCGGGTTACCGTGGTGGCCACTGGCCTGGGGCAGGGCGTTGAGCGCAAGCAGCCAACCAAGGTTGTGGATAATGGCCCGGCACCGACCCCCAATGTGAGAAAAGCCACCACCGGTGAGCCCGATTATGAAGTACTGGACAAGCCGACTGTGATTCGTCGCGGGCCCAGTGGTGGAGAAGCGGTGGCGCGGAAAATGGATACTCGTGCCGATGCGGACATGGACTACCTGGATATCCCGGCGTTCCTGCGTCGCCAGGCGGACTGATTGCCAGGCTGTAACAGGCTTCCGTAAAAGACGAACTGCCAGCTACCCCTCGAACCTGCTGGCGGTTCGTTTTATGGAGCTATGGGGAGACATCTGTTAGTATTGCGACCAGTTTTTCATTTCCACTGCTTTTCTTGCAGGTATCGGTAAGGCATGATTCGACAGCGTACCCTGAACAATATGATTCGCGCCACGGGTGTTGGCTTGCACACTGGCGAAAAAGTGTACCTGACTTTACATCCCGCCCCCGTTAATACCGGTATTATTTTCCGCCGCACCGACCTGGATCCCGTGGTCGAAATCTTTGCCAAGGCGGAGAATGTGGGTGAAACCACCCTGTCCACCACCTTGGTTAACGGCGATGTCAAAGTTTCTACAGTCGAACACCTGCTTTCCGCCATGGCGGGACTGGGTATCGACAATGCCATTATCGATGTGACCGCGCCTGAAGTGCCGATTATGGATGGCAGCGCCGGACCTTTTGTCTTCCTGTTACAGTCTGCGGGCATCCGCGAGCAGGAAGAACCGAAACAGTTTATTCGCATCAAGCGCCCGGTGACCGTGACTGATGGCGACAAGACAGCATCCTTTCGGCCGTTCAATGGCTTTAAGGTCAGCTTTTCCATTGACTTCGACCACCCGGTTTTTCATAACCGCACCCTCAAGGCTGAGGTGGATTTTTGCACCACCTCTTTTGTGAAAGAAGTCAGCCGCGCCCGCACGTTTGGTTTTATGCACGAAATTGAATATCTGCGCTCCATGGGGTTGGCCCGCGGCGGCAGTATGGACAATGCTATTGTCGTCGACGAGTATCAGGTGTTAAATGAGGACGGCCTTCGCTACGAAGACGAATTTGTGAAGCACAAGATCCTGGATGCTATCGGCGATCTGTATTTGCTTGGCAATAGTCTGATCGGTGAGTTTGTTGCCCACAAATCGGGTCATGGGTTGAACAATGCTTCGTTACGGGAGCTGATTGCTCAGAAAGACGCCTGGGAAGTGGTCACCTTCGAAAATGATGAAGATGAGGCGCCGATCTCATATATGAAACCGCTGCTTACCGTATAGTCTGGTTAAGCAACGATAAGCAGATGAAGCCAATAGACTGTGAAAATTATATTTATCAGTAATCGCAAGGGGACGACCCGCTCCATGGTGCTCAGTAACTGGGTCAAGGCGCTGTTGTCCCTGTGTTTGCTGGGGCTTCCCATCTCGGGAGGCATACTGATTGGCTCATTGCTGACTTCCGACAAGCAACCGATTGATCTCACTCTCATCAATTCCATGCGCCAGGAACTGGAGCAGCAGCAATCCGAGCTGGATCTGGGGCGCGAGGATGCACGACAAAAAGTCAAAGCCATCACCCTTAAATTGGCGGAGTTTCAGGCCCGCCTGGTAAGGTTGGATGCGCTTGGTGAGCGCCTTTCTGAAGTGGCCGGCCTGGAAGACGGTGAATTTGATTTTGGCCAGCAGCCCGCTGTGGGTGGTCCCGAACAGGATTCCCTGCAGTCCTACCAGCACACTGAGCTGGAAGCCCTTTTTCAGCAGCTGGAAGAGCAACTGGACAGCCGCGAAAGTCAGCTGGGTGTTCTTGAATCCCTGATGATGGACCGCAATGTACAGCGCCAGAGTGCGGTCACTGGCCGCCCCATTAAAAAGGGTTGGCTGTCCTCCCGTTTTGGTCGCCGCACAGACCCTTTTACTGGCCACCGAGCCTGGCACAACGGTGTCGATTTTGCTGGCAAAGCCGGCTCGGAAATTATTGCAGTTGCCGCGGGCGTCGTCACATGGTCCGGCGAGCGCAATGGCTATGGCCAGATGGTAGAGCTTGATCACGGTGAAGGCTATGCCACCCGCTATGCTCACAACAGTGAAAACCTGGTCAAAGTGGGCGATGTCGTCAAGAAAGGTGAAGTAGTCGCCCTGATGGGTAGCAGTGGCCGCTCCACTGGTCCCCACGTACATTTTGAAGTGTATAAAAATGGTCGGGCCGTCGATCCCGCCAGCTATATTCGCCGTACCATCCGCTAACACCCTCCTCTATCTCCTCCCGGCTCGAAAACATTCTGCGCAGATGCGTGCATATTGATGTGGATTTGATAATGAAACTCTTAAAGACATTGTTTGGCACTAAAAATGACCGCGAAATCAAGCGGATGTCAAAACTGGTCAAACAGATCAATGCCCTGGAAGAAGCAACCAGTGCACTGTCCGATGAGCAGTTGAAGGCGAAAACCGATGAATTCCGGCAGCGCTACAGTAGTGGTGAAAGCCTTGATTTACTGTTGCCTGAGGCATTTGCGGTAGTCCGGGAAGCGGCTCAACGAGCGTTGGGGATGCGCCATTTCGATGTACAGCTGATTGGTGGGATTACCCTGCACGAAGGGCGCATTGCAGAGATGCGCACCGGGGAGGGTAAGACGTTGGTGGCCACGCTGGCGGCGTATCTGAACGCCATACCGGCCACCGGTGTACACATTGTTACTGTTAATGACTACCTGGCCAAGCGTGATGCCCAGTGGATGGCACCCGTGTATGAGTTTTTGGGCATGAGTGTGGGAACAATCATTTCCCAGCAGGGACTCGACGAAAAACACCTGGCGTATCAGGCCGATATTACCTATGGAACCAACAATGAATTCGGGTTTGATTATCTGCGCGACAACATGGTGCTGCGCCTGGAAGAAAAAACCCAGCGCGGTCAGGTGTTTGCCATCGTGGACGAGGTTGACTCGATTCTGATTGACGAGGCCCGTACGCCGCTCATCATATCGGGTGCCGCCCAGGACAGTTCGGCGCTTTACAAGCGTATGAATGGCCTGATGCCGTTGCTCAAGCCGCACAGCGACGACTCGCCGGGCGATTTCATCGTTGACGAAAAATCGCGACAAATTGAATTAACGGAAGAGGGTCACTCTAAAATAGAGTCATTGCTTGAAAGTGAAGGCTTACTTCAAGAGGGTGACAGTTTGTATAACGCCAGTAATCTGGGGTTGCTACACCATGTGCAATCGGCCCTCAGGGCTCATCATCTGTTCCACAAAGACGTGGAATACATCATTCAGGAAGGCCAGGTTGTCTTGATTGACGAGCACACCGGCCGGACCATGGTAGGCCGTCGTCTTTCTGAGGGGCTGCATCAGGCGATTGAAGCCAAGGAAGGGGTGAGTATCCACAGCGAGAGCCAGACGTTAGCTTCTACTACTTTCCAGAATTATTTTCGGCTCTACGAAAAGCTGGCGGGCATGACCGGTACTGCCGACACCGAGGCCTACGAATTTCACCAGATCTACGGACTGGCCGTGGTGGTCATTCCCACCAATAAACCCATTTCCAGAACCGACCTGAATGATCTTATCTACCTGACAACCGATGAAAAATACGATGCGGTGATTGAAGATGTGCGTGCCTGCGTGGAAAAAGGCGCCCCGGTGCTGGTGGGTACTGCATCCATTGAGACCTCAGAAGCAATGTCTGAGCGGTTGCGTGCTGCGAAAATTCCCCATGAAGTGCTGAATGCCAAATTTCATGAAAAAGAGGCTCAGATCATTGCCCAGGCTGGGCAGCCCGGTGCCGTGACCATTGCCACCAATATGGCCGGTCGGGGAACGGATATTGTGCTCGGCGGTAACTGGGAAGTTGAAGTTGCTGCAATGGACAATCCGACCGATGAGCAGGTGAAAAAGGTCAAGGAAGACTGGCAACAGCGCCATGATCAGGTGATTGCAGCAGGTGGCTTGCACATTCTGGGCACAGAACGCCACGAATCTCGCCGCATCGACAACCAGCTGCGGGGCCGCGCAGGTCGTCAGGGCGATCCCGGGGTTTCCCGATTTTACCTGTCGCTGGAAGATCAGCTGATGCGGCTGTTTGCCTCGGATCGTGTGAAAAACATGATGCGCGCCCTGGGGATGGAGAACGGTGAAGCCATTGAGCACCGTATGGTCACCAATGCCATTGAAAAAGCTCAGCGCAAGGTGGAAGGGCGCAACTTTGATATTCGTAAACACCTGCTGGAGTTTGATGATGTTGCCAACGATCAGCGCCAGGTGATCTATCAACAGCGCAACGAATTGCTGGCGGCTGACGATATTGCCGACATCATCAGCAACATCCGCGATGATGTGGTTGAGAGTGCCATCAGTATTTATATTCCTCCCCAAAGCCTGGCTGAACAGTGGGATGTCCCTGGCCTGGAAGATCACCTGTTTGCGGAGTTTGGTCTCAAGTTGCCTGTTCAGGCGTGGCTTGATGAGGATAACCGCTTACACGAAGAGGGGTTGCGTGCGCGAATTCATGAGGCGGCCAACGAAGCGTATCATCAGAAATGTGAAACACTGGGTGCGGATATTCGTGTCATTGAACGACAGGTAATGTTGCAGGTTCTGGATACGCTCTGGAAAGAACACCTGTCGAACATGGATCACTTGCGCCAGGGGATCGGTCTGCGTGCCTATGCCCAGAAAAACCCCCGCCAGGAGTACAAGCGAGAATCTTTCGAGTTGTTCCAGCAGATGCTGGAATCCATCAAGCTGGATACCATTCGCTTCCTGAGTCGAGTACAGGTGCGCAGCCCGGAAGAAGTTGCGGCCATGGAAGCGCGCCAGCTGGAGGAGCAGAAGCGCCAGCAATTGCAGATGCAGCATGAGGAAGTCTCTGCACTAGGGAGTGAAGCCCAGCCGCAACAGAACAATAATCCACAACCGTTTGTGCGGGAGGGTCGCAAGGTCGGGCGCAATGATCCCTGCCCCTGTGGCAGCGGAAAAAAATTCAAACAATGCCATGGACGCCTGGGCTAAGATTGTTCCGTCACTCAATTCAGGGTTAAATACGGCCCTGGATTTTTCCGCTGCCGACATCCGGTAGAGGGCTCTGATCAATTATAAAAAAAGCCGTGCCCCAAAAAGGCACGGCGCTGTTGTTTTTACGTCTGAGAGATAGTGTCATGGCAGTGGGAAAAGATGTTTTTCCAATCATGCACCCTGTGCCCGGCTTCAGGTTGGGTACGACCAGTGCGGGGATCAAAAAGCCCGGTCGACAAGATCTGGTGGTGATGGAAGTTGCAAAAGGCGGCGCTGTGGCAGGTGTTTTTACCAAAAACGCTTTCTGTGCGGCCCCGGTACAACTAACCAAGTCCCACATTGCGGCTGAGCCCAGCCGTTATCTCGTTACCAATACCGGCAATGCCAATGCCGGAACGGGAGAGTCAGGTAGAACGCATGCGCAACAGGTCTGTAAACAGATGGCCACAATCGGAGAGGTGCCTGTCGAGGCGGTGTTACCCTTCTCAACCGGCGTGATTGGTGAGCCTTTGCCTGTGGATAAAATTCTTGCTGCGCTACCCGAGGCTCATGCAGCACTGTCTGAAGAGAGTTGGAGCCTGGCGGCCAAAGGTATCATGACGACCGATACACGCCCGAAAGGTGAGAGCGTCAAGCTGCCGCTGGGTGGCGGGGTGATTACTATTACTGGCATTGCCAAGGGTGCCGGAATGATCAAGCCCAACATGGCCACCATGCTCGCTTACGTGGCGACGGACATGAAAATTGACCGCGACCAGTTGCAGGTGCTGGTGCATAACGCAGCTGACTGTTCATTCAATCGCATTACCGTTGATGGCGATACTTCCACCAATGATTGCGCCATGCTGATTGCTACAGGCGCTTCATCTATTGCCTGGCAAAATTTGTCTGTAGAAGAACAGCAGCATTTTGAGTTGGCGCTCAACAACCTGTTTATCTCCCTGGCACAACAGATTGTTCAGGACGGTGAAGGTGCCACCAAGTTTGTCACGGTCAACGTGATCGGCGGTGCCAATGTTGAAGAATGTCTGGCGGTGGCCTATACCGTGGCCGAATCACCCCTGGTCAAAACAGCGCTATTTGCCTCAGATCCCAACTGGGGTCGCATTCTGGCTGCCATTGGCAGAGCGGGAATAGAGGATCTCAACGTGGACGACATTGAGGTGTTTCTGGATGACGTCCTGATTGCCAAAAACGGTGGTCGTGCCGACAGTTATACCGAAGCACAGGGTGCAGCGGTCATGGCCAAGGAAGAAATTGCGATTACCATCGACCTGCACAGGGGCGCTGTCGAGGAAACGGTCTGGACCATGGATTTCTCCCACCAGTACGTCACCATCAATGCTGAATACCGCACCTGATGAAGGTGGTCCATGTAGCCGTGGCGGTGATAGATGATGGCGATGGCCAGGTTCTGATAGCTCGGCGCCCGGATCATGTGCACCAGGGCGGCTTGTGGGAATTTCCCGGTGGCAAAGTCGAAGCTGGCGAAGCTGTTATTGATGCCCTAAAAAGGGAGGTTAGGGAAGAGCTGGCTATTCGGGTTGAGGCAGCAGAGCCCCTGATCGAAATCAGGCACGAATACCCAGACAAGTGTGTATTGCTGGATGTCTGGTGTGTGACCAGATTTGTGGGGATTCCCAGTGGTAATGAGGGACAGCCACTGTGTTGGGTCAGCAAAGAGCAGTTAGTAAACTACGCGTTTCCGGAAGCCAATCAGCCGATTATTGTGGCGATAGGGGCCAAAACATCTGGTTAACCCTATCGCACTAGTGCTGGGCAGGGTCCTCCTGATCGGCATTCGGGTAAACTTCTTCGCCGGGAATGCTGAAGCTCTCGTTAGCCCAGCCGCCAAAATCCAGTTGCTGACAGCGCTTGCTGCAAAATGGGCGAAACAGGGACTCCTCTTTCCATTCGACGGGTTTACCGCATTCCGGACAATTGACCATTTTTGTCATCGTTGCTCCTCTGCCAGCTTCAAGTACTGCTTGTGTAATTGTGCAACAGCATTTGTCAGGTCGCCAGGGGCGCCACTGTTGTCCAGAATATCGTCCGCCCTCGACAGTCTCTCCTTGCGGGTCAACTGGCTTTTCATGATAGCCATAATCTGCGATTCACTACTGCCATCGCGTTTTGCGGCGCGATGGATTTGGACTGTCTCAGGAACGTCAATCACCAGCACCCTGTCGACGCGAAGGTGTTGGTCTGTTTCCAGTAACAGGGGTGACTCGAGTATTGCATAGGGGCTGTTGACGCGCTGGAGAGCCTGGTCGATGAGGTTTCTGATAATCGGGTGAAGCAGGGACTCCAGCCAATGGCGCTGGTGGGGGTCATCAAAAACCAGCTTGCGTAAATAAGCCCGGTTGAGGGAGCCGTCTTCACGCAAGGCTTTTTCGCCGAAATGAGCGGCAATGGTTTTCAATGCGTCACTGCCAATCTCTACCGCCTGGCGAGCCGCCTGGTCAGCGTCGATCACGTCAATATCCAGTTGACGGAATTGGTCGGCGACGGCACTTTTCCCGCAGCCAATGCCTCCGGTGAGGCCTATGGTAAAAACGTGGCTCTTGGGAGGCATGTTAAAGGTGTAGGCATGTCAGTTGAAAAGCGACAGGTAGTTGCTGGTCAGCTCTTCTCCCGACATCATGGCAATCCAGCCAGCGGCGGCCAGGTAGGGACCAAAAGGAATGGGTATCTGTCGGTCTCGGCCCGTAAGCATGATCAATAGAATGCCGACGACAGCGCCCACCATGGAGGAAAGCAGAATAATCAGAAGCAGTTGCTGCCAGCCGAGCCAGGCGCCCAGTGCAGCCAGCAACTTGAAGTCGCCATGGCCCATACCCTCTTTGCCGGTGAACAGCTTGAACAACCAGAAAACCCACCACAGACTCAGGTATCCAAAAACTGCGCCCAGCACTGCGCTATCGAGGCTGACAAAAGTGTTGTTGAGGTTTACCAGCAGGCCCAGCCAGAGGAGCGGTAGGGTAATATTGTCCGGGAGTAACTGTTCGTTGAAGTCGATACCTGTAAGAGCCAGCAGAGACCAGCTGAAAAACAGTACCAACAGGCCCTCAAATGTGAGTCCGAAATGGTAGATCACAAAAGTGGTCATCAATGCGCAGATAAGCTCAACCAGGGGGTACTGTATCGAAATGGGTGATGCGCAGTAGGCACACTTTCCTTTGAGAATCAGGTAGCTGAGCAGAGGAATGTTCTGCCAGGGTTTGACTTTCTCCCCGCAGGACGGGCAGTGGGAGGCGGGAAACACAATATTGATGTGATGCGTTTCCGTCGCCTCCATGCCAAGAAAGTCCATGGCATCGCGTTTCCAGGCGCTGGAAAGCTGCAGGGGCAGGCGGTAGATCACCACATTCAGGAAGCTGCCCACCAGTAAACCAAACAGGAATGCGATAGGCAGTATGATACTGAGGGACAGGCCCAGATAGTCAGGCATAGTTCCGGGCCTTAAGGCATTAAATAACCGCGCCGAGCTTGAAGATTGGCAGGTACATGGCGATCAACAGGCCGCCCACCAGCACCCCGAGTACCGCCATAATCAGAGGCTCAAGCAGGGTGGTCAGGTTGTCCACCGCGTTATCGACGGCCTCTTCGTAGTGGATAGCCGCTTTTTCCAGCATCTCGTCGAGAGCACCGGACTCTTCACCAATAGCGGTCATCTGCAACATCATGACCGGAAATCTACCCGTTGAACGCATGGCGTGGTTGAGCTGCAAGCCGGTGGTGACATCGTCGCGCACTTTAAGAATAGCCTCGCGATATACGGCGTTGCCCGAAGCGCCGGCGACAGACGTTAGTGCATCCACCAGAGGTACCCCTGCGGCAAATGTTGTGGATAGGGTTCGGGCAAAACGTGCGTTAATGGCCTGATAGAGAATATTGCCTACTACGGGTATTTTGAGTGAATACTTGTCGATAAATGCGTCAAATTTTTTCGATCTCCGCTTGGCTTCCTTAAAAGCAAAGAAAGCTGCAATCACAGATACCAGCCAGATAAACCACCATTTCTGTGCGGCCTCTGAAATGCCCATTACAAATAACGTAAAGGCAGGTAAGTCAGCACCAAAATTACTGAAAGTTTCTGCAAAAACCGGCACCACTTTCACCAGCAGAATGCCCGTAACGATGATGGCCACACAGACAACCGCTGTTGGGTAGGTCATGGCCTTTTTAATCTTGGCTTTCAGGGTTTCAGTCTTTTCTTTATAGGTGGCAATGCGGTCGAGCATGGTTTCGAGAGCACCCGCCTGCTCCCCGGCCTCTACCAGACTGCAGAACAGGTCATCAAAATATTTCGGGTGTTTGCGCAAAGATGAACCGAAGCTTGTGCCGGCCGATACATCGTCACGGATGCCATGAATCATGTTTTTCAGGGCGTCTTTTTCAGCCCCCTCGGCCACAATATCGAAGCTCTGCACCAGTGGCACCCCAGCTTTCATCATGGTAGCCATCTGGCGGGTGAAAATAGCAATGTCGGCAGGAATGATGGCCTTGGAGGCACCGCTAAAAGGCCGGGGCGTTTTTTTCTTGACGGTAGTCGGGATAATACCCTGCTTGCGAAGCTGCGCCTTGATCAAGTTGGGGTTAGTCCCCTTGATCTCTCCCTGGATCGGTTTGCCTTTCTTGTCCTTGCCTTTATAGACAAAGGTTTGCGATTGCGCAGTTGCCATGGATTAGTCCTTGGTTACCCTGTTTGCCTCTTCCAAACTTATTATACCCTCGGCGGCCCTGCGGAGTGCCGACTGGCGCAAAGTTCTGAAACCTTCTCCGCGTGCTGCATCCGAAATATCTATGGAGTTGCCGCCCTCCATAATAATTCTTGAGATTTTGGGTGTCACTTTCAATACTTCGTAGAGGCCAACACGGCCTTTATAGCCGTGGGTACATTTTGAACAGCCTTCCGGGTGGAACAAAGTCATTTCTTCCATGGGGCGACCGATATCGTCGAAACCCTCCTCTATAAGGATATTTTCTGGAATATCCTCAGCCGGTCTGCGACAGTGAGGGCATAGGCGCCGAGCGAGGCGTTGGGCAATGATCAGGTTTACCGAGGTTGCCACGTTAAAAGCCGGCACGCCCATGTTAAGCAGGCGAGTGAGAGTTTCCGGGGCACTGTTGGTGTGAAGCGTGGACAAAACCAAGTGACCGGTTTGTGCGGCCTTGATGGCAATTTCCGCAGTATCCAGGTCGCGGATCTCCCCCACCATGATGATGTCCGGGTCCTGCCGCAAGAATGCCCGCAGGGCTTCAGGGAAGGTCAGCTTGACCTTGTAATTGATCTGTACCTGATTGATGCCAGGCATATTGATTTCCACCGGGTCTTCCGCGGTGGAAATATTGCGTTCAGTGGTGTTAAGGATATTAAGCCCGGTGTACAGCGATACCGTTTTACCACTACCGGTAGGGCCTGTTACCAAAATCATGCCCTGGGGCTGATGAAGTGTCTCCATGTAGGCTTCTTTCTGGTCTTCTTCAAAACCCAGGTTTTCAATGCCTACCTGCGCGCTGGTTGGGTCGAGAATCCTCAACACGATTTTCTCACCGAACTGGGTGGGTAATGTGTTGACCCGAAAGTCGATGGCACGGTTCTTTGAGATACGCAGCTTGATGCGACCATCCTGCGGAACCCGCCGTTCTGATATATCCAGCGACGACATAACTTTCAGTCGGGCGGCAAGCCTGGGCGCCAGATTGGCAGGTGGTTTCGTGACTTCCCTGAGGATGCCGTCGGTTCTGAAGCGTATACGATAGGTTTTCTCATAGGGTTCAAAGTGAATATCAGAACAGCCTTGCTTAATACCGTCGAGCATCAGTTTATTGATGAAGCGAACAATCGGTGCATCGTCGGCATCCGAAAAGTTCATGGTGGTGGTGTCAGCGTCATCATCATCCAGAGCTTCGACATTAAGGTCATCGAGATGTACGTCATCCATGGTGCCAAGTGCATCACCGATGTCGTCATCCTGTAAGTCCAGGAACTCGGCGAGAGCTGTTTCCAGCTTGTCGTGTTCGACTAGCAGCGCCTCGATGGAAAGGCCAGTCTGGAAGCGGACCTCACTGATCGCCATATGATTGGTGGGATCACTTTGTGCGACAAACAGTCGGTTGCCACGCTGATAGAGGGGTAAAACCTGGTGTTTGCGGATCAGTTTCTTCTCGACAATCTCTTTGGGGCAAAGCGCCATATTGTGGGCGTCGAGGTCATAGAGGGGGGTGCCAAACTCATTGGCCGCTACAGAGGCAATTAAATGGGCAGGTAATATATTGTGGTGGGTGAGATAGTGTACAAAATTGATTTTTTCGTTTTCACATTCTGCCATCGCCTCTTGCGCAGCCGTTTCGTCCATTAACCCGTCGCTTACCAGTCGCTTGGGAAGGCCCTTGAGTTGGTCGCTGTGTTTCATAGGCTTATATGATCCATTAATAGCTGCCCGCAAGGCGTTGATAGTAATACAACCAGGCAGTTCCGGCCAGAGGCTTGCTGGGTTGTGCGTGCTGATGGCTATGTAAACAGCAGATAGGGTAGGCTAGTGACAAAAAATGTCACCAGCCGCTTGCTTAAAACGCCGTGGCGTCAGGCTCTTAACAAGTTGGTACAGTGATTGCTTTGGTCTAGGCGTGTTTAAATATTTCTGATAAGGGAGAAACACAGTGAAAAAGCAAGTACAAAATATCCAAAAGGGTTTTACCCTGATTGAATTGATGATCGTGGTCGCGATCATCGGTATTCTAGCCGCAGTTGCGCTGCCGGCTTACCAGACCTATGTGATCAAGTCCAAGTTGTCTGAAGTCATCATGGCAACCAGTCAGTGTCGTACGGCAGTGAGTGAGGTTTACCAGACTTCCGATAACGGTGACTCTGGTCCTGGTGCAGGTGACTGGGGTTGTGAGGATTCTGGTGGTACCGGTGGTGTGACCAAATACGTCGCCAGTATTGATACCGATAGTGATGGTGTAATTACTGCGATTGTGCAGGGTATTGACAGCGTGGTGGACAGTGGGGCGATTGTTCTAACTCCGTACTATGATGATACTACGTTGATGACAGTGGCTGACCATTTGGCCAAACAGGTATTTAAGTTCAAGTGTGCTCCAGGTAGCGCTACCTCGCCTGTTATCGCACCTAAGTATCTGCCAGGTTCTTGCCGATAATTTTATCAGCGATGTGAATCAGGTATGAGAAAAAGCCCCACGTTGTGGGGCTTTTTTGTGGTTCAATAAATGATGTTTCAATAATTGGTGATTAAAGCCATGGCTTCCAGTAGTGCTATTTCGGCAGAGGGAAAAAAATTGTTTCGAGAGCTGTTTGTCAGATATCTGATGTTGACGCTTGGTGTCTTTTTTATTGTCGGAGCAATAAATTTTTACCATGTTTTGATGGTGGCGCCAGATACTGTGGGTATGCAGGCATTTAAGTCTGCCATGTTTTCTAGCCCGGGTTTTATTCGCGACCTGCTTTCCTTCCTTGGTGCGGCAATTTTTATCCACCTGGTTTTTGGGGCTGCACTTTGGTTGGGAACGGCGGGGTGGTTGGCCAGCCCCGATATGCGGGAGCGGCAGCGAAAGATTACTAGTTACTTCATGTTTGTGGTTGCATGTGCACTGATCATGATTCTCAGTGCCCGCCAATACCCTAATATGCCGAGTGGTTTTATCAAGCATAACCCTTTGTTGCTGAAAGATGTCACGCTCTACCTGCTGGTTGCCCTGGTGCTGTTGTCGGCCGCGTTCAGTCTCCATAAGCTTTGTAATACCCGATTGACCAGAACGATTGCGGTCGGGGTGCTTCTGGCGTGCACGACGGGAGCGCTTTGGCAGCATGTTGTGCCAGAAAGTCAGGCAAAAGTATCTCCATGGGCAAATAATAGCCAGCCTAATATTCTGGTTATTGGTATCGATTCGTTGCGCCCGGATGAAACAGGCTATTTCGGTAGCGATGGCGAGTTAACCCCCCATATTGATGAGTTTTTGCAGAATAGCTCCGTCTATAAAGATGCTTACACTCCGTATGCTAGAACTTTTCCGGCCTGGATGAGCATCCTGACAGGCAAGGAACCTGTAAACCACAAGGGTCGTTTCAACCTGATTGATCATTCCTACTTGGATACCACTCAAACCCTTGCCTGGTGGATGAAAGAGCGAGGATACAGAACCGTTTATGGCTTTGATGAGCGTCGTTTTAACAATATTGATGAGTCATTTGGTTTTGATGTGGTGGTTGGCCCCAAGCCGGGTGCTATGGGGTTTGTCTTGGGTCAATATGATCACCCAATGATTAATCTATTGGCTAATACCACTGTAGGTAAGTATCTGTTTCCAGAGATGTATTTGAATAGGGGACGGTCGGCGAACTATGACCCAGAACGCTATAATCAGGCGCTGCTTGATGAAATTACAAAAAAACCTGACCAGCCAATCTTTTTGTCAGTGCATTTTCTTTTGCCACATTTTCCCTGGTATTCGCGAGATGATGAAGAATTAAAGCAGTTCAAAAAACCGGATAACCCTGTTGACCTGTTTGCCTACCAATATCGAGTAATGTTGAAACAAGTGGATCGTCAGTTTGGTCAGTTTATGGAGCAGTTAAAGGTCTCTGGCGTATTAGATAATGCCCATGTGTTTTTATTGTCTGATCATGGTGACGGTTTTGCTTTTGATAAAGATATTTTGCGTGAAGCTCGCGACGATATGCCTTTTGAGGTAGAAACAAATACCAGGGGGCATGCAACCAATGTTCTGAATCTAGGGCAGTATAGGGTTGTATTGGCTGGGCGCAGCTATGGCAATGAATCTTTTAAGCCCGGACCAGTAAAAGGCAATGCTTCTCTGATGGATGTGGTGCCAACCGTTTTAGATCTTCTGGGGGAACCTTTGGAAAATAAGAAATTGGATGGCGTATCCCTATTGTCCTCATCTGTAGGTCAGAGACAGATGAGAAATTTGTTCTTGGAGTCGGGTTTCAAAACACTGTCTGTTACCGCTGATGATATGACCATTGAGAAGGTGATCAATGAAGGTATTAAGGCATATACCGTTAATGATGATGGAAAGCTTGTTGTCCGGGATATATGGTATGACCAGATTCTCAAGACTAAACATCGTGCGGTGGTTCAGGGTGATTGGCAATTGTCAATGATTCCAGGCATGGGTAATTACTTGGTCCTAACAAATATTCCAGAGAGGACATGGTGGTCTCTGGATCAATATGATGGTGATGTTGATACAGAAATGATGCTTGCATCACTTTGTAGGCATTATGACGGCGAGCCTGGATTTGACGAGGCAAGTGTTTGTCAATAAATGCCCCGATGAAGGTTCTCTTAGGATGGAATGCCCCCCTCCTGATAGCTAGTGAAATGGGGGAGGTATTGATCGGTTGAGTTTAATAGATCGTAAGATGAGAGCAATGTCCGAGCGGCCGCTCGTCGTCGACCTAGACGGCACCCTAATTTTGACCGATGTGTTGCATGAATCTGCAATACAACTCTTCAAGAATAGACCGTCACAGGTTTTTTTTCTGCCATTGTGGTTGTCTGACGGCAAGGCACAACTTAAGCGAAAGCTTGCCAGTAGTGCCATATTTGATCCCAAAAATCTTCCATATAATCATGAGGTAATCTCATGGTTAAAACTTCAATCTGACAAGGGGCGCAAGCTTATTTTATGCACTGCATCAGATCGATGTGTAGCCAATCAGGTTGCTGAGTATCTGGGGGTGTTCGAGGAAGTTATCGCCAGTGATGGTGTAGACAATGTATCCGGAAGGAAAAAAGCAGAATTACTAGAGCATCGTTTTGGGGTTTCAGGATTTGATTACATAGGCAACTCCAAGGCAGATATTCCTGTTTGGGAATCTGCCTGTCGAGGAGTTGTTGCAAATGCCTCAAATCAGATAATTAGAGCTGCTGAAAAAGTTTGTCATGTAGAGCACATTTTTCCCAAGCGCTCGGTTGGGTGGTTTGCTTGGCTGGAGGCATTACGTGTCCACCAATGGTTAAAAAATCTGCTCCTTTTTGTTCCTCTTTTGGCTGCTCATGAGATTGCGAATCTTAACAGCTGGACAGTGCTAGCATGTGCATTCCTCTCTTTTGGTTTCTGTGCCTCTTCCGCCTACGTATGTAATGACCTCCTGGATCTGGAAAGTGATAGGTATCACCCCCGTAAAAAAAACCGACATTTTGCTTCTGGATATATCCCTGTATGGAAGGGGGTTTTGATTGCACCTCTTTTACTAATCTTGGGACTTGCAATCGGTACGGTTGTTGGTCGGGACTTCCTGTTTTGGGTGGTGTGCTACTTTTTTCTAACCTGCACATATTCACTTGCTATAAAGCGATTGATGCTCGTTGATTGCTTGACGTTAGCAGCTCTCTATACCCTCCGTATTATTGCCGGTGTTGTTGCTATTGGGCAGGAGGCATCCTTCTGGTTATTGGCGTTTTCTGTTTTCCTGTTTCTTTCGCTGGCTTTTGTTAAACGTTATACAGAGCTGGCCCTACAACTACTCAATGGCAAAGAAGAAGTACGTGGGCGCGGCTACCTGACTGCAGACCTCCCGCTGATTCAGATGATGGGTGTCACCTCTGGTTATGCATCGGTGGTGGTTTTGGCGCTATACCTTAACAGCACTGTTGTGACTAGGTTGTACCAGTCGCCTGAGGCGGTTTGGGCGACTGTGCCCTTAATGTTATTTTGGATAAGCTGGATGTGGATGCAGGCGCATCGTGGAACGATGCATGATGATCCATTGGTTTTTGCTCTGAAGGATAAGGTGAGTCTTTTTACCGGCCTTTTATTTTGTGTTGTCCTGCTAGTGGGCGCTGTGGGGCTTTCATGGTCGCAATAACTTCATGGGGGCGCCTCCAGCACAAAGAGTATTCAGTTACAGCCATAGCAAACAGTAAGCATGCCGATTCCGTTGTCAGGCGTAATAAACCCGGAATAGCTCACGGTATGGGAAGAAGTTACGGTGATGTATGCCTGAACTCTGGAGGCCATGTCTGGCACACAATGGGCATGGATCGTTTTATTGATCTGAATGAAGAAACCGGGCGCTTAACTTGTGAGGCTGGGATCTTGCTCGGAGACATTCAAAAGCTGGCAGTCCCTCGTGGCTGGATGTTACCTGTGACGCCGGGGACGCAATATGTGACCGTTGGGGGAGCTATTGCAAATGATGTACATGGCAAAAACCATCATGTATTGGGAACCTTTGCACATCATGTGAAATCAATCGATTTGCTGCGTACAGATGGTGAAGTGATTAGGTGTGGTCCTGGCTGTAAAGAGGAGTGGTTTGTTGCCACAGTCGGTGGTATTGGGCTGACAGGGGTGATCCTAACTGCCGAAATCCAATTAAGGAGAGTTGCTGGCTCCTGGTTAGAAACGGAGACAATCCCATTTGTTGGATTGCAAGAATTCTTGCAGTTAGCTGACAGCTCGGAGGCTGCTTGGGAGTACACCGTTTCATGGATTGATTGCCTTTCGTACGAGGTTAGAGGTTTGTTTTCTAGAGGAAATCATACTGACTCTTCGGGGCGGGCAGAACCGGTTGCAAAGCTCAAATCCGTGCCCTTGGTGCCCCCAGTATCTATGGTGAATAAGATATCTCTACGCATGTTTAATGCTGTGTACTATCAGTTAGGGAAGTTGCGCGCTGGAAAAGCCATAAAACACTACAAGCCCTTCTTCTACCCGTTGGATAGCATTCTTGGTTGGAACAAAATGTATGGTCCTAAAGGTTTTTTTCAGTACCAATGTGTTATCCCTAGAAAAGAGGCTGGGTCAGCAATTCAGGCATTGCTGGGAGTCATTTCCAGTGAGTGCAAGGGCTCCTTTCTTAGTGTTTTGAAGACGTTTGGATGTAGTGAGCCAGTAGGAAAGTTAAGCTTTGCTCATCCCGGGGTTACGCTGGCGATGGATTTTCCTAATGAAGGCGAAAAAACAGTAAAACTTTTTGAACGGCTAGACAGTATCGTGAGCGAGGCGGGAGGAAGGCTTTACCTGGCCAAAGATGCCCGGATGTCCCGGGAGTTCTTCGAAAAAAGCTATCCGGAATTCGAGAACTTTCTGGCCTACAGGGACCCAGGGATCTCCTCGGAAATGTCTCGCCGATTGCTGGGATCATGAAATGGGGGCGCATCACAAAAAAATAGTCATAGTTGGTGCAACCTCGGCAATTGCTGAGCATTGTGCAAGGCTCTGGGCAGAAGATGGCCCGTCGGAGGTGGTTTTGGTTGGAAGAGATCCGTCAAAACTTGAAATTGTGGCTCAAGACCTGCGCGTGCGCTCACCTGTCAGCACGGTTACAAGTGCCGTTATTGATTTTCTCAAGCCAGAAGTAGTTAAAGCGTTTGTTGATAGGGTTTGCGAGGATAGTCCAGTTGATATTGTCCTTATCGCCCATGGTGTACTGCCTGAGCAGCAGGTGTGCCAGGGGAATCTCGCAGAATGTAAAGCCGCCCTTGATGTAAACGGTACTTCTCCCGTGGTATTTGCCGAGGCTTTTGCGACATGGATGGAAAAGGTCAATAAAGGGACCCTGGCAGTTATCGGGTCTGTCGCCGGAGATCGTGGACGAAAATCCAATTATATCTACGGTGCCGCCAAGAGCCTTGTCTCAGTTTATGTGGGAGGGTTGCAACACAGGCTGGCGGGTACCGGGGTCAATGTGATTCTTGTTAAGCCGGGTCCAACAAATACGCCGATGACAGCCGGGTGTCTCGGAATCAAGTTGGCCCCAGTGCAAGCTGTGGCCCAGAGAATTGTAAAAGGAATTAACAGTGGGAAGCCGGTGATTTATGCCCCGTTAAAGTGGGCGTTGATCATGCTCGTAATACGTCATATACCCAGAAATATTTTCAACCGGCTGGATATCTAGCAGGCAATATATCTATTGTTGAGGCGAGGAATGAGAGTAAGGCAACAAGTAGATTGGCAGAAGATGACGGCGTATATAGCCCTTGTGGCGTTGGTTGTCTCTGCTCTTCTGGCCATAGTCTATTCCGGGCAACCCCTTCTGGATAGACATGCCTTCAGGCAGACACAGACTGCGTTGACCTCATACTGGTTCGTGCAGGAAGGGTTTCAGTTGGCGTACCAGACACCGGTGCTTGGTCCGCCATGGTCTGTCCCATTTGAGTTCCCTCTATATCAGTTATTGGTGGCCTGGCTTGCCGAAGCGTTAAATTGGCCACTGGAGCCAGTGGGTAGGCTGCTCAGCTATTGTTTTATGTTGGCGATATGCGTGCCTGTTCGCTCGATTACGAAAGACCTCAACCTTGGCAATACAATATTCTATGTTTTTGTAGGTCTCATGTTCTCATCCCCAATTTATATGTACTGGGGGCGAACATTTATGATTGAGTCTGTTGCGCTATTTTTCAGTATTCTGGCTATCAAATACTTTGTCGATATATACACGAAACACTTCAGTTGCGGACGGTTGTTAGCGCTTTCCTTCTGCATGATTGTGGCTATTTTGCAGAAGGTGACCACAGCGCTTCCGGTGCTAGCTGTGTTAGGCATAGTGGTTTGCGTTATAGAAGCTAACAATTTTTTTGTAAAAAAAGATACTTGCTGGAAAAACCTAATCTTACTGGGGCTGGTGGGATTTTTACTCCCTTTGCTGGTAGGTGCTCTGTGGGTTGTGTTTACGGACTACGTAAAGATGAGCAATCTTGCCGGGCAACAGTTCACATCATCTACATTAAGGGAATGGAATTGGGGAGCTATAGATCAGAGGTGGTCCTCTAAATTGTTACATGAGGTGATCTGGTCACGTATTTTTGTTGGCAACCTAGGCGGAATATTCGGTTTGTTTTTGCTCGCCCTGCCGTTTATCTATAAGGGTGAAAACAGGTATGCGTTATTGGTTATTGTGGCTTGTGGCCTGGGGCTGGCGCCATTATTCCTCTTTTCCAACCTGCATATTGTTCATGATTATTATCAGTTTGCTAATACCATTTTCCTGATCTTTGCGCTCGCTCTGGTGATAGGTGGCATCGTGAATGATCGCATCGGGGCCCTGGGGACAGTCGTCGCTATGCTGTTGGTGATGGGGGCTAGTTATAGCTCATTTTCGAGTAGCTACTTTCCCTATGTTGTTAAGCAGTTTAATAGCGAAAACGGGGTGTTGGCGATCGCTGAAACACTAAAAAGAGAAGTGCCGCCTGGAGACCAGTTTATCGCCTTCGGCAATAAATGGAGTTCAACGTTTGGGTACCTCTCTGAACGAAAGTCATTTACCGTGCCGAAAAGGTTCTGGCAATACAGCGATGTGGCCGCTCACCCGGAACAGTACGTTGAGGCGGGAGCGCTGGGGGCTGTCGTTTCGTGTGAAAGAGAAAGAAGCATCCTACGAAGTGTTCTTGATTTCGCCTGGGATAATTCCTGGAAAGTTGGTGTGGTGGGAGGGTGCCTTCTGGCTACGCCGAAAAAGCAGGCTATGCCTGATGAGGTGAGCAAGGTTCACTGTAAGGGGGATATAGACGATGTAAAAGTATTGGGCGACGGCGACCTTGCTATGGTCAATATTTCAGGCTGGTCGATAATGTATGGAAGCAAAAAAGAGATCCCTGATTCGATACATGTATCTATCTCGGGTGGAGAAAATTACAGCAGAATAGTCGAGGCGTTACGTGTTCCGAGGGTTAATGTTAACCGGCAGTTGGGAGTCAGCGAAAAAATATTTGGCGGTTATTCAGTATTGGTGCCGGGGGAAATACCGAGTGGGGAATATTCCGTAAATGTGGTGCAGTCAAAGGATGGTCGTTCCGAGTATTGTGAATACAACAGGCAGGTAGTGATCGGTGGCAAGTCTTAAAGATACGAGGATTATCTTGCCGGGCGGAGCAGGGCTGGTTGGCCAAAATCTGGCCGTAAGGCTGTTGGAGAGAGGTTATTCAGATATTGTTGTTATAGACAAGCACCGTAACAATCTGCTGAGTCTGAAACAGATGCTGCCCGAAGTAACCGCTGTTGAGGCGGATCTTTCTGTTCGGGGAGAGTGGCAGCAGCAATTTGTAGAGGACTGTTTGGTTGTCATGCTCCAAGCTCAGATAGGTGGCCTTGATTACCTGGATTTTGAAAAAAATAATATCGAAGCTACGAGGTTGATCATTGACACAATAAAGACCGTCAGTGGTGCCAGGTTGGTACATGTTAGCTCATCTGTGGTTGAGTCCATGGCGGATGACTTTTATACGAATACAAAAAAGAAACAAGAAAAAATTGTCATTGAAAGTGGGTTAAATGCTCCCGTCCTCAGGCCTACGCTAATGTTTGGCTGGTTTGACCGAAAGCATCTGGGTTGGTTGTCTCGTTTTATGCAGCGCTTCCCGATTTTTCCGGTTCCGGGCGATGGTCGTTTCATGAGGCAGCCTTTATATGTTGGCGATTTCTGTAACGTCGTCATCAGTTGTATCGAGAAAGAGATAAAGGGCGGGATTTACAATATATCCGGGCAGGAAAAAGTCGACTATATCGACATAATCTATGCAATTAAAGCTTCAATAAAATCCAGGACGCCTGTCGTAAAAATTCCCTATTCTATTTTCTACGTACTGCTTTTCCTTTGGGGTATTTTTGATAAAAATCCACCATTTACTGTTCAGCAACTATCTGCTCTAAGTGCCCACGATGAATTTGAGCTGATCGATTGGCCTGCAATTTTTCATGTGCGAGCCACTAAATTCGAAGACGCTATTAACGAGACATTTAATCATGCCCGATACAGCGATGTGATCCTGGACTTCTGAGTAATGCACGATAAAGAAATGAAAGTTGCAGTTCTGGGTGCTGGGCCAATGGGATTGGCTGTTGCCTACCAGCTTGTAAAGGACGGTTATACGCCCGTTATATTCGAGGCCGGCGATCGAATTGGCGGAATGACTGCATCATTTGACTTTGGAGGGGTTGAAATTGAGCGTTTCTACCACTTTCACTGCGTGTCAGACCGGGCATTTTTGGAGCTTTTGGAAGAGCTTAACCTATCAGACAAAATGCGCTGGGTTGAGACAAAAATGGGGTTTTGGTACAACGGCTATTTGCAGGCATGGGGAAACCCTGTAGCACTATTGCGATTTCGAGGACTGGGCTGGGTGGCAAAGTTGCGCTATGGGATACATGCTTTTCTCGCAACAAAACGGGAGAAGTGGGGCCCATTGGATCAGCTAAAAGCTACGGAATGGATCTTAAAATGGGTGGGAAAGGAAGCTTTTGATATCCTCTGGAGAAAACTGTTTGAACTAAAGTTCTATCATTTGTCATCAGACGTCTCTGCGGCATGGATATGGAGTCGAATCCGTCGGATAGGTCGATCGCGCTATAGCCTTTTCAAGGAAAAACTCGGTTATCTTGAAGGGGGTTCCTCCACCCTTATGGAAGCCATGAAAAAAAGTATTGAAAGCGCTGGCGGTGAGATACGCCTGAACTCGCCCGTATTACAGGTTGAAATGGAAGGGATGCGCGTCAGTGGTTTAAAGACAGTTTACGGGGTTGAAAAATATGACGCGATTATAAGCACGATCCCTCTGCCGTATGTGCCAGGAATCATGTCTGGACTTCCCGATGACATCCTCAGCAGCTACCAGTCGGTAAAGAATATAGCCGTTGTTTGCGTTATCGCCAAACTGCAAAAAAGGGTGTCGGAAAATTTTTGGTTGAATATAAACGATCAAGAAATGGATGTTCCTGGCATGGTGGAGTACTCAAATCTGCGGCCAGTGGGATGCCATATAGTCTATGTACCATTTTACATGCCGGGTGATCACCCAAAGTATGGGGATGCTGATGATATCTTTATTGATAAGGTCTGTAGCTATCTGAAAAAAATCAATACCGATATTAAAGATGAGGACATTGTAGATATTAGAGCTAGCCGTTATCGGTTTGCGCAGCCTGTGTGTGAGCCAGGGTTTTTGGAAGCTCTTCCACCAGCACGATTACCTGTGAAAGGTTTGTTTGTGGCAGATACCTCATACTACTATCCTGAGGATAGGGGGATATCCGAAAGCATAGAGCTTGGCAGATCGTTGGCGAAAGAGATATCAAGTTGATCAGGTATTATTTCACCAGGCAATTTCTTGGGTTCATACTCTCAGGAGGCATGGCGGCTGTTATTCACTGGTGGGCAAGAGTGCTGTTTAGTCACTGGATGCCTTTTTATCTCGCAGTGTTGATGGCTTACCCAGTAGGTATGGCTACAGCATTTTTGCTGAATAGAAAATATGTTTTCCCAGGATCGGCTAAAACTATGCAAGAGCAAGTGCAAGGGTTTCTTCTCGTCAATTTACTATTTTTCCCGGTTGTGTTTCTTCTTTCAATTGGCCTGAAAAAAACCTTTATTCTTTTTGGGTTCGATGAGCACGCTGAGTTAGTCGCTCATGGCATAGCAGTTGTTGCTCCAACCTTGATTACATTTATTGCATATAAGATGTATGCCTTTAAGGATGTGTTTCATGAGTGATAACTTGGCTAAGCTTTACGGTATAAGGTTTGGCAAAAAAGAGATAGCAGAAAAAAATAAAATATGGGAAGTACTATGTAGTGATTTCTTTAAAAAATATATAAATGAAAAAGACACAGTGTTAGACGTGGCTTGTGGCTATGGAGAATTCATAAATAATGTGGCTGCAGGGAAAAAAATAGCAGTGGATTTGAATCCTGATTCACAAGCTTTTCTGCAAAATGACATCACCTTCATTCATTCCGATGTAACAAATATTAACAATTTGTTTTTTGGTGAAGTTGATGCGGTATTTGCGTCAAATTTTCTTGAGCATCTTCCATCAAAAAAGGAAGTTGAGACCTTTATAGAAGATGTCTTCTCGATGCTAAGACCTGGAGGCCGTTTCCTGATATTAGGGCCAAACTTACGCTATTTACCTGGAAAGTATTGGGATTTCTTTGATCATCATGTAGGCCTGACTCATATATCTTTATGTGAGGTGTTAATGTTAAAGGGGTTTCGCATAGAAACATGTTTTAGTCGTTTTTTGCCCTATACAACCAAAAGTTTGCTTCCTAAGCACCCTTTGCTAATCAAACTCTATTTGCGTATGCCGTTTGTTTGGCCTCTAGTGGGAAAGCAATTTTTTGTGGTTGCTGAAAAACCAGAGCCGAAAAACGTAGTGAATAAGAATGTTGGGACTTAACAGCGATGAATATCTATGGCTTTCTGAAGAAAGGTCTTTCTGTAAATGTTCCCCTCAGTAGCTTCCTAATTGGTGCCGTTGGCATCATTCTCTACTATTACACTCTTACTTTTTGCTTAGACATGCCGCCGGTATGGGATGCAGCGGCTGGAGTTTTTTCCCCTGCTATATACCTCTATGAAAATCAATACGACCTAGCTTCATTGTTGCAATTAGGGGGTTACCCTCAAGGTGGAGAAAACGTTCACAGCTTCAGTCTGATTACCTGGATAACAGCGCTCACGTTAGCTTTGACGGGTGGCGACAAGGGGCTTTACCTGCCCCTTCTTCACAGTATGAATTTTGTCTTTGCCGGCTGTATTGTTGGTGTTGCTTTTAACCTGGTGCATCGGCTGAGTTCCTCCGTCTGCGCACTGCTTGTTGTTGGAGCAATTTTTATAAGTCCCTTGATGAGTGTCCAGGTCAGTTATGTGTATACGGAGGTGGCCGGGAGCCTTGCATCTCTTCTGGCATTATTTTTCTGGGTGAGGGGCAAGGCATGGAGTGCCGTTTTCATGGCTTTGGGCGCGCTTCTTGTGAAATCTGTTGGCCTCTTTGTGGTTGTTGCCCTGTTGGCGCTGCTGCTCATCGACGGATTGAGATTGGGGTTCAAGTGGGCCATATCCAGATGTTCCTGCCTGTTGGTTTTTGCGATCAGCTTTGAATGGGCTAAGAGCCTGCATGGCAATACTCCCGGGATGCTCGCGAAGGATTTTGGAACCTATGTGAGAGGGGTTTATGCCCGTTTGCAGGATGTTCCGGATTTGCTGTTTGTTGTTGCTGTTTTTAGTATGTTTTCCCTTTACGTCCTCTACCGGATGATATCCGAGCAGGGGTGGAGGCTATCAAAAGTTGTTAATGTGACCATGGTGGACGAGAAATACCGACTACTTTTCGGTGGAAGTGTGTTTGTCTCTTCCTTTCTATGCTTTCTGATATTTGTGTATTTTTCAGGCATGAACTTTTTCCCCCTGGTGAGATACTATGTTTGGGTTTTGCCAGTGGTTTATGCCTTTTTGGGGGTGGCTACATACACTTATCTGTACTCGGGGTATAAGCGACTCACTATTGGTTTGTTGTCGTTATATTTTCTGTTTCTCTTTTTGAGTAGAGAGGGAATTTTTTACCCTGATTACAACGCGGGAGTAACGAGTTTCAGTCGTCTGGAAAGAAGCTTTGAATACAAGGATTTTTATAAGTTACAAGCGGGCCTGCTTGATCTTGTCGACCGGGAATACTCTGCGGAAATCGTATACGTGACTCGAGGTGAGTACTATTTTTCTTCCAGTCCCCTCATGGGTTATGTTTCGAAGAAATTGGTAGGTGTAAAATTTCTTAAAGCCCCTGGGGTTTCTGACAAGCACCTGGAAGAACTTCCTGATAACTTCATTCTTTTAAATGCGAGTAGCAATGGCTATCACGGTCAGATCAAACTTTATGAACTCGTTGTTGAGGGGGTGAAAAGTGATGATTATGAGGTGAGTGTGGAGAAAAAAGTGATGGTGGGCCCATATGCCGGCGAGGTTATACGTATAAAAAGATCATGATTCCTACTTTTTCAGACAAGCTTCCCGGTGAGCAGTTTGTTTGAAGCAAAAAAATTCCAACTGGCCGTAAATGGCACTACTAGAAAAACATAGTGTTGTGGTTGGAGGAATATGGTGTTGATGTAGATTTCCAGCAGAATCGTTCCAAGTAACATCCCCAGCAAATAGACAGAAACATACTTTGCCAGATTGGTTCCGCTATTCGTGTTTTTAAAGGTGTAGCGGCTGTTCAGCAGGAATGAGACCAGTAGTAATGTTGCATAGACTGAAACGTAGGTCGCCCGCACCTCAAACCCGAAGTACCTGATAAGAATGTAGTTCAATGCTAACGAGGTTAGCGTCATGACGAGCCCAATGGATGAGAAGCTGAACGCCTTCTTTATCAAGGTTTCAAGGGCGGTCATGTTCAGTAGTCTTATCGATTATGTATCTGGGTCTGCTCTTGGATTCCTTGTATATTTTGCCTAGGTATTCGCCAATTATGCCCAGTGAGAGTAGCTGAATTCCCCCCAGCATGAATATGGGCAAAACAATTGACGCCCATCCGGGGACAGTGCTTTCCTTGAAGAGCTTAGCGTAAAGTATCCAGCATGAAACGAGAGATGTCGTAAGAAAAATAAACAAACCTGTATAAAAGATTAGCCTGAGAGGAGTCGTGCTGAAAGAGGTAATTCCATCCCAGGCAAGAGCCAGCATTTTAGATAGGGTGTACTTTGTTTCTCCCCCCGTTCTCTCCTTTCTACAGTAATAGACATTCGTACTTTTAAAGCCAAGGGACGTTGTGATTCCTCTGAGATATATGTTGGCTTCTTTATGAGCGAGAAGGGCGGAAAGTGCTTTCTGGCTCAGGAGTCTGAAGTCGGCGTGATCGGGGATAGTCCTGACGCCTAGAAGCGTCATGAACTTATAGAACATTTCGGCACTTTTTCTTTTAAAGGTAGAGTCCGATGCCCGGTCATTTCTGACCCCGAACACGATATCATTTTTATTTCTAAAGGCATCTAGCATGCCATCAATGGCATTTAAATCATCCTGCAAGTCAGCATCTAAACTAATCGTGACATCAGAATTGCCTGAAGCATGTTCCAGACCGGCAATCAGGGCACATTGATGCCCAAAATTAGTGGATAGTCGAACTCCAGTGACAAGAGGGTTGATTCTCGCATTCCTGGAAATTATTTCCCATGTGGCATCACTTGAGCCATCATCGACCATAATCATGAGGCTGGATGCATCAATAACACCCTCAGAGTTGAGCGAATTCAGCTTGCTACATAGCGTCTGTATAGTATTTTCAAGTATCGCATCTTCATTGAAGCATGGGATTACCAGCGCCAATCTCGGCACAATATTGCTCTCGTCCGAATTATTGATGTTTGGTTTCATTTGATCTTAGCTCCCATCGCTCTTACCAATTCTACGGTAAAGCAGAAGCCGGGTAACAAGTATTTTATTTTTCTGTATATTACCTTTCTGATGAACTGTGACCTCGTAAGCCAAAATAATTGCCTGGCTCTGATGATAACTCTCTCTGTTCTTGAGTATTCTGCTAAAGAAGAATTGTGTACAGATTTTCCGGGTTGAGTTATAAACGCCAGCGCCCTAGTGTTTTTCTCCGAGTATATTGCCTTCCATTTTTCCGGAGAATGTATAACCTCTGATGTCAGGTTATCGTGGGTTCCCCCAGTTGATAGAACAGATGACATCTGAGTGCTTGGAGCCTCTTTTTTATGGATATTCTCGCCAGCAAAGGCGCTTATTAAGTTAAGAGTCTTGTCAGGGTTTAGGGTTAACTCTTCATAAGTTATTTCTAATAACCTGTCTGGATTTTGTTCTGACCAGCTATTTATAGCTTCTATATGTTTTTTCCAAAGCCTTCCAGCTTCTAATACATGTGGTGGGCCAAACCAGGACTTGTGCCAGGAAGCACAAGTGTCGTAAGGGTTTCTCTTGATATGTATGAATTTTGCGTCGCAAAATATTTCGCCGATTGTGGTGATGTCAGGGGGGAAATAGTATGCGCTTTTATCAACCCAGCCACTGGTCCCATGTTTTCTCGTATAGAGGTCAAAGAAAGCCCTTACTGTAGAATCAAAATCTTTCCCGGTGTCGATCAAACGGCTCTTTTCGCTTTCTGTAGCTAACAGTGAATAGGGAATCACTGATTGCATATCCCTCGATGGGTTATTTCTTGGGAGCCAGATCTTCAGGAATCGAAATATGCTGTTGACGAGAAGGGCTTTTTGGCTTGTGGTTAGTCGGCCTGGAAACATCCAGCGGTAACGTCCAAAGTACTCGACAATGTGCGGCTCAATTGGGGCTGCGACATCAAAATATTTTTCCAAGAGAGTGGCTAGAAGAGTAGTGCCTGAGCGAGGGCAGCCTAAGATAACGAAATTGACCATATCTTCACAACGGATTTATTGAGTTAGTGTTGGTGTCTTGCATCTTTGCTGGTCTGTCGTTTCAGCATCGGGTGTTACGTGTGTTTAAATGCATCCTATTCAAGCGCAATTCTCATTGATAGATCTACAGCCTTGCAATGTTTCGTCAGGCTACCTGAAGATAAATAGTCAATACCAGGTATGGCCTTGTTGGCAAGATTGCCTGCCTCCAGGTTACCGGAAACCTCCAGCTTGGCTCGCCCCTGGTTAATGCCGATAGCTTCGCGAATCTGCTCGGCATTAAAATTATCCAGCATGATGATATCGGTGCCGGCCTGCAGTGCCTGCTGCAATTCATCAATGTTTTCCACTTCGACTTCCACTGGCTTGCCAGGTGCTGTTTCGTGAGCTTTTTTGACAGCTGCTGCAATTCCGCCACAGGCGGCGATGTGGTTTTCCTTGATCAGGAAGGCATCGTAAAGACCAATGCGGTGATTGTGGCAGCTGCCCACAGTAACGGCATATTTCTGGGCCAGTCTTAATCCGGGGATGGTCTTGCGGGTGTCCAGAATTTTAATATCCGAGCCTTCGACGAGCTTGGCGTACTGCCTTGACAGGGTGGCAGTACCTGACAGGGTCTGCAGAAAGTTGAGGGCGGTTCGCTCCCCTGTCAGCAAGGGCTGTGCGGGGCCGGACAGCTCAACCAGCGTTTGTCCGGGTTGGACCTCATCGCCATCCTTAACCAGCCACTTCAGGGTAATGGCAGAATCCAGTTGCCGGAAGACTTCATCTACCCAGGCTGTGCCGCAGATAACGGCTGATTCCCGGGTGATGATGGTGGCTGTTGCAAGCTTGCCGGCAGGAATCAGTTTCGCCGTGATATCACCGTCACGGATGTCTTCATGCAGAGCCCGGCTTACGGTTTCAATCATATCTTGGCGGAGCAGGTCGTCGATCATTTTTAGCTTCCAAACAGCGAGTGGCAATTATATCAGTCACAGGCTTTTTGGGTATTGCGAGCGAGAAACCGGGCAGGAATGTATACCGGTTAAAAAAATTGGGTAAAAAGCCGATATATCCCTTAGCGATAACCCAAGCTGCGCTTTTTATCTGTAGCAATCCAGATATAATTGAATCAATGGGATACACCTGATAGATAGAAATCATGGGAGCATTGGATTGGCCGCAATGATAAAAACATTTCTATCGGGGCAGGCCAGCGGTAGAGTCTCAAGGTGACAGAAACAAAAAGCCCGTCAGAAGCGTTCTACAAACTGCCTCAGCCTGTGCTGGCTCTGCAGGGGCGTGCCCGTACCTATCTCGCCACCTGCCTGACCACCATGTTCGATCAAGTGGATGACACCTTCTTTGATCTCGCCGATCGTGCTGATAACAACCGTCAGCAAACCATGTATTTTGATGCCATGCGTCTGATACGCGTGGAGCGAAAAAATATCGAGCACCATTTCTTTCGATGCCTGACGCAGGGGTTTCAACAACTGGGGAATCCTTTGGCGAGTGGCTATGCCGAGCGCAAGGAAAAGGGGCTTGAGGTCATAGAAAACGACCAGCTTGAGGAGATTATTGCCCTTGATACTATGGTGTCGAAGTTGGTGGAGCAGTGTAAGCCTGAGCTGGAAGCCCTGAACACCCGTATCGACTCGCTGGTGCCCGCGTCGGTCACTATGAAAAATAATCCTGTCGGCCCTGATGTGATCTGCGAGGCCTTCAACGAGTCGGTGGCCCACCTGGATTTGAAAATTCCCATCAAGCTGGTGTTCTTCAAACTGTTTGATCGCCTGGTGATGGCCGCGTTGCAGGATTTTCTGGTTGACTGTAACCGCCGGCTGAAAGAGATGGGGGTGGTTCCAGACCTTGAAAAAGCCAAAAAGGCTAAGGTGGAGCCCCCGAAAAAACCGGAGCCAAGATCAGCTGCGCCAGTTCAGGAAAAAACACCTGATAAGGGGCAGTCAAACCACTTACCCCCTGAATCCGTTCAGCGGCCCGGGCCCAAGCCTGTTGCGGGTCGCAGCAGTGGGCGTTACGGCCAATTTATTTCGCAGCTGAAAAACAGGCTGCAATGGGACTCCAGGGAAAACATGGCCAATGTGGACGCTGGGGGGGGTGAAGGCGCTCTGGGGGAGCGCGTTGATCTGGAGCAATTGAATTCCCTGGTAGGTAACCTGCAGCAGGACTGGACGCAGGCACCAGAGGGTACGGAGAGTTCAACCAGCCTGCTGGACATGGTTGAAATGCAGCTGGCCCAGCAGGGGCGCAATCTGGGCGGAACCGAGCGGGGTATGATCGATCTGCTCGACAGGTTGTTTGCGCGGGTTAATACCGAGACCATTGCCTCCAGTCAAATTGCTGAAGAGCTCCGCAAGCTTGAGTTGCCGGTTTTACAGATCGCTCTGCGGGATAACACCTTCTTTGATCGCGAGAAGCATCCTGCCCGGCGATTGCTGAACGAAATTGCCGAAGCATCCATCGGTTACGTTGATGATCAATCGACGGCGGATGACCCTGTGGCGAAGGCCATTGCCGGAGTCGTGGACGAGTTGTGCAACGAATCCCGGCAGGATAACGTAGCATTGACCCACTTGTTACTGAATTTTATTGATCTGGTCGACAAAGAGCGGCGCAGGGTGGCGGTTCTGGAGCAGCGATTAATGGAAGAAGTGGCCGCCGCTGAAAAAGTGAACCAGGCTCATCAGGCGGTTCTTAAAGTGTTGATCAGAAAAATTCAGGGACAGACGCTTCCCCGCTTTGTCATGAACTTCGCCGAAGATGCCTGGTGCAAGGTAATGTTTCTGAATCACCTTCGCTGCGGGTTTGATTCCACGGAGTGGCGGCACAGCGAACAGTTGCTGGACAGTTTGCTGGAGCTGGTGCGCCTCGGTGACCGGCATGAAGCCGCAGTGAAACCAGTGCTGGAGGCTATCCGCAACAGCCTGGAGTCCATCTCCTTTGATGCCTATGATCTCGGTCGACTGATGGGCGCGATGGAGCAATACTTTTTTGGTGAAGAGATGCCCGATACGGGACAGCAGCAAAATGAGCTGGTCCGCGGTATCTCAGCCGATCCGCTAGAAGAGGTCTATATTCAGGTCTTGAGAACCGATATTCCCGGTAACCCGGAAATGTCGGATGAACAGGATGATGTTGACATCGAGGAACAGTATTTACGCCGGGCGGACAGCCTGACCCGCGGTGCCTGGGTAGAATTCGTTGGGGAATCGCCGTCACGCCGGCGCTGTAAAGTGGCTGGCATTATCATGCCGGAGGGGAAATTCGTTTTCGTGAATCGCCAAGGTGCCAAAGTGGGAGAGAAAAACCGTAAGCGGGTGGCGCGGGATCTCAAGGACGATAAGCTGCGTGCGCTGGATAAGTCCCAGTTGTTTGACCGGGCCTTGGAAGGCGTGGTCAGCGATATGTGCCAGAATCGCTCCCTGCACTGACCTTTTCTACTCTATATAAAAAGCAGGAGTACGACGGGTGCTCATGGCGTGCGTAGACAAGCCTGAACCCCTCTCCTACTATGTCCAGACAGCGTGGGCCACGGGAGACCGATTATTAGCCTTCGGATCAATCAGCAGGGTTGGCTGCAAGACGCCAGTTACAGGCCATCCCCCAACTACAATGAACGCCCTGAGGGAACACCGGTATCGTTACTGGTGATTCACAATATCAGTCTGCCTCCAGGGGAATTTGGTGGCAGTTACATCTGTGACTTCTTTGCCAATTGCCTCAATCCTGCCGACCATCCCTATTTTGAGACCATCTCGGGCCTGAAGGTGTCGGCTCACCTGTTAATACAGCGTGATGGTGAACTGGTGCAATTTGTTTCCTTTGATGATCGTGCCTGGCACGCCGGACAATCCTGTTATGAAGGAACGGAAAACTGCAATGATTTTGCCATTGGCATCGAGCTGGAAGGCACTGACGATATGCCTTACACCGAGGAGCAATACCGGGCATTGTCAGCAGTGACTCAGGTCTTGATGAAACATTTCCCCTCTATCAATATACGGCGTATTGTCGGCCACAGCGATATTGCCCCCGACCGCAAAACTGACCCCGGCCCGGCCTTTGACTGGCCCCGCTATCTGAGTTCTCTGGAGACCTGATATGGAATTTATTGTCATCGTGATTGGCTTGCTTCTGATCCGGCAAATGGGTTCTCTGGGGGCATTACAGAGTGACCAGTGGTTTATTGGTCTGCTGGTTAGGCTGCGCAAGGTATGTGGTTCCATGGAGTGGCTGACAGCGACTTTTGCCATCGCATTGCCCGTGGTATTGCTGGCAGCTTTGCTGTGGTTGCTGGCGGATCGCTGGCTGGGTCTTCCGGTTTTTCTGATCAGTCTCGTGGTTTTTCTCTATTCATTGGGCCGGGGAGACCTGGAGCAGGATGTGGAAAACTACCAGGAGGATCTGGATCGGGGCGATGAACAGGCGGCTTATAACGATATCGCCGCGCTGAAAATCGATCAGCGGCAGGGCGAGGCGGAAACCGCCGCCGAGTCCCACGCAGAGGCAGTCAGGACCATCGCCTACCGTTACTTCGAACGTTATTTCGCAGTAATGTTCTGGTTCATTCTAGCTGGTGCTCCGGGCGCATTGTTGTATCGGCTGTCAGTGATCTATTACCAGCAACGATTACAGGATGACCCCAAGACAGATTTTCAAAACCGCTGGTTGTGGTTACTGGAATGGTTGCCGGTAAGGCTGGTGGGTATTTCATTGGCCGTGGTGGGCAATTTTCCCGCGTGTCTGGCCCGCTTGAGCGAGTCGATTGTTTCCTTGGCAAGCAGTATGGAGGTGCTGGGCCAATACGCATTGGCAGCGTCTTTAACCGGAGCTGAGCAGGAAGACAGTTTTGTTGGCAAAGCGGGTATTGAAGCGCTGTTTACTCGCACCCTGATTTTTGCCGTGTTTATGGTGGCCGTGCTGGTGGTGCTGGCATAACGCCTTATGTAAGATCTGCCGGTTTAATCCCGCCAGCGGAACAGCCATCCTGCCAGTGTCAGGCAGGATACTGTCATCAGGGCTAAAATCAGTAGTTGAGGTGATACCTGAAAAAAGCCTTCCCCCTCCAGCATCACTCCCCGGGCGGCCTTCACCAGGTGGGTCAAAGGCAGTAGTTGGGAAACATCCTGAAGCCACTCGGGAGCATCATCCAGCGAAAACCACAACTCCGATAACAACAGCATCGGGAAGCTGATCAGGTTCAGCAGGCCATTGGCCAGCTCTTCACTGGCTGTGCGTGAGGCCATCAGCAGGGAGATGCTGATGATGGAAAGGTTGCCCAAAATGGCGATGAGTAATAACAGCAGATAGCTGCCAACCATTCTGAAGCCGATAAATAAGTTGCAGATGGTAAATACGATGATGGTGACAGCGAGCATGATCCCCAGGCGGGACAGCGCCTGAGAGAACAGAAATTCCCAGGCTTTCAACGGTGTTGCCTGTAGTCGCTTCAGGACGCCATTTTTTCGATAGCGAACAATCACATAGCCTATCCCCCACAGGCCGCTGAACATCATGTTCATGGCCAGTACCCCGGGTATTACCCAGTCGATATAGCGGATTTTTTCACCGTATACCTCCTGGCCTTGCCAGATGTTGCTGTCGGCCTGTCCGTCGTTGCGAAGCAGTGCCTCCATAATGCGCCCCTTGGCTGATTCCGGATTGATCCAGTAGCGTCGGGGGGAGGACGAGGTAATCAGAATATCCAGTTGGTGAAACTGGATGCGACGCAAGGCGGTGTCTAGATCCTGGTACTCCACCCAGTCGATGGCGGGTTCCCCGGCAAACGGCAGGGCATTCTGATTTATGTTAGGCATATCCAGCAACAGGCCCGCCTTGAAGAGGTGCTCGTTGCTGGCGGAAAAAGCGATGGCCAATACAATGACAATCATCGGTGTGGCAATAAAGGACCAGAATAAAGAGCCTTTGTCTCGATAATATTCGCGATTGCGGGCTGCCCAAAGAGCCAGAATACGGCGCATCGTCTCAATTCCTCAGGGTGTGCCCGGTAAGTTTCAGGAACAGGTCATCCAGCGAGGGGTTCCGGACGCGCAGAGATTGCAGGTTGATATCCATGGTCACCAGCTTGGCAAGTGTCTGTTCAACGGAGTCAGTGGCGATGGCGATGCAGTCCTCCCGGCGTTCAATGGCAAAAGGCAGGTCGTCGGGCTCGCAGCTGAAATCCTCGTAATCAATACAGATATAGGTGAAATCGAAATGTTGTCGCAACAGCCCTTGCGGTGTGCCTTCAGCAATGATTTTCCCTTTATCCATAATTACCATGCGGTCGCATAACAGCTCGGCTTCTTCCATGTAGTGGGTGGTGAGCAGTACGGTTTTACCCCGGGCCTTAATGTTACTGATCAGCGACCAGAAGTGTCTGCGGGATTGTGGGTCGAGGCCCGTAGTCGGCTCATCGAGAAACAGAATTTCGGGATCATTGATTAAAGCCACTGCCAGTAGCAGGCGCTGACGTTGGCCCCCGGAGAGGCGGGTGGCATAGGTATCAAGAAATTCCTCCAGTTGGCACAACTCGACCAACTCTTCCAGCGGCAGGGCGCGGGGGTAAAAATTGCTGAACAGCCTGATCACCTCGCGTGTCGTCAGGTAGTCCATCAAGGCGGTTGACTGGAACTGGATGCCCGTCTGTTCCAAAAAGCGTCGGTCACGAATCTGTCCCTGATAAAAAATCTCACCGGAAGACGGTGTGGTGATACCCTCAATCATTTCGATAGTCGTGGTTTTACCGGCGCCATTGGGACCCAGCAGGCCAAAACAGGCTCCGCGCGGGATAGCAAAAGATACGTCATCCACGGCCTTGAGATGACGGAAATTTTTGCTGAGGTTACGAATTTCAAGAATGGCGCTCATGGGCGGAGAGTGTATAGCATCTGTGCAATTATCTGTTAGGGTATGCGCCTGTCAGGAGCAGGCTATATGGCGTCAAAACAAGGTGTAGAGCAGGGGGTGGTCAGCTGGGGAGAGGCTGTTCGTGTCTATACCCGACCTCAGGTGATCACCATGCTCTTTTTGGGCTTTGCCGCCGGGCTGCCTCTGTTGTTGGTGTTTTCAACTCTCACGGCGTGGTTGCGGGATGTCGATATAAGTCGCAGCACCATAGGGTTTTTTGGGTGGATCGGCATTACCTATTCCATCAAGGTGATCTGGGCCCCGGTGGTGGACCGGCTGAAGTTGCCGCTTTTAACCCGTAGTCTTGGCCAGCGCCGCAGCTGGATGTTGGTTGGTCAATTTGGGGTCATGGCAGGGTTGGTTGCCATGGTGTTGTCTGATCCCCAGGTCTCTTTGGTGAGTATTGCGCTCAGTGCATTGCTGGTGGCGTTCTCCTCCTCTACCCAGGACATTGCCATCGATGCATTCCGCATAGAGTCTGCGGTGGACGAGTACCAGGGCGCCATGTCTGCCAGCTATATCTTTGGCTACCGGCTGGCCATGCTGGTTGCCGGAGCAGGTGCGCTTTATATTGCCGACTGGTCTAGTTGGGATACTTCCTATCTGGTGATGGCTCTGCTGATGCTGGTGGGTGTGGTCACTGTACTGCTGGTGTCGGAGCCGGAGCACCGTGTGCCAGACACTACCGAGGCCATGGAGCTGTCCCTGAAGCACCAGTTGCATGCCGATCAGCCTGGTCGTTGGAGGCGGCTGGAGGCGTGGTTTGTGGGTGCGGTGGTTGCTCCGTTTGTCGAGTTTTTTCGCCGCAACGGCTCTTGGGCACTGCTGATCCTAGCCTTTATCGGTCTCTATCGCCTCAGTGATATCACCATGGGGATCATGGCCAATCCCTTTTATTTGGATTTGGGCTTCACCAAGAAGGAAATTGCCGACATCGGTAAAGTTTTCGGCTTCTTCATGACCCTGGCGGGCTCATTTCTTGGGGGGCTGTTTGTGGTGCGTTATGGCATCTTTCGGCCCTTGATGGCCGGGGCCGTTATGGTTGCAGTGACAAACCTGCTCTTTGTTCAACTGGCCATGGTGGGTTCGGATCTGATGTGGTTGGCAGTGGCTATTAGTGGCGACAACCTGAGCGGCGGCTTTGCCAATGCCGCGTTTGTGGCCTACCTGTCGAGTATGACCAACAGGGCCTATACGGCTACGCAGTATGCGCTGTTCAGTTCTCTGATGACCTTGCCGGGCAAGTTTTTAAGTGGCTTTTCGGGGGTTATTGTCGATGCCAGCAACTACGAGGTTTTCTTCTCTTACGCTGCTGTCATGGGAACACCGGCAATCCTGTTATCCTGGCTGCTGTGGCGACATTCTCTCGCTCAGTCCTGCCAGCCAAACAGCCTCAAGTCCACCTTGCCCTGAGAGACTTTGATGCCTTCCAACTCCAGTAACTGTTTTTGACGGTGGTAGGCGCTGCTGTCAGGGGCAAAGGCGATCTGGCCATTGGCCTTCAGTACACGATGCCACGGGAGCGTGGTTTCAGGTGGTAATCGGCTGAGGATGCGTCCTATGAGGCGGGCGCCTTTCGGCAGTCTGGCAAAGTTGGCCACTTGCCCGTAACTGGCAACCTGACCTTTGGGGATAGCGCTGAGAATGCTGTAAATCAGAACTTCAACTTCACTTTTCATCTGCTGATTTGTCCTGCTTAGGACATTCATCATAGTGAGGTTTTGGAACTCCCGTCCAGTTTTGTATTGAATTGAACGCAGATGGCCCCATATTCAAGAAATACCCTCAGGAGTTCAGTTTGAGATATTTGCTATTACTGTTCATCGTCATGCCCATTGTCGAAATGTGGCTGTTGATCACCGTGGGCCGTGAAATCGGAGCGCTGCCTACCATCGGTTTGGTGTTATTGACGGCTGTGGTCGGACTGTCACTATTGCGCCAGCAAGGGTTTGCGATGCTCTTTAGGGCACGCACCAAACTTGATGCAGGGGAACTTCCAGCACTGGAGATGGCTGAAGGGCTGATTCTGGCAGTTTGTGGCGCGTTGCTGCTAACTCCCGGGTTCGTGACGGATGTGATAGGCTTCGCGGGCCTTTTACCGCCACTGCGGCGACGTTGTGTGTTGGCCATGGTCGCGAAAATGGAGGTCGTCAGCTACAGTAACCAGCAGACTTGCCAGTCTGGTCAGCAGCAATCCCGGCAAGACAGGGGCAAGGTGGTTGAAGGTGAGTTCTGGCGGGAAAATGATGACAGGCAGCTGCCAAAATAACAGATTGTTCTGTAAAGAAACTTTTTTTTATTTGATCCCTTGAAATAATTTGGAACGCCTCCACATAAGCCTCAGCTCGGTAACATCCGAACTCTGATGATTTGTATAGGTTAGACCATAATAGTTGGAGAAAAGACAATGAAAATACGTCCCTTACACGATCGTGTTGTGGTTCGTCGCAAGGAAGAGGAAGAAAAAACAGCCGGTGGTATTTTGTTGCCGGGCTCTGCCAAAGAAAAACCGAATCAGGGAGAAGTGATTGCCGTTGGCATCGGTCGCGTACTGGACAATGGTGAAGTGCGTCCTGTGGATGTAAAAGTTGGAGATACCGTAGTGTTCGGCAAGTATGCCGGCAGTGACACCATTGAGCTGGACGGCCAGGAACTGGTTATTCTCAGCGAAAGCGATATCAAAGCTGTCATAGACGGCTGATACCACATAACAGATTTAATCTCGTCAAACGAATTGTTTAAGGAAGGTAAGTCATGTCAGCAAAAGACGTAATGTTTGGTGATAACGCCCGCAACCCGATGCTGGAAGGCGTTAATGTTCTGGCCGACGCTGTAAAAGTGACTCTGGGTCCCAAGGGACGCAATGTTGTTCTGGATAAATCTTTTGGTGCGCCCACTGTCACCAAAGACGGCGTATCCGTAGCGAAAGAAATCGAACTGAAAGACAAGTTTCAAAATATGGGTGCCCAGATGGTCAAGGAAGTGGCATCCAAAGCCTCTGACGAAGCCGGTGATGGCACGACCACGGCAACCGTACTGGCTCAGTCAATCGTTAACGAAGGCCTGAAGTCTGTGGCCGCGGGTATGAATCCGATGGACCTGAAGCGCGGTATTGATAAGGCAGTTACCGCGGCAGTAGCTGAAATCGCCAAAATTGCCAAGCCCTGCGCCGATACCAAGGAGATTGCCCAGGTCGGTACGATCTCTGCCAACAGCGATTCCCATGTCGGCGATATCATCGCCGAAGCCATGGAAAAGGTCGGCAAGGAAGGGGTGATTACCGTCGAAGAAGGTTCCGGTCTCGAAAATGAACTGGATATTGTTGAAGGTATGCAATTTGACCGCGGTTACCTGTCCCCCTACTTTATCAACAATCAGGAAAGCATGAGCGTTGAACACGATTCGCCCTTCATCCTGTTGTTCGACAAAAAAATCTCCAATATCCGCGAATTGCTGCCGTTGCTGGAAAGCGTGGCCAAAGCAGGCAAGCCGCTGGTCATTATTTCTGAAGACGTTGAGGGCGAAGCCCTGGCGACACTGGTTGTTAACAACCTGCGCGGTATCGTCAAGGTCGCGGCCTGTAAGGCGCCGGGTTTTGGTGATCGCCGCAAGGCTATGCTGGAAGACATCGCTGTGTTGACTGGCGGAACTGTGATTTCCGAGGAAGTGGGTATGGACCTTGAGTCCGCCACTCTGGATCACCTGGGTACGGCCAAGCGTGTGACGATCTCCAAGGAAAATACCACCATTGTGGACGGTGCAGGCGATCACGACGCTATCCAAGCTCGTGTTAACCAGATCCGCGCCCAGATTGAAGATACCTCCTCCGATTACGATCGCGAGAAGCTGCAAGAGCGCGTTGCCAAGTTGGCAGGTGGTGTTGCAGTCATCAAAGTTGGTGCGGCAACTGAAGTTGAAATGAAAGAGAAGAAAGCCCGTGTTGAAGATGCTCTGCACGCGACCCGCGCAGCTGTGGAAGAGGGTGTTGTTCCCGGTGGCGGTGTGGCCCTGATTCGTGCCTTGCAGGCTATTGACGGTCTTAAAGGCGATAACGAAGATCAGACTGTTGGTATTAATCTGGCTCGTCGCGCCATGGAATCGCCACTGCGCCAGATTGTCACCAACGCCGGTGAAGAAGGCTCTGTGGTTGTCGACAAGGTTAAACAGGGTGAAGGTAACTTTGGCTACAATGCCGGTACGGGTGAATATGGCGATATGATCGCCATGGGTATCCTGGATCCCGCCAAAGTGACTCGTACTGCATTGCAGGCGGCAGGCTCCATTGCGGGCTTGATGATCACCACTGAAGCCATGGTTGCTGATTCCCCGGTAGAAAATGCTGGAGGCGGTATGCCTGATATGGGTGGTATGGGTGGCATGGGCGGTATGATGTAATCGCCCTCTTCACTGTAAGTCAAAAAAGCCCCGCTAGCCGGGGCTTTTTATTTCCGGGCACTTTATGACAAAATTACCGCCAAGTGGAATCGTCCTATAACCTCTTGTTTTATAGGGTTTCTGGAAGGTTTGACCGATGGGGGATCGCCAGCGCCCAGCACTGGCGGGTATAACAATTAGTTGATTACAAACAAAACCCGGCCCAATAAACTAGCATCTTGTTGCTAAGGAGAAAGACATGTCACTCGAATTCATTAATTTTCTGGCCCGCTGGGGTCACCTGCTGTTCGGCATCACCTGGATCGGTATGCTGTACTACTTCAACTTTGTTCAGGGCGGTTACTTCAAACAGGCCAGTCCTGAAGGCTTGGCTGATGCCAAGGCAAAACTGGCTCCCAGTGCCCTGTGGTGGTTCCGCTGGGGTGCCATGTTCACCTTCATCACCGGTGTGATTCTGCTGGCAGGTGTGGGTAAACAGCACGTCATGAATGACTACATCGAGGTGGGTGCGTTACTGGGTACCCTGATGTTCCTCAATGTCTGGCTGGTGATCTGGCCGGCGCAGCAGATAGCCCTGGGTATGAAAGAGGGTGACGGTCCTGCCGCAGCGGCAAAAGCCCTGCTGGCCTCGCGCACCAATACTTTGTTTTCTGCACCAATGGCGTACTGCATGCTGGCATCTCCCCATATGGGCTACAGTGCCGAACACCTCACATCCGCTAATGGTGGTGGTTTAGGTCTTTATCTTGCGGTGGCCATTGTGCTGGCACTGGAAGCCAATGCGCTGTTCGGCAAACAAGGGCCAATGACCACTGTTCGCGGTGTGATCATATCCAGCTTGGTTCTGACCGCCGTACTGGTTGGTTCTCTTTGCTTCCTGTAAGCACAGGACGATAAAAAACCGGCCGAATGGCCGGTTTTTTTATGTTTGTCGTATAATGCCTGCCTCGTGTATCCAAGCTTCTATTCCAATCGCCTTCTGATAAGAGGCCTGCTTCAGGTTTGATGTGCTATGAGTGACAGTGATAACCCTCGCTTTGATCCAATCGTCCCCACCAGTGATGACCGCATCGGCCGTGGCGAGGGTCGGGAGCGAGGGCCAGACAATGTGCGTCCCAACAGGGAGCGGCCGCGAGCAAAACCGCCTTCATCGTCAGGTGGCGTTGGTCCGCTGTGGAAATTCCTGCTGCTGGTAGTCGTTCTCGGTGTCGGCGGTCTGGGCTATTTCTTTGTTGAACAGACCCGGCGTTTTGAAACCCTGCAGGCGCGTTTTAACGACTTGGAAGCAAAAATTGTTTCCACCGATGAGTCCCTTAGCCAGTCGGGTGCAGCCTTGTCGGTAAAGCTGAAGGAACACCAGACCAGTCTGGATGAACACTGGTCCGAGATCAAGAAACTCTGGGGTGTGGCTTACGATCGCAATCGCAAGTCTATTGAAGATCAGGGTAAGTCCATTGATGATCAGGCCAAGACCGTCAAGGGCTTACAGGCATCCATGTCCGCACGAAAGAAAGAAATAGAAGCCCTGACCGGCAAGGTGGATGTGGCGACAAAATCTGTGGAGACGGCTGCGAGTTCGGCGCTGGCGACAAAACTGGAGGTCAACGACCTGGTGAGCCAGGTTCAGGATGTGGCGGATCGCCTGGCCCGTATGGAAAAAACTATCAACGACTCCAAGCAGTCGTTGAACGCCCGCGTTGCGGGTAATGAGGAGGCAATTCGTGCCATCGATGCATACCGGCTGCAAATTAACCGGGATTTGCAACTGATCAAACAGCAGTTGGGGGCTCCCCCCGGCTGAGTTTGAGCTGATGAGGTTTTTCTGGAAATGACAGGTTGTGAGAGTGAAATGACTGTTATCAAACAAAATGATCTGATTGAAAGTGTGGCGGATGCGCTGCAATTTATCTCCTATTACCACCCCGTGGATTTTATCCAGGCGGTCAACGAAGCCTATGAGCGCGAAGAGTCCCAGGCCGCCAAGGACGCCATGGCGCAGATCCTGATCAACTCCCGCATGTGTGCGATGGGACACCGCCCGATCTGTCAGGATACCGGTATCGTGAATGTTTTTGTCAAAGTTGGCATGAACGTGCAGTGGGAAGGAGACATGAGTGTCTCCGATATGATTAACGAAGGTGTTAGGCGCGCTTACTTGCACCCTGACAATGTACTGCGAGCATCGGTTCTGGCCGACCCAGACGGTGCCCGAAAAAACACCGGTGACAACACTCCGGCGGTGATCAACTACGAGATTGTCCCAGGCGATACCGTTGAAATCGACGTGGCAGCCAAGGGTGGCGGTTCCGAGGCGAAATCCAAATTTGCCATGTTGAACCCATCCGACTCCGTGGTGGAATGGGTGCTGGAGCAGGTGCCGAAGATGGGTGCCGGCTGGTGTCCTCCTGGCATGCTGGGTATTGGTATTGGCGGTACTGCTGAAAAAGCTATGTTGCTGGCGAAAGAGTCCCTCATGGACTCCATTGATATTCATGAATTGCAGGCCCGGGGCGCTTCCAATCGCGCCGAAGAACTTCGCCTAGAGTTGTTCGACAAGGTCAACGGTCTGGGTATCGGTGCACAGGGCCTGGGTGGGTTGACCACCGTGCTGGATATTAAGGTGAAAGATTTCCCGGCCCACGCCGCCAACAAAGCCGTGGCGATGATTCCCAACTGCGCTGCGACACGCCATACGCACTTCAAGCTGGATGGCAGTGGCCCTGCTAAACAACAACCACCGAACCTTGAAGACTGGCCAGAAATTGCCTGGGAAGTAGGGGATAGCGTTCGCCGCGTAAACCTGGATACGGTGACCAGGGAAGACATTAAAGACTGGAAGCCGGGAGAAACCCTGCTGCTCTCCGGAAAAATGCTCACGGGCCGGGATGCTGCTCACAAGCGTATGGTCGATATGCTGGCTAAGGGTGACAAGCTTCCGGTAGACCTGACCGGTCGCTTTATCTACTACGTGGGTCCCGTGGACCCGGTACGGGAAGAGGTGGTCGGCCCTGCTGGTCCCACCACTGCAACCCGCATGGACAAGTTTACGCGCACCATGCTGGAAGAAACCGGCCTGATCGGCATGATCGGTAAGGCGGAACGTGGCCCCTCGGCCATTGATGCTATTCGTGATTCCCAGGCTGTCTACCTGATGGCTGTCGGGGGTTCCGCGTACCTGGTTTCAAAGGCCATTACCGCTGCTAAAGTAGTGGCATTTGAAGATCTTGGCATGGAAGCAATCTATGAATTTGAGATTGTCGATATGCCGGTGACCGTTGCGGTGGATACCAAGGGTGAGGCCGTCCACCAAACTGGCCCGAAAATCTGGCAGGCCAAAATTGAAGAGCGAAAATTGGTCATCTAGTGCTGGCTTATTGAAAAACAGAGGTATATATTCGCGCCGCACTCAGGGTGCCGCCGTTGCCGCCTGGAAATCCAGAGAAAAAAAAGCACTCGACATAGCTTAATAAGTCAGCGCCATTTTTTTGATCTTGTTTAGGTTTTTGGCAAAATTTCGGCCTCTATGCGGAAAAAAAACAGTAACTGTATTATCATTACGCTTGCTGTTTTTTATTGTTCAGGCGAGGGTGCCTGTGTTTTTAAATCGGAATTAATGGGGAAGTTTATGAAAAAGCTTGCTGCTGCTATTGGCGTATCGTTGCTGACACTGTCGGCCTCCGTATTTGCGCAAGAGGGTTTATACCTCGGCCCGTCTCTCGGTTACTACTACCTCGACAGCGAACGTGTTGTCAGTGGTCATGATGAAGCTGGTGTAGCTGGTTTTAATATTGGTTACCGCTTCTTTAATGATTGGGCCCTGGAAGCCGGCTACGGCAAAGATTTCGCCGGTGACGATCTGGATGTTGCCCAAATCAATGCTTATTTCTGGCTGGGCGAAGATAACGGTGGCTGGCGCCCCTATGTAGTAGCAGGCTTCAGCTACTATGATCGCGAAGGTGAAAACAACCTGTGGTCAGATGAGGAATACACCCATCAGGCGCAAATTGGTTTTGGTCTGTCCAAGATGATCAGTGATCAGTGGGAATTCCGTGGTGATGCCCGCATTGCTCATAAACTGCGTGAAGGTAATGAGGGTATCAACGATGGTTCCCTGAACTTTGCGCTCAACTACTACTTCAACAAGCCTGCTGCGCCGGTTGTTGAAGAACCCGTAGAGCGCCGCGTGCCGGAAATGCCTGCACCTGAGCCGGAAACCCGTACCATCACTGTGCGCCTGAATGTTGAGTTTGAATTCGATAAGGCCATTGTCCGTGCTATCTACGGTGACGAACTGCAGGCTGTTGCCAATGCGATGAAAGTTCATGATGACATCACTCTGGTCTTGGAAGGCCACACTGATGCCCGCGGTTCGGACGACTACAACCAGAGCCTTTCAGAGCGTCGCGCTGCTGCGGTTAAAGCCAAAATTGTTGAAGATTATGGTATTGACCCGGGTCGTGTTACCACACAAGGTTACGGTGAAAGCCGTCCGATTGCAGACAACACGACTGACGAAGGTCGTGCTCGCAACCGTCGCGTAGTAGGTGAAATGACCTACACTGAAGTGGTTGAGTGATCTGATCGGAACGCACGGATTGTTGCGTTATCTAAAAACGGCGTCCTCAGACGCCGTTTTTTTTGTTCTGGAGAAAGGATGCTGAACCTGTGAAAACGCTCTACTGGCACGACTACGAAACGTTTGGTACTGACCCGTCTCGAGACTGCCCTTCACAGTTTGCCGGTGTTCGCACCGATGAAAACCTCAATCTGGTCGGCAAGCCCTTATCCCTGTATTGCCAGCCGCCCATGGACCGATTGCCATCCCCAATGGCCTGCCTGGTCACAGGGATTACTCCCCAGAAAGCCAGAGAACAGGGGGTGCCGGAACCGGAATTTATTGCACAAGTGCACCGGGAACTGTCACAACCGGGTACGTGTGGGGTGGGCTATAACAGCATTCGCTTTGATGATGAAGTGACTCGCTACACCCTGTACCGTAACTTCTACGATCCCTATGAACGGGAGTGGAAGCATGGCAACTCCCGTTGGGACATCATCGACATGGTTCGGCTGGCCAGGGCGTTGCGACCGCAGGGCATCGAGTGGCCCAATTATGACGATGGCTCCCCCTGTTTCAAATTGGAACAACTCACCCAGGCAAACGGTATAACCCATGAATCAGCCCATGATGCCCTCTCCGATGTCATGGCAACCATTGCTATGGCCCGCTTGGTAAAGGAAAAACAACCCAAGCTGTACGATTATATTTACGAGCATCGCCTCAAAAACAAGGTGGCTGGGTTGATAGACCTGCAGAACCAGCTGCCATTCCTGCACGTATCGGGCAAGTTGCCTCGAGATAATGGTTATGTGGCGTTAATGATGCCGCTCGCCAGGCATCCGACCAATAACAATGCCATTATCTGCTTTAATTTGTCGGGAAATGCTCAGGGGCTTGTCAATCTGTCGGCGGAGAAAATTCGAGAGCGACTATTTACCCGCACCCAGGATCTTCCAGAAGGTGTGGAACGCATTCCCCTTAAAAATGTTCAGATTAACCGCTGTCCAGTCGTGGCAACGCCAAAATTACTGGATGATGCAGCGGCCAAGCGGCTGGGTATTGACCTGCAGCGTTGCGAGGAAAACTGGCGCCTGTTGCGGGGGCAGGATCTGACGGCAAAGCTTTCACAACTGTTTTCTGCCCCGGCGCAGGAAATCCCTGAGGAAGCAGATCGGCAGCTCTATCAGGGCTTTCTTAATGACAGCGACCGGGGATTGTTGAGCGAAGTGCGAGCGGCATCGTTAGAAGAACTGGGCGCGGATCGCTTTCATTTCCAGGATCCTCGCTACCGGCAGTTGCTGTTCCTCTATCGGGCCAGAAATTTTCCTGAGTCACTGAGCGAGGAAGAGTTGCACCACTGGGAGGAATGGCGCTTCCAGCGACTCACCGGTTCTTCCACCGGTTATCTCAGCCTTGAAGCCTATCATGCGGAAATTGACCAGCTGATGGCAAACGAGGAAACCGGTGAGCGTGAGCGATCTCTGCTGCACGCACTGCAGGAATGGGGCGATCAGATTTTATAGCGATAATGCTGCTGGTTCGATTTTGGCAAAGCCGCTAAAATGCTGCGCTTGATGGGTTAAGCCGTGGGGGCAACGTGGAATTCAAGGGTAGCAGTATACTTTCCATCAGTCAGTTTGAGCGCACCGATATTGACCGCATCTTTCGCGTTGCTGACCGCATGGAACCCTATGCCCAGCGCCAGAAAATTACCCGGGTTCTCGAAGGCGCTATTCTCGGCAACATGTTTTTCGAGTCCAGTACCCGAACCCGCATCAGTTTCGGCAGCGCCTTTAACCTGCTGGGGGGTGAAGTCAGGGAAACGGTAGGATTTGAAGCCTCGGCCCTCGCCAAGGGTGAATCGCTCCAGGATACAGCCCGGGTTCTATCCGGGTTTAGTGATGTAATCTGTATGCGTCATCCCCAGTCCGGATCCGTGGCAGATTTCGCCGCCGCCAGCCGGGTGCCGGTGATCAATGGTGGTGATGGCAGTAATGAGCATCCCAGTCAGGCATTGCTGGACCTGTATACCATAGAAAAAGAACTTCGGGATCGCGGGCGTCAGCTGGACGGTCTGCGCATCGCCATGATTGGTGACCTCAAGCATGGGCGCACCGTTCACTCTCTCTGCAAGCTGCTGATGTTATTCCAGCGGGTCTCGGTGCAGCTGGTTTCCCCGCTGGAACTGGCGATGCCAAGAGAATTGGTTGAGGACATGCGCGCTGCGGGAATACAGGTGGACGAATCTGATCGTCTGGAATCGAGCATCTCCCACGTGGATATTGTTTATTCCACCCGCATTCAGGAAGAGCGTTTCGCCAGCAAAGATGAAGCGGATTTATACCGTGGCCGGTTTCGCCTCAACCAGGCGATTTACACGTCCAATTGTGAGCCCAATACGGTGATAATGCATCCACTGCCGAGGGATTCGAGGGCAGAGGCCAATGAGCTCGACCGCGATCTGGACAGTAACCCAAACCTTGCAATTTTTCGCCAGACGGACAATGGCCTGCTGGTGCGCATGGCGCTGTTTGCCATGATTCTTGATGTGACACACCTGATCGAGAAGTACACCACGGAAGTGCGCTGGTATAACCCCCGTATGGGTTCCTGAGTTTTTTGCCGCTGATTAGGCAAACCGTTAGAACAACAATCAGTACACTGCCGTTATGAATGAATTTGATGATATTCGCCCTTATTACGACTCAGAGGTGCCGGAAGTATTAGCCCGTCTCGCGGCCAGCCGCGAGTTTATTGATACCCTGATGACGATCAAGTACCCGCGGCTCGGGAGGTTTGCGCCCTGGCTGATTCGACCGCTGATTGCTCGGGTGTTACGCCACAGCTTTGAGAAAATTCACAATGTGCGTGATTTTCAGGAAGCGGTGGGGGTGAGCATGGGCAAGCTGCTGAAAAAAATTGAATGCCACCTGACGGTTTCCGGGCAGGAGAAGCTCTCTGCGGAAGATTCCTACCTGTTCATCAGTAATCACCGTGATATTGCCATGGATCCGGCCTTTGTGAATTTCGTCCGCTACCATGCCGGTTATGACACTGTGCGCATCGCCATCGGCGATAACCTCATGAGCAAAGAGTTTGCCTCGGACTTAATGCGCATCAATAAAAGTTTTATTGTGAAACGCTCCGTGGAAGGGCGTCGTGAAAAACTGAACGCACTGTTGCAGTTGTCCCGCTACATTCGGTTTTCCCTGGTTGAAGAGCATGCCAGCGTCTGGATTGCCCAGCGTGAGGGCCGCGCCAAGGATGGGGTCGATAAGACGGAAAAGGCGCTGCTGAAAATGCTCTCCCTCAGCAAGCAAAAAGAGCAGACGTTTGCTGATGCCATTCGCGCGCTGAAAGTGGTGCCAGTGGCCATTTCCTATGAGTTGGACCCCCTGGACGCCGCCAAAGGGCGTGAGCTCTATGCCAAACAGACGGAAGGTGTTTACCGGAAAGAAGCCCACGAGGACCTGCTGAGTATCTATCACGGCATCGTTGGGCGCAAAGGGGCGGTGCACGTTGCTTTTGGTGACCCGCTGGAAGAAGGCATCGATACCCCCGAGGAAATGGCCGAAGCCGTTGACCGTCAGATCATCGGTAACTACCGCCTTCACCCCAGTAATCTCATCGCCTACGAAATGCTGGAGGGCAAAGTGCCGGAGTTGGCAAAGTGGAAATCAGCATTTACCGGGAACTGGCCACAAAAAGTTCGTGAGTTTGAAGAGCGCCTGAATGCGGCACCCCAGGCGCACCGGGAAATTATCCTCAATATGTATGCCAATCCGGTGCGCAGCAAGCTAAGACTTGGTCTTGATTAACGGTGCTGAGCGCTGACCTGAAAGCAGAAATTCAGAAGGGTTACCGGACATTCCTGGACGTTAACGAGCTGCGTCCCCGCCTCGGCCAGAAGCAGATGATCGCCGCCATTGCCAATGGCCTGGCTGCTATCGAGGAAGACGCCGAAGGCCGGCGGCGCTCGGATAACCCTGTCAACGTTGTTGAGGCAGGCACCGGAACCGGGAAAACACTTGCTTACCTGCTGGCAACATTGCCTATTGCCCGCGCACTTGGCAAAAAAGTGGTGGTGGCAACCGGTACGGTTGCTCTGCAGGAGCAACTGGTCAATCGCGATATCCCTAACCTGTTGAGCAGTACCGGCTGGGACTATGAGGTAGCCCTTGCCAAGGGGCGTGGACGCTATCTGTGCCCGGTTCGACTCGAGCAGTGTCTAGATTCGGCCACAGCCCGAGATAGCGGGCTCTTTCTCTTTGAAGATGAAATTCAGTTCAATCCCACGGCAAATTTGATCGCCAGTTATCGCGCTATGGATAACGCACTGGCTGCGGGCGATTGGGCAGGCGACCGGGACAGTTGGCCTGATTCTCTGGAAGATAGTGACTGGCGGCCCCTGACTGTTGATCGTCGACAGTGTACCGGTCGACGCTGTCGGCTGATTCGCAATTGCTGCTTTTTTAAAGCCCGGGATGAACTGGATGAGGCAGATTGTATTGTTGCCAATCACGATTTGGTAATGGCCGACTTGTCTCTGGGCGGAGGTGCCATTCTCCCACCTCCAGAAGAGACTATTTATATTTTTGACGAAGGCCATCGCATAGCATCTACCGCCCTGAACCACTTTGCCGGTTCCTGTCGGATTCGTACCACGGGTAATTGGCTGGGGCGTATGCAGAAACAGGCTGATGCCTGGCTGCCACTGTTCAGGGACGCTCCGGATGTTGTGTCGCGCCTGGAAAAACTGACCAGTTCTGCGGCGGAAAGTGAGCGCCTGATGGGACTGTGTTACCCGCTTTTGGAAAAATACCTCGAAGGGGGGCTAGAGAGTGGCACAGAGCTTCGCTGGTGTTTTCCCGACGGTGATCCCGGTGAGGAAATCAGGGAGCTGGCGGGTCACCTGGTGCAGGGGCTGGGGCTGCTGTTCAGTACTCTGGAAGTGCTTTCTGAGCGGTTGAGTGAGGCAATGGAAGAGGCCCACTTTCCTGTGCCCAGAGTCGATCTCGAACAACTGTTTCAGCAGGTGGGGGTATGGCAGGGCCGTATCGAAGGGGCATTGCGTCTCTGGGAATCCTACGCACGTGAGGACGATACACAACAAGCTCCACCCACCGCCCGCTGGCTGAGCCTGGAAGAGGGAGTGGGCAACCCGGATATTCGCCTGTCAGCTTCTCCGACAGATGCCGGGGGCATCTTTCGCCTCAATTTGTGGCAGCGGTGCTATGCAGCGATCCTCACCTCCGCGACCCTGCAGACCCTGGGTTCATTTGATAATTTCAGCAAACGATGTGGGCTGCCTGCCACAACGGTGTATACGGCCGTTGCGGGGGCCTTTGATTATGCCAGCGCCGGCGTGATAGCGGTGCCGGATATCGGCGCTGACGGTTCAGACAGTCAGTTACACACTGAAGCGCTGATCAGTGTGCTGCCCGGGATGATTGACTGGCAGGAAGGGACGCTGGTGCTGTTTGCATCCCGTCGCCAGATGGAGTGGGTTTATGACGGGCTGCCAGAAGAAAGGCAGGGTCAGATTCTGGTGCAGGGACAGTGGTCACACCAGGAAATTGTGCGCCGGCATCGGGCCGCCATTGATGGTGGAGTGGGCAGTGTAATTTTTGGTCTTGCCAGTTTCGCCGAGGGGATGGATTTTCCGGGGAATTATTGCTCCCATGTGGTGATCGCCAAGCTGCCTTTTGCCGTGCCGGATGACCCTGTCTATCAGACCCTGTCTGGTTGGCTGGAAAACCGGGGTGAGAATCCTTTTATGCAGCTGATGTTGCCCGATGCCTCGCTCAGGCTGCATCAGGCTTGCGGACGCCTGATCCGAACGGAAAATGACCGGGGGCGAATCACGATTCTTGACCGACGTATCATCAGCAAACGTTACGGTAAGCAGATGCTGGACGACCTGCCCCCATTTCGGCGTGAAACCGGTTAGTCGACAGGACCTCGGATGAGTGACAAACACCGGCAATTGTCCGCCATACTGGTCAGCCTTGAGCAGCACATGCGGCGCATGATGTTGTGGTCAGAGACGATGCCGTCAATTGAGGCATTGTCCAGCCGGGAACCCTTTGCCGTTGATACCCTCGCGTTTGAAGAATGGCTGCAGTTTGTATTCCTGCCGCGGCTGCAGCACCTGGCCGAGAATGACGCCAAACTCCCAGAAAACTGTGCCGTGACGCCCATGGCCGAGGAATATTTTCGATGCAGGGGTGAGGAGAGCTTGGGATTAATCGAGTTGTTATCCGACGTTGATAGGCTTTTAACGACAAATGCCGAGCACTGAGGCGTTTGGCTTTAGGATACGGCGCCCCGGGCACCATTCAGTTCATCCAGACGCTGTTGAATGGTGCGGCTAATGCCCTCAGCATCCAGCCCGATGGCCGCAAGCTGTTGCGAATGGCTGCCATGGTCCACAAATTGATCCGGCAGGCCCAGATGCATGATCGGCACGACCATTCCTGTACAGGCCAGATGTTCACTGACAGCGGCACCAGCGCCGCCCTGAACCGTGTTCTCTTCGAGGGTAACCAGCAATTGATGTTGTGATGCCAGCCTGTCAACTAACGTTGTGTCCAGAGGTTTTACAAAACGCATATCGGCGACGGTAGCGCCAAGCGCTTCGGCAGCCTCTAACGCCGCCGGGAGCAGCGTGCCAAAATTCAGAATAGCGACGCGGTTGCCGGTGTGCTTCACCAGGCCTTTGCCGATAGGGAGTGCCGTCATCTGCTTTTCAATGACGGCCCCGGGGCCGGTTCCCCGGGGGTAGCGAACGGCCGCTGGACCCTTGTGTATGAAGCCGGTAAAGAGCATCTGCCGGGTTTCATTTTCGTCCGAGGGCGCCATGACCAGCATATTGGGAATACAGCGCAGATAGGTGAGATCAAAGCTGCCCGCATGTGAAGGGCCGTCTTCGCCGACCAGGCCGGCCCGATCAATGCCAAACAGCACGTCCAGATCCTGTAGTGCCACGTCATGAATCAACTGGTCGTAGGCACGTTGCAGAAAGGTAGAGTAAATGGCTACAACCGGCTTTAAACCCTCACAGGCAAGTCCGGCAGCCAGCGTTACCGCGTGTTGCTCGGCGATGGCCACATCGTGGTAGCGGTCGGCATAGGTTTTGGAAAACTCCACCATGCCTGACCCTTCGCACATGGCCGGTGTAATACCCACCAGGCGAGAATCTTTTTCTGCCATATCGCAAAGCCAGTCGCCGAACACCTGCTGATATTTCACCTTCGGGGCAGTTACTGTCGCCGCGGGCTTGGCGACGGCAACCTGGGGCTTGCTCTTGGGTTCAATTTTATTGAGCGCGTGATAGCCCACAGGATCGGCTTCGGCCGGGCCAAAGCCTTTGCCTTTGCGGGTGATCGTGTGCAACAGGATAGGGCCATCCAGCTGTTTCAGGTTGCTGAGTGTCTGCACCAGAAGAGGCAGGTTGTGGCCGTCAATGGGGCCGATATAGTTGAAACCCAGCTCTTCAAAAACAATTCCCGGAGCGACCATGGCCTTGAGGTGCTCCTCAGTCTTGCGAACAAAAGAAGCTGCCGAGGGGATCGAGCGCAAGACCTTCTTGCCGCCTTCGCGGATGGAGTTGTAGAAGCGACTGGACCAGAGCTTGGAGAAATAAGTGGCAAGGCCGCCAACATTGTGGGAGATCGACATGTTGTTGTCGTTTAGCACCACCAGCATGTTGGCATTGGTGTGGGCGGCGTGGTTGAGTGCCTCAAAGGCCATACCTGCCGTCATGGCGCCATCTCCGATCACTGCCACAACTTCGCGCTGTTCGCCATTCATGGCGGCACCCAGCGCCATGCCGAGAGCGGCGCTGATGGACGTGCTGGAGTGGCCTACCCCGAAGGTGTCGTATTCGCTCTCATCCCGCTTGGGAAACGCCGACAGGCCATTTGCCTGTCGAATCTGTGGCATCAGTTCGCGCCGGCCGGTGAGTATCTTGTGGGGGTAAGCCTGGTGTCCCACATCCCATACCAGTCGGTCGTGGGGTGTATTGAAGACATAGTGCAGGGCGATGGTGAGCTCGACAGTTCCCAGTCCAGCGCCGAAGTGGCCGCCACTTTTCCCGACGCTGTAGAGCAGGTAGGCTCGCAGTTCATCCGCCAGTACAGGCAATTGTTCAACGTCCAGTTCACGCAGGTGAAACGGATGGTCGATGCTGTCCAGAAGCGGGGTTTCCGGCCGGATAAGCGGTATGTCATTGAACGTCTTGAGCATGCAGGTTGAATGAGCGCAAAGGGGGCAATCTTACACCAAAATTGCTAACGAGGCCGCAACCAAGGGCAGTGCACTAGAGTTTTCAGTTATTCCGGTTGACGATATAGCAGGCAATGGCGCGTAATTGATCGGCCCGGGCGTCGAAAATCTGCAGGGCATCCAAAGCTTTCTGCAGCAGATCAGCGGCCTTTTCTTTGGCACCATCAAGCCCCAGCAGTGTAACGTAGGTAGGTTTGTTCAGCGCCTCATCCGCGCCCTGACGCTTGCCGATAACTTCCGTGATGCCCGTAACATCAAGGATGTCGTCCTGTACCTGGAAAGCCAGACCGATGGCATCACCGTATTCACAGAGCGCTGCCTGTTGCTGGCAATCCGCTCCGGCTGATAACGCGCCCATAAGGATGCTGGCATTGATCATGGCGCCGGTCTTGTTGCGGTGAATCTGCTCCAGTTGCGGCAGGTCGAGCGTCTGGTTCACGGCAGCGATATCCAGGGCCTGCCCCACCACCATCCCGGAGGTGCCCGCGCCCCTGCAGAGCAGTGATAATAATTGCACAGATAACTTGGGGGAGTGTACGGCGACCGTTAACAGCTCTTCAAAGGCAAGGGTCTGCAGGGCATCTCCGGCAAGAATTGCCGTTGCTTCGTCAAATGCGATATGGCAGGTAGGCATCCCCCGGCGCAGGTCATCGTCGTCCATTGCCGGCAGGTCATCATGGATCAGGGAATAAGCGTGCATCATTTCCACAGCAGCCGCAGAGGCATCGGTGGCCGCATTGATATCGCCGACAGCTGTTGCTGCCGCATAGGTCAGTACGGGCCGGATACGCTTACCACCATTAAGTACACTGTAACGAATGGCATCGAAAAGGCTGCTGGTGGGGCTACCGGAAAATGTCAGGACAGTCTCCAGGTGAGAATCAATACGGTGTTTATACTCCGCAATGAAGCTGTTAACTGAGCCGGACATCAGTCTTTCTCTGGAGCAAATTCAGTGGGGCTGCCACTATCCCGGGTGAGCATGTCGACCCTTAATTCCGCCTCTTTTAGCGCCTGTTGGCACTCCCTGGTAATTTTGATGCCTTCTTCAAAAGCCTTGAGGGAGTCTTCAAGGGTGAGACTTCCCTTTTCCATGTCATTCACCAGCGACTCCAGCTGGTTCAATTTCTGTTCAAAGTCGACGGCTTTTTTTCGCGATGTCACGGTGGTTACTCCAGGGAGGAAGCCGCAACACTAACCGAGCTGTGCAGATGGGTCAATTTGAACAACAGGGGTTATGTAAGCTTTTTCCTACATGAAAAGCAGAAAAGACCCAATATCAAAGCAGCGTCAAAAGAGAGATATTAAACCTGCATGGATGCTGCGGCACACGGACGTGTATTACCAAGGAGCAACAAGGACGTTAGGTAATTTTGTTCCAGGGCCGGACAAGCGACTTTCCTATACTGCCTTTAGCCCCGATACCGGATGGTATCGGGGCTTTATTTTCTGTCGTTGACAGGTCATAAGACTTGAGTATTATGGACTAAACACACCCTTTGGAGGGGTTAGCCTTCAAGCAGATTATCGGTGTCGGGGCGACAAGGCCCCATCGAACCAGTCGCATCCAGCCCCACACGTTGTGGTGTTCCGGATACTCCATCCGCGCTTTATACACTCTTCTCAAAGCCCTGCCTGTTCACCTGGCAGGGCTTTTTGCTTGTGGGCAATTGCCTTCTTTTCTTCTGCGGGGAGACACCGATCATGCAGCCTAGAATTTTGCGACTGAATCAAGCGGGTCAGCCAATAGAGTGGCTGGACTGGCAGGAGGCGGTGTGTCTATTTGCGAGGGAAATGATTGTCTGGACGCTGGGCGATGAAGTAAAGCGTGTCCGGGGGGGATGCTCCCGCCTGACCGGGCAGGTATCCCAGATTGTGCTGCCCAGCATTATCGCCACCGGGGGTGAGCAATTGGCGCGCCCCAGAACCAATTACCCGCTTACCAATCCCGCCCTGTTTGCCCGCGACGGGTATCTCTGTATGTACTGTGCCCGTCCCTTTCCTGCAGCCAGTTTGACTCGCGACCACATTGTGCCGACTTCCAGGGGCGGCTTTGATAAATGGGAAAATGTGGTGGCAGCCTGCCGACGGTGTAACCAGCACAAGGCAGATCAACTGCTGGAGGAGATCAGCATGCAGCTGGTGGCTTTGCCATTTCGCCCCAACAATGCAGAGTATCTGGCACTGATCAATTCCAAGCGAATACTGGGCGATCAGATGGAGTTCCTGCGCAGCCAGTTTTCTCGCAATTCCCGCTGGCTGTAGGCTCACCTATACCAACAGTTTCATGCTAGCCTCTGCACCCTGACTATTGTGCGGAGAATCCTGTCGTGGAATTGGGTATAGCCGGGAAACATGCATTGGTTTGTGCTGCCAGTAAAGGTCTGGGTAAGGGATGTGCCTCGGCGCTTGCCGCAGAGGGTGCCATTGTCACCATTCTGGCTCGCCAGCGGGAAGTGCTGGAGCAGACTGCAGAAGAAATTCGGGAAAAGACTGGAGCACAGATCAATGTGGTTATCGCTGATATCACCACGGAAGAAGGTCGGGAAGCCGCGCTGGCTGCCTGCCCGACCCCGGACATATTGATCAATAATGCCGGTGGCCCGCCACCGGGCGATTTCCGTGACTGGCGCCAGCAGCATTGGTTCGAAGCCATCAATGGAAATATGTACAGTCCCATCGATATGATCCGGCGGACACTGGATGGAATGCTCGAGCGGGGTTTCGGGCGGATCGTCAATATCACCAGTGCCGCCGTGAAACAGCCTGTTACTGTCCTCGGTTTATCCAATGGCGCCCGTTCAGGCCTGACGGGCTTTGTAGCAGGGATCTCTCGGGATACGGCCCGTCACAATGTCACCATCAATAACCTGTTGCCGGGTTTGTTTGATACCGAGCGTGGCCGGGGCGCGGCGGCACTGATTGGCGGTGGTTCGGGGCTTTCCGCCGACGAATATATCGACACACTTCCCGCCGGTCGGCTGGGCATGATAGACGAGTTTGGGGCAACCTGTGCCTTCCTTTGCAGCCAGCAGGCCGCCTATATCACGGGTCAGAATATTCTGGTGGATGGCGGTAATTATCGCGGAACGTTCTAGACCTCTCGGATAGATGGAGAACCTTCGGTGGGAAGTTGTTCAGCTGCTGGCAAAACTCTGTGCCAGCAGCACCAGAATCAGCAGTGGGCAGCAATACTTGGCGTAGAATGGCCAGACTTTCCAGAACAGACTGTGCTCCACGTCCGGGTGGCCGTTGCGAATTTCTTCAAGCACCAGATCCCGGTGCCACACCCAGGTGGCAAATACACAGATTAGCAATCCCAGCAGGGGTTGGCTGTATTCCGTGGCGAGTGTAACCACCAGTCCGAATAACGCGTCGAAATTGATGATGATGACACTGCTGCAGGCAAAGATAATTGCCCCGATCAGCCAGGTTGCACTGCGCCTGTGTGTCGCGTGATGTTCGATGGTGAATGAAACCGGCACTTCCAGCATGGAAATGGACGAGGTCAAAGCGGCAATGGACATCAGGGCAAAAAAGGCCATGGCCACCCAGATACCCACTGTGCCCATATTCTTGAACAGCGCCGGAATTGTCTGAAAGATCAGATCGGGACCGGCGATCAGGTTGCCGCTCTCTGTATAAATACTCAGACCGTGCTGTTGCGCGACAAACAGGGCGGGCAGTACCAGTAATCCGGCGAGAAAGGCTACCGAGGAATCCACCAGGGTGACGATAGCTCCCATGGTGGGCAGGCTCTCTTCCGGACGCAGGTAAGAGCCGTAAATCAACATGGTGCCGACCCCCAAAGACAGCGAAAAAAAGGCTTGCCCCATCGCGCTGACAACCAGTTTAGGGTCCAGCAGCTGATTGAAATCCGGTATCAGGTAATGTTTGAGGCCGGTAATGGCACCGGGTTGCAGCATCACGTAAACAATGAGCCCCGCCATCATCAAAAACAGCGCCGGCATCAGCCGGCAGGACCATTTTTCGATGCCCTCTTCAACCCCGGTAACAATGACACTACAGGTGAGGGTTAAAAACAGAAAACATAACACCAGGTTGCGCACAATACTGTCGCTGGTCAGCCAGGAAGCAAGTGCTTCCTGGCCCAGCAGTGTCGCCACCGGTTCAAAAAAGTAGGCGAGCATCCAGCCGGCGACGATACTGTAAAAGCCGAGGATCAGCGACGCCACCAGAATGCCGTAAAAACCCGTCAGTTTTCCCAGGGATTTTGATAGTCGGCCGGGGGCGATTGCCTGCAGTGCGTGGACCATATTGGCTTTGGTGTATCTGCCGATCACCAGTTCGGCCATCAGTGCCGGATAGGCGAGGCAGAATGCCAGCAGAAAATACATGAGTACAAAGGCGCCGCCACCATTTTCTGCCGCATTGGTGGGGAACCCCCAGATATTACCCAGCCCAACTGCTGAACCGGAGGCCGCCAAAATAAAACCGGCTTTCGATGAAAATTCTCCGCGAGGGGCTGACATAGGAAGGGCTCGGGGTTGCAAAACCCTATGTTAACGGCTTTGAGCTTGGCTCGGTAATGTCAACTGGTTAAAAGCACAACTTTTCCCGACGGCGAGAAATCCGCCATCAGTTGATGAGCTTCGGCCGCGGCGTGTAGAGGCATGATCCGGTCGATGGAAGGTTTTACCTTATGCCTGCAGATAAACTCCAGCATGGCAGCGAATTCTGCGTTGCTGCCCATGGTGGTGCCCTGGATGCGAATATGACGAAAAAATAGTTTCGGCATTTCCAGGCCAATCTCTGGGTTGCCGAGTGTGGCACCGAAAAAAACAAACCGGCCAGCGGGCCGCAGGGTATCCAGCAGTGTATTGACTGCATTGCCCCCGGCACTGTCAATGATGGCGTGAAAACCGCCGCTTTGTTGTTTGAGTTTTCGGTAGCAATCGTGATCGTGGTAATTTTCTGCCCCCCTGACACCCAACTCGATGGCATGACTGAGTTTTTCCCGACTGCCACTGGTTACATAGACCTCAGCGCCGAGGTTAAGGCACCACTGAATGGCAAATCCTGAGACGCCGCTACCGGCACCCGTAATCAGGATACGCTGCCCAGGGCGCACTTCAGCCTGGGTAACACAGGCCCGCCAGGCCGTGAGGCCGGCGAGGGGTATTGCCGCTGCCTGGGTCCAATTCAGGTGTGGGGGCTTGGGGTAGACATTGTTGGCGGGGACGCAAATTGCCTCGGCAAATGTGCCCTGGTCAGGCATACCCAGTACGCGGAAATCGGGACCGCAACAGGCTTCGTCATCGCCCCATTCCAGAGCCGGGTAGATGACCACTTCCTGACCCAGAAGCGTGTGGTCAACGTCGGCACCCACGGCCTCCACCACCCCTGCGCCATCAGATCCGGGTATGCATGGCAGTGTTAACTTCGGGTATTTGCCCAGGGTTATCCAGTAGTCCCGCCGATTGAGGGCGCTTGCCCTGAGTCTCACCCGTACCTCGCCCGGTGATGGCTCGGGGGTATCTATCACGCCGATGGTGAGGGATTGCGGACCGTCGGTTTTATTCAGTATCACGGCTTTCATGCCATTCTCCAGTTGTCTGATGCCGCCTCTTTACGGGAGCTTTGTAGAACGTCTATTCTTGTCACTGTATGACGAAATAAAAAATATTAACTAATAATAAGTCAACAACAGGTGGTGGTAATGTTCAAAAGTATCCTGGTGCCTACCGGCCTGGCCGATAAAAACGAAAAAGCCATACGTACTGCGCTGAACCTTGCCGTTCAGTCGGGTGCAAATATTTATCTGCTGCATGTGCTAGAGAAGCTGGGCGGTGAAACCGATGCCGAAATGGAAGCCTTTTATTTAAAGCTGGGGGAGACTGCTGATAACACGCTGACCCAGTGGCAGCAACGTTTTCAGGCAGAATATCCCGGTGTAAAAATTGAAAAAAATATTGTCCTGGGCAAACGTGCACAGGAAATCATCAACTTTTGCGAGAAGACTCATATTGACCTGATTGTGATGGCTTCGCGCAGTCTTGAAACCGAACAGCAACCCTTTGGTACGCTGAGTCACCAGGTGGCATTGTTTGCTCCAATCTCAGTGCTGATGGTACGTTGATTGGTTATCGGGTTCTTCCGCTGTAAAAATTTTTTTGTTAAGCCTTGAAATCTATTTTGCCGCACATAAATAAATTAGGCGGATGACATGTCTCGCGCAGAGTGTCAGTTCGCAAACCAATTTATTCATATTGCTTCATTAGGAGAATATATTATGGCAACAATAGATTTGACCCCACTGTATCGCAGCACTGTTGGTTTTGACCGCCTGGGCCCCATGCTGGAAACGGCCTTGCGCAATGACCATGCAGCGGCTTATCCCCCCTACGATATTGAGGTGATCGACGAGAACCGTTACGCCATTACTATTGCAGTGGCAGGTTTTGAGCGCAGCGAGCTGGATATCCAGGTGGAAAAAGGCGTGCTCACCATTCGCGGCAAAAAAGAAGCCGTGAAATCGGATCGTCGCTACCTGCACCAGGGCATTGCCCGTCGCGCATTTGAGCGCAAATTCAATCTGGCCGACCACGTGGAAGTGACCGATGCATCCCTCAACAACGGTTTACTGGCCATCAGCCTGGTGCGTGAGATTCCGGAGGCGATGAAACCAAAATCCATCCCCATCAGCGATAACAGAACGACACTGGAACACACCGCTGACGAGGATAAATAGTCCTCCAAAGAAGGGCGACAGGTCTTCCCGCCGCCCTTTAATTTTTCCCTGTTCGGAATTTTTTCCTCCAATTTTTGTCCCATGATCAGCGGTTTTGTTGACCCTTGTCGACTGCCCGGCGTGTAGCAGCGACAGGGTGTTTAAGCGGATCCACCCAATAAAAACCGGTTTACTTTCCAGTGGACTGTAAACCTATAAATATCATGCCAACACTTATCAGGAGTTTTTACCATGCAGCAGATTAAACAGTTAATGCTCGCGGTATCCATGTTGTTTTTCGTTGCCTCCAGTCAGGCAGCGCTTCCCCTGAAGGACAGCTCAGGACAGTCATTGCCGACCCTGTCGCCCATGCTGAAACAGGTGAATCCGGCAGTGGTCAACATTGCCACTTTTTCCAATCAGCAGGTAAACAATCCGCTGCTGAACGATCCCTTTTTCAGACGTTTCTTCAATATCCCCGATGAACAGCAGTTTCGCCAGCAGGCGCCCAAAAAACGCCAGCAGAGTGCTGGTTCGGGAGTGATCATCGATGCCGGAGAAGGCATTGTGATGACCAATTACCACGTGATTAAGGGTGCCGACGAAGTCCAGGTATCCCTTGAAGATGGCCGTTCCTTCACGGCGGAAGTGAAAGGTGCGGATCCTGAACTGGACATCGCCATTCTGTCCATCGAGGCCGATAATCTGGTGGCTGTGCCCATGGGCAATTCAAGTGACCTCGAGGTCGGAGACTTTGTGGTCGCCATCGGTAACCCCTTTGGCCTTGGGCAGACTGTGACCACCGGTGTGGTCAGTGCCCTCGGGCGCACCGGTCTGGGCATTGAAGGCTACGAAAACTTTATTCAGACTGATGCATCAATCAATCCTGGAAACTCCGGTGGTGCGCTGGTCAATCTGCGGGGTGAACTGGTGGGTATCAACACCGCAATCCTGGCTCCTTCCGGTGGCAATGTGGGCATCGGCTTTGCTATCCCGGTAAATATGGCCAGGGCCAGCATGGAGCAGATCGTTGAACACGGTGAAGTCAAACGCGGCCAACTCGGTGTAGGCATTCAGGACATCACGCCTGAATTAAGAGACGCCTTTGAGCTGAAAAATGGCCAGAAAGGTGTGCTGGTAACCGGTGTCGGTGAGGACTCTCCTGCTGAAAAATCCGGTGTTAAGGCTGGTGATGTCATTATTGCCGTGGACGGTGAAGAGACCAGCTCGGCCGGACAGCTGCGCAGCCAGATTGGCGTCAAGTCAATCGGTGAAAAAGTGAAGCTGACCCTTATTCGCGATGGCAAGAAAAAGTTTCTTGATGTGATGGTGGGTGAGCCGCAACAGCTGACAGCGATCAGCGGCAAGTTGCACTCATTGCTGGAAGGTGCCCGCTTTGAAAATAATCCTGACGGCGACGGGGTGATTGTCGCCGGGTTATCGCCCAATTCGGGTGCTGCCTACAGTGGCTTGCGTCCTGGAGACGTTATCCTAGGCGCCAATCGCCAGCGGGTGACGGATCTTGAAAGCTTCAAAAAAGCACTGACCCTGAGTGACAGCTCAGTACTGCTGCATATTAACCGCGGCGGTCATTCGCTCTACCTGGTCATTCGCTGACCAGCCAGCAAGTATGAAAAAAGGGCCGGTTTTTCCCGGCCCTTTTTTTGTCCTGTCGCTGTGCAACGCGCAGCCTTAATGAGTGGGGACATACAGTTTGCGGTAACCCTCTAGCTTGCGCAGCAAGACGTAGAAAATGGGGGTAAAGAACAGTCCGAAGAAAGTCACGCCCAGCATCCCTGAGAAAACGGCTACACCGATATCGCTGCGCATTTCCGAGCCGGCGCCGCTGGAAAAGACCATCGGCACAACGCCCATGATGAAGGCAAAAGAAGTCATCAGAATGGGGCGTAACCGCATGCGGCTGGCTGTGACGGCTGCATGCCAGGTGTCGCAGCCGCGATGTTCAAGCTCGCGGGCAAACTCCACAATCAGAATGGCATTTTTACTGGCCAGCCCGGCCAGAACAAACAGGCTGATCTGGGTGAAGATATTGTTGTCACCCCCGGACAGCCAGACACCGACAACTGCGGATAATACCGATAGCGGCACGATGCTGATGACGACCAGGGGCAGCACCAGGCTTTCATACTGGGCGGCCAGTACCAGAAAGACCAGCAGCAGGCACAGGGGGAAAATAAAGATGGCCGTGTTGCCACTGAGCACTTGCTGGTAGGTGAGGTCGGTCCACTCGAACGTCATACCGGAGGGTAGGGTGCTTTCAAGAATATTGCTGATGGCATCCTGGGCCTGACCACTGGAATAACCGGGAGCAGCATCGCCGTTCAGGTCGGCGGCCAGATAGCCATTGTAATGGGCGGCACTTTCCGGACCGTAACTTTCCTGCATCTCCAGCACGCTGCCGAGGGGAATCATGCTGCCCTCCTGGTTCTTGACCTTGAGGTTGAGGGCATTTTCCGGGCTGGCGCGGTAGGGCGCATCGGCCTGGGCAATTACCTGGTAGGTGCGACCAAAGCGGTTGAAATCATTCACATACAGCGAGCCCAGATAGATCTGCATGGTGTCGAAGATGTCTTTGACGTTCAGCCCCAGTTGCTTGGCTTTGGTGCGATCCAGATCCGCATAGAGTTGCGGCACATTAATTTTGTAATTGGAGTAAACATTCATCAATGCAGGATCCTGCCAGGCGAGCTGCTGCACCATCTGTACCACCTCGGCAAGACGTTCGTAACCCAAGTCTGCGCGATCTTCAATCTGCAGTTTGAAGCCTCCCGTTGTGCCAAGGCCGCGCACGGGCGGGGGAGGGAAAATGGCAATAAAGGCTTCTTCTATACCCGCGTACTGCTGCTGCAGGCGACCGGCAATCGCCGCTGCAGAGAGCTCAGGTGTGTTGCGCTTGTCGAAGTCTTCCAGGGTGACGAAGACGATGCCGGCGCTGGGGCTGTTGGTAAAGCCATTGACAGAGAGACCGGGGAATTGCACGGCATTTGCCACCCCTTCCTGCTGCATGGCGATATTGCCCATTTCCTTGATAACATCCTCAGTTCGGGCGAGGGATGATCCATCGGGCAGCTGTGCAAAGCTGATCAGGTATTGCTTGTCCTGGGGTGGTACAAAACCTTGTGGCAGGGAATTAAAGCCGATTGCCGTGGCACCGATCAGCACCATGTAAATAGCGAAAGCCACAACCTTGTGACTCAGCAAACCCGAAATGGAGGACGAGTAGGCTTCGGAGGAGCGTTTGAAACCACGGTTAAAGAGGCGGAAAAAACCACCGAACAGGTAGTCCATGACGCGGGTCAGCCGGTCTTTTGGCGCATCGTGGCTTCTTAATAATTTCGCTGCCAGGGCAGGGCTGAGTGTCAGGGAGTTGAACGCTGAAATTACTGTGGATATGGCAATGGTCAATGCGAACTGTTTGTAGAACTGCCCGGTGAGGCCGCTGACAAAGGCAATGGGCACAAACACCGCCACGAGTGTCAGTGAGATGGCGATAATCGGACCGCTTACCTCCTGCATGGCGCGATAACTGGCCTCTTTCGGGTCCAGCCCGTCGGCGATATTGCGCTCCACATTCTCGACAACGACGATGGCGTCATCCACCACAATACCGATGGACAATACCAGCCCGAACAGCGATAGGGTGTTGATCGAAAATCCGAACGCCCACATCAGGGCAAAGGTGCCGATGATGGAGACCGGCACCGCAAGCAGCGGAATGATGGACGCGCGCCAGGTCTGCAGAAATACCACAACCACCAGGACCACCAGCGCCAGCGCTTCTAGCAGTGTCTTCACCACCGCTTTGATCGAGTCGCGAACGAACACGGTGGGGTCATAGACTACTGAGTAGGAGACGCCTTCGGGAAAATTGGGTTTAAGCGCTTCCATGGTGCGACGAACTTCATCGGAAATAGCGATGGCATTGGCGCCGGGAGCCTGGAAAATCGGGACAGCCACGGCTGGCTGATTGTCGAGCATGGCGTTGAGGCTGAAATCTGCCGCTTCCAGTTCGATACGTGCCACATCGCGCAGTCGGGTAATCTGTCCCCGGTCGCCGGCACGAATGATGATGTCGCCAAACTCTTCAGTTGTTTCGAGCCTTCCCTGCGCGTTGATGGGCAGCTGCACATCCACAGGGCTGGTCATGGGCGCGCCGCCAATGACACCGGCCGCCACCTGAACGTTCTGTTCGCGAATGGCGGCGATCACTTCGTTGGCTGACAGGTTGCGCTCCGCAATTTTTTCGGGGTTCAACCAAATGCGCATGGCGTAGTCGCCGGAGCCGAACAGGCGCACGGTCCCGACACCTTCGACCTTGGCCAACTCATCCTTGACGTGCCTCAGGGCGTAGTTGCGCAGATAGAGTTCGTCATAGCGTTGGTCGGGGGATACGAGGTGAACCACCATGGTCAGGTCCGGTGAGCTTTTGACCACTGTTACCCCCAACTGTCGTGTAACTTCAGGCAGTCTGGGCAGGGCCTGAGACACCCTGTTCTGAACCATCTGCTGGGCCAGGTCCGGGTCGGTGCCAATTTTGAAGGTGATGGTCAGTGTCATACGGCCATCGGAGGTGGCCTGGGAAAACATATAGATCATGTTTTCCACGCCGCTCAGTTGTTCCTCCAGTGGCCGTGCCACGGTATCGGCAATGACTTTCGGGTTTGCACCGGGAAAGTTGGCGGTGACCACCACCGAGGGTGGTGAGACCTCCGGGTATTCGGAAATGGGCAGCTTGAACATGGCCAACAGTCCTGCGATCAGAATCAGCAGGGACATCACTGCGGCGAAAATGGGGCGATCCACAAAAAATCTGGAAATGTTCATGGTGATCCTTCAGCTCTGCCGGGGGCGGTTCCAGGTTTAATGATCCGAGGGTTCAGTGGGGTCTGAAGCACTGACAAGCTCAGCTTCAACCGGCATGCCGGGGCGGATATGCGAGAGGCCGTTGACCACCACCAGGGTTCCTGGCTCAGGACCGCTTTCGATGACCCGTTGTCCCTGGTGATGTTCTCCCAGGGTCACTTCCCGGTAGCCGATGGTGTTGTTCTCATCCACGATATAAACGAACTTTTTATCCTGGTTGGTCCCAATGGCCCGGGTAGGCAACAGCATGACATTGGTTTCCATAGGGGCACCGAGGTGTACGTTGGCATACATCCCGGGAGTCAGGGCACCATCGGTGTTCTCAAAAATAGCCCTGGCCCGGATTGTACCGGTGGAAATGTCCAGGCGATTGTCAAAGGCGTGAATTTTCCCCCGGTAGACCTTCTCGTCATCTGCCAGTGTTAATTGCACGGGCATCTGGCCGACAAGGTCTCTTTGGCGCATGGAGCGGATATAAGTCTGCTCGTCGACATTGAACTCTGCGTACAGTTGCTGGTTGGCAACCAGGTTGGCGAGCACGGGTGCGCTGCTACCCGCTTCCACAATATTGCCGACGGTCAACTCGGCACGACTGATCAGGCCCGCAAATGGCGCCTTGATATGGGCATATTCCAGGTCAAGTTTCGCTTTTACCAGGGCGCTTTCTGCCTCTTCAATGCTGGCATTTGCTACCCGGTATTCGTTATTGGCGGCATCAAAAATACTTTCGGAAACCAACTGGCGTTCTACCAGCTTTCGGGCACGCTCCAGTTCATCCCTGGCCAGGGTCGCCCGTGATCGGGCAGAAGTTAACTGGGCCTGGGCCTGTTGCACTTCGGCTTCAAATGGCCGGGGGTCGATAATAAAGAGTACTTCGCCCTGTTGGACCTGTTGGCCGTCCTCAAACAGGACCTGCTGAATTTCGCCGCTGACCCGGGGTTTGACCTCGGCGCTATTCACCGCCGTCAGTCGCCCCGAGAAACGGGTCCACAGTCGCACCGGCTCTACTTTCAGCTCTACCACCTCGACGTGCGTGGGCGGTGGCATGGGGTTGGCTGTGTCGTCGGTGTGTCCGCTATTTGGCGTGAGGGCGTAATAGGCGCCAACTGCCAGCGAGAAAAGGACAGCAGCACTTAATAGGGGGCGACGAAATCCTTTGTTGTCGGCGAGGTCTTTCATGAGAGCTCCGTGCGCGCTAACTGCGGATCGTGATGGCCAGAGATCAGCAGATGGGAGTGTTTGTAGAACAGAATTGGCAAGCATACATACCGGTCGGTATGTTAGTCAATGGGGAGGGTTATTTTTGACGAGTAGCAGGTGATTGATAATTTTCATTTTATTACAGTGAGTTAAGTTCACTTATTTTATCAAAAAGCCTTGTGTAGACTGACGATAACCGGGTTTGTGGAGTAAGGCGGACCTTTTTGACTTGCCTGAGAAACCATTGGGTATCTATACTTGGCCAGCTTTTCTGGATAATACACTTGCCATTATGTCTGTACCTGATACCCGTGAACGCCTGTTGGAAATTGCCCTGGAACTGATCTGGCAAAGCAATTACAGCTGTGTTGGTGTCAACGAGATTTGTAAACAGGCCGGTGTGACCAAGGGTGCGTTCTATCACCACTTTGAATCCAAGGCGAGTCTGTTTTGTGAGGCTACCGCCTACTATTGGCAGGTGATCAGAAACGATCTCGATGCGGTTTTTTCTCCCCTGAACTCACCGCTGGTCCAACTGGAAAACCTACTGCACTTCCTCATCATGGCAAAGCTGGGCAATGATCAGGCAGGCATCCGCGGTTGTCCGTTTTATACTTCCGGTGCACAGATAGGCAGTAATGAGGAAAAGGTTATCGAGGCCCTGGAACTGCTTTCCAGTAACGCGGTGAAATATAACGCCGCTCTGGTGCATGCCCTGAAGTCCGGTGGTTACCTCGAAGAGGATGTGGATGTGGATGCGGAACAGACAGGATTGCTGCTTTACCACTTTATTCACGGTGTTTTCAGCTACGCCCATGTCCACGAAGTTGTTGAAAATACCAAGCGAGACCTGACAGTTGGGATTTACCGTTTGTTGGGGCTGAAGCGTGAGCACTGGTTCGCGGCCAAGCCCAACTGGGTACCTCAACAGGCAAACTCACATTTTGTTGAGCAGGTGATGTTGCCCCGCAGAGATGATTAGGTCGGCGATGGGTAAGTGGGTAGAAATGCAGCCCCCCTCTCATTTGAATGGTGTCTGTTTCCGTTAGTCAGGTTGCCGACGTCAGTAATGCCATAATCTGATTAATGCTGCCGATACGTCCTTCCAGAACAATCTTGCCATCCACGGCCAGCGCCGGTGTATGCATCACCCCGGCGTCAATGATCTGGTTCATGTCGGTCACTTTTTCCATCTGATAATCGAGTCCCAGGGTCTGGGCAGCAGACTCGGTGTATTCCTGTAGTTTTTCACATTTGCTGCAGCCTTTGCCGTAGATCGTCAGCTTCATCAGTGTCACTCCTAGAAAAAATTGCCGTAGAGAAAGCCGCTGATTGTGGCCATAACCACCACCAGGGAGCAGTAAATAAGCGTTTTTTGGGTACCAATGATGCTGCGAATTACCAGCATATTCGGCAGTGAAATAGCCGGCCCGGCGAGCAGCAGGGCCAGGGCGGGTCCCTTGCCCATACCGTTGCCGATCAGGCCCTCCACGATAGGGACTTCCGTCAGGGTGGAAAAATACATAAACCCGCCCAGCAGCGATGCCAGCAGGGTGGATATCAGGCCATTGTCGCCGACCGCCGCGGTGACCCAGTGGGAGGGGATCAGTCCCTCGAAACCGGGCCGGCCCAATAACAGGCCCGCCACAAATACCCCCGCCAGCAGCAGGGGGACAATTTGCTTGGTGAAGTCCCAGCTCTGTGCTGCCCATTCCCGGTCTTCGTCGCGTCCTGTCGCCATCATCATCAGGCCAATGATGCCGGTGGCGAATGGAAGCTCATGGGTGGTGGGGAACAGCAGTACCAGCAGCGCAATGACAGTGCCGAGGATGATCAGTTGGCGGGCGGGCCAGTTCCAGCGTCTTACCAGCAATGCGCCAAAGGCAACCGCCAGCAGTGCGGTAATCTGCCACTTCCACTGGTGAACCAGCATCCAGGTGGAGTTGTCTGCGGTGGCCCAGTTGGCAAACACCAGGATGCCAATCAGCAGCGAAAAGAAGGTGATAACGGCGCTCAGTGATTGTGCGCTCTCTCCGGCAGAAAAGCCTTTGCCGTTAGCGGAGCGGGCAGCCTCTTCGCGACGGTAAATCAGGTGCATGATCGCACCGATCACCAGGGCAAACAGGATGGCGCCTATGGCGCGGGCAATGCCCAGTTCTGCACCCAGTACCTTGGCTGTGACCACCACTGCCATGACATTGATGGCCGGTCCTGAATAAAGGAAGGCAATCGCGGCCCCAAGCCCGGCGCCACGCTTGTAGATGCCGCCGAATAGCGGCAGTACCGTACAGGAGCAGACGGCGAGCAGACAGCCGGACACGGAGGCTACTGCGAATGCTACCGGCTTTGATGCCTGTGGCCCGAGGTGGCGCATCACGGCGCCCTGACTGATATAGACGGCCATGGCGCCGGCAATGACAAAGGCCGGCAGCAGGCACAAGATGACGTGTTCCCGGGCATACCACTGGGTCAGCCGAAAGCCTTCCATCAGAGCGTTGTCAAAACGGCTACTACCCAGGGGTAAAAAATAGATCGCCAGAAAACCGCTGATCATCAACAGTATCAGGCGCGTTTGGGCCGGATTCTCCTGATAGAGACTTCGCCATGGGTTCTGCATCGCTGCTCCTGAGTAACTGTTTCGAACGCTTTGTTATCCGGTGTTGCGCGGCAGGTGCTACAAAACCGGGAACAGGACTTTGGGGAGTATAAACCCCGGATTAATAGAAGTGATCACCCGGCCGCAATTCATCACACCATGGGTCAGGATGTGTGTCGTGGCAGGCGCAGGGAGATGATCGCAGCGGTGGCAATCAGTAGTGCCGATACCCATAGGCAGGCGGCAAGCCCGCTGACCTGAAACAACCAGCCGGACAGCACTGTGCCCAGCAGACGGCCCATGGCATTGGCCATGTAATAAAAGCCCACATCCAGGGACACGCCATCCTCCCGGGCATAGCTGACGATCAGGTAACTGTGCAGGGAGGAATTGATCGCGAACAGCACGCCAAACAGCATTAGCCCTGCTATCAGTGCCGTGTCTGTCTGCCAGTCAAAGCTTAGCGCCAGAGCGATGAGTGCAGGCACGACGATCAGCGGTGATCCCCAGGCAAAAGCCGTATGGCCATCCGGTACCTGATTGCGGCGTCTACCCGTCAGCAGGGGCGCCAGTGACTGCACGATGCCGTAGCCGATCACCCACAGCGCCAGGAAACTCCCCACCTGCCAGTGATTCCAACCCAGAGCTGCCGACAGGTACACTGGCAACGCTACCACGAACCATACATCCCGCGCGCCGAACAGGCACAGGCGGGCCGTGGAAAGGTAGTTGATCGGCCCGCTGCGAGAGAAAAGTTGGGTAAACTTCGGTTTCTGTGTTGCCGCGCCCAGCTCGCTCCTGAGAGTGAGCACACTCATCAGCCAGATCATGGCAAGCCCCACCGCCATGCTGGCGACGGTGGTGCGAAAGCCGAGCAGGGCAAGCAGAGAGCCGCCTAGAAAGAAGCCGGCACCTTTGAGGGCATTTTTCGAGCCGGTCAGTACAGCTACCCATCGATACAGTGTGCCGAAAGCCTCTTTTGGTACCAGCAACTTGATGGCACTTTTGGCGCTCATCTTGTTGAGGTCTTTGGCAATGCCCGATAGCGCCTGAGCGGCCATCACCCAGGGTACGGTGAGCAGACTTGCCGGCACCAGCAGCATGCCGAGCGCTATCACCTGCAGCAGCAGGCCGACGTTCATGGTGCGGTTGAGGCCAATGTTGGCCCCCAGCCAGCCTCCCACCAGATTGGTGACCACGCCGAAGAACTCGTAAAACAGGAACAGTAGTGCGATCTGCAGTGGGCTGTAGCCGAGGTCATGGAAATGCAGCACCACCAGCATTCGCAGGGCGCCATCGGTAAGGGTGAACGCCCAATAGTTGCCAGTGACGATCAGGTACTGGCGAACCTCAGGTGTCAGTCGGGCGAGGGGCGACATATCCTTTACTGATCCTGCACTCCGACCAGTCGCGCCAGTTCCACGGTGCGATTGGCATAGCCCCATTCGTTGTCGTACCAGGCATAGATTTTTACCTGGGTCCCGTTCACGACCATGGTGGAGAGGGCATCAATGACGCTGGAGCGGGGGTCCGTCTTGTAATCAATGGACACCAGCGGGCGCTCTTCATAGCCGAGAATGCCTTTTAGTTCGCCCTCGGATGCGGTTTTCAAAAGTTGGTTGACGGCTTCGGCAGAGGTGGCTTTTTCCACCTCAAATACACAGTCGGTGAGGGAGGCGTTGGCCAGCGGTACTCGCACCGCGTGTCCGTTAAGGCGGCCTTTCAGCTCCGGGAAAATATGCGTAATGGCGGTGGCTGAACCAGTGGTGGTAGGGATCAGGCTCATGCCGCAGGCGCGGGCCCGGCGCAGATCTTTGTGCGCGGCATCGAGAATGGTTTGGGTGTTGGTCAGATCGTGAATCGTGGTCATGGAGCCGTGGCGGATGCCGAGGTGCTCGTGAATAACCTTCACCACCGGTGCCAGGCAGTTGGTGGTGCAGGAGGCGGCGGTGGCGATGGGGTGTTGCTTCTTGTCGTACAGGTGGTGGTTGACTCCCATTACGACATTCAGCACGCCCTCTTCCTTCACTGGGGCGGTGACCACCACGCGTTTCACCCCTTGGTCCAGGTAGGCTTGTAACGTCTGACTGGTTTTCATCTTGCCGGAGGCCTCGATCACCAGATCGCAGTGCGACCAATCGGTATCGCCGATGGCTTTATTCTGTGTGCAGTGGATGCGGCGCTCGCCGATGAGCATATATTCGCCGTCTGCTGTGGCCTCATGGTGCCAGCGTCCGTGGACAGAATCGAAAGTCAGCAGGTGAGCCAGCGTCGTCGCATCCCCGGCGGGGTCGTTGATCTGAATGAACTCCAGTTCCTCCCAATCCCAGGCGGCGCGCAGCGCCAGGCGGCCCATGCGGCCAAAACCGTTGATGCCAACTTTGATGGTCATCCTAAAATCCTCAATGGTTACAGGGTTGATTGCCTCGGGTTAACAGCAGGACCGGATTCGCTCCGGGCGTTCGCCCATGCGGCAGAGGTTGTCCAGGCTGTCCGCCAGAAATGCGCCGTTCGCCCTGCTGGCTTCGCTCAGTAAAGTTCTGGCCCAGTCGGGCAGTGATGGATTGATGCGGTAGAAAACCCACTGCCCCTGGCGGCGATCCTGCAGTAATTCGCACTGGCGCAGTTGTGCCAGGTGGCGGGAAATTTTTGGTTGGCTTTCCCCGAGGGCGGCGGTGAGCTCACACACACAGAGCTCATCCTCGCGCTCGATCAACATCAGGGAGCGCAGGCGGGTTTCATCGGCTAGGCATTTGAAAAACTGGACAGGGTCCATCGTGTCTCCCGAAGCATGAGTCATTGATGATGTCATCATATCTGAAAAATCGTATATATGGTATATCAGATATCAGGTGGAGCCATCAATGGTGTGGGTCGCGTCGAAGAGTGTTCATGATCAAAGCCGGGCGGGGGCGGTCAGTCGTCATTGTGGTGCAGTTTTATATCCCGGAGACGCTCGCGATACTTGTCTTTGGCCAGTTCCTGCAGGTCTGCCACCTGGTCAGTTTCGTCAATAATCTCCCGGCCAAGCAGGGTTTCAACGGCATCTTCAAGGGTAACGATACCGGCTGTCTGGCCAAACTCGTCTTCTACGCGAAACAGGTGGGCCTTATGTTTGAGAAACAGATCCAGGAGTTGTTGAACCGGTAGTTTTTCAGAAACCGAAAGAATCGGTTTGGCGATTTCTGATAGTGGCATGTCCAAGTTGCCGGCGCGCTCAGCATCAAAAAGGTCGAGGCGAAATATCTTGCCGGTGATATTGTCTATGCTTTTGCCATAGACCGGGATTCGCGTGAATTCCCGGGTGCCGGGCTGATCCAGGGCTTCCCTGATGCTCATGGTTTCCGGCAGGGCGTGCGTCACGGTGCGCGGTGTCAGAATTTCTTCGGTTTTGATATCCCGTAGGCGCAACACATTGGAGACGTATTCGTTTTCCCGATTGAGCAGGTTGCCGCCTTTTCTGCCCAGAGCTGCCAGAGCAATGATTTCCTCTCGGGTGATTTCGTGGTCGTGGTCACTGCTGAACAGCTTAGTCAGCCGGGTCGACGCCCAGACCAGGGGGTAAACAAGTCGCGACAGCCAGCCAATCATATAGGCACAGGGTATCGCCAGTCTCCGCCAGTAGGTCGCACCAAGGGTTTTCGGGATGATTTCCGAGAAATACAGAATGGCCAGCGTGAGCAGAATGGCGATAAGCGTTTCCCAGCGCTCGCCGTAGATCTGTACCGCCTGTGAGCCAACACCCACGGCGCCCATGGTATGGGCAAAGGTGTTGAGAATGAGAATCGCAGAAATGGATTCGTCCAGTTGCTCCCTGATGCGGGCAAGCACCTTGCCGGACCGGCTGTTGGACGCCTGGAGCTTTTCGACATAGGCCGGGGTGATAGACAGCAGTACAGCCTCCAGTACAGAGCAGAGGAAGGAAATGCCGATGGCAATAGCCAGATAAATCAGAAGCAGGGTCATGGTGACACTTTAACTTTCTGCGGGGGTGTTATGAAGATCAAGCTGATAATTTAGTGTGTTGTTGTACAGTCCGATTCGGGAACCCGGTCTGTTTTATACTGGCGCGGCTCCGATGCCCTCTCAATGTTGTGTGCAAAAGAGAGCGCGCTTCTGTGTTAAAATTTGAATAAGCATTATTCATTGTTATTCCTGCCTATGAACCAGACTGCCAAACTGCATATCGCCAGTGAATCCGATCACCGTGATATTGTGGAAAATTATCTCGATCAGATGCATGAAGAACCGCGCTATACGCCGGAGGAAGAGGCGTATTACCGTTCGCGCATCAAGCAGTTGCTGCAGGAAAAAAATGCGGTGATTGTTGCCCATTACTACACGGATCCAGTGATTCAGCAACTGGCTGAGGAAACCGGTGGCTTCGTGTCAGATTCTTTGGAAATGGCGCGTTTTGGCAGCACTCACCCGGCGACAACACTGGTGGTTGCCGGGGTAAAGTTCATGGGAGAGACCGCCAAAATTCTCACCCCTGAAAAAACGGTGCTAATGCCGACTCTAGAGGCGACCTGCTCTCTGGATATCGGTTGTCCTGCTGGCGATTTTACGGCGTTCTGCGACGAGCACCCGGATCGCACTGTGGTGGTCTACGCCAACACTTCGGCGGCGGTGAAGGCCCGCGCTGACTGGGTGGTTACCTCCAGCATTGCTCTGGATGTGGTGGATTACCTGGATAGCCGTGGTGAAAAAATTCTCTGGGCACCGGACAAATACCTGGGCAGTTACGTGCAGAAGAAAACCGGTGCCGATATGCTGTTGTGGGACGGTAGCTGTATCGTTCACGAGGAATTCAAGGCGCGCGGTGTCGAGAGCCTGAAACAGATTTATCCCGATGCGGCGCTGCTGGTGCATCCCGAGTCTCCCGATGCGATGGTCGAAATCGCCGATGCCGTGGGCTCAACGTCACAGTTGATTCATGCCGCACAGACACTGCCTAATAAACGCATGATCGTCGCCACCGACAGCGGGATTTTCTACAAAATGCAACAGGCTGCGCCGGACAAGGAGTTGATTATTGCGCCTACCGCTGGAGAAGGGGCCACCTGTCGCAGTTGCGCCCACTGTCCGTGGATGGCCATGAATCATCTGGAAAACCTGATGACATCTCTGGAGCAGGGACTTAATGAAGTTCACGTGGATCCGGAGATTTCCACGCAGGCAATGGTGTCATTGCAGCGTATGCTGGACTTCCGCGAGCAGCAACTGGCTGCAGGTTCAGCAGAGTCCCGCTAACCTACCCGCCCCTGAATTCCTCCATTTTCTTCTGAAGTTCGTCCAGATCGCGCAGTTGCTGGTCAATGATGGCGACCTCTTTGAAATCGTTGATCAGCAGTTTGCGGGCATAGCCCAGCTGTTCCCGTGCTTTGTCAAAGACGCCATTCAACAGGTAATACTGGGCGCGCGCCTTGTGAACTCCGGAGATGTTTCCGGCCAGGCCGCTGACTTCCGCCAGCTGAAACCAGATGTAGGGATTGTCCGGGTATTCTGGTGTCATAGTTCGCAGTAACTGTTCCGACTCCGTAAAGCGATTCGCCTTCATGTAGGTTTCCGCCAGCGACATGCGCAGAGGGTAGCTGTCGGTGTGGCGGCGCAACAGCTGTTGACTCTTTTCAATGGCATTGACAAATTTCTGTTCCTGTCGGTCCAGCGCAATATCCTGCAGGCGGTACGTCAGCTTCAAGGGCGAGGCTTTCAGCAGGGGTGCGAGCGCTTCCCGAGCCTTGTCGATGTCCCCCAGTGCCGCGTGGGCCAGCACCGTACCGTAGCGAGCCGCCTCGTGGTTCAGGCTGTCCCCGTCCAGCTCGCTCTGGAAACGGTTGAGCGATGCCGCCGGGTTCTGGTCTATCGCCATCATCGAGCGCGCACGCATCAGATGATATTCCACATTATCCGGGTAATATTTTTTCGGATATTGGGCTATACGGCTGTTGGCATCGGCCACACGGCTCTCGGTGAGCGGGTGGGTGAGCAGAAATTCCGGCGGTCGGTTGCCGGTATAGCGTGTGGCGCGCAGCATTTCTTCAAACATGCCGCCGACTGCCGAGGGATCCATCCCGGCCGCATAAACGGTTTCAATGCCCAGGCGATCGGCTTCCTGCTCATTCTGCCGGCTGTAGCGCAGGGAATTTTCAAGGCTGGCGGCCTGGGTCGCCGTCATGGCGGCCATGCCGGCATCTCCGCCCACAGTGGCGGCCAGCACCAGACTGGCAAGCATGCCGGCCATGGAAACCATGCTGTTTTTGCGTTGCTCGGCCACCCGGCGGGCAAAGTGCCTTTGACTCAAGTGAGCCAGTTCGTGGGCCAGTACCGATGCCAGCTGATCCTCTGACTTGGCATAACGGAACAGGCCGAGGTGGACGCCCACCACGCCGCCGGGAACGGCAAACGCGTTCATAGAGGCATTGTTGATTGCCACCAGGGACAGGCGGTGATCCTGTAGTTCGCTGTGGGACGCCAGTTTGTGTAACAGCTTTTCCAGGTAATCGTGCAGCAGTGGGTCGTTATATTCGGGAATGCGGCTGCGATAAGCCCGCAACCACGCCTGACCCAATTCATATTCCTGCTGTGTTGAGATGACAGCTGAGGAGGTGTCGCCCAGGGAGGGCAGCTGAATATTGGCGGCGCGTGTTTCCGGGGCATGGAATATCGCGAGGCAAAACGCCATAACGGTCAGAAAATAACTGGGACGGTTGCTGGGCACTAATTCTCAATCCGTTTTGCGGCCTCTCCGGCCGGGTTTTTGGCATGTTAACGTAACTCTATGACCAAATTCATTGGCATTCGTGCAGTTTCTGCCTAAAAACCCCTGTCGATATTAAAGCCGGTTGTTTGTCCCTTGATGCACGCAGGGGGATTACGTAATCTGCCTGCTACCTGAGAGACATAATGTCTGGCGAGGAGCCGGTATGTGGAAAGTGCTTGATTCCTGGATTAACCGCTACTTTGGAGAAGAAGAAGCGGTATTGCTCGCTTTCGTGTTGCTGCTGGCGCTGGTGGTCATGGTCACCATGGGCGAAATCCTGGCGCCTTTTCTGGCGGCGATGATCTTTGCTTTCCTGTTGCAGGGCAGTGTGAATCGTCTGGTGGCCTGGAAGGTTCCCCGCTTGTTGGCAGTTGTTCTGGTGTTCCTGATGTTCGTGGGTATTTTTCTGGCGATACTGGTGATCCTGCTCCCCCTGATTGGCCGCCAGGCGGCGAACCTAACCGGGGAAATACCCGCCATGGTGAAGCACTGGCAGAACGTGTTGATGCTGTTGCCGGAAAAATATCCGCACCTTATCTCCGAGGTGCAACTCAAGGATCTGCTGTCCCAGGCATCGAAAGAAGTTGCCGGAATGGCGGAGCGTATTGTGACGTTTTCTTTCAGCACCTTTCCCAGTGTGGTAGTGATGATGGTCTACCTGGTGCTGGTGCCGTTGCTGGTCTTTTTCCTGCTGAAAGACAAGGATGAACTGCTGGCTATGATGTCGGCCTTGTTGCCCAAGGAGCGACCGGTCATGTGGCGAATCTGGCATGAAATGAACATGCAGATGGCCAATTACGTGCGTGGCAAGGCGATTGAAATCCTGGTAGTTGGCCTGGTGACCTATGTCGCTTTCCTGATCATGGGGTTGCAGTACGCGGCACTGCTCGCGCTGCTGGTGGGGTTGTCTGTGGTGATTCCCTATATCGGCGCGGTGGTAGTAACCATCCCTGTCACGGTCGTTGCCTACTTTCAGTGGGGCTGGGGCAGTGACCTGTTCTGGCTGGTGATCATCTACGGCGTCATCCAGACACTGGACGGTAACGTTCTGGTTCCCCTGCTGTTTTCCGAAGCTGTGAACCTGCACCCGATTGCCATCATTCTCGCTGTGCTGGTGTTCGGCGGGCTGTGGGGCTTCTGGGGAATTTTCTTCGCCATTCCCCTGGCGACACTCGTGAAGGCGCTTTACAACGCCTGGCCGCGAACTGATACCGGCGAGACGGTGTCTGAGTAACTCCACTTATTACTTGTGCTTTTAATTAAAGACGGATTTTCATGAAAAGAATCGTAGTAGCTTTCGTTTGTCTCCTGTTTGTTGTCCCCGCCTTTAGCGAAATTTTGACTAGGGAGGATATTGCTCGCAGTGCAGGGGATACGTCCTCTTACCGCTATTTGTTGCTGCCCAACAAACTGCAGGTATTGCTGATCTCGGATGAGAAGGCCGATAAGGCCGCAGCGTCGCTGGATGTGTTTGTCGGCAGCTCCAGCGATCCGTTGCAACGGCAGGGACTGGCACACTTTCTTGAGCACATGTTGTTTCTGGGAACCGATAAATACCCCGAGCCGGATGAGTATCAGGCCTTTATCAGTGAGCACGGTGGTCGGCATAACGCCTATACCTCGTTTGAGCACACCAATTATTTCTTTGATATCAATCCGGCAAGTTTTGAGTCAGCTCTGGACCGTTTCTCCCGTTTTTTTGTGGCGCCACTGTTCAATGCTGAATATGTCGACCGGGAAAAAAATGCGGTGCATTCCGAATACAAGGCACGTATTAAAAATGATTACCGGCGCCAGATGGATGTTTTCAGCCAGGTCGTAAACCCCGAGCATCCGGCTTCCAAGTTCAGCGTCGGCAATCTCGATACCCTGGAAGATCGTGATGGCAAGCTGCGCGAGGATCTATTGGCCTTCTACAAAGCGCATTATTCAGCCGATCGCATGGCGCTGGTCGTGCTGGCGCCGCGCAGCCTGGATGAACTGCAGGCAATGGTGCTGGAGCGCTTCCAGGAAGTGCCCAACTTCAAGACGGAAAAGCCGTTCCATGGCCAGCCGTTGTTTAGGGAAGGTTCGCTGCCGTTGTTGGTGACTATGCAACCCGAGCGTGAATTGCGGGAACTGTCCCTGACGTTTCCAATGCCCGCTATGCATGAATTCGACCGTCAGAAACCCCTGGCGTACCTGGGCAATCTGATTGGTCACGAGGGTGAGGGTAGCCTGCTGGAGGTGCTCAAATCCCGGGGTCTGGCAGAAGGGTTGAGGGCTGGCGAGGGCATTGCCGATCGCAGTGGCAGCAGCTTTGATGTCACCATCGCGCTGACGCCGGCTGGTTATGACCAATGGCGTGAGGTCCTGTCTCTGGCCTACAGGGAGATTGACCTGGTCAAGCAAAAGGGCATTGCCCAATGGCGATTTGAAGAGCAGGGAGCTCTGGCGGATCAGCAGTTCCGCTTCAAGGAGTTGAGTGACCCGATTAACCGCGTCAGTGGTCTGGCGGCCAACCTGCACGAATACCTCTACGTGGATGTGATGCGCGGCCCCTACCGCATGGATGAGTACGATGAGACGTTGCTGAAGCGCATGCTTGAGTATCTGTCACCGGACAACGCCATGGTGATGCTGATGGCTCCCGATGTAGATACGGCAAGGATGACCGAGAAATATCAGGTACCTTACGGCGTGACCAGGGTGTCATCCCTGCCTGACGCCGTTGCTGCCCAGGAGCAACTCGCCCTGCCTGAAGCCAACCCCTTCGTGGCGAAAAACTTTGATTTGAAGTTCCCGCAAAAGGCGGCCCAGCCTGAAGTGCCACAGGAATTGATTGCCAAACCCAATTACAGGCTTTGGCATTATGCCGACAATTATTACCAGGTGCCAAAAGCGCAGCTCTATGTGGCGATTCGAGGCGCAGGAGGTGGCGGTGTGCTGGAAGCTGCCATGACCGATCTGTATGTACGCCTGGTGGAAGAAACGTTGAATGAAACCAGTTATGAGGCGGCTCTGGCCGGCTTGCGTTACGGGGTCAACCGCCGGGACGATGGCGTCGGCCTGTTGTTCAGCGGTTTTGATGACAGGCTGCCGCTGTTGGTGGGTGTGGTAACTGAGGGCCTGTTGAAGCCCGATATGTCGGCAGAACTGATTGAGCGTCTCAGGCAGGAATTGATCCGTCGTTGGCGCAACTCGGCCAAAGACACCCCATACCTGCAGTTGATGCGTGAACCCGGTTACCTGTTGGATGTAAATGCCTGGCAGCCGGAGCGCCTGGCAGAGGCGTTGGAGGCGCTTAACCTGGAAGTCTTCCAGGAATTTATCGCCGGACTCTATCGCGGGGTTTATCTGGAAATTTTCGCCAGCGGCAATATCGGTGGTCAGTTGGCCGCTGAGATGGCGGAAAAATTGTCCTCCAGAATCGTCAGTGAAAATCCGCAGCCGTGGCCTGAGCGCGGTATTACCCGGGTCTTGCCCGGAACAAAAATGCAGGTGCCCATGGCGATCGACCATAAAGACGCGGGCATACTCCGTTACTACCAGGGCCGCGACGACAGTGTCGAGGAAACTGCCCGATTCCTGTTTTTGCGACAGCTGATCAAGGCGCCGTTTTTTCATGACCTTAGAACGCAGCAGCAGCTCGGCTATGTGGTGGCGGCGGTGGATCAGGGTCTGGACCGCGTGCCGGGTTTTGGTCTGATGGTGCAATCACCGGTGGCTGATGTAACGGCCCTGGAAACTGCGATCGATAAATTTATCGAAGACTTCACTGGGGTGGTGAACGCACTCAGTGACGATGAATTTGAGCGGCACCGGGCGGCTATTCTCACTGGTCTAAAGGAAAAACCCAAGAGCTTGGCTGAGCAGTCAGCCCGCTACTGGGGCAGCATCGACCTGCGTGACTATGACTTTAGCCGACGTCAGCAGCTTATTGCGGCCATTGAGGAAATGACCCTGCCGCAAGTGGTGGAAGTCTATGGGCTTGTTATGCGTGAGGCCGGTTATTCCCTGCAGCTGGACAGCCGCTCGGGCAATTTTATGGGCGGTGAAGGTTTTGCCGGTGAAAAAGACATTTATCGCCTTCCGCCCAACAATTTGTAATAAAACTATATTTTTTGTAAAAAGATAAATACCTTTAAATACATATAGTTAAAGGTTTTAAAAAGGGCTTTTGGTCGCGAGGGGTTATCCTAAAGTCGTGGTTGAAAGCCCTTTTTTATGTAGTTATACTACACGCCGTTGGCTCATGTGTAAGCCGCAAACGCATAAGTCGGAGGATGTTCTATAGTGAACAAAACCGCATCCCCGACAACGATAACGAACAAATAGATAAGGTATTGGAAATGCATAAAGATATGGATCCTGTCGAGACCCAGGAATGGCTCGAGTCTCTGGATTCTGTATTAAAATACCAAGGCCCTGAACGTGCGGCGTTTCTGCTGCAACAGCTGCTCGACAGAGCGACGTCCACAGGTGTCGGTATGCCGCCGGCAATCACCACGCCCTATCGCAACACGATTCCCGTCACTCGCGAAAAACGCATGCCCGGTGACCTGTTTATGGAGCGACGCATTCGCTCCATGATTCGTTGGAATGCGCTAGCGATGGTGATGCGTGCCAACAAAAATCCGGACGAAGGCATTGGTGGACATATTGCTTCCTTTGCCTCGTCGGCCACGCTTTACGATATCGGCTTCAACTATTTTTTCCGCGGCAACGAGGGAGAAGAGTTGGGCGATCTGATTTATTTCCAGGGCCACAGCGCCCCCGGTATTTATGCACGCTCCTACCTGGAAGGCCGCTTTGATGAAGAGGCTCTGGATAATTATCGCCGGGAAGTGGATGGCAAGGGGTTGTCATCCTATCCTCACCCCTGGTTGATGCCGGACTATTGGCAGTTCCCCACTGTGTCCATGGGACTGGGTCCTCTGCAGGCCATCTATCAGGCGCACGTGATGCGCTATCTCTCGGCCCGCGGGTTATCTCCCCGCGGCGATCGCAAGGTCTGGGCATTCCTGGGTGACGGTGAGTGTGACGAGCCCGAAACCCTCGGGGCGATTTCCCTGGCAGGCCGTGAGGAACTGGAAAACCTTGTGTTCGTGGTCAACTGTAACCTGCAGCGACTGGATGGCCCGGTGCGCGGTAACGGCAAGATTATTCAGGAACTGGAAGGCGTCTTCCGCGGTGCGGGCTGGAATGTCATCAAGGTTGTCTGGGGGCGCCACTGGGATCCCCTGTTTGAAAAAGATGAATCAGGATTGATGCAAAAACGCATGGATGAAGCCTGCGACGGCGACTACCAGAACTACAAACACAATGGTGGTGCCTACACCCGTGAACATTTCTTTGGTGCCTACCCCGAATTGAAGGAAATGGTGGAGCACCTCAGCGACCGCGACATTATGTACTTGAACCGTGGTGGTCACGATCCCTACAAGGTCTATGCTGCCTATGCGGAAGCCATGGCCCACAAGGGGCAGCCCACCGTGATCCTGGCAAAAACCGTGAAGGGATACGGTATGGGTGTTGGCGAAGCCGCCAACGATACCCACTCCATCAAGAAACTGGACTTCGAGGGGCTCAAGCATTTCCGGGATCGCTTCGGGATTCCCATCCCGGATGATGAACTGGAAAAGGTCCCCTATTACCGGCCGCCGGAAGATAGCCCGGAAATGGTGTACATGAAAAAACGTCGTGCAGCGCTGGGTGGCCAGGTACCGAGTCGCCGCCCCGACTTTGAGCCGCTGCAGACACCGCCACTGGATGATTTCAGCAAGTTGCTGGAGAGTAGCGGCGAGCGCAAGATTTCTACCACCATGGCCTTTGTCAGACTGCTGGGCGCCCTAGTGAAAGACAAGAATATTGGTGAACGGGTAGTGCCCATCGTGCCCGACGAGGCCAGAACCTTTGGTATGGAGGGGATGTTCCGGCAACTGGGCATCTACTCTTCTGCGGGCCAGAAGTATGTGCCCCAGGATCGCGACCAGATCATGTATTACAAAGAAGACAAGCGCGGCCAGATTCTCGAAGAAGGTATCAATGAAGCCGGCGCGGTGTCTGCCTGGATGGCTCTGGCCACCTCTTACAGCAATTACGATTGCCCGATGATCCCGGTCTACGTGTTCTACTCCATGTTCGGTTTTCAGCGCATTGGTGATTTCACCTGGGCTGCCGGTGACATGCAAGCGCGGGGCTTCCTGATCGGTGCTACGTCCGGTCGCACTACCCTGAATGGTGAAGGCCTGCAGCATCAGGATGGCCACAGCCATGTGCTGGCCAACACCATTCCCAACTGCCGGACTTACGACCCAGCCTATGGTTACGAGCTGGTGGTGATCATGCAGGACGGCCTGAAGTCGATGTTCCAGGACAAGGAAAACTGCTTCTATTACATCACCACCATGAACGAGAACTACCTCCAACCGGCCATGCCGGAGGGCGTGGAAGAGGGCATCATCAAGGGGATGTACCTGTTTGAGGGAAGTGGTGACAGCAAACTGAAAGTACAGTTGATGGGCGCCGGTGCCATTCTCAACGAGGTGAGGGCTGCGGCTGACATACTGCGGGAGCAGTTTAATGTAGAGTCGGATATCTGGAGCCTCACCAGTGTTAACCAGCTGGCACGTGAGGGGCAGGCTGCTCAGCGCTGGAACATGCTGCACCCGGAGTCTGATCCCAAAACTCCCTATATCACGGAGCAACTGGCGGGCCGCCAGGGACCGGTTGTGGTGGCTACGGACTATATGAAGAGCTACAGCGAGCAACTGCGCGCCTTTGTGCCAGCCAGCTACCACGTGCTGGGCACCGATGGTTTTGGTCGCAGCGATAGTCGGGAAAAACTGCGCCACTTCTTTGAGGTCAACCGCTACTTTGTGGCTATTGCTGCCCTCAAGGCCCTGGCCGACGAGGGGCAAATCGAGAAATCGGTGGTCGCCAAGGCAATAGCCGACTTCAACCTTGACCCTGATAAAATTAATCCCCTGAGCTGCTGAGAACGAGAAGAGATAGTGACAGCCGAAACAATATTTGTACCCGATCTCGGCGGAGCCGAGTCAGTAGAAGTCATCGAGCTTTGCGTCGCGGAGGGTGACAGTGTCGAACTTGAGCAGTCCCTGATTGTGCTGGAGTCCGACAAGGCGACCATGGATGTTCCCAGCCCCCAGGTCGGCATCATCAAAAAAATGCTCGTGGCAGAGGGCGATACGGTCAGTGAGGGTACGCCGATTGCTGAAATCGAGACCGCATCTGTCGATGCCGGGGAAACGGAGGTTGCCGATGCCGTTGAGGTAGAGTCTGCGGTTTCCGAGGCTGCACCGGAAGCGGTTGCCGAACAGCCTGAGCCTGCTACACAGGGCAGCACCGCGCAAATGGCCACAGTACCGGATACCGGCACCGAGGAACCGCTGGAAATTATCGAGCTGTCTGTTGCCGAGGGTGATGTGATCGCCGAAGGTGACGGTATCGTGGTGGTGGAAACCGACAAGGCCACTATGGAGGTGCCCGCCTCTTGTGGCGGTACCGTCAAACAGTTGTTGGTCAAGGTTGGTGACAAAATTACCAGTGGCGATGCCCTGGCTGTGGTGGTTGGTAAATCTGCAGCCGGTGACACTCCCGCTGTTTCAGAAGCCAGCGCCGCACAGGCTGTTGCCGAGTCTGAACCCACAGCGGTCAAGCCCGCTGCACCATCAGCACCGGCGGTAGCTGAGGAGCAGGATGTTCTGGTCCCGGATACCGGTGGTGCCGATGCTGTGGAAGTGATCGAAATTGCTGCCGAGTCTGGAGCTGTCCTGAGCGAAGGTGACGGAATCCTGGTGGTGGAAACCGACAAGGCCACCATGGAATTGCCTGCGCCCTTTGATGGCGAATTGCTGGAAGTGCTGGTCAAAGTGGGGGATAAAGTCTCCACCGGTGACCGTATTGCCAGAATGAGAACCTTGGCTCCTGCCCAGGCCGCTGCGCCGACCACAAGCGAAGCCACTCCAGCACCTCAAGTGGTTCCGGCTGAAGCTCCACCCCCCGCGCCAACCCCGCCCCGAGCCGAAGCCAAGGAAAAAGCACCCGCCGTATCGGCAGGAGATGTCTACGCAGGTCCTGCATCCAGGGCCTTGGCCCGTGAGCTGGGGGTGGATCTGAGCAGGGTTTCAGGAAGCGGCCCTCGCGGTCGTATCCTCAAGGAAGATCTACACAACTATGTAAAACAGGCCGTTGCAAAGGCGGAAAGCGCACCTGCGGTTTCTGCGGGCGGGGCCGGTATTCCGGCGATTCCGGATGCGGACTTCAGCAAATTTGGCGAGATCGAGATGGTCCCGCTGCAGAAAATCCACAAGCTGACTGCGGCAAATATGCAGCGCAGTTGGCTGAATGTGCCCCATGTTACCCAGTTTGACGATGCCGACATTACCGACCTGGAAGCCTTCCGGACATCGTTAAAGCGAGAGGCGGAAAAACGTGGCACCAAGCTCACACCGTTGCCCTTCCTGCTCAAGGCCTGTGCCCATGCGCTGGCGGCAAATCCTGAATTCAATCGCTCCATTGCCGCCAATGGTGAACACTTTGTGCAGAAAAAATATATCCATATCGGTATTGCGGTTGATACGCCCCGGGGGCTGGTTGTCCCGGTGATCCGCGATGTGGACAGTAAGGGTTTGTGGCAGCTGGCCGATGAAACCAATGAATTGGCGGCAAAGGCCAGGGAAGGAAAGCTGACGGCAACAGAAATGCAGGGGGGCTGCTTCACCATTTCCAGTCTCGGCGCTATCGGGGGAAACGGTTTTACTCCTATTGTGAATGCGCCGGAGGCCGCCATTCTCGGCGTATCCAGGTCCCAGACCAAGCCGGTCTGGAATGGCAGTGAATTTGTCCCGAGGCTGATGCTGCCTCTCAGTGTTTCCTACGATCACCGCATTATTAACGGTGCCGATTGTGGCCGCTTCTTTACCTACCTGACAGCAGTGCTGGGCGACATACGTCGACTGGCCCTGTAATACGATTACCTCCGCGCCATGCGCCCGGCCACGGCCGGGTTTTTTTTGTCTTGTTGAAACAGGTCTTGCCACTTTTTATTACAGGTTGATCTAAGTAAGGTTCGCTACCTAGGGTTTGAATTAGACGAAATCCGGAGTCGGGGCTAAGGTTAAGGGGATCCACGGTGTATTTGTGCAGGGGAGAACTGATCCAAAAAACCGGTCACCTGGGTATAACGATGAAGACTAATTGCAGATGATGGCTGGGAATGAGGTGATTTTATGGCTGGCGTATACGCAACAAGGCTTCAAACAGGGCGATTGTTCATCGCGATTTTGCTGATGGGCCTGGTGTTCTCCGTCGTTGCGGAAGAACCCCTGCAGGGTGAGGATAGGGCCGCCGTGCGGGAGGTGATTGATGGTCAACTCCAGGCATTTCGCAGCGACGACCACCAATCTGCCTATTCGTTTGCGGCCCCCAGCGTCAGGGAGGCATTTCCCACCGAGGAAATGTTTATCACCATGGTTCGCAACCAGTATCAGCCACTCTACCGTTCCGTCTCCTATACCTTTGGTCGTAGTTCCCTGGATGCCGATGAGGTGCTGCAGGAACTGCTGGTGACAGACACCAATCGGCAGCTGTGGCAGGTGGTCTACACTCTGGTTCGGCAGCAGGACAAGAGTTGGAAAATCACCAATGTGCTAATGCTGCCCTACAAGGGTATCTCCGCCTAGCTGACCAGCGTCGGCCAGCCCTGGGCTTTCAGGTGTTGTGCCAGATTTTTAGGCCGATAACTTGAATCCTGTTCCCAGCGTTCCTTTACCGCGGTGTGCATCAATACCGTGTCATTGTGTGCAATTGGCCGGTAGTACGGTCTCTTTGAACGGTAAATATGTTTGCGCGAGCGGTGCAGTGTGGCTAAGGGTGCCGGACGTAAATTATCGAGCAGGTGTTGTTCCAGCCCTAGTCCGGCGTGGCGTACTTCCTTGATCATCCATTTCAGGGGAATGTCCGAGAGCAGTCCGCCGTCGGCATCCGGTGAATAGCTGCCGCCGATGTTGCTGTGCACCCCTGCAAACCACACCTGTTTCAGGTCCAGCCCTGGTCGGGTCTGCCAGATGGTAGGCTGGAAGTCCGAGCGCACTTCATCAATGGCCATGGCATGACGTGCCATACGGATGTTGGGGCCGATCTTGGTGTCGTAAAACTCGTCTTTTTTATCCAGTAAGCCGAGAAAGGAAAAGGGAATGCCCAGGGCGCCCACCGTATCCCATACCCCGACAAACTTGATCTCGCGACTGGGGTGTGCGTGTTTGCCGCGGAAAGCCAGGGAAACTTCGCCATCCGGGTGGTAAGCCTTTCCCGGTTTTTTGTAGTGGTCAAACGCCTGCTGAATAAGCCGGGCATCCGGACGTTTCAGAATGCCGCAATTGTTGATCAGGCCGCACAGACTTCGGATGGTGTACGCGCCCCGGCTGAAGCCGAACAGGAACAGTTCGTCGCCAGGCGAATAATTTTGCACCAGGTAACGGTAGTCATCCATGATGTTTTTGTTGATGCCCTTGCCAGTGGCGCCGCCGATCAACGGGTCGTAATAGGATCCAACACCCCAGTCATAGAACACCTGTTGCGGCGTCGATTGGTTGTCCACTGGGCGCACGGCTCTCGCCAGTTTGAGGATGTTGGTGGGGTGGTCTTTGCCGAGATTTTTTTCCGGGCGATTCCAGGTGCCGTCGGCACAGATCACAATACGTTTCATCTGTTTTGTCCTCCCTGACCAGATTGAAATCTGAGTATAGGAGACTGGACCAGTTTCGCCAGTGCATAAAAAAGCCGGACTCAGGGTCCGGCTTCGGGGGCTGCTGTGATCAGCTGCGTTTTTTCCGTGGTTTCGGATGTGCCAGTTTTTCCTTTCCGGCCTTGCCTTTGCCGCCAGATTTTTTCGGTGAGCCGCCGTCCACCAGACTGAGCTTCATGGGGTGCTGGCAGACCCGAACTTTGTTACGAAGGTGATCAAACAGCTCTTTTGGCATCCCCTCCGGCAATTCCACCGTGCTGTAGTCATCATTCAGTTTGATGTGCCCGATGTAGCGGCTTTCGATATCGGCTTCATTGGCAATGGCGCCAACGATATCGCCCGGCGTAACGCCGTGGTTTTTGCCCACTTCCATTCGGTAGGTAACCATTTCGAACTCGCCGTGCTCATCGCGCTGCTTGCGTGGTTCACGATTGCGTTCCGGTCGTTCGGCGCGGGAGGACTCGCGAGGTTCCCTTCTTTCACGGCTGCGTGGTTCCCGCGGTTCACGAGAAGGTTTTTCCCTGTCGGTATTGCGTTTGCGATCACCGGTTTCAATGTGCTCCAGTTTCGGGAACAGCGGACGATCCTGCTGCAGCTGCGAGGCGAGTGCTGCAGCAATATCTGTCATGGACAGTTCCTGATCATGGGCCAGTTTTTCCAGCAGTTCGCGGAACCGGTCCAGATCGGTGGTTTCCAGGGTCTTTAGTATCTGTTGCTGGAACTGCTCTACCCGCTGGTGACTGACCTGCTCGCCGGTGGGCAACTCCATGGAACTGATAGCCTGCCCGGTTGAGTGTTCAATGGAACGCAGCAGGCGGCGCTCTTTTGGGGCCACGAACAAGATGGCCTGGCCTTCGCGTCCGGCACGGCCGGTGCGGCCGATACGGTGTACATAGGCCTCATTGTCATAGGGAATGTCGTAGTTGATGACGTGGCTGATCCGTTCCACATCCAGCCCTCGGGCGGCCACGTCGGTGGCGACCACTATGTCGACCTGATTTTTTTTCAGGCGGTTGATGGTGCGCTCGCGCAATGCCTGGCTCAGGTCGCCATTCAAGGCTGCTGAGGAAAATCCACGTGCCTCAAGTTTTTCCGCTACTTCCACGGTGGCAGATTTGGTGCGTACGAAAATAATCATGCCGTCGAAATCTTCCACTTCCAGAATGCGCGTCAGGGCATCCATTTTGTGGCGGCCCTGAACCATCAGGTAGCGTTGGCTAATGCGTTCCACGGTGCGTGTTTTGGACGCAATGCTGACTTCCGTTGCATCGCCAAGGTATTTGGAAACGACGCGGCGGATAGCCGGCGGCATGGTGGCGGAAAACAACGCGCGCTGACAGTCATCTGGCGTTTCCGAGAGAATGGTTTCTACGTCGTCAATAAAGCCCATGCGCAACATTTCGTCGGCTTCATCAAGTACCAGCGCCCGCACCTCTCCGAGGTTGAGACTGCGGCGGCGCAGGTGATCGAGAATGCGTCCGGGGGTGCCGACAATAACCTGAGCTCCGCGCTGCAGGCCGCGCAGTTGGCCGCGCATATCCTGCCCGCCGTAAATCGGCAGCACATGGAAGCCCTTGATGTGGCGGGCGTAGGTCTGAAAGGCTTCAGCCACCTGGATCGCCAGTTCCCGAGTGGGTGTCAGAACCAATATTTGTGGCGTCTTCTGGGCGCTGTTGAGGCGACTCAAAAGCGGCAGTGCAAAGGCGGCGGTTTTGCCTGTGCCGGTTTGTGCGACACCCAGCAGGTTAGCGCCTTCCAGTAGAACGGGAATGCTTTGAGCCTGGATAGGGGAGGGCTGTTCATAGCCGAGGGATTGAACGGCTTGCAACACCGGGTTGGCAATGCCCAGTGAAGTAAAATCGGGGGAAGACATAGGTGGAGCCTGTATGGCCGAAGGCCGGATAAAATGAGGGGCGCAAGTATACGGGTATCGTTCTGAAGGATAAAGGTTTTTTCTTGTTGTCGATCACTTCTCCCGTGCGGCTAGCAGGCGATCAAGCACATTGGCAAACTGCTGCCGTTCGGTGTTGCCGAGACTGGATGGGCCGCCGCGCACCTCCCCGGTGCTCCGCAATTCCTCCATCAGGTTGCGCATGGCCAGTCGTTGGCGAATATTGGCCGGTGTAAAGTGTTCTCCCCGGGGACTGATGACCTGGATTCCCTTTTCCACCACCTCTGCCGCCAGCGGAATATCTCCGGTAACCACGATATCCCCGGCGCTGGCCTGTTGGGCAATCAGGTTGTCCGCCACATCAAAACCACTTTCCACCTGCCGGAACTTGATCAGGGGGGAAGAAGGCACACGGATAGCGTGGTTAGCCACCAGGGTCAGGGGGACTTCGCAGCGCAATGATGCGCGAAACAGAATTTCCTTGATGGGGTTGGGGCAGGCATCGGCATCGACCCAAATATGCATGAGGTGGTGTGCTCCTTGGCGTGGGTGACGTCTTTATCCCAGTATCAGGTGAAGAGTCAGGCTGATTAACAGTATACCCACCAGATTAATCCAGAAACCCGCTCGCGCCATTTGTGGTATTCGAATCAGGTTTGAGCCAAACACGATGGCATTGGGTGGCGTTGCTACCGGCAGCATAAAGGCACAACTGGCAGCAATGGTGGCGGGAATAATGATGGGTAATGGGTCAATGCCCAGCCCTTCTGCCATAACGGCAAAAATGGGCACCAATGCAGTGGTGGTGGCCGTGTTGCTGGTTAACTCGGTGAGGAAAATAATAAAGGTGACCACCAGCAGGGTCAGTATCAGCGGTGGAACACCGTGCAGGCCGGCGAGCTGCACCGCCAGCAACTCCCCAATGCCAGTGGAGCGAATCGCACCGGCCAGTGCCAGACCGCCGCCGAACAGCAACAGGATGCCCCATGGCAGCTTCATGGCGGTTTCCCAGTCGATAAGAAACTCCCTCTGTTTCAGGTTCACCGGCAGAATGAACAACAGTAGTGCTGCGATGATTGCGATACCGGTATCACTCAAACCCGAGAGTAGCGGCAACTTGACCAGTAGCGGGCGCACGATCCAGCACAGCGCCGTCATCAGGAAAATAGTCAATGTCATTTTTGCACCTAGAGACCACGGCTCCCGGGGTTCCCTGAGGAAGTCGCCATCCACAGGTTCGTCGCCCGGTGGGTAAATCCAGCGGGTCAGCAACCACCAGACGGTCGGGATAAAGATCACGACAATGGGCAGGGCAATGGTCATCCAGCGCGCAAAACTGATTTCGATCCCCAGTTCGCGCTCGATAAAGGATACGGTGAACATGTTGGGCACGGTGCCGACGATGGTGCCGATACCCCCGATAGATGCCGCGTAGGCGACGCCGAGCAGCAGGCAGAGACTGAAGTTTTCCCGGTTGGGCGCCTCCTTGCCCAGTAACTGAATAATGCTTAACAGAATGGGCAGCATCACCAGTGTAGTGGCGGTGTTGGTAATCCACATACTCATGGAAGCGGCAACAAACATAAAGCCGCCGACCAGCGTGGACGGTTTGGTGCCTACCAGTCGCAGTACGAAAAGTGCAAAACGTCGGTGCAGGTGCCACTTTTCCAGGGCCAGGGCGAGGATAAAACCGCCCATAAAGAGGAAAATCAGTGGGTGAGCATAAGCCTGTGCCGTGGTGGAAATGGTATTGGCACCAGTCAGTGGCAACAGAGCGAGGGGTAACAGCGCAGTGGCATAAATCGATACGGCTTCTGTGAGCCACCAGGTGGCCATCCAGACAGCCAGTGCCGCTGTAATTCGGCCCGGTACACCGAGCATCAGCAACTCGCCATTCAGCCCCCGTGCACTGTCCGGGACCAGCCAGAACACCACTACGGCAAGCATGGGTCCGCCGATCAGGGCAAACAGGCGAAATTGTCTAACGGCTTCCAGAAGAAGTTTTGTTTGCATGGTTATTATAATTTTTAAGGGTACTTCAGCTTACCAGATTTTTCAGTGAGGGCAGCTTTGGTGCTAACCCACAATCTTGTCTTTCAAAGCCTGAGCCAGCCATTTGGCCCTGGAGGCACGGCCGGATTGTTTTTGACGGGCTTTGAGTAATCCCTCGGAAAAGGCGCTGCGGCGGCTGTAGTCCACATGTACGTCCATAAATACCGGTTGTTGCTTGGCGGCGAGCGTCATTGCGGTGTTCAGGGCCGCCTCGATTTCACGGTTGTCTTCCACCGCCACGTATTCACAGCCCACGGCGTGGGCAAAAGCGATCCAGTCGGCTTCGCCCAGCTTCGACATGGCGCCGTAACGACCCGGACGCTGGGTGCTGCGCTGGGAAAGTTCGCCATCGTTAAACAGACAATAAATGACCCCTAGGTGATATTTGCTGGCGGTGATGGCTTCCATGCCGGTCATCATCATTGCGCCGTCACCGACAATGCCGACCACGACTTGGTCGGGGTGACAGAGTTTTAATGCATTGGTGGCCGGTACACAGTAACCCATAGCGTTGAAATCGCTGGGGGAAATGAAATTTCCTCCCGGTTGAATCGGGAACAGCTCCGCGGCGAGAAAGGTATGGTTGCCATCATCACAGGCAAGCAGGGCATCTGCTGGCAGGTGGGCGCGCAGGGCTGTCAGGAAGCGGGCCGGGTTGACCCTGTCCCCGGGTAATTTCAACCAGCTGTCCAGATATTCCTGCTTCAGTGTGGCAATGGTTTTTGCCATGACCTGGCTGTTGGCGGCATTGGGCTTCAGCTCGGTTACCCTGGACAGCAGGGCGTCCACCACGGCCTTGCCATCTCCCTGGATGGTCAGTGCCGCTTCATAGTTGGCATTGAACACGTCGGGGTTGATATCCACATGGATGAGGTTGGCTGGGGGGGCCAGGCCATAGTGTCCGGTAGATGTTTCGGAAAAGCGTGTACCTACCGCCAGCAGGCAATCGCATTCGGCAAAGGCCTGTTGTGCCGCCGGTACGGCGGAGGGGCCAAAACCCATGCCGACATGCAGGGGGTGGTCGGCAGGAAACACCCCCAGACCCTGCAGCGTGGTGGCTACCGGTGCGCCCAGGTGTGATGACAGCAGCTGCAAACTGTCGCTGGCACGGCGGGCGCCCCAGCCTATAAACAGGCCGGGCTGTCTGGAAGTGGCCAGGCGCTGGGCGGCTTCCTCAATGGCGGCAGAGTCCAGGGGTGGCTGGTTTGGGTGGCCGTGAAACTCGGGTAGGGCGCGTACATCGAAACTGTTGGTTTGCAGATCCAGGGGGATTTCCACAAACACCGGTCCCTGCTCACCCTCCATGGCGCAGCGGTATGCCTCAAACAGGGTCGGGGCGATGTCGGTGGCAGATTCCACCAGGAAGGTGGCTTTGGTGATCGGCTTCAGCAGGCTGTGGTGATCAATGTCCTGCATCTGGTAGCGATGGCCGCTTTGCCGCTCGACGCCACCGGCAATGACAAGCAGCGGTATCCCCGCCAGGAAAGCCTCGGCAATGCCACTGACTGCATGGGTGATGCCGCCCCCGGGGACCACCAGCAGGGTGCCGATGGTGTCAGTAGTGCGGCTGACAGCATCCGCCATAAAGGCAGCGCCGGCTTCATGGGTTACCAGATGTGGAGTGATAGCGGCTGAGCGTTCAAGTTCCCGGTAGATGTCTGCGTTGTGGGCTCCGGGTATACCAAAAACCCGTGTGACACCAATCTGCTCCAGTGCGTAACGGGTGAGCCATGCCCCGGTTTTTTTCATCTGTGCCTCAACATCCCAATTGGCGAACGAGAGAACCATGCTATTCAGGGCAACCCGGTGAGTCAACGCCACCGATGTTTGGGCGTTAAGCCGTGTTCGGTAACTGTTGCCGGTCTAGCTGATTACCCCGGTGGTACGCACACGTTTGGCACCGGTGGTGACTGGTTCACGGCGAGCAGCCTGACGTTTTTCGATGCGGTCGTCGATGATGTTTTTCAAAGCGATCAGCATGCCGGCCACGAGGAAAGCGCCGGGAGGCAATACGGCAATAAGGAACCCATAACCTTCGCCAAACAGGTGCAATGTCCAGTTTTCTGCGATGGGTCCGAACAGCAAATGCATGTCGGCAAACAGGGTGCCGCTGCCGAGAATTTCACGAATGGCGCCAATCAGCAGCAGGACGAGGCCAAACCCGCAGCCCATCATCAGGCCGTCAAACAGTGAAATGGCCACCGGGTTTTTGCAGGCAAAGGCTTCCGCGCGTCCCAGGATCATGCAGTTGGTGACGATCAGAGGGATGAAAATCCCGAGAATGGTGTAGAGCTCATAGGTAAATGCCTGCATCAGCAGTTCGGTGCAGGTAGTAAACGTGGCGATAATCATCACAAAGGCGGGAATCTTGACAGCCTCGGAGACATGGTTGCGAATCATCGACACTACGGTGTTGGAACCTGCCAGGACCAGCATGGTCGCCAGGCCCAGCCCCAGTGCATTCACTACCGATCCGGTAACCGCTAGCAGGGGGCACAGCCCCAGCAGTTGAACCAGAGCCGGGTTGTTTTTCCACAATCCGTTATGGGCGACTTCGCGTGAGCTGGTATCAGCCATTGTCGGCTTCCTCGCTGGTCTGATGGGTAACTGCCGGTTTTTTGCGGGCGGCTTTCAGCAGCCGTTCTTGGTCTTCATTGTAGTATTTGAGGGTTTTGTAGACCTGTTTGACAACGGCACGAGGCGTAATGGTGGCTCCGGTAAACTGATCAAAGGCTCCCTTGTCTTTTTTCACTTTCCACTGGGAGGGTGCCGGGTTGGTCAGGGATTTGCCTTTAAAACCCAGAATCCAGTCGCTTTTTTTCAGGTCTACCTTGTCGCCCAGCCCCGGGGTTTCATGGTGCGAGATAGTGCGAACGCCGGCCAGTGTGCCATCAATGTTGATGCCGACAATCAACTGGATATCACCGTTGTAGCCATCGGGCGCCACGGCGGGAACAATCACCGCAACCGGTTCGTTTCCCTGGCGGGCGATATTGATGTCACCACCTTCATCGTCCAGACCCAGAGTGTGCAGAAAATTGGCGGGCACGGGTAACGTGTCCATCAGCAGGTCATTGCTGTGCTGTTCCAGGGGGATGATTTCCAGTAGTGCCCGCTTTGCCACTTCCCGTTTGGCATCGGCAATACGGTCTTTGGTGCCCAGGTAAGTGCCGGCCAGCAGGGACGCGGTGATCAGGGCAAAGATGCCGAGTACCACGCTGTTAAAGCTGATGGATTTCCCCAGAGACATGGCTATTCCTTTTTCTCCGTGGCGCGACGGGATTTGCTGTGACCGTAGGTGCGCGGCAGGGTGTAATTATCAATAAGGGGCGCGGCAAAGTTCATCAATAGTACCGCAAAGGCCACTGCATCCGGATAACTACCCCAGCTGCGAATAATGAAAATCAGCACGCCGATCAGGGCGCCGTAGATCAGTCGTCCGCGATTGCTGGTCGCCGAGGTCACCGGGTCGGTGACAATAAAAAATGCCCCCAGCATGGTGCCCCCGGACAGCAGGTGCATCAGCGGTGAACCGTGGCTGGCAGAACTGCCGCTGTCGTAAAACAGGGCGGCACACAGTGCCAGGCTGCCGAGCATGGCCACCGGGGCGTGCCAGGTGAAGACCCTGCGGGCCAGCAGTAGCATCCCGCCAGCCAGAAACCCGAGGTTTACCCATTCCCAGCCGAGGCCGGCCCAGTGAGCCTGACTGAACAGCGGCGTTTTTTCATACAGTTGGGTCACCAGCAGGCTGCTGTTGTGTTTGAACGTATCCAGCGGTGTGGCGGCGGTGACGGCGTCGATAGTTTCCGGGCTGAGTATTGGAAAAACAATTTGCAGCGATTCCCAGAAATTCGGTACTGACGCGCCTTCCGGGTACAGGGGCAGGGGCGTGGTCCAGGCGGTCATCTGTACCGGAAAGGAAATCAGCAGGACGACATATCCCACCATGGCCGGATTGAAGGGGTTGTAACCGAGGCCGCCATAGAGATGTTTGGCAATGAGAATGGCGAAGCCGGTACCGATCACTACCACCCACCAAGGTGCCAGTGGTGGCAGGGCCAGTCCCAGCAGAACCGCGGTGACCAGGGCGCTGCAATCGCGCAGGTAGAACAACACCGGGCGCTTGCGCAAACGCATCACCAGTGCCTCGCAGCTAACAGCGACTGTACCGGCCAGCAGAATATTGATCAGTGACCCCCAGCCAAAAAACACTGTCAGCGCCAGCAGGCCTGGAATTGTCGCCAGCAGCACCAGGCGCATGACAGCCCCGGTGTCCTGGGCGGCATGTGCATGGGGTGAGGTGAGCTTCAGCAAGGCCATGGGCGCTATCCGTCAGGCGTTGTATTCAGTCAGCTGCTGTTCTGCAGTGACCAGTTTGGCTTCAAGTTTTTCTGCGGCAGTGCGCAGGGCTTCCACATGTTCTGAGCCTTCAGCTTCTGCCTGACGCAATTTCTGGCGGGATTTTTCCAGTCTTGCCTTCAGGGAATCAACAGTTTCCCGCAGCTTGTCCTGTTCGGACATATTGGCCAGTTCCACGGCGCGGGCCTGGGCGCGGCCAATGGCGGCAGAGGCGGCATCCTGAGGCTGATCTTCGGCAGATGCCGCTTGTCCGGTCAGGGCCGAGTATTTCTCGCGACTGTCCAGCAGTTTTTGTTGCAACTTATTGAGTCCGGTCTGCAGGGCGTCGACGTGTTCGGATTCACTGGCCCGGGCTTCATCAAGTTTAGCCTGAGCTTTCTCAATACGGCCCTCCAGTGAAATGATGGACTCCCGGAGCTTGTCCTCCTCAGACAGGTTGTTCCTGGAGGCCGCGCGGGCCTGGGCCTTGGCAATCGCAGCGGCGGCGGCATCTGTGGTGCCAGCAGGCGTGACCATCGTGTCCCCGGCAGGGGTGTCAGCCAACTGTTGTTCAGTTTCTTTCAACTTGCCGATCTGCTTGTCCAGACCATTTTGCAGGGCTGTTTTCAGTGCCTCGTCGTCGGCCTCGGCAATTTTTTGCTCAGTGAGGGCAATCCGCTCCCTGAGGCTGGCAATTTTTTTCTGCAGGGCTTCGTCGGGACTGGCCTGAAGCCGTTCCATGACCTTGCTGTCGGTGTTGGTGTCCGCAGACTCCAGCGCCTTGAGTTTGGCGCCGGCATCCTCAAGGCGCAGGCGCGCATCTGCTACCGCAGCCCTGGCCTGTTCCACCTGTTGTTCGTTGCCATCCTGTTCTGCCGCCAGCAAACGTTGTTCGACGGTTTGCAGGTGATTTTCAGCCCTTGCAACACCTCGTTCCAGTTTGGCTTTTTGTGCCTCTGGCGAGGCCTGTTTTTCCGCTGCACGGGCCATGGCGGCTTTTACAATATCGCTTTGAGCATCAGCGGCGGTGGCCTCATCGCTACTTTTGGCTCGTGCTTCAGCGGCGGCCTTTTTGCGAGCTTCGCGCTTGGCGGCTTTTTCCGCTTCCTCTTTGGCCTTGCGGGCCTGCTGGAATTCAAAGCGAGCGCGGGCGCGATCAGATTTGATTTTTTCCTGGGCCTGCTTGCGGATTTCGCCTTTGGCAGCGCGGTAGTACTGCACCAATGGAATATTGCTGGGGCAGACATAGGAACAGGCGCCACACTCAATACAGTCAAACAGGTTGTGGGCTTCCAGACGCTCGTAGTTCTGGGACTGTGCGTACCAGAACAGCTGCTGTGGCAACAGGCTGGCAGGGCATGCCTCGGCACACATTCCACAGCGTATACAGGCCTGCGCGGGTGGTGGGGCGGGCAATTCTTCTTTTGAGGGCGCCAGAAGACAGTTGGTGGTCTTGATAACCGGTACGTCGATATCCGTCAGGGTAAAGCCCATCATCGGGCCGCCCATAATCAGGCGGGCACAGTGGTGGTGATCGTAACCGTTATGCTTCAGCAGATGGCTGATGGGGGTGCCGATCAGGGTTTGATAATTGCGGTTCAGCGTACAAGCCCGACCGGTGACCGTGGTGATTCTTGAAATCAGGGGTTCCCCGTGGCGGATGGCCCGCTGGATGGCATAGGTGGTGCCGATGTTCTGGCAGACAATGCCGATGTCTGCCGGCAGGCCGCCACTGGGCACTTCCTTGCCGGTAAGAATCTGGATCAGCTGTTTCTCGCCGCCGGAGGGATAACGGGTGGGGAATTCCACCAACTCGATATTGGTGCCGGCCAGAAAGGGCTGCAGTGCCTCGTAGGCTTCGGGTTTGTTGTCCTCGATCCCGATCAGGACTTCCTCGGGGTCGCCCAGAATATAGGAGAGAATGCGAATACCCTCAACGATATCCTCGGCACGCTCGCGGATCAGCATATCGTCTGCGGTGATGTACGGCTCACACTCGGTGGCGTTGATAATCAGGGTGCTGACCGGTTTGCGCGCCGACAGTTTTACGGCGGACGGAAAGCCCGCGCCACCGAGGCCGGCGATACCCGCTTCGCGAATCAGTTCCAGCAGCTTGGCCGGGCTGTAGGCCCTGAAGTCATCAACACCAGCGTGGTCAATCCAGCGATCATGGTTGTCCGGAATGAGGGTAATACAGCGGGCCGACATGCCGGATGGATGTGGGATCGGGTAATCACTGATATCGCTGATGACGCCGGAGGTCGGTGCATGTACCCCGACACTGACCATGCCGTTGGGCTCGGCCAGTACCTGTCCCTTCAAGACTTCATCGCCGGCATTCACCACCAGCTTGGGCGGTGCGCCAATGTGCTGATTGAGGGGGATGATCAATTTTTCAGGCAGAGGCAGGCGGCCAATGGGCTGCTGCACCGACTGGTGTTTGTTCTCGGGGGGGTGAACGCCGCCGACCAGGTCCCAGATTTTTCTCATGCGGCCCGGTCCCCGCGATCAGTGGCGATGATATGACCGGGGCGCAGGGCTTTGACCTGTTCGGCACTGGAGGCGGGCATCTCCCATTTCCAGTCCGCCAGTCCCTGGGGGACTGGTATCATGTCGATGCAGTCGACCGGGCAGGGCTCGACACAGAGATCACAGCCGGTGCATTCGCTGGCGATCACCGTGTGCATCTGCTTGGCGGCACCGAGGATGGCGTCTACCGGGCATGCCTGGATGCATTTGGTGCAGCCGATGCATTCATCCTCGCGGATATAGGCCACCTTCTTGATATCGCTTTCCTGGCCGTGTTCCGCATCAAGGGTTGGTGCTTCCACATCCAGCAGCGTCGCCAGCGCGTTGATGGTGGTTTGACCACCAGGAGGACATTTGTTGATGGCATCGCCGTCGGCGATGGCCTGGGCATAGGGGCGGCAGCCGGGGTAACCGCATTGACCACACTGGGTCTGGGGTAGCAGCTTGTCGATCTGCTCAACAATGGGGTCGCCCTCAACACGGAACTTGATGGCGGCAAAACCCAGAACCGCGCCAAAAATCACGGCCAGCCCCACCAGAGCCACCAGTGCTGCGATCAACGGGTGTTGCATCATCAGGTCGTACACAGAAAGCAACCCCTAGACCAGTCCGCTAAAGCCCATGAAGGCCAGAGACATCAGGCCGGCGGTAATCATGCCAATGGCTGCACCCTTGAATGGCGTCGGAACATCGGCGACGGCGAGGCGCTCGCGCATGGCGGCAAATAAAATCAGTACCAGTGAGAAGCCAACCGCAGCTCCGAAACCGTAGAGTGTGGACTCCAAAAGGTTGTGGGCCTTGGCGGTGTTCTGCAGGGCCACCCCCAGTACCGCGCAGTTGGTGGTGATCAGCGGCAGGAAAACGCCGAGTACCCGGTAGAGCAGCGGGCTGCTCTTTTCGATAAACATCTTGGTGAACTGCACCACCACCGCGATCACCAGGATAAAGGAAATGGTTTTCAGGTATTCCAGGTTGAGGGGGACCAAAATCCAGCTGTTCACCATGTAGCTGGACAGGGCGGCGAGGGTCAGTACGAAGGTGGTGGCACCGGCCATGCCGATGGCTGTTTCCAGCTTGTTTGAGACCCCCATGAACGGGCACAGGCCAAGGAACTGGACCAGAACAAAGTTGTTCACCAGTATGGCGCTGATCAGAATGACGGCAAATTCCTGCATATCGTCGGTCTCATTGGGTCAGCCATTATAACGGCTGGCGAACCCTGCTATTAAGTATAAAACTGGAGCCTGTTAGTTTATTTGACCATAAGGCATAGCATTAAGTGATAAAAACCCAGTAACGGGCTCAGGTAATGCGCTGGCCGGGTTGGGCGCCACTGTCGGGCGAGAGTAGGTAAATGCCCTTGTCGTCTCCGGCAGCCAGGACCATGCCCTCAGATACACCAAAGCGCATTTTTCGCGGAGCCAGGTTCGCCACCAGCACCGTGAGGCGGCCTTCCAGATCCTCGGCATTGTAGGCGGATTTGATACCGGAAAAGACATTGCGGGTCTCACCGCCGATATCCAGGGTCAGCTGTAACAGCTTGTCCGCACCTTCCACCGGCTGTGCCTTGACGATCAGGGCCACCCTCAGGTCCACCTTGATAAAATCGTCAAACCCGATTTCCGCCGCCAGGGGTTCATCCACCAATGGGCCGGTCAGGGGTTTGCTGCTGGCGGCTGCCAGGGCTTCTTTGCTGGCTTCCAGCATGGCGTCCACCTTGTCTTTTTCCACGCGCTGCATCAGCGGCTTGAAGTTGTCGATACGATGACCTAACAGGGGTTGTGGTTCACCCTGCCAGTTCAATTCATCATTGAGGAAGGCTTCTGACGCTTCTGCCATGGCCGGCAGAATGGGTTTCAGGTACAACATCAATACCCGGAACAGGTTGATGCCCAGGGAGCAGATATCCTGAACCTCCTGTTCGCGCCCGGCTTCTTTGGAAAGCTTCCAGGGTTCTTTCGCCGCGATGTATTCGTTGGCGGCGTCGGCCAGGGCCATGATGTCGCGAACGGCCTTGCCGAATTCGCGGTTCTCGTAGTGTTCGGCGATACCACTGGCAGCACTGACTGCCCGCTGCCACAGTGCCGGGTCGGCAATCGAGTCGGACAGTACGCCATCATTTCCCTTGCTGATAAATTTCGCGCAGCGGCTGGCGATGTTCACCACCTTGCCCACCAGATCACTGTTGACCCGCTGGATAAAGTCGTCGAGATTCAGGTCCAGATCGTCGACGCTGGAGGAAAGCTTGGCGGCAAAGTAGTAGCGCAGGTATTCCGGGTTGAGATGGTCCAGGTAGCTGCGGGCATTAATAAACGTGCCGCGGGACTTGGACATTTTCTTGCCATTCACCGTCAGGAAGCCATGCACGCAGACTTCGGACGGGGTGCGGAAATCCGCATTGGCGAGCATGGCGGGCCAGAACAGTGCGTGGAAGTTGACGATGTCCTTGCCGATAAAGTGGTACAGCTCGGTGTCTGAATGTGGTCCCCAGAACTCGTCAAAATCGAGCCCTTGTTTGTCGCACAGATTCTTGAAGCTGGCCATGTAGCCGATGGGGGCATCTAGCCACACATAGAAGTATTTGCCCGGCGCATCGGGAATTTCAAAGCCAAAGTAGGGGGCATCGCGACTGATGTCCCATTCCTGCAATCCCGCGTCCAGCCACTCGCCGAGCTTGTTGGCCACTTCCGGCTGCACGTGGCCGGCACGGGTCCAGGCTTTCAGGAAGTCGGTGAAATCCGGCAGCTTGAAGAAATAGTGGGTGGAGGCTTTTTCCACCGGGGTGGCACCGGAAATGGCCGACACCGGGTTGATCAGGTCGGTCGGGGCATAGGTGGCGCCACAGGCTTCACAGTTGTCGCCATACTGATCGTCGGTTTTGCACTTCGGGCAGGTGCCCTTGATATAGCGGTCCGCCAGGAACAGGTTTTTTTCCGGGTCGTAGGCCTGGGTAATTTCCCGGGTGGCAATGTGGCCCTTGTCCCGCAGGCGCGTGTAGATCAGTGATGACAACTCGCGGTTTTCCTCGGAATGGGTAGTGTGGTAGTTGTCGAAACGGATCAGGAAGTCACTAAAATCCTGCTGATGTTCGGCGCGCACCTGGTCGATCAGGGCCTCGGGCGTAATACCCAGCTGCTCCGCTTTCAACATAATGGCAGTGCCGTGGGCATCATCGGCGCAGACGTAGTAACATTCATGGCCGCGCAATTTCTGGAAGCGCACCCAGATATCGGTCTGGATGTATTCCACCAGGTGCCCCATATGGATAGAACCATTGGCGTAGGGCAGGGCGCTGGTCACAAGAATTTTTCTGCGTTCAGTCATGGCTACAGCTACTGTCGTCAAAGTTGGGATTGGGCGTTGATAAAGGGGCGCAACTATACCGGTTTTCAACCGGTTTTTCATCTGTTGTCAAGAGGATAGATCATGGCTGAAGCCGCATTTCCAAACGTACTGGAGCACGTTCATCAGATTATCGCCGTGGCTTCCGGCAAGGGCGGTGTGGGGAAGTCCACAACGTCGGTGAATCTGGCCCTGGCGCTGGCTGCCGAAGGCTACCGCGTGGGCATTATCGACGCAGATATTTATGGTCCCAGTGTTCCCACCATGCTGGGTGTACCGGCGGATACCCGGCCGGAAACCATTGGCGGAAAATTGCTGGTGCCGGTGGAAGCCCACGGTATCAAATCCATGTCCATGGGCTACCTGGTGACCGAGCAGACCCCCATGGTGTGGCGCGGCCCCATGGCCACTGGTGCCCTGTTGCAACTGCTCAACCAGACTCTGTGGGAAACCCTGGATTACCTGATAGTCGATATGCCGCCGGGAACCGGGGATATCCAGTTAACCCTGGCCCAGAATGCCCGGCTGGCCGGCGCGGTGATTGTCACCACGCCCCAGGACATCGCATTGCTGGATGCCCGCAAGGCCATCGAAATGTTTCGCAAGGTGAAAATCCCGGTTCTGGGTATTGTCGAGAACATGGCGATGCACCAGTGCAGCCAGTGCGGGCATGTGGAACATATCTTCGGCGAAGGCGGGGGTGAGCGCGTCGCCGGTGAATATCAGACGGAAGTACTGGGTTCGCTGCCGCTGGAAATGGGCATTCGCCAGGGTGTTGATAGCGGCGCTCCCAGCGTGATGTCTGATCCCGAGGGTGCCGCGGCAAAAAGTTATCGCGAGATTGCCCGTAAGGTGGCGGCCATGTTGCCTCCGGATGCCACCAGCAGTGCCCCTGAAATTGTGATCGAATAACCGGCCAATAGCTGTTTGCACCGGGCGTTGACCGACCGGTGCAAACCGGTATTATTGCCCTCTTTCATTCGCAGGCCAGCAGGCCGTCAATTCTGAGTAAAAACTATGAGCATCAAATCCGATAAGTGGATTACCCGCATGTCACAGCAACACGGCATGATTGAGCCGTTTCAGGGAAGACAGGTTCGCCAGCCTGATCCGAACGGCCAGAAAGTGATCTCCTACGGGGTGTCCAGTTATGGTTACGACGTGCGCTGTGCGGATGAATTCAAGATTTTTACCAACATTCACTCCAAGACCGTCGACCCGAAAAACTTCGACAATGATGCCTTCATCGACGTCAAGGGCGACTACTGCATCATCCCGCCCAACTCGTTTGCCCTGGCGCGCACCATTGAGTATTTCCGCATTCCCCGCAACGTGCTGACTGTTTGCCTCGGCAAGTCCACCTATGCCCGTTGCGGCATTATCGTCAACGTCACGCCGCTGGAGCCGGAATGGGAAGGGCACGTTACCCTGGAGTTTTCCAACACCACCAGCCTGCCGGCAAAAATCTACGCCAACGAAGGTGTGGCGCAGATGCTGTTCTTTGAATCCGATGAAGTGTGCGAAGTGTCCTACGCCGACCGTGGCGGCAAGTACCAGGGCCAGACTGGCGTTACCCTACCCAAAGCCTGATACCCCATCCGTCGTTTGATGCTCTCCCCTGGCTTACAGCCAGGGTGAGTGAGTGATTGCCACGGCAAAAATGTAGCAGAACGTTGCCACGGACAGCAGGCTGAAAAACATGCGGCTGCCTGCGGTCTTGCCGCGTTTGATGGCAAAGGTTCCCAACCCGATATAGGCAAACAGTGCCAGCAGTTTGGCGGTCAGCCAGCTCTCGGCAAAGGGGTATTGGCTGAGGGTGATCATCAGGTAGATGGCGCAGACCAGCAGCAGGGTGTCGATGATATGAGGAGCGATTTTCACCCATTTCTGCTGCAGTTTTGGCGACTCCATCACCGACCAGGTGGCGCGCAGCAAAAACAGGGCAATGCTGAGCAGTGCAAAGGTAATGTGGGCATTCTTGATAATGGGATACATAGTTTATTTCTTGTTGTGATTGAGAGACGGGTGCATCTTAGCGGTTTGTCCTCAAGTAACCTAGTCTTCCTGCACCCCACCACTCTCAATCCGGCTTTCCTACTCGCCCGCAGCTCACCATAAAATCATGCTCGACGCCTTGTTGAGAATGCTCAGGGCATAGTGCTTGGTACAGGGTGCCTGGGCAACGCCGTAGCAGACATGCAGCGGCAGCAGATGTTCTTCCCGCGGGTGACAGTAACGTGCCCCCGGGGCGTCGGCCCAGTTTGTCAGCAGGTTTTCCCTCTCCGCCTCGGTAAAGTTGGGGTTGCCGCAGGTATCCGCCAGCCACTCTTCAAAAGACAGGTTGAGTGCCCGGGATTCCTTGGTGTCCTCTGTAAAGAACGCCTTCATATTGTGGAAAGAAAACCCGGAGCCAATTACCAGCACATTCTGTGCACTCAATCCCTGGAGGGCTTGGCCAATGGCGATATGACGGGCAGGGTCGAGATCCCTGACCAGGGATAACTGCACACAGGGAATGTCCGCCTTGGGGTACATGATCTTGAGGGGGACAAACAGGCCGTGATCAAAGCCCCTGGTCTCATCCAGTCGGGCCTCGATACCGGCATTTTCAAGCAAGCGGTAGACGTTGCCAGCCAGTGAAGGTTCTCCCGGGCAGGGGTACTGAATAGAGTAGGACTCCTCGGGAAAACCGTAATAATCGTAGATTAACGGCGGGGTTTCCCCCGCCGTTATGGTGGGCAGCTCTGCTTCCCAGTGGGCGCTGACCACCAGTATCGCGTCAGGCCTGGGGATCTCTGCGGCTATTTTTTGCAGGCAATTCACCATCTCGCGGTGGCCAGCATCCCCCAGTAGCGGCATGGGGCCGCCACCGTGGGACAGGAACAGGGTGGTGGGTGGTTTACTCATCATCGGTCAGGCCCTTGTGGGTTAACCCTGGGGCGCTGGCGGTCAGCAGCAACACACCCAGTGAATGGTCGTTTGACTTCGAGTATATTTCTTCCATGATTGAAGAGACATACAAGAAGAATAAATGGAAAATTCATTGCCAGTCCGGGCTTAAATAACAAGGGGTACTCAGTGATGCAGATGCCATATTCGGGAGGCTGCGCCTGTGGCGCGGTACGCTACACGGGGAATGCCCAACCTGCTTTTGCCTGGAACTGCCAGTGTCGAGATTGCCAGCACGCCAGTGGTGGTGGTCAGTGCCCGGTGTTCTATACCCCTGCATCTTCCGTGACCCTCACCGGCGACATAACCTACTACGACGTCAAAGCCGAAAGTGGCAATAACGTCAGTCGCGGTTTTTGTCCGCGATGCGGCTCTCCTATCTGTATTCGGGCGGAGCTGGTACCGGAATTGATTGGTCTCTGGGCGGGCAGCCTGGACGACCCCGATCAATTTTCACCGCAGATTAATGTCTGGACTTCCAGCGCCCCTGGCTGGCTTCAGCTCAACAGGGACTTGCCGTGCTGCGAGCGTGCGCCAACGGCGGAGCAGGTGCAGAAGTTAATGCACCCGTAGATTTTTCTGATCTTTTTCATGAACCGTTGGCAACGTCTTAAAAATGTTGAAGCATGACTACTTATTACTTGGAATATATTGCTGGCCATATGGGGTCGAAAGCATATCCAAAATTCCAAGCTCGTTTCGATACAAATAAACAACTACCAATATCAAGCAAATACAACAGAAGGCGAAAATTGCAGTAACGCTGCTTGGTGAATTTTCGGGAAGTTTAATTTTTTCACCATTTCTATCAAGGTGGTCGGAGTACAAATCGCAAAGAGCCAGTACATAGATCGGTCGAAGAAACAATGTAACGATGGCGACAGCTACTAATATTGGAACAGCTGCCCAAAAGTAGAATGTATAAATATGGCCATATATTTCATCACCGTTTGGCACAATATCTATTGCCATAAAGAGTAAGATTGCTCCTACATAGGCTCCAACACCAACAATCCAGCATAAAGCTGAATAGCCTGCTCGAAGCTTGGCTACTTCTAAAAAATTACCTTTAACGAAGCTTATGGAGTTTTTCCCCGATTTCACGAGGTTGTTGCCAGTCACAATGCTCGGTAGAACTCCAGAGATTCCAAGTTTCCATGCGTAATACAATGCTTCGCTAAGTACGGAGTTTGTTCGGCCGCCTTTTTTTGGGAGACGGTCAAGTATCTGATTTACAGTGATCCAGCCGTCAATCCAGTGGAATGACCATAAAGACCAGCTTTGCGGAAGAACGAGCTTTATACATGTTGCCACGGTAGATTCACGTCCCTGCTTGTGTAGGAAGTGAGAGGCTCCCATACATCCAGTTAGTATTCCTACAGGAAAAGCAGTAACACCAACACAAAGAAATGACCAAGCCAAAAGAACCCAGTCTGCGACTGACCCTACATCTGATTCCGCAGCACTATGCCAAACTTCTTCTGGAATCCAATCCAGCATCTGCACCCAAATTAGATAGCCAATCCCAATAGATACCCACTGCAGGAAGCTAAAGAAAAATATTTCTTTCTCTCTGTAGCTTAGTGATAACGCATACCCAACCTTTGACGTAAAACTACTAATGCCGCCAGAGGGTTTTTTATCAATATCAGGAATATCTTTTATCTCGTTTCTGACAAATTCGAGCTTATTAAATGTACCCACCTATGATCCCTTTGTGAGTTTTCGCATAGTTTTTACAGTCTGCTAATAAGTTTTAAAGCGCCATAATCGTTAATTTTGGCACTTCCTTATTTGACCCGTAATGGCTCGGGTTTTCCACAGAAGGGAGGCTTGAGTTTGGAAGGGGGATGTCGAGAGTTTTTTAGCCATTCCTTCGGCCTCTTAAGTGCGGGTGGTTTGCTTTGAGGGGCATTTCAAAGTAACCCCAAGTTCTTATAAAGCAGGGGTTGCGTCAAATATTACTATTTGAGCAGCGCTTCCCTGATTTCATTGGCCTTGTCATGAACACGTTTGGTATTTGTCGGTCCCATGCGGATCAGTTGTTTCTGCAGGGATGACAGGGATTCCAGTGACGGGTCGGCGAACTTGTAGTTTACGGACTCCTGGGTCAGGTACACCGGTTGCAGGGGGAACGGGGTGGCCAGTATCTGGTCGAGTGCCGCGATAAAGGCCTTGTCCACTTTCTCCGGTGGGTAACCCAGCTCGCCGTAAGCTTGCTCCAGCAATGGCCGCAGGAAGTGAAACAGGCCCACGATGGTATCGGTATCCAGTGCTTCCAGGGTTTCCACCAGGTAGTTGTAGCGGTGGTGGTTGGCCGGGTCGATGGAAATTTTGGCACCATCTTTGAGGACGGCAAATTTGCCTTCCGGTGCGGGTGCGTTGAGCATTTTACGCAACACAATACCCCGTGACAGGCCATCTACCAGGGTGGTGCCGCGACGGATAATAAAGTCGCCGGGCAGCCACAGTTCCAGTTTGCCATCGGGCGTCAGTTCTGCGAGTTTTTCCCGGGCCAGTTTGTCGCTCTCGTCGAGGCTGGGCAGCGGTACTTTTTTCACCTCGGGCGGTGGTGCCTGCGGGGGAATTTCTTCTTTCACTTCTGGTAACGGTGCCGGTGTCGCCGGGGGTGCGGGCAATGGTTCCGGCTCGAATTCCATGGCAGCGGTAGGTTCTTCCTCCGATGCTTTATCGCCGCTCAACAGGTAGTATGCGCCGCCGCCGATCAGCGCGGCAGCGATCGCCAGGGCAACCCATACGCCGGCTTTGCTGCGGGGTTGTTCTCTTTCGGGCCTTTCATCGGGCCTGATTTCCATGGGTTACTCCTGAATAATGTTCGCGTGTGAACCGTCGCACAGCGGTGCGTTGGCGGTTCGCTTGCAGGTGCAGAAGGCGACTTTACCCGTTCTCGGGGCCTGCCAGGAGCGGGGCATAAATTCAGTGCCGCTGTGGGAGCCATCGCAGAACGGCTGCGAGGCGCTTCGACCACAGGCACACCACCAGTAGGTTTCACCCTCGGTGACATCGGTGATGATGGGTTGTGTCCCGCCTATTTCCGGTGTTGCCACGACTCTGCTCTCCTAGGAGTGATTGCCGCCATTGACGATGGGCTTACGGTTGATGGTTCCCGATTTAATCACCAGTTTGTGATCATCGCCATCTTCTTCTTTCTGCCACAGTTGTACCAGCAGGTGATTCAACTCCGGGGCAAACCACATGATGGTTTGCCGGTCGTCATCCTCACGCACGCGTTTTACCTTGATGGTCTTGAACGGGCCAAGAGGCGTGTCGAGGGTTTCTTCACCCAGTATTTCAAAGTTGTAGTCTTTCAAGCGCCCTCTGGCAATGACCTGGTATTGCAACGTGGTTTGCCCGTTGCTGAGGTCGCGCTGTAATTGAACCTGGTAGGAGAGGCGATTGAGGTAATTGCCATCCAGCTTGACCTGGCGCTTTTTCTTTTTGGCTTCGTAGTTGGCGACGCCGGCATTGCGGTCATAGGACAATTCTTCGGTTTTTTTCATACCAATGATATTGCGTTCGTACTCGTAACCGTGGTCGACGATGACGCCCTGCTCATCCAGGCTGAAGGTGCCTTCTTCGGTAATGCTGCCCAGCAGGTTTTTGGCGCTGGTGATGATTTCGTAGCGGTTGCCGTTGACGCGCAGCTCTCGCTGGGCATCGATATCCATGCCATTAAGGGTGGCCGCATAAGCTACCTGATAGGGCACCAGCGCAGTTTCATTCCCGGCCAAAGCCGAAGGAATCTGGGCGAACAGCAACGCCAGCACGCCCATCAGGGCGGCGGGTAGGGTCTGACGCATGGCGTGGCGCATGGTGTTCAGTGTTTCCTGTAAGAATGACATTCAGGGGTTAGAGGGCCGTTTGCCGTTATCGTTCACGGGAAACGGTGCTAAATGGGTGGCCTCGTGGGGGTAACGGACGGCCGAACATGAAGGCGCGGCCATCTTTGAGCCCTATCCGACCCTGGCAATACCAACGAACTGCCATGGGGTAGATCAGGTGCTCCTGCTCGAAAACCCGCTCGGCCAGGGCCTCGGCGGTGTCATCCTCCAGAATGGGCACTTCCGCGTGAATAATGGCCGGGCCGCCATCCAGCTCACTGGTGACAAAATGGACGGTGGCGCCTGCAACATCATCACCGGCATCCAGCGCGCGCTGGTGGGTATGCAGCCCGGGGTATTTGGGCAGCAGGGAAGGGTGGATATTCATCATGCGGCCTTCGAATTTGGCCACAAAGTCCGGGGTGAGAATGCGCATGAATCCGCACAGCAGTACCAGGTTGGGTTGGTATTGCTCTATCACTTCGGCCAGCGAGGCATCGAAGCTTTCCCGATCGGGAAACTCGCGATGGTTCACCACATGGGTGGGAATGCCGACTTTTTCTGCCTTTTGCAGACCCTGTGCATCGGGGTTGTTGCTGATAACGGCGACAATTTCGCCGTCGACAACACGCATTTGGACCGCGTCGATCATCGATTGCAGGTTGCTGCCCTTGCCGGAGATCAGCACCACGATACGGGGTTGATGGGTTTTTTGCATAACTTATAAACCTTTGAGTTCTACGCGTTCATCGCCGGGTTCTGCGTGGGCGATGTGACCAATAATAAAGGCATCCTCACCGGCAATATGCAGGGTGTCGAGAGCTGTCTGGGCGGCGTTTTCCGGTACGCAGACCACCATGCCGACACCGCAGTTGAAGGTGCGGTGCATTTCCAGCGGGTCGACGTTGCCCTGTTGTTGCAGCCACTGGAAGATCACGGGTTTCTGCCAGCTGTCGACATCAATGACGGCCTTGGCGCTGTCGGGCAATACCCGGGGAATATTTTCCAGCAGGCCGCCGCCGGTGATATGCGAGATGGCGTGCACCGGCACGTGGGCGTGCTCCACCAGGCCGAGAATGGATTTCACATAAATGCGCGTTGGCTTAAGGAGCAGCTCACTGAGAGGCTGGCCGTCGAGCATTTCCGTGCTGGCATCGGTGCCGGACACCTCAAGAATCTTGCGGATCAGGGAATAACCGTTGGAGTGGGGGCCGGAGGAGGCGATGCCGATCAAGGTATCTCCCACATGCACACTGCTGCCGTCGATCAGTCCGTCTTTTTCAACGATACCCACGCAGAAGCCGGCCAGATCGTAATCTTCGCCTTCGTACATGCCGGGCATTTCTGCGGTTTCACCGCCTACCAGCGAGCAGCCCGCCTGGCTGCAGCCCTCGCCAATGCCGCTGACAACTGCTGCGGCTGTTTCCACATTCAGTTTGCCGGTGGCGTAGTAGTCGAGGAAGAACAGGGGTTCTGCACCACAGACCACCAGGTCATTGACACACATGGCTACCAGGTCGATACCGATGGTGTCGTGAATGCCCAGTGTCATGGCCAGCTTGAGTTTGGTGCCGACCCCGTCGGTTCCTGACACCAGTACCGGTTCCTTGTAACCGCTGGGTAGACTGAACAGTGCGCCAAAGCCTCCCAAACCTGCCAGCACTTCTGGTCGGCGGGTGCGTTTGGCCACCTGCTTGATGCGTTCGACCAGCGCGTTGCCTGCGTCGATATCGACACCTGCGTCCTTGTAGCTGAGGGAGGGTTGCTTGGGATTGCTCATAGGAGGTGCCTTGGTTGTGAGACGGATTTAACAAAGGTCGGCTATTTTATATGAAAAGGCAAAATCTGGCAGTGCGAGAATGTGTCTATTTGTCGCTGGCTGTTACAATCGGCCCCATGAAACAAATCCGGCAGTTAATCCTTTCTTTTACCCTGGTGGCGCTAAACCTGATCTGCAGCGCCGTGGCCAGTGCGGCGCAAATGACCCAGCTGTATCAGGCGCAGGTTCCGGTAGCCGATCAAAGCGAGGCAGAGCGCACCCGAGCCGTTCGTTCCGGCCTGGGACAGGTGCTGGTGAAGGTCACGGGAAACAGCCTGGTATTGTCAAACCCGGGCATTGTCCAGTCCCTGTCCCGCGCGGAAAACCTGATTACCGAATACGGTTATGTGAGTTACAACCCGTCACATGCTGAGGGTGAGCCGGGTCTGGCCCTGAATGTTCACTATGCCCAGGCGGCGGTTGACCGTCTGGTGCGCAGTCAGCAATTGCAGATCTGGCCCTCCGACCGACCGGAATTGCTGGTGTGGATGGTGGTCGATACGCTGGAGCAAGGGCGTCAGTTTGTTTCGGTTGATGAGCAGCCGGAGCTGCTGTCACTGCTCAGTAACGCCATGAAGGTTCGGGCCGCGCCGTTGATGGTGCCGTTGCTGGATCTCGCTGACCGGTCGCAACTGACGGAAGAGGACGTCTGGAATTTCAGCGCCGGTCAGTTGGCTGACGTGGCCCAGCGCTACAAGAGCGATAACTGGATGGCTGTGCGCCTCTACCAGAGTTCCAATGGTCAATGGCGCGGTGCTCGGCTACTGAAAACGCCGGACGGCGAGGACCTCAGTAGTGTGGTGGCAGACTCGGCACCGCAGTTAATCAACCAGTTGGTAGATGAAGCTGTGGATCGTATCGCCGGTCAGTATGCGTTTATTCCCCAATCCAATGCCCAGCAACTGACACTGAACATTGAACAGGTCACTAACTTTCAGTCGTTCAGTGACGTGACCGGTTATCTGGAGTCTCTGGAGCTGGTGCGCAAGGTGGTCGTCGATTCCGTGGAAGGGGATCGACTGGGCCTGCGCCTGGATGTGGAAGGCGACTTCTCGCTGCTGCTGGATACCCTGCGTCGTGACAGCCGCCTCGCTGAACAAACCACCACTGAATTTACCGGTGCAGGCCCCAATGAGTATCTGTTCCGCTGGCATGGGCGTTAGGGATAGAGGCTAGAGATAAAAAGTGCCCCACCAGCTCAGCCTGCAAATCAAACTCAACGATGATGCCACCTTTGAGAATTTTCTGGTTCCCGCCGGTGACAGCAAGCATTTGCTGTTAACCCTGTTGCGTGATTCCTGGCCGAAGAGTGATGAAGCCTCTGTCTATCTATGGGGTCGCCAGGGAAGTGGTGTCTCCCACCTGCTGCAGGCCAGCTGTCATCAGGCTGCGGCCAGCGGATTGCCGGTGCAGTATTTGCCTCTGAGCGAGCTGATAGCCTACCCTCCTGAAGATGTCCTCGCCGAGCTTGAACGCCTGCCACTGGTGGCCATTGATGATGTTCAGGCCATTGCCGACAGGGATGACTGGCAGGAGGCATTATTCAATCTGTTTAACCGTGTTCGGGATGTAGGCGGTCACCTGCTCATGGGGGGGGATACCGCTCCACGGGAGCTGCCCCTGACACTGTCGGACTTGCGTTCTCGCATAGGCTGGGGTCCGGTGTTTCAGTTGGTGGCGCCCAATGATGTCCAGCGGGAGGAAATTCTGAAGTTTCGAGCAGCTCGTCGGGGCATGACGCTGGAAGACGAGGTGGCCCGCTACTTGGTGAATCGCGCTGCGCGGGATCTGCACGGGCTGATGGATTGTCTCGATACACTGGAGAAAGCTACTCTGGAGGCCAAGCGGCGATTGAGCATCCCCTTTGTGAAACAGGTATTCGGCTGGTAGCAAAAAACAGCGCCCGGATCAGCCGCTAATCGCTTTGATTTCCAGATAGTCCTCGAACCCGTATTCACCCCACTCGCGGCCATTGCCGGATTGTTTGTAACCACCAAAGGGTGCGTTGTAGCCGTGGGAAGCGCCGTTGATCCTGACCATGCCGGCACGCAACCGCCGGGCAATGCGCTGGCCCCGCTGCGGGTCTCCGGTCTGAATGTAGGCCGCCAGCCCGTAGGGGGTGTCATTGGCAATGTCGATGGCTTCGGCTTCATCGTGGTAGGGAATCATCACCAGCACCGGCCCGAAGACCTCTTCACGGGCGATGGTCATGCGGTTGTTGACGTCAGCAAATACCGTGGGTCGCGCAAAGTGACCTGTGGTAAATCCTTCAGGCTTGCCGAGTCCTCCGGCCACCAATCGCGCGCCCTCGTTGATTGCAATCTCAATAAGGTGCTGCACCTTGTCAAATTGGGCCCGACTGGAGAGTGGGCCGATATGTGGACCCACTTCATGGGGCAAACCGACAGTAACAGCTGCTGCCGCTTTGGCGGCAATGGCCACGGCTTGTTCGTAGTGTTGCTCGGGCACCAGCATGCGGGTGGGGGCATTGCAGGACTGGCCGGTATTTTCCATGCACCAGGCGACGCCACGGGTAACGGCCTGCTCCATATCAGCATCGTCCAGCAACAGGTTGGGAGATTTCCCCCCCAGTTCCTGAGTCACGCGTTTGACACTGTCGGCGGCGGCTTTAGCAACTGCAACGCCCGCTCTTGTGGAGCCGGTAAAGGACACCATGTCGATATCCGGGTGTTCCGCCAGCCCCTGGCCAATCACCGGACCAGCACCATTCACCAGGTTAAAGACCCCCGGGGGATATCCCGCCTCGTGAATCATTTCAGCAAACAGGTGGGCACTTAACGGCGCAATCTCGCTGGGTTTCAATACCATGGTGCAGCCGGTTGCCAGCGCCGGGGCGACCTTGCAGGCGATCTGGTTAATGGGCCAGTTCCAGGGCGTGATCAGCCCGCATACACCGATGGGTTCGCGTACCACCAGGGTCTTGCCCAGTGGTTGTTCAAAGGGGTACTCGCGCAGAGCCCGCAGGGCGCTTTTCAGGTGACCACGGCCGCAATCGGCCTGATCACTGCGGGCAAAACTGATGGGGGCGCCCATCTCCATGGAGATGGCCTGTGCCATGTCTTCGTAACGGGCCTCGTAAACTGCCAGCAGGGCTTCCAGCAGGGCAATGCGTTGCTCCCGGGTGGTCTGGGAATATTCCTGAAAGGCTTGCTTCGCCGCGATCACTGCCCGGTTGAGATCATTGAGGGTACCCTGAGAAATCACGGCAATGGTCTGCTCAGTGGCGGGATTTTCCACCGCCAGGTCATTGGCGCTCTGCGGTGCCACCCATTGGCCATTGATATAGAACTGGCGGCAATCTTTCATGTCATTACCTCTACTGGCTGTCTGACAGCTGCTTGAGCAGGGCTTCGAGTTTTTCCTCATTCTGGGGGCCGAGCAGTACCTGACGGAATTGGCCGCTGCGATCGATGACCAGGGTTTCCGGCAGCACACCACTGGGCTTGACGGCAAACTGCTGTCTCGGGTCTTCGGCCAGCACCGGAAATTCAATGCCTAGTGCTGCGGCCTGCTGTTTCAGTAATTCGCCGGTGACACCGTCAAAATTGACCGCCAGCAACTGCACCTGGTCGCCGAACTTCTGCTGGAAGGCATTCAGTTCGGGAATTTCCTCTCGGCAGGGTTTGCACCACTCTGCCCAGTAGTTGATCAGCACGACCTTGCCCTGCTGATCATTGAAATTCAGAGTGCCGCCGTCAATGAGTGGGTAACCGGAGGGTTTGCCGGAACAGCCTGCCAGGCTAAGAAATACTGCACAGATCAGGCAGTTAATGGTCGTTCTCAACATCGGCCTCCAGCTCAAATAAATCTGCCAGCGTCAGAGAGAGGTTTTGATGGAGTTGCTCGTTGCTCTGGCGAAGGATGCCGGACAGGCGACCATACCAGTGATAGTCGGACAGAGCTTCGTTGGCCTTGGCGCCTGGCAAAGCGGTGACAATGCGACCACTCAGTTGCAGCAGATCCGACAGTTTCAGTTGATGGGGATCGCGGGTCAGGATGTAGCGACCATTGTTGGTCACCACTAACAGCCTTTTTTCAATCAGCACATCGCGCAACTCCCGCCAATGCTGCTCTTCAAGACCACTGGCGATGACATCCTGGTCAGACAGGGAGCCGCCGACCTGCTGGTTGCGCCAGCACTCCCACATTACCACCAGTACCGCGATCATGTCGGGGTAGTCGTAGCCCCGCCAAACGGTCTGGAATGTTTCCATGGAGCGGACCAGTTCGGCGCCCCCCAGCACGATAATCCACATCAGGTATATCCAGATCAGGAAGATCGGAACAATGGCAAACGCCCCGTACACAGTGGTGTAGCTGGAATGTGCGATCAACGCACCGAAGCCCAGCTTGGCCAGTTCAAACAGCAGGGTAGTAATCAAACCGCCGATGGTGGCGTAGCGTCCCGAGACCCGGCAGTTGGGAACGGCGAGAAACAGCAGGGTGAACGCCGCCCAGGTAAAGAGCACCGGTAGGTATTCAAAAATCAGCCCGGTAATGCCCAGCACGTCGACCTCATCGACGAGCAGCTGGAAAGAGACCAGGTAAGTACGCATCATCAGGCCGATACCGAGCAACAGCGGCCCCAGGCTGAGGATGCCCCAGTAGAGCAGAAAGCTGGACAGCCCGCGCCGGGCGCCTGAAGTGCCCCAGATATTGTTAAAAGTGTGCTCGATGTTGGTGAGCATCAAATAGGAAGTGATGAGAAGGATAACGGCGCCGGCAACTGACAGGGTGCGGGCCTGGCTGGAAAATTCGCTGAGATACCCCTGAATTTCTGCGCCACTCTGGGGCACAAAATTGTTGAAAATCAGCTGCTGCACCTGTTCACCAAGGCCCTGGAAGGCCGGGATCAGGGAGAACATTGAATACATCAGCGTCATCAGCGGAACCACTGCAAACAGGCTCATGTAGGTGAGCGCCGCGGCGCTCTGGCGACAGCCGTCGTTGGCAAAGCGCCGGCCTAAATGGCGAAAAAATAGTTTGGCCATTTCCAGCTTGTCTTTCGGCGTCATTGGTGTCCCCTTACGTCGTCTGGCCCCGTTGGGTCGTTTCCCGCTAGAATGCATTTTTTGCTAAGGGTATTTTACACAAAGATCATGATCAGCATTTACCACAATCCCCGTTGTTCCAAATCCCGTCAAACTCTGGCTCTCCTGGAAGAGCAGGGTATCGATCCCGAAATCATTCTCTATCTGGACACGCCGCCGGATGAAAAAGCCCTGGCCGACATTCTCGCCAAGTTGGGAATCCCGGCGCGCGAGCTGCTGCGCAAGGGAGAGGATGCCTATAAGGAAAACAACCTGGCTGATCAAAACCTCAGCGAGGCTCAATTGATTGCTGCCATGGTGGAGCACCCCAAACTGATCGAGCGGCCGATCGTCATCAATGGTGAGAAGGCGGCCCTGGGTCGTCCACCTGAACAGGTCCTGGATATTCTGTAATGTCCTATATTCTGATTCTCTACTACTCGCGCTATGGCCATACCTGTGCCATGGCGGAACAGATTGCCCTCGGTGTCGAGCAGGGTGGGCTGGAAGGGCGGCTGCGTACCGTGCCGCCGGTTTCGGCAATCTGCGAGGCAACAGAGCCCGAGATTCCCGCTAAGGGCGCCGTCTATTGCAGTAAGGATGATTTGCGGGACTGTGCGGGATTGATCCTTGGTAGCCCAACCCGTTTTGGCAACATGGCTGCGCCGATGAAATATTTTATCGACAGCACCAGTGACCTGTGGCTCAACGGCAGTCTGATTGGCAAGCCCGCCTCGGTGTTTACCTCCACCGGCTCACTGCACGGGGGGCAGGAAACCACCCTGATCAGCATGATGCTGCCGCTGCTGCACCAGGGCATGGTGATTGCCGGGTTGCCCTACAGTGAGCAGGCATTGCACACCACGGCTTCCGGCGGTACGCCCTATGGTGTTTCCCATCAGGCCGGCGGCGATGGCAGCCGTCCCCTGACGGAGGATGAAATTGCTCTCTGTGTTGCTCAGGGTAAACGCATGGCATCCCTGGCGAAAAAGCTGGTGACTCCATGACAAAAGTAATACCGCAGCTCTATAAAAAGCTGGGTGTGGCCCGCAAACTTACCTGGGGCAGTTACCTGCTGTTAATGGCGGTGCTGCTGGCGAATGCCATCTGGTCGGGGACCCCGGTCAGCCTGATGGTATTTACCATGGTGCCACTGCTGATTTTTCTGCCGGGATTGCGCAGGGAGCGTTACAAGACCATCTCAATGCTGTGTTTCGTCACGTTGATGTATTTTATGGTGACAGTCACCAACCTGTTTGCGCCCAGCGCCAACTGGCTGGATGCGGTGGAGTTGGTTCTTATTGTGGTGCTGTTCGGGGCGGCCATGATGTTCAGTCGCTGGAAACAGTACTCGCTTTATCAGGAAGATAACTCATGAGTGACAAACCCGGTTTGATCCGCCGTTTTTTCGGTGCCCTTTTTCGCTTCGTGGGCAGGCTTGCCCATGGCATTCGCGTGCTGTTTAACCTGCTGTTTGTGCTTATTGTTGTGGCACTGATTGTCAGCATGTTTCAGAAAGACGTGCAGCCTCTGCCGGAAAGTGCGGCATTGCGTATCGCGCCGGGCGGTTTTCTGGTGGAGCAGAAAACTTACACCGATCCGCTGACACAGTTAATGCAGCAAAGCGGTCCGGCAGACGCCGAGACGTTGGTACAGGACCTGATTGAAGCTATTAATCGCGGCGCCACCGATCCGAGGGTTAATTCCCTGGTGCTGGAGCTGGACTACCTGCTGGGGGGTGGCCTCACCAAGCTGGAGGATGTGGGGCAGGCGCTGAAGGATTTTCGCAGCAGCGGTAAACCCATTATTGCGGTGGGCGACAACTTCACCCAGGAACAGTATTACCTGGCCAGTTACGCTGACGAAATTCATCTCAACCCCATGGGCGCGGTTCTGATTACCGGCTTTGGCAGCTACCACAGTTATTTCAAGGATGCGTTGGCTAAATTGCGCGTCAACGTCAATGTGTTCCGGGTCGGCACCTACAAAGATGCCATTGAGCCTTTCACCCGCACGGATATGTCTCCCGCATCCAGAGAACACAACAGTGCCTGGCTCAATGCCCTGTGGTCGGTGTATACCAACCGGGTGGAAAGTCAGCGCAACCTGCCCACCGATGCCATCAACGATTACGTTAATAACCTGGGTGCCAAGCTGGCCGATCATCAGGGCAATACCGCGGAGCTGGCCGTAGCGACAGGTCTGGTGGACAAACTCTCGACCAGGCCGCAGATGGCCGACCGGCTGCGACAGTTGGCCGGGGTGGATGAAGATGGCAATTATCAGGGTATCGACATGAAGCGCTACCTGAGCCATACCCGTCGTGCCGAGGCACTGGAGCCGACGTCGGTGGGCGACAAGATTGGCATCATTGTCGCCAAGGGCATGATTCTCGACGGCGAACAGCCTGCGGGCACGGTGGGTGGCGACAGCCTCGCCCAGCGTTTCCAGCAGGCTCGGAAAGATGACCAGTTGAAAGCGCTGGTCTTGCGCATTGACAGTCCCGGTGGCAGTGCCTTTGCCTCTGAGGTGATTCGCCAGGAATTGCTGGCCACTCGAAAAGCCGGGTTGCCGGTGATTGTGTCCATGGGCACGGTCGCGGCGTCAGGCGGTTACTGGATTGCCATGGGTGCCAACGAAGTGTGGGCGAGTCCCACTACTATTACCGGCTCCATCGGTGTGTTCGGGGTGATTCCCACCTTTGAAGAAAGCCTTGCGGCGCTCGGTATCAGCAATGATGGTATCGGCACGACGGAGCTGGCGGACCTCTACCAGCTGGATCGACCCATGTCGGAGCAGGCTAAACAGGTTGTTCAGTCCGGGGTGAATCATATTTACGATCACTTCCTGTCCTTGGTGGCGGATGCTCGCGGCACCTCGCCCCAGGCCATACACGAAGTGGCGCAGGGTCGTGTCTGGACCGGAGAAAAAGCGAGGGAACTGGGACTGGTGGATGAACTGGGTAATTTACAGTCGGCGATTGAGGCGGCAGCCAGGGTGGCCGGGTTGGAGCAGTACGAGGTTGAAGAGATCCGTAAACCCCTCGATTTTCGTGAGCAGTTGTTGCAGGAACTGGCCAACGGTCAGGTAGCCGGCTGGATTGCCCTGCGCTCACAAAGCTGGATGCCCGAGAGCTGGTTGGCGGGGCTCTATAACCTGGGCAATACACTGCAGCCGCTGGGTCGTTTGAATGATCCTCGCGGTATGTACCTGCAGTGCTTTGAGTGCGCTGTCCGGTAGGACACTGTTGGCAGTTACCGCGCTGGTGCTTAACGTAACCGCTATCACAAGGGTTGAAGAGAAGCAGGCATAAACAGACATAAAAAAGGCGACCCATGGGTCGCCTTTTTTATGATTACCTGTCTGGCGTTAACGCTCCAGGTATTGCAATTTGTCTTCCACGCCGTCCCACTCTTCTGCGTCGGGGGCCGGGTCTTTCTTTTCGGTAATGTTGGGCCAGACTTCCGCCAGCTCCGCATTCAGTTCCAGGTAGACCTGCTGGTTATCGGGCAGCTCATCTTCAGAGAAGATGGCTTCGGCCGGACACTCGGGTTCACAGAGGGCGCAGTCGATACACTCATCCGGGTGGATCACCAGGAAATTCGGGCCTTCGTAAAAGCAGTCCACTGGACAAACTTCCACACAGTCAGTGTATTTGCACTTGATGCAATTTTCGCCAACGATAAAGGTCATTGGGTGCTCTCCGTGAAGCAGGTAAAGGAACAGCGGCGCATTATACAGAAATAAAATCCGCGTTTTAAAGCACCAGAGAGTAATTATGCGGGGCTTTTATGTGGTGTTTTGTGAATCTTTATCGATCCTTGCACAGCAGCTTGAGGGCATAAAGCTGCTCCAGGGCCTGTTTTGGCGTGAGATCGTCGGGGTCGACAGCACTCAGCGCGTCTCGCAGTGCTGCGCCGATGGGGTCGCTGAACAGTTCCTGCTGCAGGGGTTGGTCGGCTTTTTTCGCGGCAGTCGGGGTCACGGTGGGATGAGCACCGGCTTCCAGGCGTGCCAGTTCCTGGCGAGCCAGGGCGATCACCGTGGCGGGTATGCCCGCCAGCTTGGCTACCTGAATGCCGTAGCTCTGGCTGGCCGGACCCTCCTGAATGGCGTGCAGAAACACAATGTCGTCGTTGTACTCCGTGGCATCCAGGTGGACATTGGCCACGCCCGCCGTTTTCTCCGGCAATGCCGTCAGCTCAAAGTAGTGGGTGGCAAACAGGGTAAAGGCGCGAACATTTTCCGCCAGCTCCAAGGCGCAGGCCCAGGCCAGCGAGAGGCCATCGAAGGTACTGGTGCCGCGCCCGATCTCGTCCATTAATACCAGGCTGGATTCACTGGCATTGTGAAGAATGTTGGCGGTTTCCGTCATTTCCACCATAAACGTCGAACGTCCGCCGGCCAGGTCATCGGATGAACCAATGCGCGTGAAGATGCGGTCCACCAGGCCAATGGTTGCACTCTGGGCTGGCACACAGCTGCCGATATGGGCCAGTAAAACGATCAACGCGGCCTGCCGCATATAGGTGGATTTACCCCCCATATTGGGGCCGGTGATGACCAGCATGCGGCGCTGCTCATTCAGGCTGAGATCGTTGGCGACAAAAGGCGTGTCCAGCACCTGTTCAACTACCGGGTGGCGACCGCCACAGACCTCGATGCCCGGGGAAGCTTCCAGGGTGGGCGCACACAGACTGAGGTTGTCGGCGCGCTCTGCCAGACACACCAGTACATCCAGCTCGGCAATGGCAGCGGCACAGTCCTGCAGGGGCATCAGGTGGTCGTTCAGGGCTTCAATCAGGTCTTCGTAAAGGGCTTTTTCGCGGGTGAGTGCACGGCTTTTGGCGCTGAGTGCCTTGTCTTCGAACTCCTTGAGCTCGGGGGTGATATAGCGCTCGGCATTCTTGAGTGTCTGGCGACGGATATAGTGGGCCGGGGCCTGCTCGGACTGTGACCGGGAAATTTCTATGTAGTACCCGTGTACCCGGTTGTAACCCACTTTCAGGGTGCCGATGCCGGTGCTCTGTTTTTCCCGCTCTTCCAGGTCCACCAGGAACTGCCCGGCATTACTGCTGAGGCTGCGCAGTTCATCCAGTTCACTGTCGTAGCCTTCGGCGATCACCCCGCCGTCACGAATGACGACGGGTGGGTTGTCGACGATGGCCTGCTCCAGCAGCGTCACCAACTCGGGAAATTCTGCAGCCTGGGCTGACAGTTGCTGCAAGTGAGCCGTCTCCTGTCGTGCCAGTATCTGCTGAATATCGGGCAGGGCGGCCAGGGATTGGCGCAGTCGTGTTAAATCCCGGGGTCGGGCTGAGCGCAGTGCGATACGGCCAAGAATCCGTTCCATATCGCCCACCTGTTTCAGGTGCTCATTCAGTGATTCGTAGCAGTAATCCACCCGCAGGGCAGCTACACCCCGTTGCCGCGACTGAAGTGTGTCCAGGTTGCGCAAGGGGCGATTGAGCCAGCGGTTCAGCAGGCGGCTGCCCATGGCAGTTGCCGCGGTATCCATCACCGACAAAAGAGTGTTTTCGGTCTCGCCGTTGAGGTTGAGGCTGAGTTCCAGGTTGCGGCGGGTGGCGGCGTCGAGGATCACACTGTCATCGCGATTTTCATGACAGAGATTGCGAATGTGGGGCAGTGCGGCGCGCTGGGTTTCCCGTGCATATTGCAACAGGCAGCCGGCGGCGGTAAGAGCCAGTGGCAGGTGATCACAGCCAAAGGCTGTGAGGTCCTTGGTGCCAAACTGATCGATCAGCTGGCGGCGCGCCGTGTCGGCTTCAAACTCCCAGGGCTGTCTATGGCGTACGCCGCGGCGTTGTTGCAGTAATTCCGGGTGTGGGAAGTCGTCAGCGACCAGCAATTCAGCGGGATTCAGGCGTTGCAGTTCGCCCAACAAGGCCTCTGGGCCATCGACCTCCAGAACCAGAAAACGCCCGCTGCCAATATCCAGCGTGGCAATGCCAAACTGCTGATTTTTGCCACTGCTCACGGCGACCAGCAGGTTGTCTCGGCGCTCATCCAGCAGTGCTTCATCACTGATGGTGCCGGGGGTGACGATACGCACGACCTGCCGGTCCACCGGCCCCTTACTGGTGGCGGGATCGCCAATTTGTTCGCAGATCGCCACCGATTCACCCAGTTTTACCAGCTTCGCCAGGTAGCCTTCAGCGGCGTGATAGGGCACTCCGGCCATGGGAATAGGCTGGCCAGCGGATTTGCCCCGCGCAGTGAGGGTGACATCCAGCAGTCGCGCCGCTTGTTTGGCATCGTCGTAGAACAGTTCGTAAAAATCCCCCATGCGGTAAAACACCAGCTCGTTGGGATGCTGGGCCTTGATGCGCAGGTACTGTTGCATCATCGGGGTGTGATTTTCAGGCGTTGCCACTGACGTCATACGGGCGGAGTTCTGATTGGATAAACGCTGGATTCTACGTGAATCGTGGAGCTGAAAAAACTGCCAGGAAGTTGGCTGTAATGGAGGAATGTTTCTCCCTCTGAAGATTTACGGATTTTCCTCTTCCTGCAATCTGTCGGAGATAGCGACTTCAGGTGATGCCTTAACCCACTTGGCCAATGCCTCAAACAGCTGGTGGGGTTCCAGGGGTTTGGCAATATAGTCATTCATACCCACGGCCAACACTTTTTCGCGGTCACCTTTCATGGCGTTTGCTGTCATGGCGATGATCGGTAGCTCGCGATATTTTGATTGACTGCGGATCTGGCGGGTAGCCTCGTAGCCGTCCATCACCGGCATCTGGCAGTCCATAAAGATGGCGTCAAAGTCATTGTGCTTCAGCTTTTCCAGCGCTTCCTGACCATTGAAGGCCGTTTCCACCATGATGTCTTTTTCTGAGAGGATGGCTTTAGCCACTTCGGTATTGACGTCGTTGTCCTCGACTAGAAGAACTCTTTTGCCTCTTAGTTCGGGCATGAAGCTGTCATTCATTGTAAGGCCGGATGTTGCCGTTTCTCGATAAAGCTCCCCGGGCTGTTTGATCAGTGGCACCCTAAAATGAAATGTACTGCCCACGCCGATGGCGCTATCAACCCATATTTTTCCGCCCATGGCTTCGACAATTTTTTTCGAGATCACCAGGCCCAGACCGGTGCCATCATGTTGCTGGCTTGCCAGGCTGCCGGCCAGACCGAAAGCCTGGAACAGGTTTTCCTGCTGCTCGGGTGAAATGCCAATGCCGTTGTCCTCAACACTGAAATGCAGGATCGCCTGTTCGAGGGTTTCACTTTCAAGCACAACACGCAGTACCACGCGACCGCCGTCTTCGGAGAACTTGATGGCGTTGCTGGACAGGTTGACCAGCGCCTGGTTGAGGCGCAGTGGATCGCCGATAAACTGGTCGGGAATATCGGGATCGACGCTTACTTGAAAATCAACTTGCTGAATATCTGACTGGTGCTTGATCAGGCTTTCCACATCCTCAATGACGGTATTCAGCGAAAAAGCAACGTGGTCCATTTGTAATTTTCCCGCCTCCATTTTGGAAAAATCGAGAATTTCATCGATGATTCCTACCAGGCTTCGGGTGGATTTGTAGGCCTTGTGGAGGTGAGCCCGCTGTTGGTCTGTGAGGTCAGAGTCCATCACCATATAGGTAAGCCCGAGCACGCCATTCAACGGGGTGCGAATGCCATGGCTGACGTTGGCGACAAACTCGCTTTTGATACGGTTGGCCGTCTCGGCCTTTTCCCGGGCGCGCTGGTGGTTCTGGCGTTCATTCTCCATCAGGTACGCCAGATACCCGACTTCAAAAATGGTCAGGACAAAGGCTGTCAGCAATGCAGGGATGGCCACATACTGGCGTGCAATATCTTCGCCCACTTCCTGAAAGCCCAGACTGGTGGTGTCAATTGACCAGAGGGCAACCCCGGCGAGGACAGGCAGAAAAGTAAAAGCCAGGAACAGGGATTTTTCGTATTTTGCTGAAAAAATTACAGCCGCCGCTCCGGCGATCGCGACCAGTATTAGGCCCATATTACCGCCAGGATGAACCACCAGCGCGGCGCAGGAAACCGCTAGGGTGCCTGTGATCAAACACAGGCAGCGGGCGAGGGTGTGTAACTGAACGCTATGCAACAGTAGTGCGGAAACAAAGCCGGCACTGCTGGCGATACCAATGGCAACCAGAGTCGGCGCATTGAGAAATACGGCGAAGGCGCTCCACACAAGCGTGAGTACAATGCCGGCTTTGAGGACGGCGGTGGAAACGGCAACCGGGTGGGTCAGCTCACTGCTGAGGGAATGCCTGTTGTCGATGATGTCCGGTTGTTCCACAGTTGGTTTCACTCGTTATTGTTCACGCACAGGTAAACGGTTTGAGGGTATTATTGCCAGCCTTCGCGCCGTGTTTCCAGTGGTTAGTGTAAACAGGCCCTAATTGAGGTGAGTCCTTGAAGTTCAAGAAACGTCAGAAAAAGTCCGCATCAAAACCCCTGAATCGGGTGGTGGAGTTCACCGTTGAGAGTATGGATACCATGGGGCAGGGTGTGGCCCATATCGACGGCAAACCCTGTTTTATTGCGAAAACATTACCCGGTGAAACCGGCACGGCAACCATCTATCGTGCCAGTAAGGGGGTGCAGTTTGCACGCCTGGAAACATTGGAGCAGCGGGCGGAAAATCGCGTTGAGCCAGCATGCGAACACTTTGAGCGCTGTCCCGGCTGCCATTTCCTGCACACGGATTATCAGAGCGAACTGTCCTATAAAACGGATGCCCTGACCGGGCACCTGAAACGACTGGACAGGGCATTGCCCGACATGGAGGTACACGGTGCCGAGCAGCGGCTGCATTATCGCAATCGCGTACAGCTTCACTACCGCCACAAATATATCGGCATGCTCGACCCGGTGACGGATACCGTGTTGCCAGTGCCGGATTGTCAGATTGTGGACCAACAACTGCAGCCGGCCATGGATGCGCTCTACCAGCAGCCGGAATGGGCAGAACAGCATGCCGGTAAGGGTCACTGTGAGATCTACCTGACCGGTGATGGTGTCAGCACGGCGTGGGACAGTCCCTATGCCCACGGTGGTTTTACCCAGGTCAACCGGGCCATGAATGAGGTGCTGCGCAATCTGGTTCTGGCTCAGTTTGGTGACAGAAGTAGAGGCAAGTTACTGGACCTGTTTTCCGGGGAAGGCAATCTGTCAGAGCTGGTTGTTCAGAGCCAGCCGGCCATTGAGCGGGTGATGGTGGACTTTGCCCCGGAGCGGGTCAAAGAGGAGACCCTCAGTTTTCTCCACCTCGATCTGTTTTCAGAGACTGCATTGCGCACCTTCCGCGCCCGCAGCCCCCATTCGCAATATGACGTATTGCTGGTGGACCCTCCCCGCAAGGGATTTCCTGCTCTGCACGAGTGGGTCAAGGCAGTGAAACCGGAAAAACTCATCTACGTGAGCTGTAATGCGGCGACCCTGGTGCGTGATCTGCAACTGCTGGGCAGTCAGTGCCGTATTGAGCACATCAGCCTGATCGATCTATTTCCCGGGACCTATCACTACGAAACGCTGGTTACGGTGACTTTTCCCTAGCAGGTGGTGCCGGGTTATGACTTGCATCAGGTCGCGGCACTGAATTACCGTCCCTTTATGACGTCTTCTACCCGTAAGTTGGCTCAGCAGCTCGGCGAACTGCTGCTGAGCAGGAACGCTACCGTTACCTGTGCCGAGTCCTGCACCGGCGGCGGAATTGCCAGTGCCATCACGGATATCGCCGGCAGTTCCAGCTGGTTCAGGCTGGGACTGGTGACCTACGCCAATGTTGCCAAGCAGAACGTGTTGGGTGTGTCCCCCGATACCCTTGCCCGCGAAGGGGCCGTCAGTGAAGCGGTGGTAATTGAAATGGCCCGGGGGGCGTTGGCCAAAGCCGAGGCTGATATCGCGGTGGCGGTCAGTGGTATCGCTGGTCCGGATGGTGGCTCCGAGGCAAAACCGGTGGGAACAGTATGGTTCTGCTGGGCCCACGGGGACGGAGAAATCATCACCCGCTGCCTGCACTTTGAGGGCGACCGGAAAGCGGTTCGGCGTGAGGCGGTGAGCGCTGCGCTGAGGGGTCTGATTGCAATGCTGAAAAAATGAAGTACTGTATGACTATACAGTAGTGTAATGTTGCGTTAAGCTAACCGGCATTCAGTGAATATCTTCCAGTTAAAGCACGAAAGGGGCATCGGTCATGGATCCAAACAAGGAAAAAGCACTTCAGGCGGCGCTTGGCCAGATTGAGCGCCAGTTCGGCAAGGGAACTGTCATGCGTATGGGTGACCGGGAGCATGTAGCCATCCCGGCAATTTCAACCGGTTCGCTGGGTTTGGATGTTGCATTGGGTATCGGCGGTCTGCCAAAGGGGCGTATTGTCGAGATCTACGGACCGGAGTCTTCCGGTAAAACCACACTGACCCTGCAGGTGATTGCCGAAGCACAGAAACTGGGTGGCACCTGTGCCTTTGTGGATGCCGAGCACGCACTGGATCCGATCTACGCCGAAAAGCTCGGTGTTAACGTCGACGACCTGATCATGTCCCAGCCGGATACCGGAGAGCAGGCGCTGGAAGTCACGGACATGCTGGTGCGCTCGGGGGCTATTGATGTACTGGTGGTGGATTCCGTTGCGGCGCTGACGCCCCGAGCTGAAATCGAGGGTGAAATGGGCGACCACCATGTTGGCCTGCAAGCCCGCTTGATGTCCCAGGCACTGCGCAAACTGACCGGCAATATCAAGCAGGCCAACTGCCTGGTGATCTTTATCAACCAGATTCGTATGAAAATCGGTGTCATGTTCGGCAACCCGGAAACCACTACCGGCGGTAACGCACTGAAATTCTACTCTTCAGTGCGGCTGGATATTCGCCGCATTGGTGCCGTGAAGGAAGGTGAAGAAGTGGTGGGTAATGAAACCCGCGTCAAGGTTGTGAAAAACAAGGTGTCACCGCCGTTCAAGCAGTGTGAATTCCAGATTCTCTATGGTGCCGGTATCAACCACCTGGGCGAAGTAGTGGACCTGGGCGTGAAATGTGGACTGGTGGATAAATCCGGTGCCTGGTATGCCTATAACGGCAACAAAATCGGTCAGGGCAAGGCCAATGCCTGTGAATACCTGAAGGAAAACCCCGAGGTGGCGGCAGAGATCGAGCAAAAAATTCGCGAGCAATTGATGCCGGCACCCAAATCCAGGAAATCCGGAGAACAGGTCGATCCGGCTGAAGCCGAAGAAGTCGATCTCTGATCACCCGACACTTCGAAATAAAAACCGCGCTGTAGTCGGCGCGGTTTTTTTTGGCTAATTTTAAGAAAGTTGGCAGTTTTGACTGTCTGTAGTTCTAATGAAAGGTTTCATGAAAGGCATCAGTCAAAATCGTCCAGAGAGCTTGTTCCCTTGGTAACGGTATGGTGTCGGCAATGAATGAGCTGGTGGCTTATAAAAGCCTGGTAGTGAGTTTGTTCCTGCTGGGATTTTTTCTTGCCGAGCGTCTGGCGCCAGCAGTCCCGGTGCCCACTCCACTCAAGAAAGCCCCACGCCTCTTAAAAAATCTCGGTCTGTGGGGCTGCAATCTTGTGGTCTCGTTACTGATCGTGTTGCCGGTCACACTGTTGGCTGCAACCCACAGCCAACCCTGGTGGTCGCCCCCACTGCCTGCCTGGTTCAGATTGTTAATAGCCCTGCTGTTGCTGGATTTGTGGATTTACTGGTGGCACCGGGCCAGCCACCGGATAGGCTTTCTGTGGCGTTTTCACCGCGTTCACCACCTGGATCAGTGGCTGGATGTGACTTCCGCGGTTCGCTTTCACTTTGGTGAGGTGATTCTCTCTGCTCTTATCAGGGCGGTTGTGATTTTCTGTTTTGCGCTGCCACTGGCATCGGTCATTGTGTTTGAGACGTTGGTGCTGATCGTCACCGCGTTTCACCACTCGAATATGCGCCTGCCAAAATCGCTGGAGCGGGTGCTGTCCTATCTGGTGATTACGCCTTCCATCCACTGGGTGCATCACCACGTCACACAGCCGGATACCGACAGTAATTACGGGACGCTTTTCAGTTTCTGGGATCGACTGTTTGGCAGTCGCTCAAACACCCGGCGAACCCCGGAGATGGCAATCGGTCTGGATAACTTCCATGACAGGGGTTTCTGGCAGTTGCTGGCCGCACCCTTTCAGGCGGTGCCGGTACGGCAGTGCATACAAGCAACGCCGCAGTCCGGTGAGCAGCGTGGCGATGGCAGCAACAAAACGCCATAATTTAAGGGTGTATAGTGGCCGGTATTGGACCGGCAGGAGTTCTAAATGGAACATTATCAGGAATTAATCGGTGTTATTGCATTGACCATGGGAGTGGGCTGGGCAAGCGGCATTAACCTGTATGCAGCCCTGCTGGTGTTGGGGCTGGCCGGTGCCACGGGCAACGTGCAGTTGCCCACCGAGCTGACGGTGCTGCAGGACCCGCTGGTTATTTTTGCCGCCGGGGCCATGTACCTGGTGGAGTTTTTTGCCGACAAAATTCCCGGAGTGGATACCGGTTGGGATGCCCTGCATACCTTTATCCGAATTCCAGCCGGTGCCATGCTGGCGGCCGGAGCCGTTGGTGATGTAACCCCGGCACTGGAAATCGCTGCGGGTATCATGGGTGGCACCATGGCGGGAGCCAGCCACCTCACGAAGGCATCGACCAGGGCGTTGATCAACACCTCCCCGGAGCCCTTCACCAACTGGGCAGCGTCCATCAGTGAAGACCTGATGGTGCTGGGCGGTCTGTGGGCCATGTTTAACCATCCGCTGTTATTCCTGTGCCTGATGGTACTGTTTATCGCATTGGTGATTTGGTTATTGCCCAAACTGATACGACTGGTGGCGCGTATTCTGCGTAAGGTTGGTCAGTGGCTTGGACTGGTTAAAAGTCCCGCTGAAACACAGACTGCCAATGCAACGACTGAATTGCCTCGCCCCTCCAGCCAGGCAGAGCCGCCGGTAAAGTCGTCCTGATCGCTGGTGATCCATGAATGAAGCTGAAGCAGGTGATCCGCTGGCATTGCTGCGATTCCGGGCAATGGATTTGCTGGCCAGACGGGAACATTCTGCACACGAACTGAAAACAAAACTCACGACAAAATTTCCCGAGTTTGCAGAACACATCGCGCAGGTGTTAACAGACCTGCAACGGGACAACCTGCAAAGTGACCACCGTTTTGCTGAAGCGTTTGTTGCATCGCGCATTCGCAAGGGGCAGGGGCCTTACCGTATCAGTCAGGAGCTGAAGCAGCGGGGAGTTGCTTCCGGGGATGCCAAGCAGGCGCTGGCGACCTGTGGACAGGATTGGTTTCAACTGGCTGCCGAAGTGGCGCAACGCAAATACGGTAACGCACCCTGTGACAGTTTACAGGAGCGCGCGCGCCGCAGTCGTTTCCTTCAGTACCGGGGTTTCAGTAGTGAACAGATTCAGTCGTGTTTCGATGATGATTGAAGATCTGTGACAGGCAGCGATCACCCCAGCTGTCGAGTTGATAGTTCTCAATAAAACCGCAGTGCCCTCCCAGTGGTGTCACTACTACGTTCAGCAATGATGGCTTATTCAGCATGGTGAGGTCTGACACCGGCACAATGGGATCATCCTCGCTGGTGATCAGGTAGCCAGGTACTTGCAGGTTGTCCAGGCGGTCGCCGTAGAGGGCATAGGCGGAAAAATATTCCTCCGCGTTCTTATAGGGCGTCAGCTCCCTGACAAAAAAGTCATTCAGCTCGGTCAGCACCTCAAAACGTGGTAGCACGTCGCCGTTCAGGAGTTCGGGGTGGTAATACAGTTTCGTGTGCAGCGAATTGCTCCATTTATCGAGAAAGTAATCGCGATACATGGGGCCGGCCATGATGCGATCCATGGCGTGGGCCGGATCGACGGGTGGGCAGATGGCGGCAACGGCGGATAGTTTCAGTATGTCGCCAGCGTCGGCGGCAATACGCAATGCAAAATTTCCCCCCAAAGAATAGCCGGCCAGGTAGCGCTCCCGGTGAGGTGATGCTTCAAGAAAAGACGCAATTGCCGTGCTGACCTCCTCTGCCAGGGTCGAGTTGAAAGCCGTCGGGGTTAGGTGAAAACTCTCGCCGTGGTCGCGGAGATTAAGGCGCAGAATATTGAAGCCCTGCCGGTAAAGATGATTGGCTGCTGATAACAGGTAGGTCGATTGTGCGCTGCCTTCCCACCCGTGCAGCAGAATGGCGAGGCGCTGGTTGTCCTGATCCGCCTGGTCGAAATAGGCCAGCAATTTAACCGCTTGATTTTCGTGGCGACCTTCCAGTAACAGGGTCTGGCTTCGGGTCGTCATGTCCATGCTGCGAGAAGAGACTTTCCAGGGCCTGGGTCCCATGCTGTTGAGCATGCTTTGCAGGTGAGCATTGCGCAAACCTTTGGGCGGGGAAAAGGGCGGCAGGTCAGTATGCATGGTCGAGGCTTCATCCGTTGATCTGACTGTCGGGCTATCATAGCATTCGGAAAATAAATGCGCCTGACGAGGAACGGATTGTTCGACGGGTAATCTAACCAAACAGTCTCTTGGTACGTCAGAGGTGTGATTTTGCGGTCACGTATGAGCTGGATACTTCTGTTGTTGGCGGTGGTCACTGTCGCCTGGCAGCCGTTTATCCCTCGGGCTCACGCCGCCCCGGCCTACGTAACGGGCAGTTCAGATCCGGAAGCCGAGTTATCCCTTTGGGGAATCGAGAATGGTTGTCTCAACAGTGCGCTGGTTCATCACTTCTATGTGCTAAACGCACACGCGGCGATGATTGAACTGATCGGTGGCAAGCGGGTGCTGATGCGTTTTCGGGGCGACTGCCAGGGTATTGAACAATACGGTTTTGTGCACACTGCCCAGAATAACCGGGTCTGTCCCAGCACCAATGCCATCCGGGTACTGCACACGGGTGCCCGCTGTGAAGTAGAATCCCTCGAGCCCTACCGCGACAACCGTCAATAACGGATGCCCTATTAATCAGAGACCAATTGAGACGCTATCGTCCATGTTCAGAATCCCCCTGTTGCTAGTTTTACTGTCCCTGCTTCCTCCTTTTGCCACGGCCGTTGAGTTGAGTGGTGATCTTGTTCAGGGCGGTATGCTGGTGGGGCAGGTCAGTCCCGGTCAACAGGTGGAAGTGATGGGGCGGCCAGTTCGGGTGGATGAGGCTGGCCGCTTTGTCTTTGGCCTTGGGCGTGATGCGCCCCCTGAAATCAAGCTGTTGGTCAGAGACGGTCAAAAAACTGAATCGTATCGTTACCAGGTGACGCAGCGCACCTACGAAGAACAGCGGGTTAACGGTGTGCCTCAGAAAACCGTAACCCCTCCAGAAGAGGTACTGGAGCGTATCCGCGAGGAAGCCGCAATGGTCGCAAGGGCGAGAACCGCGGATGAAGGTCGGCTGGACTTCCTGTCCGGGTTCCGCAAGCCGCTGGAAGGGCCCATCACCGGTGTATACGGCAGTCGTCGAGTCTACAACGGTACCCCGGGTCGACCTCACTATGGGTTGGATATTGCAGCACCCACGGGAACCGAGGTGTTTTCACCGGCCCCCGGGGTGGTGAAGCTGGTGCATCAGGACATGTTTTATTCCGGTGGGACGCTGATCATCGATCACGGTTATGGCATCAGTTCCACGTTTATCCACCTGAGCAAGGTGCTGGTAGAGAACGGGCAGCGGATCAAAAGTGGTGATTTGATTGCCAAAGTCGGAGCGACAGGCAGGGCAACCGGTCCGCATCTTGACTGGCGAATTAACTGGTTCGATGTGCGGCTCGATCCCGCCGTGATTATGGAAAGTTTTCCCCAGCTGAAACCTCTTCACTGAAACCCAGCCCCTGACACTTTCGGACGTGGTCACAGCGTCCCCTTTCCCTTAAACTTCACCCTTGGAGTTACTGTCGCCAGGGTCCGTAATGATTGATAAAAAATTACTGAGTATTTTGGTGTGCCCGATCAGCAAAGGGCCCCTCGAATACGATAAAGAGCATGACGAACTTGTCTGTCGGGCCAGTGGCTTGGCCTACCCGATTCGCGATGGCATTCCTGTGATGTTGGAGAGCGAGGCCCGTCCACTGACCTTAGACGAAAAGCTCGGCAACGACCATTAACAGAGATGGCGGCAACCATGTCAGAAGAAACCCTGTTTACCCGTATTATCAATCGCGAAATACCAGCGGACATCGTCTATGAAGATGAACACTGTATCGCGATACGCGATATTGCACCCAAGGCGCCCACCCATTTGCTGGTCATTCCACGCAAACCGATCCCCCGCCTGGCGGATGCCTCCGCCGAAGATAAGGCGATACTCGGGCACCTGATGCTGACCGTGGGTGATATCGCCCGGCAGGCCGGGGTTGATGAAGCGTTTCGGGTCGTGGTGAATAACGGCACCGGCGCGGGACAAACGGTGTTTCACCTGCACCTGCACATACTCGGTAACAAAAAGTTCTCCGAGGACAGCCTGGGTTTCTGAATAAACCCCCAACCTATCGTTTTGGAATTGACCTGTAGACAGGTCGTGGAAAGTGATTGTTTATGAAAAGTGCCGAGATTCGCGAAGCCTTCCTGAGTTACTTTGCAGACCAGGGGCATACCACCGTTCCCAGCAGCAGCCTGGTGCCGGGCAACGACCCGACCCTGCTGTTTACCAATGCCGGCATGGTGCAGTTCAAGGATGTCTTTCTGGGTGCGGACAAACGTCCCTATAGCCGGGCCGCCTCCTCGCAGCGCTGTGTGCGTGCCGGGGGCAAGCACAACGACCTCGAAAACGTCGGCTATACCGCCCGACATCACACGTTTTTTGAAATGCTCGGCAACTTCAGTTTTGGTGACTACTTCAAGCGCGATGCCATTCGCTTTGCTTGGGAATTCCTGACGGAAGTGCTGCAACTGCCGCCGGAACGCCTTTGGGTAACCGTGCATATTTCCGACGACGAGGCCGCGGATATCTGGCTCAAGGAGCTGGGTGTCAGTGCCGAGCGATTCTCCCGTCTGGATGAAGATAATTTCTGGCAGATGGGTGACACCGGCCCCTGCGGGCCGAGCTCGGAAATTTTCTATGATCACGGCGCCGATGTTCCCGGTGGACCTCCGGGCAGTGAAAACGATGATCTCGATCGTTACATTGAAATCTGGAACCTGGTGTTCATGCAGTTTGAACGCAGTGGTGACGGCACCATGGCGCCCTTGCCCAAGCCATCCATTGATACCGGTATGGGGCTGGAGCGCATCGCAGCCGTGATGCAGGGCGTGCACAGCAACTACGAAATCGACCTGTTTCAGGCGTTATTGAAAGCTGCGGCAGCGGTTACCGGCTGTGACGACCTGGAAAACAAATCCCTGCGAGTCATAGCAGACCACATCCGCTCCTGCAGCTTCCTGATTGTCGACGGCGTGCTGCCTTCCAACGAAGGTCGTGGCTATGTGCTGCGACGGATTATCCGCCGTGCCATTCGTCATGGTCACAAGCTGGGCCAGAACCAGGCATTCTTCCATAAGTTGGTCTCGGCACTGGTGGTCGAAATGGGCGACGCCTACCCCGAACTTACCAAGGCGCAGGCTCAGGTTGAGAAAGTGCTGCTGGCGGAAGAACAGCAGTTTGCCAAAACTCTCGACAATGGGATGGCGGTGCTGAATGACGCCCTCGGTGATCTGCAGTCAGAAGTGATTCCCGGTGATGTGATCTTCACGCTTTATGATACCTACGGTTTTCCGGTGGATCTGACCAATGACATCGCCCGCGAACGGGGTTTAACGTTGGATATGGCGGGCTATGAAGTGGCCATGGAAGAACAGCGTCAGCGCGCACGTTCCGCCGGCGCCTTTAAGGTGGATTACACCCATCAACTTCACTTGGACGGTGAAACCGCATTTACCGGTTATGAGGGTACCGAAGGCCAGGGCACCGTTGTGGCTCTGCTGAAAAACGGTGAACAGGTTGATGCGTTGGCCACGGGCGACGAAGGTGTGGTTGTCCTGGATCAGACGCCCTTCTATGCCGAATCCGGTGGTCAGGCGGGAGACAGTGGTTACCTGAATGCAGCAGGTATGGAATTTGAAGTGCGCGATTGCCAGAAGCAGGGCGCCCATTACCTGCATATCGGCACCCTGCTCAGCGGTGAAGTGAGCGTCGGTCAGTCGCTGGATGCCCGGGTCGATAGCAATGTACGAACTGCCACGGCCCTGAATCACTCCGCTACGCACTTGTTGCACGCAGCACTGAGGGAAATCCTCGGTGACCACGTCAGCCAGAAGGGCTCTTTGGTGGACAGCAAACGCCTGCGTTTTGACTTCAGTCATTTCGAGGCCGTCAAGCCGGAAGAATTAAAGTCCATTGAACAGCGCGTGAATGATGAAATCCGTCGCAATACGCCGGTTCAAACTGACGTTTGTGATATGGACAGTGCCCGGGAAAAAGGTGCCATGGCGCTGTTTGGTGAGAAGTATGGTGATGTGGTGCGGGTACTGACCATGGGCGAGGGCTTTTCCGTAGAGCTCTGTGGTGGAACCCACGTGTCGCGAACCGGCGATATCGGCCTGTTGAAAATTACCAGTGAAGCGGGCATTGCCTCCGGTGTCCGCCGTATTGAAGCGGTCACCGGCGCACAGGCACTGGCGTACCTCGATGGCCTGCAGGCACAAATCGACGAGGTGGCAGGTTTACTGAAAACCAATGCCGACAATGTTGCCCAGAAGGCTGCCAGCCTCTGGTCAGAACTGAAAGAGCTGGAAAAACAGAATGCCCAGCTTAAGGGCAAGCTGGCCAGCTCTGCCGGCAGTGACTTGGCTTCACAGGCCGAGGATGTCGCCGGTATTAAAGTGCTGGTGGCCAATCTGGAGGGTGCCGATCCGAAATCACTGCGCGACACAGTGGACCAGTTAAAGAACAAGCTGGGCTCCGCGGTGGTACTGCTGGCCGCGGGTGGTGATGGCAAGGTGGCACTGGTTTCCGGTGTCACTCAGGATCTGACCGGTCGCATCAAAGCCGGTGAGCTGATGCAGCATGTGGCTGCCCAAGTGGGCGGTAAAGGCGGCGGTCGCCCGGATATGGCCCAGGGCGGCGGCACCGACATGGCCGCGTTGCCAGGTGCACTGAGCGATGCTGCCGATTGGGTAAAAGCCCGTTTGGTGGACTAAGCTGATAGCTGTATTTTCCTTAACTTTGTCCATTAATTAGTGTTTAATTGCCGCCGTTTTTTGGCCTACAACCTTGAAGAAAATCCATGAGTCTGATTGTTCAGAAATACGGTGGTACCTCGGTTGGTACAACCGAGCGCATCGAAGCTGTGGCGGAAAAGGTGCATGCCTTCCGTAAACGGGGTGAAGACGTGGTTGTCGTGGTTTCCGCCATGAGCGGAGAAACCAATCGCCTGATCGCTCTGGCCAAGGATATTCACCCGGACCCCAGTGCCCGCGAAATGGACGTGCTGGTTTCCACCGGTGAGCAGGTGACCATTGCCCTGTTGTGTATGGCGCTGCAGAAACGTGGCTGCGATGCCCGCTCCTACACCGGTGGCCAGGTGCGTATTCTTACCGACAGTGCTCATTCAAAAGCGCGCATTGAAGAAATTGACGCCCACCGCATGCAGGAAGACCTGGCTGCTGGTCGCGTGGTCGTGGTTGCCGGTTTCCAGGGCGTTGATGGCGACGGCAATATCACCACACTTGGTCGCGGCGGTTCCGACACCACAGCCGTTGCCCTTGCCGCTGCACTGAAAGCCGATGAGTGCCAGATCTATACCGACGTCGATGGTGTCTACACCACCGACCCCCGGGTGGTGGAAGGTGCGCGCCGGCTCGATAAAATTACCTTTGAGGAAATGCTGGAAATGGCCAGCCAGGGCTCAAAGGTTCTGCAGATACGCTCCGTTGAATTTGCAGGCAAATACAAAGTACCCCTGCGGGTGCTGTCCAGCTTTGTGGACGGCCCCGGAACTCTGATCACCCTTGAGGATGATGACGATATGGAAAAACCAGTTGTTTCCGGCATTGCATTCAACCGCGATGAAGCCAAACTGACAATCCGTGGTATTCCCGATGTGCCGGGCATTGCCTCCAAAGTTCTGGGTGCGGTGGGTCGTGCAAACATTGAAGTAGACGTGATTGTTCAGAACGTCGCCCAGGACAATACCGCATCACTGACATTCACAGTGCATCGCAATGAACTGGCCAAGGCAAAAGAAGTGGTGGAATCCATCGCTGCGGAGCTGGGTGCGTCTGCGGTTGATACCAATGCCGGCATTGCCAAGCTGGCACTGGTGGGTGTGGGTATGCGTTCCCATGCCGGTGTGGCGGCAAAAATGTTTGAGGCCCTGGCGAAAGAAAATATTAACATCCAGATGATCAGCACCTCAGAGATTAAAATCACCGTGGTAATTGATGAAAAATATCTCGAGCTGGCAGTGCGCGCCCTGCACAGCGCTTTTGAGTTGGAAGAAAAAGATAAAGTGGAGTGACGACCGGCTATTTACGCCATTGTGGAATGATTGGTATAGTTTAAGCGCCTACTGTGTTGGCAACGCCTAAAAAGGCACCCCGGTAACAACAAAAACAAGACTGGGCAAAAAAAAGGAAAGCCAGTGTAACCACTGGAATACGGCAGTATATAGGAGCTAACTATGCTAATTCTTACCCGTCGAGTCGGCGAAACTCTGATTATTGGAGATGACGTCAGTGTGACCGTGTTGGGAGTCAAAGGTAACCAGGTTCGCCTGGGCGTCAATGCACCCAAGGATGTGAGCGTTCACAGAGAAGAAATCTACCAACGGATTCAACAGGAAAAGGGAACTGCAGAGTAATCTGAATCCCCTTTGATTTTCCGGATGGTATGTTATCATGCCGCCACTTTTTGAGGTGGCATGGTTCCTTCCTTTCAAGCCTCAAAAATAGATTTCACCAGCATAGTCTGCCACTGGCGGATGATGTGGCTGGAGAACGAGTTTTAGGTGAGGTGGCCGAGCGGCTGAAGGCGCTCCCCTGCTAAGGGAGTATAGGCTAATCCCCTATCGAGGGTTCGAATCCCTCCCTCACCGCCATCAATAAATAACCCGGCTTTTTAGCCGGGTTTTTTTATTGTCAGCGATAGACCCAGGTCGTGTCTGAAGGGCAATTCAGCTCGTCAATATGGGTAGAATATCGGCAAACCAGGCACAGTTTAATCCCAGCGCCTCGTCGAGTTGCGTGTCTCGGGTGACATCCAACCGAGCAGAGTGAATGCCCATCAATTTCCATGGCAGTTCTGTTCCCTTTTCCGGTGAGCGCATCACCACGGCGGCACCGCTGGTACCCCGGTGTGTGCGGGCATCTGTCAGAAAGTAACCCTGACCCTGAAAACGCAGGGCGAAAGAGGATGCATTGATGGCGTGACGGGCCACAGGCAAATGATGCAGGGTGTCATGAAAGCCCAGAGGAAAACCGACGACCAGCATGGGTGTACCGATCTCGATGTCCTCCAGGGCTTCGTGCAGATGCTCGGGGGTGAAGGTGGCATAAAAGGCCTCAGCCGGAAGGGCTGTGCGGTCAATTTCAATGGCTGCAACATCGATGTCCCCCGCCGCATCAACCCCCTGTCGCCATAACTGCTTTCCGTTTTGATACAGGGGAATGGAGTATTTTACCGAGCGGGTGGCATTTTCCTGGTCTGTATGAAGTTCGATGACGATACGGTCAGGAAAATGCGTGCTGCCCTTATCGATAAGAACATGGCGGCTGGTGATGAGAAACAGGCGGCCTTGGTTTTCAAAGAAGAAACCGCTGGCATTGGTCAGGGACTGATTACCCGTAAACGTGGTAATGGCGGTGGTGGTGAGTAAAAGGGTTTCAATGGCCATGGCCCAGTGTAACCCAGTAACCCTGTGCCCTATAAGTCAGTACCCGACAACAGGCACCCTGTATGTAGACCCACTGTAACAGGGCACCTCAGATTGCAGCTCAGGGTTGAACCCTGTCTCAGGGCAGCTCTACGTTGTGGTAAACCTGCTGCACGTCGTCGAGGTCATTGAGCATGCCCAGAAACTTCTCGAACAGCGCAACGTCGTCACCGCCCAGGGTGGTGTAGTTCTGGGGAATGAACTGGATTTCATCTACTTCAAACTCGATGTCGCCGAGGGTGTCGACAAGCGCCTGCTTGGCCTTGAAGTAGTCGGTGTGGGGGGTAAATACGGTGATCTTGCCGTCTTCGTTCTCTACGTCGGTAACATCCACATCCGCTTCCAGCAGGGCTTCCAGCACCGCATCTTCATCGTCGTATGGGAAGACGAAGATGGCAGCGTGGTCGAACATGTGAGCCACGGTACCTTGAGTGCCGATCTTGCACTTGGTTTTGGTAAAGGCCTGGCGCACATCGCCGAAGGTGCGGTTGGGGTTGTCGGTCAGGCAGTCGATGATGGCCATGCTGCCGCCGGGACCGTAACCCTCGTAACGTGCGGGTGAAAAATCTTCTCCAGAACCGCCCTTGGCCTTGTCGATGGCCTTATCGATCACATGCCCCGGCACCTGGTCGCGCTTGGCGCGGTCGATGAGGCTTCGCAATGCCAGGTTGCCAGCAGGGTCGATACCGCCTGATTTGGCGCAGACATAAATCTCACGGCCATAGCGACTGTACACCTTGGCCTTCATGTCAGATGTTTTGGCCATTGAGTCTTTGCGGTTCTGATACGCTCTGCCCATGGGGTTATGCTCCGTCAACGAGAAAAAGAAAGGTGGCGATTTTACTGGTAACCGGGAGGTATGGGAATAATGCTGAAAGCACAGAACTGCTCACGCTGTTTGTGTTGCAACCCGGGAGTTAGTCGTGTGTCACGCCAATACTGTTTGCTGTTAAAAGCTGGCTGAAGGGAAAGGATTTACTCTTCAAAAACCGGGCTACTTAAGCCTCGAGTGTGCTTGGGAAGTTCATCGCTCACACTGACAATGCGCTGCTCGTAGAAAATATGGGCGGTTGATGCCAATTCCTGTGGCAGTTGGTTGTCGTAACTTTTGGCAATCAGTAGTTGCGGCACCACGCGCCAGTCCACACAGTTACTATTGAAAAGCACCTCACCGCAGTTGCTGCAGAAATATTTCCGCATACGCAGTGTGGGGTGCTGGTAGATGGTGACGCTGTCCTCACCCTTGGAGATGGAAGCACTTTCCTCCGTCCAGGCGGTGACCGGGGCAAACGGGGTGTTCATCAATTCGCGGCAGTCGATGCAATGGCAATAGGCTTTGACCTTGGGCTCCCCGGTGAGTGCCAGTTCAACGGTGTTGCAGGCGCAGTGGATGTTGTATGTGCTCATGGTCGATCCTTTTGCAGTTGGCCGCTATCGCAATTCATTATGGCATATCGCTATTTCAGTGAAACTTGAAACTGTTCGCCCATGAATTCAATGGTGTCGCCGGAAACAATCTTTTTTCTTTTGCGCGTTTCCTCCTCGCCATTGACGAGTACCTGGCCGTTTTCGATCACCGCTTTGGCTTCGCCGCCGCTGGTAACAATGCCTTCAAACTTGAGAATTTTGTAGAGCTCAACAGGCTCCCTGGTTATTTCTACCACTCTCATAGGCTGAGGAACCTTTGGTCGGGTGTATCGTTGTAGGGGTTAATCATGGGGTTACTTACGCCTCCATGGTGAGGGGCGATTGGCCGGAGCTGGCTTCTGCCCCACAGGCACCGTGCGTCCCATACTTGCCAACTGGCGGGACAGTCTGAAAGCGTAGGATTCAACCACGCGCCAGTCCCAATCCGACGCGGGTCCCAGATCAGAGTAGCGATCCTGGCGAGAGATGGCGCGCGCTTCGGAATTGACGGAAATCCGGCATTGCAGGCTATTGGGTGGCGTGAAGTACAGGTGCAGGTGAATGATGCCCCAGCCCGCCAGCGAATAGCGAAATGACTTCCCCTCGCGGGGTGGATCAAGAATGATCTTGCGCTCCACAACGTGGCCCTTCATGGAGGGATACCAGAAACCGAAGGCATAGTTGTGCACTTCGGCTTTGGTGCACTCCGCAACCTTTGCCAGAATGTCAGACTGATTGGCAAAGTGCTGCAATGGCTCGCCGAGATCAGATTCCGACGAGGTGACAACCGGAGTCTCCTGCTGGAATGCACTGTCGAGCAGGGTGCTCAGGTTGGCGGTGGAAATAATAGTGGCAAGCGTCACTGCGTGTCCTCTTCTGACAGGGGTTAAGTGTACCAACTCTTAGGCATTGAAGTGCCGACACGGAGCAGGGTAATAATCAGGTCAATCGATGGGATTTCCAATTGGAGAGAATCTGGAAATTGGCCTGTGCTGTCTGGTTAATAATTGGCAATGAATACAGCAGCCAGAATCAAGGCTAACAGGGTAAGGCCGGTAAAGAATAAAAATTTGTTAAAAACGGTATAGGCGTGCTGGTCGGATGCTGACTCCAGTTGCAGCAATTCCTCTTCGGGCAGGCCTGATGTGATTTCGTGATTTTCGTCATCCAGATAGGCACAGGCATCCTCATATTGCGCATCAATCACGGCCCACAATCCCACCTTGAAGGCCCCGGTGACATACCCGGAAATAACAAACGAATTCTTGAAGGAAATATGCGTCAGTATGCCTTGCTGGCGCAGCCGCATTGCGGCGTCTTCTGCTTGCATTAAATCGTGGTATTGGGTGATGAGTTTCACTTGATACTTTTAACGCCCAAAGCAGCGGCGCGCGTTAGCGCGTCCAGCCTGAAGGGCGATGCCGCCTTTGCTTGTTAAGCCTAAAACCATGCCACAAACGTAGGCCATTTTTCCCAACCCAATGTGGCAATTAAGGAAGCTAGAATTCCTAACCCAAAACCAACTAGGCGCTCCTTTGCAATTTGTTTTTGGGAGGGCACACCTGCAACCCTTTGAAACGCATTTACGTCTGAATCCATGATCTTTCTGACTTCGTTTAATTCGGTATCTACAGCAGCTTTCTCCGAGCTAAGAGTAGCAACTCTTTCTTGGAGCTCATGTGCTTTGCGCATATTCAGAGCTGCTTCTTCCTTCAGTTCATCTATTGCGGATAATGCAGAAACTAAATTTTTGCGCGCTTCATCAATCTTTCTGACTCTCTCATCTATACTCTTTTCTGCATTGAAGGCTGGGAATAATTCTGCATAGGCTTTCCCATTTTCCACGCCATAACGAAAAACAGGCATTGTCCACCACTTCAGAAGAAGAGCAGCTAATTTATTCAGTTTATCTTTAGTGCTCATATTTACCTGTGGCTTAACGCCTGCAACAGGGGCCGGGCGCGAAGCGGTCGGTCCAGCGGCCGAAGGCCGCGACTTGATTGCGCTGGTTAGGTGTCATTTGTTCCTGCTGGCTGATGAAACTCTATGACATTGCCATCCGGATCACGGACGAAGAAGAACTTGGCCCCTCCAAACTCGACTCTTTCAGTAATCTCTATATCAAGTGAATTCAGCTGAGCCTCTACCGTATCTGCATCGGTAACTTCTAAAGCAATATGTGTAAATCCAGCGTGTTTTTCGTCCACGTCCATCAGAATATTCTTCGCGAACGCATCGTCGGTAGCATTGAGTATCAAATTAATATTCACTCTGGAAGCGTGCTCCATGATAGCTACTGGTTCCGGGCCTACCGGCCCTGCTATAAATTCGAACCCTAGTTTCTCATAAAACTTGCGTGCGACCTTCAAATCGCGAACGCGTAAGCCAACGTGATTTAAACGAGTAATTTGTTCCATCAATGAACCTCCGTGAGCGAATCAAGATACCTAAAGCCTGCAACAGGGACGCGCCATCAGGCGCTTCAGTCTCCCTTAAATTTCCGCCCTCATGCCCTTTTAGGCGATCAATCACGCGTTAGTACCATTATCAATGGTAAACCCTGCGCCGGTAACAGAGCGCGAAACTGGGCTTGCGATCCAAGCGACCAGATTCGCAATATCCTCAGGCTCGGCATAGCGAGGGATTGCCATAAGACTGCGCTGCACGTCGGAAACAGGACCGTCGGCCGGATTCATCTCGGTATTCGTTGAACCTGGGTGCACAATGTTAACCGTGATTTCCCGCTCACCAACCTCGCGCGCAAGTGCCTTGGTAAAACCAATCAATGCAGCTTTGCTCGAGCTGTAAAGCGTGCAACCAGGCATCGGTACGTGCTCCGCGAGATTGCTGCCAACCGTAATCACTCGCCCACCTGCAGGCATATACTTAAGGACTGCCTGAGTCCCAACAAACACCGAACGCACATTCACGGACATCGTTTGCTCATAATCCTCCAGTGAGAACTCCCTAAACGGCTTAACGTTGAAGACGCCCGCGTTGTTCACAAGAATATCGATTTCGCCAAATGCTTCGGCTACCTGATCAACGGCCTCCAGCACATGCTCTGGTCTGGCGGCATCGGCTCGAATAGCTTTCGCTTTCACACCGAGATCGCGCAAGGTCGCTACCACTTCTTGCGCACGCTCCACTGAACTCTGATACGTGATGGCCACATTTGCACCATCTGCCGCAAGACGCTGGGCAATCGCGGCGCCCATGCCGCGGCTACCACCGGTTACCAACGCCGCCTTGCCTTTGAGTACTTTCATAACTACCTCAATATATATGTATCGAACACTATGGAATATAATTGTCAGAAAGTAGGGCTGTCAAGCTATTTATATATCGATCACTACATATATGAGGGGCGCATGAAGAAAACTACACCGACTCGCGGGCGACCGCGCAGCTTTAATCGCGATGCCGCACTCGCGCAAATGACCGAACTATTCTGGCGCCAAGGCTTCGATGCCACCTCGGTGGCTGACCTGACTGAGTGCGTTGGCATCAATACACCGAGCCTCTACGCGGCCTTTGGTAACAAGGAGAAAGCCTACCTCGAGGCCGTGGACCACTACCGTCGCAACGAAGGCGCGCGTGTTTGGGGAAACGTGGAAGCGCAAAGTTCAGCACGGGATGCTGTCGCAGCAATGCTGCAAACCAGCGCGGATGAATTTACGCGCAGCAAAAAACCGCGCGGTTGCATGGTTGTGCTTGGTGCGCTGAGTACGGCCAACAGCAATGCTGCGATCTCCAAACGCATGCAAGCTTACCGAGCGGAAGCGCGTGCGAAGTTAGAAGCTAAAATTCAAGCGGGGATTGAAAATGGAGAGTTACCAGAGACTGTGGATGCCAAAGCAATTGCTTCTTTTTACTGTTCAGTGCAGCAGGGTATGTCAGTACGCGCACGAGATGGCGCTTCACGAAAGGAGCTTCAGAAAACGGCTGAGTTTGCTTTGCTTGCCTGGGAATTGTTGACTGCTTTTCGTGGGTAACTCGTGAACCTAACGCCGCGCTCTGCGGCAAATTTGGAGCGTAGCGGAAAATTTGTCCGACAGCAGCGCTTTGTTAAGTGTTTCCTTCACCAATGTGGAGCACCTCACCTAGTAGCAAGTAGGTATTGAGAAATAATGATCTTGCTTCTTCGGCGGTGACGTCATTATGAACGCCTGTAGATACACGATCGTACAAATTCGAAAGATTTTGACGTATTTTTGTCTTTCTAGATTTGCTGTCTATTCGCTGATGGACAAAAGCATTAATTCTATTTTGATGCTTATTAGCTCCTAGGGTGACTTCATTACCGCCCATATTTATCGTTTCTTCAGTTGGGGGAAATATTGAGTCGGCAAAAGAATCTATTATTCTTCTAGCTGTGCTCAAAGCCTGACTGATTGATTCTGCATCACCCTCTGCCAACCTAGACATAACGGAAGGGATTTGTTGAAGAACATCGCCACAATGCTCCGAAATCAATGTGTCAACGTCACTTTTATATCTTTCAAAAATTGATTCAGACAAACTATCAAATTCTTTTTCGTAATAGACTTCAGAAACGAAATTATGAAGATGAGCCAAGACCCTGCTTTTAATCCCGCTCAGAGTAGAGATATAGTTGGTGGTAGAGGTCATCTGTTGTTGATGCATTTGCATTACACGAAACGCCCAATCTCCACTGGTATCTGGTGTACTTAATGACCTTAATTTAATGTTTTGGGCTTCAAGAACAGCTTCTTGTTGAGCTAAGGGCCCCCAATAACCTTTACCCTCTTCTCTATCTGTCCACCTACCTGTGATTCCCATGTATTTGAGAGAGATATCATTTGAAGAGTTATAACCCTTCATTTCTAAATTAATCCAATATTTGATCTCATCAGAGCCGACCCAGCGTGCAAGCCTAGATGCCTTCAAAAGCAGAGATTCTGCGGACAATCTACTCAATTCGATGTCATTCAGTAGCTCTTTCGCTAACTCTAAAATGTGTTCTGATCTACTATGTTCCAACGAACTCTCCTTGAACACTTAACAGTCTGTTAATGAGGCCTTCGGCCTCATAATCATTATTATCGGGGCGCCCTGATAATAAGTTATCAGGGCAGTAGAGGGTGGAAGCAACTTTTTGATTTGTATGGAAAAGGAGTTGGTCGCGAGGGTGATGGAAATAATTATCAGGGCAACTTTCTGTTTGATTAGCAAAAAAAACTGGTAAACCAGAGAATAAAGTTGTTTGTAGGGGTAATTCCTTGACGCTTTCATCACCATTCCGTCGGTTTAGCTGAGATTTGTCAGACGTTAATCCGGTTCGCTTTCTGAATCAACTGCTTGTTAGCGCAACTTTTCCGAATCAGAACTGCCTCTTCAGAAACAAATGGGCCGACAAATTATGTCGGCCAAAGATGTTTTCAGCGCCTGCGTAAACAGGCAGTGATGGGATCACGCTCGCTTGGCGTTCAGTTCCTGACTGGCAAGGTATTCCTCATAGGTGCCCTGGAAGTCAATCAGCTTGTAGTCCTTGATCTCGATAATGCGGGTGGCGAGGGACGACACAAACTCCCGGTCATGGCTGACGAAAATCAGGGTGCCGGGGTAATGTTCCAGTGCCAGGTTGAGGGCTTCGATAGCTTCCATGTCCAGGTGGTTGGTGGGCTCGTCCATGATCAGCACGTTGCAGTCCATCATCATCAGTTTGCCGAACAGCAGGCGGTTTTTTTCACCACCGGAACAGACCTTGACCTTTTTCTGGTAGTTGTCGGCGGAGAACAGCATCCGCCCCAGCGTGGCGCGTACGATCTGGTCGTCGTGGTTGGGTTTGCGCCACTGGCTCATCCAGTCAAACAGATTGAGGTTGCAATCAAAATCCCGGGTGCTGTCCTGGGGGCAGTAACCCAGGGTGGCGTTCTCGGCCCATTTGATGTCGCCGCTGTCGGGGGTGAGTTCGCCCACCAGGCAACGCAGCAGGGTGGATTTGCCCGCGCCGTTTTCACCGATGATCGCCAGACGCGCGCCGGCTTCCAGCAGCAGCTTGCCGCCGCTGAACAGTGTTTCGTCGTATCCGTGGCCTAGGTCTTTAAGTGTCAGGGCCTGGCGGTGCAGTTTCTTTTCCTGGTTGAAACGAATAAAGGGGCTGACCCGGCTGGAGGGCTTGATGTCTTCCAGTTTGATTTTCTCGATCTGCCTGGCCCGCGAAGTGGCCTGCTTGGCCTTGGAGGCGTTGGCAGAAAAGCGGCTGACAAACTGTTGCAGCTCGGCAATCTGGGATTTCTTCTTTTCGTTTTCAGAAAACTGCAGTTCGCGGGCCTGGGTGGAGGCGGTCATAAAGTCGTCGTAGTTGCCGGGGTAGACCCGCAGCTCGCCGTAATCGATGTCGGCGATATGGGTGCATACCGCGTTCAGGAAGTGGCGGTCGTGGGAAATAATTACCATGGTGCTCTTGTGCTGGTTGAGAATGCCTTCCAACCAGTGAATGGTATGGATATCCAGGTTGTTGGTGGGTTCGTCCAGCAGCAGGATATCCGGGTCGGAGAACAGTGCCTGGGCCAGCAGCACCCGCAGTTTCCAGCCCGGTGCGACATCGCTCATGGGACCGAAGTGCAGGGATTCTTCAATGCCGGCACCGATGAGGATTTCCCCGGCGCGACTTTCGGCGCTGTAGCCGTCCAGTTCCGCAAACCGCACTTCCAGATCGGCCACCTTCATGCCATCTTCTTCTGACATTTCCGGCAGTGAGTAGATGCGTTCGCGCTCCTGCTTAACCTTCCACAGTTCGCTGTGGCCCATGATCACGGTGTCCACCACGCTGTATTCCTCAAAGGCAAACTGGTCCTGATGCAGCTTGCCGATACGCTCGTTGGGGGTGATGGAGACGTTGCCCGCCGTGGGCGTCAGGCTGCCATCCAGAATTTTCATAAAGGTGGATTTGCCGCAGCCGTTGGCACCGATCAAACCGTAGCGGTTGCCGTTGCCAAACTTGACGGAGATATTTTCAAACAGCGGTTTTGCACCAAACTGCATGGTGATATTGGAGCTGGAAATCACGGGAACATTCCTGCGTGGTTAACGCGATAAAGGTGTGGGATAAAACGAGGCGCGTACTATAGGGACTGATGGCGGCCCCGTCGAGTGTCACGACAGAAAATCTTTTTTCTACATGCGGTTACATAATCCTTAACCACTGCCGCGAGAGGGAATGTTGGGTGTTTGCTCAAGAATTGCTGCTGATTTGATTTGTGCCCAGAGAGGTTTGCCGGGTGCCAGTGTCAGGCGGCTTTCTGACCGTTGAATTACTGTTCCCTTTTTGAGCAATACTACACCCTGTGAGCTGGAGGGAATGAAGCGCTTTGGGTCGCGGCCACTATAGAAAGCGGTATGAGTGTAAATAGGCTGAGAACATTCACACAGGCATTGTCTGTGAGTTATAACTTAAGAGTCGTGTTATGGCGCTGGCAGGAAAACAGCATAATAAAGCTGCTTGCTTGCCCGGCGTTAATGGAGCTACTGACAAATCTAAGGGTGTTTTTTTGCAAGCGGGCGATCATGGCAGGACATTGAAGGAAAGGCCGAAACCTGTGGAGATCGTCCTCCAAGGCGTTTAGAAGTTGGAGAAGTGAAGGTATGAAGCGAGCAATCAAAGATTTTCATATGGACCGGTTTCAGGAATGGGTGGCCGACCTTGAATGCGGTCACGAGCTGAAGATGCGTCATAACCCCCCGTATATGGAGTGCCGCTGGATTGGTACCGGCAAGGGTCGCCAGGAGCATATCGGTGATGAGGTTGAGTGTGTCGACTGCGATATGCCCGCACTGCCTGAAGGCCTGACACTAAAGGAAACCAGTGAAAGCTATGGCCGCGACAATTTCCCGGACCACCTCTATTCGGGAGTCACTACGCCTGATGGGGTGTGGGGTAAGGTTATTGTGGAAGCGGGGATGCTGCAGTTTGTGATTGAGCCTGATAGTGATGCCAACAGGGGGTTCCTTCTGGACCCATCATTTGCAGGAATTATGGCGCCGAATCTGCTTCATCACCTTCTGCCTGCCATGGGTGATGCCACATTCCATATTGAATATTACGCCGCCTGAAGAGGAAGGCCCTTCGTGGATTCACTGATTTCGGGCCTTCTTCAGTATCTCTACTATACTCATTGAGCACCGCCAGTTCGCTGGCAGTTTTTTCTATAAAACCGTTGCGCTTCAAGTGCATAGACTATCCCTGTCGGTATAGCGTTTTAATACAGGTGAACGATTTCCGAACAGTTATTTTGGCGTTTGGTCGCTGTAGTCAACCCATAAAAAAATAATATAAAACATATACATAAAATTCATATTCTCCGTTTTTTCTAAGTTGGTACGACCGTTGCATAAGAGACTTATCCCTGTGATGTGTTCGACTCGTCGTACACCTTGCAGAAGGGGATATAAACCTAATCAATTTTGGCTAGAAAGAAACTAAACTAAGGTAACTCGATATGGGAATGCTGATAAATATCGATAACGGAGGCACGCTCACCGATATCTGCGTGCTGAAGGATAATAATTTCTACAAAACTAAAACCCTCACTACGCCTTACGATCTGAGTAAGTGTTTTTTCGATGGTCTACGCCAGGCTTCTAAAGAAGCCTATGGTCAGGAAGACGTCGCCAGACTGCTTGCAGAAGTAGACCACATTCGGTACTCCACTACCCAGGGCACCAACGCTATCGTAGAGCGTAAAGGTCCGCGTCTGGGTCTGGTGGTCAACAAGGGTACTGACCTGCCTGCTCGCCTGCGCAAGCTGGACGAGGAGCTGTATGACTTCCTGGTTGGTGATCGTGTGGCTGAAGTGGAACTGTCTGCCCTGTCAGACGTTGCCAAAGGTGCTGACACAACTTCAGTCATCACCCGCCTGACATCTGTCGGCGCAAACCGTATCGTGGTTAGCTTTGAGTCTGATAAGGCCGATGAGTATGAAGCGCAATTCAAACGTCTGGCCTTCGATAACTACCCACGCCACCTGTTGGGTGCTGTACCGATGCTGTTCGCCAGCGAACTGGCTGACGATATCTCTGAAGAACGTCGTGCCTGGACTGCAATGATCAACTCTTTCCTGCACCCGGCCATGGAAAACTTCCTGTACAACGCAGAAAACCGTCTGCGTGAATACCGTACCAAAAATCCGCTGTTGATTTTCCGCAACGATGGCGACGCTTCACGTGTTGCTAAAACCATTGCGTTGAAAACCTACAGCTCCGGTCCTCGCGGTGGTATGGAAGGTGTTAAAACCTTCAGCAAGCAGTACAACCTGAAAAACGTTCTGTCCATGGACGTTGGCGGTACTACCACTGACGTGGGTCAGGTGGTCAACCACGCTGTTGAAGAAGATCGTCGCGGCCTGGTGGAAGGTGTTCCGATTTCTTTCGGCCTGTGTGAAATCGCCAGCCCCGGTGTCGGTGGTAGCTCCATTCTGTCCGTTAAAGACGGTGCTATCCAGGTAGGCCCCGAGAGTGTGGGCGCTGTACCCGGACCGGCCTGTTTCGGTCGCGGTGGCAAGAATGCAACCATCACTGACGTGAACCTGCTGCTGGGCCTGCTGGATCCTTCAACCTTCTTCGGTGGCGGCCTGGCACTGGATGCCGAGCGTTCACGCGCTGCTATCAACGAGAACATCGCGGCTCCGCTGGGTATCACTGTGGACGAGGCGCTGTTCCAACTGCGTGATGCATTTGAGCAGAAAATTGCCAACGAACTGAAAGTCTACGGCAAGATCGAAGACGAAACCGTACTGATGGCCTTTGGTGGCGCCGGTCCGATGAACTCTTGTGGTGTTGCTGAAAAATGTGGTCTGTCCACTGTATACATTCCGAAAACCGCCGCTGTGTTCAGTGCCTTCGGTATCGGTTCCTGTGACATCGGCCAAACCTACGCTGTTGTACTGAAAGGCAACCGTCAGGAAGCGCTGGAAGCTGCTTACGCTTCTCTGGTTGAGCGCGGTGAGCGCGACATGTTTGCAGAGGGCTATGGCAGAGGTGAGTACGTGACTGAAGCGCGTCTCGTCGCAGAGAAAGATGGCGCCGAGCTGGTGTCCAAGCTCAACGGCACTATCGCAATCCCGCAAGAAATGGCGAAAGCCGACGCGGTGACTCTGGAAGTCTCTGTGCGCAAGCAGCTCAAAACTGAGGATAACTCTCACGCCTCCGTTAAGAAAGCCAGCCCGGCAAAAGCCACTAAAACCCGTACTGTTTTCGCTGGCGATGCTGGCACTCAGGACCTTCCCGTCTATGAAGTCAGCTTCATGGAGCCAGGTGGCCACGGTGTAGGCCCGGCAGTTATTGAAGAAGAATTCTTCACCTGTCTGGTACTCGAAGGTTGGGAATTCGTTGTTACTGAATTGGGCGATATCCGTCTGACCAAGGGGGAAAAATAATGAAAGTATTGATGACTGAATATCTTCGTATCGATCTGGATACGGAAAACTGGGAATGCCGTGTATGTGACCACGTAGTGGGCTCGGCGCGCGGTAACTACAAAGAAGGGCTGTTGGTATATAACCGTGACCCCGCGGATATCCACCCGTCCATCATTGATCCGGAAAAATACCGTTTCACATTCTGTCCAGACAGAGAGTGGGTCAACATCTACGAATTCTATTGTCCGTCATGCGGCACCCAAGTGGAGGTTGAGTACACCTTCCCGAACCACATGCCGTTGTACGATATGGAAGTTGATCTTGACGCCCTGAAGGAACAATGGAGCCACCGTGAGGAAATCACCGAGCCGGTGAAAGGCCCCAACGTTCTTGTCGATCGCTGCCACACCCACAAGCACTGATAGTGCTCGTACGTTGGTTTAGTGAATAAATTAGGACTGATTTAGGAAATAGGTTATGAAACGTATATCAGTAGATATCGGTGGTACGTTCACCGATTGCTTTGTGGTGTGGGACAACAAGTATATTGAAACCAAAGCGTTGACCACCCACCAAAACCTGGCCCTCGGTTTTAACGAGGCCGTCGAAAAGGCATACAGCGAACTCGGCATTACCATGGAAGAAATTCTCGGTGGTGTTGACTCCGTTCGTTATGCAACCACTCTGGGTACCAACGCCCTGATCGAGCACAACGGTCCTCGCATCGGTATGCTGGTAACCGCTGGCTACGAAGCGATGGTTCCCCTGAGCCGTGGTCGTGGTTACGGTGAAGGTCTGGACGAGCTGGGCAAGCAAAACCTGCCTGACGCACAACGTCCTGCGCCCCTGGTTCTGCCGCACATGATCGAAGGTGTTCGTGAGCGTCTGGGCTTCCAGGGCGAGCTGGTTATGCCGCTGGATGAGAAAGACGTTCGCGAAAGAATCCGCAGCCTGGTAAACAAAGGTGCTCAGGCTATCGTGGTTTGTCTGGTTAACTCCGTTGTTAACCCGGAGCACGAGAAGCGCGTTGAGCAGATCCTGCTGGACGAATATCCCTCTCACCTGCTGGGTTCGATCCCGGTCATCCTGTCCCACCGTGTAGCGGGTCGTAAAGGTGAGTATGTGCGTGCAACTTCCGCCATCGTCGATGGTTACCTGCACTCCACCATGTATCACGCGATGAGCCAGTTGGAGCAGAACCTGCGCACCAACTCCTACTCCAAGCCGATGCTGGTGATCCACAACTCCGGTGGTATGGCTCAGCTGAACTCCACAGATGCGCTGCAAACCATTCACTCCGGTCCGGTTTCCGGTATCAGTGCTGCTGAGCACTTGGCGAAAGAAGCTGATCTGGGCAGTGTGGTTGCTACCGATATGGGTGGTACTTCTTACGATATCGGTATCGTGGTAGAAGGCGGCATCAAGCACTATGACTTCAACCCGGTTATCGACCGCTGGCTGGTGTCTGTACCTATGGTTCACCTGGTAACTCTGGGTGCGGGCGGTGGTTCTATCGCTTCCTTTGACCGTATGTACAACGCTGTAGCTGTTGGACCGAAAAGTGCCGGCTCTGACCCGGGCCCTGCCTGTTACGACCGCGGTGGTATGAACCCGACTGTAACTGACGCTGACCTGATGCTGGGTTACCTGGATCCCACCAACTACGCCGGTGGACACATTCCTCTGAATCCCAAGCGTTCTGCATTTGCGATTGAAGAAGCGCTGTGTGATGACCTGGATGTTGAACCTATCGAAGCTGCGCTGCTGATCAAAGAGAAAGTTGACAGCAACATGGCCAACGGTCTGCACACCGAGCTGCGTGTTCGCGGTTATGACCCCGAGGACTTCACCATGCTTGCCTACGGCGGTAATGGTCCTCTGCACTGCTGTGGTATCGCCAGCAACCTGAACATGGACAAGATTCTGGCGCCGCCGATGAGTTCCGTGTTCTCTGCTGTAGGTGCCGGCAACATGCACCAAATGCACATTCACGAAATGTCACTGTTCCTGGTGCTTTACGATTCAAACACCCGTAAAGTGTTCGATGATTACAAGCGCTTCAATGACATCGTTAGTGAGCTGAGTGAGCGTGGTAAGAACGACCTGCTGCGTCAGGGTGCAGATTCTTCAGCCATCAAGCACTCTCTGGAACTGGATATGCGCTATGGTAACCAGCTGGTACAAACCACTGTTGTTATTCCCAAGCACACTCTGGATTCAGCAGTTGATGTATTGAACATCCTGCAGCAGTTCTCTACCGACTACGGTAAGCGTTTCGGCGAAGGAAGCCAGGCGCCTGAAGCAGGTATCCGTATCAACACCATCCGTGTGGCTTCTTTCGTTGAGCACGATACTGTTCAGTTCAAACACATCAAACCAGTACCTGAAGGTGAGCGTCTCGCTCCTCCAGCTCCGTTGGCCACCAGAACCTGCTACTTTGTCAGTGAAGGTCCTAAGGGCATCGAGACACCGGTATGGCGTAAGGACGATATTCCCCCGGGAACTGAGATTGTAGGTCCAGGCATTGTTGCCTCTGAAGTAACAACCTACTTGATCGAACCGGGCTGGAAGTATGTCTCTGCTGAGCAGGGCGCCGTTTGGTTCTTCCGCGTCGAACAAAATTAAGAGGGGTATTAGACAATGAATAACGAAACTACAAATCCGGCTCTGGAAGATCAGGAGCTGATTGAAAAATTCCTCAAGGAAACCACACTGTTCCTGGGTCCCGATCCGGAAATTATGCGCCACCACAACATCGAGCCGCGCACGGCTGATGAAGAAAAGTGTATGGAGCAATTTACCGACCTGAACCAGATCGCTTCTATCCGTGACCGTCTGCAGTCTGCCTGTGAAGAAGGTTTTGAGATGGTTGAGCAGATGGGTGCGGCGCCCGGTGCGAAATGGGGTGACATTATCACTGGTATCTACTCCGCGTCAGGCGACCTGACTATCGGTAGTGCTGGTGGTGTATTGATCTTCTCTGCACTGGTTCACCACCCGATCAAGTTCATCATCAAGAACTGGATCGAAGAGAAAACTGTGGGCGTTTACGAAGGTGACGGCTTTATCCACAATGACTCTCGCTACGGTAACGTGCACAACACTGACCAGAGCATGATCATTCCGGTTTTCCATGAAGGCCGTCTGGTTTGCTGGGTAGCCTCTACCGTACACGAAGGTGAGAACGGTGCGATTGAGCCGGGCGGTATGCCTTCCATGGCTGAAACTTCTTTTGACGAAGGCCTGAAAATGTCTCCGTTCAAGATCGTTGAAGGCTATGAGATCAAGAAAGACCTGCTGACCTTCCTGCAGAACTCCGTGCGTGAGCCGAAGCTGCAATACGAAGACATCAAGGTGAAACTGTTCGCCTGTATGCGTCTTGAGAAACGTATCAAGGAAGTGCTGGCCTCCGATGGTCCCGATGCACTGACTGCCTGTCTGCGTTACACCAACGAGAGCGTTGTGACAGAAGTTCGTCGTCGTATCTCCGAGTGGCCTGACATGACTGTTCGCACTCAAACCATTATGGACAGTACCCTGCGTGAAAACGCTTTGCTGAAAATCAACCTGGCTGTCACCAAGAAAGGCGATCGTCTGATCTTCGACTTCACTGGTACCAGCCCCGAGTTGACCAACCGTGCGATCAACACCCAGTTGCCGGGCATGAAAGGCATGGTGGGCCAGGCGTTCATGAACCACATCTGGCCTGATCTGCCTCGTGGCCAGGCGGGTCTGTCTCCCATTGAGTTCATCTCTCAGCAAGGTACGCTGGTTGACTGTTCCTACGCAGCGCCTAACTCACAGAGCTTGATGTCCATCTTCCACAGCTTCACTGTGGCACAGCATGCGACTGCCAAGTTCCTGTACAGCTGCCCGGACAAATACACCCGTGTACTGGCTCCTTGGCACAACATGATCAACACCTTCATCTGGGGTGGCGTGAACCAGCACGGTGAAACTCTGGGTAACCTCTGTGCCGACCTGAACGGTATGGGCGGTGGTGCTCGTATGGACCGTGATGGTGAGCATGCGCTGTCTCCGATCTTCGCAACCATGGCGGATATCGGTGAGCAGGAAATGAACGAGGAAGAAGTACCGTTCCTGCAGTTGGTTTCCAAGAAAATGACCACCAACACCCAGGCGCCTGGTAAATACCGTGGTGGTATGGGCTACACCATGATCTCTTCTACCAAAGACAGTGATCAGTGGGGCTTCATGACTACTACCCAGGGTTCTAAAGTGCCAACCATCCAAGGTCTGTTCGGTGGTTATGCCGGCGGTACTTACCCGATGTGTCGTGTTTCTGGTGTAGACGTCTATGACATTCTGCTGAAAGAACCTGAAAGATTTAAGCACTCCATTGCTGAAATCATGAATGAGCAGCCTTTTGAAGGTGCTCGTTACCACACCCAACACATGGGCCTTGGTTTCGACATCTCCAAGCGCGGTGAGCTGTACATGATCTCTCAAGGTTCTGGTGGCGGTTATGGTGACCCTCTTGAGCGTGATCCTACTTACGTGATCATGGATATCGAAGAAGGTCTGATCACTCCAGACGTCGCGAAGATGATGTACAAAGTGGAATTCAATGAAGAAACCCTCGTGGTTGACATGGCTGCCACTGAAAAACTTCGTGCGGATTACCGTGAAACACGTAAGAAGCAGGGCATGCCTTACGCAGAGTTCGTCAAGACTCATGTGAAAGACACCCCGCCGGAAAATATCCCGTTCTATGGTTCCTGGAACAACGAACTGGATTACGTGTATGCCGGTAATATCAACGACAAACGTGATGCTAAAAACCCGGGTCCGATTTATGTGACTCATCCTAAAGATGTTAGAATTAGCGAACTTGAGGCTGAGCTTGCTAGAGTGAGACAAGAGGCAGGCTTACCACCTTCTAACGAAAGGAAATAGTATGGCTGTTAATTTAGCATCTTACCTAAGCGCCGGGGGGGAGACCCCCCGGCTTTGGATTAACTTTACCGATTACACCAAAAAGCTGTTGTTGGGTGCAGATGAAAACCCCTGGTCGAACCCCGCTGCCTACATGTCTTTTTACGGGCAGGCCCATGGCTTGGTGAAATCACAGGTTGCAGTGCTTGATGTCTGGGACCTGTTTCAACATTGGATGAAGGAAGATCCGGAAGCCATTCCCTCTATGGCTGGTAAGCGTCGTGTCACCGTGGCATTAAAAGCCATGCTCGAAGCTTATGGCCCGAGAGAATTGCTGGCTGAGGTGATTACTGCCTTCAGTAACAATTATGGAGCTTCAACGCCATTGGCGTTGGTGATCCCTTCACCTCGCTCATTGCTGGTGAAGGCTCATCAAGCAGCCAACGGTGAAGTGGCAGAGCCTGATGAAATGAACATTGATACCGCATCAATGTACATGGCAGATTTTCTTCGTTATTTCAGCGAAACCGATCTGTCCGGCGTGCTGCTGGTTGAAGATCCCGAATTGATGCCGGCGAGTGGTGAAGAGTTAAGTTGGTATCAGCCGATCTACAATGTGGCCAAGCATTACCGTTGGTCCGTTGGGGTGTGTTTGCCTTCTGCTGATGTGGATTACGATGTTCCTGCCGATGTGGCTTTTGCAGTTGCTCCAGCGGGTTCTCCCACAGCGGCCAAGGTGAGTGGTGTGGATATTTCCGAGTATCTGTGGGGGGGCCAGTCCGGTTCTCTGCCTGCTACTTCAGGGTTCTACTATCTGACTATCCCGGCTGGCACAAAACCGGAGACTGTACTCGATACACTTGCTACCCTTAAGGGTTAATCTAATCTTTAACAGGGGGTGAGTATGCGTCTCGTCGATTTTCTTGATGAGAGCCCGGCCGTGATGTCGGGCGCTGCCAAGTTTATTGATCTGGACAACGAGGTCTCTCTCAGTTACCGGCAAATGGTGAATGCCTCCGTGCAAATTGCGGAGGTTCTCCGAGAAAGGGGAGTTAAGTCGCAGGATGTTGTCGCGACTTATGCTCCCAATTCGGTTGCTGCTTATTGCTGTATTTTTGCAATATCACGTTTGGGTGCCGTTTGGTTGCCCCTCAATGTCCGCAATACCTTTGAAGCGAACCAGAAACAGATCGCCAAATCCGGTGCGGTCAAATTCTTTGTGGATGACACCATTATGGCGTCCATCCCGCAGATAGCAGACACATACCTTGAGGATAAACTTCTCAGATTTAACGGCCATCAAGTGCTGGGTGTCGAGCTGGAAGCATTGGCCGATGAGCTTGCAGTGCCTCTGGCGCTTGATGTGAAACCCGAAGGAGAAAATGTTCTCGTCAATCTGTTTGCCACGGGTGGAACCACGGGCGATTCGAAACTGGCGGAATGGAGTAGCCATAGCTGGGAAACGCTGACGGCAATTCAGGATGAGGTTATGCCTGAGCCGGATATTCCCGGTTCGTACCTTGTGTCAGCTCCGATGACCCATGCAGCCGGTATCGCTTCATTTGCCACTATTCGCCAAGGTGCATCGGTTGTGGTCATGGATGGCATGATTCCCGACAGGCTGCTGAGGGTAATCCAGGACTATCGGGTAACCCATCTTTTCCTGCCGCCAACAGCCATTTATATGCTGCTGGCGGATCCGTCGATAGGTAACTTCGATTATTCAAGCCTGCGTTATTTCTGGTATGCGGCTGCGCCAATGTCGGTGGATAAGCTCAAGGAGGCAATTGCTGCGTTTGGTCCTGTGATGGTGCAAACCTACGGGCAGGCCGAGGCGCCGATGATCTGTACCTTCTTGAGTGCCAAGGATCATGTGTACGCCCTTGAAAACGATCACCCCGAAATTCTCCGTTCCTGCGGCAAGGTTTGTCCGCATGTGGAATTGGCGATCCTGGATGATGACTGGCAGCCACTGCCGGTTGGTGAGGAGGGGGAGATCGCGGTGAAGGGTGATCTATTGATGAAAGGATATTACCAAAGCCCAGCGGCCACCGAAGAGATCCGTCGCGATGGCTGGCAGCGTACTGGTGATATCGGTTTTCTGGATGATCGTGGATACCTCTCTATCGTGGACCGCAAACGGGACATGATTATATCCGGTGGTTTTAATGTTTATCCAAGTGAAATCGAGCAGCTTATCTGGGGCCATCCGGCCATCAAGGACTGTGCTGTCATTGGAATACCCGATGAAAAGTGGGGTGAGCAGGTGACGGCAGTAGTAGAACTTAAGGCTAATGTACAAGCGCCGGACGAGCAGGAGATAATTCAGTACTGCAAAAGCAGACTGGGCAGTGTTAAGTCTCCCAAGCAAGTTTATTTTTGGGATGAGCTGCCGCGAAGTCCGGTCGGTAAAGTGCTGAAAAAGGAAATTCGTAAGGTCTTCTGGAAGGATTCCGGCCGAAACATCTGAAGCAAGTACTTCACACTTTATTACTAGTTTTCAACGTTTAATCAATACGAGGGTTATGCCGTGAAGGTCAGTATTGTGGGTGCCTATAACACCCAGTTTGGCGCTTTTGTAAAGCGCGATCGTGAGACTGGAGAGATCGAAGATCTCAAATCTTTTTATGAACTGCTGTCTGAGGCCGGTGCTGGTGCAATTGCCGATGCAGGGCTTGAGGCAAAGGATATTGACGCAATCTGGGTTGGTTCCTGCTCGCCCTCTATGTTTGTCAATCAGGAGCATGTGGGTCCCCTGGCGCTGGAGATCGATCCGCAAGGGTTGCTGTTAAAACCAACTACCCGCACCGAAGGTGCCTGTGCGACATCCTCTCTGGCTATCTATAACGCAGCCTATGCCGTGGCTTCCGGCCGCTTCAAAAACGTGCTGGCCATCGGCGTTGAGAAAATGAATACGCTGGATACCGCCGGGGTAACTCATGCTTTGGCCTGTTGTTCCTACTGGCCTGACGAAGGCGCTAAGGGAATGACTTTCCCGGGCCTTTTTGCCGAACTGGGTAAAGCCTATCAAGCTAAAAATGAACTGACGGATGAGCAGTTGCGTATCATGCTGGCTCATATCTCTGCGCTTAATTATCGCAATGGTATTCAGAACCCCCTTGCCCACTTTGGTCCGGGCAGTATCCCGGATAAAAACCAGTTGGTGACGGCAGAGGCCATCCTTAACTTGCCGGAATCCGGTAAAGGCAGCAACCCAATGATTGCGCCGCCCCTGCGTTTGCACGATTGTTCTTTGATCACTGATGGCGCAGCTGCCGTTGTACTGACATCCACAGATAATGCGAAAACCAACTTCAAGCATGCTGTAGAGTTGTCTGGTATTGGTCATGTGACTGATCGTATGACACTGGCTGCCAGGGCAGGACGTTTACACGAACTGCAGGCTGCGCGCCACGCTGTGAAACTGGCGTTGGAGGAAGCGGGTGTCGGAGTTAATGATATTGACCTGGCGGAAGTGCACGATTGCTTTACGGTCAACCAGATACTGTGTACAGAAGCCATTGGTTTGTCAGATGAGGGTCGTGCTGGCTATGACTTTATGGCTGGAAAATATGACCCGGATGGCGACTGTCCGATCAACCTCTCTGGCGGTTTGAAGTCCAAGGGTCACCCGGTTGGGGCAACAGGAGCCTCCATGCATGCCCTGGCTTACAAGCAGTTAATTGGTCAGCCTATTGGTGTTGCTCACAAAGGTAACCCCGAAGTTGCCATGACAGTGAATATTGGTGGGTCCGGTGTGACCAACTGTGTCACGGTAATGCGCCGTATGCAGTGATGGGTTTTACCCCCTGCCGGGATGTTATGGGAATGACCATGACATTCCGGCAGTCTTTCTCCTTTCTCCTTTCTCCTTTCTCCTTTCTCCTTTCTCCTTTTCACCCCGATGCTGGATTTGTGTTTGTATTTTGTTATCTGCTGGTTTATTAATAAACCAATAGGCCAGAAGGTTGATGTAAGTTCGCTAAAAGTCGCATTCACACAATCACAAATCGTTTCTATTCTATGAGTCTTGGCAGTGGAGCTGTCTGCCCATGATAGGTGTGCTGTTTGATCAATATCAGTCGCTGAAAATCTGAAAAGTGGTATTTTGCAGTTTAAATAGAGCAGGAGATGTAGCATGTCAAAAGTGGCATTAGTAACCGGGGGAACAAGAGGTATTGGTGAGGCAATTGCTGTCGAGTTGAAAGAAGCCGGCTACGAAACGGTATCCAACTACGGTGGTAACGATGAGCGTGCCCGGGAATTTTCTGAGCGAACGGGAATTCCTGTCTATAAGTTCGATGTGTCAGATTTTGATGCATGTCAGGAAGGAATTGCACAGATTGAACGTGATGTTGGGCCTGTATCCGTGTTGATCAACAATGCCGGTATTACCCGTGACCGCACCATGCACAAAATGACCCATGAGATGTGGCAGGCGGTGTTGGATACCAACCTGGGTTCTTGCTTCAATATGTGTCGTTGTGTGATCGAGGGAATGAGAGAGCGCAAGTTTGGCCGTATTGTTAACGTCGGCTCCCTCAATGGTCAGGCAGGGCAGTACGGACAGGTCAACTATGCCGCAGCCAAGTCGGGCATTCACGGCTTTACCAAAGCTCTGGCATTGGAAAGTGCTGCACTTGGTATTACCGTCAACGCGGTGGCTCCCGGTTATGTAGATACCGACATGGTGAGAAATGTTCCTGCTGATGTGTTGCAAAAAATTGTTGCCAAAATTCCGGTAGGTCGTTTGGGCACGGCCCACGATATTGCTCGGGGAATCTTATTCCTGGTGTCGGATGAAGGCGGCTTTATTACCGGTTCTACGCTGTCTATCAATGGCGGACAACATATGTACTAAGGCCTAGCCCTTGGGTTGTTGAAATTACTTGGGCTTGGTCTGCCACCAAATCACAAATAACAGAACCTTTTAAATAAGATAAAAAAAGCCCCTGCAGTAATGCGGGGGCTTTTTGTTGTCAGGTAGCTCGGCAATCAGGTTATCAAGGTTTCTTGATGCCGTATTTCTTCATTTTTTGATAAAGGGTGCTTTTTGCAATGCCAAGATGTTTTGCCGCCTGTGTCATGTTGCCACTGGATTGCTTGACGGCAGCGTCAATGGTGGCTTTCTCTACCACATCAAGATTGCCCTGCGGTTGACTGGCGGCACCTTCAGCAAACTCTGCATGAATACTGACTTCCCCCGGGCGATAGCCTTCCGGTAAATCATCAATGGTCAGCGTTTCGTTCTGGGACATAAAACACATACACTCAACAACATTCACCAGTTCACGAATGTTGCCTGGCCATTCTCTGGTTTTAAGGGCATTCAGCAGGGCCGGTGAAAAACGTTTGGCGGCAATTTGCTCGGGATTATCTCTGCTTAAGCGGTCCAGTACAGACTGGGCGATGCCTTCTATATCTTCTTTTCTGCCGGACAGTGGATCCAGGCTGATAGTGACAGTGGAGAGTCGGAAATAGAGGTCTTTACGAAACAGCCCCTCATTTACGGCGGCTTTCAGGTCACGGTTTGTTGCGGCGATCAACCTAAAATCAACGGGAATTGGCTTGACATCCCCGACACGGCAGATTTTTTTCTCTTGCAGTACGCGCAGGAAAATAGGCTGTATCTCCAGGGGCATTTCGCCAATCTCATCGAGGAAGAGTGTGCCACCGTTGGCGGCTTCTATCTTGCCGATAAGACCGCCCTTTTTGGCGCCCGTAAAAGCTCCCTCAACATGACCAAACAGTTCACTGTTCAGTATGTCTTTAGTAAAGGAGCTGCAGTTTAAATCGATAAAGGGGCCTTCAGAATAATGACTGCTATCGTGAATGGCTTTGGCAAAAACCTCCTTGCCGACACCGGTTTCACCCAGTATCAAAACTGGCAGCGGAGTCGAGGCTGCTTTGCGCGCCTTGTTGGCGCTCGATTTGAACGAGGGGCTTTCACCATAGATTTCCTGGAATGGATCAAAGTCAGGTTTTAATGAATGACTTGTTTCCTGAATGATTTGTGGTTTGCCTGAATGGATGCGTCCCGCCGGTACCAGGAGTTGAAAGCCAATGATCTGATCTTTGTGGCGAATAGGCTCTACCCAGTCCTCGGAAATCCATTCGCCTCTGTCGTGAGGATAAACGATATTTTCGCCACCAAACCTTTCCATGGATAAACGGCGTTTAGAGTAAGGATCGTAATCAATTCCCAGGGCATCAAGTGCATCACTGCTGTTGGAAGAGAAGTTGACGAGCCTGCCGTGTCTATCAAGCAGCAGCTTGCCGGTATTCCTGAAGCGGCCAAAATTACTGTTGCTGTGCTCGAGGATAGTGCTCCATTGTTCGGAGGTTCTCCGTGCCAAGCCTGACTGAATCTGGCTGGCCCAGGCTACTACCAGGGGCACATGAAACTTGTCATACATGCTGCACAAGCCGGAGAGATCAATAACCCCCAGCATCTGGTTGTCGTAGGGGTCAGCGATAACTGCCGCTGTGCAGGTCCAGGGTTTGAATCCCTGGCAGTAGTGTTCTTCGCCATGCACCTGTGTGGGACGGCGGGTGGCCATCGCTGTGCCAACGGCGTTTGATCCGGCAACCACTTCATTCCAGCCGCTGCCCTCAACCAGGCCAATATGATGGGCATCTTCAAGGGTGCGTTGGTCGCCAACGATTTGCAGGTTGAGCCCTTGATAGTCAGTCAGAAAGAGGATGGTTTCGAGATCCTGTAGAAAGGCGCTCGCCTGAGCAATGACCGGTTGCGCACAGTCCAACAGTTCAGAATTCTTTTGCCGGTAGTCGTACAGGTTATTTTCTGTGGCCAGCAAGGGAGCAGCTTTCTGCTCCGGGTTGACGCCCTGGGAAAGGCAGCGCTGCCAGGAGCTGGCGATGACGTCTCTAATAGGAAGGTCTTCAGATTGACCGCCAGTACACAGGAATTTCTCCCAAGCATGGTCTATTCCCCTTTGGGAAGTGAGATCGCCTCCGGAGAGTTGACTAAGCTTTTTAGGATCTGAGCCCCTCAAAGTTTCATGCCCCCTGGTTGAGTACCTGTGTAAGAAGAGTTGCCTTTGAACATGAGCTTACGTTTATTGTAGTTGTTGCGCAGACGCTTCGGTTGCTTCTTTGCCTGCTGATTACGAAGCCTGGAGGGGATAATAACACGCTCTCAACAGGGGGAACAATCTGGCACCTGTGAAAGGAAAATACGCCGCTGGCTAATAGTATACAGCTGCCAAACGTAAAGAATTATGCGTCTTTAGAGCCATTTTAGGCGTAATTAGGGGTTGCTATGTGTTTTCTTTAATCATACGATTTGCAGCCGAAGCCGTACGATAATAAAACGGTTTTAGAGGTATCCCCTTTGGTGAGAGGCACTTTACAAGCATTAAATGCATCAGTTTCTAGGCAAAAACGCCCGGTTTTAGGTCGATGGCGTAGTGCTTGCGTAGTAAATCTGTAGTTGCTGTTGGGGTAGAAGCTGTTTATATTGCGCATTGCTGTGCGCAATGTGCGGCGGTTATAAAAAATATCCAACGATAAGTGGGAGAAGAAGAATGGTGAGAAAAGACAACACCAGCATTATGAAAGTTGGTGGCTTTCTGTTGGGGTTCGGGGGGCTTTTGGCCGCCAGTAGCCCGGCGTTAGCTGTAGACCTTAACTATGGTGATGGTCCAAATTTCGATATCAAATACAGCGGTTATGCCCGTGCGACTGTTGGTGTGCTACTCGAAGATCACGACGAGACAGCTGCCGATGACAAATGGCGCATGAATCAGGCTCGTGCCACGTTGAACCTGGACTTTGATATCAAGACTGGCCCCCTCAACTGGAAAGTGATTACCCGTTTCGAGCACGAGCATCAGACCGATTACCTGGATGATCTCGAAGATCGTATCAACGAAACCTCAAGCACATTTGGTGGCATCTTCTACAGTAACTACGGTAAAGGTGGCCGCAAAGGTGATTTCATGGAGCAGTATGAAACCACCGATGAAACCATGGACATGCTCCGTGAGATCTACTTTGACTGGGCCGTAACCGATCGTCTGTTTGTCCGTGTTGGTCGTCAACAGCTGGTTTGGGGTGAGTCTGACTTCTTCCAGGCAATGGATGTGGTACACGGTTACGATTACCGTGGTCGTCTCTTCTATGAAAATAACGAAGAATGGCGGAAGCCGCTTTTCCTGTTCAACTTCAACCTCGATCTCTATGAGTGGGGCGGCAGTCTGAACTGGTTTATCCGTCCGGGCAAATGGGATCGCACCGAGGACATGGGCAGTAACTACAACGCTGAAGGTGGTCGCTGGATTCCGCACCCCTATCGCGGCGTAGATTTCAGCCAGTTCACCGGCATCTACAACACTGACCACAAAGCGGGCGACTGGGATAAAACCACCTATGGTATCCGCTGGAATGGTACCTGGGGCTCAATGGGTTACTCGCTGTCCTACATGAAGGCGTTTGTCACCGATATTCCTGTGATGAACCCCGATCCGGGTATGAGTAACAGTGCTCTCTTTACCTTGGGTGGTGTAACAGTCAACTCCTATGTTGAGAACCCGAGCAAAGGTAAATTGTTGGGTGACTGGATCTTCCCCGAAATTGATATCTTTGGTCTGAGCATGAACTACTTCAGTATGGCGATGGACTCCACGCTGAGTGCTGAAGTGGCCTTCATTCCTAATCGTCCCTACAACTACGGTGCGCTTTACTCTGACCTGCCCGGTTGGGAAGGTGTGAAAGAGAAAGACATTTTGAAAATCATGTTGCGTATCGACAAAGAGTTTAAGTGGATGGATGTCCTTGGCACCCACCGCCCCTCTCTGTCCAGTGTGCAGCTGTTTGATACTTGGATCATGAACTATGACGATGACGATGAAATTGTCGAATTCGCGTCCTTCGGTTCCAAGAAGAAAGAACACACCGTATACCTGACGTTCTTCACCCTGTTGAACTACACCCGCGACACCATTAACCCCTCATTCGTGATTGGTACTGACCTGTCGAACGGTGGTGGTTTTGCCATCCCGGCTGTGGAATTTGTCTGGGGTGATGACTGGCGCCTGAAGATCGAAGCGGATCTGTGGTGGAGCGATGGCGACGAGAAGAAAATCTGTGGTACGCCAGATACGTCAGGCGCATCAGCTGCGTCAGCTGGTATGGCGGGCTGTTCACAGGGCTTCGGTGCTAACTGGCTCGGTAAGCGTGAAAACAGTGCTGCTCTGATGGACTGGTTCGCCGATGACAACCAGATCGTTGTCAAGCTGACTCGTCAGTTCTAAGTAGAAAAGATAAAAAAGTATATTTGCGAAACTATTTCAGAAAATAAAAGTCGCAAATAAGACTCATTTTATAAACTGGGAGTATAACTATGTATAAGAAGTTATTGACTACGTCAGTAGTTTCAATGGGGCTGTTTGTAGCCGCTCCATTGACTGCTACTGCAGCAGGCGACAAGGCAGAGGTCGATGCGCGTATTTACGCTACCGACCGTGACGCTGGCTACGTCCAGCCGACTGCCTGGGGTGAGAAGCCGAATCCCTTGTACTACGGAGATCCGCCCAAGGCAGGTCGTTGGGATGGTACTCCGCAGCCAAGCGAAACGCTGCCTGCAGGTGTTACCGAAGCTCAGGTGATGAAGGCCGGTACTGTGATCAGTGCTGAGAACTTCGATAAAGTCAAAGACATGTATTTCGAAGGAAAGCGTGTTGGCGACATGATCACTGAAAACACCGAGTGGATGATCCGTGAGAAAAACCTGAAGATTAATACTCGTCATTCAGAGTTTATCGAAATGGATCCGAAGTACATGCAAGCTACTATCGATGGCAAGGACAAAGTGACCTTTGACCCTGCTACTCGTGAAGTGGGCAACTGGACTGCAGGTATGTTCTTCGACCCGCAGGACATTCTGAAAACGTTTGATGAAAAAACACAAACAAGCTCAGATCCACACGCTGGTGACAAGCTGATCTGGAACCTGCGTTCACCGACTTACGGTGCAACCATGGACCTGCGTCATATCTCCTGGGTGTTCCTGGATGCTCATGAAGGTATCGAGCGTATTCAGCGTTGGTGGGCACGTCGCTACTATATGGAAGGCCGTCTCGACGGTGGTCCTGTTTCAGAAGGTGATGGCACTATCATGCAGAAGACCGTTCTTGTAGCGATCTATCCGCAGGATATTAAAGGTATTGGTATCTTCTCTACTCGATACAATGACCCGAGTGCACAAACCCCTGATGACGTATTTGCTTACCTGAAGTCTGTACGTCGTGCACGTCGTCTGTCTGGTAACGCCTGGATGGACCCCATCGGTGGTACTGTACAGCTGTATGATGACTGGGATATCTGGGATGCGGTACCGACCAAGTACAAAGACGTAACCCTGAAAGGTAAGCGTTGGATGTTTGCCATCGCTCACGCCCCTCTGATGACTGTAGACCTGCGCTACAAAAACACTAGAGAGGAATTCCCGGCTGTAGATATGGACAACCCTCCACACTTCTTCCCTGCGCCTCAGGTACAGTGGGAGCCGCGTGAAGTATGGCACATCGAAGGTACGCCTCCCGATGAGCACCCCTACAGCAAGAAAGTCATGTTTATGGAAGTTGACTACCCACGTCCTTATCAGGGTGAGGCCTACGACAAAAACGGTAAGTTCTGGAAAACCTTTATCTTCCAAAACCGTGCCGATATTGGTGATGACGGTTACAAAGCCATCATGCCGGTTGTTGGTCACATCATTGACTGGAAAGCTGAGTTCTCTACCACCTGGTCTTCTAACATGAAAGCCAATCCAGAAGGTGTAGAAGAGCAAGACGTTTCTCTGAAAACGTTGATTGCCCTGGCTCGGTAATTTGATAAATACATCCGGGGCATGGTTGCCAGAAAAACAACAGGTTTGTTTATGCTGGCAACCATGCTTTTGGGTGTAATTACAAGAATTAACGATTAAAGAAAATCACGGCGTTTTAGTAGTAAGAATGGCAGTTATGGCCATTTAGGATTCTTTGGGGGTTTTATGAACGTTGCTGGACAAAACCTTGCTGAAAATAATATGTCTGCGTCAGAAGACAACGTTGAAAAAACAGCAGGTCAGAAATTAATAGCGCTTATCCTTTCCATTATGCCCTGGGCAATTGTTGCCGTACTTCTCTATGCGGGTCTTTTTATTAAGCCGACCCCTGAAATTGGTCAGGTTGTACCGCATGCGATTGACCGTCGAGATATCATTCTCGGTGTTGCACATGTGGAGGGCGATGTCTTCTTGGCAGCCGGTAACTACGGAAAAATACTAATAACTAAAGATTCCGGATATAACTGGACTGTTCAAGACTCAACCATTGATACGCACTTCCAGGACATCACTGTGTGGGATGATAAACATGCGGTGGCTGTTGGGAATTTTGGTCGAGTCGTTGTAACTGATGATGGCGGTGAAACCTGGAAAGAGGTCGAGGCCCCCAAATCAGACGTATCAAATAAACTGATTCGCGTGCACGCCTACCCCAATGGTGAAGCATTGGCCGTGGGTGAGATGGGTATGATTATTCGTAGTCTTGATTACGGAAATACCTGGAAACGTCTGCGCGAAGAAGAGGATATCTTTTTTAATGACGTAGCTCGTGTTGACGACCAAACGATCATCATAGCTGCTGAGTTTGGACAGATCTTCCGCTCGCAGGATAACGGTGAAACCTGGGAAACTATTTACACTGACAGTGCTAACAGTTTTACCGCCATTGACTTCAGAAGCCCTGAAGCCGGTGTTGCCGTTGGACTTGCAGGCTCAATTGTTGCCACGTTTGATGGTGGCACTACTTGGTCCTTCTACGATACTCCTGAAACTGGCATGTCAGAGCACTTGATGGATGTTGCCTGGTCAGATGATATGAATGAGTGGATTGGTATTGGCAACAAAGGCAAATGGATCACATTTTCTCCTACGTTGACAGATTTTGATACTCGTAACCTGTCGCTGAAAGATTTTACCTCTCATGCTGAGTTAGCACTCCATGAAGATGGCTTTCTGGCGGTCGGTGAGACAGAAGGATATATGGATCTAAAAACCAAGACCTGGTCTTTGATTCATGACTAATCTGTTAAAAAACAGATACTAAAAACCAATTAGAAATTGCGTCCACCCATTAAGTTGGGTGGTTGGTGGAGGATAAGATGTTAGAGAAATTTGCGCTTGGCTGTATCAAGTTCAGAAAGCTCGTGCTTGTTATTGTACTGGCCCTGACTTGCATATTTGCCTATTTCGCTCAAAGCATTGAGGTCAAGACCGTCTTTGACGACTTGATGCCAACAACCCACCCTTATATTCAGGTTCACAATGAGTATAAGGAAACGTTTGGTGGTACCAACATTATCACCTTTATGATTCAGGCTGAGGAAGGCGACATTTTCCAAATGCCCGTACTGACCAAGATTCACGAGCTGACTCAAGGTCTCTATAAAATTGATGCAATTAACGAATTCCAGATTTACTCCATCGCAGGTAAAAAGCTGAAGGAAGTACGTGCATCAACCGAAGGTATTGAGAGCTTCCCCTATATGTGGCCGGATCTTCCCGAGTCACAAGCGGATATCGACTACCTGAAGGAAGCTATTCTGCGTAGCCCACTGGTTTATGGTCCGTATGTTTCCAAAGACCTGACAGCCACACTGGTTACCGTAGACTTCTTCGATAATCTATTGGACTACAACCTGGCTTATCAACAGGCCTATGATCTGGTAGAACGTCTGGATGATGACAGTGTCAATATCAGTCTGGTAGGTAACCCAATCCTGTATGGATGGGTAAACCACTATCTGCCTGAAACCATGCAGTTGATTATGATTGCTGCACTGATCTTCCTGGTATTGCTGTTTGTCATTAACAGAACCTGGCGTGGAACCCTGCTGCCGATGTTGGCGGGTGCCATCAGTGCTATCTGGGCTTTGGGTGTGGCGCATCTCTGTGGCATTCACTTCGACCCACTGGTTGTTGTTGTGGCAATGTTGATCACTGCGCGTGCGGTTTCGCACTCGGTGCAGATGATTACCCGTTTCCACGAAGAAATTGACAAAATGACCGAAGGTGAAGACCTCTGCTCAACGGAAGCAGCACGTCTAACCTTGAAAGATCTGCTTCGTCCCGGTCTGTTGGGTATTGGTACAGATGCTGGCTGTGTGACCGTTGTGGCCATCAGCCCCATCCCACTGCTGCAAAAACTGGTAGTTCTTGCTGTGGTATGGGTAGGTACAGTTGCTGTGAGTTCAATTATTGTGACTCCCGTGCTGCTGTCCTGGGTAAGAAAACCGAAATCCTACGCTCACCCGATTAACCTTGATCTTCATGTGATTCGCCCATTCCTGAATCTCTGTGTGAAAATCGTAGAAACTCGTGCGCGATATGTTGTTGTATTGATCGGTCTGACTCTCTTCATTGTCTGTGGTTTCTCTGCTGTCCATCTGAAGGTTGGTGATGCGAACCCCGGTTCACCAATCCTGTGGCCAGAAGCCCGCTATAACGAAGACTCTGCTGCCATTAACAGGGAGTTCCCTGGTGCTGACCGTATGTTCGTGGTATTCGGTAATGAAACCATGGACCAGGAAGGTCTGATCAAAAACGTGGACACTCTGGACAGCATGCTGAGGTTCCAGCGTTACATGGAAGCTCAGGAAGAAATCGGTGGCAGTTTGTCACTGGCTGACATTCTTCCTTCTGTTAACCAGACCCTGCGTGAAGGTAACTTCCGTTACGTGGAACTCGGTGAGACAACCACTAACAACGCTGAGTTGATCTACATGTTTGAGCGTGCAGCTGAGCCGGGTGACTTGACTCGTTTCACTGACGTAAAACAAACCAATGCTTCTGTAACACTGTTCTTTACTGACCGTCAGGGTGTAACCATCCAGACAGCAGTTGCGCGTGTTAAAGATTTTGCTTCCAGAATGAAAGTTGAAGGTCTCAACATTCACCTGGCTGGCGGTATCATTGGTGTTATTGCTGCGGTAAACGAAGTGATCCTGTCTGGTCAAATCCAGTCAATCGCTTTGGCGCTGTTCATCCTGGTGATGATGTGTATCGTTGTATACCGTTCCAGTATCGCCGGTATGTTCTTTATGGTGCCGGTGGTTCTGTCTAACCTGGTGACCTTTGCCTTCATGTCCTGGCAGAACATTGGTATGAACATTAATACCGTGCCCGTTGCAGCGTTGGGTATTGGTCTGGGTGTGGACTACGCTCTGTATATCTGTGACCGTATCCAGGGTGAATTCCGTTCTGGTAAAACGCACCTCGAAGCAATTTCAATCTCACTGCACTGCGCTGGCCGGGGTGTGTTGGTAACAGCACTTGTTCTGACCGCCAGTGTTTGTGTCTGGTTGTTCTCTTCGCTGCGCTTCCAGGCAGAAATGGGTATGTTGATCGGCCTTTGGTTGGCGGTGTCTGCTTTGAGCGCACTGTTCCTTATGCCAGCACTTGCCTACATTTTTAAACCCAGGTTCCTATTTGGAGAAAACGCCTGAGTTTAGGAAAGTAGTCGATCAGAAAACAGGACCTTCGGGTCCTGTTTTTTTTTGTTTAAAAATCGAATAAGAGTTTGGCAGGTAATAGAGTATTCACGGGGAAGAGAAAACTCTTGTGTCAGCTAGCTACCACCGTGTTTTATCTTTGATGAACTTTGATAGAAATTGCGTCGATGGGTCCACACACGGTGTTTCGTTCTGATTACTCAACAGGCCCTTTGTCATTTCCTTGCCTAACTCGACTCCCCATTGATCAAAAGAATTAATACTCCAGATGCTGCCCTGAACGAATACTTTGTGTTCGTAAAGCGCAATAAGCTGGCCAAAGATTGTTGGTGTTAACTCATCAAGAAGAATCACGTTAGAGGGGCGGTTTCCGGGATAAAAACGAGAGGGTGGTAAATTCGCATCATGTTTACCTTTCATGAGTGCGGCCGATTGGGCGAGCATATTATTCAGGAGGACTTGATGGTGTTCCTCTGTGCTGAGCGGGTCGTTGATTGCTCCGATAAAATCCACCGGAACCAGATGAGTTCCCTGGTGGAGTAACTGAAAGAATGCGTGCTGCCCGTTGGTACCCGTTTGACCCCAGACAATCGGACCCGTTTCGTAATTAACACTGGTGCCATTAAAGCGTACGGATTTGCCGTTACTCTCCATGTCCAGCTGTTGTAAGTAGTCTGGGAGCAGCTCCAGCCGCTGGCAGTAAGGGATAACTGCTAGGCTCGGTGCATTTAGAAAATTGATATACCAAATTCCCATCAGAGCCATGATGACAGGCATGTTTCTGTGCCAAGGCGCCTCGAGAAAATGGCGATCCATGTCTGCGGCTCCGGCCAGAATCGCTTTAAATGAATCGGTGCCAAGAGCGATGGCAGTGGTTAGCCCGATACTGGACCAGAGTGAATAGCGGCCCCCGATGGACTCGTCAAAAGTGAGGATATGCTCAGCTGCAATGCCGAAGTTCTCGGCATTTTCCGGGTGGGCAGTAATGCCAATATAGTGATTGGTGGATTGAGGTGATGTCAGACCCAGTCGATCTTTAAACCACTTAACAGTGGTCTCTGCATTGATCAGTGTTTCCTGGGTTGTAAAGGTTTTGCTGGCGACAACAACCAGAGTTTTTTCCGGGTCCAGTTTCTTGAGCAGTTGCAGAATTTCCGCACCGTCAATATTGGCAATGAAATAGAAGTCGAGGTCGGGGTGAGCATAGGCTTTTAGTGCCTGATAACATAACTCCGGACCTAACGCTGAACCACCAATGCCGATGTGGATAATTGCTTGTATGTGTTTGCCTGTGGATCCAAGCCACTCGCCTTTACGGATACACTCACTGATTTCATGTATTTTGTTCTGCGCGTTCCGATTTTCATCGACGACTTTTTGCACGGTGTCGGATATCGTGCCTGCGGGAGTATTCCTCAGCATCGGGTGACAGACCGATCTGCCTTCAGTGATATTAATTTCTTCGCCGGAAAAAAGAGCCTGGCGGTGGTTTTCGAGTTGAGACTGCTCGGCCAGGGAAATCAGCTCCCTCCAAATAGATGGGTCTACCAGGTTCTTGGAGTAATCAAGCAGCAGTCCATCATGCTGGATGCGCATTCTCTGGGCACGATCAGTATCTTGCTCAAATAAATCAGTGATTGATAGGTTGTTTGCCGAAGCAGCCAGCTTCACCAGATTCTGCCAGGCAGGTAATTTTGTCGGCGAACTATCAAGATCAATCATGTGTGCTGGAGTATCCTTGTCTTCAAACAGTGTTGGCTGTCAGGTTAACGCAATCGAGAGGTGGTTGGTTACAGCGTTGTTGTAAATAATGCATTACAGGTGTCCAGCATGCGGTTAGAGAACCCCCATTCATTGTCATACCAGGCAAGCACCTTCACCAGGTTACCGTGCACGCGTGTATGTGTGCCGTCAAAAATACTCGAATAACTGGAATGGTTAAAATCAACAGAAACCAAAGGTTCTTCCGTATAGGCAAGGATTGAGTGGAGGGCACCCAGTGCGGCGCCACGCATCACCTCGTTCACTTCGGTTGGGGAAGTTTCCCGCTTCGCCGTAAATGTCAGGTCGACAAGTGACACATTGGCCGTAGGCACACGGACAGCAATACCGTCCAGTTTACCTGCCAGTTCAGGTAAAACCAGGCCAATGGCTCTGGCCGCGCCGGTTTGCGTGGGGATCATTGAGAGTGTGGCAGAACGGGCACGGTAAACGTCCGGGTGGTAGACGTCGACCAGATGTTGATCGTTGGTATAGGCGTGAATCGTACTCATAAAACCGCTTTCGATGCCGATGGCCTGATCGAGCGGTTTGACCACCGGGGCTAGGCAATTCGTGGTGCAGGAAGCGTTGGAGACGATCTGGTGCTCTGACGTCAGAATGTGGTCATTGATACCATAAACCACGGTGGCATCCACGTCTTTGCCCGGTGCGGAGATAAGAACTTTCTTTGCTCCGGCCTGCAAATGTGCTGCCGCTTTTTCTCGTTCTGTAAACAGGCCGGTACATTCAAACACAATATCAATATTTAACGCTTTCCATGGCAGTTTTGCCGGGTCTTTCTCCGCCAGTACCCGGATGTGATCCTCGCCAACAATAATGGTGTCTTCGTCGTGGCTGACGGGAAGGGAAAAGCGCCCGTGCACACTGTCATACTGAGTCAGGTGGGTGTTTATCACCACATCGCCCTGATCATTGATGGCCACGATTTCCATCTGTGTCCTCAACTCCGGGCGCTCATAAAAAGCCCTGAGAATATTTCGGCCAATTCGGCCGTACCCATTGATAGCAATACGAATCATGTTGTACCTCTTTTCTTGCCCATTGCGTGCAAATATCGCGGTCAGTACATGCGTTAATTTGAGCATAACGAGATCAAGAAGTCCCGGTTGGATCGCATAATTTCCTGTGTAACAAAAAGACCGTAAATCACACGAGAAAAGGGTTTTTGGCTTGACTCCCAGAGCCCACTTCAATATATTACGCGGCCTTACGCGCTCGTAGCTCAGCTGGATAGAGTACCTGGCTACGAACCAGGCGGTCGGAGGTTCGAATCCTCCCGAGCGCGCCATAAATAAAAAGGCCACCCCCATGGGTGGCCTTTTTATTTATGGGTTGTGCTGTGCTGGCCGCTTCGAGGGAGTTATCCCGACCGTTTGTGTCCCCGGCCTTCTTTATGGCCTTTAGCCGGGCCAAACGAGCTGTCTGCACTCAGTAGAATGACCTCAATTTCTTCCGTAATTTCTTCCTGGCGCAGTACGTTGCCGGTTCTTATCAATCGGGTGGATTCTTCCTGTAAATGCTTAACAGCACCCTCCAGGTGATCAATCCGTTGCTGGTTTTCCGACATGAGTGAGGTATAGATTACTTCATGCAGTGCGGCAAACAGGTATTGCTCTGTCAGCTGTAATAAAAGGTTGGTGGGTTCTAGGTTCAGGGCGGGAGGGTGATGGTATGGCTTGTGCTGGGTTGCCGGTTTGATCGCCAGAAAGGGGGGCATTAGCTGTTGTTCCCCCAGTTGATCTTTAGACTGGTGATATAGGCAAGTCAGTGACAGGGGACCCCGCTCTACTTCGAGTTGGCTTAGTGCCTTCACGAGCTGGTTAAGCAGTTGCGGGACTTCTTCGGCTACCCCGGCGCCATCCAGAGCCAATAAAACACGGGGATCATTATTCATCAGTGTGCAGAGCTTATGGCCTACGGCGATGATATTGGCCGATTGGGCATCAGTGTCGGTAATACCGATGCGATCCAGCAGCGAGTGATTAAATTCTCCACAGAAGCCCCTCTCTGAACCGATCAGCAGATAAACAGGTGCTATTTGTCCATTGCGGGGCAGAATTTGGGGGTATGCGCCAAGTAGATCCCCAGCCGCTGTCTCAATGCTCGTGACCACCTGTTGCTGGGCCTCAAGAAAACGCCCCAGCCTGTGGGTTTCCATGTACGCCAGAGTCTTCATGGAGTTCATGATGTCGCCAATTTCGGCCAGGCTCTGGCGGTGCTTTTCAAGGTTGCGGCGCCGACTCATCTGGCGACCTCCTCAGGCGCATAGTTTAACCAACCGGAGATAGCGCTAAGCCAGGATTCTTTTGGGCTGTCCAGGTTGAGGTCGCTGGCACGCACCTGCTCATAGATGTGTTGCAGACGCTTGGTAACCTGTTCGGTATCAATGTCATCCAGAAGATGGTGATTGAAGGCGACCAGCCAGGCCATCTGGCAGATGGCGGGAAGTGGCGACAGCTGATCCTGTTTGAGAATCTCACGTAGCAGTTTTCCGCGACGAATGGCAGATTCCATGGATGCCTCCAGGCGTGCCCCAAAGCGGGTAAACACTTCCAGTTCCTGAAACTGGAGATAATCCAGCTTCATCCGCCCGGCCTCTTCCTTGATACTGAGGTGCTGAGCCTGCCCGCCAATTCGAGACACAGACAGGGCGATATCAATCGCGGGTCGAAAACCGCTGGCAAACAGGCTGCGATCAAGATAAATCTGGCCGTCAGTGATAGATATCAGGTTGGTGGGAATGTAGGCAGCGATTTCACCCAGCTTGGTTTCAACAATGGGCAGAGCCGTCATGCTGCCACCACCATGAGCCGCATTGAGACAGGTTGCCCTTTCCAGTAACCGCGCGTGAACGGAAAAAATGTCACCGGGATAAGCCTCTCTTCCCGGGGGGCGACGCAACAATAGTGACAGTTCTCGATACGTTCTCGCGTGGGTGGAGAGGTCGTCATAAACCACCAGAACATCCCGTCCCTGCTGCATCCAGTACTCAGCAATGGCACAGCCGGCAAAGGGTGCCAACTGTTGAAGTCCGGGCAGGCTACTGGCTTCAGCGGCGACAACCGTCGTGTATTCCAGGGCACCAAACTCCTTTAGCGTGTCAATGGTGTTAACGACGGTTGAGCGTTTCTGGCCGATCAACACATAGACACAGTAAATATCCTGATCCTTCTGGTTGATCACCGTATCAATAGCCACCGCACTGCGACCCAGCCCCTCATCCCCAATCAGCAATTGTCGCTGACCCCTGCCAACGGGCACCATGGTGTCGATGATTTTTATACCGCTATACAGGGGACGGTGAACAAAGTCCCGGGCAATGATGGGCGGAGATTGGGATTCAAGGGGCTGCCAGCGCGAATGAGCCGGTGTCTCCCCGCCGTCGAGTGGATTGCCGAGCGGGTCGACGACTCTGCCCAGCAACCCGTCACCTACTGGAATGCTTAACGTTCGCCCACTTCTCTGGACTGTTGTGCCGGACGTGAGTGCATCCGTTTCGCTTAACAGCACGGCACCGATCATGTCTTCGTTAAGATCGAACACCATTCCGCGGCTGCCGTCGGCAAATATCAGCACATCATCCATTGCCGCGGAGGGCAGGCCGGCAATCCAGGCAATGCCATCACCCACCGAAACCACTGCGCCCTGCTCATGGATGCGCAGTCCGGGTCGGTAGGTTTCCAGCCACTCGGCCTGCCGTTGCAGGGGGCGAGTTTCTGTTGGGGGTTTATTGCTCAAGGCTGTTAATCCCGCTCAAGGTTGGCTAATTCCGCAAAGCCGCGAAGTTCGTCGCGCAGGTTGGCTGCCAGTACCCAGGCCCCCATGGTGATCTGCAGGCCCGCCAGCAACTCGGGCTCTTCTTCATATACCAGTGCGGCTTGCCAGCCATTCTGGTTAATGACCCGCTGTATAAGCTGTCGCTGTTCTTGCGAAAGTGGGTAAGCGCTGTGCACAGTAACCTCGCTGGCACTGGCGCCGTTGTGGGCATGCAGGGCTTTGAGCTGGTCCGGGGACAATTGCTTTAGTTCGTTAATCACCAGGTTGACCAGGTGCGATTCAACTTCAGGGCCTGCAGCCTGTTTAAGCAGCTGCCCGGCAAACTGGGCGCCCTGGACCAAGGCCGTCACCTCCATTTTGCGCTGTTGGTCTGTGAGCCGCTGGGCATTGGCCACCCGAATTTTTTCCCGTTCCTGATCGAGTGTTGACTTCAGCTCCTGCAGTTTCTGACTGCGCACGGCTTCCAGCTCCCGTTTCAGCGTATCGCGTGCCTGCTGACGTTCCTGCTCCCAGTGATCCAGGCGGGCTTCGTATTGTTGTTGCATGGACTCGGCTTCGCTGCGCAATGTCTGGGCATCATCAAGTACCTTGTCGACACTTTCCTGTCGCCTGGCGACGATGTTCAACACTGGCTTATACAGGAAGTGTTTGAGAATCCAGATCAACACCAGAAAATTGATGATCTCCAGCAGAAAGGTTGACCAGTTCAGTTCCACCAGCAGTATCCTTCTCGGTTCTCGAATGGCATGGTTTCTATAGCAACCGGTTACTGAGTCAGGTATTCCAGTAACGGATTGCGGAACAGAATGATCAGCACAATGACCAGTACGTAAATGGCCAGGGATTCAATCATGGCCAGCCCGATAAACAGGGTGCGCATGATAGAGCGTTCAGCCTCTGGCTGCCTGGACAGGGCATCCAGCGCACGGCTGATGGCCCAACCCATGGCGATGGCGGGCATCATGACTCCCAGCGAGACACCGAAGACAGCGGCCACAGTCGAGGCCAGGGTAAAAGTGGATAAGTCAGGCATTGTCATCTCCTTGCCGTGCTTGTCGGGATTGTTGGGACTGGATTCCGCCGGCGACATAAATCAGCGCCAGCATGCCAAAGATATAGGCCTGAACCAGCGCCTCGATAATGTGCAACATAAGAATCGGGACTGGGGCCAGAAATCCGGCCACCAGCAAAATCAGCAGTGCCGCCATTTCCAGACTCATGATATTGCCAAACAGTCGGACGGCGAGGGCCACGGTGCGGGTCACCTCACTGATCAGGTGGAATGGCAGCAGGATCGGGCTCGGGGACAGATAGTGTTTCAGGTAGGACCTCAATCCCTGGATACGAATGCCATACCAGTGCGTGGAAAGAAAGACCAGAATGGCCAAGGCTGCTGTTGCGGACAGATCGCGGGTCGGTGAGTGAACACCGGGTATCAGCCCGCACAGGTTGGCGATTACCAGAAAAATCCACAGACTGGCTATTAAGGGCATAATCTGCCGCGCGTTTTGGGGCGCTGCTGCGGATACGGCACTTTCAATGGCAATCACCACACCCTCAATCGCAGATTGCAACGGACCGGGTGTGATACTCAGACGCCGCGATGCCAACCAGGCACATAACCACAGGATTGCCATGATGACCCAGGTGGTGACCACCGTGCTGGTAATTGCCAGCGGGCCGAGGTGGAACAGTGGGTGAATCATGATATCCGGGCTGTCCACCATGTCACTCCCGAATAAAGAGGTAGACGTTAATGGCGCCAATCATGACACCCACCAGAATCAGGCTGACGGTCCAGCGGCTTGAGTACTCACTGGCCAGGCTGTCCAGCCACTGGCCAAGGTAAGCGCCAGCCACGACCGGCAGCACCAGAAGGAGGCCCAGGGTCCCGATATAGACGGTCTGCCCGAGCAGCGTGGGTCGTTCACGTTCGGCCTTCTTCATGCGTCGCACCTGGCGTTCCACCTGTTTTCTCAGCTCATCCGGCTGCGTCATGGCTCAGGCTCCCATTTTTGGCGCTCAACTCCCAGAGGCGCTTCAGCACTTCCTCTTCCATTCGGTGCAGACTGGTCTTCATGGCATGCAGTTGTTCCTCTTCCGCCAGCAGTTGCTGTTGAAGGGCTTGGCTGATGCGGTTGTAATCGTTGTCCAGCAGATAGTGGCGGGTGCTGAGGGTCAGAACATTGTCCTGAAAATAGAGAATGCCGCCGGGAGCGGCCAGATATTGCCAATCCCCGTCACTTACCCGGAAGCGCGCTAACCCAATCACCACAGCGGTGATCAGTCTGTCGTGACCGGCAAGAATGCCAAAGCTGCCACTGCTGTCTTCGCCGACAAAGGACGTGACACCATCAATTTGCTGGTTGTGGGTGGCATCCTGAAGAATCAGGCTGAACGACTTCATTGCCTGACCTCCTCCATGGTGCCCCGCATATAGCAACGTTCCTCCGGCCAGTCATCGTAATCTCCGCGCAGGAATGCCTCGCAGTCGGCGATGCTCTGTTCCAGGGGAACGGATACCCCGGGAATTCCTGAGTGGCTTGCAGTACTCCAGAACGGCTGGGTGAGGTAGCGTTGTAATTTTCTCGCTCTCATCACAATCTGGCGATCCTTCGGCGACAGCTCCTCAATCCCGAGCATGGCGATAATGTCTTCCAGTTCATGGTAGCGGGCCAGATGTTCCCTGACGGCTTCGGCGACCGTGTAATGTCGATCCCCCAGCGTATGCCGATCCATCAGGCGGCTGCCGGATTGCAGGGGGTCCACGGCAGGGTAGATACCCTTGCCTGCCTGGGCGCGTGACAGGATCACGGTGGTATCCAGGTGGCTGAGGATGGCGCTCACCGCCGGGTCAGTCATGTCATCTGCGGGTACGTAGACCGCCTGTACGGAGGTGATGGCGCCGGATTGGGTGGACAGGATACGGTCCTGCATTTCCGCCACTTCCGTGGTGAGGGTGGGCTGGTAGCCTACCGTGGCGGGCATGCGCCCCAGCAGACTGGAAACTTCACTGCCGGCCTGGACAAAGCGGAAGATATTGTCCATCACAAATAACACTTCTTTCTGCAGGCTGTCGCGCAGGTACTCTGCATAGGTGAGTGCCGAGAGACCTATGCGAAAGCGCACCCCGGGAGATTCATCCATCTGGCCGAACACCATCAGGGTTTGCGGCAATACGCCAGCTTTTTCGATCTCATGCCACAGTTCATGGCCTTCCCGGATGCGCTCCCCGACGCCGGCAAAGACCGAAACGCCCTGGTGCAGGGTGGCCACGGAGTGCATAAATTCCATGATCAATACGGTTTTCCCCACACCGGCGCCACCAAACAGACCGGTTTTTCCACCTTTGACAAAGGGGCAGAGCAGGTCGATCACCTTGATGCCGGTCTGCAGGACTTCACCCACGCCCACAGCCTCATTGAGGGGGGCAGGCTTGCTGTGTACGTTGCGGTATTGCCTGGGTGACAGAGGTGGCTTGTCATCGAGAGGTTCACCGAAGATGTTCAGCAATCGGCCCAGGCACTCTGGCGCCACCGGCACATGGAGCGGTGCGCCGGTATCAAAAACCGTCATCCCGCGGTACAGGCCGCTACTGCGGTGCAGGGTGATCGCCCGTACATGGCGCTCATCCAGATGCTGGTGTACTTCAAACAGAAAGGTTTCGCCGTCGATATGGGCACAGAGGGCCTGGTGAAGTGGGGGCAGGGTGTCACAGGCGATAACCGCCACCGGACCGTGGACTTCCACGATTGACCCTATGGGGGTGAGCCCCTGCTCGCGACAACCTGCTGGTTCTGTCATGTAAAAAGTATATCCCTAATCAAACCTGTGAGCAGGGTTTTCCATGCACGCGGTCCCTGTCTCAGGGAGTGTTCTTGATCGTGTTGCTGGTCAGTACGTCTTCACCGGTCCGCTGGCGAATCTGCTCACGTTGCTGTTCGGCCAGTTGTTCCTCGTGGTGGCTGAGACTGCTACCCACCCAGCTATCCATCAGCTTCGCGGTGACCAGGTCGCCACTGACATTGATGGCCGTACGGCTCATGTCGAGTATGCGGTCGACACCCATAATCAGGGCAATGCCCGATGCGGGAATACCCACGGTATTGAGTACCATGGCTAGGATAACGATGCCCACGCCGGGAGTGGCAGGGGAGCCGATGGACGCGCCCACTGCCGTAATCACAATCAGCGCCATGCCGCCGAGCCCCACCTCAATACCGTATACCTGCGCCAGGAACATGGCTGCTACACCCTGGTACAGTGCAGTGCCGTTCATATTGATGGTTGCTCCCAGGGGAATGACAAATTGGGAGACTGAAGGGCGCACACCGAGTTTTTCTTCCGCAGTCCGAATCGACAGGGGCATGACGGCAGCGGAGCTGGAGGTGGAAAAAGCCAGCAGCAGAACCTCCTTCACTGAGCTCAGAAAGGAGCGAGGACTCAACCGCGCAGTGAGCGCGATCACCAGCAGGTAAACACAGAACATGGCCAGCAGGCCCAACAGCACTGTGCCCACATAAACCGCCATACCCAGCAGGGCATCGAGGCCCAGTTTGGCGGTTAACTGAACCAGCAGGCCAAATACGGCAAACGGCGCCAGCAGCATGGCCCAGCGCACGACCGTCATGCACACTTCCTGCAAGGAGCCCATCAGGTCCAGCAGCGGCTTTGCCTGAATGGGGGTCATCATCACTAGCGCCACGCCGATTACCATGGCAAAGATCACCACCTGCAGCATATTGCTTTCCACCATCGAGCTCAGTGGGTTTGACGGCAACAGGGTGACAATTTTGCGGGGCAAGTCTTCAAACACCGCAGGGTTGGCAGGAGCGGCATCAACCGCCGGTGCAGCGCTCAAGGTGGCCTGTAACGCCTGGCTGTCGACATACTGACCAGGTTGAATCAGGTTGGCCAGGGAGAGCCCGACCACAATGGCCAGCGCGGTAGTAAAGATAAAGAACAGCACCACGCGCAAACCAATTTTCTTCAGTTGTTCCAGATCCTCGGTGGCTGCCAGCCCGCGAATAATGGAGGCAAATACCAGAGGAATCACCATCATCTGAATCAGTGCCAGAAACAGCCTGCCCGGCAGAGCCAGCCAGTCACTGGCGGTGGCCGCAACATCGGGGCTGACCCAGCCCACACTGGGACCTATGAGAATGCCGGTCAAAATCCCCAGCCCCATGCCGACCAGAACCTGTAACCACAGTCTGCCTCGCACCAGCACCTGCAGAGAGTCGCTGAGGTGCTTCAGTGAGCGGGGGTGTAATACCCCGATGGTGGTTTTCAATGCAGAATTGTTCAATATCGCCACTGCAATGTTCTCTCGGTAGGGACCTGTTGTTGGAGATTCTCCCGCCTATCTAAACCCGTTAAGGGTGACTGCTGGTATGACCTGAATCAGTTAAGTCCGTTGTCGGGCCTCCTCGACAACGGGTCTGTTTTCTATAATCAAATCAGATATTGATAATAGAACAAACAATGGTCTGGTCATAAGCCATGGCCTGAAAACAGTCGAGAAGGGGACTGGTATGCGCGTTGGTATACCCAGGGAAATGAAAAACCACGAGTACCGGGTGGGGCTAACCCCGGTGTCGGTGCGGGAACTGGTGTCAGCGGGCCATCAGGTGATGGTTGAGCGGGACGCCGGGGTAGCCATTGACTTTACCGATGAACATTATTCTGCCGCCGGTGCTGATATTGTCGACGCGCCCGAGGAGATCTTTTCCCGCTCGGACATGATCGTTAAGGTCAAGGAGCCACAGCCTGAGGAATACCCGCTGTTGAGGCCGGGACAGTTGCTGTTTACCTATCTTCACCTGGCGGCCGACGAGGCTCAGGCCCGGGCACTGATTCAATCCGGTGCAATTTGTATCGCCTACGAAACAGTCACTGATGACCACGGGCGTCTGCCGCTGCTGGCCCCCATGTCTGAAGTGGCGGGGCGCATGGCGGTCCAGGCGGGAGCCCACCACCTGGAAAAAGCACAGGGTGGTCGGGGTGTGCTGTTGGGTGGCGTGCCCGGCGTTGGTCCGGGACGGGTGGTGGTGCTGGGGGGTGGGATGGTCGGCAGCAATGCCGCCAAGGTGGCAGCAGGGCTGGGTGCCAGCGTGACCATATTTGATCGTTCCGTGGACCGCCTGCGTGAGCTGGAACAGCAGTTCGATGGTCGGGTGACCACGCTGTACGCGACCACCTCGGCCATTGAAGATGCGGTTCGCCATGCGGACCTGGTGATTGGTGCAGTGTTGGTTCCCGGCGCCTCTACGCCGAAATTGGTTACCCGGGAGATGATCGCTACCATGAGCCCCGGTTCGGTGGTGGTGGATGTGGCCATCGACCAGGGTGGGTGTTTTGAGACATCTAGGCCTACCACTCATCAACAACCCACTTATATCGTGGATGGCGTGGTGCATTATTGCGTATCCAACATGCCAGGCGCGGTGGCCCGCACCGCCACCCAGGCCCTGAATAATGTGACCCTGCCATTTGTGCTGAAGCTGGCAGAAAGTCCGGTTGGCGCACTGTTTCAGGATGCCAACCTGCGCAATGGCCTGAACATTCATTCCGGCCGGGTCACCCACAAGGGAGTCGCCGACTCGCTGGGTTACCCTTACATGGACCCGTTTGAGGCACTGAAGATATAAGTTTTGTGTAGAGAGTTGCAGCTGTCGGTCGTAGCTGGGAAAATCCGCGCTGATTTTTTCAGCGGTAGGTTTACCAGGGGCTGTAGTGACCACAGTATCCAGCAAAATTGGCTTGTTTTTCGGCAGTGACGAGGGCAACACCGAGTCTGTTGCCCATCGCATTGCGCGCCGGTTGGGCGAGGATGTGGTGGATATTCACGATATCGGGGAAGTGACCCAGCTGGAGTTTCTGGACTATGACAAGCTGATCCTTGGTATTCCGACCTGGGATTTCGGGCAGATACAGTCCGACTGGGAGGATTTCTGGGAAGATGTGGAAGCCATCGACTTTTCGGGAAAGACCGTGGCATTTGTTGGCCTCGGCGACCAGTTTGGTTATGGCGACTTTTTCCTGGATGCCATGGGTATGTTGCACGATGTGGTGGTACGCAGTGCGGATCGAATCATCGGATACTGGCCCACCCAGGGCTACGACTACGATGCATCCAAGGCCGAAATTCCGGCAAAGGGACTGTTTGTGGGCTTGGCTATCGATGAAGACCAGCAGCCGGAACAGACGGCTGAACGCCTTAATCGCTGGTGCGCGCAGATTCACGACGAGTTCGGACTGGATACGCCTGTTATCGAACTGGACGATTGACGTCTCCTGCCGTTTTTCGACTCTCTCTTTCTTTTTTTCTGTGATTTTAACGCCGTGATGGCAACGCAGCTAGTTGTTCAACGGCCTGCTAGGACTCGGCGAGGAACACGGCCCGAATCGGTCCCGGATGTCCCTCGATGGTGCGGCTGTGATCTGAAGGGTCAAGAAAATCCGGCAGTGATTCAAAGGTCATCCACTCGGTAGGCCGCTGCTCTTCCACGGTCGTGGGTGTGCAATCCACCATGCGCGGGTTGGCAAAGCCACACTTGCGCAGCCAGGACAGCATGGTCTCCGGGCTGGGCAGGAACCAGACATTGCGCATCTTGGCATAGCGGCCTTCGGGTACCAGTACCTCGCCCAACGCTCCTTCAATCACCAGCGTTTCCAGAACCAGCTGCCCGCCTGGGCGCAGGCAGTCCTTCAGTTCCCGCAGGTGATCCATCGGCGCGCGGCGGTGATAGAAAACGCCCATGGAAAATACCGTATCAAACGCCTGCAGGTTTTCCGGGAGCTGTTCGATGCCAACCGGGAGCACATCTGCCGGGCAGTCGCCGATGTAATGCTTGATGGCGTAGAACTGGTGCACGAACTTGCATGAGGGATCGATGCCGATCACCTGTTTGGCGCCTTCCCCCAGCATGCGCCAGCAGTGGTAGCCATTGCCGCAACCCACATCCAGCACCAAGCGGTCTTTCAGGGGCGCCAGGTGTGGCGCTACCCGGTCCCATTTCCAGTCCGAGCGCCATTCGGTGTCAATATGCAGGCCGAACAGGTTGTAGGGGCCCTTGCGCCAAGGATGCAAGCCCATCAGCACCTCGCGCAGCCGCTCTCGGGTGGCGTCGTCGCAGTCCCCGGCGTCGCCGATAGTGACAGCATTTTTCAGGTCAATTTGGGATGGTGTCAGCGCCGGCAGTTGCTCCAGCACCGTCTGCCAGCCCGGTAGGTCGCCCCAGCGCTCCACGGCCATGCCGTCCGCCACCTGTTGTGGCAGCAGTTCCGCCCAAGGGGATAGGGGGCCTTCGGCCAGTTTGGTGATCAGCGGGGCAAAGTCGATCATGGTTATTTAATGGCGATCAGTGAGGCAAAATTAAAGCACTGGAACCAGACGTCAACACTGCTAAAACCGGCGTCTCTAAGCCGTTGGCGGTGGACTGCCAGGGTTTCCGGCACCAGCACATCTTCCAGCGCTGAACGCTTCTGGCTGATTTCCAGATCGCTGTAACCGTTGGCGCGTTTGAAGTTGTGGTGTAGCTCAATCATCAGCTGCTGGTGTTGCTGGTCCTCAAAGGCGACTTTTTCCGACAGCACCAACACGCCTTCCGGTCGCAGGCCATCGGCAATGTGCTGCAGCAGCTCACTGCGCTGGGCCACGGGAATAAACTGCAGGGTGAAGTTCAGTACCGCCATGGAGGCATCGCAGATAGCAACGTTCTGCACATCGTCACAAAGCAACTCAACGGTTATCCGGCCATCGTCCTGCGTCAGTACCTCTCGACACTGGGCGAGCATGGCTTCGCTATTGTCCACGGCAATAATCCGGCAATCATCGTGGGGAATATGGTGGCGCATGGCGATGGTGGAAGCGCCCAGCGAACAGCCCAGGTCGTAACAGCGGCTGCCGGGTTGGGCATAGCGCTCCGCCAGGGTGCCGGTCATGGCGATGATCGTTTCATAGCCGGGCACCGAGCGTTTGATCATGTCCGGAAACACTGATGCGACAGCCCGGTCAAAGCGGAACCCGGCGATGCTCAGCTGGGGCGCGGCGTAAATGCTGTCTTTTGTCCGGCTCATGGAGACTCACTGCCGAGCAAGTGCGGTGTCAGCAATGAGCGGACGGGGTCCGGTATGGCTCTGGAGGACTGCTCACTATAGTCAAACCAGACCAGCACGGCCTCACCCCGGGCGACCAGCTTGTCATGCTGGAAGGCCTGTTGCTCGACGGTAAAGGACTTGGTGCCGATTTTCTGAATGCCTGTGCGGATGGTGACCTCGCCGCCCAGGTGTATCTGGTCGATAAAATCCACCTTGATGCTCGCCAGAATCATTGGCCAGTCGTCCCGGGTGAGGCGTGGGTGCACCAGACGGAAAATGTCCGAGCGTGCCGCCTCAAACCACACCGGTAACACCGTGTTATTGATATGGCCGAGGGCATCGGTTTCCGAAAACCGCGGCTCGATATGAAACTCAAACACTACAGAGATACCGGGGTCAGTTTCAGGGTGTCCGCCAGCTTGCCCTGTTCGGGGTTGGTGAGCACGGCGGTGCTGGCGCGATCCGGTGTCAGGTAGGTGGCAGCGACACGTTTCAGGTCGTCCAGTTGTACCTGGCGCACGCGGTTCCTGAAATTCTCCCGCACCTCGCGGGTGCGGCCGAACAGTTCGGCATGGAAGGTTTCTTTGGCCTCGCCGGCTGGGGAGCCGGGTTTGTCCAGGCTGCCGATCACGCCGAGAATAGCTTCCTCCACCTGCTGCCATTCGTGACTTTCGTTCTGTAGCCAGTCAAGGGCGGCATCAAAGTCGTTAAGCGTGCCTTCAATGCGCGGGTCGCGGTAGGAATAGAATCGGAAGGCGCCGATATTGTTTTCCTGGCTGGCACCTCCGCCATAAGCGCCACCCTGTTCGCGGATGGCCCGGTGCAGGTACCCATTGCGCAGGAAACCTCCGAGCACGGTGAGGGCCGCAGCGTCCGGATGGGAGACCGGTACGGTCGGATAGGCTTTGGCGCAGAAATTCACCTGTGTATTTGCCTTCCACAATTGCGCCACTGGCTGGTGAATTCCCGGCTGGCTAAATGCGTGGAAGTCGTCGGAAATTCCGCTGCTGGCATGTTGCTGCAGGGTTTGCCGGTAGTCCGCCAGTTTTTCTTCCTCGCCGACCAGCAGATATTGCCTCGGTGCTTTCAGCATCAATTGATGAATCTCTGAAAGCTGCTGGGCCAGTTTATCCAGTTCGGCCGGGTCTGCCAGGGCAGCATCCAGTTGTTTGATGTATTTGATGCCTGCCAGGCCTCCCCAGTGATGGGCCAGCCTTGCACCAGGGCTGATGCCACTGGCTGCTGCAGTCATGGCGAGGCTGTGGCCGTTGCCGGTAACACTGCTTTCCCGACGGGCGCGGGTTTGGGCGATCAGTTCGCGAATGCGGGACAGTTCGTCAAAATGCACACTTTCCAGAGTCGTCTGCATCAGCTCGCTCAATTCCCCGTGGTGATTGCTCAGGCCTTTGGCGGACAGGGTCATAAAACCCGACAGGTCCTGGGTATCGTTCGGTTTGCCGCGAACGCTGGCATAGGCATTGATACTGCCGCAAACCCGGGACTGCCAGAGCTGGGTGCCCAGGTAATCCTTATCGCCCACGCCCAGCTCAGTCAGGCTCTGGCAATACAGGGGCAATAAATCCAGCTGGCTGTCACTGAAGGCCGGCAGTGGCAGAACAACCTGCTGGTAGACCAGCCCGTTGGTTCCGGCTCCGTAACTGGTTAACGGCAGGGGACTTGTCTGTCGGTCGGTGGCAGGTACATAGGCCATTTCCGGTGGTACGTCGTCCAGATCCACCTTCGGCAGAATACTTTCATCGTCTTTTTTCTGCTGCCGTTCTTTCAGCGCTTCGGCACGGGCTATCACCGCCTGCCTACCGGCATCGTCGAGGCTGTTCTTGATGGCCACCAGTTTTTCCGCTTCCTGCGCTTCCCGCTGGGCCGACAGTTGCGTGTCTGGGGGCATGGTGAGCCGCACCCGGTGCATATTGTCCAGTAACAGCCGGCGGGTGAGTTGTTTGATGTATTCCGGGTCCTGAATGTTGGCGCGCAGTTGTTCCAGTACCGGGTCGAGATTCAGCAGGGCGATCGGATCTCCCCGATGTGTGGCGCTGGTGAGCGACGTGAGAATCAATTGCAGGCCGTAGGGGTAGGTGTCGCCGCCGATTTCCCGTTGTTGCAGCTCCAACTGGTGCAGGGAGGCTTCCAGTTGCTCTCTGGGTATACCGTTTTCAGCAACATCCTGCAAAACCTCCAGCACCAGCTTTTCCAGATCGTCGGCGCGATCACTTTCACTGCCCTCAATGCCGCACAGGAAACAAAGTTCCCGCTGTGAATCATCCAGGCCACACATGGGAGAGGGAGAGGTGCCAAGGCTGGTGGTTTCCAGCGCCTTCTGCAAAGGGGAGGCGCTGTTGTCCAGCAACACACTGCACAGCAAGTGTGCTTCCATGCTGGCTTCCAGGTCGGTGGCTTTGCCCAGCAGCCAACCCATAACAATGTGGGTCTTCTCATCGGTGCTGCCTTCCTCGTTAAAGGCGTAGGGTCGCTCCACTGTCAGGGGTTCCCGGTAACGCTGTTCGTCGGGAACGGCAATATGGACGTCGAGTTTGTCGAAGCGGCTCAGTGCGTGGTCTTCAAAGTTGGCCTGTAGCTCTGCCGCCGCCATATCGCCAAAGGTCATGAAAATGGCGTTGGATGGATGGTAATGGGTCTTGTAGAACTGTTTCAGTTGCTCATAGGTCAGGTCAGGAATACAGGCCGGATCGCCACCGCTGTTGTAGTGATAGGTGGTGGTGGGATACAGGTATTCGCACATGGTGTGCCACAGGGTGGAGGGCACCGAACTCATGGCACCTTTCATCTCGTTATAGACAACACCTTTGTAGATCAGGGGAGAGTCGGAATTTTCCGGTTGGGAAAATTCCACCCGGTGGCCTTCCTGGCAGAAATCCATTTCATCCAGGCGTGAGAAAAAGACCGCGTCCAGATACACGTCCAGAAGGTTGTTGAAATCCTTGCGGTTCTGGCTGGCAAAGGGGTAAGCGGTCCAGTCTGAGCTGGTAAAGGCATTCATAAAGGTGTTCAGGGAACGCCGGATCATCATGAAAAACGGGTCGCGGACCGGGTATTTTTCACTGCCGCACAGTGCCGTATGTTCGAGGATGTGGGCGACGCCGGTTGAATCCTGGGGTACCGTTCGCAGGGCTACCAGGAACACGTTCTCCGGATTGTCAGCGCTGATATGTATGTGCTGGGCGCCAGTTTTTCTGTGGCGGTATTCAGCCACGTCAATATTCAGGGATTCAACACGCTCGCTGCGCAAGAATTCGAAGGCAGGGTGCGCCTGTGGACTCATGGAAAACCTCGGTAGCTACTTCGGCAAAAGCGCTATTTTACCCGGGGGCAGGGTGGTTAGCCATGGGAAGAAAAATGATGTTTAGTTGATCTGGATCAATACGGCTTTAGTCGAGTGGGTACAGAGTCAATTTTTTAATACATTTAAAATTTCGCAGTACCCATGGCCTCAGATAAAGACTCTCTCAAGTTCAGTAGCGATTATATGAACCAGGACCATCAGGAGGTCCTGACAATCGTGACTCGCCTGGAAAAGCTCCTGAAATTAAAAAATCCCAGGGAAATGGCTCCTCGCATCGATTCAGTGATGATGGAAATGGTTGATCTTCATCGTCAGCATTTTGACCATGAAGACCATCAGATGAATCAGTATGAGTACCCGGAGGCCGCTGTACACCAGGCCGAACACCGTCGGGTCTTGAAAGATCTGGAAGCTGCACAACAGCACTGGTTGCAGTACCGGGATATCAGCCGCCTCAATGACTTTATTTTTCGCAGGTACTCATCCTGGCTGCTGGATCACCTGGTGAATATGGATGTTGAATTTGACAGCTTCATGTACCCGCTAATCAAAAACAACGAGTCAGACAAGGCTTAACATCCGCAACGCCAGCAGTCCCCCCGTTACCGTCAATATTCCCAACAAGGTGGAAAGCACCACCATATTGGCGGCCAGTTCGCCGTTGCCGCCCATGGCTCTTACCTGAATAAAGCTGGCCACCGCCGTTGGCGATGAGGTCAGGAAAAACAGAATACCCAGCGCCATGCCGTTGACCCCCAGCCAGGCCGCGGTGCCAACAATCAGCAGTGGCGTCAACACCAGCTTGATCAGCGCGCATGCCAGCGTGCTGATGCCTGAATGTTTCAAAGCTTTCAGATTCATGGATGCGCCAATGCACAGCAGAGCCAGCGGTAACGTCAGCTGCGCAAAGTAATTGCCGGTATCTTCCACTAATTTCGGCAGGGCCAAGCCGCTGAACTTCATCAGGAATCCCAGCCCAATGCTGATCAGCAGCGGGTTCTGTAGTGTGTTGCGAAGCATGCGTCGCATGGGCGACTGGCCATCGCCGTGCTGGATGGAGTTGAGAGCAACCACCGCCAGAACGTTGTAGAGCACGGTCATCACGGCAATGGGGACGGCTGCGGTTGCCAGCCCCACCTGGCCGTAGGCGTTGTTGCAAAAGGCTAACCCGATCACCGCGAGGTTGCCGCGAAAAGCTCCCTGCACAAAGATGCCCTGATCGGCGGCGTTGTCAGTCACCCATCTGCCAGCCGGCCAGGAAACAAGAAACAGCAACAGCGTCAGGGGAAGGGCGACCAGCAGTGGCAAGCCCATCACAAAATTGTCCAGGTCGGCCCGGTAGATACTGAGAAACAGCACCACCGGCAGGCCCACGTTAAACACGAGTCCCGAGGCCGGTTTTACAAATTCCGCAGGAATCTGGCCAATACGCTTCAGAAACAGCCCCAGTAACACCACCAGAAAGATCGGTCCGGTAATCGAAAGGGCAAAGGCAAACAGGGCGACGGGTGTGGTTTCGTTCATAACAGCAGGTCGGGGACACTGGCGACATCATACCAGCCCGCCCGTTGGGAAAGTATGTTCGATTGATTACCGTACGAGCGGTATTTTCAGTTTTCTGCTTGTGGAGGCTGGAGTAGCAGAGGTATAGTCTCCCGACATTAACTCAAGCAACGAATATTTATATGTGTCTGTTTTTCGCCAAACCGGTCGCGGCCATGCCAGTGCGAGCACTGTGTGTGATGCGTCCCTGTGCGGCGGAAAAATGAGTTAGTAGAACTTTTATTTTTTCAAAGGCCGCAGATAACTTCTCTGCGGCCTTTTTCGTTTCAGGTTACAGAGCATCAGATCTGGCGGCGTGTATTCGGGAGAATATCATGCGGGTGCAACTGGTTTATTTGCTGGTGATCCTGATATGGGCGACCACGCCCTTATCCATCAAGCTGGGCGGGGAATCCTTCAGCCCCATGGCCGGCCTCAGCCTGCGTATTATGCTCGCCTTTCTGGTGGGCAGTATTATCTGCACCCTGGGTGGTTATGCCGGATTGAATTTTCGCCGCCACTGGAAACTGTATGCCGCAGCTTCCCTGGGTATTTTTCCCAATATGGCGCTGATCTACATGGCAGCGGATTACATTTCCTCCGGCCTGATCTCACTCATGTTTGGGCTAACGCCCTTTTTTACCGCCGTGCTTACGCGCCCGATTCTGGGGGAGAGCGCCCTGCAGGCTCGAAAACTGGTGGCCATTGCCCTGGCGCTGGTGGGGTTGGTGCTCATTTTCCATGACCGTTCACAGTTGGGCGAGGGCGCTGCTATGGGTATCGGTTTGATGCTGATGTCCAACCTGATGTTTTCCTCCAGTTCCCTGTGGGTCAAACGGCTGAACAGAGTGATGACCGTGCCTCCGCTGGAGCAGGCGCTGGGGGCCATGGCATTTTCCCTGCCCGGTATGCTGTTGATCTGGATTGTGGTGTTTGGAGTCGAGCCCATCCAGTACACCAGCGTAGGTATCGCTTCCCTCCTTTACCTGGCACTGTTTGCTTCACTGGTGGGTTTTGTCGCCTATTACTACATTCTCAATCATCTGACGGTGGAGGCGGTGTCGCTGATTCCATTGATTACCCCTGTGATGGCGATGCTGTTGGGTGTGCTGGTGGCCGATGAAGTGGTGACTTTTGCTATGATGACGGGCGCAGCGTTGATCATGATTGCCCTGACGGTGCACCAGAAATTATGGTGTCTGTTAAAGCCGAAATCGGTAGCGACGGACAGCGACACAGACTGCCCGGGTGAGTTTCCGCTCCGTCGGAATAAATGAAATAAGGTTTGTGAGACATGGTTGAGCCGACATCGGAAAATGCAGTGAACAGCAGCGAAGAAAACGATAAAAAATTCCACGCATTGATGGAAAGCTATATGCATGATGAAAAAAACGCTGCATTGGCAAAATATCCGGAGCTGCGTGCGGTTTATAAAGCCCAGGAAACCTATGAAATCTATTTTCTGAAGGGCGCAACCGACGAGGTAGGCCTGGTGGAATTAAAGAAGAAAATTGGTAAAAAAATTATTGGAGAAATTGTTTACGGAAATGGCTAATAAATTTCGATAAAAAATTCATGCGCCAATTTTTATCGTCGTGTTTCAGATTGTTATCTGATTAGAATCCCTCTAGGCTAGGGTCGGTGTGGTTCAAAAAACTCTTGGCTCCTTTCTGTGGAAACCAAGGAAAAACCAGGCTTTAAATACATGGAGAATCTGTTATGAAAACACTGGTTAAAAAGTTTGTTGCAATTCCCCTGATGGTTGGCATGACTGCACAGTTGGCTGCGTGTGGCACGATTCTGTACCCGGAGAGAAAGGGGCAGAGTGCGGGGCGGCTTGATCCTGGCGTGGTTGTGCTGGACGCTGTAGGCCTGCTGTTCTTTGTGATTCCCGGGGTGATTGCATTTGCCGTGGACTTTAACAACGGTAGTATCTACCTGCCCGGGGGTTCTGCTGCCCTCGATCATGGCGACCTCAATGTCGTCTCCGTTGACGGAGAAATCACCCATGAAAAAATTGAGCAGGTGATTCTGGAAAAAACAGGTGAAGTGGTCAGGCTGGACGATAGCAAGGTGCTCGCCCGTGAAAAAAGGGTAAGCCTCAATGCACTAAAAAATGAAGTGCGTTTTCTGTAAAAAATCGTCGTTAATTCGTAGTTAAAAGCGGTCAGCAATTATCAACAGGCGCAGAAAGCTTCTGCGCCTGTTTTGTGTACGCTTCTCTATTTTTTCTTCAGCGGGCAGGTGCTCAACCCGAGTAGGGTGTAGAGCGGGCAATTGCTGATCAGGCCAGTGGCAAGCGGTACGATGCCGATCCAGCCCCAGGGGGTTTGCGGTCCGACAAAGACCAGAGCAATCAGTGCCAGTCCAACCACGATGCGGATCACCCGATCCACGGTGCCGACATTTGCTTTCATAGTGTCATCCTCCATTAAACCGGGGGCAGTTTAGTTGGCTTGCCACTTTGTGGAATTGACGGTGGTCAACTTCACAGAGTTTTATTCTACAATGTGGTGCTTACTGTTGATGTTAGACACTCATGTGGTCATTTGTTCGTCATGATTTCGTCAGCAGAATGGGGCGTAAATGTTCTGGATATTGCCGATTCCATTTTTGGAGCGTTATTTGCAAGAATGGTCAGAGGTATCATCTGGCTTTGCGGCGCTGCCAGGCTCAAAAGTGTCGCGTTCAACCAATTGTTAGAGGTGTCAAATGAACAGAAGGGGTTTCATTGGAATGTCGGCGTTAGGCCTCGCAGGGAGCATACTTGTCCCCAAGAGTGTCCTCGCCTCAACAAAATCCGGTATGGCTGGTGGTGTGTATTACACCAAGGAAGCACCTGGTCGCTGGAGTCAGAAGATTGGCGGTCATATGCCGGTGGTTGAGGTCTCCGGGAAAACCGTGAAGGTAACTACACCTCATGAGATGAGGGGTTACGAGCACTATATCGTCAAGCATATGGTGCTGGATGCGGACTACCAATTTATCGCGGAAAAGATGTTTGATCCTGCCAAGGACACTACGCCTTTCTCCGAGTACGAGTTGGCGGATTACAGCGGTAAGATTTACGTACTCAGTGTATGCAATAAGCACGATACCTGGCTGGCCAGCGCCGAAGTGTAATCCCACAAGTCCCTTCGGTGGAGCAGCTGCCAACCGGCACGGCTCCGTCGAAGGAAGTGTGACCAGTTCATGCCCTCAGCCAGGCAGCGTGCACAGTTTTGGTGACGACTTTTGTTGCTGTGCACAGCGGTCTGGATGTGCCGCGGCAATTCTGATTTGATAGACATCAACTCCGCCACATTTCTCTGGCTCCGCCGATATCTGTTTTGAGGATAGACCATGCAACGTGTCCGATCATTTCTTACCCTGACAATTCTGGGTGGATTGATGGTGGTGCTTCCCATCGCGCTGTTGGCAATGATCTTTGTCTGGCTGTTCGGGGCTATTTCCGATCTTATTAGCCCGCTCACTGACCTGTTGCAGCAGGAAACGGCGCTAAATGAGTTTGTGGCTTTTCTGTCAGTGCTGGGAATTATTCTGGGTGCCTGTTTCGTGGTGGGGCTGCTGATAAAAACCCGCCTCGGTGGCTGGATGCACGGCCATCTTGATGGCTGGCTGGCGAAACTGGCGCCGGGTTATCGGACTATTCGTGAAATAGTTTCCCAATTGCTGGGTGGCAGCAGCGAGGACAGCCTGCTCAAGGGCCAGGCGGCACTGGCAAAAATTTTCGGTCCGGATTCCCCGACCACCGTCACCGCCATTGTTACCAGTCGCCACCCCGATGGCGCTTTTACGGTATTTGTGCCCACCGCGCCGATCCCGACCTCTGGTCTGACCTATCACCTGCCCGAAAACTGTGTGCAGTTGTTGCCGCATGTGACAGTGGAAGAGGCCATGCGCACCATTATCTCTTGCGGTTCCGGCTCGGCTGAAATGCTGGAGAAAAATAACCGCGAAGCAAAGAAAAAGCTGGCGGATTACGAAGAGTAACCTTCAACACTTACCGCGTTTAAGATCCCGAATAATAAACCGTCCCGGATGCACTGCCTGACGCAACGGCAGCGACAGGGGTGGCACCTCCCCGCAAATCTCACTGGCAATCAATTCTGCGCACAACGGTGCATAGCTCATGCCTCGAGAGCCGTGGCCGCAATTCAGGTATAGCCCCGGCCAGGCCGGGCCGGCAACAGGAATATGCGAGCGGGCGTTTTTGCGCAATAGTGAGTAGCTTTCCAGGTATTCCTCAAATTTCGGCGCTGGCCCTGCAATGGGCAGGTAATCCGGTGTGGTGCAGCGGAAGGCGGCGCGGCCGGCAAGTTGTTCGGGGTGTACGGAGGCAAACAGCGCCGCCGCCGTGGCATCGGTTTTCGCCAGTTGCTGCAAATTTGTTTGGTGGTCCTCTGCGCGGAGTTCACGGCTGGTCTCGCCGATATTGTAGGTAGCGCCCAGAGTATGGATGCCGTTATTAGCGGGAGCCAAATAGCCCTCGCCACAGATGACGGTTTTCAGGTTGTTGCTATCCGTCGTGGCGGGTAGACAGCTGATCTGGCCGCGAATCTGTTTTAACGGTAGGTGGCAGGTCTGCTCGAAGAGGTTGCTGTGGTATGCCGTGGCGATAATTGTCACCGGCGCCTCTGCCTCCGGGTTATCAGCATTATCCAGTGCCCGCCAGCATCCATCTTCATAGATAAGGCGTTCAATGTGCGCGGTGCGCCTTTCAATCAGCGGGTGTTGTGCCAGTGACTCACAGGCATCCGGTGGGTTGATCCAGCCCAGTTGCGGGAAAAACAGCCCTACCTCGGCGCTGAGGTCTATTCCTGCTACATCGCTCAAGGCTGTGCCCTTTACTAGCTGGACCAGTTGCGGGGGGAACTGCGTGGCAATTTCCTGAAATGTTTGCCGGTCCTGGTCTGTTTCCGGCAGTACCAGCACCCCGCAACGGCTGCCGCCATTGTTCAGAAATTGTTGGTGATAGCGGCTGGCATGGAGCAGGGCCATCAGGCCGAACTGAGCCAGGGGGGAGTGCTTGTTGGACAGCTTGGGGTAAATGATACCCTGGGGATTACCGGAGCCTTCCTGTGCTAATTCTTTGTGTTGTTCGATCAGGGTGACAGGGATACCCCGCTCCGCCAAAGCCCTTGCCGTTGCACAGCCAGCGATACCACCGCCCAGTACAAGAGCGGATTGCGGGCGGTTGATTTGGGGTGCCAGATACCAGGGGGGCTGGTGTTTGGCATTGTAGGTCGCCGGTAACCAATCTTTCTCAGTTGTTGGTTCGCAGATGGGTTCTTCCATTTGCCCGCAGAGCATGTCCCGCTTGTGGCCAAAGCCCTGAACTTTTTCCACCCCAAAACCGACTGCCTGCAAACCGCGGCGCACAATACCGGCAGCGGTAAAGGTGCTGAAGGTGGTGCCGGGTCCGCTCAAATCGGCGATAGCCTGAAACAGTTCATCGCTCCACATTTCCGGGTTTTTTGCCGGGGCGAAGCCATCCAGGAACCAGGCATTGATGCGCGGGTTGCCGGCTCGGCGAAACAGTGGGCGGTCAGTGCCCTTGAGGCTGGCGAACATCTCCCCGGCATCGCCATATAACAGGGTCAGGACGATGCGCTGGTTTGCCAGGTAAAGGCGATGGATGCCTGCCACCGGCGGTGGGTATTGTTCAATCAGCTCGGAGGCCAGTGACGATAACTCTGGCCACAGTGCCAGAGCTTTTTCCAGGTCGCTTTTTGAGAGGGGAAATTTTTCTGCCGAGACAAAATGCAGCCGGGCGCTCACATCGTCAACCTGTTGTAGCCAACTGTCGGCGACGGTGAGGAAGTTAAGGCCCGTACCGAAACCGGTTTCGCCAATGGTAAACATGGGCTGCTGCCAATCCTGCCAGCGTTCGGGGAGGCCGTTGTGCTGCAGGAACACATAGCGAGTTTCTTCAATGCCACTGGCCCTGGAGAAATACACATCATTAAAGGCATCGGACAACGGCTGGCCCTTGTCATCCCAGTGGATGGCGGCTTGTTGCACGGTGTCTGTAGACGGCTCTGACAAAGGGTCTGACATGGGTATTTCCTGGCGGTGGGGCGCATTTTATCAGCAGAATCCGGCTGTGGTTTAATTAGAGCACGTTCACGGCAGATAAGGAGCTTGTTGCCATGCCCAGTACCTTCAGTATGGAAGTGTCCGCCATCTATATGGCGTTGTGTGGAATTCTCCTGGTGGTGTTGGCGCTACAGGTGGTCCGCGGCCGTTTTAGTTACCGGGTGGGTATTGGTGATGGCGACAATCGTGAGTTGAGTCGGCGCATTCGTGTGCACGGCAATGCCGCGGAATACATGCCGATGGCGTTACTGTTGTTGCTGGCCGTTGAAAATACCCTCAGCAGTACCTGGCCGGTGCATGCTCTGGGTAGCCTGCTGGTGGTGTGTCGTTTGCTGCATGCGTATGGTCTGGGCAAAAGTGCCGGGTCGTCGCCCCCGCGGTTTCTCGGTACGGCGGGTACTTTGACCATGATTTTGCTGTCTGCGGGGATTGTGCTGGCGAACAGCTTTTAGGGCTGCTCATGCTCAGTCGAGACCGAATTCCTGACAAATTTGGTCGCACCAGGCTTTGATGCGCTGGTCGGTGAGATCAAACTGATTTTCGTCGTCGATGGCTAGCCCGACAAAATGATGGCCATCTTCGGTCAGCCCTTTCGATGCTTCAAATTCATAACCTTCCACGGGCCAGTAACCAATGGTGTTGGCGCCCAGGTTGCGGACCTTCGCCCAAAGGTAACCCAGGGCATCCAGAAACCATTCCGGATAACCGACCTGGTCGCCCAGACCGAAGAGGGCGATGGTCTTGCCGCTGAGATCCAGTTCGTCCAGGTCGTCCCAGCAGTTCTCCCAGTCCTCCTGTAGTTCTCCGTAATCCCAGGTGGGGATGCCGAGAATCAGAAAGTCATAGTCTTCCATTTCGGAGACGGGTACGGTCTCGATGTTGTGCACGTCCACGCGGCCTTCACCCAGTTCGGCTGCAATTTTTTCAGCGACCATTTCGGTGTAGCAGGTGGATGAGCCATAAAACAGGCCAATGGGTGCTCGGTTCATGGACGGGCCGATTCTCAAGGACGTAGGGGGGTGGATTTTACGGGTATTGCCCCGGGGGTGCATCTCACGGTTTAGATCGCACCTTGAAAGCCAAGCTGCCGCCAGGCCTCATAGACAATCAGCGCGGCGGCATTGGATAGATTCAGACTGCGGCTTTCTGGCTGCATGGGAATGCGCAGAACGTGATCGCCGGGCAACGCCTCGCGGAAGGCCACGGACAGGCCGCGGGTTTCAGGGCCGAATACCAGAGTATCTCCTGCCCGGTAGGCAATATCGGTATAGCGGGTCTGTCCTTTGGTACTGATGGCAAAAATGCGCTCAGGGCGCTGATTTTCCAGAAAGGCTTGCCAGTTGCTATGCACCTTGGCGTCTTGCCACTCCCGATAATCCAGTCCGGCGCGTCGCAGCCGCTTGTCATCCAGCTCAAAGCCCAGAGGCTCAATAAGGTGCAAATGAAATCCGGTATTGGCGCAGAGACGTATGATGTTTCCAGTGTTTGGAGGAATTTCCGGCTCAAAAAGGACAATATTCAACATGGTTACGTACATCAATTTGGGTGTGCGCTATCATGCTACCCAAAGGCCTATTTGGCCAGCCTGTCCCCCTGGCGGGATTCATTGCCCCACAAGCTTTACGTGGCAAGGAGTTTGAATGGAAACCCATGATCAACTGAGGGAACTTGAGGAATACCGTGCTCACCATCATCCCCACCTGATCGCCAAGCGACTGGATGAAGGTCCGGACTCCGTATACCTGAAAGAATTTATCTATGGTGCCGTGGATGGTGCCATTACCACGTTTGCGATCGTCGCGGGTGTTGCCGGTGCCGGCATGTCGGCGGGTGTGATTATCATCCTCGGATTTGCCAACCTGCTGGCCGATGGATTCAGTATGGCGGTCAGCAATTACCTTGGCACCAAGGCGGAGAATCAGCATCGCGAGAAGATCCGCCAGCGTGAAATGGAAGAAATTGAGAAGTTTCCCGAAGGGGAAGTGGAGGAGGTGCGCCAGATCTATGCGCGCAAGGGTTTTGAGGGCGAGTTGCTGGAAGAGGCGGTGGATGTGATCGTCTCTGACCGGGAAAAATGGGTGGATACCATGGTGCAGGAAGAATTTGGTCTATCTCTGCAAAACCATAATGCTTTCAAAGCCGGTCTGGCCACTTTTGTGGCTTTCTGCGTGGTGGGCTTTATTCCACTGACGACCTACGTTGCCAACTGGATCGTACCGGGGTTGATCAGCGAGCCATTTTTTTGGTCCACCGTGATGACCGTGGTGGCCTTTTTCTGGGTAGGGGCTATGAAAGGCCGGTTTGTCGACCAGCACTGGTTTATTTCCGGTATTGAAACTGTCGGTATCGGTGGCATCGCTGCCGGTATGGCCTATGGTGTCGGTGTGCTGCTCAGGGGGCTGGTGGGCTAGAGCGCAGGTTTTTCCAGTTCCACCATCAGGTCGTCGGAGACCTGCTCCAGTGCCGACTGCAGACTGTCCCTGCTGAGGTTGGCGGGCAGCTGCAGAATGGCGGTGGCGCGGAACAGGATTTCCGAGCTCATGGGGGCATCCTCGCAACAGGTATCCAGCTCTTCCACGTTAACCTGCAGGCGCGCCAGGATAGCGGAAATTTCCCCGACAATGCCCGGACGATCATTGCCGACAACGGTCAGCAACAGGGGTTCTCCGGTGGACTCGGGTACGCTGGAGCAGGGTTCGGCGGTGACGCGAATACCCATTGACTGCAGGCCGTTGAGGCTATCGATGAGACCACCCTGTTTCTCCTCGGCAATATCCACCAGCAGAATGCCGGCAAACTTGCCGCCCAGACGGGACATATTACTCTCCAGCCAGTTGCCTCCAGCTGCGGCCACGGCGTCGGCGATACGCTCGACAATGCCGGGTCGGTCATCTGCCATGACGGTCAGTACGAGATAATGTTTCATCGGTTGATTGGCCCCCGGTATTTTCTGAGTATTATGTCCCATCTCCTTGTCACAGACCATGACGTTAAAACCCATGAAAGGATTTCAGGAGTTTGCAACATGATTAAATCAGTTCGATACACCCCTTGGTTGGCACTGGTACTGCTGTTTTGCGCCGTTGCACAGGCCAACCCGTTGCAGGGTGAGCACCGCACGCCGGAATTTGCTGAGCGGGATGTCTGGCGTCACCCGGGAGAAACGCTGTCATTCTTTAGCGTTGAACCCGATATGACCCTGGTCGAGATCTGGCCGGGTGGTGGCTGGTACACCGAAATACTGGCGCCATTAATGCGGGACGGCGTGTTCTACGCGGCCCATTTCTCCGTGGGAATCGGGGTAAAATATTACGACCTGTCGAGGCAGCATTTTGAAGAAAAGCTGCGTTCTAGCCCTGCAGTTTACGGCAACGTGAAATTGTCCACTTTTGATCCGGCTCGCGGTCAGCTGTTGACCCCCGAGGCTGCTGCCGACAGGGTATTGACGTTTCGCAATGTACACAACTGGCTACGCACAGACAGTGAACAACAGGCCTTCAATCTGTTTTTCAAGGCATTAAAGCCGGGTGGCATTCTGGGCGTGGTAGAGCACCGAGCGAAAGAAGGAACGACCCGGGAGGCAATGCTTGCCAGTGGTTACATGACAGAGTCTTATGTTATTGAGCTGGCAGAAAATGCCGGTTTTGTACTGGAAGCACAAAGTGACATTAACGCTAATCCAAAGGATTCTGCGGATCACCCGGCCGGGGTCTGGACGTTACCGCCGACCCTGCGTCTGGGGTCGGAAAACCGGGAGAAATACCTGGCCATCGGTGAAAGCGATCGCATGACTCTGAAATTCAGGAAACCCTCTGCGCCGTGATTGAAATCCCAGTGGATCGTTTGTCGCCCGAGCTGTTGCAGGCGGTGATTGAGGATTTTGTCTCGCGGGAGGCAACAGACTACGGTGTTCATGAGGTGGATTTTTCCATCAAGGTTGCTCAGGTTGAACGGCAGATAGCGTCGGGTGAGGTTGTGATTATCTTTGACCCGGACTCTGAAACCTGTAACCTGCTCACCCGACACCAATTCCGACAGATACAACCATGAATTACCTGATAGATCGCGGTGGGGCAGGCCACAGCTGCGGCACGTTGATTTTTGCCCATGGTGCAGGGGCGCCGATGGACAGTGACTTTATTTCTGCTCTGGCCAGAGGTATTGCCGGGCATCAGGTCAGCGTGGTGCGTTTTGAATTCCCCTATATGGCGCAGCGACGCTCGGGTGGCAGCAAGCGGCCCCCCGATCGCCAACCAGTGCTGCTGGATTGCTGGCGGCAAGTGGTGGCAGACATTCGCGATCGTCAGGAGTTTAACGGTCCGCTGATGATTGGCGGCAAGTCCATGGGTGGCCGTATGGCCAGCCTGGTGGCTGACGAATTGCAGGTCGATGGTCTGTGCTGCTTTGGATTTCCCTTTCATGCACCGGGCAAACCGGAAAAAATGCGAGTGGAGCAGTTTGCCGATATGGCAACTCCCGCAAGAATTTTTCAGGGCACTCGAGACCCCTTTGGCAAGCCGCCGGAACTTGAGGCGGTGGCATTCAGCCCTGCGGTGCAGCTGTGCTGGCTTGAAGACGGCGATCACGATCTGAAGCCACGTAAGAAGTCCGGACTGACCCAGCAGCAGCACCTGGATGATGTCGCCCGGAAGGTACGGGATTTTGCTGGGAGCCTGTCGTGTTAAATCACCTGATACTGTATTGCCGCCAGGGTTTTGAAAAAGAAGCCGCCGCGGAAATTGCCGATTTGGCAGACCAGGTCGGGGTCTACGGTTATGTAAAAACCTCGGAAGGCAGTGCACTTGTCTGTTATGTCACCCATGATGCCGATGGCGCCATACAGTTGCTGCGACAGCTGGATTTTCAGCAGTTGATGTTTGTTCGCCAGTGGTTTGCTGCGGCACCCCTGCTGGACGATTTGCCTGAACAGAACCGAATCGGCCCGTTGCTGGAGCTGGTGGAAGAGATTGTTCCCGGCAAGCTGGCAGAATTCAGTGTCGAGTATGTGGACACCAACGAAGGCAAGGCGCTGTCGGGATTCTGTCGAAAAATAACAGTGCCGCTGCGACAGGCGCTGAAAAAGAAGGGCCTGATAAAAGCTTCAGGTAAATACCGGCTGCATCTGCTGTTTCTCTCAGGACGGCAAGCCTGGGTGGGCATCAGCACGATGGAAAACAGCAGCCCCTGGCCGATGGGGATTCCCCGCCTGAAAGTCCCCAGGGATGCTCCCAGTCGAGCCACCCTGAAGCTGGAAGAGGCCTGGCATTTTTTTATTCCCGAGGAGGAGTGGGCCGATCGACTGAAGGCGAGAACCCGCGCTGTCGATCTGGGCGCAGCCCCGGGGGGGTGGACCTACCAGCTGGTGGCGCGTGGCATCACGGTCTATGCCGTGGATAACGGCCCCATGGCGCCAGAATTAATGGCAACCGGTATGGTGGAGCATATTCGCGAGGATGCGTTTCTCTACGAACCCCGCAAGCCTGTGCAGTGGCTGGTCAGTGATATTGCCGATAAACCGGCACGGGTTGCAGACCTGGTGGGACGCTGGTTGTCCAAAGGCTGGTGCCGCGAGGCCATCTTTAATCTCAAGTTGCCCATGAAGCAGCGCTTTCAGGCTGTGCTGGATTGCCGGGACCGGATTGCCGCGCGCATGGATGAAACCGGGGTCCGCTATGAATTGCGTTTTCGACAGCTTTATCATGATCGGGAAGAGGTCACGGGCCATATCCGCTGGTTTTCGGATTGACGAAGGTTAGTTATCGACGGGTAAAAATTGAGGGGGAGAAAAGCCTGTCCGGAGTTTGTTGACCACTCCGGTTTTTTCGGGGGGTAACAGTCCGCCGCCTGAGGGCGGACCCGTTAGCCGACCAGCATCAGGGGCTGGTCAGGTCAGCTCAGGACTCCACCAGCATGGAGATTGCCGCCAAAGCATCCGGATCTTTCGCCTTGATCTTGTTGGCGATGTGATGCTGGAAGAAATAGCGGAAAGTCTCTTCATCCTTGGCTGAGTAGAGGCATTCATCGCCGGGCAGAACCGGTGTGCTGATGACTTTGTCATCATCAATCAGCATGCCACGGACGGCGCCATCGCTGAGCAGTTGCCAGCTGACCACTTCTTTCAGCGTAATGCTTTTGAAGCCGTCTTCCGAAAGCACTGCATGGGTGCCGATGGTATCGGGAAGCTCCTGCACCACGTCCTTGTCGCTGTCGCATTCGAATTCGTAGTATTCGGCAGCGGTTTCCAACTCCAGAACCTTGTGAATGGGAGCTTCGAAAAACACCTCGTCTATACCGGGGTCGTAGTAACCCTCCCAGTGACCGTTCAATGGGTCCTGAATTTCTGTGCAGGGCATGATGTCATCAAGCCAGGGCACCAGGCCCACCACTTCACCGTCTGCGCGCAGGGCCCAACACAGCACCTTGATGCTGAATAACTTGTTGGGATGAGCCTCGTTGGAATAGATCATTTCCAGACCATCGAGTTCGGGAGCGAGACGAATGATGCGACGATTGTAGCGGGAAGAGTAGGGTTTCCCAGAGAAGAGATCCACCACGTTATCCGTGTTGTGATCGGGTGTTGAGGTAGTCATAATACAGCCTCCTCAAATGGCAGTTCGATCACGACCTGAAGGACTGTGTCCTGGTCTGGCCGGGACCTTGTAGGGGAGTCTAAATAACAGCACCCCACACAAGATAAGGTACTACCGATTAACTTCTAGCACAATACCTTGGGTATACTTTGTGAGCTACTATTTCGCCTATGGCTCAAATATGAATCCTGAGCGGATGGCCAAACGGGCACTGCAGGTGGTGGATTTGTGCCCCGGCTGGCTGGACGGCTTTGGTCTGCGCTTCAATAAACGCTCAAGACATGACGCACTGCTGGCTTGTGCCAATATCGTCTATGCGAAAGGTGAGCGTGTGGAGGGCGTGTTATATCGCCTGGCGGATCATCTTGAGATCGCCAAACTGGACCCTTTTGAGGGAACACCCTACATGTATAGCCGGGAAATGTTTCCTGTTCAGACAGAGGCAGGAGTCATTCCAGCCTGGACCTATATTGCCAACCCCGCCGTGATTGACAATAACATCCTCCCGGCACGCTGGTATGTGGAGCACCTGCTTGCCGGCCGAGAATTTCTCACCCAAGAGTACCTGCAGCGAATTGACGAAACGCGTTGCCGCGAGAATGTGGATGTCATCTGGTAATAGCGAACACTTTGATCCTCGCACCCGGCAGTTGATTGATATCTTTGATCGCCTGTTTGCGGACAGCTATAACACCCGCTTGATCGCCATGGGTGAAGAGCCGGTTTACTACCCTGCAGGTGACGCGTGTTCATATCACCGACTGATTTTTCGCCATGATTATTTTTCCAGTGCCCTGCATGAAATTTCTCACTGGTGTATAGCCGGGCATCAACGCCGGACGTTGGTGGATTTCGGTTACTGGTATCAACCGGACGGACGCTCAGGTGAGCAGCAGCAGGCATTTGAGCAGGTGGAAATCAAACCTCAGGCACTGGAGTGGATGCTGTCTAACGCCGCGGGGCACCAATTTCGTATCAGTGCCGATAACCTCAGCGGTGGTGTCGGCGCCAGTGACTCCTTTGTCGAGGCGGTGGCGAGACAGGCCCGATACTGGTGTGACATGCCCATGCCACCCAGGGCTGCAAAGCTTGCCCGGGCACTGGGGGAATTTTTTGGCGGCACGGATTACTGTCAACCCCAGCAATATGATCTGACCAGGCTGCAATGACGTTGCCCCTCTACCTGATTGACGCCTCCATTTACATTTTTCGCCACTACTATGTGTTGCCGGAACGCTGGCATAGCGAAGAAGGGTTCCCAACACAGGCTGTCTATGGTTATCTGGGCTTTTTGCTGAGCCTGCTGGAACAACAACAGCCACAAGATATCGTTGCCGCGTTTGATGAAAGTCTTGGCAGCTGTTTTCGCAATCAAATCTATCCACCTTACAAGGCTAATCGGGTACTGCCGGACGAGCCCTTGGCATTTCAACTGGATGCCTGTGCCCAGGTGACGGGTTTGCTGGGTATCACCGGCCTGGCCACTAACAGCCACGAAGCAGATGACATTATTGGCACCCTCGCACGGCGAGGGCAGGTGCAGGGGCAACAGGTGATTGTGATTAGCGGTGATAAGGATCTGGCACAGCTGCTGAAAGATAACGATCTGATTTGGGATTTTGGACGCAGCGATGCCAGGGATCGCCAGGGTGTAAAATACAGCCTGGGCGTGTGGCCGGAACAACTGGCAGATTATCTGGCATTGGTGGGCGACCCGGTTGACCATATCCCGGGGGTGCCGGGTATCGGCGCCAAGACTGCCGCGGCTCTACTGGACCGCTTCGACTCGCTGGATACAATACTGGCTGCTGGCGATGCCCTTACGGAGTTACCGGTGCGCGGTGCTTCCAAGCTACCGGAGAAAATTGAAAGTTACAGGGAGCAGCTGGCAGTGGTCAGGCAGCTCACCGGCATTGCTGATAATGCCCCTATAGGTGAGCCACCATTACAGCGTTGCACCCCACAGTTGGAAGCACTCTCTGGTTTCTGTCAGCGCATGGGGTTTGGTCAGCGTGTTTTCCAGCGGATACAGAGGCTCACAGGAGAAACCACCTGCCAGTGAAAATTGTTGCCGATGAAAATATGCCCCTGGTGCGGGAATTGTTCTCACCCTACGGTGAGGTGACAACCTGTCCCGGGCGGGAAATAGACAGCCAACAGGTAAGGGATGCCGATGTTTTGCTGGTGCGCTCCATTACCCGGGTCAATGCGGCTTTGCTGGAGGGCAGTCGCGTACGTTTTGTCGGTTCTGCCACGATCGGCGTCGATCATGTGGATCAGCACTATCTGGATAGTTGCAACATCGCCTTTGCCAACGCGCCTGGCTGTAATGCCAATGCTGTGGTCCAGTATGTGTTGTCAGCCCTGTTTCGGGTTCGGCCTGACTGGCTGCGGCAAACAGTGGGTATCGTCGGTTGTGGCAATGTAGGCGGGCGCCTATACCGCACCCTGAAAGCACTCGGGGTTGATTGCCGATGCTACGACCCATTTCTGACAGTGGAACAAATTCCCGATAAATGTTCTTTTGATGAGGTGCTGGACGCCAGCATTCTCTGTCTGCATACACCGCTGACGTCCAGTGGTTCACATCCCACCTATCACCTCTTTGATGAGCAGGTGCTGCGTCGTTTTTCTGCCGGCGGACTGTTGCTGAATGCCGGTCGTGGGGCGGTGGTGGATAATGCCGCGTTACTGGAATTGCTGCCGGAATATGCCTGGCAGGTGGTGCTGGATGTGTGGGAAAACGAGCCCTCGGTTTCACTGCCGCTGTTGCAGGCAGTCAACATTGGTACACCGCATATTGCCGGCTACAGCTGGGATGGCAAGATCAATGGCTCGCGGATGGTGCGGGATGCTTTCTGTGACTGGTTGGGTGAATCGCAGCCCTCTAGTTCTGAAAAAACCGAGATTATCGACCTGATTCAGATGTCCTCGTTAGGTAAAGCTGTATTGGCAATTTACGATGTGGCAGAGGATGACCGGCAAATGCGGGCCGAGCTTCTGGATAAGGGGTCGGGAGTTGGTGTGGCCTTTGACCAGCTGCGCAAGGGGTATCCCCGTCGCCTGGAGTTTCAGCATTATCGGGTCAGGGGGTGCAGTGATAATGCGCTGGCAAAGCAACTTGCCGCGTTGGGTTTCAGGTCAGGTTGATTGGTGCTGTTGATGGGTAATAGGCAAGGCCGTTAGGGAAGCTGGCCGGACTATTGCTTTTTGGTGTCAGCGGGCTTTTCAGCGGTTTCTTCTTCCAGCTCTTCAAAAGCTTCCTGGACCATATCTTCGGTAATGGGAATTTCATTGCCATCTTCATCAATGACAGCGGCACCGTGGAAATCCGGCGGCTGCTTTGCGTCTGATGATGTGTCTTTGGGTTGCTGGCTCATGATCGTCAATAATGCTTGTGTCGTTTGCTGAACATACCATGTTTGGTTGTGGGGACAAGCCTCAGGTTAAAATCTTTTTATAAAAAATGTGGAGTAGTTTGTGTTCAGACTGGGTTTGATCGTCAACCCCCTTGCCGGGCTGGGTGGCCCTGCGGGTTTGAAGGGGAGTGATGGCCGTGAAACCGCCCGTGAGGCGATACGTCGTGGCAGCGAGCCCCGTGCTCCGCAACGGGCATTGCGAGCGTTGCGGATGATGGCTGATACGCTGAACACCGAAACGATTGCGCTGCTCACCGGCCCCGGGTCAATGGGCGAAACCGTTGCCACGGAGTGCGGGTTTACGCCCCGACTGGTGGGAGATAGGCATCCCGGTGAAACCACGCCGGAGGATACAGAACAGGCGGCGGCAGCCATGGTGGCCGCCGGTGTGGATCTGTTGCTGTTTGTGGGAGGGGACGGCACGGCCCGCAATATCTGTAATGCCGTACCCGCGCAACAACCCGTGCTGGGTGTGCCCGCCGGGGTGAAAATGCAGTCAGGTGTTTATGCCATTACTCCGGAAGCGGCCGGTGAGCTGGTAGGGCTGTTGATTCGTGGTGAACTGGTGGATATTCGTGCCCGTGAGGTGCGGGACATCGATGAACAGGCCCTGCGCGAGGGACGTGTCAAATCCCGCTATTACGGCGAATTACTGGTGCCCGAAGCGGGCCAATTCATGCAGCAGGTCAAGTCAGGAGGCAGGGAAGTGGAATCGCTGGTATTGAAAGATATCGCCGAGACCCTGCTGGAAGAGATGAACGATGATTGCCTGTATATCATTGGCCCCGGCTCCACCACCGCGGCCCTGATGGACGAAATGAGTATCGCCAACACTCTGCTGGGGGTGGATCTGATCCTCAATCGCCAGCTGCTTGCTGCCGATGTGAGCGCAAGTGACATCGAGCGGGCGCTGCAGGTACACCGGGGGCCGGTGAAAATTGTGATCACCCCTATTGGCGGTCAGGGTATTTTGTTGGGGCGCGGCAACCAGCAGTTAACCCCTGACATTATCAAACAGGTAGGCAGGGAGAATCTGTTGGTGGTGGCCACCAAGACCAAGATCACTGGCCTGGGGGGCAGGCCGCTGCTGGTGGACAGCAACGACCCGCAGCTGGATCGATCACTGGCAGGCTACTTGCCGGTGCTGACAGGCTACCGGGATCGAATCCTCTACCCGGTAGGCCTTGGCACTGAATCAGCAACTTAGGTCGCGACTTGTGCCAGCTTGGTTTTTTGTTTCGGGTTGTTCTGGCGATACTTCTCGAGGAATCGCGCCAAACGGGCAATGGCCTCTTCAAGGTCATCTTCTCGCGGCAGAAACACGATGCGGAAATGGTCCGGGTTTGGCCAGTTAAAGGCTGTACCCTGTACCAGCAGAATGCGCTCCTCCAACAACAGGTCCAGCACCAGCTGCTCGTCATCCTCAATGGGGTAAATTTCCGGGTCGAGCCTGGGGAAAAGATACATGGCAGCCTTGGGTTTCACGCAACTGACACCGGGAATGTCATTTAACAGAGTCCACGCTTTTTCTCGCTGCTGATGCAGGCGTCCACCTGGCGCTACGAGATCGCCAATGCTCTGATAACCACCCAGGGCCGTCTGGATGGCATACATGGCCGGCACGTTGGCGCAAAGACGCATGGAGGCGAGCATTTCGATTCCCTGGATATAACTTCGGGCACGGTGCTTGGCGCCACTCACCACAAGCCAGCCGGAGCGGAAGCCCGCCAGACGATAGGTTTTTGACAGGCCATTAAATGTGATGCAGAGAACATCCGTGGCCAGTGTCCCCATGGGCACGTGCACCGCGCCATCATAGAGAATGCGGTCATAGATTTCGTCAGCGTAGATAATCAGGTCGTGCTTGCGGGCCAGCTCGACAATCTGCTTGAGTACCGTTTCCCCGTATACCGCACCCGTCGGGTTGTTGGGATTGATGACCACAATGCCGCGGGTTCTGGGGGTGATCTTGCTGGCGATATCGTTAATGTCCGGCTGCCATTCGTTTTCTTCATCGCACAGGTAGTGCACTGCCTTACCCCCGGCCAGGGTGACAGCGGCAGTCCACAGCGGGTAGTCCGGTGCTGGCACCAGAATCTCATCACCATTGTTGAGCAGGGCCTGCATGGCCATCACAATCAGCTCGCTGACCCCGTTGCCCAGAAAAATGTCGTCAATTTCGACGTTGGGAATGCCGACCAACTGGCAACGTTGCATGACGGCCTTACGTGCACTGTAAATACCCTTGGCATGACAGTAACCCTGGGCATTTGCCAGGTTATGAATTACGTCGTGGATAATCTCGTCCGGTGCTTCCAGGCCAAAGGGCGCTGGATTGCCGATATTGAGTTTGAGGATACGCAGCCCCTCTTCTTCGAGGCGGTTGGCATGATCCAGTACAGGCCCACGAATGTCGTAGCAAACGTTGTCCAATTTGTCGGATTTCTTGATATGGTGCATAAATAACCGCTGTTGGTTGTCAAACCCTGAGTAAAAACTCATTGTATATCAAAACCCTGTCATAACTAATAATTCTGTGAGGCACAAAAATGGCAGATAGAGAAAAGTATGACGATGAATACTGGCGCGATAAGCTGAGTCCAGAGGAATATCATATTTGCCGAGAGAAGGGCACAGAACGACCTTTCACTGGCGCGTACAACGCCGAGAAGTCGGCCGGCACCTATTATTGCAAGTGTTGTGGTGAGTCATTGTTCCACTCCCGGCACAAGTTCGACTCCGGTTCCGGCTGGCCAAGCTTTTATCAGGGGGTCGCGGCTGGGGTGATCGCCGAGCACCCGGATATGAGCCACGGCATGATTCGCACCGAGATCACATGCGCCCATTGTGGTTGTCATCTGGGGCATGTGTTTGATGATGGCCCGGCCCCCACCGGGACGCGTTATTGCGTCAATTCGGCCTCGTTGAAGTTTGAGAAAGAATAGGTGATCAGGCTTGCACGCGGCCCGCTTGGTTCGTGGCGGCTTCGGGTTTTTATGAGAGTTGATAAAAAACCACTGTAAGCTTGACAGCATCAGTGCGGCTTCTTAGAATGCGCGCCTCTCTTGATGAGATGCATGTGTCCCGTTCGTCTAGAGGCCTAGGACACCGCCCTTTCACGGCGGTAACAGGGGTT